>NZ_BMGP01000022.1 GCF_014640255.1 Subtercola lobariae | reverse complement strand
GAAGCCAGTGGCCCAACCGTGAGGGGGGAGCTGTCGAAGGTGGGATCGGTGATTAGGACTAAGTCGTAACAAGGTAGCCGTACCGGAAGGTGCGGCTGGATCACCTCCTTTCTAAGGAGCACGTTTCACCTCGTCCTGTATACAGGCGATCAGGGTGGACAGTCATTTCAACGCCAGTTAGGTGTTGGTGGCGCTCATGGGTGGAACATTTGACAATCATTAGCTGGCACGGGTGCTCGTAGTACGGCCTGGTTTTCGGATCGGGTTTGGAACGGGGTATTCGGGTTGGTTGGTGTTGTGCACGCTGTTGGGTCCTGAGGGACCGGGCAGCCTTTCTGTCGTGTGGTATTTGTTTACTGCGTGATGGGTGGGTTGATTTCGTAACTCTGGGCCTTATTTCAGGTCACCCTTTTGGGGTGGTTCTGTTTGGGGTACCGCCCGTATTTTGAGAACTACACAGTGGACGCGAGCATCATCAGCCGCAAACTTTCCCTTTCGGGGGATTATTTGTGGACTGATAATCAATGTTCCCGGTCAATTTTTTTGGCCGGATTAACATTGGTCTTTGTTGTGTGATTTTGTTTGTTGAAGTTTTTAAGAGCAAACGGTGAATGCCTTGGCATCTGGAGCCGAAGAAGGACGTATAAATCTGCGATAAGCCTCGGGGAGTTGATAATAG
>NZ_BMGP01000021.1 GCF_014640255.1 Subtercola lobariae | reverse complement strand
GAAGCCAGTGGCCCAACCGTGAGGGGGGAGCTGTCGAAGGTGGGATCGGTGATTAGGACTAAGTCGTAACAAGGTAGCCGTACCGGAAGGTGCGGCTGGATCACCTCCTTTCTAAGGAGCACGTTTCGTGTCGCTCTGTATACAGGCGAATCGCACGGACAGTCATTTCAGCGGAAGTTATCTGTTGGTGGCGCTCATGGGTGGAACATTTGACATTCGCGTAGTGCAGCATGTTTGGTTAGTACGATCCTTCGGGGTTTGGAAGAGCGGGTGTGTTGTGGCTGTGTTGTGCACGCTGTTGGGTCCTGAGGGACCGGGCAGCCTTTCTGTCGTGTGGTATTTGTTTACTGCGTGATGGGTGGGTTGGTTTCGTAACTCTGGGCCTTATTTCAGGTCGGGGATTTGTTCCCGTTCTGTTTGGGGTACCGCCCGTATTTTGAGAACTACACAGTGGACGCGAGCATCATCAGATGTGTCACGTAAAAGGACCGGCCAGCTCTTTGAGCGGGGCGGTGTTTGTTGCGGATACAGACTGATAATCAATGTTTCTTCAGGCATTTATGTCTGGGGATTTAACATTGGTCTTTGTTGTGTGATTTTGTTTGTTGAAGTTTTTAAGAGCAAACGGTGAATGCCTTGGCATCTGGAGCCGAAGAAGGACGTATAAATCTGCGATAAGCCTCGGGGAGTTGATAATAG
>NZ_BMGP01000020.1 GCF_014640255.1 Subtercola lobariae | reverse complement strand
TTGCACCCCACGATCGGAATGATGGATCAGATTCGACAAGTCACGTCCGGCCCGCTGCCTGGTCCAGATGCCCATTTCCAGGGCGTCCAGGGCAAGTTCGGTGTGCAGGCTCGTCGATAGTTGCCAGCCCACGACGCGGCGGGAGTGCACGTCGGTGACGAACGCGGCGTACACCCAACCGGTGAACGTTCGAATGTAGGTGATGTCAGCCACCCACAAACAATCCGGAGCATCCGCCTCGAACCGGCGTTCCACGAGATCCCCCGGCCGATCAGCGATCGGGCCGGGAATCGTGGTCCGAGGTTCTTTCGAGCGCCGAACACCGCGTAATCCTTCGCGTCGCATCAGTCGTTCCACGGTGCACCTTGCCACCTGACGGCCGTCGCGACGCAGCTGGGCGTGCACCTTCCGAACCCCGTACACGCTGTAGTTATCGGTGTGTACTTTACGGATCTCGGCAACCGTGACCTCGTCGCTGACAGAGCGTTTCGAGGGCGGTCTGGCCTTTGACGCGTAATAGGTTTGCGGGGCGATGGGCAGTTCCCTGCAAATCGGCTCGACCCCGAACTCATCCTTGTGTTCGTCGATGTACGCGATCATCTGCTGTTGGGGCGGTCGAGCTCCGCCGCGAAGAAAGCCGACGCGCTCCGCAAGATCGCGTTCGCCCGCCGCAACTCGCGATTCTCTTTCTCGAGTTCAGCGAGCCGTGCTTTCTCATCGGT
>NZ_BMGP01000019.1 GCF_014640255.1 Subtercola lobariae | reverse complement strand
GCGTATCGGAGTTGTTGCTGAGACGGCTGAGGGTGAGACGCGGGTCGCTGCGACCCCCTCTACCGTCGCCCAGCTGATCAAGCTGGGATATGACGTGAGTGTGCAGGCGGGTGCAGGCGGGGCTTCTGCCTTTCCTGATGACGGGTATGCAGCGGCTGGCGCCGTCGTCGTCGACCGTAAAGACGCCTGGAGTGCTGATGTGGTGCTGACCGTGAACGCGCCGTCGGATGCTGAGCTCGCCTTGCTCGCTGATGGCGCGACTCTGGTGTCGTGGCTTTCACCTGGTCTGAACCCCGCAGTCGTCGACAAACTGGTGGCATTGCCGATTACGGCGTTGGCGGTGGATGCTGTGCCGCGCATTTCGCGGGCGCAGTCGATGGATGTGCTGTCGTCGACCGCGAACATTGCCGGGTATCGCGCGGTGGTGGAGGCGGCGAACAGTTTTGGCCGGTTCTTCACGGGCCAGGTGACGGCTGCGGGCAAGGTGCCGCCGGCGAAGGTGCTGGTCGCTGGTGCTGGGGTGGCCGGGCTGGCAGCTATTGGCGCGGCGTCGTCGATGGGGGCCATCGTGCGCGCGACGGATCCTCGCCCCGAGGTAGCGGAGCAGGTGAAGTCGATCGGCGGCACGTATCTTGCGGTGGTGGTTGCCGAGCAGTCGGAGGTGTCGAGTGACGGATACGCGAAGGCCACGTCGGATGCATACAACCAGCGTGCTGCCGAGCTCTATTCGGAGCAGGCGGCTGATGTCGACATCATCATCACGACCGCGAACATTCCGGGGCGAAAGGCGCCGGTGCTTCTGACCTCTGCCGATGTTGCGAGCATGAAGTCGGGCAGTGTGATCGTTGATCTCGCGGCGGCGAACGGCGGCAATGTCGAGGGCACCGTGCCGGGGGAGGCGATCGTCACCGCGAACGGTGTGACGATCATCGGGTACACCGATCTCGCTCGCCGGCTACCGGCTCAAGCGTCGCAGCTCTACGGCCAGAATCTGGTGAATCTGCTGAAGCTGCTGACGCCGGGCAAGGATGGTCGGCTGCTGCTCGATCACACCGATGTTGTGCAGCGGGCGATTACCGTGACGCAGAACGGTGAGAAGCTCTGGCCGCCGCCGGCTGTGCAGGTTTCGGCCGCTCCGGCTGCGGCACCGGCATCCGCTACCCCGGTCGCGCCCGCGAAGACGGTTATGTCGCGTACGACGAAGGCCGTGTTGACGGTGGTCGGTATCGCGGT
>NZ_BMGP01000018.1 GCF_014640255.1 Subtercola lobariae | reverse complement strand
GACAACACAATACGGAGCTTCTTCTCCGCCGGGATCGTCGGTGGACGACTCATATCAGTTCAGACCTTTCAGCTGGGGCGTTGCATCAGCAACTAACTACCCCTGCCAACAATTCTGACGCGCGACAACC
Source organism: Subtercola lobariae (assembly GCF_014640255.1). GTDB lineage: Bacteria > Actinomycetota > Actinomycetes > Actinomycetales > Microbacteriaceae > Subtercola > Subtercola lobariae. Next base: position 1,147 of record NZ_BMGP01000018.1, on the reverse strand, counting down.
GCACCCGTGGCCGCTCTCATGGTTACTCGTGCGGGCGCGTTCGTGGTGACTCGTGTGGGCGCGTTCGTGGGCCGATTTCGTCGCCCGGCCACCGCATATCGCCGCCCGGCCCGGCTGCGGGCAGAGTTCTTTGCTCGTACGGGTCATGGCCTATCACCGCCGCCGCGGCTTGCCGTGCTCGTGCTGGCCGTGCTGTTTGGGGTGCGGTGCCAGGGTTCCGAGCGTTTGGGGAGGTCGCCGAGTTTCAATGGTTTCAGTCGTGTGCGGGTGCGTTGCTGGGTTGCGGGTCTCGGGGTTTGTGTCCAGTCGAGGCTGTCGGGTGGGATGAAGTGTGGTGCGCCGCTGATCATGATCAACGTCCACCCCGTTTTGTGTACGACGGAATGGTGAAAATGGCACAGGAGCACGCCGAGGTCCACATCGGTACGGCCTGGGAGGTAGCCTTGCGAGGTCCAGGGGGTTGTGTGGTGACTTTCGCACCAGGACGGGGGCCGGTCGCAGCGTGGCCAGACGCATCCGCCGTCACGGGCCGCCATGGCCTGAATCTGCCGGGTCGTGAACAGGCGTTGCTTCTTGCCCTGGCAGAGCACTTGCCCGCCCTCACCGAACACCGTGGTCATGCTGTCGGCGTGGCAGAGCAGCTGCTGCACACTCGACGCGGGTAACGGTTCGGTGATGCCGGGTACCCAGCCCACCCCGCGGCCGGCAACAATGTCCTCAAGATCAGCATGCACCGAAACGACTGCGGCGGCACCGTTGATACGAGGCACATCAGGCAACGTCGCACCCCTCCGGATCACATCAGTGAAAACGTCTAAACATTTCTGATCCCGAGTACGCGGATCCTCGAACACCACATCCACCGGCGGCTCGCCGGCCTCATCGTCGTCGCCGTGATCGTTGCCGGCCGCAGTATCAGCGGCGACAGTGGCCCTCCCAGAGCCCGTGTCACCGCCGCTTCGCCGGGCGGCAGTAGTTCCACCGTCAGGATCCGTATCGGCCGGATCAGCACGAAACGACGGCCGCACCCGGGGGCTTTGGGTGGCGGCGTCGATCGCGAGCCAGGATGCGGCGTCTTCGGGTGGCAGCAGGCCGATCATTTTCACCATCCCCGACGGCAGGGTGATGAACCGGAGGCTGCGCTGCT
>NZ_BMGP01000017.1 GCF_014640255.1 Subtercola lobariae | reverse complement strand
TTCAAAAGTTCCACGCATGCGTCCGCGAGGTAGTGCAGAAGATCGGTGGCGTCGAAATCGTCGGTAAGGGTATCGGCGAGGGTAATGAAAACTTCGGCGAGGCGGGTTTCTCGTGTCATGCGCGTTCCTTAGCGTCTGAGATTGAGGATACAGCTGCGGTCAGCTGATGCGGAGGGTGAGAGTAACGACGTCGCGGGCAATCTTGCTCACCGGTTCCGAATGGGTATACGCGTGAGCGCGGAGCAGCGACAGCGCGGAGCCTAAATCGATGCCCTGTTGCGCGGCGATCATCCCGGTAGCCTGATGCACTTCGGCCTGCAACGCGAAAGGATCTTCCAGCACCGGCGGGAGAGAACCGTCATCGTTCCCTGGGGCCTGGAGCAGCAACGCGGTCGCGGCTGCCACGTATGCCAACGCGACACCAAGTTGAGGTTCGGTGAGCGCACCTGCGGCGTCTTGGTAGATGGTGAGCACGCCGAGACTGATCGCGCCAAGCCTCAGCGGGAACGCGAACACCGCCCGAACCCCCAGGCGGAGCGCTTCTGGTGTCAGGCCCGCCCACTCCCCCGCGCCGTCGGCGAGATACGGACGGAAAATGATCCGGTCGGTTGCCGCGCAGGACACTTGCGGACCCTCGCCCAGGGTGAACGACAGCTGTTCCATCGCCGCAGCAACCCCGGCAGTCGCTGCGACCGTCAATGGTACGGCGCCAGGTGAAGACCAAGTCAGTGAAGTTCCGGTCGCGGGAGTCTCGATGGCGCAGGCGTTCACGAGGCGCTGAGCAGAACTATCACCCTCCGGCGAGGGGGCATGAATGTCGCGGAGGATGCGGGCGGTGTGTTGTTCGATGCTCATCAGGTTGCCTTGTTCTGCCACGGTTCACGGCGGGTATTCACACCCGGTACCGCTGCCTGAACCAAGAACCTGCGGGCGGCACTCGACGTGATCGTACGCGCCGAGAAACGTCGTTCATCATGAACACGTTTCACGGAGCCTCGATCCAGACGTGACGTAGCGAAAACCTCGAACGGAACCAGGTGGCCTGTTGTTCGAGTGGGAAGGTCAGCGGCCGGGGTCTGGGGCAACTACTGGTGAGCATATCTGACTCCTGGCACGCGCAACGACTGCCACGACGGCTTGCCCGGCAGCCGGATGATCGACTATCGTCTCGACGAATTGGTGCTCATCACCCCGGCACCCCATCGGGAACGGGACAGCATGAGCACAGCGCATCGATCCGACCCGGTGCAAGGCGACGGTGATGTCGGTCAGGCGTCAAGCTGGTTCGAGGTGCCGTTCACGTTGCCGCGGTGCGGGCTG
>NZ_BMGP01000016.1 GCF_014640255.1 Subtercola lobariae | reverse complement strand
GAAACGTGCTCCTTAGAAAGGAGGTGATCCAGCCGCACCTTCCGGTACGGCTACCTTGTTACGACTTAGTCCTAATCACCGATCCCACCTTCGACAGCTCCCCCCTCACGGTTGGGCCACTGGCTTCGGGTGTTACCGACTTTCATGACTTGACGGGCGGTGTGTACAAGGCCCGGGAACGTATTCACCGCAGCGTTGCTGATCTGCGATTACTAGCGACTCCGACTTCATGAGGTCGAGTTGCAGACCTCAATCCGAACTGAGACCGGCTTTTTGGGATTCGCTCCACCTTACGGTATTGCAGCCCTTTGTACCGGCCATTGTAGCATGCGTGAAGCCCAAGACATAAGGGGCATGATGATTTGACGTCATCCCCACCTTCCTCCGAGTTGACCCCGGCAGTCTCCTATGAGTTCCCACCATAACGTGCTGGCAACATAGAACGAGGGTTGCGCTCGTTGCGGGACTTAACCCAACATCTCACGACACGAGCTGACGACAACCATGCACCACCTGTATACCAACCTTGCGGGGCGACTATTTCTAGCCGTTACTGGTATATGTCAAGCCTTGGTAAGGTTCTTCGCGTTGCATCGAATTAATCCGCATGCTCCGCCGCTTGTGCGGGCCCCCGTCAATTCCTTTGAGTTTTAGCCTTGCGGCCGTACTCCCCAGGCGGGGAACTTAATGCGTTAGCTGCGACACAGAAACCGTGGAATGGCCCCTACATCTAGTTCCCAACGTTTACGGCATGGACTACCAGGGTATCTAATCCTGTTCGCTCCCCATGCTTTCGCTCCTCAGCGTCAGTTACGGCCCAGAGATCTGCCTTCGCCATCGGTGTTCCTCCTGATATCTGCGCATTCCACCGCTACACCAGGAATTCCAATCTCCCCTACCGCACTCTAGTCTGCCCGTACCCACTGCAGGCCGGAGGTTGAGCCTCCGGATTTCACAGCAGACGCGACAAACCGCCTACGAGCTCTTTACGCCCAATAATTCCGGACAACGCTTGCACCCTACGTATTACCGCGGCTGCTGGCACGTAGTTAGCCGGTGCTTTTTCTGCACATACCGTCACCCGAAGGCTTCTTCTGTACTAAAAGAGGTTTACAACCCGAAGGCCGTCATCCCTCACGCGGCGTTGCTGCATCAGGCTTTCGCCCATTGTGCAATATTCCCCACTGCTGCCTCCCGTAGGAGTCTGGGCCGTGTCTCAGTCCCAGTGTGGCCGGTCACCCTCTCAGGCCGGCTACCCGTCGTAGGCTTGGTGAGCCATTACCTCACCAACAACCTGATAGGCCGCGAGTCCATCCTCAACCAAA
>NZ_BMGP01000015.1 GCF_014640255.1 Subtercola lobariae | reverse complement strand
TGTCGCGCGTCAGAATTGTTGGCAGGGGTAGTTAGTTGCTGATGCAACGCCCCAGCTGAAAGGTCTGAACTGATATGAGTCGTCCACCGACGATCCCGGCGGAGAAGAAGCTCCGTATTGTGTTGTCGATCCTGCAGAACGAGATCACGATCGCCGAGGCGGCGCGTCGTGAGAAGGTGTCTGAGCAAGCGATCGGGAACTGGAAACGCCAGTTCCTCGAGGCGGGCAAGGCGGGTATCGAGACAGGTAAATCGAAGCCCTCGTCGCGTGAGCGGCAGCTCGAAGAAGAAGTCAGCGAACTGACCCAGGCCCTGGGCGAAGCCGCAGTCGAGATTCGGGTGTGGAAGAAGAGCGCTGAGGGCCGTTTGGGCCCTTCGAGGACCTCGAGGTGATCCGTAAAGATGCGGGCATGTCGACTTCGAGGTTCTGCGAAATCATCGACATGCCCGAACGCACTTGGCGACGCTGGCAGGCGAAAGCCCGCACCGCACGGCCGCCGAAAGGGCCATGGCCCAGGCCCGCCAGGGTGGGTGCCCGGGAGTTGGTCATCAAGCACGCAGCAGCGCATCCGGCGTGGGGTCACCGGAAGGTGTGGGCGATGACAAGGCATGACGGGCACCGGGTATCGCAGGCGACCGTGTTGCGGTTGCTGCGTGACGAAGGCCTGATCTTGCCCGCTGATTACCAGCGCGAACGCCGGAAACTCGCCGAACGTCGTAAGGCTGCGTTCGCCCAAGAACCCACAGGCCCGAACCAGGTCTGGCAGCTGGACTTCAGCGACTACGAGACCACGACCGGTGGGGTGTGGCGCATCGCTGGCTGCCGGGACTACTGGTCGAAGTACGAATACGACTGCCATGTTTCACCGACCAGCAACCAGCATGACGCGATCGCTGCTGTCGAACTCGCCCTGACCGAGGCCGAGCAGCTGCTCGGTCACCCGCTCATCGATGATGCTGTCGTCGACCCAGAGACAGGCGAAATCCGGCCCGTGCTCACGATCGTCACGGACAACGGCGGCCCGTTCAGATCGTTCCGTTTCGAGGCGTTCATCACCGCGCATCCAGAGCTTCGGCATGTTCGCACGAGGGTGCGGACGCCTGGCCAGAACGGGTCACGCGAACGCGGGTTCGGGTCGATGAAATACGAATGGCTGTTCCGTGAAGAGATCGAGCACGGCCTCAGCCTTGTCGAGCAGATAGGCGCGTACCGAGCCGACTACAACCACGTCCGGCCACACGAAGCGATCGCCTGGAACCGGCCCGCCGACGTTCACGCCGGCCTCGCCGACCCCACCATCCCCAACTTCGAAAAAGAAGAAACCCTGCCAACTACTTGACGCGGGACACGGT
>NZ_BMGP01000014.1 GCF_014640255.1 Subtercola lobariae | reverse complement strand
TGTCTAGCCCCGGGTTTGGTGGGGGCTCTAGTTGACCCGTTCTCTCGGTCGAGGGACGGGGGTTTGTGAGTAGTAGGCGTTCTCTTTCTCGATGGGTGGGATGTGGCCGAGCTCGCCGTGCAAGCGGCGGTGGTTGAACCAGTCGATGTACTCGGCGACAGCGATTTCGAGGTCGTCGATGCCTTTCCACGGGCCTCGGTTGCGGATCAGTTCTGCTTTGAATAGCGAGTTGAACGCCTCGGCCATCGCGTTGTCGTAGCTGTCGCCCTTTGAGCCCACCGACGCGACAGCATCGGCGTCGGCGAGGCGTTCGGTGTACCGAATCGCCCGATATTGGACGAGTTCAATCGGTCGTTGCAACACCGGGTTGTTGGAGTAACTGTAGCTGTTCGTTGAAGACCTCGGCGGGGGTCTTCCAGTCGAGGCTCTTTCGGGGGCGGTTGTTGAGTGTGAGAGCGACGGCTTTAAGGTCTTCGGCGGACCACCGTGACAGGTCGGTGCCCTTCGGGAAGTACTGCCGCAGGAGCCCGTTGGTGTTCTCGTTTGTCGGCCGCTGCCAGGGCGAGTGCGGGTCGGCGAAGAACACCTTCGTGCCCGTCTCGAGCGCGAACTGGGCATGCGCGGAGAGCTCTTTGCCGCGGTTCCAGGTGAGCGTCTTGCGGAGCTGTTCGGGCAGCTTCGTCATCGACGCGATGAGCGCGGCGTTCATCGCGACGGCTCCGTAGCCGCCCAGCGCCGGACCGTTCTTCACGTAGGGGTCCTCGCCCCAGCCATCGAGCCGGGGAAGGTGCACCAGCAGGGTTGAGCGGCTCTTGCGTTCGACGATCGTGCCGATCGCGGACCGGCCTGTGCCGATGATCAGGTCGCCCTCCCAGTGCCCAGGGACGGCGCGGTCATCGGCCTCCGCAGGGCGTTCAGAGAACACCACATCGGCAGTCACATGACCCTGGGGTCGGTTCTGTGCTCGAGCCCGTGGCTGCCGGAGCGCGCGACCCGTTCGCAGGCAGGCGACGAGTTCGCGCTTGAGGGCGCCACGACCCTGGATGAATAGCGACTGGTAGATCGCCTCGTGGCTAATGCGCATGGATTCATCATCCGGGAAATCGACCTTCAACCGGTGCGAGATCTGCTCCGGACTCCACGCCGTCGCCCACCGCCGGTCCTGTCGGTGCGGTTTGTTCAGCCCCTTCCACGCCGGCGGTTCCGGCCCGACGACGACGCTGCCGTCCGGGCGGCGAACGTTCCCAGCAAGACGCTCCTGGACGTACTCACGCAACCCGTCGTTGGCCACGAGCCTCGCCGTTTTCGGGCGCTTCGATGCCTGCTGAGCCTTCCACTGCGCCACCAACGCCCGATACTCCAGCTGCCCACGACGCGTGGCAGCATTGCGGCGCAGCTCCCGAGAGATCGTTCCCGGGTCACGGCCAATTTTTCGCGCGATTTCACGCACCCCGACCTTTTTGGCGCGGAGCAGCGCGATCTCTTCACGCTCCTCGAAAGACAAGTAACGGCCGGTGGGTTCGGCAAGTGAGAGCGATGGCATACCGCCAGCGTGTCGAAACCAGCGGGACCCGACCGGCACAGACACGCCCACCTTCAGCGCCGCCTCGGCTGAGGTGATACCCGTCGCGATCAGACGCCAGAACTGCCGCTGCACCGCCCGCGAGGGCTCAGGCCGCCCAGGCGAACGCATCGGAGGACGCAACGCCCGATCCGCACGCCACTGCCGCCGCGCACCCTCGGGAACATCACTCGTCTTCGCAGCCCAGTCCTTCTTCGCCACCGCTGAACACCTCCACGATCAAGGTGTTGCGACGACCAATTGAATCCGCCTTGCACCCCACGATCGGAATGATGGATCAGATTCGACAAGTCACGTCCGGCCCGCTGCCTGGTCCAGATGCCCATTTCCAGGGCGTCCAGGGCAAGTTCGGTGTGCAGGCTCGTCGATAGTTGCCAG
>NZ_BMGP01000013.1 GCF_014640255.1 Subtercola lobariae | reverse complement strand
TGAATATATAGGGCGGGTAGAGGGAACGTGGGGAAGTGAAACATCTCAGTACCCACAGGAAGAGAAAACAACATGTGATTCCGTGAGTAGTGGCGAGCGAAACCGGAACAGGCTAAACCGTTCATGTGTGATAGCCGGCAGGCGTTGCATGGGCGGGGTTGTGGGACTTTTCAGCAGTTACTGCCGTACTGCGAGAGTTACAGCGCTATATAGACGAATGGGATTGAAAGCCCAGCCATAGTAGGTGCCAGCCCTGTAGTTGAAATGTGGTTATGGCTCGAAGAGTATCCCAAGTATCGCGGGGCCCGAGAAATCCCGCGTGAATCTGTCAGGACCACCTGATAAGCCTAAATACTCCCAGATGACCGATAGTGAACAAGTACCGTGAGGGAAAGGTGAAAAGTACCCCGGGAGGGGAGTGAAATAGTACCTGAAACCGTTTGCTTACAAGCCGTCGGAGCGCCCTTTGTTGGTGTGACGGCGTGCCTTTTGAAGAATGAGCCTGCGAGTTAGTGATCAGTGGCGAGCTTAACCCGTGAGGGGAATGCGTAGCGAAAGCGAGTTCGAATAGAGCGTGTGAGTCGCTGGTTCTAGACCCGAAGCGAAGTGATCTATCCATGGCCAGGTTGAAGCGACGGTAAGACGTCGTGGAGGACCGAACCCACTTCAGTTGAAAATGGAGGGGATGAGCTGTGGATAGGGGTGAAAGGCCAATCAAACTTCGTGATAGCTGGTTCTCTCCGAAATGCATTTAGGTGCAGCGTTGCGTGTTTCTTGCCGGAGGTAGAGCTACTGGATAGCCGATGGGCCCTAAAAGGTTACTGACGTTAGCCAAACTCCGAATGCCGGTAAGTGAGAGCGCAGCAGTGAGACGGTGGGGGATAAGCTTCATCGTCGAGAGGGAAACAACCCAGACCACCATCTAAGGTCCCTAAGCGCGTGCTAAGTGGGAAAGGATGTGGAGTTGCATAGACAACCAGGAGGTTGGCTTAGAAGCAGCCACCCTTGAAAGAGTGCGTAATAGCTCACTGGTCAAGTGATTCCGCGCCGACAATGTAACGGGGCTCAAGCACGCCACCGAAGTTGTGGCATTTATATTTTTGGCAGGCCTTCGTGGTCCAGCCGTATGGATGGGTAGGAGAGCGTCGTGTGGCCAGCGAAGCGGCGGTGTAAACCAGCCGTGGAGGCCACACGAGTGAGAATGCAGGCATGAGTAGCGAAAGGCGGGTGAGAAACCCGTCCTCCGAAAGATCAAGGTTTCCAGGGCCAGGCTAATCCGCCCTGGGTAAGTCGGGACCTAAGGCGAGGCCGACAGGCGTAGTCGATGGACAACGGGTTGATATTCCCGTACCGCAGAAGAACCGTCCAAGCCAATCCGCTAATGCTAAGCATCTGAAACCAGATAGACCGATCCCTTCGGGGTGAGGCGTTCTGGCGTAGCGTGCGACCCGATGTGGTGCGGTTAGCGTATTAACAGGTGTGACGCAGGAACGTAGCTGAGCCGGGCGATGGTTGACCCGGTCTAAGAATGTAGGCCAGAGGGTAGGCAAATCCGCCCTCTATTACGGCTGAGACTCGATGGGTACCCTTCAGTGGGGAAATCAGTGATCGTCTGCTGCCAAGAAAAGCATCGGCGCGAGGTTCCATGTGCCCGTACCCCAAACCGACTCAGGTGATCAGGTAGAGAATACTAAGGAGATCGAGAGAATCGTGGTTAAGGAACTCGGCAAAATGCCCCCGTAACTTCGGGAGAAGGGGGGCCCCGATCGTGAACGGACTAGCTCCGGGAGCGTGATAGGGCCGCAGAGACCAGTGGGAAGCGACTGTTTACTAAAAACACAGGTCCGTGCCAAGTCGCAAGACGATGTATACGGACTGACGCCTGCCCGGTGCTGGAAGGTTAAGAGGAAGAGTTAGCCGCAAGGCGAAGCCCAGAATTTAAGCCCCAGTAAACGGCGGTGGTAACTATAACCATCCTAAGGTAGCGAAATTCCTTGTCGGGTAAGTTCCGACCTGCACGAATGGCGTAACGACTTCCCAGCTGTCTCAACCGCGAACTCGGCGAAATTGCACTACGAGTAAAGATGCTCGTTACGCGCAGAAGGACGGAAAGACCCCGTGACCTTTACTATAGCTTTGTATTGGTGTTCGGTGTGGCTTGTGTAGGATAGGTGGGAGACTGTGAAGTTGGCACGCTAGTGCTGGTGGAGTCATTGTTGAAATACCACTCTGGTCACTCTGGATATCTAACTACGAACCCTGATCGGGTTCTGGGACAGTGCATGGTGGGTAGTTTAACTGGGGCGGTTGCCTCCTAAAGAGTAACGGAGGCGCCCAAAGGTTCCCTCAACCTGGTTGGCAATCAGGTGGCGAGTGTAAGTGCACAAGGGAGCTTGACTGTGAGACTGACAAGTCGAGCAGGGACGAAAGTCGGGACTAGTGATCCGGCAGTGGCTTGTGGAAGCGCTGTCGCTCAACGGATAAAAGGTACCTCGGGGATAACAGGCTGATCTTGCCCAAGAGTCCATATCGACGGCATGGTTTGGCACCTCGATGTCGGCTCGTCGCATCCTGGGGCTGGAGTAGGTCCCAAGGGTTGGGCTGTTCGCCCATTAAAGCGGTACGCGAGCTGGGTTTAGAACGTCGTGAGACAGTTCGGTCCCTATCCTCTGCGCGCG
>NZ_BMGP01000012.1 GCF_014640255.1 Subtercola lobariae | reverse complement strand
CGTCAACGGAGTCCAACACCAACCGGATCGCCCGCTCTTTCAACTCGGGTGGATACTTCTTCATCGCTGGCATGATTCTTACCCTTTCAGGGGATCAAGAACCTCCATTAAACCCGGGGCTAGACACCCGGTCGGTGCGCTGCGAAATGCGGACACTGGCCGCGAGTTGCCCAGCAATGCCTAGAAGGTAACTCAGCAATGTCGAGGCCGCATCGAAGAGCTCTTCATCGCGAACGCCGAGAGGTTGCAGCCTGCTACCGATCTCTAGGAACATCTCAAGGACAGCGGTTTGCCCGGGTTCGCGTGCGAGCTGCGCGCCGGCCCAAGGATGCGCCTGGATCGCGTCGAAAACACCCATCATGAGCGATCGGATGGACTCTTCCGGTGTCGTCTCGATAGCGATGCCGCCAATCACGTCAGCCACGATGAAGTCCACCGCAGTTCGGAGAAGTTCATCTCTGCTGCCGACGTGATAGAAAATTGCGCCCGATCCCGTTTCTAGCGACGCGGCGAGACTGCGGGTGGTGAGACCGCCCTCGCCAGTTTGGATCAGCGATCTACTGCTACCGAAATCGCTCTGAGAAGCAGACGAACAAGGAGAAGTCCATGAATACCAATCAGCCAGGTGTGGTGTTGCGCTTCCAGGCGAAGCCAGGCAAGGGCGACGAGTTATTCCAGCTCTGCAATGACCTTCACTTCACGGGAGATCCGGTCGTCTTCTCCAGCTGATCGCCGCCTAGGTCAAACTACGCCCACACGGTTGCTGAGAAGCCTCTGGCGGCGGCCATGTTGAGCTCCTCGCTCCCTAAGAACGTTCTGCAATCGCCGCTCGCTATCAGTCTTTACTGCCGGGATGTGCTGACGCCGCAGATGAGGAAGGCAAACTCTTCGTCGAAGATCCTGCGGTGCAACAGTTCGAAGCCTCAGGCCTCGGGCTGCTAGAACCAAGGATCTGGCCGCCTCGGATAACTAAAGGCTAATGAGGCAGCCCCCGGTAGACAGCTGGCATGTGAATCGCTTCGATAGTTGGCCACGTTTTGACAGCATTGTTCGGCAACCCTCTTGCGCGTGAGTCGATGCTAGACGCTCATGGTCGCCTCGATGGGGGCCTCTCAGTCGAGGTGTGAGATGACGAAATTCGTTACGGCTAGCGCTGCGCCGACGAAGGCGATGGGGGCCACGATCCATCCTGTGCCCCCGAGTCGACGACTACATTGACCACGACAGGGAGCGAATCGCTTTCACTCCGTCGACGGTGAAGAACGGCACAGCGCGCGAGGTTCTCGCAGCGAGCCCGGTCGCCGACTACATTGTCGACGAGGATTTCCCGGGCTCTGCTGTCACGAGTCCTGACGAGGTGGTCGCGTATGTGCTGGCCACTAGTGGCGCCGGGCTTTGCCACGCCATCGGAGCGAATGGCATGGGGCCGAACGACGACGATGTGGTGGGTGCGCGGCTGCGCGTGCGCGGAGTGCAGGAACTCAGAGTGGCCGATGCCTCGGTGCTTCCCGTGCAGGTCGCCGGCAATACCGCGGCGCCGACAATAGTCGTGGGATGGATCGCCGCCGACTGATCCTCGCCGACCACGAGCCAGCCCGCGTGCACAGGGCGTCAGCCGTTCCCCCAGCGGCATCGCTCACGACTGGCCGCACGAGATAGCCGCGGGAGCCGACCCTTCTGGCTCTCTATAGACTATATTTTTATTTGAGAGCAGATTGGAAGGTCACTGATGACCTCGACTTCGAACACGCGCGCCGTCGTCCTGGGCGGCGGCGGGATCACCGGTATCTCATGGGAGATCGGCATCATCGCTGGGCTCGCCGACGGCGGAATCGATCTCACAAACGCAGACGCCCTGTACGGCACCTCGGCCGGATCGTTTACCGCTGCACTCATTGCCTCAGGGGAGGACATGGAGACTCGCTACCGGGCCCAGTTCGAGCCGGACGAGACGGAGGTGACGGTTGCGATGTCGACAGATATCATCGAGGCATACACGGCCGCGATCACGCAGAACTACGGGCGGGCAGTCCCCCTGGCCCGGGCCTTCGGCCGGATAGCGATGGCAGCGGAGACGATCAGCCCGGAGAGACGGCTCGAGGTCGTGAAAGCCCGACTCGGTATCTCCGACTGGCCGGACGACCGGCTCCACATGACGGCAATCGACGCCGAGACCGGCGAACTGGTCGTTCTCGATCGGTCTTCGGGGCTGACCCTGACGGAAGCGGCGAACGCGACAGGCGCGGTACCCGGGATCTGGCCTATGGTCGAGGCAGGTGGCCGGAAGTGGATCGACGGGGGCATGCTCTCGCCGGCGAATCCGCAGCTCGCAGCCGGGTACGACAGCGCCATCATCATTGCGCCGGCGCCCGAGTCGAGCGGTGGTTTCCCGAGCGTCGATCAGACAGCGGCCGAGCTGCGGGCGGCGGGCGGGCTGGTCACCGTGATCGTTCCGAACAGCGATGCCATCGACGCGATCGGGCCAAACCCGTTCGATATCTCGCGGCGGGGCGGATGCGCCGAAGCGGGTCGCCGGCAGGGTCTCGCCGCGGCCACCGCGGTCACCGGCTGGTAGGTCGCGAGCCTCTCGACCGGGCCGGCCGACCTATCAGTAGGTCCGGGGCATTCCGAGAACCTTGGAGCCGATGAAAGTCTTGATGAGGTTGTTGTTGATCGGGGCGACCTGATACATCCGGGTCTCGCGGAACTTGCGCTCGATGTCGTATTCGTCGACGAACCCGTAGCCGCCGTAGGTGTTCAGGCACGCGTTCGCAGCCTCCCAGCTTGCTTCGGAACTGAGGTACTTGGCCATGTTCGCCTCGGGGCCGCAGGGCTCGTCCTGATCGAAGAGTCGGGCCGCCTCGAATCGCATCAGATCAGCAGACCTCACCTTCATGTAGGCCTCTGTGATCGGGAATTGTACGCCCTGGTTGACGCCGATCTGCCGGTCGAAGACGACGCGTGTACCGGCGTACGTGCTGGCGCGTTCAGTGAACCAGTACCCGTCTCCGACAGCCTCGGCAGCGAGCAGGATCCGCTCTGCATTCCAGCTGTCGAGCACGTACCGGAAACCGGATCCGACCTCGCCGATGACGGAGGACTTTGGCAGCCGCATGCCTTCGTAGAAGATCTGGTTGGTCGCGTAATTCATCATTGTGTTGACCTTCACGACGCGCATCGACTCGGGCTGTTCGGCGCGGACCTGCCGCAGGTCGACGAGGAAGAGTGTCATTCCATCGGTCTTGACCTCGGATTTCGCAGTCGTACGGGCCAGGAGCAGCATCAGGTCAGACTCTTCGACGCGACTGGTCCACGTCTTGTGGCCGGTCACGATGAAGTCGTCGCCGACCGTTTCTGCTCTCGTCTCGATGTTGGTCGTGTCTGATCCTGCATCCTCCGTGATTGAGAACGCCTGGAGCCGCAGGTCACCTGCGGCGATGGCCGGGAGGTAGAGCGACTTCTGCTCTTCGCTGCCGTGCCGGAGGAGCGAACCCATCGTGTACATCTGGGCGTGGCACGCGGCGGAGTGCCCGCCGGAGTGATTGATCTCTTCGAGGATGACACTCCCCTCAGTGATGCCGAGACCCATACCGCCGTACTCGGCCGGCACGAGCGCGGCCAGGAGGCCCGACTCGGTCAGAGCGTCGACGAACTCCTGTGGGTATCGCCTGTTCCGGTCTGTTTCGCGCCAGTACGCGTCGTCGAATGCCGAGCAGAGCTGGCGGGTCCGGGCCCGAAGCTCGACGAGTGTCGTCAGGGGCTGCACGGTGACTGTCATGGCGTCCTCACTGCGCCGATAACCTACCGGCCATGCTAAATAGTATATATTCAGAAGTGACAGTGAAGCGAAGAGCTGCGCTGGTCTGATGGCGGAGACACCGAGGACGAGGGAGAACTCATGAGCGACAACGACTCTCTGAGAGTGGTTCCAGGTTGGACAGGACGCTTCTACGAAGACTTCGCTGTAGGTGATATCTACTATCACCCGATGGCGCGAACGCTCACCGACGCAGACAATCAGTGGTTCACGTTGATGACGCAGAACACCTCGAAGACGCATCTGGATGCGAATTTCGCGCTGCAGACCGAATACGGCCGGCCGCTGATGAACTCGACGCTGACCCTCGCCCTCGTCACTGGCCAGTCGACCATCGACCTTTCGTTCAACGTCTTTGCGAACCTCGGCTGGGACGAGGTCCGGTGCCCGGTGCCGGTATTCGCGGGAGACACGATCTACTCGCGATCGACCGTGATCTCCCTTCGGCCATCCGGCTCGAGGCCCCAGATCGGCATCGTCACCGTCGCGACGGAGGGCTACAACCAGGACGGCGTGGTCGTGCTCGGTTTTCGTCGTGCCTTCATGGTGTATCGACGAGGCGAGGGGCCCAGCACAGTCGGTTCGCGCCCCGATGAAGCGTCGCTTCTGAAGTTAGCCGGTGGCGGAACGGCGAGTGTCGCATGAGAATGGGTCCAGAGGCCGATTCTGCAGCCTCGCTCAGCTACCTCTTCGTTCCGGGCGATCGACCGGAACGGTTTCGCAAAGCGTACGACACCAGCGCGGATCGGGTGATCATCGACCTCGAGGACGCCGTCGCGCCGGGCGCAACAGTCAGCGCGAGGAGGAACGTCGTCGCCGCGCTCAGTGGTGTCGATCGCCTCGACGGAGCAGGAACCATCGCCGCGTACGTCCGCGTCAATGGAGCGGACACGAAGGCCTTCGCCGATGACATCGAGGCGCTTCGCGCCATCGCCATCGAACCGCGAAACGGGCTCCGCGGAATCGTGCTCGCGAAGGCCGAGTGTCCCGCAGCGGTCTCGCGCGTCAGAGAAGCGTTCGCCGCGGAGATCGCCGTCGTGCCCCTCATCGAATCCGCTCTCGGCCTCATCCACGCCCTCGAGATCGCGCAGAGCGTTGCGCAGACCGAGGGAATCGACCGGCTCGCGTTTGGTGCCGTGGACTTCTCCCTCGACATCGGGGCCGAGCCTCTTGACGAGAACCTCGACTATGCCAGGTCGCAGCTCGTGATCGCGTCGCGGGTGGCGAACCTTGCCGGGCCGCTGGAGTCGCCGTCGCTGGAGATCGATGACACCGATGCGGTCGAGCGGGCGGCCAGACGAGCGAAGGGGCGGGGGTTCGGCGGCATGCTCGCGATCCATCCGGCTCAGCTGCCAGCCATTAAGGCCGGCTTCGCACCGTCTGCTGGCGAGGTCGACTGGGCGAAGGCCATTCTGAAGGTCGAAGGTGGAGCCGGGCGTGTCGACGGCCGCTTGGTCGATCGGCCCCTGTTCGAACGGGCCAGGAGAATCCTTAAAGACGCCAGGGTCTGGAAATGAAGCGGCTTCCGCTGGCCGGGCTCACCGTGGTGTCGCTCGAGCAAGCCGTCGCCGCTCCGTTTGCCACTCGTCAGCTCGCCGATCTGGGGGCACGGGTGATCAAGATCGAGCGGGACACCGGCGACTTCGCTCGCGGCTACGACTCGCGGGTCGAGGGCATGGCGAGCTACTTCGTCTGGCTGAACCGCAGCAAGGAGAGCGTCGTCCTCGACCTGAAGTCGACCGCGGGCCTTGACGCCCTCACCACGCTCGTGAGCCGCGCCGACATCTTCGTTCAGAACCTGGCGCCGGGTGCGGTCGACCGGCTCGGCCTCGGCGGTGAACAGGCCCTCGCGCTCAACCCCCGCCTGATCCACACATCCATCTCGGGGTACGGTCACGGCGGCGAGTACGAAGACAAGAAGGCGTACGACCTTCTGATCCAGTGCGAGGCCGGGCTCCTGAGTGTCACCGGCACGCCGGAGGCTCCGGCGAAGGTCGGCATCTCGATTGCCGACATCTCGGCCGGCATGTATGCCTATTCCGGTATTCTGACCGCCCTGCTGCAGCGCTCTGCGACGGGCCTCGGAGATGTCATCGAGGTCTCCATGCTCGAAGCTCTCGGCGAGTGGATGGGGCAGCCCTACTTCTACGCTGAATTCGGCGGTACGCAGCAGCCCAGGAGCGGCGCCAGCCACGCGACGATCGCCCCCTACGGGCCCGTCGAGACCAGCGAGGCTCCCGTGTTCTTCGGCATTCAGAACGAGCGGGAGTGGGTTCGCTTCTGCAGTCAGGTGCTCGGAGACGATGAGATAGCACGCGATCTGCGGTTCGTAGACAATAGTTCGCGCGTCGCCAACCGAGCAGCCCTCGACGAGGAGATCCGGCGGGCATTCTCTCGGCTGAGAACCGAAGAAGCCCTGGCCAGGCTCGATCGGGCCGGCATCGCGAACGCGGCGCTCCGCGACATGCAGCAATTCTCGGCGCACCCGCAGCTGGCAGCTCGGGACCGTTGGCGGGACGTCGACTCGCCCGTTGGTCCCCTGCGCTCGCTGATTCCCCCCGTCACATCACGCGAGTCCGGATTCAGAATGGATGCGGTCCCCGCTCTCGGTGAACACACCGAGGCCGTTCTGGCCGAGCTGGCGACGCTTGCGTCGCGCTAGTCTCGATAGTGGAGGCGCCGCCAATGACCATGAACGCTCGAGACGTCTCGACGAAGAAAACGCAGCTCAGCGAAGACGCGTCGACGTATGTTCGAAACCTGATCATGGCCGGCGAACTGCTGCCCGGCGCATCCGTGCGGCCAGAGGCCATCGGTGAAGCGCTCGACATCTCGGCAACCCCGGCTCGCGAAGCCCTTCAGGTGCTCCGCGTCGAGGGCTTCCTCGAGCTGCTTCCCCGCCGGGGCTTCATCGTCGCTCCGCTGACGGGTGACGACATCCGTGACCTCTTCCGGGCGAACGCTCTGATCGCCGGAGAACTCGCCGCTCGAGCGGCCGACGTCGCGACACCCGATGATGTCGCGGAGCTGGAGGCGCTCCACCACGAACTCCTCGCTGCAGCCAGCCGACGGGACTTCGAAGCGCTAGAGGAAAAGAATTTCAGATTCCACCGCCAGATCAACCACATGGCCGAATCGCGCAAACTCGGCTGGGTACTCGGAGTCATCGAGCGCTACGTGCCGAGCCTGTTCTACGCGTCGATCGAGGGCTGGCCGGCTGCTACCGCCGATGACCATTCGACCATCCTCGAAAGCATCAGAGCACAGGACGCCGAGGGTGCCCGCGTCGCAATGGCGAGCCACATGGCCCACGCCGGCGAACTTCTCGCCGCTCAATTCGACAAGCGGTCGGCCGCACCTCTCGCCTGAGCACCTCACCGGCGCCTCTCTCTAGGCAAAAATAGAGTCTTATTAGCCCATCTTCGCCCTATACAGCCGGGGTTTTAGAGCAGATCTTGCTTTTGTTCTCGAACAATATAGAATGTATAGATCAATTGAGATGGTGACCTGCTCGACGAGGAGAAGAGAATATGTCCGAGGGAAACCTGCGTGCACAGTTCACGCACCATGTGAAGAAGTCGGTTGTCTCGGCCGATGAGCTTCGCCGCCACGCCCGTGCTGCGCAGACGAACCAGCTCCTGCTGGTCGCTGTGCACGTGACCGGTGACGTGTCCCTGCTGGACCGATACGCGGGAAGGATCGCTCCAGCGGTATCGCTGACGGGCCGCTCCACCTCCCCCGCAGGCGAAGCAGAGGCGCCGGAAGTCCGTGAAGAGCTCCTCGCTCGCATCGAGAGTGTGCTCACGAGCGAGGACCAGGCCCACTACCTGGGTGTCGAGGATTCGGAATTGTTTCAACGCCTCAGCGCGCTGGCCGCAGGATTCGAGGTTCCTGCGACGCACGCGGGGATGAACCGTGAGCAAGCCGGCTTCGTGCCTGATCAGCGAGCGATCATCCCGACGAAGACGCCGTCGAAGACCCTCAATCTTGCCATCATCGGCGCTGGCATGACCGGCATTGACGCAGCTATTAAGGCCGCCGATCGCGGTTTCGAGTACGAGATCTTCGACGCGGAGGCAGGCATCGGGGGCCTGTGGTGGTCTCAGAGCTATCCGGGCGTCGCGGTCGACACGCCTGCGATGTACTACTCCCTCTCCTGGGAGGTGACGTCGAACTGGAGCCGGTTCTTCCCGGTCGGCGAGGAGTACCAGCACTATCTGCAGGGGATCGCGGAGAAGTACGGCCTGCTCGAGCGGACTCACTTCAACTCCGAGATCACCCGCATGGAGTGGTTCGACGAGGAGCAGGTCTGGGAGCTGACGGTGCTCTCGACCGTGGACAACACCTCCCGCGTGGTGCGAGCTGCCGCTGTGGTCACTGCCACCGGCCACCTGAACCGGGCGAAGTATCCGAACGTGTCGGGTATCGAGACGTTCGCGGGCGAGTCTGTCCACACGGGAACGTGGCGCGACGTCGAGCTCGACGGCAAACGCGTGGCCTGTGTCGGTGTCGGTGCAGCGGGCATCCAGATCGTCTCGAGCGTCGCCGCCCGAACATCACACCTGTCAGTGTTCCAACGTCAAGCGCACTGGGTCTCTCCGAACACCGTCGGCGAAGGCATCGTGAGCGAGAGCGAGCACTGGCTTCGCGAGCACCTGCCGTACTACCTGCAGTGGGCGCGGTTCACGATATTCGCTCAGGTCAACGCGTTCAGTCACCTCATGAACGAGGTCGACGAAGAATGGATGAGCGCCCATCCCGACTCCGTGTCAATCTCGGCGATGAACGACCTCGCCATGAAAGCCAGCCTCAACTACATCAACGACACCTTCGGCGAAGGTTCGGAGTTGGCAATCAAGCTGACGCCCGACTTCCCGTACGGCGGAAAACGTCCTGTGCGCGATCCGAAAGACTATGTCGCGGGTGGGTACTACTACTCGCTGGCCCAGCCGAACGTCGATCTCATCACCACCCCGATCGCCCGCGTGGTTCCGGAGGGCATTGTGACGGCCGACGGCGCGCTCGTCGAGCTTGATGTCATCATCTGGGCAACGGGCATGACCCTCGAGTGGCTCGCACCGGTCGAGATCATCGGCCGCGACGGCATCCGCCTCAGCGACGTGTGGGCGAACAACAACCCGCGGAGTTACCTCGGCGGAACGGTTCCGGCATTCCCGAACCTCTTCATCAACGACGGGCCCAACACGGGTGTCGCGAACGGCGGTGGCGGCCACAACTTCATGGCCGAGACGGTGAACCACTACATCTTCGAGGCCCTGCAGCTGCTCGTCGAGAACGACGCCGCTTCCATTGAAGTGACGCAGGAGGCTCACGACCAGCACAACGAGGAGATTGAGCGGCTCATGGCCGATCTGCTCTGGGCTCACGACACGACCGCCGACACGTACTACCGCAACGAGTCGGGCCGGATCATCCTGCCGAGCCCGTTCCTGCCCGAAGTTCTCTGGCAGCTGAGCCAGACCCCCGACGAGAGCAAGTTCCGCCTGACGACTTCTGTTCGCCTCGAAACCTCCATCACCACGAAATAGACATCCATCACAACGAAGTAAGGAGAATGCACATGAGTACACGAATGACAGCAGAAGAGGTCGTCCGCGCCTGGAACGACTGCTACACCACCCACGACATCGACGGCGCCCTGGCCTACATGTCCGAAGACTTCCAACGGTTCGGCGACAGCACGAACTGGGCGCCCACAGGAAAGCAGGCCTGGGGCGACCAGATGAAAGGGTTCATGGTCGCGTTCCCCGATTGGACCTGGGATCTCAACAGTATCCATGCCGTGAACGAGAACCTCGTCGTCTGCGAGTTTCTGGAGTACGGCACCTGGACCGCCGACTTCGAGCTCGCCCCGGGTCTCGTCCTGCCAGCGACCGGTGAGCGATACGAGGACCACAACGGAGATTGGATTACCGTCAACGACGACGGTCTCATCTCCGAGATCCGCGCCTACATCACCACCAACTTCGATCGGACCTTCCATCTCGAAAGCAAACTCACCGCGCTCATGGGCGGTGGTCAATAACCGCGTAGCTCAAGGCTCAGTGAGAACCCATCTCCAGGTCGCGGCACCGCGTTGCGAATCTCAGCGCTCGGTGAATCTCTGAGCCGCAACGATGCGCCGTGCGCTCCTACAAGATCCAGTTCGAGCTGGAACGCGTTTCACAAAGAGCGACTTCTCGCTTAGTAGTGCCCCTGGAGTGGCTTAGCTCGGCGGTTGTGGTTCGCGTGGTGGACATGGGCGCGGTCACCGCAATCCTTCGAGGAAACTCCTATATCCCACTCGAAGGCATCAACACGATGACCGCTCCTCATATTGTCGAACCTGCCGGGCTGCTCAGCGAAGCGTCGGGCGACGCGTCCGCGGATCTGATTCGTAGCCTGCTGCAAACGATGACGAGCGCGTTTCTCTCTGCCGAAGCTGACGCGGTCGTCGGTGCGGAGTGGGGTAAACCGAGCCCTCACCGGACGGCCCAACGAAACGGCTACCGGCACCTCGACCTCGACACCGACACCAGGGTCGGTACCATCGAGGTCGCCGTGCCGAAGCTGCGGCAGGGCACGTATTTCCCGGAATGGCTGCTCGAACGCCGTAAACGTGCCGAGGCCGCGATGATCACCGTCATCTCAGTTGGCTCTCGCGACCGAGGATGTCCCCGTGCCTATGCGCGGGCAGGTGAAGCTGGCGCGAGCCATGTTGCTGAACCGCTCACAAAACCGTGGGGGCCAGGTCGTTGCCTACGTAAAAGATCTCAACCGCATCCTCGTCGAGCTCAGCTCACCAATGGACAGCTAAACACCAACCAACCGCGATGACCCTAGGCGGCCGTGCCCAGCCGACGGTCCGTCGCAGAAACTGTCTTCGACAGGACGCGACAGTTGCCTCGGACATCTAAAGGTGAATGAGGCACGCCTCTCCCCCGGAATCAGTAGACAGAAGCCGCAGGTGCATAGTTTTGTGCTGCTTGGCAATGTTCGGTTATCGCTAATGGCGGGTCGTTGTGCGCGGGCGCCAAAGTTCATCGTTCGGTGTCGTTGGTTGCGACCTGCGTGTCGGTCTTCTCGTGGTCGCGCGGAGACCGCCGTTGGCCGGGGAGGTGGGCCCTCTCGCCGTCATGGTCGAAGATTGTGAGGATCTCGGCGGGCCCTTCGTGTGCGTGAATCGAGTGCGGAGTCATTGTCGGGAACTCTGCCGCTTGCCCGTCGCGAACCAGAATGGTGCGCTCTCCCAGGTGGAGTCGGATGGTCCCGCTGAGAACGGTGAACCATTCGTAGCCGGGATGCACGCCGGGCTCGCCCGTTTCACGCTCAGGGGTGATGCGCATCTTGGCGACGGTGACTCCCCGGCGGTCCCGCTCCCGTGAGAGCAGCCATGTCGTCGAACCCGGTCGGGATTCCGGTTCGGGTCGAATTACGACGTCGTCGTCGCCTTCAGGCTCGACGAGCTGATCGAGTGTCGTGCCGAGCGCGGCGGCGATGGGCACGAGCTGGTCGAGGGCGATCCGCCGATGGCCTGTCTCAATGCGGCTCAGCGTCGACGCTGAAAGATGGCAGCGAGCGGCTAGCGTGTCGAGGGTCCACCCCCGTGCGATTCGCAGGCCACGGATGCGCTGTCTGACAATCTCGTCAAGTGGTTCTTGCGTCATACGCAAAAGCATATGCGCGATAAGCAGTTACTTGTTAACGTAGGCGCATGACCTCGATGAAACAGGCCGCGCACGACCACCATCACACCCGCCCCGGGCACGGACCCGCGCCCCGGAACGACGGCGACCTCGCCGAGCTCCTCGATCTGGACGCAGTCCATGCCGCCCCGTTCCTCCGCGAAGCCCTCGAGGCCGCGGCGGCTGCGCTGGGCCGGGATCCACGCGAGGTCGTCGACCTCGGTGCCGGAACCGGGACAGGCACTGTCGCCCTCGCGAACCGTTTCGCCGAGGCACGTGTTCACGCCCTCGACGCGTCGGCGGGCATGCTCGAACGCGTCCGCGCATCCTCGTCGAAATCGGGTGTCTCGAGTCGGGTCGAGACGCACCTCGTCGACCTCGACGACGACTGGCCGGCCGGCCTGCCAGGCTCGGTCGACCTCGCGTGGGCTGCGCTGTCGCTTCATCACGCGACTGACGCCACGCGGGTGCTGAAGGAGACGTTCGACCTACTGCGGCCCGGCGGTGTCGCTGTCCTGAGCGAGTTCACCGGATCAACCGCCTACAGCCCTGCCAGCCTCGGAACGACCTCTGCGACGCTCGGCGAACACCTGGTCGGTGCTCTGGCGGCCCGCGGCTATCCGGTGGCCGCCGACTGGTCGAAGGCGCTCAGGGTGGCCGGCTTCGCCCCGGTCGAGCGGCAGGAAGTGGCGATCTCGGTTTCATCGGCACCGGCTGACGGCGCACGGTTCCTCGAACTCCAACTGGCGCGCAGCCGACAGCTGCTCGCCGACGACCTCGGTCCCGACGACCTCGCTGCCATCGACGCGGCGCTCGTGTCGCTCGCCTCAAGCCTTCCCGCCGGCTCACCTATCCACTACACCTCGGGTCGTGTCTTCTGGGTGGCGGTCCGCCCGGACGACCGCGAGGCAGACACCATCGCAACCGGAGTCGACCGATGAGCGAGAAAATCCAGGCCGACGTGGTCGTCGTCGGTGGCGGCGCGGCGGGACTGGCCGCAGCCGTCGCTCTCGCCCGTTCCCGGCGCGGCGTGGTCGTCATCGACGCGGGGCAACCACGCAACGCGTCCGCGGCAGGCGCTCACAACGTTCTCGGGCAGGAGGGAGTCGCCCCCGCGGAGCTCCTCGCCCGCGGTCGAGCAGAGGCCACGGCCTACGGAGCACGCATCGTGTCCGGAGTCGCGACCGGAGCCTCCGGCACAGTCGACGACTTCACGATCGAGGTTGACGACGGGCGGATGCACGTCACGGCTCGCAGGGTCGTCCTCGCGACCGGGCTGGTGGACAAATTGCCGGACATGCCCGGGGCCGAAGCGGCCTGGGGGCGGACCGTGCTGCACTGCCCGTTCTGCCACGGCTGGGAGGTGCGCGACCACCGCATTGCCGTGCTCGGCCGCAACGAGAACGCGATCCATCAGGTGCTCCTCTTCCGGCAGCTCAGCGAGAATGTCACCCTGTTCCTCCACGATGCTCAGGAGCCCAGCGACGAGCAAAGGGAGCAGCTCGCTGCCCTGAATGTACGAGTCGTCACACCCCGAGTGGAGCGACTGCTGGTGGACGGCACGTCGGTCCGAGCCGTCGAGATCGAGGGCGGTAAGACATTCGAGATGGACGCCGTTGTAGTCGCCCCAGTGTTCCTCGCGCGGACCGAACTGTTCGAGGCACTCGGAGGTGTGCCTGCGGCGACGCCGTTCGGTCAGCAGATCGCCGTCGATCCCCGCGGTCAGACCTCGGTGCCGGGCGTGTGGGCGGCCGGTAACGCGAGTGATCTGTCGGCGATGGTGGTCGCCTCGGCCGCGGCCGGCCTCATGGCCGGCGCGGCCATTCATGGCGACCTTGCCATGTCCGACCTGGCGCGAACCGTGAATGAGCGACGAGACTCGTTCTCAGCTGCTCGAGAGGCCGAGAAATGGGATCGGATCCTCGGCGACCGCCGACATGGGCTCTGACCGACCTAAAGTAACGAAAGGGTGAGGGCCTGCGCGACGGGTGCGGACACCGCCTCTTCAGAAGCCGAGTCTGAATGGAGACACGGTCCGAAAGCTTCTGTCTCGAAAACCTAAAGGTTTATGAGGCACTACACTCCCCGGTAGCCGGTCATTGAAAAGCCCGGAATCACGCGGATGCTCGTTGTCTCGGAAACTCGTCTCATAGTCGTGCGTGTCTCAAGCCCGTTTCTAGGGGTTTTGAGGCAGGATGGCGGCATGCGGCTTTTGGGGTACACACGTGTCAGCACCGCGGCGCAGGATGCGCAGCTGCAGATCGATGCGCTCGTAAAAATGGGCGTCCAACAGCGCGATATCTTCTCCGACGTCACATCCGGGACGAAGGTCGCCGCGAGCAGACCGGCGATGAGCCGGCTCCTCGAGCACGCTGTAGAGGGCGACACTGTGGTTGTGTGGCGTATCGACAGGCTCGGCCGATCCCTGATCGATGTGTTGAACACGGTGAAGTCGCTGCAGCAGGTCGGCATCAACGTGCGATCAGTCTCGGACGGCATCGATCCGTCGACGAAGACCGGCCGGATGATGCTCGGTATGCTCGCAACCCTGGCGGAATACGAACGAGAGCTCATCGTCGAACGCGTCAACGCCGGCATCACCGTGGCACAAGCTGCCGGCACCCGATTCGGCAGACCAGTCAGCGACCCGAAGATAATCGCGGAGAAACTCGAGATCGCTCGGACCGCTCGCCAAGCCGGAAAGACGGCAACAGAAGCAGGCCAGCTAGTCGGGTGGTCACGCGCCACCTTAGGGTCTGCTGCACGAGTAGGTGACAGTTTCTAGTCACGCAGCCAGTGTCCCGTAGCCACCGGTAGTAGGGCTGACGAGAGAGCTTGAGTACCCGACACACCACCGCGACAGGGATCCCTGAGGCGGCGAGCTCAGTCACGAGCGGGTAGAACCTTTTCCCGGCAGATTCGCCTGCGACAAATACGCCGCCGCCCGCCGTAACACCTCGTTCTCCTGCTCCAGGAGCCGAATCGGCTTGCGTACTTCATGGAGTTCCGCGGCCTCGGTTCTCGTCTGACCTGGCTTATCGCCGACATCGGTCGCAGCGCGCTGCAATCCCTTCTGCAACGTCATCGTGTGAATCCCGAAATCCTTCGCGATCTGCTCGATCGTGACACCAGGCTCACGGTTCCTCGCAACACGAACCACGTCGTCACGGAACTCTCTTGAATAAGGCTTAGGCACAACAACATCCTTCCGGGCTGCCCTCCAGGCAAGCCAACTCAGATGTCACCTATCCGTGCAGCAGACCCTTCGAGGCCAAGCTAGTCGATTTACTCACCGCTGGTCTGCCTTCTTTCGACCTGACTGTTAACGCCGACCGAACATGGTAGTAATGTCGGTGGGCTTTAACACCTGACCGGTGCGCATCGGGCATGGCAATTCGTTCCCTATTCAGACGCGTACGTTGGCGAGGGCTCTGACGATTTCTTCGACTTGGGTCTTGGCGTCACCGAAGAGCATGCGGGTGTTGTCTCGGTAGAACAGGGGGTTCGCGACACCCGCATAACCCGCAGCCATCGAGCGTTTGAAGACGATGACTTCGTCGG
>NZ_BMGP01000011.1 GCF_014640255.1 Subtercola lobariae | reverse complement strand
TCGTCAACGGAGTCCAACACCAACCGGATCGCCCGCTCTTTCAACTCGGGTGGATACTTCTTCATCGCTGGCATGATTCTTACCCTTTCAGGGGATCAAGAACCTCCATTAAACCCGGGGCTAGACAGTACGCTGCTCACCCACTCGAATCATTCCGCCGTGTGTTGGTTTGTCTCGCGGTGAGCCGAAGCCGGCTCTGGTGTGGGGTTGATCCAGACGCCGAGGTACCCAGCTGAGGTGGGGTCGGTATCGATGCGAGCGGGTACGCTAATTGCCCGGTTTCGCAGCGCGTTCCAGAGTACCGGCACCCGGATTTTGGCTGCGATGGTGGGTGGGAGTTCACCGATTTTCGCGCGGTACATGCTGAATCGGAGGCTTACTACCGTGGTCGTGCGTGAGCCGAGTTTGTCTCGGTAGATTCGGGCATACGGTTGCCCGGCGGATGATTCGAGTGCGTCAACGATCGCGAGGACATGACTGTGATCGTTCGTGGTCGGAACGAACACGGGATCTGTAGTTTCGAAGAACCGTGACCGTGCCGATTTGCGCTGCTTTCGCCCCATGGCTTCCCTCCGTGTGCCCGTAAACACCGGCGCTCGAAGCGACTCCGAGCACTGCTGCAATCTCATCGTATTTCGCCGCATCCAACCCGCTGGACTGTGTGAGCGGCCTCTCAGATAGTCAACGCTGCTCTACCGATTAGGAGACGAGTGAGGGTCGACCGAGATTGGGGCGTCAACTACGCTATGCACATTATTCTGGGTGGGCTGATGTAGTTCAAGCCCCGTTCTCTTTCCAGAGTGTGACCGTTTGCGGATCCCTCAGCGGGCAGCCATCACCGACTGGCGAACTAGGGCTAGGGGCCTTGGCGGGTTCCCGAGCCGTCACGATCGGGCCCCACTGCTCTTCGCATTCGTTCCACTCGTGCCCGGTCGTGCTGAAGCAGAGTAAAAGCCAGCTCAGATGTCGCCTATCTGTGCAGCAGAGCCTTTCGCTTCGAGCCGAATCGTCGCCAACCCCTCGTTCTCCGACACTCACCTATCCGACGATTCAGTTCCCGTCGTCCCGGTCGTGGTCGCAGCTCTGCTATCGGTTTGAGACGTGAGCGGGGTCTTCGAACGGAAGCGAGTAAAAGATTTCAGCCCATTCGGCTTCGTAGAGTGCCGGGTCAATTCGTCTACTTAGGCGGCGCGATTCCAGGTCAGCCAGGCGTGACCGGATCTGTTCTAGACGGTGCACGTCGCCGAACTCGACCATTTCGCCCGCGATGAATACCTTGGCTACCGTCATCGTTCGAGTGCGGCGGCGAAGATCTCGGCTGAAGTGAAGCCCGAACCACAACCCTGCTAGATAAGACAGTGCAGCCAGCGTTGCTCCCATGACCGGGAACAGGTGGCCTAAGGCGCCCATTTCCGCGAAACCGACGATCACCCCGACGACGGGCCAGGTGTGTGTGAACTGCAGCGACCTCCTGTCTACCGAAGATGTACCGGGGGGATATATGGTCAAGCGGGTACGCTCCCAGAGACCCGGGCTGGCCGGCCACGCGAGAATGCGACCCCACGGCGCCGGTCCCTCAGCCGCCCTCCTTGCGAATTCGTTCACCGTTTGACTATGCGCCGGTCGCGGAGCCCCGGCGCCGACCGATACGAAAGTCCTACGCACGACAGCCGAAACCTAACGCAACCCTAACGGCCTACGCTCAAGAAGGAGGCACAGCCCCTTAGCGTCCTGCCTACGGCTTATCTTCGTCCGGCCGAAGCTAGACCGATCGGAGCGTTCCGTAGATGGCGTCGAGGGTTAGCGGGTTGTCCACCCGCCAACCCTCGAAGTAGATCGCTTTTTCGATGAGGTTCACCGTCACACGCCGTTACCAGCTCCAATTTCTGACCGGGCACGGGGGTAGGGGTGGCGGAGACCGTCTGTAGTGCACTAGCGTTCGGTGCGGACGTTGTGGGACTTGACTGCGGGGTCGGCGTCGTGGCCTGCGCGCTGGTCGAGCCGGCCAGCATCACGACGGTGATACCGACCGCGAGAAGCGCGGCGGTAGTTGTCTTACGAATCAAGAGCTGCTCCAAGTTTGTCGGTTGTGCACGATGGGCGACGTGATGGCTGTACCGCACGCCGAGTATTTGCGCGGTTGGCGGAAGAGCATGGTGCGACGGAGTTGTCGTACTCCACCGTGCGGAACTACGTCCGGGAACGCCGGGCACAGATCGATGCGGAGGCTGGCCGGCATGAGGACGCGTTCGTGCCGCAGCTGCACGCGCCCGGCGCTGAGGCCGAGGTCGATTTTGGTGACGTGTATGTGATGCTGGCGGGGGTGAAAACGAAGTGTCACATGTTCGCCTTTCGGCTCTCGAATTCCGGCAAAGCGGTGCACCGGGTGTACTCGGCCCAAGGTCAGGAAGCGTTCCTCGAGGGTCACATCGACGCGTTCGAAACGATCGGCGGGATCCCGACCCGGCACATCCGGTACGACAATCTCAGCAGCGCGGTCACAACAGTGATTTACGGTACCGGGCGGCGGCGTACAGAGAACCCGCGGTGGGTGTTGTTCTGCTCGCACTACGGCTTCGACGCGTTCTATTGCCAGCCCGGTATCGAGGGCGCACACGAAAAGGGCGGCATCGAGGGTGAGGTGGGCCGGTTCCGGCGGACGAGGCTGACCCCAATGCCGGTCGTTGACTCGCTGGCCGAGCTGAACGAGACGATTATTCGCTGGGATGAACTCGACGATCAACGCCGCATCGCCGACCGAATCCGCACTGTCGCCGCGGACTTCGCGCTCGAGCAACCACTGCTCGCGCCGCTACCGTTGGAGCGTTTCGAACCGGGCCTGTCATTGACGCCGCGGGTGGACAGGTCGAGCCTGATCACCGTGCGGATGGCGAAATACTCCGTACCGGCCGGGCTGATCAATAGGCCGGTACGGGTATCTCTTCGCGCATCCGAACTCGTTGTGTTCGATGGCCGAACCGTTGTCGCACGGCACCCGAGGATCGCGTCCAAAGGCGGTCAAAGCGTGAACCTTGACCACTACTTAGAGGTCCTGCAGCACAAACCCGGCGCGCTACCCGGCTCCACCGTGCTTGCCCACGCACGCGCGGCCGGTACCTTCACGGCAGCGCACGAAGCGTTCTGGGCTGCAGCGCGGAAGACTGACGGTGACGCGGCCGGAACCCGGCAACTCATCGACGTGCTCTTGCTGCACCGGTCGATGCCGGCCGCGGATGTGATCGCTGGCATTCATGCCGCACTCACTGTCGGCGCGGTCACAGCGGATGTTGTCGCGGTCGAAGCTCGTCTTCACGCCGCGACGGCGAGGGGCGGGTCTGAGTTGGATTGCCCTCCCGTCGAACAACCTGCAGGGCATGAGCGAAGGGTTGTCAGTCTTACCCAACGCCGGCTCGCTGATCCCGCCGCTGTGATCGCTGGCCTTCCGCCGGATACCCGGCCGTTGCCTACCGTCACCGAGTACGACGAGCTCCTCGTCTTGACCCGCCGTAAAGCCACTAAAGCCGGCCAGGAGAAAGAAGGAACAGCATGAGCCCGACAGTGACCAGCATCACCACCACCCTCCGGCGGCGCCGCGGAATGACCGACCAGGCCGCGTCCGCAGCGGTTGATCAGGCCTGCCGTCGGCTCCGGCTACCCACGATCCGCGCGGTGATCGATGAAGCCACGAAGGCTGCTGAAACTGAGCAGCTCAGCTACCTCGGTTTCCTCGCTGAACTGCTGCTCGCCGAGTGTGACGACCGCGACCGACGTTCCTCCGTACGCCGGGTGAAAGCGGCCGGGTTCCCGCGGGATAAGTGGTTAGGTGACTTCGACTACGACGCGAACCCGATGATCAACGCCGCAACCATCAATACCCTCGCGACCGGCGACTGGGTGCGCAAAGGTCAGTCGTTGTGTCTGATCGGGAACTCCGGCACCGGCAAATCCCACTGTGAGACTTAGATCACGCATTCAAGCCATGGATGCTGATTGGTGCTGAGGGTATTCATTCGAAGCTGACTTTGATCCGACACCGCCGGTGGCGGTGCGAGTTGACATTCGGAATTGTCGTTTCCGCTGGTGCTCGATCGGCCATTCGTAGTGACAACACGCCTTTATCAGGCGTGCTGCTGTGATCACCGGAGTGATTGCTGCCAGAGTCGATGCAGGTGACTCATGACTGACCCGAAATTCACACTGGCCAGAGAGAAATCGCTGTGCCCTTGCATTGGATATGTCGTCGTAGTCGCCGGCATCGGCCTGGTTCCACCGAAACGCTGGCTTAATCAGAAGCTTGGCCGACCAGCTATGGTCGTGCCTCATCACAGTCCCGCCGCATGGTGAACCCACTCCAGGCCGATGCCGACTCTTGTTGGCTCCAATGAAAGGGAAACCATATGTCTATGCTCGCAGACGACGTCGATTTCGTCATCGGCGTTGATACCCACCGCGATACCAATACTGCGGCGGTGGTGAACGCGGCGACCGGTGCCGCGCTGGCTGATATGCAGTGCACGACCGACGCGCTCGGATACAAGCGGGTCCTCGCGTTCGCGAACAAGCACTCGACCACACGGAGAGTCTGGGCAATTGAGGGCACCGGAAGCTACGGTTCGGGCCTGACAACGTTCCTCCTTGAGCACGGCGAATGGGTTGTCGAAATCGATCGCCCGGGCCGCCCGGCTCGCCGTAATGGCGCGAAAACAGACGAACTCGATGCCGTACGTGCCGCACGAGAGGCGCTGTCCCGGGAACACCTCGCCGCGCCGCGGGCACGCGGCGACAGGGAAGCCATGCGCGTCCTAATGACTGCGCGGCAAGGAGCGGTGGTCGCCCGGACCAAAGCAATTGGTCAACTCAAAGCCCTCATTGTGAACGCACCTGAATCTCTTCGCGATCAACTCAGACGCGGAACGACCGATCAACAACTCGACCGATGCTCGCGCCTTCGGACCTTGCCTAGTCACTCCCTTGAGCATCGCGCAACGGTCCGAGCGCTCCGTTCGGTCGCCCGGAGAGCGTTGATGCTCGAGGCTGAAGCCGCCGAATACGAGAGCGAGCTCGAGGATCTCGTCAGCGCAGCCTGTCCAGAGCTGCTCGACAAACCTGGGGTAGGAGCGATTACAGCTGCACAATTCCTGGTCTCCTGGTCGCACAGCAAACGCATCCGAAACGAAGCTGCGTTCGCCACCCTAGCCGGCGTCGCACCGATACCAGCAAGCAGCGGGGCAACGACCAGACACCGGCTCAATCGGTCCGGGGACCGACAGCTCAATCGAGCCCTGCACACCGTCGCTTTATCGCGCCTGCAGCACGACAAACAAACCAAGGACTACGCGGCGAAGCGAGAAGCCGAGGGCAAAACGTCACGAGACATCAAACGGTGCCTCAAACGAGCGATCGCGCGTGAGATTTACCGAACACTCGAAACGCACGCCGCAGCACCGCAACATGCCCAAAATGCCGCTTGACGAGACATAGAAGCATCCTCCTCATCGGCCTCGGTACTGCTGCAGCGGAGAAGGGGTACCGGGTGAAATACACCCTCGCGACCAGGCTCGTGAACGAACTCGTCGAAGCAGCAGACGAGAAAACACTCGCCCGCACCATCGCCCGCTACGGACGAGTCGACCTCCTGTTGGTCGACGAGCTCGACTACATGGAACTCGACCGCCGCGGCGCCGAACTCCTCTTCCAAGTCCTCACCGAGAGGGAAGAGAAAAACAGTGTCGCGATCGCATCAAACGAATCCCTCTCCAGCTGAGGCAAAACCTTCACCGACCCACGCCTCTGCTCAGCAATCGTCGACCGGCTCACCTACGGCGGCAACATCATCGAAACCGGCACCCAGTCCTACCGACTCACCCATACCAAGAACCAGCTACAGGCATAGGGAGGAGATTGAGAAACCGGTTGCGGTTATGTCCGCTGATCAGTCGTGCNTGTCGAAGGTTAATGATCGCTAGGGGTAGACCCACGACGAAGATGACGGCAGTGAACCAGAGCTTGATCGAGTACTCGGTGACGAAGAAGTAAATCAGGCCAATACCAAGCGCGCCCATAACGAAAGTCATCACCCACCAGAAGACCTCCCGTGCTGCGCTCGGCTTTCCCTTCGTCATAAGACCGAACCTAGATCGCTCTTCAAGACCCACGCAACCCACCTGCCATTTCGGGTCGACGCTCTGACCTGATACTCAAGCAACCCTGAACTCGCTCACCCCGTCGCACGCCCATTGCTCCATCAACTAGCAGGGGTGGTATCCACTTAGAGTGCCCCCTGATCCTTACTTACCTTGACATTCTCACCGTCGCATCGGCACTGAGGCCGCCTGGGATACCGCCAAGCGCAGTTCGCGAAACACGCTCTCCGGTGGGTCCTCCTCATGGCCACGATGGTCAGAATGGTCCACGATGCCGATATCCGCGCCTACCCTGAACGAATAAAAGCGGACGGCAAATCTCGTGCAAGATCCAGCGATCCCTCAATCCACACCTGTCGCGTCACCTCAACCCCCCTTGAATGCCCTCAACGCTGTCATTGAACCGATCCGAACCTGAACTTGTGAGGTTTACCCGGTATCATCGACTGGTTCGAAAACGAGTGAGCTGGGATCCGAGTCGCGAATTGTCCGGCTACATTCGACCGTTAAGGTATTTCTGCAGCGTCGGCGCGACAGCCGATATGACATCTCTGTCCGACATCGTTGCCAATGGGTCGAGTTTCCAAATGTATCTGTGCCAGCAGAGGCCAACGATTTGGGAGGAAACAAGACCCGCACGGAGCAACCGATCACGCTGGGGCAATCGTTGGGACGTTGCGCCGATGAAGTTCGCTGACATTGACGCGCGCAGTTTTTCGCGCGTCCTTTCGTCAACGTTCGCGCAGAGGAACGTTGCGTAAAGGATGGGCCCCGTCGAGGGGGCCGCCCAGCTACTGACCACGTGTTCGATGATGCGTTGACCCCTGATGGCTAACGGGGCGCTGATCGCGGTTTGGGTGTTGTCGAGAAAGTCCGGCGGCGGCGTGGTTGCGGCGTCGAGAAGTCTTTCCTTTGATGCGAAGTAGTAATGGACAAGGGCCGGGTCAACGTCCGCGCGTCGGGCGATGGCGCGAAATGTAGCGCCGCTGACTCCCTGTTCGATGAATTCGTCCCTGGCCGCGCTAATAATTCGCGCTGAAATGACCCCGCGATCCTCGCGGGGGCCACGACCCGATTCGGCTTCGCCTATTGCCTTTTTCATGAGTCTCATCATACGATGAAAATAGTTTCCTCCAGGGATGAAATAATGTCACCCGATCGAACCCGATCCACCGACTTAGAAGGCAGTGATTATGACGACAATGAACGCGGGCTTAACTGCGAGTGGGCGCCGACTTCGTTCGCCGCGGATTCCTCTTCGCGGCTCGGTTTCTGGTGTGCAGTATGCCGGTTGGAGGCCGAGTTCTACGGCGATGGACCATCTCGGAAACCTTGTGTTTCCGGATCAGCGCATCGGGGTGGATGAAGGGATATCTCTGAGCGCGGACGTTTACACTCCGAAAGCTCCGGGACGCTACCCAGCCGTGCTGTCATTCACCGCGTACAACACTGAACGCCTCACAGCGGGGATTCCCTCCGGAAGCAACGAGATCGGATCTCCGAGCGTGTTCACCGATCGGGGCTACGGGCGGGTAATCATTTCGCGACGGGGCATGGGCCGCTCCGATGGCGACACCGGGATGTTTCTCAGCGACCGCGATGTCGATGACTACGAGAAGGCCATCGCCTGGGCCGCCATCCAGCCTTGGTGCAATGGCGACGTCGTCCTGTTCGGCACGTCCTACTTCGGCATGACCCAACTGCAGGTCGCGCTGCGCAACCCGCCAGCACTGAAAGCGTTCTTCGCGAACGAGATCTGCACTGACTATTTCCGGCACCTCGTCCAGTTCGGGGGAGTCCCCGCCCTGCACTTCCTAAACATCTGGATGGGGTCTAACTTTACGCAAGAGCAATTCGACAGCAGGATGGGTTCTGACCAACGCGCGCTCATCAGCCAACTCCTGAACGGGCCTTTGCGCCCCATGGTCGAGCGGATGTTACCTCGTCGCGTCGACGGCATGTTCGAGAAGTTCATGTCAGCAACCCCCATCGAGGATGTCCGCAAAATCTATGCCAACTGGCTCTTCGACGGCAAGTCGCGCGATACCACGACGATCCCGCTCGGTCCCGCCGGAACGCTCGAGCAGATCAAGGTGCCTTTCGTCACCGTCGAGAACCTTGGCTACTTCAACCTGCACCAGTTCGGCAGTTACGAGCTATTTGAAAAGGCTTGCACCCCTGCTGACAACAAGTGGCTGATCCTTGCCCAACCTACCTATGACCTTCCGGTCTTTTCTTGGCAGGGAGAAGCGCTGGCCTTCTTTGACCACTTGCTCTACGGCACCGAGAACGGCTACTCGCAGCAGGCAGCGGTGAGGTATTGGGTAGAGGGTGCCGAGCGGTTCGAAGAAGCAGCAACATTTCCGCCAGCGCGGGCAAAGACCATCCGCCTCGAGTTGGAATCCGCTGGCGCCGACACTGCTGTCCATCGTCTCGTCCCAGGCGGCGCGGCCGAGGGATCCAACTCGTGGGCGGCTGTACCTATAGGCCTACCCGTCCTCGGCGGACTCGAGGACGTCGCGAACCCAACCCTCGCGTTCGAGCTTCTCGTCACTGAGGAGATGCTCCTGGCTGGCGCAGTCACGGCCCACCTGCGGTTCAGCTGCAATGAAATTGATTCTTATGTCGTGGCAAGACTCTCACGCGTCGATACCGCCGGTGAACGCCACCATTTGTCTCTCGGCGCTCTCAGGCCTGCCGGACGGACAGTCGATCTCGGCGCAGGCTCCGCCGTGGAGATCGCCGTCAACTCGGGCGACCGGCGTCCGCTCGTTCCCGGGCGTCCGGTTGATCTTCGCTTCAGTCTCACCCCGGCACCTACGTTGCTATTGGTTGGAGATCGGCTGCGACTCGACGTTGCCAGTAGAACGGATTTGCTTCGCAAAGGCGTCGGCGAGGGGTTTGCTCATTTTGATCTTCCCGTTCCGCCCTACCTGTCGCGAAACACCCTGCACTTCGGCGGCGGTAGCTGGATCGAAGTCGACCGCAATTGAAGCTGAGTTCTGGAAGATGGAGTTACACGGCGCTCCAAGATCGCCAGACGCCACCGTGGACACCCGGAGCCGACAGGCCTCTCCGTTGTTCCCAGATTGGACCGTGGCTGGGTAGCCTTTGTTAGTCGTTCGCTTCGACGACTGCGGCCGGTTGATTTGGATGGGTTTGGTTCGGTGACGGTTCTGCATCAAGGCATGGATGACGTTTCGGCTGTTCTTGGCGATGACACTCTGTCCGTTCAGACGGAGGTGACGAGCCTAAGAGCGTGCATGCGAAGATGATTTTGATGGGCTTGCCGGCTCCGTAGACCGCGACGAGACCACCATCGCGTTCTACGACGTGGCCACCTGCGAACTTCTCATCAACACCCCTGGCCCGAACTCGGCACCATTTACGTCAGCAAGGGCAAGCCTTGAGGTCCAAGAAAAATCATGTGAGCGTGACCGTCACCGAAGTCCTGACACACGAAGTGCCACCGATCATGACACAGAACCGCAACCGAAGTCTTGATAGATCAAACCTTTGGCAAGGATCGGAAGACGATGGCTCGTAAATATGATCTTGAGCTGCTGCGCGACCCGAGCGGATGCCCCGCGACCATCAGGACCCTTCTGGGCTTCCACAACAAGGCGCACCACACGCCTCTCCGACTCCGGCGGATACTTCTTCGAAGCTGGCACGATTCTTACCCTTTCAACGAATCAAAAACCTCCAGTAAATCCGGCGGGAGACAGCCGCTATATCGAGCAAACTTTCCTCACAGAATAATGAGCACTACTCGGTTGCAATCATCGGTCCGAAGGGGATCTCTGCACCATGGTGGATGGAAGTTGCGTCTTGCCTCACCACATTGCTGTTCCAGCGAGAGTGGCTCCACCGCGTTGGTAGCGTTCGTTCGGCGGCTTTGAGATCGCAACCCAGCTGATTTTCTAGGAACCGACTAGTGACTACTTTGCATCGCCGATGAGCACTATGCACCGCTACGCAGAATCGACACGAAATGCGGCCCAGGCAGCCGGGAAGCGGATCGATACATCGCGCCGGAGTGCGTTCCATTAGATCAGGC
This sequence comes from Subtercola lobariae, assembly GCF_014640255.1. Lineage (GTDB taxonomy): Bacteria > Actinomycetota > Actinomycetes > Actinomycetales > Microbacteriaceae > Subtercola > Subtercola lobariae. The sequence continues at coordinate 13,757 of NZ_BMGP01000011.1, read as the reverse complement.
GAATTCTGTGTCCTCACGTCGGTATTTGAAAGTCGCTCCGGTCCTCTCTTCGGCGAACGATGTCGGTCAGGGTGTGACGTGACTGCACGCCAGCATTGGGCATCGTCATCTCGTGACGAGTAATCGACGCGCAAACGCCGCGGTGGCGCGGACAACAATCGATCTCTACCCCCGACCTCTCTAACAATTTGGTGCATGAGACCTCTATCATGCGAAATTAAGTTGCATATAGTGCAAACAGCATGTAGATGTGTCTATACGGGCCAACGGGTCTGTCAGTACAACTCTCAATGAGGAGATGAAAAGGTATGTTCTCTTTCACCCACGTATCAGATGCAAAGCGGATGGCAACCATGGTCGTGGTGGGCGCAGCACTTACCACCACGCTATTCGCCATACAAGCGCCATCGACGGCAAAAGCCGACCCGCCACCGTTGAGCGGGTATGGGCAACCTACCTTCGACGATGAATTCAACGGTACGTCGGTCGACTTGTCTGCATGGACGCCCCGCACTGGGGTGAACGTTGATCAAGATGGCACCAAGAGCACGCAGCTCGCCAGCAGCCTTTCAGAAAGCGGCGGCGCACTACACATCGCACTGAACGACTCGCCGTCAGTCGGCAATACCGGCGGCGGAGTCATCAGCAACCAGCAGTTCGGATACGGCTACTACGAGACTCGGGCGAAAATCAACACTGGCCCAGGATGGCATTCGGCGTTCTGGTCGATGTGCGTCGATCCGGCCAGCATGAATGTCTCGTGCCAACAAACGGAGATCGATGGCTTCGAAATCGACTCCAACGACCTTACGCAACTACAAAACAACATCTTCGATTGGACGTTACCGAGCGGTTCACAGTCCTATACCCGATATTCGACCGAGAAATACTCACCAACCAATCTCGACGCCTCGGCGGGTTGGCATACCTATGGCTACGACTATGACGCGGGCGGCGTTCGGTTCTATACCGACGGAGTCCTTACCAAGACGCTGTCGTACCCAGCAAGCGCGCACAAGGAGAATCTGATGAATATCTGGTTCTCAACCCTCGCGCTTTCCTACTCAGGTCACGGGACTACGGACCCAGCAATGCTTCCCGCCACCGTAGACGTTGACTACATTCGGTACTACGCGCCCCCTGCGGGCACCGTCACGGTGAACGCTGATCTAACGTCGGGTAACTATCACGAAACCGGAGCCTGGTCGGCAAGCGGCATCAGCGGTTGGAATGGGACAGCGAGCCGATGGGCATACCCGGGCAAGGGTACTGCGCAATGGAACGCAACCGTTCCGACGACCGGCACGTACGACGTAGCGGCCTGGATACCTGAGAGCACCAGCAACACGACCGCAGCAACCTACACAGTTACTCATGACGGCACGAGCACATCGACAACAGTTGACACCAGCGGACCTCATTCACGCTGGATCGACCTCGGATCCTTCGCGATGACCGCCGGTCAACCCGAGACGGTCAGCCTACAAGGAGCCGGCACCGGAATCCTGCGCACGAACACTGTTCGATTAATCCTTACCACCTAGACGATATGAGTCTTCGGTCCTCTTGAGGCTGGGGCCTTCATTCAACTAAACATGGGTTGCCGACCGTATCGGGCTGGCCTATCCGACAGTTGAATGCAGGCCCCATTGGTTTCTCAGCGTATGAGTATTGGGCTTAGTGTGCGCGCAGCATCGTTGGTTGCGCTATCGATGAAGTTACCGGCGAAATCACTCGTCGTCGTTTCGGTTACGAGATAGCCGAGGTGCTCGACTGGGAAGCGTTTTCCGGGCCCGGCAGTGGTCGCGTATGAGGCGGAGCCGACCGGGTTCGGGCTGGCCAGGCACAGTTCCTCTGCCGGGGTATCAATTGTGACGTTACGGCGCCGTCGAAGTCGCAGCGTCCGGTCGGCGATCTGGTCAAAACCGAGGCGCCTGACGCGTTGCATTTGGCGAGGTTGCTGCGGCTCGACGAAAACTTCGCGGTTCGGGTGCCCTCGATCGAGCAAGAAACCGCTCGCGATTCGTTCACCGACCCCGAGGGCGAACAAGTTCTGGCCGGGGCAGTCTGAACGGTTGGCGAGCCTGACGTCCGTCGTCTCTGAAGGCATCCGGTTCACGGCCGGGGATGGCGCGGACGGGCATTGCCGGCCTCTAGCCCGGTGTGCTCACCGCAGCACGTGTTCGACTGACCGGCCTCGTCCCGATCTGGTGACGTGTCGACTTGCCCGGGATCATGCCTTAGAGCGGCAAACAGCGTCAGGACATCGCACGATCACAGTTCGCAACGGTTGGTGGCGGGAATTGCTCCGGCTCATTTCTCTGTGTGGTTGATCTGAATCGGGTCGGCGCTGTTTGATGCGGGTTCGGTGTAATCAGGGTCTTCGTTCTGCATCGTTTTGACTTCGCTTTTGAATATCCGCATCGATTGGCCGACGCTTCGTGCCAGGGCGGGCAGCTTGGGTGCCCCAAAGAGGAGTAGAACGATGGCGAGGATGACAATGAGGTGCCATCCTTGGAGGTTTCCGATCATGGAACGAGACCTTTCTTCTGCTTTGTGGTGAGGGTCGTTGATTTAGGGACCCCAGGTGCTGGCAGCCGGTCCTGCGACGGGGGCGGTTGCGGCGAAGAGGTGCCCGCCGAGGTCGTCGGGGTCGGTGATCCCGACGCTTGCGGTGGTGATGATCAGGGTGGTGCCGGCGAGCGCGACAGCTGTTGGTCGCCGGGCTGGCACTTTTATTGTTGTGAGTAGCTCGCCGTGTGGGCTGTACCGTCTGACTTCTGCGGCGTCCCACACTGCGACCCAGAGGCAGCTGTCGTCGTCGATGGTCATGCCGTCAGGGTTGCCGCCGGAAACGTCGGTTACCAGCGATCTGTTGCTGAGTGCGCCGTCCGGGGCGACCGTGAAACGCTCTATTGCATGGTGAGGCAGGGTGTCGATGTAGAACATGGTGCGCCCGTCTGCGGTAAACGAGATTCCGTTCGAAACGGTGACACCGGAGAGTCGCTTGAAAATGGTTCCGTTGGTTTCGAGCGAGTAAAGGGCGCCGTCGTCGCGCCGCGGAACGCACTGTGTACCTGCCCAGAACCGACCCGATGGGTCGCAGGTGCCGTCATTCAGATAGGGGGCTGTCGCGCTGGTTGGCGCTATCAGTGCGATCTGGTTGGTGGTGCCGTTCGGGTGCAGCCGGGTGAAGTTCTGACCGGTCGCGACAACCCACCCGTCTTCTGACGTCACCGGTGCCGCACAGCCGATCTGGGCGCCGACTTGGTAACTTGCTTGGTCGGTGAGGGCGCCTGCGTCGAGTTGTGCGGTGTGCAGCGTGCCCGTTGCTAGGTCTACCCATAGCAATCGTTTCGTTCGCGCGTCCCACCGGGGCGATTCGCCTTGTGCGTAGCGTTGCTGGCTGAGTTTGTCTGCCCACATCGGCTATCTATGTCCCTGACTGGGTCGCGCGTTGCTGGGCGGCTCGGCGGGCTGCTTCGACGAACTGCGCTGCGACTTCTGCCATTTCTTTCCAGTTGTCGCGGTCGGCGAGGGCTTGGGCGACGAGTGCGTTGCCGATGGCCAGCGCGGCCGCCCCGGCGTCAAACCACTCGTCGAGGTTCTCGAGAGATATCCCGCCGGTGGGCACCACCCGTAACTCGGGCATCGGAGCGCGGACGTCACGCAGATAGTCGGGGCCGAGGCGCCCCGCAGGGAACAGTTTCAGGTAGTTGGCTCCCGCCCGGTTAGCTGCGTCGAGTTCGGTCGGCGTGCATGCCCCGCACATAACTGGAATTTCGGCGGCCACGCTTAGAGCCACTACCTCGGGGTTGAAGGTGGGAGTGACCAGGAAGTCGCTTCCCGAGCCGAGCGCGGCGTACGCGTCAGAAACGGTTCGTACCGACCCGGCCCCGATGAGAACGCCAGATTTAGCTTTGCGCCGATGGTTGCTGATTATGTCGAGAGCTCCGGGGGTGGTGAGGGTTACCTCGGCGGCTAGAACGCCACCCTCGAGTATGGCGTTGAGCGCCTTCGATGCGGCAACGGCGGAGTTGAGCCGGACTATTCCGATGATGGGCACGCGCTCGAGGGCGCCATCCAAACGCGTGGCGGCTTCGCTTGACACTGTCTGACGCATTTTCCCTTTTTCGATTCTGATTGACTCTGATGGCACTCCCTATCAATATATGGCAGACTAATGCACAATGTGAATGTTAATTGCGAAAGTTTAGTGATCAAAGCGAAGGATGGATTGCGTTAATGCTCGCCACAGTATCTGGTCTGATGCCGATTCTTGCCACCCCATTTACCCGCACAGGGGAACTCGATCGCTGGGGGCTGCGCCGCGTGGTGGAGTTCGAATTGTCGGCAGGTGTATCGGGCGTCGCTGTTTTCGGGTTCGCCAGTGAGGGATTCACTCTCACTTCGGCCGAGCGCCAAATCATTCTGGCCGACGTGCGCGACGTTGCCGCGGGTGCGGTTTCGATTGTTGCGGGAATCAGCGGAACCTCGACCGTCACGGCCATTGAGCAAGCTCTACAAGCCGAAGAAGGCGGCGCCGATGTGTTGATGGCTATTCCGCCGTTCATGGTCAAGCCGCCCGCGGGAACCCTTTCGGAGTTCTATGGGGAACTCGCCAGTGCCACTCGACTCCCGATCATGGTGCAGGATGCTCCTGGAATGACCGGGGTCGCGATGGCCCCGGCTGTCATCGCAGAATTGAGTCGGATCGAACATGTCGACTCCGTGAAGATCGAAGCGCCCCCGACTCCGCCGAAGATCGAGGCGGTCGTCGACCTTACCGGTGGTTCGAATTTCGCGGTCTTCGGCGGTCAGAACGCACAATTCGTGCTCGAGGAATACGAACGCGGTTCTGTTGGGACGATGCCTGCGTGCGAGTTTTCAGATGAGCTGGCGACCGTTTTGTCGTTGTGGAATGCTGGGCGCGGCGACGATGCCCGTTTCGCGTTCCGGCGTCTGCTGCCGCTGATCGTCTTCGGTTTGCAACCGGGTCTGGCTTGGGCGGTGCACAAGGAGGTTCTGGTGGCTCGAGGGCTCATCGAAAGCGCTCGTGTGCGATACCCGAGCGGTCGGATTGATGCGGGCACGCGCAGGGCCCTCGCGACTATTCTCGACGAACTGTCTTTGCCTGTGCTCAGAAGGACGGTGCAGGCGTGAGCGGCCGGCGCGTGCTGATCATTGGCGGCACCTCCGATCTGGCCTACGAAACCGCCCGCCAACTCCGCGTCGCGGGCGATCTCGTCAGCGGCGCCGGGCTTACCGAACCGCGCGACGACGGACTCTACGACAGCTTCGTCGTTGCTGACTGCTCGGATTCGGTCGAAGCGGCTCGCGTTGTCACCGAATCGGTTAACGCGCTCGGCGGACTTGATACCGTCATTCTGGCCGCAGCGGCAATGCCGGTGGCGGCTGCTGCCGTGCTCACTGATGAGCAATGGCAGCTGACCTTTCGGGCAACCGTCGATACTTCGTTTTACGTCACCAGAGCCGCACTCGCGTTTCTGACCTCTGGTGCGTCGATTGTCGCGGTCACTTCAGTGAACGCGACCCTGGCCGCACCCGGCCTGCCAGCGTACGCAGCGGCGAAAGCGGCGGTCGAAGGTCTGGTTAGGCAGTTAGCTCTCGAGTACGGACCAGAAGGCATCCGGGTCAACGCTGTCGCTCCTGGCTCATTCAGGACGGAGCCAACGACGGAATCAGAAGGTTATCCGCTTGGCCGAATTGGTCGCACCAGCGAGATAGCCGAAGCGATCGTGTTTCTCGCCAGCGACAAAGCCTCATTCATCACCGGTGTCACCCTGCCGGTCGACGGTGGCCTCTCCATCTCGAATCCCGCCGCGTGGCTCAAACCCGAGCTGCGCAGCCGGTGGCAGTGAGATGCCCCGTTTCGATGTCGTCGGGATCGGCGAGATCATGCTGCTACTGCAGCCAGACCCGGGAAGTGACCTGAGCAACGCCACCGGGCTCAATGTGCACGTCGCGGGCGCGGAACTGAACGCCTGCGCGGCGGTCGCTTCGCTCGGCGGCCTGGCGGCGATCGTCACCAGGCTGGGTCAAGATCCGTTCGCTGCGCAGGTCGCAGCGGCTGCGGAACGCCTCGGGGTGAACGTTTACGCCGAGACTGACGCAACACGACCGACTGGCGTTTTCTTCAAACAAGTCACCGCATCAGATAGCCGAAGCGTTTTCTATTACCGCGCCGGCTCAGCTGCATCCCAGCTCGACCTGGCCGCGGCGAAGGATGCCCTAGCCCTCGACTCGCACGCCATTCTGCTTTCGGGGATCACCGCTGCGCTCGGTGATCGCCCCGCGAACATGATGCTCGAAATTGGGCGGCGCTGCCATGCCGAAGACCGCATGCTCGTTCTCGATGCCAATCTCCGCCCCCAACTCGGGCACTTAGAGCGCAGCATCAATACCTTGCGCGCTCTGTTACCTGCATCAGACATCCTGATTCTCGGCGTCGACGAAGCCGTTCATCTCTTCGAAACGGACGAGCCCGGCGAGATCATCAGTGCCGCGCGCGCCGCGGGATGCGGCGAGGTCGTCATTAAGGACGGCGCACGAGGCGCTTACTGGGCTGACGGGCTGCAGCCAGTTCATCAGCCCAGCTTGGCTAGTGCGGTCGTCGACACCGTCGGCGCGGGAGACTCGTTCACGGGCGGGTACGTCTGGTCGCGGCTGCAGGGCCATCGGCCTGGCGCGGCAAGTTTGATCGGCTCGCGGCTCGCGGCCCGCGTCGTCGCCGTCGCGGGCGATACGGCGGGATTGCCAACGCGGGCCGAGCGCGATGCGATCCTGGCGGGGGTGGGCTGATGGCTTGGTTCGTGGGCGCGTACGCGATCGTTCCGAAGGTAGCCTGGTCGCCGGCAGACGAGATGCTCCTCCTCGAAGAAGCGCGCACCGCTGACGGTTTCTCCGGCTGGGAGGTGCCGTTTCAGACATCGCTGCATCCCCACGATCAGCGATGGTTCCTGAACAACCTCGCTCGGAACGAGCGACTCGTGGTGACACTGATCCCGGGCGTGATGCAACGGCTTGGCAATGACCCGCTGTTCGGTCTGGCCTCTTCAGACGGTGAGGGACGCCGACGCGCCATCGAATTCGCCCGCACCGCTCAGCGGACGATTCTCGCGACGAACCGAATACTCGGCCGTCGCGCTGTGCAGGCGGTTGAGATCCATTCAGCTCCAGGTGGAGGGAGGGCTTCGGTGCCGCACTTCGCCGAGTCGTTGGCGGAGATCGGCGGTTGGGACTGGGGCGGCGCAGAACTCCTCGTGGAACACTGCGACGCGCACGTCCTCGGCCAGCCCAGCGCCAAGGGTTTTCTCGACCTACAGGGTGAACTCGATGCGATTTCAGCCGTCAACGTCCGCGAAGGGCACCGCTTCGGCGTAATTCTCAATTGGGCGCGTTCCGCGATCGAGGGACGGGATGCCAGCACTCCACTCGCGCACATCGGTGCAGCCCGTTCACAGGGCCTGTTACGCGGCTTCATGTTTTCAGGATGCTCCGCTTCACCGATAAGTCGCGGGGGGGCGTGGGCCGACTTTCACTTACCTCCGGTCGCAGCCGACGACGGTCACTCGCAACTTACCGCGGCCCGACTGACGGCGGCGATGCTCGCTCTGGGTGATCCGACCGAGTTGGCCGTTTTCGGAATGAAGGTGGGTGCTGCGCCGACCGATACTCTCATGCAGCGTCGGGACAGCATCCGTGAGTCGGGCCGGCTCATTCGTCAGGCGGCATCCATCCGCTGATCCGCTGGTCGGCGTCAGGCTCATCCAGGTTTCGCGGTCGCCGCTCCGTGCGACACGGTTAGACAACGGTGGGGGTGGTACCGCGAACCGGTACCACCCCCACCTCGCCGACCGCGGGACTATTTGTTATCGTCGAGCAGCTTCTGCACCTGCCCTTTGAGGTTGTTCAGCCCGGATTGAACGTCCGTCTGGCCGGCGAGGATGTTCGCGACTCCTGCACCGATGGTGGTGTCGATCTGGGCGGTTACAGCGATTTTGTCGTAGGCGGCTGCTCGGGTGTTCTCCGTTACCGCGGTCCGGAATTGAACCTGGAACGCGTCTTGGGTAATCGCCGGGATCTGGTCGGCGATCTTCTTCGAAGCAGGAACCAGCGCGGACTGCGTGAACAGTGCTGTCGCAGAATCCAGGCTGGTGATCATCGAGGTGATCAGGTCGCGGCTGGTGAGCTCGCCGGCCCCGGCGGTGGCAAAAAGTCCGCTGCCCCAGGTGCGGTTGTACGAGGTTTTGCCTTGGTAAGTCGGCCGTGTGATGGCGCTGATGTTGGCGATGATGTTTTGCGCCCCGCCGTTTGTCTTCACGAACGTTCCGGCCAGGGGAGCGTCGTCGTAGATCGCCGTCTGCCCGCGGGCGAAAAGAATCCGTGCGTCCGCGCGGGCGATGTTCGCAGAAGTGAGGCCCTGATCTTGGAGACCCTTGTACCAGGTGACCGCAGCCACGCTCTCGGCGTCGCCGATGGTGCACGTCAGGTCGTCGGTGACGACCTGGCTGCCGAAGCCCCACATCCACGGCACGATGTCTTTAAGATCGGGGTTCTTGGTCACCGCCGCGTACGGGATCAGCGAGGGGTCTTGCGCCTTAATCTTTTCGAGCGCGGCAGCGAAACTATCGGTCGTCAGGCCTGAGGTAAGGCCGACGCTTGAGGCGATATCGCCGTTGACGACCGGCCCGATGCCTCCTGCGTTCTGGGGCATCACCAGGAGCTGCCCGTTGATTGTGTATCCGTCGAGAATCGATTGCGGGATGTCGAGGCCGGCGGCCAGGTCAGTGAGATCGGCTAGAACGCCGAACGGCGTGAGGATCTGCCACGGGCCGGCTTGTCCGACGCCTTCGAGCGTGCCCGATTTGGCCATCAGGGCAAGTTGAGTTGCTGCCTGGTCGTAGGGATAGATGACGGGTTTGACCGTCGTGCCGGGCGAGGAGGCCTGAAAATTGGTGACCATCGTCTGCCAGGCTTGTTTTTGGGCGTCTTCGCCTAACGCGTTGCCGTACAGGTTGATGGTGCCAACTCTGGTGCCCGTACTAGTGGGGCCTCCGGCGCCGGGAGGGGCCGGAGTGGTGCAGCCCGCGAGTGTCAGGACGCCGAGGGCGGCGGCTGCCGACGCGCCGGTGAGAAACGACCGGCGGGAGAATGCGGTGCCTTGTTGCATGGTGATGCTCCTTAGGATTGCGAGTGGATGTGGCTCCGTGCTGGGTGCGAGGTGTGTTCAGCCTTTGACGGCTCCGGCTGCGAGGCCGGATACGAAGAAGCGCTGCAGGAGGACGAAGATGATTGCGAGGGGTATCGAGGTGATCAGCGAGGCCGCCATCAGCCCCGGCCAATCGGCGGTGCCTTCGTGGATGAAAGCCTGTGTCAGGCCAGCCGGAAGGGTCTGCTTGTCGGGACCGGCCAGGGTGAGAGCGAACAAGAGGTCGCTCCAGCCGCGCATGAAGGCGAACATCCCTGCCGCAATGAGTCCCGGCACGACGAGGGGGAAGACAATTCGGAAGATGGTGGAGATGCGGCTGAGACCGTCGACTTTTGCTGCTTCGAGGATGTCGTCGGGGAGGGCGTCCATGATCCCTTTCAGGAGAAACACTGTAAGAGGTAGCGTGAAGGTCGTGAACGACAAGATCAGCCCGGTGTAGGTGTACAGCAGCCCGACCGACCCGAGAATTAGGTATAGCGATACCAACAAAAGTGCGCCGGGAATGAGCTGCCCGATCAAGAACATCAGCATCAGCGCATTTCGGCCCGAATAACGGAATTTTGATAGCGAGTAGGCCATCAGTCCCCCGACGAAGACGGAGAGGAGAGCCGTACCTGTCGACACCACAAAGCTGTTTGCCAAGTCTTGGAGGAGGGCGGTGTTTTGAAAGAACGCGACGAAGTTGTCGATCGTTGGATTGAGTGGAATGAGCGGCCGATGGACGGCGAAGACATCTGAGCGGTTCGTAAAGGCGGTTGCGGTGAGCCAATAGATGGGCAGGAGCCCGAATGCGACCAGAGCGGCTAGGGCTACCCGGCCTCGGCCCGAGAGGCGAGGCTGGCTTATGGCTTCGCCTACTTCACTTCTTCTAGTCATCGGGTTTCCAATCTTCTGTTCAGAATCAAATAGCCGCTCGAGATGATCCCCAGAAGAATCAGCCAGAGCACTCCCATAGCCGATGCGGCGCCGAGGTCGTAGCTGCCGAAGGCGAGGTTGTAGAGGTCGACGGCGAGCGTAGTTGTGGAGTCTCCGGGCCCACCGCCGGTCATCACGAAGATGGTGTCGAAGTTGCCGAAGTTGTAAATGAATTCCAACATCGCGACGAGTGCCACCGGGCCGATGATGTGCGGAAACGAAATGAAGCGGAAGCGTTGCTGACGGGTTGCACCATCCAGCGCGGCCGCCTCGAGTTGCTCGGTCGGCAGGGTTTGAAGTGCGGCGAGAACAACGACCATGATCCACGGAAACGAATTCCAGGTCTTAGCGATGACGACAGCCGCCATGGCACCCAGCGGGGAGCCCAGAATATCGGTGGAGGGTGCACCGACCATATTGAGCAGATAGTTGATGACACCATAGTTGCCGTTGAAAATCCACGACCAGAGAAACGCGACCACCACGCCGGGCAGCAGCCACGGCAGCATCATCAGACCCCTGATGACATTGCGCCCCCGCATCCGCGAATTCAATAACAGCGCCAGAGCGACACCAATTATCACGGGCAGGATCGTCGCCGAGATGCTGAAGATGAGGGTCGTACCGAGCCGATCGAAAAATTCGCCGACAATGTTGCCGTAGTTCTCGAGCCCCACGAATGTTCTGCCCGGGCGCAGAAGCGACTGTTTAAACAAGCTGGTGAAGATTCCAGAGACCAGCGGGAACAGCGAGATGACCAAAAAGAGGAGGATAGCTGGCAGCGCGAGCATGAATCCGAACCGGCGGTCCCCGGCAGATATTTTCGATCTGCGCCCCCGGCCATTACTCTCAGGCAGTGGAACGAGCGGCACGGGATCGACGACCGTCTCGTCCAAAACAGAAGACTGCACCTGTTACTTCCTCACTCGTCGAGATGTAAGGACGGTTCGCCTTGTACATCGTCGTATAAAACCAATTCTCGACTAGTAAACCACAGTATGGATTTGAGATCTACAAAATGCATACGTAACCCACATATTTATGCCGCGGTTTCTCTCTCAGCAACTAAGATCGAAGTAGTGAGTGACCCTCTCATATGAGGATCCGATGCAGCTGAGAAGGAGAACCCATGGCCGATCCCGCCGGAGGAACGCAAACCGTCGAACGTGCGATCTCGCTGTTGACGTGCTTCACTGAAGAGTTGGGCACGCTGCGAGTTTCCGAACTCTGCACCATGACCGGGCTTGGGCAGTCGACGGTCTCGCGGATGATGTCTTCACTCGATCGTCTCGGCTTTGTTCTACAAGACCAGCGCACTGGTCTGTACCGACTCGGCCCGGCAGCGATCTCGCTCGGAACTATCGCACTGAACGGATCGCCCATTTTTCGAGCCGCTCGCCAAGTCGCACAGAACTTAGCCCATGCGACCGGGCTTGGCGTAAACGTCGCCCAGCTGAGTGACCTCTCGCTCTACTATCTCTGCAACTTCGAGGGTGCCAATGCGCCTAAGTCGTTCTCAATGGCCGGGCGCTCAGGCCCCCTACACGCGACAGGCATGGGCAAGGCACTTCTCTCGGGCATGAGCGCCGAACGAGTAGACGAATATTTTAGCGCACCGCCCGTCGCATTCACACCTCACACCATCGTTCATCGTGAAGCCATGGAGACGGCGCTCGATCAAATTCGAAGCAAAGGCTATTCCACCGAAATCGAAGAACTCGCCTTCGGCCGCGCCTGCATCGCGGCGCCGATCCGCAATCGCACAGGCGAGTGCGTCGCCGCGCTCTCTGCATCCGGCCCGCTCTCAGTCATCGACCTCGACGGAACCGGACACCAAGAACTCGCCTTGCAGGTGATCGAGGCTGCAGATGAAGTGTCCGTCAGCCTTGGCTTCAGCCCGTCGCGCAACCAGCCGCGAGTTCTTAGCGCCTAGCCATTCACATGGTGCATACCGATCGCATTATGTGAATGGGTAATGCTAAAGTCTTGTTATGGCCAAAATCTCGCAGATCGAAACTTTCCCGCTTTTCCTGAGCAAGGAAGAGGCTGCCGACTCATACGCAAGCGACTCCGCCGTCGAACACCGCGGCTATATGGTGAAGCCACCGTGGCGCAGCCTCTACTCGCCTGGCTACGAGACGTTGATGGTCAAAATCACCACCGACAGCGGTGAATTCGGTTGGGGCGAGGCGCTCGCCCCGGTCGCCCCCGAAGTCGCCGCCGCTATCGTCGACCGTCTCCTCACCCCGTTGCTCCTCGGCGAAAATCCCCAGTGCGTGCCGGTGCTGTGGCATCGAATGTCAGAATCGATGCGGGAACGGGGACACCTCCTCGGGCACCAGGCAGACGCAATGGCTGCCGTCGACATCGCGCTCTGGGATCTTCGCGGCAAACTTGAGAGCCGCTCAATCACAGAACTCCTCGGAGGATCCTTCACGAACCCGGTTCCGACCTACGTCTCCGGGCTCCGTGGCACAACTGACGCAGAACGCGCCGAGCGCGCCGCCACGATGGCTGAGAGGGGAGTATGTCGTTTCAAACTTCACTTGGGCAGCGGAATCGACGAAGACCTCGCCACCTTTGACGCCGTGCGCGAAGCTGCGCCCGCCGCGAAAATCGCCGTCGATGCACACTGGAGCTACAGCCTCGGCGACGCACGCACGCTGGGTCTGGAGCTCGACCGCCGACGCGCGTGGTTCTTCGAAGCCCCTCTCGCACCCGAAGACGTAAAAGGTCATCGCGATCTCGCCGTCGCGCTCGCTACGCCTATCGCCGTTGGCGAAGCGATGCGAAGCCGCTTCGAGTTCGCCGATTGGCTCAGCCAACGCGCTGTTCAAATCGTCCAACCCGACATCGGTCGCACGGGGATCACAGAAGGCATGGCTATTGCTGGCATCGCTGACGCATTTCACGCCCGCGTCGCACCCCATCACTCAGCTGCCCTTGGCGTCGCGATGGCGGCAGGCATCCACGTCGCAGCCGCCAGCCAGGCATCACTCGTGTTCGAATACCAGCCCAACACCCTGCCCGTCGCCAACTCGATCCTGTCGGAAAAGCTCGAGGTCAAAGCAAACGGCGACTTTCACCTGCCGACGACCCCTGGGCTGGGCGTCACAGTTGACGAGACCAAAGTGCGACTCCTGACAAGGCAAAACTAACGCGAGAGCGGCCACGAGCGCGGCGACGCACATCTGCCGGGCTTGGCTCAGAGTGCTCACCTGGGTCCGATTTCAGTTGACATTCTCATTGCTGGCCAGCTCGGCCGCGTTTTCGTTTCGCCCTTCGACGGCCTGCAACGTCAGCATCGCCGCCTGCGCCCGGTCTTCCATCGTCGTAGTCGGTATCACCAGCTGGTCGGTGTGATCGATCATCCGCAACCAGTTCGAGGCGCGGTCGCTGTTACCGGAATCCATGAAAATCAGCCGGTAATACTTCGCAGCGACCCGATGAATGAGGTCGACCTCATCCGCGGTCACCTCGTGCGTGTCTAGCCCCGGGTTTAATGGAGGTTCTTGATCCCCTGAAAGGGTAAGAATCATGCCAGCGATGAAGAAGTATCCACCCGAGTTGAAAGAGCGGGCGATCCGGTTGGTGTTGGACTCCGTTGACG
>NZ_BMGP01000010.1 GCF_014640255.1 Subtercola lobariae | reverse complement strand
GGCACCCCATCGGGAACGGGACAGCATGAGCACAGCGCATCGATCCGACCCGGTGCAAGGCGACGGTGATGTCGGTCAGGCGTCAAGCTGGTTCGAGGTGCCGTTCACGTTGCCGCGGTGCGGGCTGCCTCCACTAACGCACTGTCGATGCGGGCACCATAGCCACGCACAGGGAAACACTTTCTTGAACCGACGCGAAAGGTGCGGTGAGCTCTGACGTCCATATCGGCACGGACGGCGGCGCAACCAGGGTCAGGAGCAGCAACCCTCACCATATGCCTCCAAATCGTGTGTCCGAGCGAATACGCTAACGATTCATCAAGCCGAAACAATCGGGGCATCTACGACCCGGCCGATCGCCCCGCGCGGGTCTGCCTCGCTAACGACGTTCTTGGCGTTTTCATTCGTTGGTTTCCGCGGTCGGCGATCGGTGAAGGTGATGGCATCGCGTTCAGCGCGGGCTTCATCAAGCCCGGTCAGCCGGCGTTGTCGTTGCTCAGGCGTCCACTGGCTCGAACGGCTATCACGATCCCTGGGCACCTCGATCATGACCTGGCCCGTCGCTTCGGTCAGAACCGTCTTCGGTCGGGTACCGTTACGCACGTTCGCGCCCTCACGGCCTTTCGGGAATGGTCCTCTTCGGGACGGAGGTACCTGGTGAGTTGCTCGTTCTACGCCATCTCGAGCACCGTTTTCGCGAACTGATTAAACAGACCATTCGGGCCCGTGCTCAGCACGTCGGGCCAGAGTGACACCGTCAAAGAAACAGCCCGAGCCGCAGCCGTTTTGTACCGTGCATTTGCGGTGCAGGTGGGCCGGGCGAGAATGCTGGTGCAGCGCGCTACGACTGAGCCGCATTGCTGTAGTCGTGGAGTGCTTTTTCTCGGTCGGCGAGGTTGAGTTCGGCGCGAGCTTCGAGTTCTCCATCGGGAGCTTCCTCGACCGCGATGAGGGAGCCGTCCGCGTTAGGGAGGGCGCGGAGGATCTCGTCGAGCTTCCTTTGAGTGGCGGATTGTTGCCGGGACTGGGTGTGCTGGATCGCGAACACCATCACCAGAGTCACTGAAGAGCTCGTGATGTATAGAACTGTGTCCCACCAGTCCGGGAAGTCCGTAACGATACCGAACACGACCCAACCCAGAATCAGCAGTGTAGCGACCAGCCCCGCGGCAGCGTGAGAGCTCACCTCGCCGATACGGTGAAGCAGCAAACTACCAACCGACCGCCCCGACACCCGTTTCAACGCGGCCTCGCCGTCCCGACCGCTGATCAGCCCTCGGCGCCAATGCCGGGCACCTTCGCGCCGGCTGACCCAGGATCGGCGCCAACCGAGCTCATCTCGAGACTGTCCACTCACCGCTACCACCGATCCTTATCACCAGGACACCTGCGTCGTGTCCGCGCGGCAGGGTCATCGAACAATACCCTCATGACCTGAAACTTCGCAGCGGGACCTGCCAGCAGAATGCGCTCCCTGTACACGGAGCCGACGCCCACAGGAGACGGGTGAACAGCTCGGGCGTGGTGACAGCGACATGACCTTCGCCGACGCTACCGACAAGTACCGCTGGAACGCAAGTACCGCTGGAACGGTGCCCTCACCGCGTTAGCGGACCTGTAACGGGCACAGTTCCCGGCTCAGCCGGTGGCGAAGTGCGGGGGCTGGGTGCTGCTCCGTCGATATCAGATGCCGGCGACCCGGGTCAGGGGCCGCCGAGCCAGTGGTCGATGCGGTGATGGTCGGGCGTGAAGCCGTGCGCGACGCCCCAGAGCACGGCTTGGGTGCGGCTGGTCACGTCGATCTTCTGGTAAATGCTCCGGATATACGACTTCACAGTGTTGGGGCTGAGGTAGGTGAGCGCGGCGACGTCAGCGTTGCTCTTGCCCTGGGTGATGAGGGCGAGGATCTCGGACTCGAGGTCGGTGAATCCTTCGTGCCGCCCGGGCCAGTCAAGGCGCCACGCGAATCGGGGTGGGGGCCATGCTGGAGCTCATAGTTTGAACGTACCCCAGAACACCATCGCAGATACCACCCCTAAGGGTATCCCAGCACACCTCACAGGCTGGTTAGCTGACACCTGCCGCCCAGCCCCCGGGCGGCAGGCACGCGCCGCGTGCGCTAACTAAAGGATGTCATCATGCTCGGTCTCATCATCAGCCTCATCGTCGTCGGCCTCATCGCCGGAGCCCTCGCCCGCCTCATCGTTCCCGGTAAGCAGAACATGTCAATTCTCATGACGATCGTGCTCGGCATCGTCGGGTCGTTCGTCGGCGGGTTCCTCGGCTTCCTGATCTTTCAGCACGACCCGATGGACGGCTTCTTCCAGCCCGCCGGCATTATCGGTTCGATCATCGGTGCGATCATCGTGCTCGTGATCTACACCGCCGTCACCGGCCGCCGCTCGGTGAGCCGCTAACCCTTATGCGGAGAAAACTTCTTCTTCTGGGTATCGGCGCTCTAGTACGGTTCTTTCTCAAAACGCAGACCGCGCGATAGACGAAATCGTGCACGGCCGATGACGAGACCCTGCCGGCAGCGGATGCACTGACGCAGGTTGATTCGTAACACGGACGGCATCTGGCCGAAACGATGTCGTTTTACCGTGTACAAAAGAGTGGACAGGATCATGACGGACGGGTTAGGAAGGCCGAAACGGCGGGGCCGGAAAGTGACAGCGAAGAACATTGCCAAGGAGCTGTTCGACGCGGGCCTTCAGGGCGAAGCCTTGTACACGGCGATGTGGGAATGGCACGACCTGACCGGCCTCGAAACACGCGACATGTTCACCCACTACCAGCAACTACAAAAACGAACCGGTCCCTCAGCCTGACACCAATGGGGAACTCACCCGCAGAGTCCTCACACGTGCGACCACCGCGTGCTCATCGGTCGGTGACATCGCGTTACGTGATAGTTCGGGTGAGAACTGCCCAAACCAGCGCCGAGCGTCGTCCACGGCCCTGATCTCGGCAGCAACGCTCCAACGACTTCGTAATAGATCGGTCGAACTTCTGCTTAGCGGTGCCCGTAAGAGAATCGGCTTTCGAACGCTCTCGCTCGTACGCTTGTGACATGCCAGCCTGTGTCCGCTTCGCTCAGCAGCAAGACTTGCGTGCGATCGAGCAGGTCGAAAACAAAGCCGACCGAATGCTGATCGACCAGTTCAATCCCGACGAATGATCCGCCGCTCGGCTGGGAGACTTTCGGGCATCCAAGTCTGGCTTCCTGCTCGTCGTTGAACTCGATGACGGTAACGTCGCCGGCTTCGTCCACGTCATCGAGTTCAACGGCATCTGTCATCTGGAACAGCTGTCAGTAGCACCTCAGCATGCACGACAGGGCTGGGGCCGGACGCTCGTCGAAGCCGCGAAGCATCACGCACGAAACCGTGTTTACCTCCAGATCTCGCTTCGTACCTACGTCGACATCCCCTGGAACGCCCCGTTTTACGCAACTGCTGGCTTCATCGAGGAAGAGCCAACAACATCTTTCCACCGCTCTCTCATCGCCATCGAGGCCGAGCTGGGTGTTGACCGATACGGACGCCGAGTGCATATGGTTGCACCCCTTGCCGCTCCTCGTCCGTGGGAGGATCCCTCGGCGGGCATGTGATCGGCTCTGAGACACGAAGAGTTCGGGGTTCGCCGACCGACCCTCCATGCTGTTACTTATTGCACCCGTCGGATCGCCGGGAGGGACACTCCGCGGCGAAGCGCCTCGGGGCGCGGCGAGTAGATGCGCAGCATCGGTTGGAACCGGCCCGAGGGTGCGGGCAACCAGTTGGACTCTCGCTGATCACCTGGGGACGGATGCTGGATCAGTAGATCCAGGGACCCATCCCTGTTGTAGGCGAGCGGGTTCCGGTCACCGATCGCGAACCGATCGATCGGGTTGGGAACTTGGAAGCCTTCCTCGTCATACATCGTCAACGACCAGAACGCATCCGCTGGCGGCAGCTCCTCAGCCTCGAAGTGCAGGACGTAAGAGTGCTCGCCATCCAGTAGCTCCCCGGTGTCATCGATGGCGGTTCCCGGATAGAGGGCGTCCTCGGGGAGGTTGCAGCCCAGACCGCCGAGGGCGACCATCGCCCGCCGACGGTAGTCGGTCGCGTAGGTCCCGCCTTGGATGGTCATCCACCCGTTTCGCCACACACCCAGACTGCCGTCCGTCGTCGACCCGATGAGATCCTCTAGTGCCTCAGCAGCGCCGGCGTTGATCGCGTCGATCTCCTCGGCTGTCCGAGTGGTGGAGTCGAACACCTCGCCCGAGATGACTCCGATGCGTCTCATCCGTTCAAGGATCGGATAATCGTTCGGGTGCGCCGGGTGGATCAGCAACAGCTCGGTGGCGTACGTCAGAAGCTCGATGCCGCTCATCGCATTCACTTGGTAGAGCGGAGGAGTACGGTCATCGACGGTGGTATCGATCGGCTGATCGTCTGGCCAGACGAACTCGGTGCCCCACCGGCTCAGCGGCACGGTAGAGAGGCCGTCCTGGATGGTGTGCACCGTGGGGTAGTCATCGACTCCGTTGCATTGGGTGCGACCCATCACCCAGACCACTGGCGTCGGAGCGTGCACCAAGGACACCCCGTCCGGCAGCACGCCAGACCATCCCGGGGCTGCGATGGCGAAAAGGCGTTCCTGGCCCTGGGTGGTACGTGTACCCGGAACAGCGAACACGTCAGTCCACATATCGAGCATGGGTGTCAGGTAGAAGCGGCCGTTCGAGTCGGGAACCGTCAGCACGATCGGTTCATCGCGCACATCCAACCACGCGAACGAGTACAGGGTATCGAAGTTGAAGCGCACCACGTCTCTCGCCTCAGCCTCGGGATAGTGTCGGAAATGCGCGAACCTGTTCACCGGTGCCCGCCCCTGTTCGCCACCGGCACCAGTGACATTGGTGGCCTGCTTCCTGGTCACATCCATCGTCACCAAGGGATAGAAATACTGATACGCCTCAAACGCGATCGCCTGCACTCCATCAACACTCATCCCTAACCCCATCTGCCTGACTGCGCCCCTACCAGGTGCTGTGATCGCCAGTATGGCCGATCACGCCCCAAGACGGAAGAAGCCCCAGCCACCTGTCGCGACGGAACCCAGGGACAACTCTCATTGCGGTGAGGCGCACCGCGGTGCCGTCATTGCGGGGCTACCCGTCTACCAGGCTCAGCGAAATCGCGCGAACAAATACCGCATCTGCAACGTGCTCGACGTCACGCATCGCATGGGTTTCGATACAGAACAGACTGACAGTCGTATGAATCGCCCACGGTTCCCGTTGATCGTTTCGCGCCGAGTTCGACGATCCGATCGGTGTAGACCATAGCCATGTAGTGCGACCCGTGGCTAGCTGACCATTAGAGTTACGATCCGAGTGATGCGTGAGCCCATGAAGGTTACCGCCGTCGACCGTTCGAATGCACCGGCATTTAGAATTACCGGCACACTCGCACGGCTGAAAGTCAGCTGAGTCAGGTCACAGTGTTCTGGTGCGCGAAAGGTCAGACTCGAGTCACCGGATGCGATGGGGCTCGAAGGCAGCGCCGCCACCGGGGTAGTCAAGAACTGCCGTGGAGGAATTGTGACGATGACTGAGATGCCGGCCGAGATTCAGGCCGACCATTACCGCAAAGTGCTCGGGCACTTCATCACCGGTGTCACCGTGGTGACGGGAATACACGATGGCGAACCGGTGGGATTCACGTGCCAGTCGTTCGGCGCGCTCTCGCTTGAGCCACCGCTGATCTTCCTGTGCCCCAGCAAATCGTCGACATCGTGGCCCAAGGTCGCCGAGAGCGGGCGATTCGGTGTGAACGTGCTCGCTCATGACCAGACTCAGCTGGGTCGTGGCTTCGCACAGAGCGGTGCCGCTAAATTCGCCGGGGTGGAATGGTCGGCGGGCCGCTCGACGGGTGCGCCCATGCTGGCGGGCACCCTGGGCTGGCTGGAGTGCGAAGTCGAGACAGTGCACGAGGCTGGTGACCACTGGATCGTCGTCGCCCGAGTGCTTGACCTCGCTGCTTCTGCCGGAAGGGGGCCGCTGACCTTCTTCCGTGGTGCGCTCGCCGGAATGAACTAATGCAGCTTGCTGGACCTGGGTCACAGACCCAAGTCGCGGGTGTAGAAAGACTGTCTAGGGCAGAGGAGAAATAATGACGTTTCCGATCGTTAAAACAACCGACGGTGTGCGGCTTCATGTGACCGACAGTGGAGCTAGCGGTGCAGCCGATCCGATTCTCTTTCTGCACGAGTTTGCCGGAAACTACCGAAGCTGGGCCGCGCAGGTAGCGGCTTTATGTGACGAGCATCGATGCATCACCTTCGCTGCGCGCGGCTACCCGCCGTCGGATGTTCCGGCCAACTCCGACGCCTATTCGTGGCAGCGAGCGGTTGACGACGCCGTCGCCGTTCTGGATGCGCTGGATATCGAAAGCGCTCATATAGTCGGCATCTCGATGGGCGGGTACACGGCCGTGCAAGTCGGTCTGAAGCATCCGGAGCGCGTTCGTTCAGTCATGGCCGTGAGTGTCGGCTCGGGGTCAGACCCGGGCATCCGATCGGCCTATCTCGAGGAGGCGCGGATTGTCGCAGACCAGCTACGCGCCCGGGGAACTGAGTTCGTCGGCCGAAGCATGGCTGAGGGTCCAAGCCGGATACAACTGAAAAACCGAAGCGCGGCAGCGTGGCAGCAGATGATCGACCAATTCGCCGAGCAGTCGGCCGACGGAATGGCGTTGACCATCCTCGAGGTGCAGGCAAAACGTCCATCGTTCCATGATCTGCTCGACGAGCTGTCGACGTTCGCCAGGCCGCTTCTGGTGGTCGACGGCGACGAGGACGAGGCTTGCCTGTCGACGGGCCGACTACTGAAGCAGACGGTGCCGGCGTGCGGCTGGCGGGTTCTGCCTAACAGTGGCCACGTGCTGAATCTCGAAGACCCGGCGCTGTTCAACGACATCGTTCGCCGCTTCATCGCTCAAGTGGAGGTTGGAGCATGGCCCGAACGTGACCCTCGGTCGAAGGTCACCCTACAGTTCAACCTTGAGAGCGAAATCGCGGTGTCAGTATGAACCGTGTCGAGTCCGGGATCTCACCGGCGGCGCTCGAAGCGTGGTCAAAGAGCATCTTCGCCAGTCAAGACACCGAGGTGCGGGACACCCTGCTGGCCGACAGTCAGTTCAGGTCGTACGCGGCCGGTGAGCTTATCTGCGACGCGACCGGCGGCGACTTCCGCGTTGCGCTGATCCACCGTGGCCAGGTCCGCGCCCAGATCACATCATTCGACGGGCGGGCTGCGACCACGCGATACCTCTCTGTCGGCCAGATCACCGCCCTGCCGGCGATGCTCACGAACGGCGCTCCCTCGTCGCTCGCCGCGGTCACGTACTGCGAGGTCTCGCTTCTGGATCCGAACACGTTCCGCCGGTTGCTGCGCACCCGCTCCGACCTTTGCTACCGGCTCGCAGTGCATTTGGCTGAATCGACGTATGAAGCTGTCATGTACATGGAGGACAACCTCTTCGGCACTGTACAGAAGAGGTTGAGCAGGCATCTGCTCGAAATGGCGACGCCGACGGTGAACGGGCTACTGGTGCAGACCGATCAGACCGAGTTGGCAAACGCGATCGGATCGGTTCGCGAGGTCGTCTCACGCGCGCTGAAGAAGCTGAGCGACACCGGAGCGATCCGCCGTTCACGTCGGCAGATCTGGATCGAAGACCCGGCGCTGCTGCAGTCGTTTGCGTCGGCGACCGGTGCGCCGCTGATCGACGAGCGGGTAGCTGCCAAGACGGAAAATGCTGCGGCCATCGATTCCAGTGTGCAGAGAGGCCCCCGTGAGCACGTACGCCCTCGATGACGAGCTCGTCGCCGCTGCGGCAGCTCTGCCAACATTCGATCGAGCCGACGTTGCCGAAGCGCGCCGCATCTACGCGAGCCGGTTCGCGGCCGCGGCTGGACCTGCGAGTTCTGCCAGCACGAGCGATGCGACCGGTAGCGAGTCGGCAGACCGCGACGGGGTGACGATCGAACGGCGCTCTGTCGCTGCAGTAGACGGCTGGATGATCGCCTTGCGCATCTACCGCCCGCAGACCCGCACTAACCGAGCCGCTGTCTACCACGTACACGGCGGCGGATTCATGATGGGTGACCTCGAAATGAGCGATCACCGCAACCGGGAGATCGCAACCGAGGTCGGCAGCATCGTGGTCTCGGTCGACTATCGACTGGCGCCCGAGTGGCCCTTTCCGACGCCGCTTGACGACGTTTTCGCCGGCCTGGTATGGGTGCACGAGCACGCCGATGACCTCGACATCGACCCCGCGTCGATCGTTCTACACGGGGTGAGCGCCGGGGGCGCACTCGTCGCCGCGACCGCGCTGCTGGCCCGTGACCGCGGCGGCCCCCCGGTTGCCTTCCAATTCCTTGCCTCACCGGTGCTGGATGATCGACTCACCTCTGACAGCAGCAGGCGTTTCACCGACACCCCCGCTCTTACGCGTCACGACATTGAGGTGTGCTGGTCGCTCTACCTCCACGGGCGGTTCGAGGGCGTCGATGGTGCTGTCGCAACCAGCTGGCGTGAGAACGCTGAGACGCCGGCGCCCTACGCGGCCCCGGCCCGGGCATCCGATCTACGCGGTCTTCCGTCGACCTACATTTCGGTTGCGGAGTTCGACCCGCTGCGCGATGACGGTATCGCGTACGCAGATGCGTTGCTGGCGGCGGGAATTCCGACAGAGCTGCATCTCTTCCCCGGCACTTACCACGGGTCATCGGTGATTCGGGAGCCGGCCATCAGCAGGCGCGAACGCCTCGAAGAGATTCACGTACTGCGACGCGCCGCCAACCCGACCAGACGACCGATTGAAGGAGAAGAACCTCATGCCTGATGCGAGCACACCCGGTGGCGATGCCAAGCAACCGCATTTTCTGAGCGGTATTCGCGTACTGGACATCACCGGAGCCCTGGCCGGCCCGTATTGCACGACGATCCTCTCCGACCTCGGTGCAGAGGTCATCAAGATCGAGCCCGTCGACGGTGACTCGATGCGAAGGCGTCTCGTCGGGCCTCAAAAGCGGCCGTTGCCTTTCGACCTGGTGCATCGCAACAAGCGGAGTCTCGCGGTCGACCTCAAGAGTGAGCGCGGGCAGAACGTAATCAAGAAGTTGGCGGCGCGGTCGGATGTGCTAGTCGAGAACTTTCGGGTCGGCGCGCTTTCGAAGCAAGGGCTCGGCTACGACGACCTGAAGAAGGTCGCCCCGAACCTG
Organism: Subtercola lobariae; assembly: GCF_014640255.1. Classification (GTDB taxonomy): domain Bacteria; phylum Actinomycetota; class Actinomycetes; order Actinomycetales; family Microbacteriaceae; genus Subtercola; species Subtercola lobariae. Next base: position 21,600 of record NZ_BMGP01000010.1, on the reverse strand, counting down.
GTCTACTGCTCAATCTCGGGCTTCGGTCAATTCGGGCCCATGCGTGACGCGAAAGGCATCGATCTGGTCGCACAGGCCTACGGCGGACTCATGAGCGTGACGGGCAGCACCGACGGCACCATCGCGAAGGCCGGCTATCCGATGGGCGATCTCGGTACGGGCATGTGGGGCGCAATCGGAGTGCTCGCTGCTCTGATGCGTGCCCGTTCGGGCGGCGGCGGATCGTTCATCGATGTTTCGCTGGCCGACACGATCGCCGGCTGGTCGGTGTGGGAGGTCGCCGACTATGTCGGCACGGGTGAGGTACCCGCTCCCCTCGGAACCGCGCACCGTCTGGTCGCGCCGTACGAGGCATTCCAGTGCGGTGACAACGAGACGCTGGTAATAGGGGTGACCGATCGGTCGTGGGGAGATCTCTGCCATGTTCTCGGAGTTGGGTTCGCTGACGAGCCGCGCTTCAGCGGCGAATCCGCTCGCTTCGCACATCGGGCAGAGCTTGCGGCGCTTCTGCAGGAGCAGTTCGGCACGCGATCTCGCGACGAGTGGATCGGTCTTCTGCGTAAAGCGGGAGTCGCGTGCGGACCTGTGAACGACATCGCCCAGATGCTGGATGCTCCGCAGTACGCTGCGCGCGACATGTTCCCGAGCGATCAAAAGCGATTCGGGCACGCCCGAATGGTCAACACCCCGATGATCGCCGACGGCGCACCGCGGGCCACACGCCGTGCTCCACGCATCGGTGAAGACACGGTCGCCCTGCTCGCCGAGTTGGGCCTGGCCGACGACGAAATCGATGCGCTAGCGAGTGATCACGTCGTCGGTGCCGAGGCCTCGCTCGCCTCGGTTGCTGTGAACGCGGGTTGAGGATGACCGGCGAGGTGCGCTTCGACGTCGTCGACCGGGTGGTCTGGATGACGATCGATAGGCCCGAGAAACGCAATGCCCTGTCGGGCCCGATGGTACAGAACCTGATCGAGCACATCGAGTGGATCGACGCACAGCCCGACGTGGCCGCCGTCGTGCTGCGCGGGTCGGGGGGCAGCTTCTCGGCAGGCGGTGATCTCGACGAGCTACGGGTGCCCGACGCGGCGCATGTGGAACAGTACCGAGTGCGCGCCGAGCAGGCGGTCGTCGCGCTGCGAGCTCTGAGGCAGCCCAAAGTGGCGCACATCGACGGTGCCTGCTTCGGAGCGGGATGCAGCCTAGCGCTGGCCTGTGATGTGCGCATCAGCTCTCCGGCGTCAGTGTTCGGCATCCCCGCCCTCGCGAATGGTCTGGTCTACGAGGCTCCGTTCGTTCACCGACTCGTCGAGACAATCGGTGCTGGTTCGGCTGCCTTGCTGCTATACGGCGGTAATCGGTGGAGTGCTGCCGAAGCCGCGACTCGAGGGTTGGTCGACGAGTGCTCTGTGGATGCTGCGTCCATCGTCGAGGCAATCGCCTCGAATCTCGCACGGGCCGATCCCGAGGCCGTCAGGGCGAACACCGCGGCAATCAGGGGAGTTTGAGTGGACTTACAATTGATCGGCTCGCGCGCGATCGTGACGGGAGGATCGCGTGGGCTCGGATTGGCGATCTCCCACGCACTCGTCGGTGAGGGAGCGCGCGTGGCGGTGGTCGCTCGTGACCCCGATCGTCTCGCCGCCGCGGCGGCGGAACTACGCGCAGCCCACCCAGGTGCCGACGTTCTTGTGATCGCGACGGACACGACCGACGACGCATCCGTTCGCACCATGGTCTCTCGAGTGGCGGAAGAGTGGGGCAGCGTCGACGTGCTGGTGAATGCCGCTGCGCAGCCGTCCTTCAGTGCGGCGTCGGCAGAGCTCGCCCATCTCACGGATGACGATGTCGCGGCTGATTTCGACATCAAAGTTCTGGGATACCTACGCTGTGCCCGCGCGGTCGCGCCGTTCATGACGGCTCAGGGCAGGGGGCGCATCGTCAACATCTCGGGACTGAACGCAAGGCGTACGGGCTCCGTCTCTGGCACCATCCGCAACGTCGCTGTCGCCGCGCTCACGGCGAACCTCGCCGACGAGCTGGGGCCGTCGGGCGTGAGCGTGACCGTCGTGCATCCGGGCATGGTCGAGACCGAGCGCACGCCTGCGCTCGTCGCCGACCGTGCCGTGTCGAGCGGCCGCAGCGAGACCGAGGTACGTGCCGAGCTCGCTGCATCATCGAGCCTCGGCCGACTCGTCACGCCAGAAGAGGTCGCCGACGTCGTGGCGTTTTTGTGCTCCCCGCTTGCTGCTGCCGTCACGGGCGACGCCGTGAGTGTGGCCGCCGGCAACCGCGGTGTCGTGCACTATTAACGTTCGCTTGAAGGAGGGCCGTTAAGAGTCAGGAACATCGACATCTTGCCGATCATCGACGGTTCGGCCACGGTGCCACCTGAGATGACGGTGCGCAACCGGCAGAGCTCGGCCTCGAACTGCGCCCATCAACCTTTGGATGATCAGGGTCAGCTCCAACTGGGCATCGATTCGTACTTGATTCGTACAGGTAACCGCACGGTGCTCGTCGATCTCGGGTTGGCCCCCGACCAGATTCACGAAGCGGTTACGGGCTCGCTTTCCAGCAGACTACGGGCGGCGGGAGTCGAACCCGACGACGTGACCGATGTCGACTTCACGCACCTGCACATCGACCACGTGGGCTGGTCGAGCGTACGCGGCGACGTCACGTTTCCGTAAGTAACCTATCGAGTGCATAGCGCTGACTGATCGCACTTCATGACCGGGGAGGTAATGGATCCCGTTGCTCGAAACAATCGTTCGCGGCTTGCTCGCGCCCGTCGAAGACCGACTGGCGACCTTCGATGGACAGTTCGACCTCGCGCCCGGCATCCGCGCACGGCCGGCACCCAGGCATACGCCGGGCTCGACAGTGTTCGTGATCGGCGATAGAGGGGAGCGAGCTCTGCTGCTCGGGTGACGCGCTTCACGCCGCCGCCGAACTCGAGGCTAGCGGTTATCCATTCACCCCCGCGGATTTTCCCGATCTCGCGTTCGGTTGGTTAGTGACAGCCGAGGAATGCGGCGATTCCAGTGGATGAGCGAGGGTAGCAACCGCCCTCGCCGAGGCATCTGACGGACCCAGGTCACAGCGCCGTTCGAGGTGGCAGAGCCACACTGGGACAACCAGATGCAACGGGGCCAACGGCACAGCCGCATGCCTCCCATTCGCGTCAACGGCGCCCATCGAAGCGTGGGCTACCCGCAGAGACGGGTTGATAGAGAGGTAATTCCGTGCCGGAAGCTGTGATCGTATCGACTGCTCGTTCGCCCATCGGGAGGGCGTTCAAAGGTTCACTGAAAGAGATGCGTGCCGATGATCTCACGGTGCAAATGGTGCGTGCCGCACTGGCGAAGGTGCCGGAGCTTGACCCGGCCGACCTCACCGACCTGATGCTCGGATGCGGGCTGCCGGGCGGAGAGCAGGGGCAGAACATGGGCCGCAACGTTGCTGTGCTGCTCGGTTACGACCACCTGCCCGGCACTACGATAACTCGGTACTGCTCGTCGTCGTTGCAGACCACACGCATGGCCTTTCACGCCATCAAGGCGGGCGAGGGTGACGCCTACATTTCGGCAGGTGTCGAGGCGGTGAGTCGCTTCACGAAGGGCAGCAGCGACTACATTGAAGGGCAGGAGCTCTCGAACCAGCTTTTCGCCGATGCGATCGCGCGAACTGAAGAGGGGGCGGCGGGTGGCGCAGCCCGCTGGACCGATCCTCGTGCCGACGGGCTGATTCCCGACGTTTACATCGCCATGGGGCAGACCGCCGAGAACGTGCAGCAGCTGCTCGGCATGACCCGGCGCGAGCAAGACGACTTCGCGGTGCGTAGCCAGAACCGCGCAGAGCAGGCGATCTTGTCGGGGTTCTGGGCGAATGACATCAGCCCGGTCATCCTGCCCGACGGCAGTCTGGTGTCGGCCGATGATTGTCCGCGGCCCGGCACGACGCTCGAAGGAGTCAGTGGGTTGCAGCCGGTGTTCCGGCCCGACGGCACCGTGACGGCGGGCAATGCCTGCCCGCTGAACGACGGCGCGGCGGCCCTCGTGGTGATGAGTGACGTGAAGGCGAAGCAGCTCGGCATCACGCCGCTGGCGCGGATCGTGTCGACCTCGGTCACGGGACTCTCGCCCGAGATCATGGGGCTCGGCCCGGTCGGTGCGATTCCTGCCGCACTGAAGAGCGCAGGGATGAGCCTGTCAGATATCGACCTGTTCGAGATCAATGAGGCATTCGCGGTGCAGGCCCTAGGATCGGCGCAGAAGCTGGGCATCGAAGTCGATCGCCTCAACGTGAATGGGGGAGCGATCGCCGTCGGGCATCCGTTCGGCATGACCGGCGCCCGCATCACGAGCACGCTGATCAACGCCCTGCGCCAACGCGATGCGCAGTTCGGCGTCGAGTCGATGTGCGTCGGCGGCGGTATGGGCATGGCCATGGTCATCGAGCGTCTGTCATGAGCGAGCAGGGCATGAGCGAACCACGTATCGCCATCGTGACCGGTGCCGCGCGCGGTATCGGCGCGGCGACCGCCATCCGCCTCGCCGAAGACGGGCACGCTGTCGCGGTGCTCGACCTGAACGGCGACCAGTGCGCGGCCACCGTTGACACCATCGTGGCGCAGGGTGGCAGGGCGTTTGCGGTCGCCGCAGACGTCAGCGATGAAGCATCTGTGGCTGCCGCCTTCGAAACGATCATCGCGGGACTCGGCGAGCCCACCATCCTCGTGAACAATGCCGGCATCTTGCGCGACAACCTGCTGTTCAAAATGACAACGAGTGATTGGGATGCCGTACTCGGCGTTCATCTGCGCGGAGCCTTCTTGATGAGCCGCAGCGCACAGCGCTACATGCGAAATGCAGGGTTCGGCCGCATCGTGAACCTTTCGAGCATCTCGGCGCTCGGCAATCGCGGTCAGGCGAATTATGCCGCGGCCAAGGCCGGCATGCAGGGTTTCACCAAGACGCTCGCCATAGAACTGGGCCAATTCGGCGTCACCGCCAACGCCATTGCGCCCGGGTTTATTCAAACGGACATGACGGCGGCGACGGCCGAACGGCTGCACATTCCGTTCGATGAGTTCATCGCAGGCGCCGCCGCCGAGATTCCGGTCGGCCGGGTCGGTCAGCCGGCCGACATCGCCAACCTCGCATCGTTCCTCGTCAGCGAGGGTGCCGGCTTCGTCTCGGGGCAGGTTATCTACGTGGCCGGCGGGCCAACCGACTGATGAAGATCTTCGACTCGATCGCCGCGGTGGAGGAAGCTATCGGCACGCACCTGGGCTACTCCAGCTGGCATACCATCACTCAGCATCAGATCGATGCCTTCGCTGCGGCGACTGGTGACAATCAGTGGATCCACACCGACCCCGTTCGTGCCGCCGCGGGCCCGTTCGGCGGCACGATCGCTCACGGCTATCTCACGGTCTCGCTCGTTTCGAGCATCCTCGACGAGGTCTATGCCATCGACGGTGTCGGGATGCTCGTGAACTACGGTGCCGACCGCCTGCGTTTCCCGGCGGTGGTTCCGGCCGGGTCGCGCGTCCGGGGTGGTGTCGAGCTTCTCGAAGTGACGCCCGTTACCCTCGGGCACCGGCTTCGTACCCGAGTGACCATCGAACGCGACGGCGGCGACAAGCCGGTCTGCGTGATCGACGTCTTGCGGATCGCGGCGCCGTGAACGAGCCAAGCGTTCTGGCGACGACGGACACGCCAGGCGTCGACCTGGGCCGGTTGACGCAGTGGTTTGCCTCGCATTCACTCGCCGGCCCGCTCACCGCGCAGCTCATCGCCGGGGGCAAGTCGAATCTGACCTACGATCTCAGCGACGGCACCACGAGTTGGGTACTGCGGCGCCCACCACTCGGGCACGTTCTGGCGACAGCGCACGATATGGCTCGGGAGTACCGGGTTATGTCGGCATTGGGCAACACAGACGTGCCGGTTCCTGCCACCTATGGGCTCTGCACCGACGACGCGGTGATTGGTGCGCCTTTTTACCTCATGCAGAAGATCGAGGGCGTGGCGTTCCGCACGGCTGACGAGCTCGTGCTGCTCGGGTACGAGCGCGTTCGCACCATTTCGTTGCGGCTCGTCGATGCGCTCGTCGCCTTGCATCGGGTCGATCCGGTATCGGTGGGGCTCGGCGACTTCGGCCGAAGCGAGGGATTCCTCGAGCGTCAGGTCAGGCGGTGGGGGGTGCAACTCGACAGGTCTCGCAGCCGCGAGCTGCCTGACACCGACGCGCTTCGCGCGGCACTTGCTGCTGGCATCCCCGAGCAGTCTGCGCCGGGCATCGTGCACGGCGACTACCGTCTCGACAACGTGCTCATCGACACGGCTGATCGGCCTGCGGCGATCATCGACTGGGAGATGGCCACCATCGGTGATCCGATCACCGACCTCGCGCTGATGATCGTCTACCAGAAGCTCAGCCGGTTGCCGGGTAGCGCTGCCGTTTTCGATGCGGCCGCAGCGCCGGGGTATATCGGCGAAGACGAGGTCCGCGAGAGGTACATCTCACAGGGCGGTCGCGATACGCCGAACTTCGCCTTCTACCTCGGGCTCGCTGCCTTCAAACTCGCCGTCATCGCTGAGGGCATCACCTATCGTCACCGGCTCGGCCAGACCGAGGGTACCGGTTTCGACGGAATCGACGTACTGACCGAGCCGGTCGCCCGCATCGGGCTGGCGGCTCTCAAGGAGAATCATTGATGGACTTTACCTACGACGCCCGCACCGAAGAGTTACGAGCGAAGCTGCTCGTATTCATGGACGAACACATCTATCCAGCCGAGGCCATATTCGAAGGCCAGCTCGACGAACTTCCGAACCGGTGGGCTTGGGATTCCGCGCCCATCATTTGCGAGCTCCGGGCTGAAGCAAAACGGCAAGGCTTGTGGAACCTCTTCCTCCCAGGCGATGGCGGCGCCGGGCTCACCAATCAGCAGTACGCGCCGCTTGCAGAGATCACCGGCAGAAGCCCGCATCTGGCTCCGGCCGCGTTCAATTGCGCCGCACCCGACACCGGCAACATGGAGACACTGGTCGTGGCCGGCAACGACCAGCAGAAGCAACTTTGGCTCGAGCCGCTGCTCAGCGGCGAGATTCGCTCGTCGTTCGCGATGACCGAGCCGGATATCGCCTCCTCCGACGCCACGAACGTCGCCACCCGCATCGAGCGCGACGGCGACGACTACGTGATCAATGGTCGCAAGTGGTGGATCACCGGGGCGATGAACCCGAACGCTGCGATCTTCATCGTGATGGGCAAGACCGACCCGGCCGCCGAGAAGCATCGCCAGCAGTCGATGGTCCTGGTGCCGCGAGCCACCCCGGGGGTCGAGGTCGTGCGCGACATGCGCGTCTTCGGCTACGACGACCACGAACACGGCGGCCATGCCGAACTGCGTTTCACCGACGTGCGCGTACCGGCGACGAACCTGCTGCGGGGCGAGGGAGACGGCTTCGCGATCGCGCAGGCCCGTCTCGGCCCAGGGCGCATCCATCACTGCATGCGCTCGATCGGACTCGCTGAGCGGGCTGTCGAGTTGATGTGCGAGCGTGCCACGCAGCGGGTCGCGTTCGGCAAGCCGCTGTCGGAACAGGGCGTCATTCGCGATTGGATCGCCGAGTCACGCGTGAAGATCGAACAGCTGCGCCTGCTCACACTCAAAGCGGCCTGGCTGATGGACACGCAAGGAAACCGGGCCGCACATACCGAGATCCAGGCGATCAAGATCGCCTCGCCGACCACTGTGGGGTGGATTCTCGACAAGGCGATCCAGGTGCACGGTGGCGGCGGACTCTCCCAAGACTTTCCCCTCGCCTACGCATATGCCTACGCGCGCATGCTCCGGTTCGTCGATGGGCCGGATGAGGTGCACAAAGACGCGCTCGCCCGCCGCGAATTGCGCAAGTACGAGGCGGCGCGAGCATGAGCCCGGGGGCGATTGCGTGTGCGGTCGTGCTTACGACTGCAAAAGCCGAAACCGAATCCAGCGGGCGATGAACTTCGCAGGCAAGACCGCCATCGTCACCGGTGCGAGCCGAGGCATTGGCCTGAGCATCGCCGAGCGCCTTGTCGCCGAGGGGGCGCGAGTAATGATCACGGCCAGAAATCAGGATGCCCTCGAGGCCGCCGTAGCGCGACTCGGCGGCCCTGCGGTGGCGCGCGCGGTCGCAGGGAAAGTCGACGACGTCAATCACCAGGCCGAGACCGTGGCTGCAGCCGTCGAGGCGTTCGGGAGCGTCGACCTGCTGGTGAACAACACCGGCATCAACCCGGTCTACGGTCCGATGGTCGAACTGGAGTTGGGTGCCGCCCGCAAGATCTTCGAGGTGAACTGCCTCGCCGCGTTGTCGTGGGTGCAGCACGCTTACCAGGCATGGATGCACGACCATGGCGGTGCCGTCGTCAACATCGCATCTCATTCCGCTGTTCAGCCCGCCTCCGGCGTGGGGTTCTACGGAGCCAGCAAGGCGATGCTCATCGCCATCACGAAGTCGCTCGCGCTTGAGCTCGGCCCGAGTATCCGGGTCAACGCGGTAGCGCCAGCCGTGGTGAAGACGGCGTTCGCGGCTGCGCTTTACGAAGACGACGAAGAGCAGATGGCGGCGACGTACCCGCTGAAACGCCTGGGCGAGCCCGGGGATGTGGCTGCCGCCGTTGCATATTTGCTGTCGGATGACGCGGCCTGGGTTACGGGGCACCTCTTGCTGGTCGACGGCGGTATGACAATAGGAGGTCCGCAATGACATCGATCGAGGAACAGGGCATCGTGGTCACCGGCGCTGCCGGCGGAATCGGCCGCGCACTCGCGAAGCGGCTCATCGCGGAGGGGGCGCGAGTAGTCGTGAACGACCTGAACCCTGCGGCGACGGAGGCGACCGCCGCGGAGCTCGGCGCTTTTGCCGTGGCGGGAGACGCGGCATCAGAGTCAGGGGTAAAGGCTCTCATCGAGGCTTCCCGCGCGCACCTCGGCCACATCGACGCTTGGTTCGGCAACGCTGGCGTGGTGCAAGGGGAGGACATCGACTCTTCAGAGGCGGACTGGGCGACCAGCTGGCAGGTCAACACCATGGCGCATGTGCGCGCCGCCCGGCTGCTCGTACCCGACTGGCTCGAGCGTGGCGGCGGCCGGTTCGTGATGACGGTCTCGGCCGCCGGGTTGCTGACCGCTCTCGACGCGGCGCCGTACTCAGTGACGAAACATGGCGCGATTGCCTTCGCCGAGTGGCTCTCGGCCACGTACCGGCACCGTGGCATCGTCGTTCAGGCGATCTGCCCGCAAGCCGTGCAGACGAACCTGCTGCCCACCGGTCCGCTCGCCAGCATCTTGGGCGGGGACGGCGCCCTCACGCCCGACGAGGTGGCTGAGGCGACTTGGCAAGCGGTGCAGGATGATCGCTTCCTGATCCTGCCGCATCCGCCGGTCGGTGACTATTACCGAGCCCGGGCCACCGACACCGATCGCTGGCTGAAAGGCATGAACAAACTACAGCGCGGCCTCGAGCAGGCGAAGGAAGCTCTCTAGCCGACCGCTCACCCCGCCAAAGTCGCTGGACCCAAGTCACAGTCATCGTCGGGCCACACCGCGAGACTCGTCATACCAGATGCGATGGGGCTGCCGGCACGGCCGCCCCGACGCTCACGAATCGTCGGCCCGCACTCGGCCGAAGTTGGAGGAATTGTGCAGACGCTCGATCTCATCGGCGCCGAAGACGGCATCGAGTTCGGCTACGGAGTGCGTCTCGACGCTCGACTCGAAGGCTCCAGCGGACCACTGGCGCTCGTGCTGCCCGGGTCGGAACGCAGCAGCGAAGACGCCGTCTTCATCGAAGCTCTTGCCGCGCACTTCACGGTCGTCGCACCCAGCCACCCCGGCTTCGGGCTCTCGCCCAGGCCGGAATGGTGCGCCTCCGTTTCGGACATCGCCGACATCTACCTCGACTGGCTCGAGGCATCTGGGCACACTGACGTCATACTGATCGGGCTTCAGTTCGGCGGGTGGGTCGCGCTCGAGATGGCGACCCGCAGCCGATCGCGCATCGCGCAGTTGGTGCTTGTCGACTCGTTCGGCGTCAAGCTCGGCTCGCCAACAGATCGCAATTTCGCCGATGTCTTCGCGACACCGCACGATCAACTCGAGAATCTGATCTATGCCGACCAAGCCTTCGCGCTCGGCGAACTCGGCGGCGCGCCTGAAAACACTGTGCTCGAGATGGCTCGCAACGACGAGGCTCTCGCGATCTATGGCTGGGAGCCCTACCTCTACAACCGCCGGCTGGGCCAGACCATCGACCGCATTGCTGTGCCCACACTCGTCGTCTGGGGTGCGGAAGACGGAATCGCCTCCCCTGACTACGGGCGCCGCCTGGCAGCCCACCTGCCGCACGCCCGGTTCGAGCAGATCGAGCAAGCGGGGCATCGGCCTCAAGTCGAACGACCCCACCGGGTCGCCGAGCTCATTCTCACGGCCGCGCGCTGACGGCAATCACCGTGCATAACTACAGGAGGGTTTTCTGATGCAGTACTGGCACTTCAACGAGGCGGCGTACCCCGACCTTCCCGATCCCGAGACATACGACTCCATTCGCGTCACCTTGCCGAACGGTACCATCGACCCGGGTCATGCCGCCGACCTCTGGGACCGCTACATTCGCGAGTGGCAGGTCGCCGACGAATGCGGCCTCAATGTGATGGTGAACGAGCACCACTCGACCGCGACCTGCATGACGTCTGCAGCGCCAGTCGTTGCCGGGATTCTCGCGCGAGTGACGACGAACGCGCGCATCCTGTTGCTCGGCAACCCGGTCGCGAACCGCCAGGATCCGGTTCGTATCGCCGAAGAAATGGCGCTCATCGATCTCATCAGCCGTGGCCGGCTCGAGGTCGGCTTCGTGCGCGGGGTTCAGTACGAGGTCTCAGCGACGAACTCCCAACCGATTCGTATGACGGAACGCATGTGGGAAGCCATCGACCTAATCACAACGGCGTGGACGACGCACGACGGACCCTTCAACTGGGAGGGTGAGTTCTTTCAGCACCGTCAGGTCAACATCTGGCCGCGCCCGTACCAGCAGCCCACACCGCCCATCTGGATCACAGCCGGCACTCCGAGCAGTTCCGGTGCGATCGCCGACCACGACTATCACGTCGCGACATTCCTCGGCGGTCTCGAGGGCACCCGCAAGGTCTTCCAGGCCTACCGCGACCGGCTCGACGAGTTGGGAAAACCGGGCGCCTCAGACGACAAATTCGGCTATGCGGCGCTGGTCTACACAGGACAAACCGATGAGGAGGGTCGCGAGGGAGCGCGCGAATTGCTGTGGTACCTGCAGAGCAACAAGGTGACCAAGCCGTTTACCTACCCACCCGGCTACATGCCGTACCAGGTGCGCTCTGCGGCGCTCCGCGGCCCGAACGCATCATCGTCAGGTGCGCCCGCGTTATCTCCGATTCCCGATATGACATCGATGTCTCTCGATGACCTCATCGAGTTGGGCGTCGTATTCGCCGGCAGCCCGGCGACCGTCGCCGCGCAGATCGAGCGTTTCTACAGCCACGTCGGCGGTCTCGGCAACCTGTTCCTGATGGGGCAGGCTGGCCACATGGGTCACGAACAGACCGTTCGCGGCATCAGGCGATTCGCCGAAGACGTCGTACCCCGACTCGAGCGGGTCACTGAGAAAGTTTCCGCCACCTGACCACCCCCGCACCATCAACTAGATAATCGATATTGAAAGGACAATGATGTCTCAATCACTACCGCTCGACGCTGCCGCACAGGGCAGTCTCACCGCCGCGAGGCCGCGTGCCACTCCACTGAGCCGTCGCTCAGTCATTGCCGTGGGAACCGGAAACGCCCTGGAGTTCTACGACTTCGCCGTGTTCGCCTCGTTGACGCCCGTCATCTCGCAGCTCTTCTTCCCGTCGAGCAACGCGCTCGCTGCCATCCTGTCGACGTTCGTGGTCTACGCGGTCGGCTTTCTGATGCGGCCCCTGGGGGCCATCATCTTCGGCCGGCTCGGCGATCGCAGCGGGCGGAAGGTCACAATGATCGTGGTAGTAACGATCATGGGATTCTCGACGGTGCTCATGGGCCTCCTGCCGACGTTCACCCAGATCGGGGCTTTCGCACCGGTTTTGCTCGTCGTCGCCCGGATGCTTCAGGGACTCTCGGTGGGCGGCGAGTTCGGAACCTCCGCGACCTATCTGCTGGAATACGCCCCCGACAATCGACGAGGAATCTACGGCGCATTTGCCTTCTTCTCGTCTACCGCGGGAAGCGTCATCGGGGTGTTCGTGGTGTTCCTGCTCACCCTGCTTATGTCGGCGACCACGATCAGCGACTGGGGGTGGCGTATTCCGTTCTTGCTGGGATTCCCGCTGCTGCTGCTCGGGTTCTATCTGCGCTACCGCGTTTCGGAGTCGCCGGAGTTCGAAGAGATCAAAGCTGACAAAGAACGCGAAAAGAGCCCGGTTCTCACTGTGTTCAAGGAGCATTGGCGCGCCATTCTCATCGTCATCGGCGTGGTCTGCGGTTTCGCCACAGCGTCGGCGACAGTGCAGGCGTTCATGCCTTCTTATGTCAAGACCGTCGTCGGGCTACCCGCCAATCAATCTCTCGGGGCCGTGCTGATCGCAACCACCGTTGCGATCTTCATGGTTTTGGCGTTCGGCGCGCTCTCTGATCGATTCGGGGGTCGACGGATACTGATTCTGGCGTCGGTGCTGACCATATTGCTGCCCTACCCCAGCCTCGTCGTCGTCGGTCTCGGAGGTTTCGGTGCCGCCGTGGCGGGCCTATTGATCTTGTGGGTTCCTGTCGCCGCGTTCGGTGGCGCAGCCCCAGCCATGTGGGCCGACATGTTCCCGACCGCTGTGCGAGTATCCGGGTTCGGCATCGCCTACGGCTTCGGTACTGCCATCTTCGCGGGCAGTGCGCCGTTCGTCTCGACGTGGTTGATCCAGACCTCGGGCAACCCACTGGCTCCTGCCTGGTACATGATCGTCGGCGGCATCGTGACGGCGATCGTCGTTATCGCAGCAGTCGGCCGCAAGCCACGTGCCAGATCTGCCGGCTCGTCGTCTCTGTAACCACGGACCTATCTCTAAGTAAGGAGTGAGCATGGAATCGACGGCAGGTCGTCTGACCCGCAAGACCGCAATCATCTCGGGCGCAGGGTCGGGAATCGGGGCCGCAACCGCGGAGTTGTTCGCACGGGAGGGTGCCAGCGTCGTCGTCACCGACAAAGACGGCTCAAGCGCAGCAAGCACCGCCGAACGTATTCGGGAGGAGGGGGGTGTCGCTGAACCATTCACTGCCGATGTCTCCGATGAGGCGGCGGTAATCGAGCTCGTGGCATTCACTGCCCAGCGGTTCGGCGGAATAGACATCGTGCAAAACTACGCTTCAAACCGAAGCCTTGTTCCGTTCGATGTCGCAATTGCCGAAGCCGATCTTTCGGTCTGGGTGCAGCAGTTGAGCGTCGATCTGCTTGGCTGCGTTCTAACCGCGAAGCATGCGCTTCCGCACATGGTTCGAGCGGGATCGGGCAGCATTGTCAACGTGTCATCGCTCGGCGCGTGGCTATCGTTCGAATCCCGCCCGGCGTACACGACGTCGAAGGCGGCGGTGATCGGGCTGTCGAAGTCACTGGCTACCGAGTACGGAAAGCAGGGCATCCGGTGCAACGTCATCGCACCCGGGCACATCGTCTCTGCGGGCACCGAGAACATGTACTCGGATGAGCAGACCGAGGTCATGCTCGATCACGTCTCGGCGCCCCGACTGGGCAGGCCCGACGATGTGGCGCTCGCGGCCCTGTTCTTGGCTTCACCGGAATCGTCGTTCATCAATGGCCAGGTGATCGTCGTCGACGGCGGGATGTCAGCATACGCTCCGATGGTTCCCTCATTCCGCCGGCTTGCCGAGGCGACCTGAGATGAACCTGTCAACGATCGATGCGAACAAGAACGATGACGTTGAGCGAAAGGGTGCACAATGCGAGTGATGGTGACGGGGGGGCTGGGCGTGAACGGCGCGTGGCTGCTCAGAGAGCTTCTGGCGCGAGACAACGAGGTGATTGTCTTTGAGAATCGCCACGACACGTCGTTAATCGACGACGTGGCCGACCGGGTACAGATCGTCATTGGTGACATCACGGATGCCGCGGGCCTGGCCGAAGCGGTGCGACAGGTGGCACCAGACAGCATCGTTCACCTCGCCGCCTTCGTCGATTGCGAAAACGATCCGGTGACGGCCGTCGCGGTGAATGTGGGCGGTACGACGAACGTGCTGGCCGCAGCAGCCGCAGCAGGCGTGCGGCGGGTCGTGTTCACCAGTTCGAAGGCGGTCTATGCACCGGCCATCGGCGCACATGGGCATCCGGAATATCGTCCCATCGGGGAAGACGACGCTCAGGTGCCGACCGGGATGTACGGCATCACGAAGGCGGCGGGGGAAGCCATTGTCGACTGGTATGGGCGAACCACCGACGTCGAATGCGTGAGCCTGCGTTTCGCGACCATCTTCGGTCCCGGTCGGTTGCAGCGTCACTCCGGTTCGATCAATACGTACAGTTCGATGATCGAACTACCTGCGATGGGGCAACCCTTCGCACTCGACCATGGAGGAGACGAGGGCGACGGGCTAATCTATGTGCTCGACGTCGCGGACGCCATCGCCACTGTCACGCTGGCTCCCGGGGTGCTGCCCCATTCCGTCTACAACGTTGCCGATGGCGGCGTCTGGTCGATGAACGACTTCGCGAACTCCATTCGTGCGCTGATTCCCGATGCCGAGCTCGAGGTCGGCAGTGGCTTGAACCCGATGAACCAGCCCGATCCCTACTACATGGCAATCGACGCGAGCCGCATGGCCGGCGATTTCGGCTGGCGGCCCCAGTACGGGCTCGACCGTGCAATCGAGCACTACGTTGGTCTGGTGCGAGCGCGAGTGTAGTGAGAGCCTCCGCATCATCAGAGCCGCGCTCTACAGCCACCCGGGGCCTGCCGCCGAGGTGCTCGAAGTTGTCGAGCTCGACGTGCTTGAGCCTGCAGGGGGCCAGGTGCGAGTGCGCATCTAGGTCTCTGGCATCAATCCGACCGACTGGAAGACCAGGGCGGGGCTCTCCGACTTTCGACCGGGGCCTGAATCGTCTCGGAATGCTGCCGGATGTTGTCCTCGTCGACGATGAATTTCTCGACGATCCTGTCGAGCTGCTCGAGCGTGAGCGCAGGATCTGATGCGAGTTCCCCGTTGGTGTCGTGTGGGACGTGGCCGGGCAGGTGCGGGAGAAGCTCGGTGGTGATGGTGCGGTAGAACGGTTCGATCTTCCCTCGGCCCTGAGGCACTCCGGGACGGGAGTGAATGAGTCGAACATACGCGTCCAGGCAAACTCGTTCCAATCGGACGCAGGTGAAGTCAGAGCCGTGGTCACTGTAAAGAATGTCGGGCAGCCCCGAGATCGGCCAAGGCGGGCTCGTCTTCGGGTTGATGGCCTGGTGCAGCGCGAGAGCTGTCTGTTCCGCGTTGGGCCCACCCATAAACACAGCGAAGATCGTGAGCCAAGGCCGGACCGCGCTTTGCTCCTTGCCGAGCACGGCGAGATCGAGAAGGGTGTGGTCTGCCTGCCACTGCTCGTTTGGCCGGTTAGCGTTTCGCCGGAACACCAGTTCGAACCGGTCACGGTACGCGGTGTCGCCTTTCGTAGCGAGGGTTAGGCCCGGATCGACTGAGAATGTCAAGCGAACTCGAACCCGGCGGCCAGGTGGTCTCCACTGAGGCTGCCATAGTCAATCGACTGCCTGCACTGTCGCGCGGACGCTGGAAGCACTCGGCGCCGGAAGTCCGCGGCCTCGGGCGATGTCGCTCACTCGGCGGTGGATGTAAGCCGTCGTCGGCGCCGGGTGGCGAAGCGCGAGGGCCTCGATAGCTTCGATCAGTTCGGTCGGCGTACGGCGGTGGCCCTTGTCGATGCAAGGCGGCCGCCGGAGCGATGCCGGATCAGCTCGGTATGCGGCAGCCCACCGCCGGAGGGTGCGTGTCGACACCCCGGAGTCCGCTTCGATCCTCACCCAGGGGACGCCGTCTTCGTGTTCGCGCAGCAGTGCCAATTTCATCTCGACACTGCGCTGGGTCACGACTCATCACCGGCTAGGTGTTCTTCCCATGGAGGTTGTGTGCGTGGCGTGAGTTAGAAAGGTGAGGACCTCCGGTATCAGTTGGGTTACCACACTCAATTGATGCCACGGAGGCCCTCATCTCTCACGTTACTCATCCCAACGCTTCTTTGACGCCCGCCGGGCGGCTGAAACTGGTCGAGCTCGTTGTCGAGGATGGCTGGGTGCAGGCCCGCGCCGCTGAACGCTTCCAGGTCTCCCGCGCGACGGTATCGAAATGGGTGCGCCGCTATCGAGCCCACGGTCGGCCCGGCCTCACTGACGCATCGTCACGGCCGCACCGTTCGCCGGCGAGGACGCCGCGGCGCACAGAGCGGCGGATACTCGCGTTACGGTTCAGCAGCAAAGACCGCTCTGTACTCGGGCGGCCCGTCCGGTTCAGCGTCCATCGCCACAGTTTAGAGATCGCGGATCTGCTGACGCGAGCATGCCGATCGTTCCGTATGGGGATCGGCTTACGTGCAGTAAGGGGTGACAAATAGAGCCGTGAAACACGGCCACTAAGCGCTGCTATTCACGCCAATGGGTACTGGGGAGAGGAGTGCCTCGACGTTGTGTCGCTGAGAGTCTGGGATGCTGGTCGATTGGCAGCAGGCAGCAGGCTTCCGTGGGGGCAGAATCGGCGCCACCAGGCCGGACGAGCCGAGCGCGACCTCGAGCACGCTCACGACCAGATGCGCGGTGGGCAGCACCGAGAGGTCGTTCGCTACGACATCCCTGCGCTCGGCGATCGCCTGCTCGAGCAGCGCCTGCTCGTGTGCCTAAATGTCCCAGAGCCGCGCCCGCGGTCCAGATGCCTGGGCGAGGTGCGAGTGGATGCGCAGGATGCGCTCCGCGACGGCGTTCGGCGACCGTTCGCGCAGCCGGCAAAGAGAAATTGGCCGCCGATCCGAACGGAACCAGCAGTACGGAATCCTTGCTGGGAAAGTAGCGGTACAGCGTGGCAATGCCAATCTCTGCCTCGTCGGCGATCTTGCATGGTGGTGGCTGTAGCCTTACTGATCGCCATACCGTCAGGATGGCGGTTCTCTGCCAGGACCGTGGAGCCGGCGGCATTGGAACACGTCCACACCGGCGACCCAAAATGGGGCGCTACCGACTATCCCCTCAGCGATGCGCCTGACAGTGTCAGCTAGAATCTGGTCATGACTTCTCGAGCTGAATCGGCCGCAGCGACTCGGAACGCTCTGCTCGACGCGGCGTCTGGTCTTCTAGACGAAGGCGGCCCCGATGCCGTGACGCTCAGAGCTGTCGGGGCTCGATCTGGTGTTTCTCGGGGTGCGCCTTACGGTCATTTTGTCGACAAGGAAGACTTGCTTGCAGCCCTGGCCATCCGTGGGTGGGTTCACATGACGCTCGACCTCGAGCTCGTCCAGTCCTGCAAGGGAATAGGCAGCCGGGAACGTCTGTATCGAGCTGTCCTCGCCTTTTTGACCGTTGCTAGGGAGCGGCCGTATCTTTACGCACTAATGTTCATCACACCCTCCCGTGACCCCCGGGCCATCATCACCGCCGCCTCGAGGGCGCAGGACGTGTTCCTTGCCATCGTCGCGGACGTCGTCGGACAGGGCGACGCGCGGAGCCGAGGGGCGCTCCTGATGTCCAGCGCCCACGGCATCGCCGGAATGGAGCGATCTGGCCAGCTGAGCGAAAAAAAGTGGGGCACGACAGGCGATCAACTTCTCCAGCAACTCATCGCTCTTTTGGGTCGGTGAATCTGTCAACAATCAGTAAAAGATTCAGTTGACAGTGTCACTCACCGACATATGGTTTAAGTATGACAACGTCACATCAAACTTATCCTCTTGCAATCGTTACTGGAGCGTCTTCTGGTATCGGCCGTGCCACGGCTGTGCGTCTGGCCGCCGATGGGTTCCACGTCCTAGCCGGCGTCCGGAAGTCGGCCGACGGTCAGAAGATCGCCGCCGCTGGTATCGAACCGGTTATCCTCGACGTCACGAACGACGAGCACATCGCTTCCATCGTCGCGCGGGTCACTCGGGACCCGGATGGGCGCCAGCTTCAGGTGCTGGTCAATAATGCCGGCGTCGCGGTGAACGCCCCGGTTGAGGTTCTATCGCTCGCGGATTGGCGTTTCCAGTTCGATGTGTCGGTGTTCGGCCAGATAGCCCTCACCCGCGCCCTGCTTCCCACTCTGTTGGCCACTCGTGGGCGGATCGTGAACGTCACGTCCGTCGGTGGGCGCGTCGCGATGGCTAACTTCGGTGCTTATTCAGCGGCGAAGTTCGCGATGGAGGCCGTGACCGATTCTCTTCGCCGTGAGGTTCAAGACTTCGGCGTCACCGTTGTGAAGATCACTCCGGGGGCGGTGAGTACGAACCTTACCGAGAGCGGGCTTGCCGCTGCCGCTCGGATCACGGACACGATGACCGCCGAGCAGCACACACGCTACGACGAACTCGGCCGGGCGTTCACCGTCCAGGCGGAGGGCTTCGCCCGCGACGGCGTCTCTCCCGAGCATGCCGCGTCAGTCATCTCCAAGGCCGTGGCCGCGCGGCGACCGAAGACCCGGTACACGATCGGACGCGACGGGGCGATGTTCACCTTCATGCCCCGTATCGCGTCCGACCGATTGCTGGACACTATGCTCCGCAGTCAGAACAAGAGCCTGGCGAAAACGAAACGCTGACATTGCCTGCGGTGCCGCTACCGCGGGCCGACCGGCGGCATATTGAGAGGCCGCGGCGACAAACCATCAAGTGACAAACATGCCAGACCGGAGGACGCTCGAGCAGAGCGGCCCAAGTTAAGCCTGCCGACCCCGACCGGAGCGGCGGTCGGCACTGCTCCTTCTCGCCACCCGGGCAGGTTTTCCTCAAAATTCGACGCGACAGCAAGTAAGGAAATCAGCATGCGCACACCACACAGTGAACGGAACACTCTCGAGGGGGAGGTCGCCGGAGCGGTAGGGGAGCCGGCGTTGCAGTGGATTGGGGGCGTCTGGGTCGGATCTGGCCAGGTGGAGGAATCCCTGAATCCATCGACCGGAGAAGTTCTCGGCACCTACGATAGCGGAGGAGTGGAGCAGGCCCAGGCGGCGGTCGCGGCCGCGCGGAATGTGTTCGACAACACGGACTGGTCCCTGACCCCGGAAGTGCGATCCCGGGCGCTGATGGAGATGGCTGAGCGCCTCGAAGCGCGCAAGCACGAGGTCGCCCTCATGCGTGCGCACGAGAACGGTAAACGCTTCGTCGAGACGACGTGGGAAGTGGGGGCGGCGGCGACGATGCTTCGGCACTCCGCGGCATCCGCCCTCGTCCACACTAACGGTCGCGCCACGAGCAATACGCCCGGGATGCTGATCGACCCTTCTCGAAGTCGTAGACTCTGACGCACCAATCGTTCAGCAGGAAGTCTTCGGACCAGTACAGGTGATGGAAGTGTTCCATGCCGAAGCCGACGCCGTCCGGCGCGCGAACGCGACGAAGTTCGGTCTCGTCGCAGCCGTGTTTACGAACGACCGGGCCCGCGCCCGCCGCGCTATCCAGGCCGGCATGTGGCTGAACACCTGGGGTCGCCTCACCGACGAATTCGAGACGACCGGGTGGAAGCAGAGCGGACTCGGCGAAATTTCTGCCGAAGATCGTCGCGAACACCCCGACCCTGGCCCGCGAGTGATGCCCACACGCCGCGGGTTCGTCCTAGGATACGACGCACAAGTCGCGGTCACCAGCGACCACGTCATCGCCGCCGCCAATCTGAACCAGAACCCGAGCGACATGAGCTCATTCCTGCTGATACGACGACAATTGAATTGTGCTAATCCGCCTCGTGGTCGAGCTGCTTCAAGACGGAGTCGGCCCAGTCGACCCTCGCTTGCTCGAGACGTAGTCCCCACTGCAGAACGAGATATTGGCGCGCGGCCGCGAAATGCAAACCGTTCTCGTCAAAGTCGTTCTGCTCGACGCGCCGGTATTCCTCGAGCAACGCTGAATGCAGATCACGGTGACGTTTTACCTCATTGCGAAGGTCGCCGCCAAGGCTCGCGGATGCCCTCAACCTGAGCATGAGCGAATCCTTTTCGAGTTTGGGATCTTCTGTGGTCTGGAGCCATTTCCGCAGTTCAGCTCGCCCGGCGCCCGAGACCTCGTAGGTACGACGGCCACCCCGAGGTGGTTCAACTGCATCGATTTGATGGATGAGGCTATCGCGCTCCAGCTTCGCGAGTTCACGATAGATCTGTTGATGCGAAGCGGGCCAGAAGTAGCCGATCGAGCGATCGAATCGCTGCGCAAGCGCGAAGCCCGACGCTGACTTTTCATTGAGCGCAGTGAGGATGGCGTGTGAGAGAGACATGATTCCAGCATAGGGATGAGGCACTTACGGCTAGCGATCCGCATAAACTTCTGCAATAAAGTGCATAATTAGATTTATTCATGTCGAGAAGAAGGATGGGTACCGAAGTGACCACCTACGATCACCTTTTCACCCCGATCGTCGTGGGAACTGTGCGCTTGCGGAATCGAATGATGATGGGTTCGATGCATATCGGTCTGGAAGATACCGAGGACGGATTCGAACGCATGGCCGCTTTCTATTCGGAGCGCGTTCGAGGAGGTGTCGACCTCATCGTTTCTGGAGAAATCTCCCCAGATGAAGCGGGGCGACCGTGGGCCGGAGGGGCCGCGATGATCACTGCTGACGATGTCAACAACCACGCGAAGATCGTCGAGGCTGTGCATGCTGAGGGCGGCCACATCCTCATGCAGCTTTTGGCGGGGGTGGAGTATCTCGGCATCGATGACACGGGCGTGCACATTGAACACCTCGGGCGAGAGTCGGTCGTAGCAGCTGACACCGTCGTGCTGTGTACCGGCCAGGTGTCTCAGCGAGAGCTTGCCGATCATGCTCGACTTCGCGGTCTGACGTGGCACGTCATCGGTGGCGCTGACGTCGCCCACGAGCTAGACGCAAAACGAGCGATTCGCCAGGGAGTAGAGCTGGTCGCATCATTGTGACCGTCAACTTAGTGGCATAAAGAGAGGCACATGCGGAATCACCACGTGGGTGAGACCAATACCTTGGTTATCTCAATTCTCGCGAGTTTCGCGACAAGATTTCTGTCGCCAAGACCACTTGCATTAGAGGCTGATGCGCCCGCGGGCCGAACAAGAATGCCCCGTCAGCTCTAATCGAACATTGCTAACCCCGATCGAATGAAATGGAGTAATTATGAGCGGCATGAGGACAGTTTCGATACCCGAACAGTCGACACTCTTAGAGCTTCCGAAGAGCAGGTTAGACGGAACGCGTATCGGAGTTGTTGCTGAGACGGCTGAGGGTGAGACGCGGGTCGCTGCGACCCCCTCTACCGTCGCCCAGCTGATCAAGCTGGGATATGACGTGAGTGTGCAGGCGGGTGCAGGCGGGGCTTCT
>NZ_BMGP01000009.1 GCF_014640255.1 Subtercola lobariae | reverse complement strand
GGCACCCCATCGGGAACGGGACAGCATGAGCACAGCGCATCGATCCGACCCGGTGCAAGGCGACGGTGATGTCGGTCAGGCGTCAAGCTGGTTCGAGGTGCCGTTCACGTTGCCGCGGTGCGGGCTGGACGACGATCGCGCCTGTCGCCCGTGGGTTCTCTGGTGTCACGATCAGCCCGGTGGAGCTGTTCGCTGAGGTGGTCAGTTCAGCCAGCCACGCCGGGTTGATCGCCGGGACCCGGCTGCCGTTGAACCGGAAATGGATCGGGATCGATGGATGCAACCAAATCGACGACCGACCACTACCGAACTCCGCGGAAACGGCCCACGACATCGCGAAGCTTTCGGATCGCCGCAGCTTCTGCACGATCACGATCTGCAGATGAGTGAGGGTGCGATCGTCTAACTCGATCTCTGCACCGTCGTATGTGAAAGAACCCATGAGTATTGCCCTCCGTGAACACTGTCAATGCGGGCGGTCATTGCCGCGCACAGGGACACACCTTCTTGAACCGACGCGAAGGTGCGGGTGAGATCTGACATGCATATCGGCGCGGACGACGTCGCGACCAGGGTCAGGAGCAGCAATCCTTACCCTACGCCACCCAACCCAGTGTCATCCCGATTACCGGAATGATTCATCAACCCGAAACAATCGGAGGTCCGCGGCATTGCTATTTCGTGAGGAAGTCGAGGACGGCTGTGTTCCATTCGTCGGGGTTGCTGACAATTACTCCGTGCGGGGCGCCGGGGATGAGCACGAGTTCGCTGCCCGCGATGGCCTGATGGGTGCGGGCCCCTGACCCTTCGAACGGAACGACACCGTCACCGCCGCCGTGGATGACGAGCGTGGGAATGGTCACCTTAGTGAGGTCGTCACGGAAGTCGGTGCTGGCGAACGCGGCCATGCAGGCAAGGGCCGCGACTTTGCTGGACTGCAGCGCGAGGCTGAGCGCTTGTTGGCGTTCAGCCTCAGTGACTTTCAGTACACCGTCGACGGAGTAGAACTGGGTGATGAAGTCGTCGTAAAACATCTCCTGGTTCGCTGTCAGCGCGGCAGTCATCTTCGCTGCCTCGCCCGCACCCAAGGGACCGTCGGGGTTCTTCGGGTTCTTCAGCAGAAACGGGGGCACCGCAGACGCGAAGACCACACTGCGCAGGCGTTCGGTGCCGTACTCGGTGAAGTAGCGGGCGACTTCACCGCCGCCCGCGGAGAACCCGACGAGAGTGACATCGTTCAGGTCAAGCTCGGTGAGGAGGGTGTGCAGGTCTTCGGTGAGGGTGTCGTAGGTGTAGCCGGTGCGCGGCTTGTCGCTTCGGCCAAAGCCCCGCCGGTCATACGTGATCACTCGGTAACCTGCGGCTTCGAACGCGGGCACCTGTTTCGACCACGACTCACCCGACAACGGCCAGCCGTGGATCAGCACCACGGGGCGGCCGTTGCCGCCGGTGTCATCAACGTGCAGGTTCGTGTGCGTGAATAATCCGTGGTGCGCCGTAATCTCAGTCATGATCTTCTCTCCATCGGTTCGCGACACAGCAGTGCGCCGGACGTGCTCATCAGGGTGTACGCGCCGCGGATACCGATGGGGCCTCGACGCTATCTTGGAGCGCGGCTTGCGCGTCGAGGAGGCTGGCATAACTGCCAAGCTCGTGACACGACGTGGTAATCGCGGTGAAAGCGCCTCGAAGCCGTTCGGAAACGATCCCAACAACGGTGCCCCCGCGCCATGCCGAGCCGACCCAGATCGTGGTTCCGTTCCGCACCCAGCAGAGTTTTGCAATCGGGTGCTGCTCCAGCCGATCTTCAGACACGGTAGACGTCCATTTCTATTCGGAGGAAGGTAATTCGGAGCCATGACCTGCTCGGCGAGGCGATTCAGGGGGGAGAAAAGAGTTCCGTCGCGATTCACGAGAAAGCTGGAACCACCTCCGACGAGTTCGACTAGCCTCAATCCAGCCGCGAATCAGAAGGTACAGATCTTTCGCGACGACCGGACTGGTGGAGCCGAGCGCGCTTACCGGCGCGGCAAACGCCCAGAACTCGGGTTTGTGCATCGCCTGACGCGAATCGGAGACACTGAACATGCGGAAGCCGTTTCTTTCGAGCGGATAAGAATCGACGCCGAGGTCTAGGGCTATGTTTTGTAGGCTATAGGTTCAATTTGCTCAAAACCACTCATTGCGCAACTCCCGGATCGCCGTACACTGCATCGGCAACGCAATGACCAGGCCTGCGTCGCTTCAGTTGTTCGGGCTGACCAGTGTCGACACCGTTCTGCTTGCAGTGAGGTGTTGCAGAGCTTCTTGTCTGGAATTGAAGTAGGCATGGGTCAGCTCGACATCGAGCAATAACACTTCGTATCGGCCGTGATGGAAGTGGATGAATCCGGCGATCTCGAGGGTGATACCTGCTCCAGATTTACGGAGCAGCCATTTGGTGGAGTCGAGCTGAATGAGCTCGTATGTTTCGTCGTTCATCGGCTCGGTGCTTGTGTGCGATTGACGGTGCGAACGGAGGGGAGGCGCCGGCGGTGCAGCACTAGTTCTGTTACAGATTGTGCTCGGCGTTGAAGACCCCATCGGGTGACTCGCATGAGTGATTCAGCGACGATCATTCCGCTCATTTTTGATGTGCCATGAGTTCGTTCGGTGAAGATGATGGGTACTTCAACGACGCGGAGACCGGTTTGAAGCCCTCGCCAGAGCATGTCGAGTTGAAAGCAGTACCCGTCGGATTCGATGGTCGTCAAGCGAATGCGTTCGATCGCGCTGCGGCGGTACACCCGGTACCCTCCGGTGGCATCTTTGATCGAGATGCCGAGTGCGATGCGAGCGTATGCGTTTCCGCCGCGGCTGAGTAGTCGGCGTCTCAGCGGCCAATTGACGACGACGCCGCCCTGCACCCACCTCGAGCCGAGAACGATGTCGATGGTGTCGTCATCGAGCATGTCGAGCATGAGCGGCAACGATTCGGGGTGGTGCGAGCCGTCAGCATCCATTTCGACCAGTGCTTTGTAGCCGCGAGCGCGGCCCCAGTCGAAGCCTGCGACATACGCTCGGCCAAGGCCTTGTTTGCCTGGGCGGTGCAGAACCGAAACCTCTTCGTAGAGACGGGCAAGGTGATCGGCGATTTCGCCGGTGCCGTCAGGCGAGCCATCGTCAACAATGAGAACATCGGCGCGACGGGTGGTCAGCACTCGCGCGACGATGGACGAGATATTTTCTTTTTCGTTGTACGTCGGGATGATCACTAACGCTTCATTCATGAGGTGGCTCCTTTGTTTTCATCGATTTGTTCATCAGGCGGATTTGTGGGCGAAAACGACCACGTTGTCGAGATAGTGCCCGTAAGAATCGTCGAAAGCCCCGCCGCAGGTGATCACTCGGAGTTGGGCTGTCGGCGTCGGTCCGTAGACCTGGGTGGTCGGAAACTGCTGTTTGGGTACAGTGATCGTCGAGTCGACGACGAATGAGACCGTGCTGTTATCGGAGAGGGTGACATCGATCACGGCACCCGGTTTCAGAGTCGCGAGCTGATCGAAGATCGCGGGGCCGGTTGCAGAATCAATGTGCCCGGCGATCACGGCTGGGCCGAGGTCGCCGGGCACGACGCCATCTTTGTACCATCCCGCGTCGCTGAAGCTCTGCGGAGGCACGATTTCGCCGGACGCGTCTTTTGTCAGGGCTTCGAGCGAGGTGTCGACTCCGATTTGCGCGATCTGCAGATGGGTTGGTACGACTCCAGCCAGCTGTTCGCTCGTACTTGTCTGCTGCGCAGCTGGGTCTTGCATCGCGTTGGCAGCACCGCTCGCCTGATGCAGAGGCGCGCAGGAGCCGAGGGTGCCCGCTTGAAGTTCTTGCTGGGCAAGGGCGCTCCACGCTGCGCCGTAATACGTTGAATTGGACTGTTCGAGTTGATCGGCCCTGCTGAGATCTTGTTCAGCCAGGTTGGCCTGCCCCGCTGCTGCGAGTGCGGCGGCTCGGGCGTCGTATCCCACCGAGCTCTGATCGGTGGTCAGCGCTCCGCCGCCCAGATCGAGTTGGGCGAAGACATCGCTTTGACGTTGCAAGGCCGAAATGAGCTTTGCGGCTAGCGCGGTGTCTGCTGGGTCGCATGACTCCGCATAACGCAGCGGTAGCCGAGCCGCGTCATACGAGTACTGAACCGTTGTTCCGGTACCGCGTGCGCCGGGCATTGAATCGACGGTGCCGTCGGCGTGCACCTGCGCCCAATCGGGGGGCAGCCCACTCTTTGTCAGTAATGCCGAGGTCACCGCGCGAGATCCGCTGGCGAGCTCTTGCCATCGCGCATCGCCCGAACTCTCCGACAGAACGCTGAAAGCGGCCGGAGATGCGTATGAGGGGTTGTAGGCATACGGCTCGCTCGTCGCCGCCCACAGCCCGGGAAGCAGGATGCGGCCGGCGGCGGTAGTGACGGTGAGCTTGTCGAGAATGACTTCACCCAATGCGTTGCCTTTCGCGATGAGGTCGGGTTCGTTGAACGTCTTTCCGGCTTCGACGAGAGCTCTCGCAGCGTCAAGATCGGCGTCACTGGCCGGTTCGTTGTCGATGATTTTTCCGTCTTTCCAGTCCCACGCCATCAGCCCGTCGGTCTGCACGAGATTGGCTGTCGTCCAGGCGTAAATCGAATCGAAGGCGTTCTCGTCTCCGATCGAGACGGCGATGAGCATTCCGTAGGCCTGCCCTTCGCTGACGGTGTCTGACCCTTGGTCTTTTCTGACGACGCGGCCGTCGACGACGTAGTTCGACAGAAACGCTCGGGCAGCGTCGTCGGCAGTGCGAGCCTGCGCAGGCCCAGACGGTGACGCCGGTGTGGTGGGCGAAGACGTGCACGCGAAAAGCGAAGCCGCGATAGCCAGGGCGATGAAACCCGCGCACGAATGTCTGAGGGCGTTCACCGGGTGCTCTCCCGTCGACGGGCGGCGCTGAGTACACCGAGGGCGATGAGCAGCGCCGCCGCCAGAGCGATGGTCACGCCGAGGAGCACGCTGTCGGCGGAAGGTGCTGCGTTGATGTGGTGCGCGAGAAATCCGCCGCCGGTTTGAATGCCACCCACTGGCGTAGCTCCGACGCTGGCCGAGTCGATGACGGGTTTGATGGTGACTCCGCCGGTCGAGTTATCGAGCACGAAAAGGGTTGCGACCGCGCCTGAGGCGAGGGTGACTGAGGCAGTAGCGGGTGATGCGGCCCCGGTGAGGTCTAGGTTCCAGGTTCCTGCCGGCACGCTGGCGTAGCCGGTCGCGGTGCCTTGTTTGGCGTCTGCTGTGACGGGCTGGCCGGTGCTTGTCGCAATGCTCACTGACGAAACGTCGGTCGATGCCTGAATAACCCTGACTCGCGCCTGCCCGGCAGCTGGTGGTGTGAGGTCATCGGGAAAAACGACGGTCTTCAGGTCGGAGTTCTTACCCAGTGCCGCAACGGTCATCGGCTGCCCGCTGACGACATTGATCGATTGCTGGATCATGGCCGGCGTGTTTGCCGGTGAACCGGTCGGTACCATCGCGACGACGTAGGTGCCCTGAGACATTGCGACGTAGGCGGAGACCGCGCCGTACGCGAGATCATCGAGTTCGTACACCTTTGCGCCGCCTGCGAGGGCGGTCAGTGTGACGTCGACCGCTTTCGTGTCAGGTGAGAGGTGGGCGATACGTATCCAGCCGCCGGCGGTTGGCGCGTCGGCTGCCATCGCGCTGCTATTGAGTCCGAAGATAGCGAACGCGATGGTCGCAACGAGAGCGGCGAGAGCGGCGAGGCCGGCAGGCCGGCGGTTCGACAGACGGTACGAGAGCGATTGGGTGTGCGAAGACATGAGCGTGATCCTTTTCGATAGTTGGGTGATGGTGTGTCTGGGGTGCACGCACGTCGGCGCGCTCTGATCACCTGACGTGCGAGGTCAGGGCGTGGGTGTGAGAAGGCCCGATGGTTCGCCGAGCGCGAATGTGACGAGGAGCCCTGCTGGTGTCAGGCTGATTTGCGCCGGTTTCACCATGCCGGTGAGGCCCTGAAAGTAGGCTTGGGCTGCAGCCGCGGCAGCTGGGTTACTGGAGATCTGGTCGCCGTTCAGGCTGGTGATCAGGATCTGCCTTCTGGTGTCGTCTCCTTCGCCGTCGACGAGTGGATAGTCACCGACCGTTACTGTCGAGGTCGAAAGCAACTCGCTGAGAGTGAGAATGACCCGAGCATCCACTTGACCGCCGGTGAGCAGATCACGCGTGGCGAGCGGCATCGTAAGGTTGGCGTTTTCGGCGAGTTGGGCGCCGGCGGATGCTCGGGCCTTGGTGCTCGCCGTAGCGTCGGCTTGTGCCTGAGTGGCCCCTTGCGGCTCGATCTGCCGAACCTCGACCAGTGCGTCGCCCTGACCGAAACTCGCCACGACGACCGAGTTCTGCACGGCATCGTTGACGTCGGGCGAGGTACTGAGAAGTGACCTCATCGAGTCTGTGGTGATGATGTAGTCGGAGTCGCGCCAGCCGTTTGGTGAGAGCGCCTCCACTGCAGGGTCAGTGTCGACCTTGTAATACCAGGTGACGTTGTCGCGGGCGAATCCGGCGGTCACCAGGTCGACCCACATCGAGTCATCGACGATCAGCCGGGCATCGTGGGGCACGTTGGCCTCGGTATACGCTTCGGCCTGGCGCATCGGAGCGTCAAGATCGGCACTGAAGAACCCACGGAGTTGAGCGACCCACAGCGGCCCGGCGATCGTGGCGGCGACGAGCGACATCAGCACCACAAGGGCACCGAACAGGCGCCGGCGCGATGTTGCGGGCTTTTTGCGGTACACGACCCGGGCAGCCGAATCGATCACCGCGCCGATCAGCAGGGCGCCGAACGGCAGCAAGATGATCACGTAGGGCACGGGAAGGTACCCTCCCGGCCGGAACATGAAAGCGACCAGCACTAAGAACATGATTGCGAAAGCCCGTAGTCGCTTGATGAAGAGCGCGCCGAGTCCGGCGCAGACTGCGCCGACGATACCCACGGGGTCAAGCTGCCACCACATGGAGAAGGTTTTATTGATGAGGCTTGTGGGGTCAGTGATCGAGCCGCTCGATGCACGCGATGAGAGTTGGAAGGTGAGGCCGTTGAACAAACTCACCCTGTTTGCGGCGGGGAACACTTCGCCTTTGACCGCTGCGAGCAGAACGTAGGCGGCTCCGAGCACGATTAGCACTGTCGCGGCAACGGCGAGCGTGTACCGCCTCGTCGAGGGGTGCGCGTTGCGCCAGAGCAGCCATGCTAAGAGCGGGAGTGCTAGCAAGAAGGTCTCTTTCGAGAGCACGGCGATTCCGAAGCAGGCTGCGCTCCCGACGAAACTGGCGAGCTGGTGACGCTTTTCGAAGGCGAGAACGAATGCTGCGAGCATCCACATAGCCGCTATGTTGTCGAGATACACCGAGCGGTGAAATTGCAAGGCGAGCGGTGAGACCGTGAAGAGCAACACCGCAATGGTCGCCGAAGCACGGCCGAGTCGAAGCTTGCGCGCGAGCATCCACAAGAGCACGGCCGATACCATCGTGACGACGACCATGAACTCGCGGGCAGCGAACACTGCATAGTCATATCGGCCGAACGCATTCGTCAGCCGTGCGTAGAGGGCGATCTGAATCCAGCCGAGGGGTGGATGGTCGTACCAATACGTGTAGTGCGTGAGTGAACCTAAGCGGTCGATAGCCCAGGCTTGAGCGGTGTAGGTGCCCTCGTCGTCTATACGCTGTGGCGCCCCCGTGATGTTCACCACTTGAGCAACGATGCCGACTACTAAAGCAGGTAGTAGCCAAACGAGAGACCGACGGCTTCGGCGAAACCATCGACTGATGCCGGGGCGACGCGGCCTCGTTGGCGGGGTTGACTGTGCCGAAACAGACTCTTCGATGGGTTCTGTTGAGTTGATGGGCTCGAGTGTGGTCGTCATTATCGGCTCTCCACCTTCTCGAGCACTGCGTCGCCGACAACGCCCGTTGACACGAGTACCCGAGGCGCTGCTGCGACAACCGACGGGTCAGGGCGGTGGGCGCCGGTGTGCTCGGTCTTCTCCCAGCTGTTGATGCCGCGCATCTGCCGAATCACCGAGCGCACGGCTGCGAGAGCGAGAAAGATCTGAAACGGAAACAGTCCGAGCACCAGCTTGAGGTGGTCGACCGCACGTGCCTTCGGGCCATATGCCCGACCGAATTCTGCGAGCCCGGTCATCTCGACCACAAGCGTGATGAGGGTTGGCACAAGCGGCACAACCGTGATCAGAGCGACGATTGTCGGCACTTTCGAAAAGAACATCAGAAAGAGCGAGATGGGAATGAGCATGCCGGTCGCCGCTTGCAAGAACGGCATCGTGAGCAGGTACCGAGCAAAGAGACGCTGTTTAAATGTCGGCAGGTTACGCCAATGCCCTTTTTGGAGTACCTGCAGAAAGCCTTGGTTCCAGCGGGTGCGCTGTTTGTAAAGCGACTTCAACGAGCCGGGAGTCTCTTCACGGGTAACGAATTCGGGGCTGTAGGCGACGACGACGTGAGCGCCGGCGCTAGAGAGGCGCACGCCGAGTTCGCAGTCTTCGGCCAAGCACTCCGCATCCCAGCCGTCAGACCAATCAAGCCATGATTTTTTGACGAAGACCGTGTTTCCGCCCAGCGGAATGAAGCGCGACGCCGCGTGAAAGTGCAATCGGGAGCGAAACCAGAAATAGTATTCCAAGACATTTCGCAGCGCCCACCAACTCGTTCTGAAGTTCATCAGCTGAACGCCGCCCTGCACCACGTCAGCGCCCGATTCTTGAAACTTCGAGTCGACGACAGTGAGCAGGCGCGGGTGCACTTCGTCTTCTGCATCGAAAACACCAACGACATCGCCCCGTGCTGTCTTCAGCGCGAGGTTCAAGGCCTTCGGTTTGTTCTTCGGCACACTTTCGTCGACGATCACCCGAATGATGTCGGGGTGACGAGCGGCAGCGGCGCGCGCTACGGCCTCTGTTCCCGGGTCGTCATGGCCGACGATGGCGATGATTTCGAAGTCAGGATGCTCTTGTCGTGCGAGCACGTCGAGTGTCTCTCCGAGCACCTCTTCTTCATGCCGGCCCGGCACCAGAAGGGTGAACGAGTGCCTCGGTTCACGAGGCTGTTCAGAGAATTGCGTATCTTTCAGGCCCTTCGGAGAACGCCAGGCATGAAGCATCCACCACAGCGTCGTACAGGCGACGACGGTCAGCAATATCGACACCACAATGAGCGCCGAATAGCCGATCCATTCAGCCGGCGACCACTGCGGGTAGAAATTCGACAGAGACCCCGACGACGGCACAATCAGATTCGCACCCCGATTGGGCAACTCGATCTGGTTGGGGGTGGGAATCGGTACCGCTGTCAGAAGCGGATCAGGTACCGGGTTCGGGTTTACCGCGAGCAGAAACGACAAAAACATGGCGACCTCTCCAAAGTGATGAACACGATGGCAGGGGCAAGGCCATGAACGATTCGCTCAATCGAATCATTGCGATTATTTCGGAGCCGTCAAAATTCAGGATGGGTCAGAATGGGGGGTTGACGTGAGTCTCATCCCGCGACAGTGCGAGATCAAGGAGAGATCGTGGCGAAGCCGGTGGTGATGCGTTGCCGCGCTGTTTTCGCTGCGTCTAAGATGTCTGTGCCGGCGAGCCGGGCGGTGACGACGCTCACGAGCGCGATTCGGTAGACGGCTAGTACGAGCGCCGCAGCGATGTCGGGGTCACCGGAAAAATCGGAGTCCGAGGCCAGTTCGCCTGCAAGGGCGTGCTCGACGTCAAGGGCGAGTTCGCGGGCCCTGGCAATGACGGTAGGCGACGCCATGACGGTACGGAAGAAAGGCTCGGCCCCATCGCTCAACCCCGATACCGGATGGCGTTCATCGATCAGTTTGAGCGCGAGCGTTCGCATCGCTACCATCGCGCTCGTGCCCTTCGGGCGATCGTGAACCGCGGCCCGAACCAGGGCCACTGCGTCGGGCAGCCTATCGAAAAGCAGATCTTCCTTTTTGGCGAAGTGAGAGAAGACCGTCACCCTGGCGACTCCAGACTCGTGAGCAACGTCAGCCATCGTCACCTCGTCGAAGCCGCGGGTCAAAAACAACCCAGTCGCCACCTGCGCAATGTGCGCCCTGGTCTGCGCACCTCCCCTATCACCTGTTCTTGCCACGTGACAAGAGTACTGAGCACGGCTAACATTACCAAGTATGCATACTGAGTACGCATAAGGAGGTCGAAATGACAGGTGCCAACGACGCTATTCCCAGAAGCGTGTGGCGCATCGCAACGGTGATCGTGTTCGGCGCGTTCATGGCCGGCCTCGACACATCGCTGGTGAACGTGGGTCTAACGACGATCGCCCACGAACTCGGAGCCCGGTTGACAAGCACGCAATGGGTCACCAGTGGTTACCTCTTCGCGATCATCGGCATCGCCCTGCTCGTCGCCTACGTACTCACCGCGGTTCGCAGAGCGCGAAATCCGCAGCATCAGCCCGTCATCGACATCGGGCTTCTCCGCCGTTATTCAAACGGGCCTCCTTCTGCTCGCGTACGGCGCCGGCGCCACGGTGGCCCTCCGCCTCGGCGGCAGAATAACCGACAGGGTCGGCGGCGGCATCAGCTCGGCCCTCGGCCTGGTCATCACGATCGGAGCGACCCTTCCGTTCGTTTTTCTCCCCACGACAGAGAACCTCGTCGTCGTGGAACTACTTCAAGCCCTACGCGGCATCGGCGTTGGACTCGCGGGTATACCCGCCATGTCTGCAGCTTTCAACGATCCTCACCGTCGGAGCAACCGCAGCGCTGCTCTCAGCTCTCGCCCTTACCATTACACAGCGATAAGCCCTGACCCATGAGAATCCATCGTTCTATTGAGGTATGAACCACTAGGAATTCGCCGTTGTACCTACCTCTGGGGTGAAATTTCTGACCGAGTGGCAAACCATTTACTATCGCTGTGCAGAACTCAGCAGCGTGGCTGCTGTCGCGGCCGGCTGCCGCTCGTTGCTGCAGATCAGTTCTCGTTTTGCAGGGCGTGTTTGGCGTCGCCGGCCTGGTCTTGCACATCTGAAACGGCCGACTGGGCTTCTGCCTGAACGCTCGAGGCGGCATCGGTCGCCGTGTCTTTGACGGCGGCAGCGGCTTCTTGAGCCGGTTCTTTCAAGTTACCTGCGACTTCTTTGGCCGCATCCGTTACCTGTTCGACCAGTGGTTGCGCCTGCTCTTTGATGTTCGAGGCGATCTCTTTCTCTTTCGTGCTGGCGGGAACCAACGACGCGGCGAGCAAACCGGCGCCGAACGCGATCAGTCCGATCGCGAAGGGGCTGCCCTGCACCTTGTCTTTGGCGGTCTGCGCTGCGCCCGAGACCGAGTCAGTAGCCGAACCCGCGACTCCGCTTGCGTTGTCGCCGACATCAGATACCGCACCCATCACTCGCTCACGAACACCGCGAAAGGCGCCTTTGACCTTCTCGGTTTGGCGTTCGGCGATCTTCGACGGGTCGACCTTGTCAGCCAACGCGTCGACGTTATTGCTCAATTCGAATCTCGTCGCCTCGATGTTGGCGCGGATCTCGTTCGGGTTGTCGCTCATCGGTTCTGCTCATTTCGTTTGAAGGTTTCAGGAATCTCTTTGACGGTGCTCACAGTCTGAGGAGCTCCGCGCACGGTCTTCAACTCATTTCGGCCCACGAGGTACAGAATCGTGGCGATGATCAGCCAGACTCCGGCGACGATGAGGCCCGACCAGCCGTTGCCGACCAGGTAACCCAGGCCCCACCAGGCGGCGATGGAGATGAACAGAATCGCCATGAAACCCGCGTAGCCCGCACCGCCGAGCAGGCCAGCACCCTTGCCCGCGCGGGTTGCCGAATCTTTCAATTCGACCTTGGCAAGCTCGACTTCTTGGCGCATGAGCGTCGAAAGGTCGCGGGTGACATCGCCGATCAGTTCACCGAGCGAGGTGGTTGCTGCTTTCTGCTCGGAGGGCGTGTCGGTCATGCGCGCTCACCAGCGGCACCATAGAGCGGCTCGTCGACTGGCGCGCCGCCGAACTCGTCACCGAGATAGACCGGCTCATCGACCGAAGCAGGCGAAACCAGGGGAGCGGATGTTGCGGGAATCGTGGTCGCGTAGCCGGTCGAGTCATAGGTTGGCGTCGCCGCCCTCGCCTCGGCCGCTTTCTCGTCTACGGCCGCACCCGCGAGATTCTTGGCCAAACGGCCGGCGGCCAGTCCGGCAATCGCGGCAACCGCAATGAAGGTGCCCGGCCTGCGAGCGGCGTAGGCCCGCACGTCACGAAGCAGTGTGCCGGGATCGCGGGCATCCAACCACGACGCTGCACTGCCGGCGCGTGACGCCGCCTGCTGCGCGAGGTCGGTCGCTACTCCGCCAGACGTGGACCCATTCACCATCTCACCGAGTTCGTCGGCAATTGCCCTGAGGCCGGTCGCAATGCGCTTCTGCTGCACCTGGGCCTGGTCTTTCAGTTCACTTTCGGCCTGGCCGAAGAGGTCTTTGACCTGAGTCTTGGCTTCACCGACCACGTCGCCAGCAGCGTCTTTCGCCGCACCAGCCACCTGACTTCCAGATGCTACGGCCTGATCTTTGAGCTGACCGGCCTGGTCTCTGGCTGTTTCAGCTTTTGCTTTCGCTGTCTCGCCGAGGTCGGTGGTTCCATCGGAGTCGTTCGACGCCGACCCCTCGAAGGTGGCGCTCGGCGCGTCGAGGGTTGAGGTTTCAGGCGGGTAAAACGCAGCGGGAAGATCGTAGTTGTCGCTCATGAGATTCCTTTCGAGAGCTCGAGATGCCGAGGTGTAGTTGGTATATGCACTATCACCTGGGCGTGCCCCAAGTGTGCGTCAGCGATGCGACTACAAATAGGACTAGCCGAATCGGCTTTTCAGGCGTATCACGTGCGCGCGCTACACGGCGGGTGCGAACGTGATACGTCGCGATTTGTCATCTCACCACTCGGCTCTCACAGCGAGCCCGAGCATATTGCTGAGAATGCCGCGAGGGTCGCCGAAAGCTCCGGCGGGCCAGTTCGCGAGATTCAGCGCAAGTAGTGGCGGAGATCGACGCGGCCACGTAGTGTGGTATTGCTGCCCCTGACCTTGGTCGCGCTGTCGTCCGCGCCGACTGTCAGAACCATCCGCACCCGCGCCGGTCCAAAGGTGCGAACGTGTGCGAGGCCTGGTGCCACGCACTGAGGGCGAAGGGCAATTGCGATGGGTTCCTTTATTTACGACGGTGCAGAGGTTGAGATGGATGACCGCACCCTCACTCATCTACAGATCGTGATCGTCAGGAAGTTGCGGCTCAGCGAAGGGTTCGCCATGTCGTGGGCCTTCTCGCCCGATTTCGGAAGTGGGCGTGCCTCTGTCTGGATACACCCGACAATTCCGCTTCACTTCAAGTTCAGCGGAAGCCGGGTGCCCAGCATCAATCCGGTCTGGCTTGCCGAATTGACGGAATCAGCGAACAGTTCTCGCGGCCTCATCGTCACAGCCGAAAATTCGCTGTACGAAGCAACGGTGCCCGGTCATCAAAATCGTTCTCAGAGCCATCCGAAACGAGTTGAACAGGTCACCGTCGAACGGCGCCAAGACGACCGATTCCTCGTGTCACCTGTGATCGGCGCAAGTCGTTGAAGCACTAGGCTCGGCGCATAGTTGCTCCTGATCCCGGCTGCTGGTTTTTCCAATTCGAACGGCAAAACTCGCCGTATCGTTTGAAGCGGATGATGCGTCCAGTCTGGAGCAGCTACCGGTCGACGGGTGCGGCTCAGAACTGTCGGCCGTCGGAGTTTCACTCGCCTGGTCGGCGGGGCGGGCGACTCCCCCGACTATCGCTGCGACCGCGGGGGTCGGTCAGGCGCTTGAGCAACTCGCGTTCGTTCTCGGCGAGGGGCCGCAGGTCAGCTATCGAGCTCGGAGTGGCCTTGTCGCCACTGCGCGCCCACGCGTTCAGCACAGAACCCGTCAATAAAATCGCACGCGATGTGATCACACGCACCCTCAGCATCACCTGAGCGCAGTAAAATTGAATTCAGCCGCAAAGGACATGCGCATGACTCGAGAAACTCGCCTCGCCGAAGTATTCATCACGCTCGCCGACACCCTCACTCAAGACTTTGACGCGACCGATCTGCTGCACTATCTCGCTGACGCGTGTGTGGAACTGCTGAGTGTCGACGCAGCCGGCATCATGCTCTCAGACCTTCGTGGCGGGCTGAAGCTCGCCGCTTCATCTTCCGAACGCATCCACAACCTCGAGGTATTCGAGTTACAGGTAGACGAAGGCCCGTGCCTCGACTGCTTTCACACCGGCGAGCCCGTCGTCAACGTGGGTATTGCAGAAGCAAAAGACAGGTGGCCTCTCTTCGTTGACGTCGCGATTGACGCCGGTCTGAAGGCAACCCACGCGCTTCCCCTGCGGCTGCGTGGTGATGTGGTCGGATCAATGAACTTGGTTTCAGACGACCCTGCGCCGATGAGCCAACCTGACATCGACCTCGGCCAGGCCCTAGCCGATATGGCGACGATCAGTTTGCTGCAAGACCGAAGCAGCATCGCCAAAACCGATCTGGCCGACCAGTTGCAAACGGCCCTGAACAACCGAGTATTGATCGAGCAGGCGAAGGGAATACTCGCGGCTCGCGCGAACGTCACCCCCGATGTGGCTTTCGACATGATTCGCTCTCACGCCCGCAGCCACAACAACAAGCTGCTCAGTGACGCACAAAGAATCATTGACGGCAGCCTCGAGCTCGAGCCCGGTTCGATGGCGGTAGAAAATACGGCTCGGCGCCAGAGTTAGACGAATGCGTTCGATTGTCGAAGTGGTGCGGCGCAACCCCTTACGCGTATGAAGATGGCTCGCTTAGCTGGAGTCGACAGGTCTGGAAGTGCGCATGATTCGCCGGCTCATAAGAATCAACAGAAAAACCTACGCTGTGCCCTCGGTGGAGGCTTTCGTCATACTCAAAAAAGAAGTCATCGCAGCAGCGTTGGCAGGCGCGGGTCTAGTGGAGCTGCCCATTCTCGGCGACGACACGGTGAGTGTCATGATCACTCCGTACACGTTTGTGCTGTTCGAAGAACGTCGCGATGATGACGATGGCTACACCATCAGCCCCACCGGCGTGGAATTGCTTGGAGACAGCAATGATGACTTTGCCGAATTCGACTATTGAGACCACATAAAAGTGCACCCTTCACGATTCTGCGGTGGTTTGCGAGAAATCTGAACTCATCGATGATCGAAGGCTGGCTCACCTGCAGGTACAGACGACGCGCCCGCCATCAACAGATTCTGGGTAGAGGCGTCGAGTGAAGTCGCACGTCATTGACCCCGCAGCTCGCCTAATGTTGAGGAATGGATGTTGCCGTTCTCGGCGCCGCGGGAGATGTGGGGCGCGCGATCTGCGCAGAACTCATCGAGCGCCGCGTGCTCGGCGCGCACTCGAGACTCCAACTCGTCGGCAGGGCGGGAGGGCTATCCGCGCGAGCCGTACACGGCTTGCGCGTTGATCTCATCGACGCGCACGACGAACACGCACCAATCATCGACGTAGCGCTCCGACCTGAGGATGTCGTCGCAGACGTGGTCGTGATGGCGGCGGGCCGCACCATCCCCACTGCCGCAGGCTCGGGCGTCGATCGGGATGCTCTGGCATCGACCAACCTGCCGATTTTCGACGAATACGCCGCGGCACTGGCCGAATACGGCAGCGGTCACGAAGTTGTCATCGTTGTGACGAACCCGGTCGAACTCGGGGTCGCCGCGATGAGCAGACGTTTGAATCGCCACCGAGTGATCGGCATGGGCGCCTGGCTCGACACCTTGAGGTTTCGGCGCGAAATAGCGTGGTCTCTGGGCATCCGTCGTCAGAGAGTGAGCGGCTTTGTGGCGGGGCAGCATGGCGAGGGTGTGGTGCCCCTGTGGTCGACTGTTCGCCTCAGGGGACTCGACTCCGACGACCGCGCCGCCTTTGTGCGCCGACTTCGCGGCGACCGCGATCTGAATATCTTCAGCGAAGAGATCGCTGCAGCGCGGGCGGCGATCTCGCGCATGGCTGGAGATGACATCACCGACGCATTCGACTATGTCGATGGGCTGCCGCCGGGCATCCGAACCATCGTGCGCCCCTTTCTCACCCATCAGAGCGGAGCGAAAACGGCATTCGGCACCGCTCGCGCGACAGTCGAACTCGTCGACACCGTGCTCGACGGCCGCGAGATCGTCGTTGCGGGGCAAGTTGCGCTCGAAGGCGAAATCTCGCTCGGCGGCCAGCCTTTCACCGGCGTGCTCGGCGTGCCCATCGTTGTGGGTCCCGATGGATGGACGCGTGTGCTGCTCGACGACCTCGCGCCCGACGAAGACGCCTACCTCGGTGAGGTCGCTGCGCGCATCGGTGCTTTCACTGACAGGTGGATGCTCGAATGAGCAGCATCGAAGACAGGTGGATCGTGTTCGTCTCGATGACCGACCGAAGCGGTGCCCTCTCGGCACTCACCGAGACCTTTTCAAGCCGCGGCGTGAGTTTCGAGTCGCTGAATACCCTCGACGTCTTCGGAGGGGTTGGCCAAATCTCAATAACCTTTCGCGGCAGCGAAAGCATCGCCCGCGTGCTGATGCGAACCCTCGAGCGACTCGCGGTGACGCGCTCTGTGCTGCTCACGCGCGCCGACGACCCTGCATTGCACGCGGTGGCGGTCATTGCAGGTCATGTCGAGGGATTCACGGTGGCTCTCGACGCGCCCGGCGATTTCGAGGTCGCTGTCGGTTCGCTTGTCAGGGTGGAACAAGCTGTGGCGGCTGCCCGGGCGGCCGGTCAGGCGATTCAGGCCGTGGCGATCGTGCCGCCCGTCTGAACGGCGCTGTGAATCGGGATGACCGGCGGCACGGGCACCATCGAGTTCGTTAGTCGTCACTTGCCGAGAAAGTCGATCACGACGCGGTTCCATTCTTCGGCGTGGCTGACGTTCACGCCGTGCGGGCCACCCGCGATGACATACAACTCGCTCTGCGGTATGGCCGAATGAGTGCGGGCACCCGACCCGTCGTAGAAGACGATGAAGTCGCTGTCACCTTGAATCACGAGGGTAGGAACAGTGATCTGCGCCAGATCGTCACGGAAGTCGGTCGTGCCGAACGCCGTCAAGCATTCCAAGGCCGCAGCCTTGCGAGCCTGCTTTGCCAAGGTCACGGCCGCCTGGCGTTGCTCTTCTGAAACGACCACACGGCCATCCACTGAAAAGAAGTCGGTGGCGAATTGGTCGTAGAAGGCATCTGCGTCAGCGGTGAGGCTCGCGGTCATCTTCGCGGCCTGAGCCGCGGTCAGTGGGCCGTCAGGGTTGCCTGGTGACTGCAAGAGGTACGGTGTGATCGCAGACGCAAAAACGACCGAATGCAGGCGCTCGGAACCGTATTTGGAGAAGTAACGGGCGACTTCTCCGCCACCCATCGAGAACCCCACCAGTGTCACATCGCTGACGTCGAGAGCCTCAAGCACGGCATGCAGGTCATCGGTGAGGTGGTTGTAGTCGTAGCCGGTCAGAGGCTTGTCACTACGGCCGAAACCCCGTCGGTCATAGGTGATCACACGGTAGCCGGCGGCCTGAAGGGCGGGAACTTGGTCTTCAAATGCCTCCCCCGATAGTGGCCAACCATGAATCAGCACAACCGGGCGGCCCGCTCCGCCAGTGTCGTCGACGTGGAGGTTGGTGTCTTTAAAAAGCCCATGATGGGCGGTGATCTCGGTCATGAGTAATACCTTCCCGCACCGTCGCTCGGCGCATACCCCTCTCTTCGTAGCTCCGCTCTGAAACGGTGGGTTATTCAGATGGCTCGCCGTCCCAGCCGCCGAAGTACGCTTCGAGATCGGGTTCGCCCATGATCTGCAGGGCATCCGTTACGACCATGGTTTCGTGGCTGAAGAGGGTGAGCGCCCACCGGGCCTCGCGGCGCACGGCTCGGGTCGAGGTGACGGTGGCAAGCGTCGCGCCAACCGGGTCGATCACGTCGATCGACCCCAGATCATCTCTGCTCAGCCGCTGTACGGCAGATTCGAGATGAGATGCGAGACCGCGCACCGGCACGGGCACGTCGACGATGACGCCGGCCAAGTGGATGATCGGCTGTGCCGCATCGCGGGCAACGACCCGCTCATCGCCTGCGAAAACCTCGTACACAGACGCGAGGCGCGAATCCGATTCGACGTGCACTGCTAGCGGCACGATCACTGTCGCCCCCGGTAGAGCCTGCAGAAGCTGATCGACGCCGACCACCAGTGCCGCCATCGAATCGGCCCCGCCCAGCCTGACAGCAACCTGCGGCGCGCCGATGCG
The DNA here is from genome assembly GCF_014640255.1 of Subtercola lobariae. Lineage (GTDB taxonomy): Bacteria > Actinomycetota > Actinomycetes > Actinomycetales > Microbacteriaceae > Subtercola > Subtercola lobariae. Next base: position 23,864 of record NZ_BMGP01000009.1, on the reverse strand, counting down.
CAAAGCCGCGGGCCCACTCCCGGTAGCCGCGACGGATCGCGCCAGACGTAGCGTCTCGACGTTCTTGCGGGCGATTCGCTCTGCGTGAGACCGCACCCGCGTCGACCACTCGGGGCCGTCGTGCCAGGCCACGGCTCGGCCCTCGTGGGCGAAGACTGCGCCGTGCGACCAGGCGCGACTTGCCCACTCCCAGTCTTCACCGCCGTAGTGGGTGAAGGTCTCGTCGAACCCACCGACGATGTCGAAGAACGAACGACGGCAACAGAGCACCGCGCCGATCACGAATCGGTATGAACGGTCATCCGCAGTTAGCAGATCTGCCGTGCGCACGTATTCATCGGTGAGCCATGCCGGCATGGGCAGCTCGTGCGCCGGGCCCGCCTGCTCGACCGGAACGCTCGGAGGCACGCCCGTGAAGTCAGCATGACGCCTGGTGGCGACCGTGACGACATCGGGGGCGAGGCTCGGCAAGCGCGTGAGCTCTTCAAGATAGCGAGGCTCGGGGCTCGAGTCTGCGTCGAGAAAGCAGAGCAGGTCACCCGCGGCATGCCGAACGCCGAGGTTGCGGGCGGCCGAGACCCTGAACCCGCGGTCGGGCTGGGTCAGCAGTTTCACGCTGGTTGCAACCCGTGGCGGCTCGGGAGATCCGTCGTCGACGACGATCACCTCCACGAGCTCGGTGGGATAGGTCTGGCGAGCTAACGCAGCGAGCGTGCGGTCGAGCTCGGCCTGCTGCCGGTAGTGCGGCACGATCACCGAAACCGACGCGAGTTCGGCCGGAGCGATGCCGTCGAGCAGATCCCAGCGATTGCCGGGCACCGCGATGTTCGGTGGATGACCCAACGCGACCTCAAGCGCGCCGGTCATGTCACTCGCTCCCACCACCGGCGGTACAGCCGAGCAACCTCGAGGGTGTCGGGCCCGGTCACGGCATCGGCGGCGAGCCATGTCGAGGCCGGGTCGCGCCAGGCGGCCTCGATCGCCTCGGTCATGCGCGCCGGATCGTAGAGGGTGATGGTGCCGGGCCGCAGGCGAGCCATCTCTGCCGGATACGCGGCATCGGGCACCAGCGGTCGCCGCCCAGCCGAGATCCAGGTGTTGATCGACGCCGAGGCCGAGAAGTGTCGATGTGCAGCAATGGGCACGGCAGACGCACGGCACCTTCGCACGAGTTCGTCGGCTGGCAGAAACCCAGTCGCCTCGAACCTCACCCCGAGCCGTGCGGCCCGTTCGGCCGTTCGGCGGAGTTCGCACTCATGGCCGGCGGATGCTCGGCCCAGCGCCGTGACCGCCCGCGGCGCTTCAAGTGCGGCGACGGCCTCGATGACCTCGTCGTGACCTTTGCCGGGATAGTAGAACCCGAGTACGGCGACCTCGTCACGGCGATGCCACGTCTCGGCCGGTGCCGGGCGGGCCGACTGCGAGCCGGCCGGCGACGGGCCGGGCGGCGGCACGTCCACCGGCAGCGGAATCACGCCGACGGCCCCAGATCCGGCCCCGCCCACATATCGCTCGAGCAGCTCAGCCTCGTAATCGCTGTTGCAGACGACTCCGCGCGCCGCCTGAACCACCCGCCGATAGCAGGCGACACGGCGGTCGAACGCGTGCGCATCTGAGGGCTGGGGAAGGTCGTGCACCGTGACCGTGGTGACCCTGGCCGAAGCGATCTGTTCGAAAGCCGTTGCAGCCTCTTCAGGGCTGCTGCCGAACAGGCGGTCGGTGAACTGCACATGCACGCGCGTCGCAAGCGAAGTGCGAACGTCGCCCAGCGCGGCCGCCAGACTCTCTGCAAAAGCCGCTACCGCATGCTCCGGGTCGCCGATGACAAGCTGTCGAGGGAGCGAACTGGCGATAGTCACCATCTACCATGCATAGCGACCATCGGTGCCGTCAACCCCCGAAATCGTCGGCGTCTTGCGCCTAGATTGAAGGTTGAAGGTCGAAGTGTTCGCTGACCACTATCGCAATCGGTCTGGAGTCAATGCTTTGTCGCCGCACATTCCTCACGTAGAGCGTCGTGCCGTCACCATCGCCTCCGTTCCGGCCGCTCACTCGTACGTGCAGAATGCGCTGGCCGATGCTCAAGATGCCGGTCTGCTGACTGTGCTCGACGATCCGCACCCCGCGGGCGCGCCAGCCGGGCAGTGGTGGCCGCCCGTGATGCTCGACGCGGCGTGGATCGAGCAGAACGCGCGGTCGTTCGACCTGTTGCACGTGCACTTCGGCTTCGAATCGTTCACCGTCGAACAGCTGACGCGAACTGTGGATGCCCTGCGCCTGGCAGACCGGCCGTTAGTGCTCACTGTGCACGACCTCGAGAATCCGCAACTGAGCGATCAGGGCGACTACCCTGCCTTGCTCGGGCTTCTGATCGATGCAGCCGATGAGATCATCACACTTACGCCAGGCGCAGCCGCAGAGATCGAAAACCGCTGGCAACGTGAAGCGATACTCATCCCTCACCCGCGAGTTCTTGCACGAACCGTCGAAGCCGCGAGTGGGAAGGTGCGCCGCACTGCCCCGCGCGTGGGCGTTCAGCTGCGAGACCTACGGCCGAACATCGATGCACTGAACACCGTGCGGCTGCTCATCGATGCCGCGGAACGTCTCGCCGGCGAGGGCCGGCCCGTGACGGTCGTGGTCGACATCAACGACCGGGTGCGCGATGAGGTACTGCGCGTGCAGCTCGAGCGCCTGGTGGGCGACTCGCACGTGGCCGAGTGGAACGAGCATCCGCGGCTCTCAGACGACGACCTCACCGCCTCGATAGCGTCGCTCGGTATCGTTGTGCTGCCCTACCGGCACGGCACTCATTCGGGCTGGCTCGAACTGTGCTGGGATCTGGGCGTCGACGTGCTCGCCCCAGGTGTCGGGTTCTACGGCGAACAGCACTGTGACGCCTCCATTGCCCTGTTCGACCCGGCATCGGCGCCCTCGTTCGATGCCGCGCTCGAACATCTGCTTACCCGGGCGCACGAGCCGCTCGAGGCGGTGCGTCGCAGACGACGGGATGCCCGCCTCACCCAGAGTGGCCAGATCGCCGAGGCACACCTCGCCGTCTACCGCCGTGCTCTCGCGAGAGTGCGCGCATGACACCGACCGTCAAACCCCTGCGAATCGCTGTGATCGCGCCCCTGCGTTATGCCATCAGCGAGCCGCACGCAGGCGGCCTCGAATCGTCGATCTGGCACCAGGTGAATCAGCTGATCAGGCGCGGTCATCATGTCGTGCTGTGTGCAGTTCGCGGCTCAGACTTCATGGCAGGCAGCCCACCCGAGTTCGTGATGCCGGCTGCGGCTTGGGGCATCGGCGACGAGGCGAACGACACCGACTACCCCCCTGGCTACCTCGACGAGGCGCTGCTGGCTCTCGATGCAGCGCTCGATTACCTGCAAGCGCACTCAGCGCAGTTCGATGTCGTGCACAATCACAGCTTGCAGGGCACTCCATTGCGTCGTGCTCCCGAGCTCGGCATTCCCATGCTGTCGACGTTGCACACCCCGGTGCTGCCCGAACTGGTGGATGCCCATCAGATCATTTCCGAACGTGGGAGCAGTTTCGTGGCGGTCAGCTCGTACACCTCCAGCGAATGGCGGGGCGCGGGCATCCGGTCGACGGTGCTGCCGAACGCCGTCGATCAGACGCGCTGGCTGCTCGGCGGCGGCGGTGACGACCTGGTGTGGTTCGGGCGCATCGTGGCCGAAAAGGGTGCGCACCTCGCCATCGAGACCGCCCGGCTGCTCGGCCGGCGCATCGTTCTCGCCGGGCGTGTCGGCGACCCCGCCTACGCTGCCGAGAAGGTATGGCCGCTGCTCGGCCGCGACGTCGTCTACGCCGGCGATCTACGGCACGACGAGTTAGCCGCTCTCGTGGGGCAGAGCGCCTGCGCACTCGTCACACCGACGTGGCAAGAGCCGTTCGGGCTCATCATCGTGGAGGCCCTGATGACGGGCACGCCGGTCGCCTGTTTCGACGCCGGCGGTATCCGCGAGGTCATCTCCGGGTTGACCGGCACCCACCTCGCCCCGATGGGCGACTGCATCGCTCTGGCTGCGGGGGCCCAGACCCTCATCGACACGACATCTGCCGACCCTGGAGTTCGGGCGGGCATCCGGAGCCTGGCCGTTGCGCGCTATTCGCTCGACGCCCGCATCACACAGCTCGAAGAACTGTACCGGCGCTCGGCCGTGCAGTTCCAGACAGATTCGATGACAGCCTCCGGAGAAGCAGCGTGACCCGATCGCGCGCGCGGGTGGGCTGGTACGTGCACCATCAGGGAGCCGGCCACACGAATCGCTTTCTCGCTATCTCGAGGCAGCTCGACGCCGACGTCGTGATCTTCTCGAGCGCTCCGCGTCCATTCGAGCTCGCGCCCGATGTGGAATGGGTGCTGCTCGCACGCGATGACTCAGTCGAGACGGATGCTCGGGGCAGAAGCGATCCGCGCCTGAACGACCCTAGCGCCCGGGGCCTGCTGCACTGGGCGCCGCTCCGGCACCGCGGGCACGCATCGCGCCTGGCATCGATCGCCCACCGCGTCGAGAGCGACCATTTCGACGCGTTTGTCGTCGATGTGTCGGCCGAGGTCGCGCTGCTGGTTCGCCTGCTCGGAGTACCCACAGTCATCGTTGCTCAACCGGGCGAGCGCACCGATCGCGCGCACCGGCTCGCAGTCGACGCCGCCGAGGCTATCGTCGCCCCGTGGCCCGGGGCACTGTACCGGCCGGCGTGGCTCGAGCGTGCAGGCGAGAGCGTGCGATACGTGGGTGGCGTGGCACGCTTCGAGGGCCGCGAGCGCTCGTTTCTGCCGGCACCGAACACTGTGCTGCTGATAGCCGGAGCGGGAGGTTCGGCGGTGAACCCCGAGGCCGTCGCAGCGGCGGTGGCGGCCACACCACAGTTCGACTGGCAGACACTGGGTCTACCCGATTCACCTCACCCGGTCGATATCGCACGTCAGACTCCAGAGTCGACTGTCGCGCAACACGCGCACGACCCCGCGTGGCTGACCGACCCGTACGACACTCTGTGCCGCGCCACCGTGGTGGTCTCGTGGGCCGGCCAGAACGCCATCACCGATCTGGCCGCCGTTACCGCACGGGCGGTCGTCATCGCTCAACCGCGACCGTTCCACGAGCAGTCGACCACGGCCCGAATTCTCGCGCGCACACACCTCGCCGTGGCACGGCCGCACTGGCCCGCAACAGAAGAGTGGCCCGAGCTACTGGCCGAAGCGGCCCGGCTCGAACCCGACTGGTCGCTGTGGCAGATCGACGGCGCGGCCTATCGGGCTGCGCGGGTGATCGAAGAGGTTGCGGCAGCGTGAACGGCCCAGCGGTGGTCACCCTGGTCTCTGCGGCGCGACTCGATCATGCGCAGGCGCAGTGGGCGCGCACGGCCGAGATCGAAGGGCTGCGTCAGGTCACCGTGTGGCTCGACGAGAAGTCTCCGCCGCGACTGCCCGGCACGGTCATCCATCTGCCGCCCGGTGCCAACGGCCTGAGACTCGCTGTCGGCCGAAATGTCGGGGCACAGGCCGCAATCGATGGTGGAGCCGACCTTCTGGTTTTTCTCGACGCCGACTGCCTGCCGGGCAACAATCTGATCGAGCGATATTGCACAGCGTCACGAGAGCACTCTGAAGCCATGCTCTGCGGCCCGGTCACCTATCTGCCAGAAGAATTCGTCGGCACGACTCCGGCCGACCTCGAGAGAGCGACGAAGCCGCATTCGGCACGACCGAACCCCACCGACACGCGATGCGAGCTGGCTCCGGCCGACGACTACCGCCTGTTCTGGTCGCTATCGTTTGCGGTGACCGCGCCCACCTGGCGCCGCTCCGGCGGCTTCTCTGAGCTCTACGAGGGTTACGGCGGCGAAGACACCGACTTCGCCGCCACGCTGCTCGAGCGAACCATTCCGCTTGTCTGGGTCGGCGGCGCGCACGCCTACCACCAGTACCATCCGACGCAAGCGCCGCCCTGGCAGCACCTCGACGACATCGTACGAAACGCCTCGATTTTCCACAGCCGCTGGGGCAGCTGGCCGATGGAGGGCTGGCTGAACGCCTTCGCCAAGGCCGGCGCGATCAGGTTCGCCGACGGGGGGTGGATGCGGGTGACCTGAGCAGGGCATCCACAACCCCGACGAGGTCGGCTGCTACAGCGTCTGGTGTGAAACGGTCAAGCGATGCGCTGGCCACGTCAACGAGTCGCTCCCCAAGCTCCGCCGAGCCCAGAAGGCGGTTGATGGCATCGGCGAGCGCCGGTGCGTCGCCCGGGGCAACCATGAGACAGTCGCCTTCCGACCGACAGAAATCGTCATACCCACTGCCCGTCGTCACCACGAGAGCGCTGCCGGCAGCTTTCACTTCAAGCGCGACGTTGCCGAAACCCTCCCAGAGCGACGGACACGCAACCACATCTGCTGCCTGCATGGCGGCGAACAGTTCTGGGCCGGCGAGGTGGCCGAGAAACGTGACCTGCGCACGGTATCGGCGGGCTACCTCATCGAGCAACTGCGGTCTCGTCGGCTCGAAGAGGCGATCGCCTGAGGCCCCGGCGAGAACCAATCGGGCGGAGGGATGACGCTCGAGAACCTTCGCGAATGCGGCCATCATTACCACAACACCCTTTCGCCGCTCGAGCCGGCCGACGAACAGTACGATGGGCGAGCCCATTCCGTCGTCAGTAGGCCAGTGCACCGGTAGGTCAGAGGTCTGCGACAGACGCCTGATCTGCTCGACATCGACGCAGTTGCGCACAATTGCGGCAGGCGGCAGGTGATCGATGAACGTTCGATTCCACCGCGTCACGGCTGTCGAAATCGAGACGAGACCCTGTGACCGCCGAATCTGCCTTGTCTCGAAAACGTCTTGCACCCAGCGAGCGAACCGCAACCGGGGTGCGAAATCACGGTTGCGACGACCCGCGATCCAGTCGCCGAGCCTGATGCCCGTGGCGAGGTTCGTGACGAGCGGCGCTCGCGCCGGTAACGCCGCCGCCAAGGCCGCCCACTCCGGCAGAAAGACGGCGTCGTATTCGAAGGCTGCCGCAGCACGGCGAAAACGGAGCGCGCGTTCGAGCATCGCGAGCGCGGGCATCCGTCGAGTGAGGTTGCGAATGGTTATCACCCGAACACCATCGACCAGAGCATCCGGTACCGTGGGCGTGTCGACGAACAGCACGAGATCGACAGCGATGCCGCGGCGCGCAAGTGCAGGCAGCAGCGCGGCGAAGTGGGTGCCGATTCCGCCCGTGTAGTCGGTGACACCGGCATACTCGGTGAGCCCGACGAGCCACCGCCGCTGCCGCGAAGAGGCGGCGTCAGCCACGCGCGAGCGTCGTAACCATTTCGCGGGCGCGGACTGAGTTCATGCGGCCAGGCTACCCCGTTCGTGGTGCCCGATCGTCACTGAGTTCGGAAGGTGCGGCTGAAGGAGCGCTTTCTGCGGCTGACCCGCGGCTCACTCAGTCTGCGCTGGCAAGCATTGCCTCGACGAGACTTCGGTGATTCGCACGTCGAAGCGGGGTTGCGGACTTGTCGCCGGTCCGTGCACAACCTTGCCCGTGATGAGTGAGAAAACACTGCCGTGCCACGGGCAGGTCACACATCCACCCGCCGCTGCTTCCCCATGGCTCTCGGATCGGTCGGTGTAACTGAGTTCGCCCTCATTCAGCGGGGCGGAAAGATGACTGCATGTCTTCGCGATCACGTCTACGTTCTCGCCTCGCTTGAAGACGAGCAGCGGCTGATCGGCGACGACACGGCGAGAGAATTCGCTATCGGTCAGTTCGTCGAGACGGGCCAAGTGCTGCCAGCCCGTCGGAAAGGGGTGGGGTAGGTCTTCGACGTGGTTAGCTCCGGCGGCCTGCCGGTAGCTCAGGTGACCGCCCAGAAACCCTGCCCCGGAGACGGTTGCGAGGCCGAGAATCGCCGCTGACGTCCAGGCACCGATGGGCACTTGAACCTCTACCGGGTGCAGAGGATGCCCGAACGGTGCGATCGTGATGCTGTCTCAATGGGAGTGGTAGTCACTCGTTTTGAGGTACATAACCCCGGCGGCGTGTTTTGGCTAGTCCTGGTGCAAATTTCTTCGCCGAGGGATGATCGGGGCAGATCGCGCTCAGTCGTGACCCTGCCCGTCGCATGACAGTCGCAGCTTGAGGAGAACGATCATGGCCGCCAACAGCACCCGCGAAAAGGATGAAACCGCACCGAGCCCCGACGACGCGCGAAAGCCCGATTCACCCACGGAGCTGAAGAAGCCATCGTGGAAGTATGTACTACGAAAAACGCTCCGAGAGTTCGGGAAAGACCAGTGCTCCGACATCGCGGCGGGCCTGACCTACTATGCAGTGCTGTCGATCTTCCCCGCCCTTTTGGCGCTGGTGTCGATTCTGGGAGTCATCGGCCAGGGCCAGCAGGCTATCGACAGCCTGACGGACACGCTCAGTGGCGTCGCACCGGCGTCGACACTCGACACGATTCGTGGCCCCCTCGAGCAGTTCGCGAGTTCACCCGCTGCCGGGTTCGCGCTCATCGTCGGCATCCTGGTTGCAATCTACTCGGCCTCGAAATACGTCACAGCGTTCAGTCGGGGCATGAATCGTATTTACGAGATTCAGGAAGGGCGCCCGTTCTGGAAGTTGAAGCCGGTGCAACTGCTTGTGACCGTGATCGCCATCGTACTCATCGTCATCATCTCGGTCATCCTCATCGTTTCAGGCCCGATCGCCGACTCAGTCGGAAACGCGCTGGGCGTCGGAGACGCAGCGAAGATCATCTGGTCGATCGTGAAATGGCCTATTCTCGCGGCAGCGGTGGTGCTGATCATCGCAATCCTGTATTACGCGACGCCGAATGCGAAACAACCTAAATTTCGATGGATGAGCCTCGGCGCTCTGCTCGCCCTGATCGTGCTGCTCGTTGCCTCCGCGGCGTTCGGCTTATACGTCACCACGTTTGCGAACTACGCGAAGAACTACGGATCACTCGCCGGCGTCATCATCTTCCTGCTCTGGTTGTGGATTGCGAACATGGCGCTGCTGTTCGGGGCAGAGTTCGATGCGGAACTTGAACGCGGCCGCCAACTTCAGGCCGGAATTGAAGCAGAGAAAACTCTTCAGCTACCGCCTCGAGACACCCGCAGAAGCGACAAGGCCGAAAAGAAAGAGCTCGAAGACATTGCCGTCGGGCGGCGCCTGCGCGAAAGTTCGGGTACCCGCGACGATGCCGACGAATAACGCTCGAGCCGGAACTCAGTCGACCAGTACACCGCCAACACAACGGTTCTGCTCGTGTTACTGGTGGGAAGCAACACCGTGACTTCTCACTCCGCGTGGGGTCTGTCAATGCCTATTTGAGCGAGGCACAGACGCGTACCGTTGTGTTGTTGCTCCTGACTGTGCGGTGACGATTCATTCCCACGCCGGTCATGGAGGTAGACGATGCTCGACGAAACGCGCACTACAGCACTCGGCTTACACTGCGAACGCGAACATCCTGACGCTGATTTACTCGGGCTTCGGGTCGAGCACATCGCCGACCGTGCTTGGCGAGTCTCCGAAAGTTCCGACGATCGCTTGCCTCTCCTGCTCGGGTTTGTTGAGCAGCGCGATGACGGCTTCGAACTGATGCGCCTCGGCGACACGTTCGAATGGTCGATTCACGACAGCCTGTACGACGCCCTTCATCACATTCACGACGTGGCAGCCGAAACGGTAGCCAGACGAGTCGGAAGCGACTTGCACTGGATCACGTGAATGACGATATCGATCCCCAACCACCTCGAAAGGAAACACATGTCTGAACGCAACACCCTCGTCCGAAGCATGCACGATCTTGGTCTCGCCGCCTGGTTCGGCGGCACCCTGATGGGCGCCGTGGGATTGAACGGTGCCGCTGCACATGCGAAAGACCCGGCCGAACGACTCAGCCTGTCAGCGCTGGGCTGGGCTAAGTGGGCGCCGGTGCAGCTCGCGGCGATCGCAGTGCACGGAATCGGCGGCATCGGACTCATCGCCGGCAATAAGGCTCGCCTCGCCGGCCAACCCGAGAGTCGCACCAACACAAAACTCAAGCTAGCCCTCACCGTCGCCGCTGGCGGCGCGTCGCTCTACTCCGGGCTCCTCGGCCGCACCATCGGGCTGCATTCCAGCGAAGGCGCCGAAACGGTCACCGAGCCGGCCAGCACGGCTTCGGCAGAGCTCACCGCAGCGCAGAAGAAGCAGCGCATTCTGCAATGGGTGCTGCCCGTGCTGACGGGCACGCTCATCGTTCTCGCCGCGCAACAGGGCGAGCAGCAACGCCCCTTCGCTGGGCTACTCAAACGTTAACCACCCGACGCACCCGACGGGAATTCTTGACGGTGTCGGTCGTCATCCCAGTGAAAAACGACGCTGTCGCCTTAAGGCGTTGTCTGGCCGCACTGTCCAGACAGACAGTGCATCCCGACGAGATCATCGTTGTTGACAACGGGAGTACCGACGAGACAGCGCGGGTCGCCCGCGACCTGGGAGCGCGCGTGATCTACGAGTCAGTTCCCGGCATCCCGGCAGCCTCGACAGCCGGTTACGATGCTGCACGTTTCGCTGTCATCGGCCGGCTCGACGCGGATTCTGTTGCACCGCCGACCTGGATCGAAGAGGGCATCCGGATTCTCACCGACGAACCCGGAATAGACGCCATCACCGGGTCGGGCTATTTCTACGATGGGCCGCGCCGCGGGTCCCGGGTCGTCGCAGGCCTGTACCTGGGCGCGTATTTCACCGCCTTCAGGCTCGCGTTGGGCGAGACGCCGCTCTTCGGCTCGAACTTCTTCCTCAGACAGCAAGCGTGGCAGGCGGTCGCAACCAGCGTCCACCGTTCCGGGGTCAGCATTCATGACGACCTCGACCTGACTATCCACCTGACGCCACACCATCGCATCGAGTTCGAGCCGGCCATCTCGGTCGGCATCTCCTACCGGCCCTTCAGACGCGCAGACACCTACCTGCTGAGGGTGCAGCGCGGGTTCTGGACACTGCTCCGCAACTGGCCGCGAAGTTCATCCACCCTCCGGTGGCGACGAAAGCTCCTTGATCGCATCTGCACCCGTGGTCGGCAGGTGCGTGACCCGTCGAACCTCAACGCGAACGTGTGGAGTCGAGTTGACCGTCAGCGTTCGGGCCGACGCCGGCTCACCCGATTGTCAATGCCTACCCCGCATGAACGACGTCGTCTACGTTAGGTATGTTGCCCCAGACTTCGCGGCAGCAGCCCACGTGGTGGGCCTGCGATCGGGCAATCTCGTGCTCGACGGTTCAGACCTCCCTTCACAATGAAAAGGCGAGTCGATGACGAAACAGAATAACGCTGGAAGACCTGACGCGGATGAGATTCCGGATGGTTCGGGTTCAGATGGTTCACAATCCGATGATGGCGAAGACACTGCCTCGGGCGGCGGAGCCGACGATGAGTGATCCGCGACCTGAGCACACCCCGAAGCCGGCCGAGATCGATCCTGACGACGGAACCGAACCAGACGGCACGCCTGTCGAGAATCCGTCTGGGAGAACCCTGATCCTCGCATAAAGGTTGCTCGCACCCTCAGGCCACTCGCACATCTGGGGCCTCTTCAGTTGTTGGTTCACCGCCCAGGCAGTGCCCTTCGTACCATCTGAAGAGTTGCCAGGGCTGCCTCCAGTTCTGAGCGCGAAACCGATGCCGACGTGCTCTCTCAGCCGCGAAGTTTCGGAGGGATGACGGGAATTTCAAGGGTGGATGGCCGATTGGGGTTCCAAGTGATGGTGGCTTTGCCTGTTTTGCTGGGCTCGTAGTGGGTCGGGAAGTGGCCGAAGAGGGGGTTGCGGGGTTGCAGGTAGCGGCCGGCGATCACGAGCCGGATGCTTTCGCCTGAGTGGAAGAGTGTGGCTGAAGAGCTGAGCGGGATCAGCACTTCCATTTGCTCGCCGTCGCGCACCGGCTGCAGGGTGCGGAAAGTGTGCTCGGGCTGGTGCGGCGTGCTGAGCGCCGTGTCGAGTTCGCGTAGCGCGAGGCGCAGCCGGCCTTGGGCGATGCTGTCCCGCCCGTAGCCATAGGAGCCCTCGAAAGATACAGGCTTGCTCTGCGACCACTTTTCGACTCCGACGAAAAGGCGCGGGTCGGCCGCTTGCTCGGTAGATACCTGAAGCCGCAGTGTCATGGGTCCGCTGAGCTCGGTTTCTTCGTCGAAGCGGTACTCGAACGAGGCCGCGTTGCGCTTCAGGTCGAAGCTGACGCTACCGGGTTTTGTCGGACTCTCGGTGAGCCGACCGTCGCGGCTGAGGTGCAGGCGGCGCCAATCGGTGCGTGCCAGCGGCCATTCCTGCTCGTCGCGAACCTCGGCGATGTGGTCGAGGCGGTCCCGGATCTCGAGCCGCATTGCGGGTAGCTCGGACACGTCTTTCTCGCGGAGGTGTCTGTCAAAGAATTGGAGCTGGTGCGCTCGCGCCTGTTCTCCATAGAAGGTCGCCCACTTGGGGCCGCGGTGTGTGTAGGCGTGGCGGTGCACGGATCCGACGTTCTGGAACGCGCGCATGGATCCGACACTGTGCAGGTTGTCGTCGGAGAAGCTCGTGCATTCCAGGATCGGCACGGTGATTTTTGAGAGGTCGGGGGTGAGCTTCTCCCACCACTCGTCGCGCAGTGGATGTTTTTTACGTTCGACTGCGAGGTTGATGTTGAGCTTGGCGACCCTATTGGTCAAGAACAGCCAGACTCGGGCGAAGCCGTTCTCGACGACACCGCCGGGGGTGAAGAAGTCTCGGTAGGCGTCGGTGAACCCCTCCCACGGGCAGATTGCCTTCAGCGCCGGAGGGTTCAGGGCGGCAACCTTGTACTGCGAGAGCGCCAGATACGACACTCCGAGCATCCCGACCCGCCCACTCGACCACGACTGCTCCGCGGCCCACGCGATGACCTGCGAGAGGTCATCGGCCTCCTCATCGGAGAGCAGATCACCGCGGCCCTCGGAGTGGCCGCCGCCGCGGGTGTCGAGGTTGATGACCGCGAAACCCTGCTGTGCCCACCACACCGGATCGGGTGCCTCCCAGCTGGTCTGGTTTGAGATCCGCAGCGGCGCCGGCTGGTTCATGATGCGGAACTGCGGATTCAGCGACCATTTCCCGCGCTTCTTCTTGGCAACCGAGTCTTTACCGTACGGGTGCGCCGACAACAGCACGGGCAGCGGCCCATCCGTGCCAGCAGGGCGGAAAAGGTTCAGTCGCAGCGTGACGCCATCGCGCATTTTCACTGGCACATCCTCGTCTTTCTTCACATCGGCCGCCATCTCGTACACCGTCACCGGAGGGCGAAAGAGTGCCGCACGGCGGCCGCGAGCATACGCAGCAGCTCCGGGGCGCTTCCAGGGCCTATCGATTGGTTTGGTTTCCATGGGGATCCTCGATCGACGGATTTGAGTGTCACTCTATTGCTCTTGATCGTAACTCAAGAACATGAGTTACGCTAGAGCGATGAGTAGCGAAAATGCGCCGGTAAGTGACTACCGCAGTCGGCAGAAGCGCGCAGGTGACGCTCTTCGGCAAGAAACTCGCCACCGTCTCCTGGAAGCAGCGGCGAATGAGTTCGCGGCAAACGGTTACGCGGCGACCACCGTAACGCGCCTTGCCGCCTCCGCGGGCGTGTCGGTGCAAACTCTCTACCTGGCCTGGGGCAGCAAACGTGCCTTACTACGCGGATATGTGGAGGACGCCCTCTCAGGCAGCGCCGCCACACCCGCACAAGCAGCCGAACACTTCTCTTCGGATATGTCGCCCATACGGCGCCTACACGAGCTCGCGAGCCTCGTCACCGACATAGCCGCTCGCGCCTCACTCGGCTGGACCCTCTACCGCGACGCCGCCGCCATCGACCCCGAAATCGCCTCCGACTGGAACGAACTGCAGCTGTTGCGGCATCAGCTCTTCACCACCATCGTCAGCGCTATCCCCGACGAAGCACTCACGCCAGGGCTCACTCGCGAGACCGCCGTCGATACTGCCTGGGCCCTCGCCAGCCCCGAAACATTCGAGCTTCTCTGCCACCGCCTCAGCTACAGCCTGGACGACTTCCGCGACTGGCTTAGCCGCACCCTGCCCAGAGCCCTCCTCGCGTTTCCGCAAGACCACAACTGAACGCACCATTCAACCTGCGGAACTACTTGTAGTTTGCCGAACAACCCCGGAATCATGCCGATCTCTGGTCTCACCGACCACTCCTGAATCACATCGATTTTGATGTCTTGTGGGCAAAGTGTGGGCACGCCCAACCGAATTCGAAAGACCCCGTTGGGGACCAAACGAACCGCGACCCGAGGGTTCTGCCTGTAGCGGCGCCGGCGACTCTTTACGTAACGTTCATTGTCAGCGCAAATACACCTCAAGCCTTTGCACCGCATTCGCTCCGGATGAGACGACAGACTTTACTGGTTGGTCATTGCGATCGCGTAAAGGTCGGCAGGGTCGATGAGATGGTCGTGGCTGTCGAGGCCAAGGTCGGGTCGGACCCAACTGATGGTGCCGGTGAAACGGTTGTCGGCGTTTCCGTAGTCTTCGCCTACGGGGGTTCCGGTTTCGATGCCGATGCCGATGCCGGTCGTCTCGTCGAGCGAGAACGTCAGCGCCTGCGTCGCATCCTCCGGATCGCCGCGAGCATCGCCGGTGGCGCCCTCATCTCGCTCAGCAATGAACTGTTGAGTGACCATATTCGTTGTAAACAACTGCGCGCATGATGTGCTCCTTCGTCCTCTACCGCACGGTTTCAGAAGAATCGTTGGATTTCTTCGGCCGCGATCGATGTTCGTGCCTGCCCGGCGTAGAGGGAGAGGAGGACCATCAGAACTTCGAGGGCGTGTTGATCGACCCCGTTCCTCACCGCGCGTTCGAGGTGCGCGTGGAGTCGTTCGCCGAGCACGCCGTCGCAGATCAGGGCGGTGAGTATCGCGATGCTCCGGTCACGGTCCAGGAGCGCGGGGTCGGCCCATAGTGAACTTCTTTCCCATAATCGTGTGGCGGAGCGAACGAACGAATGTCGCCGCCCGTCGGGAGGCGGATTGGTGGGGATCGGAAGATCAGAGGCAGGATCCGGGGTCGGCGCTGTCGCCGATCATGCCGATCAGCATCCGGCGGAACGATTCGATATCGGTGCCGCTGAAGCTGCGCAATGCGTCCTGCTCAGCGACCCGGCTATCGGCGGCGACTCGGGCACGAATGTCCTCACCTGCGGCCGTCATCTCGGGGATGCGGACACGCCGGTCGTGGGGGTCTGGGCGGCGAAGGATCAGACCGTTCCGCTCGAGCCGGTCGAGTTGACTCATCAGGGTCGTCTTGTCGAGACTCACCGTCTTAGCGAGCTCTACTTGGGTGAGACCTGGGGTTTTGTGTATGGCACTGAGGATGATGTGATCCCGCAGCTGCAGACCGTGTTTCTCGGCTTGCAGCCCGGTGACGACGTGCATGTGCTGCGCTGCCCGGTGCAGCAACCAGGTGATCTCCGACGTGATCGTGGGACCAGCACCGACCGTCATGACGGCATCACCCTCGGAAGCACCGGAATACCGTCGTACGCGCCAACGTCGTGGGCTGGAACAACCCGCATCACGTCAACCAACGCAGCCGCTAGAACGATTCCCTCCCGCACCTGACCGGCGTCACTGTCCGCCAACGTTCGAAGCAGCCACGGACGTTCCGCCCGCCGCTTTATCCCGTCATACTGCCACGTCAGATCCCCGATAAACGCATACCTCTTCCCCGACGCCACCGGGCTCGCCGACGGCAGCGTGACGAAGACCACGACGGATCCGGTCGTGTGGCCGCCTGCTAATGCGATCACGAGCGATCCATCGCCGTAGACGTCGAAGCTCTTGGCGAATCCGAGGTAGGCGGGACCGCCGAAAACGTACTCATGGATCTTGTGCCCCACAGAGACCGTGCGGAACACTTTCCCATCACCATCTTTCGCCGCGTACTCCCGCTCCCCCTTGTTGATCCAGATCGGAACATCAAGAGAATCCAGGCCGCTGGAGTGATCCCAATGCGAATGCGTCAGAATCACCCCCCGCAACCGGGTGAAGTCATAACCTGCCCGAACCAATTGCTCATACACAGTCGTCGTCTTGGTGTACGGGGCGCGCGTGAAAAGAGGAAGCATTTTCACATGCTCATCGACCTGCTCACCGAACCCCGCATCGATCAAAAAATCCCCCCCGGGATGGGTCACTAGAACAGCGTTCGCTGCAAAATGCCGCTTGTCCCGGAACGACCCCCCACGCACAGCGAGCGCCGCGCGGGTGTCATACGTGCCAGTGGGCAACTGGTAGAGCGCCATGCCCTCCGGGGGGTTGGCCTCTGGTAACGCAGCGGTCCACGGACTCGGGGCAGGTAACGAAGTCATAACCTGATCGTATGAGATCAGATCATCTGAGACAAGAGGACTATCAGGCATTCGCCACAAAGACGCCGTCACCCAGAAACCGAAGAATCAGTATTCAACGACCAAGCCCGTTGGAGCACGCACAGCATGCCGGGCTCAACCCTGACACCCTGAACACATCAGTACCGCCGCGGAAGTTCGCTCCCCCGCATTGTAATCGCGTCGATGACGTCGAACATCGGGTCACCCACGAACGGCGCACCATCGGCAAGGCACAGGATCCGCCCCTGCCGCCGGGAAGTCGTCAGCGTGAACGGGTGAGGCCTGGAAACTGCACCGTTCGACAGCTCTCGCATATGTGATGCCTTCTTCGATTTCGGCCGACGCCACTAAGCTGACCTCGTGCCCGGGAGCGAGTTCGTGCAAGCACGAGACATTGTCTCGCGGACCGACCTCACTACTTGCGCCGCCGCGAAAGCTGTCCGTCCGGATCAAACCAGCCCTGCGTGCGTGCCGTACCGCTGTCGCGAGCGGGAACACGTCTTGACGGACCGTGACCGGTGGGCTGCAGAACACCGCTCACGGACACCTCGCCGGGTGCGTTATATATCGTCGATATCTGTGCCCGGGGGGCAGCCCACCCTGATGAGATCATTCAGACTCTGATTGGCTCGATGCTCGCTCAACGGGGGTCTGGTCTGGTGTTGCTCCACACTCCAAGGCATTCCGGTGACGTGGGGTCGGTCTCGATGCGGGCCGGGACGCTGATCGCCCGATTGCGGAGCGAGTTCCAGAACACCGGCACCCGGACTCTGGCAGCGACCTCGGGTAAAAGTTTCCCGATCTTCGCCCGGTACATACCGAACCGGAGACTCACCACAGTTGTCCTGCGAGGACCTAGCCTGTCCCGGTAGATCCTGGCGTAAGGGTGCCCGCCGAACGATTCGAGGGCGTCAACGATCCCGAGGACATGACCGTGATCGTTGCTGATCGGAACGAACACCGGGCCGGATGAGTCGAAGAACCTCGATCGTGCCGACCTGTGCTGTTTACGCCCCATACGTCCCCATGCGGTGTGCTCTCGCACGCATAGTCGCTTCCCGAAGCTGCGATCCTCGAGCGCCTCCATGCTATTGGCTGCACGCGCCGAACTCATTGTTCTGTGCAGCCACTCAGACATGTGTACCAGGTCCTTCTCGGGAGCATCCGACGCATCGGTCCTGCCGAAACATTCCGGCGTCAGGTTTGGTATCGACGCAGGTGCATGAGCACCAGAATGAACACCGCGGCAGCCGGCTGCCCCTTGTAGAGGACCCAGGCGTCGGGCTTCAGGCCGACAATGGTCACGAGGACAGCGAGCCAGAAGTACAGGCGTCTGGCCCGGCTGCTGAGGAGCGTGACGAGTGGCCATGCGAGGCACGCCAGCATGACACCGATGATCGTGAGTTTGGCGTAGTCAATGAATGCGTAGTGGGCGTAACCTTTGGTGGCCGGAAAGAGTGACTTCAGGTCGGACCCGGTGTCATCGAGGGTTGGCGAGCGTTGGACGTCTTTGAAAACGACAATGGCGACCTTCCGAGCGGTGCGTTCACAGGTCAGATAGAGAAGGATGGCGATCGTGACCGGGTCGATGGATGTTCAGGCAGAGGTGGCGCACGCCATCACCTTGGCTGAGTCCGGGACTCCGACGGTGCTTGATCTCGAGGGTCACGCGGGCTTTGGCAAGACATATCTCGCACGTGAGGTCGCCAGACGTTTTTCGGCCGATCGAGTGCTGCGCGCCACAGCGTACGAAGATACCCAAAGCGACCCGCTGAGTCTGCTCCAGCAGCTCGGTGTTCCCGTCGCCGGTCTGAGTTCCAATGCCCTGAGTGCGTCGCGGGCTCTCGGCGCTCATCTCGATACTTTGCCCGGTACAGGCCCGGTGATTGTGGTGCTGGATGATCTCCAGTGGGCCGACCCCGAATCGCTCGACGCGGTCGGCGTGCTGATGGAACGAATGGCAGGCGACCGAGTGCTCGTGGTCGCCGGTCACCGTCCGATCGGATCTAGGCATGCCCGTTGGGTGACTCGGTTGCGTGACGTTCCCTCTGTTGTGCGTGTCGTTCTCGCAGGGCTTGACGATGAAGAGACGTTGGCTTTGCTTCACGAATCCACGCCCGAAGCACCTCTGTCGTTGGCCAAAAGACTGAGGGTGCACACCGGTGGCAGTCCGTTGTTCATTCGCTCGCTGCTGCACGAATATGCGATCGCAGATCTAGAACTTCTCGCTGAGAGACATGAACTGCCGGCGAGTCAGGAGCTTGTCGCGACGATGGGAGAGAGGTTGTCACGCCTCGACCCTGCGGCGGTCGCGACGTTGAGTGCGATCGCCGTGATCGGTGTGGATGGTGCGGAGCCGTTCATTTTGAGTGCCGTCGCCGACGTTTCTGACGTGACCACCGCACTCGACATCCTTGCCAAGCAAGGACTAGTGGTCATCGACCGCGCCTCTCCGGCGGCTCGTGCGCGAATCTTTCATGGCGTTGTTCAGGCCGCGGTCTATGACAACATCCCTCCGGCAACAAGGGAGCGTATGCATGCGATCGCCGCCGCCCGCCTGACCTCTCCAGGCGAGCGTCTTCGGCATCGGGTGGCAGCCGCGCGCTCAGCCGACGACGGTCTTGCGGCCGACCTGGGCGCCTTCGCGGATGCCCTTCACGAGGCCGGGCGCTACCGCGAGGCGGCCCGCTTCCGCCGTCAGGCGGCTCAGCTCAGCTCTGATCCTGATGAGAGGGGTGGTCTCATTCTCGATGCGGATCTCGAGTCGATCTTCGCCCTCGATCTCGACGACCTTAGTGTTGATGAACGAGACGTCGGGTTGAGTACTCGCGCACGGCTCGTTGTCGGCTCGAAGCTCGCAGCTCAGAGGCGGTTCGTCGAGGCCAGCGACATCCTGACCAGTCTGACGGATCCCGATTTGGATTCGCTCGACCCGCTCGCCGCCTACCGTGCCCGGGTCATGCGAGCCTGGTCGCTTGTCGCTGCCGGTCGGTCGGCGGCGGCAGCCCTGCACGATCTGGATATCGCCGAGACTGGTTCGGTGACGGATGCGGCGGTGCGCGGGTATGCGGTGATCGCTCGGGGGCAGGCTGCGCAGCGGGTGGCTCCGGTTGAGCAGCGCATGTCGATTCCCGGCCTGCTTTCGGTCGATCGGGCGCAACTGGCCTCGTCACCGCAAGGGGTGATCGCGTTGGCGTGGAGGGGCGCGGTGATGTCGCTGACCGGGATGCCGAATGAAGCCATCGGTGACCTCACGTTGGTGACCTCGCGATTCGGGGCCGGGCAGATGGAATTCGCCGATGGGGTGTTTCACGCCCTGCAGGGCTTCGCTTACTTCGTCAACGGTCAGTGGCCGCGTGCTGAGATGATGATCGATCTGTCGCGAGGAGACCGGCCCCTCTACGCTGCTCCGCTCAGCGCGGCCATCGAGCCACTTGCGGGTGTGATCGCTGGCGATCCGGATCGGGCACGCGCGGCTCTCGGCGAGGCACGCCGCATCCGAATCCACGGCCCCCAGCCGGCGGCGGTGCACGCCGGTGACATCGTCGACGTGCTGACGCTGTTCTTCGTCGGCAGCCTCACCGATCAGACTGACTGGCTGGAAGGCCGAATCAGAGACTTGGGGTCGCCGGATGACTGGGCAGACGAGCAAGTACCTCACCTGTGGTACGTCGCACAGGCGATTGGCGCGGGTTGGGCGGGGCATCCTGAAGCCGCGATTCGCTGGGCCGAGCTTTTGCGCACCGTCGACCCGCCGCCCTGGTCGAGTGATATCGCCGACTGGCTCGAGGCACGCGTCGACACCTCACCCATCGCAACGATTCGTCTCGCAGAACTCGCGCGTGCGGGGCTTTCGTTACCGGTATTGAACGCTCTTCTGCAGGTCGACGTGGCGCAGCGCACCGTCACCGAGCCCGAGCGATCGGCGAGACGGATGCACGCGGCTTCGGTTCTGCGTGCTCTCGGCGCTGACCACCTCGCTAAGAGCCTCCGCGACGAGCCGAACAGCGCGATGGAGTCAGAGCCGGAGAACTCCCTGCTCTCGGTGCTCAGCGAGCGCGAGCGTGAAGTAGCTGCTCTCATCCTTGAAGGCTTGAGTTACACACAGGTGGCGAAGGAACTGTTCATCACGCGATCGACCGTGTCGTTCCACTTGTCTCGCATCTACGCGAAGACGGGTACGAACTCGCGTCACGAACTCATCGCCGCAGCGCGGCAGAACAGCGTCTGACTCCGTCTGCAGCGCACGAAGCGAGTGTACAGGTGCGACCTGTGCACTTTGCACAGTCGTGCCGGGTGAGTTTCTCGAGAGGCTGAGTTCATCGCAAGAATTCATCCTCGAGAGGACCAGAACCATGATCAGTCACATCATCGCCGCACTTATTGGCAACTACATGACGACCTTCTTCGTCATCGGCCTCATCGTCGCGACCGTCAAGGTGCTCGCCCGCCGCGGCCACCGCAGCCCGAGCTTCGTCAGCGGCACGTACCTCAACTCGTTCGTGCTCTGGGCCGTCGGTATCGGCCAGGTGGTGAACTTCATCATGCACTCCGTGTTCGGTGACTACGCGGCCAAGACCATCGGATGGGCGCAGAGCCCGTTTCAATTGGAGCTCGCGATCTCCAGCCTCGCGTTCGGCGTGATGGCGATCATTCTGTCGAAAAAGAATTCCACTTTCCGCGGCAAAGTCGCCCTCGTTATTGCGCAGGCCATCTTCGGCTTCGGCGCTGCCGGTGGGCACATCTACCAGACGATCGTCAATCACGATTACGCGGCCAACAACACCGGACTGCTGCTGGTCATGGACATCGCAATCTCTGCGGTCGGTCTTGCCCTCGTGATCTGGCACTCCGGTGCCCGCCGCTCGCAGCCCAGCGCAACCGACGCGGTACCCGAGCGTCAGACCATGGCCGCCTGAACCACCCAGTCCGTGCACGGAAACGTCAACCATCATGAATCCGCTCAAGATCATCCTGTGACTCGTGCCCTTCACTCTCTTCCCACTCCTCGCCGCCCTGAACTGGGGACTTCCGATCTTCGCAATTATCAGCACCGTGAAGTACACCAAACGCACCATTTCCGCGAACACCACCCCCGAGCCGTCGGCCACTGAACCACGACGAAGAAAGCATCGACCATGACCACGCACGACACCATCCCGCTCTTCTCAACGAACCCCGACCACGACTTCGAGATCCGTACCGCGCTCGGCCACGCTGTCGAAGGCGCAGCCGACATCGGCGAGGTACTCGCCGCCACCGCCCACATCGGCAAAAACGACCACGAAGCCTGGTTCACCGCCTGGAACTCCCTCGCCGAGCGAACGGCCGAAACCGCAGCTACCGCCGAAGCCGCGGGACATCGGGTCAGCGCAGCCGAGGCGTACCTGCGCGCCTCGGCGTATTACAGTGTCGCTGTCAACGCCACCAGCGCCCTCCCCGACTCCAGCGACCTCGTTCCGACCTTCCGCAAGCAGCGAGCCTCCTGGGAGTCGTTCGTCTCGCTCACCGCCATGGCGCGAGCATCCCATGTTGATATTCCATTCGAACTCAGCTCCCTCCCCGGATACTTCTTTCGGCCGACCACAGACCTCGGCGCGAACGGGGTCACGCTCGTGGCCGTGAACGGAAGCGACGGATCACTCGCCGGGCTGTGGGCCGCCTGCGTAGCCCCCGCGCTGAAACGCGGCTACAACGTACTCGTGTTCGACGGACCAGGCCAGCAATCGCAACTCTTCGAACGCAACATCCCGTTCCGCCCCGACTGGGAAAACATCCTCACCCCCGTCTACGACTTCGTCTCCCGCCAGAAAGGGGTAGACCCCGCCCGAATCGGCCTTTACGGAATCAGCCAAGGCAGCTTCTGGGTCGCCCGCGCACTTGCATTCGAGCACCGCTACGCGGCCGCAATCACCGACCCTGGCCTAGTCGATGTATCGACATCGTGGGTCAGCCAACTTCCGAAATCGCTCATGAAGCTCATCGACGACGGAAAGAATGCAAGGTTTGACACCGAGATGGGCATAGCAATGAAACTCTCGCCGGCAACTGCCCGTACCTGGCAGTTCCGCGCCCGCCCCTATGGCGCCACCGGCTACGCCGAGACCATCAACGCTGTTCGCGCATGCACCATCGCTGACATCGCATCCCGAATCACGACACCGCTGCTGATCACCGACCCCCAAGGCGAGCAATTCTGGCCCGGGCAGGCAGAGCAACTCGCCACCCTCACCCCCTCCGTGTCAACCATCGTGCACTTCACCGAAGCAGAAGGCGCCAACGGACACTGCCAGCCCATGGCCCGTTCCCTGACCGCGCAACGCATGTTCGACTGGCTTGACGACACCCTTTACTCGCGAATACCGGCTGTGGTCTCCTCCGGAAAATTGGGTTCATGACCGTAGCCACCGTCGACGGGCCACGGCCCGAGGCAGTAGTGTCTGCTCCACAACCTAACACCCGAGGTGAAGCGAATAAGCCCTGGCCTCACCTGCCGACGAATACGCGGACGCGGGGGCGGCTGTGGTTATCGGACCTCGAAGAACGCTGCAAGGCGCAGCCGCCGTGGAGGTCGCCCTCATGATCGGCGTCGGGCCGGGAAAGAATCCTGCAGCCTTGCTTCCGAAACCTTGACAGACAAAATAGCGGATCCGCAGGGAGCAGCAGCCGCCAATGGGTCGGCCTTCGGAGATGCAGGTCGCGCGGTACGCGCTTGACCTTGCGTCTTGAATTCACTTGACAGAATATCCACTCCCAGCGCAAATATGCCTCAAGCGTTTGCACCATATTAACTCAGGATGCGACGACAGACTTCACTAGTTGGTCATTGCGATCGCGTGACACAGCTGGCACCTACACCGAAAAACTCGCCCTCGACGGCATCGCGCCCTCGATCGGGGCTGTCGGTGACGCGTACGATAACGTCCTGATGGTGACGATCAACGGCCTCTACAAAGCCGAGTGCATCCACGACTGTCTAGCCCCGGGTTTGGTGGGGGCTCTAGTTGACCCGTTCTCTCGGTCGAGGGACGGGGGTTTGTGAGTAGTAGGCGTTCTCTTTCTCGATGGGTGGGATGTGGCCGAGCTCGCCGTGGAGGCGGCGGTGGTTGAACCAGTCGATGTACTCGGCGACAGCGATTTCGAGGTCGTCGATGCCTTTCCATGGGCCTCGGTTGCGGATCAGTTCTGCTTTGAATAGCGAGTTGAACGCCTCGGCCATCGCGTTGTCGTAGCTGTCGCCCTTTGAGCCTACCGACGCGACAGCATCGGCGTCGGCGAGGCGTTCGGTGTACCGAATCGCCCGATATTGCACCCCACGATCGGAATGATGGATCAGATTCGACAAGTCACGTCCGGCCCGCTGCCTGGTCCAGATGCCCATTTCCAGGGCGTCCAGGGCAAGTTCGGTGTGCAGGCTCGTCGATAGTTGCCAG
>NZ_BMGP01000008.1 GCF_014640255.1 Subtercola lobariae | reverse complement strand
TGTTACTCACCCGTTCGCCACTAATCCGCTAGCAAGCTAGCATCATCGTTCGACTTGCATGTGTTAAGCACGCCGCCAGCGTTCGTCCTGAGCCAGGATCAAACTCTCCGTAAATGCTTACGCGCCACACCACCAACGGGAATCGATGGCCGGTATGACAAGTTTGATGCTGACAGAACAAATCATTACTGACTTGCTTGTCCGCAACCACCCCCGAAAGAATGGTCGCTAATTTCATTTCCCAAAGGAACCCAAACCATCCAAAAGACGATTACGGGAAATTGGCATTTGACAATGTGCACGCTGTTGAGTTCTCAAAGATCGGACGCACCCAACCAACTTGTCCGACACGAAGTCGGGAGCCGAAAGGGGCAACTTCACTACTGTACATCTACATCTGACGAGCAAAGCCCAAACTCTCAGAGTCAGAGTGTTTGACAACACAGCGAATCGAGGTTTTCTTTGCAAGTACTGATGGCCCCGCTTGAGGCCGGTAAGCTCTTCCGCTTTCCGAACCTTTGGGGTGACAAGAGACAACATTACGGTCATGTTTCATGGCTGGCAAGTTACGCGCACCTCCCGGGCGTGTCGCCCGGGAACATGCGGAAATCATTGAGTGAAGACGCCGGCCAAAGCCTTCTTGCCCCGGCGAAGAACGACGATTCCGCCAGCAAGAGCTACGTCGGCGGCGGTCAACTGATCATTGTCGAGCTTGACGTTATTCACGTACACACCACCCTGAGCCAAAGCACGCCGTGCTTCGCTGAGGCTCGCGACCAGTTCGGTATCGACCAGGAGCTGCAGTACTGGAGTCGTTGACGGCCGCTCGAGCGTCGTCAGTTCACCCAGCGCCTGCCGGAGCGTGAGTTCGGGAAGAGTTGCCAGGTCACCCTGGCCGAAGAGGGCTGCCGCAGCGGCGATGGCAGCATCCGTCGCCTCGGCGCCGTGCACGAGCGCCGTCACCTCGTAGGCGAGAGTGCGCTGGGCTTCGCGGCGGAATGGTTCTGCGGCTACCGCCGCCTCGAGCCGTTCCAGTTCGCTTCGACTCAAGAACGTGAAGATCTTCAGCCGTTCGATGACGTCGGCATCGTCGGTGTTGAGCCAGAACTGGTAGAAGGCGTAGGGGCTGGTGAGCTGATCATCCAGCCACACCGCGTTGCCTTCGCTCTTACCGAATTTGGTGCCATCGGAGTTGGTGATGAGCGGGGTACCGATAGCGTGCACCGTTGCCTGCTCGGCCCGGCGAATCAGATCGGTGCCACTGGTCAGATTGCCCCATTGGTCGCTACCCCCGGTCTGCAGCACACACCCGTAACTGCGAAACAGCTCGAGGTAATCGAGGCCCTGCAAGATCTGGTAGCTGAACTCGGTGTAGCTGATGCCCGAATCGGAGTTGAGCCGGGCGCTCACCGCGTCTTTCTTGAGCATGGTGCCTACGCGAAAGTATTTGCCGATGTCTCGCAAGAAGTCGATGGCGCTGAGCGGGGCTGTCCAGTCGAGGTTGTTGACCAGCCTCGCCGGGTTGTCTCCCTCGAAACTCAAGAACCGGGAGACCTGGTTTTGGAGGTAGCCCACCCACTCGGCGACGGTCTCGCGCGGGGTCAGGGTGCGTTCGGCGGTCGGGCGGGGGTCTCCGATGAGACCCGTCGAGCCGCCGACGAGGGCGAGAGCGTTGTGACCTGCGAGCTGGAGCCGACGCATCACGAGCAACTGCACGAGATTGCCGAGGTGCAGGCTCGGTGCCGTGGGGTCGAATCCGCAGTAGAACGTGATGGGGTCGCCGTCGAGCAGGGTTTTGAGTTCTGCCTCGTCAGTGGAGACGTGAATGAGCCCGCGCCACTTCAGTTCATCCCACACGGAGACGAAAGACGGATCGTTCTGTTGGGTAGCGAGAGCTACCTGAGCTGGCTGAGACACTCGGCCAGAGTACCAGCGAGCGCATCGACCAGCACAAAGGGGCGACCGACCGAGTTAGGCGGGTGAGGTGAAAGGGGGCAGTTTGGGGTGGCGTTTGTAGGGCGAAACGGTGGGGTCGCCTGGAATGAAGAAACGCCAGGGGTACGTGGGAGTGCCGCCGGGGCCGCTGAGGCCGGTGCGGGGGCTGGTTTCGTACGGCGAAGGGTGGTCGGGCATCCGCAGCTCGTAGGGTTCGTGGGCGAGGTCTGCACCGCCATCGGAGAGCGGAATGGCGAGGGCCTTCGTGAGGCGAGCAGGCCCACGGGCGAGGTCTCGGGTGGGAACGCTCAGGCCCCGACGCTCTTGAGCGAGGTCGAGGCCTTCGACGATTTCGCCGGCGCGCAAGAGGATTCCGCTGGCCGTGCCTGCCGGCGAGCAGACCACGTTCGCGCAGGTGTGCATTCCGTAGGTGAAGTAGGTGTACAGATGAAACGGCTCGCCGAACATCACCGCGTTCGAGCGGGTCTCGCCCCGAAACGAGTGCGATCCCGGGTCTTCACCCACACCGAGGTAGGCCTCCACCTCGGTGATGCGCAGCGACGTCGTACCCTCGGGCGACGTTCGGCTCAGGATGCCGCCGAGCAGCAGTGGTGCGACTTCGACAGACGGTCGTGCGAAGAGCTCGCGCGGGTCGGCCGCGAGGGGGTCGCCCCCAGTCGGCCCACTCGCTGGCGGGTCAGAAGAGTTTGACACCGAGCGAGAGGGTGATGATGATTGCTGCCGCAACGACGATGGCCGCACCGGCGAAGACCGTCCAGTACAACCAGTTCTTCATGGGCTTACGCCACCACGGCGTTTTGTAGTCGGGGTGGTTACGAATGTCACGGTCGAGCTTGGGTTTCTTGCCGTTCGGGCCTTTCGGGCCGATGGGCTCGGGCAGGTTCTGGCTGCTGAGTGTCACGAGGGTTCCCCTGGATGTGTGAGTAATGAATTCTGCAGCAGGCGAACCTGCTGGGTGAGGCTCGCGAGCTGATCGTCAACTCGCACGCCAGCGGTACCGCCAATGCCGTCACGGCTCGCAATGGAACCGGTGACGGTGACAACCGTTCGAACGTCAGGGGTCAGGAGCGGTGAGACCGACAGAAGCTGCTCGTCGGTGGGCTCGTGCAATTCAAGACCGTGCTCTTCGCAGAAGCGCACGAGGTCGCCGCTGATTTCGTGGGCGTCTCGAAAAGCGACTCCCTGTTTGACCAGCCACTCTGCGACGTCGGTCGCGAGCGAGAAACCTTGGGGCGCGAGTTCGGCCAGGCGCTCGGTGTTGAACGTCAGTGAGGCAACCATGCCAGTGAAGGCCGGCAGCAGCACCTCGAGTTGCGTGGTCGAATCGAAGACCGGCTCTTTGTCTTCTTGCAGGTCGCGGTTGTAGGCGAGCGGCAGGCCTTTGAGGGTTGCGAGCAATCCCATCAGATTGCCGATCAGGCGGCCCGACTTGCCCCTGGCCAACTCAGCGATGTCGGGGTTCTTCTTCTGCGGCATGATCGACGAGCCCGTCGAGTATCCGTCGTGCAGCTTCACGAAGCCGAACTCGCGCGTCGCCCACACGATGATCTCTTCAGCGAAGCGCGAGAGGTTGATGCCGATGAGGCTCTCGATGAAGGCGAACTCGGCCACGACGTCTCGGCTGGCCGTGGCATCGATAGAGTTGGGCATCGGGCCGCCTGCGAGGCCCAGCTCCCGGGCTACGAGAGCGGGGTCGAGGCCGAGCGAACTGCCGGCGAGTGCCCCTGCTCCGTAGGGCGAAGCGGATGCCCGGCTCGTCCAATCTCGCAAACGTTCGAGATCTCGCACCAACGGCCACGCGTGCGCCAAGAGGTGATGGGAGAGTAACACCGGCTGCGCATGCTGCAGGTGCGTGCGACCTGGCATCGGGGCATCCGGGTGCGCCGAAGCCTGTGAAGCGATGGCGTCGATCAGCTGCACGACGAGGTGCGCGATGAGGCGAGAGTGGTCGAGCAGGTAGAGCCGAATGAGGGTGGCGATCTGGTCGTTGCGGCTGCGGCCAGCGCGCAGCTTGCCGCCGAGCTCGGCGCCGGCCTCGATGATGAGACCTCGTTCGAGCGCAGAATGCACGTCTTCGTCGCTTTCGGCCGCGCTGAACGCACCTGCTTCGATCGACGCAGCGAGGCGATCTAACGCCTCGAGCATCTGCCCGAGTTCGACATCAGTCAGATAGCCGGCCGACGTGAGAGCCGTGGCGTGAGCCCGAGAGCCCGCGATGTCGTAGGGCCAGAGCTGCCAATCGAACTGAGTCGATTTGCTCAGTGCTTGCAGCTCGGGTGACGGGCCGCTGCTGAAACGGCCGCCCCAGAGCGCCCCGGCTTCGCCGGCCCGGCTGGTCGACGAAGCGCCACCCGAGATGTCGCCGGGCGGCTGGGGGTTAGCTTCGGGATCGGTGCTTTCTGGCATGAGCGTGACTTACGCCTCGATCGAACCGCCGGCAGCGAGGTCGCGGCGTGCCGAGATCTTGCTCGGCAGCGACCAGATCTCAATGAACCCCTTGGCCTGACTCTGGTCGAAACTGTCGCCGGTGTCGTAGGTGGCGAGATCGAAGTCGTACAAGCTCTGCTCGCTTCTGCGGCCAGTGACTGTTGCTTTGCCAGCGTGCAGGTTGAGGCGAATGTCGCCCGAGACATAACGTTGCGTGTCGTCGATGAAGACGTCGAGCGAGCGCTTGAGCCCCGAGAACCAGAGGCCGTCGTAAACGAGCTCAGACCACTTGCTCTCGACGCCCCGCTTGTAGCGGCCGAGGTCGCGTTCGAGCGTGAGGTTCTCGAGTTCTTCGTGGGCGGCGATGAGCGCGATGCCGGCCGGAGATTCGTAGACTTCGCGGCTCTTAATGCCCACGAGGCGGTCTTCGACGATGTCGATGCGGCCCACGCCCTGGTCGCCCGCGAGCTTGTTCAGCAGCACGACGGCTTCGAGCGGGGTGACCGGCTTGCCGTCGATGGCGGTGGGGATGCCCTCGGTGAACGAGATGGTGACCTCGGTCGCTTCGCGCGGGATGGCCGGGTCTTGCGAGTAGGTGTAGAGGTCTTCGATGGGCGCGTTCCACGGGTCTTCGAGGAACCCGGTCTCGACCGCGCGGCCCCAGACGTTCTGGTCGATGGAGTACGGGCTCTTCTTCGACTGCACGATGGGCAGGTTGTGCTCGGCCGCGTAGATGATGGCCTTGTCGCGGGTGAGGGCGAAGTCACGCACCGGGGCCAAGGAGATGAGGTCGGGGGCGAGGGCGGCTACGGCCGCCTCGAAGCGAACCTGGTCGTTGCCTTTGCCCGTGCATCCGTGAGCCACACTGTCGGCGCCGAGGGCGATGGCGGTCGACGCAAGGTGCTTGGCAATGAGGGGGCGGCTGAGCGCAGAAACGAGGGGGTAACGCTTCTGATAGAGCGCGTTGGCCTTGAGAGCAGGCATCAGGTAGTCGTTGGCGAACTCATCGCGGGCGTCGACGACCACGGCTTCGACCGCGCCGCAGTCGAGTGCGCGCTGGCGGATGACCTCCATGTCTTCGCCCTCTTGACCGACGTCGACGGCGAGCGCAACGACGTCTTTGCCCGTCGCGTCTTTCAGCCAGCCGATGCCCACCGAGGTGTCGAGACCGCCTGAATATGCGAGCACAACGCGTTCCGCCACTTTTTCTCCTTTGGTTCGTGATTCGAGTTTAGTCTGGGCACCTGAGGCACCCCGTGCCGGTCGCCGCTCGCCCGATGCTGCGGGCTACTGCTGACGAAGGAGCCAGACCAGAAGCGCCTTTTGGGCGTGCAGTCGGTTCTCGGCCTCATCCCAGATCACGCTCTGCGGGCCATCGATGACATCGGCTGCCACTTCGTAGCCGCGATCGGCCGGCAGGCAGTGCAGAAAAAGGGCGTCGGGCTTGGCGTGTGCCATCAGCGCCTGATCGACCTGGTAGCCGCCGAACACCTTGACGCGCGCCGCCTTCTCGTCTTCTTTGCCCATTGAGACCCACGTATCGGTGACCACGATGTCCGCGCCGGTCACGGCCTCGACCGGGTCTGTCAGCACGGTGGCCGAACCGCCGGTTCGCGCGGCGATCGCCTGAGCATCCGCCACGACGGCCTTGTCGGGCGCGTAGGTCGCGGGGGCAGCGACGCGCACGTGCATTCCGGCCGTGGCGCAGGCGAGCAGGTACGACTGACCCATGTTGCTCGCGCCGTCACCGAGGAAGGTGACCGTGAGACCGGCGAGTTCGCCGCGGTGCTCGCGAATGGTGAGCAGGTCGGCGAGCAGCTGGCAGGGGTGAAATTCGTCAGAAAGCGCGTTCACGACGGGCACGGTCGTGCCGAGGGCCATCTCTTGGAGACCGGATTGCGCATAGGTGCGCCAGACGATCGCGGCGACCTGGCGTTCGAGAACTCGCGCGGTGTCTGAGGCGGTCTCTTTGCCGCTCAGCTGGCTGTTGGCCGTGCTGATGATAAGCGGGCTACCGCCCAGATCGGCAATTCCCACCGCGAACGACACGCGTGTGCGCGTCGACGACTTGTCGAAGATC
The DNA here is from genome assembly GCF_014640255.1 of Subtercola lobariae. GTDB lineage: Bacteria > Actinomycetota > Actinomycetes > Actinomycetales > Microbacteriaceae > Subtercola > Subtercola lobariae. The sequence continues at coordinate 74,277 of NZ_BMGP01000008.1, read as the reverse complement.
ACGGCGACCGTCTGCGGCCCGGCGAGCGGCTTGGAGCCGAATCGGTCGCGCTTGAGCTCTGCCGCCAGGTCGAGAATGTCGGCCTGTTCGGCAGGCGTCAGGTCGTCGTCACGAAGAAAATGGCGGGTCATCGGGGCCTTCAGGTAAAGATGGATGAACGGGGCGTGCAGAAACTACAAGGATAGTGGCGGCGCAGGCGGGTAGCCGACAGCCGTGAGAGCCTCGCTGAACCGCGTGATGAAGACGTCGACCTCGAGGTCGCGGATGATCAGCGGGGGTGCCATGCGAATGCTCGACTCGTTCGCTGCGTTGATGATGAGCCCGGCATCCATCGCGGCTGCCGCCAGCTTCAGCGCGATGGGTTCGCTCAGCCCGAGGCCGATCAGCAGGCCCTTACCTCGAATGTCGGCGATCAGCGGCGACTGCAGGGCCGCAATTCGTTCGTGCAAGGCAATGCCTTTGCGCTGGGCGTTGTCGACGAGATCTGACTCTTCGATCTCGGCGAGCACGGCGTTTGCAGTTGCGGTTGCCAGCGGGTTGCCGCCGAAAGTGCTGCCGTGCATCCCGCGCTGAAAGAGCTCAGATGCCCAGCCGAACGTGACAAGCGACCCGATGGGGATGCCCCCGGCCATGCCTTTGGCAATGGTGACGGCATCGGGCTTGATGTTGTCGTGTTCGTACGCGAACCATCGGCCGGTGCGACCCACGCCGGTCTGAATCTCATCGAGAATCAGTAGCACCCCGTGCTGCTCGGTGAGTTCGCGAGCTCGCGCGAGGTACCCCGCCGGCAGGTCGATGACCCCGGCTTCGCCCTTGATCGGTTCGAGAAAGAGAGCGGCAACCGAGTCGTCGATGGTCGCCTCGAGTGCTTCGATCGTGGAGTCGATGTGTACGACTCCCCCGGGCATCGGCTGAAACGGCGCCTGCATATCGCTTTTGCCCGTGAGAGCGAGAGCGCCCATGGTTCGGCCGTGAAACGAGTTCTTCAGCGAGACGATTTTCGAGCGAGTTGGCGAGCTGTTCAGGCGGGCGAGCTTGAACGCCGCCTCGTTGGCCTCTGCCCCCGAGTTGCAGAAGTACGCGCGCCCCTCGGCGCCTGCGCCCGTGATGCGTTTCAGACGCTCGGCCAAGGCGAGCTGCGGCCTGGTCGAGAAGTAGTTGGAGACGTGGGCGAGGGTGCTGACCTGGCGCGTGACGGCTTCGATGACCACGGGATGCGCGTGACCGAGTGAGTTGACAGCGATTCCGGCGAGAAAGTCGAGGTACTCCTTCTCATTCTCATCCCACACGAACGCGCCGCGACCGTGCGTGAGCAGGGCGAGCGGCTGGCCCATGGTTCGCATCATCGACTCGTTAAAGGTGTCGACCCAGCTGGCTTCTTGACGTGTCGATTCGGTGGTCACGACTTCTCCTCTGCACGTGTTGTGTCTGCTGCCCGTGTTGTGTCGGCTGCGCGTGTTGTGTCTGCTGCGCGTGCTGTGTCGGCTGCGCCTGTTGTATCGGCCTCGACGACCTCGGTGCCGATGCCGCTCTGGGTGAAGACCTCGAGCAGAATCGAGTGCGGGGTGCGGCCGTCGATGATTGCGGCCTTGGGCACGCCCCCGTCGACTGCTTCGAGGCAGGCCGCCATTTTCGGAATCATTCCCGACTCGAGCGTTGGCAAGAGCGTACGCAGCGACTCTGCACCGATGACCGAGACGAGCGAGTCGCGGTTCGGCCAGTCGGAATAGAGGCCCGCTACGTCGGTCAGAATGACGAGCTTTGCGGCCCCGAGTGCCACGGCGAGCGCAGCGGCGGCGGCATCGGCGTTGATATTCAGCACCTGCCCCGGTTCGTGCCGATCGGGAGCGATCGAGGAGATCACGGGAATTCGGCCGGCCGCGAGATGTTCGAAGACAGCCTCGGGGTTCACGCCCACGACATCACCGACGAGCCCGAGATCGACGGTCACACCATCGATCTCGATCTGACGGCGCTGACCTTCGAACAGTCCGGCGTCTTCGCCCGAGAGCGCGGTCGCGAGCGGGCCGTGTTCGTTGATGTGGCTGACGATGTCGCGACTGATCTGACCGGTGAGCACCATTCGCACGACGTCCATCGCTTCAGGGCTGGTGACACGATAGCCGCCGCGGAACTCGCTCACGATGCCCAGTCGATCGAGCATCTTCGAGATTTGAGGCCCGCCCCCATGCACCACCACTGGCTTGATGCCGGCATAGCGCAAGTAGACGATGTCTTCGGCGAACGTACGCTGCAACTCGGGGTCGACCATGGCGTTGCCGCCGAACTTGATGACCATGATCTGGTCGTGAAACGTCTTCAGCCAGGGCAGCGATTCGATGAGAGTGGCGGCTTTGACCGCCGCGAAGTCGAGAGTGGAGTCAGTCATCAGCTCGCGTATGCACTGTTCTCGTGCACGTAGTCGTGGGTGAGGTCGTTGGTGTAAATGGCCGCTGATTCGCTGCCGATGTGCAGGTCGATCAGCACGTGAGCGGCGCGAGGGGTCAGATCGATCAGCTCCCGGTCTTCGAACGGCTCTCCCGCCTTGCAGATCATGATGCCGTTGATGGTGACGTCGATGTTGTACGGGTCGAATTCGGCGTCTGTGGTGCCGACGGCTGCGAGAACGCGCCCCCAGTTGGGGTCGTTGCCGAAAATCGCCGCCTTGAACAGGTTGCTGCGCGACACCGCACGCGCCACTGTCACCGCGTCAGACTCGCTGGCAGCGTTGATCACCTCGATGGTGATGTCGTGGCTGGCCCCTTCGGCGTCAGACTGCAACTGCAACGAGAGCTCGAGGCAGAGAGCCGTCAGTGCGGCGGTGAATTCGGTCACGTCGGGCGTGATTTTGGATGCCCCGCTCGCCATCAAGGTGACGGTGTCGTTCGTCGACATACACCCGTCGGAGTCGACGCGGTCGAACGTCACGCGGGTGGCGGCTCGAAGTGCGGCGTCAAGTGCGGCTGAGGGCAGGTCGGCGTCGGTGGTGATCACCACGAGCATGGTGGCGAGGCCAGGAGCGAGCATGCCCGCGCCTTTCGCCATACCGCCGATCGACCATCCACTGCCCGAGGCGACAGCCTGCTTCGGTTTGGTGTCAGTGGTCATGATGGCGAGCGCGGCATCGAGGCCGCCGTCAGACGAAAGCGATTCGACCACCGCAGGCACGCCGCCGACGATTTTGTCTCGAAAGGTCTGGTCGCCGACGCCGATGAGGCCAGTCGAGCAGACGATCACATCACCCGCCGACACCCCGAGGGTCTCGGCCACGGCCTCGGCTGTCGCGTGCGTCGTCTGAAAGCCGAACGCGCCGGTGTAACAGTTCGCTCCGCCCGAGTTCAGGATGACCGCCGACACTACTCCGTCGAGAATTACCTGCTCAGACCACAGCACCGGGTTTGCCTTGCACCTGTTCGAGGTGAAGACGGCGGCAGCTGCGCTGCTCGGGCCTCGGTTCACAACGAGAGCGAGGTCGGTGGCACCCGTCGACTTCAGGCCGCGGGCGATGCCAGACGCTTCAAAGCCGGCGGGGGCCGTAACACTCACAGTTGAACTCCAGAATCGATCACGGGGCGACGCCGTTCACGGGCAGGCCGAGGGTTTCGGGCAGGCCCAGTGCGATGTTCGCCGATTGGATGGCGGCACCGGCCGTGCCTTTCACGAGATTGTCGAGGGCGGTGATCGTGACCACGCGGCCCGCGGCCTCGTCGACAGCGAGCCCGATCAGGGCCGTGTTGGCGCCAGTGACGTCAGAAACCGACGGGAAACTGCCTTCGAGCAGAACCTGCACGAATGGCTCGTCGGCATACGCGTCGACCCAGGCTGACCGAACGTCGTGCGCCGTTACGCCTGCCGCGAGGCGAGCGGTCGACGTGGCGAGAATACCCCGCGCCATGGGAACGAGCACCGGCGTGAACGATACCGAAACGAGCTCGCCGGCCGACGCTGAAAGGTTCTGCACGATTTCGGGGTTGTGCCGGTGCGTGCCGCCGACCCCGTAGGCACTTGCCGAACCGAGTATCTCTGAGGCCAGAAGGTTGGTGCGCAGAGCCTTACCCGCACCAGATGGGCCCACTGCAAGCACCGCGACCAGGTCGACGGGCTGAATGACGCCTGCTCGAAGCCCGGGCGCCAAACCGAGGCTGATCGCCGTCACATTGCAACCGGGAACGGCGATTCGTTTCACGCCGGCGAGCCGCGAGCGCTGCTTTTCATGATTCTCGATGAGCAGTTCGGGCAGCCCATACGGCCAGGCGCCGTAAAACTCGCCGCCGTAGAACTTCGCCCAGTCTGCCTCGTCGGTCAGGCGATGATCTGCGCCGCAGTCAACAACGAGGGTGTCTGCGTCGAGCGTCTCGGTGATGGCACCCGACTTACCGTGCGGAAGTGCCAGAAACACGATGTCGTGACCGGCGAGCGCTTCGGTGGTGGTCGGGCTCAGAGTGAGATCTGCGTACGAGCGCAGATGAGGGTGCACGGCAACCAGCGGCTGGCCGGCGTTGTTGTTGGCGGTGACCGTTCGCACGTCGAACTCTGCATGCCCGGCGAGCAGGCGCAGCAGTTCGCCCCCTGCGTAACCGCTTGCGCCGGCTACCGCTACCGAATAAGACATGCCTCAAATCTACCTTTCGTCGTGTGGCACTACTGCGGCCTCCTGAAGCCCCTCAACCGACCGCGCGAGTGTTACTCGCGAACGGTCGCGCCGTATCGTCGTTCGGCTTCGGCAGCACCCGCGATGCGGGCGTCACTCGCCTCCGCCGCCGTGAGAGTGCGATCAGGGGCCCGAAATCTCAGCGCGAAAGTGAGCGACTTCAACCCGGCGCCGATTCCGGCGCCTCGGTAGTCATCAACGAGACGGATGCTCTCCAGCAGTTCACCGGCGCCCCACCGCACGGCATCGAGCACGTCTGCCGCGGCGATCGAGTCGGCCACCACGAGCGACACATCCTGGGTCGCAGCCGGATACCCCGCAAGCGGGGTGGCCTGAACACTGCGGGCGGCGAGGTCGATCAACGCGCTCAGATCGAGTTCAGCCAGCGCGACAACTCGAGGAAGGTCGAACTCGTCGGCAAGCGAGGGCAAGAGTTCGCCCACGACGCCAACGTGCACGGCCGCGGCCCCAGCGCCCGTCGGCACGAAAATGTCGGCCGTTCTGCCGGGGTGAAGTGCTTTGTGTGTACCCTGGCGAATGCTCAGCGGCACGTCAAGAGCAGCCGCGAGAACTCGAACCGCATCGAGTGCGTCGGCGATACCGAAGCTCACGGCGGGCTGGCCCGGCTGTTTGTCGACGGAGTGACCGAGAAACAACAGGCCCACGTGCCAGGGCTGCGGCGGAATGCTGGCGTTGAGCGCCGCAAGAGTCTCAGGAGCCGGCAGAGCGGCGCCGAGCGGCACATCATGAACGCCGTATTCAACGCCTGTCTCGGGTTGAAAGACAGCGCCGATTTCGAACAGAGCCAAGTCGGTGAGGCCGCGCGACAGGTTGCGCCGGGCTATGTCGATCAGCCCGGGTATCAGCGTGGCACGAAGGTAGGGAACCTCGGCGTCGAGCGGGTTGGCAAGCTTTACCGCGGCGACCGCCGTCTCGTCGGCAGAGCCGAAGAGGGCGTTCGCATTGCTCGACACGAACGGGTAGGCCAGCACCTCGGTCGAACCACTCGCGGCGAGAGTCTCGGCGGCGAGCCGGCGGAGCGACTGCTCGCGGGTGTAGCCACGACCGGGAGGCGCAACCGGAATCTCGCTCGGAATGCGCGAGTAGCCCACGATGCGCGCGACTTCTTCGGCGAGCGTCGACTTGTGGGTGAGATCAGGCCGCCACGACGGCGGAGTCACCACTAGCCCGTCTCGGGCGTACTCGAGGGTGGCCCCGATTTCGATGAGCGACGAGGTGATCTCGTCATCGGTGTAGTTCACTCCGACGAGCCCCGAGATGTAGGCGTCGGGCAAGAAGATCGGCTCGAGTCGGCTGTGCTCGTGGTACCCAGACCCGAGTTCGTCTGCACGACCACCGGCAAGTTCTTCGAGCAGCTGCACAACGCGCGCTGCGGCGGCACCGGCGACCTCAGGATCGACGCCGCGTTCGAAGCGCTTGGAAGCCTCGCTCGGTAGCTTGTGCCGGCGAGCGGTGCGGGCAATGCTCGTCGGGTCGAAGTTCGCGGCCTCGACGAGAACGTTGACCGTCTCGTCTGAGATCTCGGTCGAGAACCCGCCCATGACGCCCGCGAGGCCGATGATGCCGGAGTCGTCGGTGATGACGAGGTCTTCGGGGTCGAGTTGTCGCGTCTGCCCATCGAGCGTCGTGAGAGTTTCGCCGGCCTGAGAGCGGCGCACCACGATACCGCCGCTGAGCTTGTCGAGGTCGTAGCCGTGAATGGGCTGGCCGAGTTCGAGCATGACGTAGTTCGTGATGTCGACAATGAGCGAGATCGAGCGGATGCCGGCCAGTTTGAGCCGCGACACCATCCAGGCCGGGCTCGCCGCCCTCGCGTCAACCCCCCGAACTACTCGGGTCACGAAAACGGTTGCGCCCACGCGCCCGCGAATGGGCGCCTGGTCGTCGATCGCTACGGAGAAGCCCTCCAGAACGGGCGGCAGGGTCAGTGCGGCCGCGGGGTCACGGAAGGCCGCGCCCGTCGCGTGCGCATACTCCCTAGCGATGCCACGAATCGAGAAAGCGTAGCCGCGATCGGGCGTGACGTTCACCTCGACGGCAGCGTCATCGAGACCGAGCAGACCGAGCGCGTCAGTGCCCACGGCGGGGTCGAGCCCGAGCGTCGACAGGCGCAGAATGCCGTCGTGGTCGTCGCCGAGACCGAGTTCACGAGCAGACGCGATCATTCCGTCTGAAACGTGTCCGTAGGTTTTGCGGGCCGCAATAGCGAAGTCGCCGGGCAGAATGGCGCCGGGTAACGTCACCACGACCTTGTCACCCGCGAAGAAGTTGTGGGCGCCACAGACGATGCCCCGAACATCCGCCCCGCCGTCGGCCCCACTCTGGCCGACGGCAGCGACGCGCACGCTGCACCACCGAATGGTCTTGCCGTTGCTCTGCGGTTCTTCGGTGAATTCGAGAACCTCGCCGACGACCACCGGGCCTTCGATGTCGAAGTCGTGCGAGCCTTCTTCTTCGAGCCCGACGCTCACGAGCGCAGCATGAATCTCGGCAACGGTGGTGCCAACGGGGAGTTCGACGAACTCGGCGAGCCAGCTGATGGGAATACGCATGAACTAAACCACCATTCCGAACTGCTGACTGAAGCGAATATCGCCCTCGACCATGTCACGCATGTCGTTCAGGTTGTTGCGAAACTGCAGCGTGCGTTCGATGCCCATGCCGAAGGCGAAACCGGAATATTCGTCGGGGTCGATGCCCGCCGAGAGCAGCACGTTCGGGTTGACCATGCCGCAGCCGCCCCACTCCACCCAGCGGGCGCCGCCCTTCGCGTGCGGCTGCCAGACATCCATCTCGGCGCTGGGCTCCGTGAACGGAAAATAATTGGGGCGCAGCCGAATCTTGGCCTCGTCGCCGAACATCTGCCGGGCGAACAGTTCGAGGGTGCCACGCAGGTGTGCCATGGTGAGGCCCTTGTCGACGGCGATGCCCTCGATCTGGCTGAACACCGGGGTGTGCGTCGCGTCGAGCTCATCGGTTCGGTACGTTCGCCCCGGGGCGATAACGTACACCGGCAACTCGCGCTCGAGCAGTGAGCGAACCTGTACCGGCGAGGTGTGTGTGCGCAACAGCAGGTGCGACGAGGTAGGGTCGACGAAGAACGTGTCTTGCATGGCGCGCGCCGGATGATCGGGGTCGAAGTTCAGCGCGTCGAAGTTGAACCACTCGTTCTCGAGCTCGGGGCCCTCGGCGACCTCCCAGCCCATGCTCACGAAAATGTCGCCGACCTTCTCTTGCAGCAACGACAGCGGGTGCCGGGCACCGAGCCGCTTACGCACGGGCAACGCCGTCACGTCGAGCGTCTCTGCCGTCAATTGCGCCGCATTCTCAAGCGCAACTACGTCAGCCTCTTTGGCCGCAAGCGCCTGATTCACTCGGGCCCTGGCCTGGCCGACGAGCTTACCCGCAGCAGCCTTTTCGGAGTTCGGCAGCGAGCGCAACAATCCGTTCAGGCGAGCAAGGGTAGACGCCTCGCCGGCGTGCTCGGTACGGGCAGCCTTGAACGACGCCGTATCGGTCACGGCATTGATCGCCGCGAGCGCGGCGGCCACTGCGGCCGCGACGGACTCGTCAGAAATGGCTAGAGAATTGGAATCAGACACAAGAACCAAGCTTAGCCAACGAACGCCGGGGGTCTTTCTGCAGGCGCCACACTGTGCACAGTTCGGCTAATCGCCGCCCTGTGCAGAACGAGTGCCGCGTTGAGCGAATGCACTTTCGTACAGACACACCGACGCCGCCGTGGCGAGGTTCATCGACTCGGCCTTGCCGTAAATCGGCACCGAGATCGCTCGGTCGGCCAACGCGAGATGGTCGTCGGTCAGACCGCGAGCCTCATTGCCGAACAGCCACGCGGTTGGTTGCTCGAGAAGCCCGCTCGCCCGCACCTCGAGCAGATCGTCGCCCTTGATGTCGGCGGCCAGAATCTGCAGACCTGCCTCGATTGCGCGAATCTTCACGTCGGCAAGACTCGCATCCATCGCTACCGGCAAGTGAAACAGCGAGCCAGTCGTCGATCGCACGACCTTGGGATTGTAGAGGTCGACCGAACGGCCGGTGAGAATCACCGCGTCGGCACCGGCGGCATCGGCGGCCCGGATGATCGTGCCCGCGTTGCCCGGGTCGCGAACCTCTTCGAGAATGGCGATGAGCTGAGGTTTCGCGGCGAAGATGTCTTTGACAGCCGTCGGAAACTGATGGCAGACGGCGATGAACCCCTGCGGGGTCACGGTATCTGACATGACTTCGAGCACGTGTTCGGAGACGAACTCGACGTCGACGCCGGCGTCGACGGCCGTTTGGGCGATGTCGGTGTAACGTTCGAGCGCCGTCGGGGTGGCATACAGTTCGACCACGAGTTGGGGGCTGAACGTCAGGGCCTCGGCGACCGCCTGCGGGCCTTCCAAGAGAAAGAGCCCGGTCTCAGACCGGGCTCCCTTCTTGGCAAGTTTGGCGACGGCCCGAACACGCGGTGAACGCGGATTATCAAGCATGTGCCAAGTCAAGCAGACTTCTGCGTCGTTGTTACGCTACGTTCGCCTTCGGCGCCGACGTGTCGGCGGGCAGGGCAGCCTTAGCACTGGCAACGAGCGCCGCGAAAGTAGCGGGCTCGGTGACGGCCAGGTCGGCCAGAATGCGGCGGTCTACCTCGATACCGGCCAGGTTCAGACCCTGGATGAGGCGGTTGTAGGTGAGGCCGTTGAGACGGGCAGCGGCGTTGATGCGCTGAATCCAGAGGCGACGGAAGTCACCCTTGCGCGCACGGCGGTCGCGGTACGAGTAGACGAGCGAGTGGGTGACCTGCTCTTTTGCCTTGCGGTAGAGGCGCGAACGCTGGCCGCGGTAGCCCTCGGCGCGTTCGAGAATTACGCGACGCTTCTTGTGGGCGTTGACCGCCCTCTTTACTCTTGCCATTTTCTGTTCTGTCCTTTGTCGTCGTCGTAAGTTCTAGAGGCCGAGGAGCTTCTTGATGACCTTGGCGTCTTGCGGGGCAAGAACCTGGTCGGTGTTCAGGCGGCGCTTGCGCTGGCCCGACTTCACTTCAAGGTTGTGGCGCATGCCGGCCTGCTGCTTCATGACCTTGCCGGAGCCGGTGATCTTGAACCGCTTCTTGGCCCCGGAATGGGTTTTCTGCTTGGGCATAATTCTCTCCTCGTTGGGTGGTACTTCAGGTGTGTGGTAACGCCGCGATTATTCGGCGGGTGCCGCTGGGTCCGCGGATGTCGCAGTCGCCACCGGCGCTGCCTCGGCAGCGGGGGTGACGGGCGCCTCCCGTGGGGGCTTTGCGGCGGCGCGGTGGGCGTTGGCCTCGGCCTTGGCCTCTGCTTTGTTCTTCAGAGGGCCGATGACCATGACCATGTTGCGACCGTCGATGGTGGGGCTCGATTCGACAGAACCGTACTCCGAAACATCTTCGGCAAATCTCTGCAGGAGGCGAACCCCCTGGTCTGGGCGCGACTGCTCACGGCCTCGGAACAAGATCATGGCTTTGACCTTGTCACCCGCCTTGAGAAAGCCTTCGGCGCGCTTGCGCTTGGTCTCGTAGTCGTGCACATCGATCTTCAAACGAAAACGAACCTCTTTGAGAATCGTGTTCGCCTGGTTGCGCCTGGCCTCTTTGGCCTTCTGCGCGGCTTCGTACTTGAACTTTCCGTAGTCCATGATCTTGGCGACGGGTGGCTTCGAGTTCGGGGCCACCTCAACCAGGTCAAGGTCTGCCTCTTGTGCGAGTCTGAGTGCGACGTCGATGCTCACGACGCCGACCTGCTCACCGGCCGGACCCACGAGGCGAACCTCGGGTACTCGTATACGGTCGTTTGTACGGGGATCGCTGATGCGTTGCTCCTTTTGCTGCGGTGGATGTTCGGCTGGGCTATCGGCATGAACCAACGCTCACGAAACTGAACTTCACCGCGCAACAACAAGCATGACGCCTGTCAAAACGCACCGCACCCTAGCTGCCCGGCCTCTTGCGAAGGTCTGACGGAGTGCAATCGACCCGGTAACCTTGAGGCTGTAGCCAAGCGGTCAAACGCGGGTGGGAGAATCTCCACTTTCGATCTGCCACCTTTCGGTGCCAGAGCCGTGTAGAAGTCTAGCAGAGACTCGGCCGAGATCACATACCTGCATATACCCCTGTGCAAGAACGGATACAAATGAGTGACGAAGCGCGCGATATCGCCGATGTGCAGGCAGTCGAGGTCATTACAACCACAGCAGTGCACCTCATGAGCGCCGCCGCCGTGAAGGTTGGGCTGGCCGACGACCCAGAGAGCCAGCTCGACCTCGACGAGGCGCGCAAGCTGATCATCGCGCTGGCCGGCCTGGTCACGGCCGGAGCCCCGGAGATCGGCGACATGCACGCGCGAAGTCTGCGCGACGGCCTGCGCTCGTTACAACTCGCATTTCGCGAGGCATCACCGTTTCCTGACCCCATCGGGCAGGGCCCGGGTGAAAAACTCACCGGTCCGGTCTACTAGGCCTGCACGGGCGCTGCGACCAGCTTGATCGCCAGCGAGTCGATGCGCGCCGCAATGACGTCGTTGTGCGACCAGCGACCGTTCAGCCGGGCGAGCAGGCCAGAAATGGCTGCCTGGTCGAGCCCGGCGGCGAGCTGAAGACGAACGACGACCTCTGAACCCGTCAGTCGGGCGTGAGGATCGCCCGATTCGAGCGCGATTCCGGTGATGTTCAGTTCACCCTCGACCGAGTTCACGAACGCGGCCTCGACCACGTCATCGCCCACAGGATGCCGCCACGCCACGTCTTGAGCGATTGCCCACACCGCGGGGCGCCGAACGACGAATTCCGTGTCTGAGGTGGCATCGAGAATGAGTAGATCGGTACCCTCGGCCGCCGCTGACAAAGCGATGCGGCGCGCCGCGGTGGGAATCGGGCGGGCAGCCGGGTTCCACTTCGCCATGGCCGCGCTCGAGCTGAAGACCGGCATGGCCGTTCGGCCGTCGGGCGCTGTCACGGTGACCAGCGAGAGTTCTTGGGTCTTGTCTATTGTTCTGCCGTGATCGCCGAGCTCGGTGTCACCGGCATGGGCCACCAGGGGTACGAGCAGACGGGCATCCCGAACCGCATCGATCACCTCACGCTGACCTACCTCGCCCTGCCCGAAGCGGCGAAGCGCCTCGGCTAGTGCCTGAGGCGCGCTGCCGTCATCGCGTTCGAAGGCGCTTGTGCTCTCGCCGAAGTGCCGGCCCGCGAAGGGTCGGCCTGCAGAATCAGCAGGTGCGCCGTCTCTGCTGGCATCACCTGACTGCTCCGGATGCTCGTGCGCCACCAACCCGCACCGACTCAGTTCGACGCGACGGCGAGAGCCTCGACCAGGGTGAACGCCCCCGCATAGAGTGCTCGGCCCACGATCGCACCCTCGAGGCCGGCGGGCACCAATGCGCGCAGCTCGGTCAGGTCGTCGAGGCTCGAGATGCCGCCAGAGGCGACGACGGGCTTGGTCGTGCGCTGCATGACCTGCTTCAGCAAGTCGACGTTCGGGCCCTTCAAGGTGCCGTCTTTGGTGACATCGGTGACCACGTAACGGGCGCAACCGGCGTCTTCGAGGCGGGCGAGTACCTCCCAGAGGTCGCCGCCGTCTTCCGTCCAGCCGCGGGCCGCGAGGGTGGTGCCGCGAACGTCGAGCCCCACTGCGATGGCGTCGCCGAACCGCTCGATGGCTTGCGCGGCCCATTCGGGGTTCTCGAGGGCGGCGGTGCCGAGGTTGACGCGAGTTGCTCCGCTTTCGAGTGCGTTCTCGAGTGAGGGGTCGTCACGGATTCCGCCGGAGAGTTCGATCTTGACGCCGTCAGCCTGAGCGATGACTCGACGAATGACGTCGACGTTGCTGCCGCGGCCGAATGCGGCGTCGAGGTCGACCAAGTGAATCCATTCGGCGCCCTGAGCCACCCAGTCGGCAGCCGCGTCGGCAGGGTCGCCGTGATTGGTCTCGGTGCCCGCCTGCCCTTGGGTCAAGCGAACGGCCTGGCCGTCGGCGATGTCAACGGCGGGCAACAGAACGAGGGCGGGGGTGTTGGTCATGAAACGACGGTCAGCTTTCGAGTGTGAGGGTTGGGGGTATGAGAGCCGGGTCAGAGCGTTTTGAGCCAGTTCGAGAGCAACTGCATGCCGGCGTCGCCCGACTTCTCGGGGTGAAACTGGGTTGCCGAAAGCGGCCCGTTCTCAACGGCGGCGATGAAGCCGCCGCCGTGTTCTGCCCAGGTCACCGCGGCCTTCGGCAAAGGTGGCTGAACCTCGAGCTCCCAGGTCTGGGCAGCGTACGAGTGCACGAAGTAGAAACGCTCGTCTTCGACGCCCGCGAAGAGCTTCGACTCGGGCGGCGGGGTGACGGTGTTCCAGCCCATGTGCGGCAGAACATCCGCTCGCAACTCTTCGATGGTGCCGGGCCACTCACCGAGACCGGCGGAGTCGACACCACGCTCGATACCTCGCGAGAACAGCACCTGCATACCCACGCAGACCCCGAGAACGGGTCGGCCGCCCGCAAGACGTTTGTCGATGAGTTCGCTGCCGCGCACCGACTCGAGCGCCGTCATGACTGCGTTGAAGGCCCCGACGCCGGGAACGAACAGGCCGTCGGCCTCTGCGACAGCCGTACGATCGGCCGTCAGCTCAACGGTGGCCCCGACCCTTTCGAGCGCTTTCACCGCGGAGTGCACATTGCCGCTGCCGTAGTCGAGCACCACGACCCGGGGAGAGCTCACAGCGCTCCCTTCGTCGAGGGAATGCCCGAGACGCTCGGGTCGAGCTGTTTGGCGAATCTGAACGCCCTGGCGAATGCCTTGAACTCGGCTTCGGCGATGTGGTGCGGGTCGCGGCCGCCGAGCACGGTGATGTGAACCGTCAGACCTGCGTTGAAGGTGATCGCCTCGAAGACGTGGCGCACCATCGACCCCGTGAAGTGGCCGCCGATGAGGTGGTATTCGAAGCCGGCGGGCTCGCCGGTGTGCACCAGAAAAGGGCGCCCCGAAATGTCGACGACGGCTTGCACGAGCGCTTCGTCGAGCGGAACAAGCGCGTCGCCGAACCGCGAGATTCCACTCTTGTCGCCCAGGGCCTGCTTGATGGCCTGGCCGAGCACAATTGCGACGTCTTCGACGGTGTGGTGCACGTCGATGTCGGTGTCGCCGGTCGCTTTCACCGTCAGGTCGGTCAGCGAGTGCTTGGCGAACGCGGTGAGCAGGTGGTTGTAGAACGGAACCGACGTGTCGATGTGCGAAACACCGGTGCCGTCGAGGTTCAGCGAGAGCTCGATGCTCGATTCGCTGGTTTCACGCTGCAAACGGGCGGTACGCGGTTCGGTCGACATGCCGAAAAGTCTATCGGGCCTCGGTCAACTCACTCATCGCTCGCAAAAACGCGGTGGTCTCTGCCTCAGTGCCGGCGCTCACCCTCAGGTGGCCTTCGATGCCGAGATCGCGAATGATGATGTCACGCTCGAGAAGTTGTTCGAACAAACGGTGGGCGTCGGGCACTCCCCCGAACAAAACGAAGTTGGATGCGCTCGGGTACGGGTGGTAGCCGAGTTCGCGCAGCGTCACCTCAATGCGGTCGCGCTGCTTCTTGATGTCGTCGACCATGGCGAGCATTTCTGGCGCGTGGGCCAGAGCGGCGACGGCAGCGGCTTGAGTAAGCGATGAGAGGTGGTACGGCAGACGCACGAGCCGCAACGCGTCGCTGATGGCGGGGTCTGCGGCAAGGTAGCCCAGCCGAGCACCGGCGAAGGCGAACGCCTTGCTCATGGTTCGGGTGACGATGAGACGCTCGCGGCCCTCGAGTAGGGAGAGCGCCGTGGGCTGCTCGCTGTGACCGAACTCGGCGTAGGCCTCGTCGACCACGACGATGCCCGGAGTCGCGTTGTAGGCGGCCGCGATGGTCTCGAGCGAGAGCGCCGTTCCGGTGGGATTGTTGGGAGAGCAGAAAAACACCAGATCGGGTGAGGTTCGTTCGATCCAGTCGACGGCAGTCGCCGGTGAGATCTCGTATTCTGTGTCGCGCACTCCGGCGATCCATTCGGTACCGGTACCCGCCGCGATGATCGGGTGCATCGAATAGGTGGGCGGGAACCCCAGAACCGAGCGGCCGGGGCCACCGAACGCCTGCAGAATCTGCTGCAGAATCTCATTGGAGCCGTTCGCCGCCCACACGTTGTCTCGCGTCAAGCCGCCGCCGAGATAGCGTGCCAGGCTGTCACGGAGGGCGAGAAACTCCCGATCGGGGTAGCGGTTCACCGAGAGCAACTCGCGGGCGAGCGCTTCGATGATGGATCGGGCCACGTCTTCGGGAATGGGGTGAGTGTTCTCGTTGACGTTCAATTGAACGGCAACCTTCAGCTCGGGAGCCCCATAGGGAGTCAACCCCCTGAGGTCGTCACGAATGGGCAGATCGGCTAAAGAACTCACTCAGCCAATGGTAGTGCGCCCGGCTCGGTCGACACTGCGCGCTGGCCATCACGCAGTTCAGGCGGTGCGGGCAGTTCAGAAAGTGCAGGCCGTATCGCTATTTCGCGTACTGCGACGGGAGCGCCAGGCGCTGGCCCGACTGCACGTCAGACGAATGCAGCTGGTTCAGGTCGACGATCTGAGCGATGACATCACGCGGGTCAGCCGACGGGTCGAGCGACTGCGCAATGCCCCACAAGCTCTCGCCCGGCTCCACCGTGATGTAGCTGTACGTGGCCGACGAGCTGTCTCCCGTGGCGATGGCCGCTGAACCCCCGAGAATCGCGAATGCTGCCAGCGCGGCGATGAGCGGCAACGACACCAGAACAGCCAGAACGACGCGACCGCGGCGGGTCAGGCGCAGGCGAGATCGATCGCCGCCCCTGCTGGCGGTGCGAACAGGAGCAGTGCCGAGCTGGATTGCAGTCATGGTGTGGCCTCTCAGGGTTAACCCCTACTAGGAGTTTTCGTACCAGGCGCTCGGCCGGGAGCGCCTGGTACGAAGCTATGTTCCGAATATATCTTCGATTGTTCGAATGTTCAAGTCGAATATCGCGACAAATTGTGCGACACACTCGAACATGTGTTTGTACTTCACGCAGTGTTCGATACAGTTTCGATTGTCAACATCGAGCCGACCGGCGACTAGTGACAGTGAACAACCAGCCACTGACATTGGGTCGTCACGAATGAAATTCGTTGCCAGACAGCGTTGCCAGACCGACCAGCGAGACCTGATGAAAGCGAGACACCGTGGCCAGTGAGCGTGGCGGAACGAGGCGACGCAAGTCGCTGAGCGAGAAGCAGTTGGCGATTCTCGAGGTGATCTCTGAAGCGGTGAACCAGCAGGGGTACCCGCCGAGCATGCGCGAGATCGGCGATGCTGTCGGGCTGGCTTCACTCTCGAGCGTCACGCATCAACTGAATCAGCTCGAGCTGAGCGGGTATCTGCGCCGAGACCCGAATCGTCCCCGCGCGCTCGAGGTGCTGATCGACATTCCCAAGAGCGATTCGGTCACGAGCGATTCACCGACACCCCATGGCGACGTTGCCTTGGTGCCGCTGGTCGGTCGTATCGCCGCCGGTATTCCCATCACGGCTGAGCAGCAGGTCGAAGAGGTCTACCCCCTCCCCCGCCAGCTCGTCGGCAAGGGCGAGTTGTTCATGCTGAAGGTCGTCGGTGAGTCGATGATCGACGCGGCCATCTGCGACGGCGACTGGGTTGTCGTGCGCACGCAGAACACGGCGGAGAACGGTGACATCGTCGCGGCCATGCTCGACGACGAGGCGACGGTGAAGGTCTTTCGCCAACGCGACGGCCACACCTGGCTGCTGCCGCGCAACTCGAACTTCGAACCGATTCTCGGCGATTACGCCACGGTGCTCGGCAAGGTCGTGGCGGTGCTGCGGTCGGTCTAGCTTCGCCTGAACTGCTACGTGGTGCTGAATTCGACCAGCTGCGCCTCGAACTCAGCGTTCACGAGCGCCCGCACGTGCGTACCGCCCTCTTCGTATTCCGTACTCAGCACCGTGCTGTGCTGATGCATCTGCGAAACCAGGTCACCCCGGTCGTACGGCACGAGTACGTCGACCTCGATCGACGGCGTCGGCAGCATGCCATCGAGCACAATGAGCAACTCATCGATGCCTTCACCCGTGCGCGCAGAGACGAACAGCGAGTTCGGCTCGAGCCCGCGCAGAACAATGCGGTCGCTGTCTGAGATGAGGTCGCTCTTGTTGAAGACGACCAGCTCCGGAATGCCGCGTGCCCCCGCTTCGCCGATGACTTCGCGCACCGTCGTGAGCTGGCTGGCCGGGTCAGGGTGCGAGCCGTCGACTACGTGCACGATCACATCGGCATCGGCGACCTCTTCGAGTGTCGACCGAAACGCCTCGACGAGTTGCGTCGGGAGGCTGCGCACAAAACCGACGGTATCGACGAAGGTGTACTCCCGGCCATCCGCTGTCTGGGTGCGACGCACGGTGGCGTCGAGGGTCGCGAAGAGCGCGTTCTCGACCAGCAGCCCAGCGCCCGTGATGCGATTGAGCAGCGACGACTTACCGGCGTTGGTGTAGCCCGCAATTGCTACCGAAGGCACGGTGTTGCGTTTGCGATTGGCACGCTTTGCCTCGCGGGCAGGCTTCATGGCAGCGATCTGCTTACGCAGTCGTGACATGCGGGTGTGGATGCGGCGACGATCGAGCTCGATCTTCGTTTCACCCGGCCCACGCGAGCCCATTCCGGCCCCCGTGCCACCCACTTGGCCACCGGCCTGGCGCGACATCGATTCGCCCCAGCCACGGAGCCTCGGCAGCAGGTACTCGAGCTGCGCGAGTTCGACCTGCGCCTTACCTTCACGGCTCTTCGCGTGCTGGCTGAAGATGTCGAGAATGACGGCAGTGCGGTCGATGACCTTCACCTTCACGATGTCTTCGAGCGCACGACGCTGGCTCGGGGCCAGCTCGCTATCGACGATCACCGTATCGGCGCCGAGCGCCTTGACCACGCCGGCGAGCTCTTCAGCCTTGCCCTTACCGAAGTACGTGCTGGGGTCAGGGTTCGCGCGGCGCTGAAGGAGTCCGTCGAGCACAGCTGCTCCTGCCGTCTCGGCGAGTGCGGCGAGTTCGTGAAGTGAGTTCTCGGCGTCAGTGATTGTGCCTTGGGTATATACCCCGATCAGCACGACATTCTCTAGCCGCAGCTGACGATATTCGACCTCCGTTACGTCTTCGAGTTCGGTTGAGAGCCCGGCGACGCGGCGAAGCGCCTGGCGGTCGGCGAGGTCGAATTGGTCGCCGTCATGATTGTGGGTGCCCCGGGCATCCGTACCCCCAGCAGAACGGTCGTTCACTGCGAGCGCACTGCCCGGAGTGAACAGCGCGTAACCCGATGAGCGGGCTTCTGCGCGCTGCAAAATGCGGTCGACGGTCGCAGAGTCGTTCGCAGAGTCGTTTGCCGACGCGTTCGCCGGCGCCGCCACGACGGCCTCGTCGCCGTCAGAAAGTGAATTGTGTTCAGTCATTGATGTAAAGACTAGCCCTCTCATTTGCTACATTCCCTCTATGGCTACCGACAATGGGCACTACTTTCAAGCGCGTCCGTCGACGGAATTGAAGCTCAAAGAAATCGCCGTGACCATCGCCGGCAGATCGTTCTCTGCGACGACGGCTGGTGGCGTTTTCAGCCCAGACCGAGTGGATGCCGGAACCCAGGTTCTTCTTGCCAATACCCCTGAGCCGCCACCCGGCGGCAATCTGCTCGACGTGGGCTGCGGTTGGGGCCCCATCTCGCTCGCCCTCGCTCTGTTGTCACCCCACGCCACCGTGTGGGCTGTTGACGTCAACGAACGTGCTCTCGATCTGGTGAAGGCCAACGCTGCCAAACTCGGCCTCGGTAACATCAACGCTGTGCTGCCCGCAGATGTTCCCGCCGACCTGCAGTTCATGACCATCTGGTCGAATCCGCCTATTCGGGTGGGCAAAGACGAGCTGCACAACCTGCTGCTCACCTGGCTGCCGCGGCTTGACCCAGGGTCTGACGCGTGGCTCGTGGTGCAGCGCAACCTCGGGTCGGATTCGCTGCACCGCTGGCTCGAGGGCGCCCTGCCGCCGAGCTTCTCAGTGACGCGCACGGCCACCAGCAAGGGTTACCGCGTGCTGCGGGCGCGCCTCAGACGAGGGTGACGTCGCCCTCGAAGACGAGTTCAGCGGGGCCTGAGAGCGCCACGTGCTCGCCGTCTTCGGTGGCGTACATGCGCACGCCCACCGCGCCTCCGGGCACTTCGACCCGCCACTGGTTCGGCGCTCCTGCCCCGGCCCAATACCGAATGGCGAGAGCAGCCGCCGCCGCGCCCGTGCCGCATGACAGCGTTTCACCGCTGCCCCGCTCGTGCACGCGCATGCGAATGTGCCCCACCCCGTTACGAACGAGAGGTTCGAGCGGCACGACGAACTCGACATTGGCGCCCTCGGGCGGCTGCGGGTCGAGCTGCGGAATGAACGTGAGATCGGCTGACTCGAGCTCCTCTTCATCGGCCAGCGCCACCACCACATGCGGATTACCGACGTTCACGCCGAGACCGGGCCGCGCGACCTGCAGGTTCTTCGCCCGAACCAGGGGTTCGCCGCCGTCGAGCCGCCACCGGCCGAGATCGGCCTGAAACCCGGTGAGGTTGCGCTGCACATCGATGACACCAGCGCGCGTACCCACGACGAACGTATCGCCCTGTTCGAGTTCGGCGAGGCCGTTCTCGAGCAGGTACTTCACGAACACCCGGATGCCGTTGCCGCACATCTCCGCAGGCGATCCGTCGGCGTTGTGATAGTCCATGAACCACTCGGCCGCATCGTCTTCGGCAAGCGATGCCGCACCCTCCGGCAGGTTGGCCGACTTGACTGCGCGAATGAGGCCGTTTGCTCCGATACCGAAGTTACGGTCGCAGAGGGAGGCGATCTGCTCGGGGCTCAACGAAATAGCGCCCTCGGGGTCAGCGAACAGAACGAAGTCGTTGCCCGTGCCCTGGCCTTTGGTGAAATGCAGATCGATTGCCATGATTCCAGCCTAGAGGCTGTCATTGCGAGATCTTGCCGAGGGGTTCGCTGCCTGATCAGTGCTTTCAGCGCTCACAAAGGCGGCGAAGGCGGTGTCGGCCAGCGCGGGGTCGGCCGCGGGCATCCACTCGGCCTCGCGGTAGCGCTTGAACCAGCTCACCTGGCGCCGGGCATACCGGCGTGTCAGCGCCTGTGCTTCGGCTATGGCCTCTAATTCGGTCTTCGTGCCGTGCAACTGGCCGAGGGCCTGGGCATACCCGATGGCGCGACTCGCGGTGACCCCGCGCTCGAGGCCGAGCGGAACCAAGTGTTCGACCTCGGCGACCAGCCCGCTCTGCCACATCTGTTCGACGCGTGCATCGAGCCTCTCGACGAGCAGCTCGCGCGGGTGACTGAGTGCCACGATGAACGACTCGCGCCACGGCACCGGAACCTCAGGCAACTGACCGCTCACCGGCACCCCGGTCAGCTCGATCACCTCGAGCGCACGCACGATTCGGCGCCCATTGTGTGGGCCAATGGATGCTGCAGCCGCCGGGTCTGCGTCAGCCAGCCGCCGATACAGCAGCCCCACCCCGTGTTGCTCGAGCTCGTCTTCGAGCGCCTGGCGAACGCCCTCATCGCGCACCGGAAACTGAAAATCGTAAATCACCGAACTCACGTACAAACCCGAGCCGCCCACAAGAATCGGCACCGCGCCGCGGGCGACGATATCGTCGATGGCTGCTCGGGCGTCGGCCTGATAGGCAGCGACGGAGCCGTCAGTTGTGACGTCGAGCACGTCGAGGAGGTGATGCGCAATGCCGCGTCGCTCAGCGACGGAGAGCTTCGCTGTGCCGATGTTCATGCCGCGGTAGAGCTGCATCGCGTCGGCGTTGACGATTTCGGCCGGGCGACCCGCTGCGGCCAGGAACTCTGCAAGGGCGAGCGAGAGCTCTGACTTGCCAGTGCCCGTGGCGCCGACGATGGTCAGTACGCGCTGCACCGGTTGCTCAGAAATCAGCGCAATCCGTCGGCGGAGTCGTAGATCGGCACGGTCGTAGCGTGCCGATTCGCCGCGTGCTGATTTGCGTTGTGCTGATTCGCCGCGTGCTCAATCAAGCCGGGCTGACCAGTCGACCCGTCTGCGAATGAATCAGCCGACGACAGCACGCGCAGCGACGGCAGTCCGAGCGAGACCTTCGCCTTCTGACCGCTCTCTGCCGACCCCGTGCCACTGGCCGGCACCGCGCACGAGTCGCTCTGGTCTCGCTCCCAGGCGTCGCCGGCACGGGTGTGGCGTACCCGAAGCGGCGCACCATCGAGTGAATCGGCGATGAGGTAGTAGGGCTTGGCGCCGGTGACGACTACCGAGACCATGTCTCCGGGGCGAGGCACGACAGAACCCTCAGGTACCTCGAAGTGCACGAGTCGGCTGTCTTCGGCGCGACCGCTCATGCGCTTCGTATCGGCGTCTTTGCGCCCCTCGCCGTTCGCAACGAGCAGCTCGACCTCGCGGCCGACGACCTTCTCGTTCTCTTCCCACGCGATGCGGTCTTGCAGCGCCATCAAGCGCTCGTAGCGTTCTTGCACGACCTCTTTCGGCACCTGATCGGGCATGGTGGCTGCCGGTGTGCCCGGCCGAATCGAGTACTGGAAGGTGAAAGCGGTGGCGAACCGAGCCTGCTCGACCACGCGAAGCGTCTCTTGAAAGTCTTCTTCGGTCTCACCAGGGAAGCCGACGATGATGTCGGTGCTGATGGCGGCATGCGGCATGCGTGCTCGCACTCGGTCGAGGATGCCCAAGAACTTCTCTGACCGGTACGAGCGCTTCATGGCGCGCAAAATGCGATCGGAGCCCGACTGCAGCGGCATGTGCAACTGCGGCATCACGGCCGGAGTCTCGGCCATGGCGTCGATGACGTCGTCGGTGAACGCCGCCGGATGCGGGCTCGTGAAACGGATGCGCTCGAGCCCCTCGATCTCGCCAGCCGCCCGAAGCAGCTTGCCGAATGCCTGGCGGTCGCCGAACTCGACGCCGAACGAATTCACGTTCTGACCGAGCAGAGTCACCTCGACCGCACCGTCATCGACGAGGGTCTGAATCTCGCGCAGAATCTCGCCCGGGCGACGGTCTTTCTCCTTGCCGCGCAGCGCGGGAACGATACAGAACGTGCACGTGTTGTTGCAACCCACAGAAATCGAAACCCAGCCGCTGTAGCTCGAGTCGCGTTTCGTCGGAAGAGTCGAGGGAAAAGTCTCGAGCGAGTCGAGAATCTCGAGCTGAGCTTCGCCGTTGTGGCGGGCACGCTCGAGCAGACTGGGCAGCGCGCCCATATTGTGGGTGCCGAAAACCACGTCAACCCAGGGCGCCTTCGAGAGGATGACCGACTTGTCTTTCTGCGCCAAGCACCCGCCCACGGCGATTTGCATACCCTCGTGTCGCTTCTTGACCGAAGCGAGGTACCCCAGGTTGCCGTAGAGCTTGTTGTCTGCGTTCTCACGCACGGCGCAGGTATTGATGACGACGACATCAGCTTCACCTGACTCGTCGCGCACGTACCCTGCAGCCTCGAGTGAACCACTCAGCCGTTCTGAGTCGTGCACGTTCATCTGGCAGCCATAGGTGCGAACCTCATAGGTGCGAACCCGCCCGGCGGAATCGACAGCCGCAGACGACGGCGTGATGAGGGTGGGTGCTTCACTGACGCTGCTCATAGTGCCTCTAGTCTACGTTCGCAATCTGTGACGTTCACCGGACGCCGCGAGCCATGCTGCCGGCATCGCAGCGTCTACCGGAAGCGCACCTTACGAGGCTGCGGGCTCAGCGCGGTCGTCACGGCCACCCGAATCGTCGCAGACGAATACCCCTTGCGCATCAGAAACGAGGTGAGCCGACGTTCGGCGGTTGCCGCGTCAAGCCGAGCGAGCGAAGGTGCGCGTTTCTCTGCCAGGCCGATCGCCCGCTGCAGCTCGTCGTCATCGTTGAGGGCCTCGAGGGCCGCCGCAATGATCTCGGGCTGAATGTGCCGAGTGGTCAACTCGTTCCTGATCTGTGACCGCCCGTAACCTTTGCGGCGGTTCAGCGACTCCACCAGAGTCTCGGCGAGGTCGTAGTCATCGACATAACGATTCGCGCGATACCGGTTCAGAAAGAGTTCGTACTCGCTTTCGTCGACGTCGTTCGCGGCGAGCAGGCGGGTCACCTCCCACTCAGACAGCGACTTTCGTGCCAAGGCCCGAACGACGATGTTCTCGAGAAACGCCGAACGCTCCCCCTCGCTCATTCGAGGCTCGGCAGCCTCTTCGAAATCTGCCGAGTCGTCAACGAGCGGGGGCGGAGACACGACGCCCGGAAGGTAGATGACCTTCGCCGCCACGATCAGGCGCCTTTTCGTGCGGCGATCTTCGGCGCCAACGGTTCGACGTTCGAGCCCGCGGCGGCAATTGCCGGTGCGTTCGGATCGTCGAGAAGACCCAGCTTCATCTTGATCTTGTTCTCGATCTCATTAGCCACCTCAGGGTTCTCTTTCAAGAACCGGCGGGAGTTCTCTTTGCCCTGGCCGAGCTGCTCACCGTCGTAGGTGTACCAGGCGCCCGACTTGCGAACGATCTCGTGCTCCACACCGAAGTCGATGAGGCTGCCTTCGCGAGAAATACCGATGCCGTAGATGATGTCGAATTCGGCCTGCTTGAACGGCGGAGCCATCTTGTTCTTCACGACCTTGACCCGGGTGCGGTTACCCACAGCCTCGGTGCCTTCTTTGAGGGTTTCGATGCGCCTGATGTCGAGGCGAATCGACGCATAGAACTTCAGCGCCTTACCACCGGCGGTGGTTTCAGGGCTGCCGAAGAACACGCCGATCTTCTCGCGCAGCTGGTTGATGAAGATCATTGTGGTGTTGGTCTGGTTCAAGCCACCGGTGAGTTTACGAAGCGCCTGCGACATGAGGCGAGCCTGAAGGCCGACGTGCGAGTCACCCATCTCACCCTCGATCTCAGCGCGAGGCACCAGCGCCGCCACCGAGTCGATGACGATGAGGTCGATGGAGCCTGAGCGCACGAGCATGTCGGCAATCTCGAGTGCCTGCTCACCGGTGTCGGGCTGCGACACGAGCAGCGCGTCGATGTCGACACCGAGCTTCTTGGCGTATTCCGGGTCGAGTGCGTGCTCTGCGTCGATGAACGCTGCGATGCCGCCGTCGCGCTGGGCGTTGGCGATGGCGTGAAGCGTCAGCGTGGTCTTACCCGACGACTCCGGGCCGTAGATCTCGACGATGCGACCACGCGGCAGACCACCGATGCCGAGCGCGACATCGAGTGCGATGGAGCCGGTCGGAATGACTTCGACGGGCGCGCGCTCATCACTGCCGAGGCGCATCACCGAGCCTTTGCCGAACTGGCGGTCGATTTGGGCGAGTGCTGTTTCGAGAGCCTTCTCACGAGTAGCGTCTGAGGGCATTTCGGTCTCCTTCGATCAGGTGCTCGCCTGGTTCGAGTCACCTTGTGAGGTGGGTCGAACCCGCGCCGCGGTTTCGGTGCGCCTATAGGCTGTCGCGCCTGCCCTCGCACCCGAGGCCTCGGATGCGATGCGGCTGACGACAAGGCATATTCGCGTTGTGTTTCTTACCTTCACCACGATAGGAAGCACCACCGACACTGATGTCGACGGGCATCCATTCTGTGGAGAACGATGCGAAACGCGTTGCTGTGAAGGAGACTAGCAACATCCGAACATATCTTCGACTGTGTGCGCCGGCGTGTCGCTTCGCGACGAGAGACGTGTTCGAGCGGCGTCAGGTACGAGGCGTCAGATACGAGTCGCGCCAGGTACGACCATCGTCAAGGACGACCAGCGTCAGGTACGACCAGCATCAGGTACGACCAGCCTCAACTACGAGGAAGAGGCAGACCCGCGCCATACCGGCGATTAGGCGGCACGTCGGCGGCCCGGCAGAGCGCCAGCCACACCTCACGAATGTCTTCGCCCGCAGCCAGCGCCTGCTCGGCGGTGTGGCCCGCGAGCTCGTCAAGCACGAGGTCGCCCGTCACCACACGGCCATACGACACACCGAATTCATCGGCAACTGCTTGCCGAAACTCACTCAGTCTCACGAAACGGCGGGCTCGGTCAGCGTGCTGCCATCGCGTCGAAGCCGGCCACGAACTCGTCAGGCACAGTGTCGGGAATCGTGTCGATACCCTCAATGACAGCGAGGCGGTCGCCCACCTCGCGCATGATCACAGAAATGGGCGTGTCGAGCGCTTCTGCCACAGAGGCGAGAATTTCGCTGGACGCTTCTTTCTGACCGCGTTCGACCTCACTCAGGTACCCGAGTGCGACACTGGCCTTGCTTGCGACCTGGCGAAGGGTTCTGCCCTTCTGAAGACGGAAGTCCCGCAGCACGTCGCCGATCTCTTGGCGAACTAAAATCATTGGAGCCTCCTTGCGTGTCTATCTCAGTCGAACGTTGATCAATCGGGGTTTGTAAGACTACTCTCCCGATGCTCAAACTCTAAACGACGAAGACTGGACTTTGCTTGTTAATGACACCAGGTGTAACGAGATTGAAACCTGAGTCATTCCCACGCAACATTTCTAGAGCTGCGCTCGGAGTATTCGCACAGCTTCGCTGACGGCCCCGGCCCGAATCTGGTCTCGTGTGCCATCGAGGTGCAGCGCGAAACTGCGCGATGCGTCAGCAGAGGCGAAGCCGACGAAGACTGTGCCTGCCGCATGCCCGTCTTGCGGCCCGGGGCCTGCGACTCCGGTGGTCGAGATGCCGATGCTGGCCGGCCGGCCGTCGACCGCCAGCGCGTAACGCACGCCCTCGGCCATTTGCTCTGCGACCTGTGGATGCACGGGGCCCTGCAGTCGCAAGAGATTCGCATCGACGCCGAGCACCGACGCCTTGATCGCGGTGTTGTAGGCCACCACTGCGCCGAACACGACGTTCGAGGCGCCGGCCGGCCGAATGAGCTCGGCCGCGAGAAGCCCGCCGGTGAGCGACTCGGCTATGGCGATCGTTTCGCCGCGCCGGGTGAGGTCGGCGATGAGTCGAGCTGTCAGGTCGACGGATTCGGGTTCGGAGTCAGACGCGATTTCGAGCTCAGGAACACTCGCAAGCGCCGGCGCTTGCTCCGCTTCTCGCTCGCTCATGCCGTGGCGGTGCCGGCCGGTGTTCCTTTGTTGAGCTTACGGTCTTGAATCAGGTAATCGATGCCCGTGATCACCGTCAAGACGAACGCGATCGACATGAGCACGATATTGATCACGTTGAAGACAATCACCACCGGCTCAGACCCGCCGAACAGCGTGGAGAACGGGAAGAGTGCGAATGAGATGGCGAACGACTGCGCCAGCGTCTTCAGCTTGCCACCGCGCGAAGCCGGAATGACCCGGCGCTTGATGACGGCGAACCGCCACACGGTGATACCGATTTCGCGGATCAGAATGATGATGGTCACCCACCAGGGCAGCTCGTTCAGAATCGAGAGCCCCACCAGCGCGGCACCCGTGAGTACCTTGTCGGCGATGGGGTCGAGAATCTTGCCCAGGTCGGTGACCTGGTTGTTCTTGCGTGCGAGGTGGCCATCGACGCCGTCGGTCGCGATGGCGAGCACGAACAGAATCGCGGCGAGATAGCGCAGCAGCCCGTCGTTGCCGTTGTCGGCCAGCAGCATGATGAAGAAGACCGGCGCAAGCAGAATGCGAACGATGGTGATCGCATTCGGCAGGTTCCAGTTGCTGGTCATGACGGGCACAGCGCCGGGCGTGCCGGTCGGCTCGCGGCTGGGCACGGAGGCGCCCGCCTCGGAATCGCCTGGAAGGGTCATGGTGCTACTCTCTGCCGGTGAGGCCCCACGCGTCTTCGTCAGATGCTGCCTCTTCTTCAGGATACTCGGAGCCGGGTTCGGCGAGAGGGTCGGCGTACGACATCTGTGCAGAGTCGTCGTTCGAGTACGACTGTGCAGGAGCAGACGACTGTGCAGGAGCAGAGTTCTGTGCAGGTGCAGAGTACTGCGCTGAAGCAGAGTCGTTGGCCGAGACGGCAGCCGCTACATCCGACCCGCGCAGCATGGCGAGCACCTCGGGCAGCTGTTCAGGCTTGACAAGAACATCGCGTGCCTTCGAGCCTTCTGACGGGCCGACGATCTCGCGCGATTCCATCAGATCCATCAGGCGACCCGCCTTCGCGAAGCCCACCTTCAGCTTCCGCTGCAGCATCGACGTCGAGCCGAACTGGGTATTCACAACGAGCTCTGCAGCCTGCAGCAGCACCTCGAGATCATCGCCGATGTCAGAGTCGATCTGCTTCGAGACAGCCGCGACCGTCACGTCATTGCGATAGTCGGGGCGAGCCTGACGCGTGACGTGCTGAACGACCTTCTCGATCTCGCGCTCACTGACCCACGCGCCCTGAACCCGAATAGACTTCGAGGCGCCCATGGGCAGAAACAGAGCATCCCCCTGCCCGATCAGTTTGTCGGCGCCAGGCTGGTCGAGAATGACGCGGGAGTCGGTGACGCTCGTCACGGCGAACGCGAGCCGTGACGGCACGTTTGCCTTGATGAGACCGGTGACGACGTCGACCGACGGCCGCTGGGTGGCGAGCACGAGGTGGATACCCGATGCCCGAGCAAGCTGCGTAATACGCACAATGGAGTCTTCGACATCTCGCGGCGCCACCATCATGAGGTCGGCGAGCTCGTCGACCACGACCAGCAGGTAGGGGTACGGCTTGAGCACGCGATGGCTGCCCACCGGCAAGATGATCTCGCCATTCACCACGGCACGGTTGAAGTCGTCGATGTGCCTGAAACCGAAGCTCTCGAGGTCGTCGTACCGCATATCCATCTCTTTCACGACCCAGGCCAGCGCTTCGGCAGCCTTCTTCGGG
Source organism: Subtercola lobariae (assembly GCF_014640255.1). Taxonomy (GTDB): domain Bacteria; phylum Actinomycetota; class Actinomycetes; order Actinomycetales; family Microbacteriaceae; genus Subtercola; species Subtercola lobariae. The sequence continues at coordinate 46,711 of NZ_BMGP01000008.1, read as the reverse complement.
TTCGTGATGATGGGCGTGATGAGGTGCGGAACGCCCTGATACGCAGTGAGCTCCACGCGCTTCGGGTCGATGAGCACCATGCGCACCTCAGAAGGCTTTGCCCGCATGAGGATGCTCGTGACCATCGAGTTGACGAAGCTCGACTTACCCGATCCGGTCGACCCCGCGACCAGAAGATGAGGCATCTTGGCGAGGTTCGCGATGATGAACTTGCCTTCGACGTCTTTGCCGACGCCGATGGTCATAGGGTGATGGTCGTTCGTGGCTTTGGCCGAGCGCAGCACGTCACCGAGCACCACGATCTCGCGGTCGGTGTTCGGAATTTCGACGCCGATGGCACTGCGACCCGGAATGGGCGAGAGAATTCGCACCTCGTTGCTAGCGACCGCGTACGACAGGTTCTTGCTGAGGGCCGTGACGCGCTCGACCTTGACGCCGGGGCCGAGCTCGATCTCGTAGCGCGTGACGGTCGGGCCGCGCGAGAACCCGGTGACCTTCGCGTCGACCTGAAACTGCTGCAGAACATTGGTGATGGCGGCGACGATGTCGTCGTTCGCCTGCGACCTGGCCTTCGACGGCTCGCCGAGCGTGAGGCTCGCCGCGGGAGGCAGCGCGTAGTTCTGTGCCTCGAGCTCTTTCACCTCGGCGAGCGGCTTGAATCCGTTGCCTTCGGCTGCTGCGGCTTCACCCGACGAGATGCCTGTGGCCGCGCTGCCTGGCTCCGAGGGCGACGCCGACCCTGCGGCCGGGCCGGCGGCGGATGCCGTGCCTGCCACGGCATCCGGAAACAGGATGCCCGTGAACGAGGCCGTGGTATCGGTCGCTGAATCGTCGCGGATGCCCGTGGCCGACTTCGAGCCGGGCAGGATCTCACCCGTGAAGCGCTTGACCGCGTTCTCGGCCGCCTCCATGTCGTCGAGCAGGGCCGCGCCGAAGCTCGCCGTGCTGTCGATGACTTCGGTGGGCGGGGTACGGTCTTCGACATAAGTGCGGTCGACGATCGTGTTCGGGACGGCTGTGGTGGGAATGATGGGGCTGTCGAACGCGGGATCTTCTTCGCGGCCGCTCTTGTTGCGGCGCCACCAGGGCAGAGAGTCGTCGACGTCTTCGAAGTCGAGCTGCAGGTCGCCGGTATGGGCGTTCGAGGCGTCGGCGTTCTTGGCCGCTGCCTTCAGCGCTTTCGCGTCTTTGGCCTCTTTGCCCTCGCCTGGCGCTTCGCCGAATGCGGCCCCGAAGAGGTAGTTGTAGAGCTCTTTGACACGAACCCCCACCTTGTTCGGTGGGGTCTTCGTGATGATGAACAGCGAGAGCAGAAGCAGCAGGGAGATCAGGATGGTCGCGCCGATCGACGTGGTGATCAGCACCAATGGGGCGGCGATGACCCAGCCGAGCACTCCCCCGGCGCTCGCCAGCGCCTCCATTCCGCCGGCCGGTGACGGTTGCGAACTGAAGACGTGGCAGAGCCCCGAAACGCTGAGCAAGAGGATGCCCAGGCCGATGCCGATGCGGCCGTTGTCGTTGACCGAATTGGGGTGCCTGAAGAGCCAGATGGCGAGCAAGAACATGACCACCGGCAGTGCGTAGGCGACGCGCCCGAAGAGGCCGCCGAACGTGTAGGCGTCGAGCAGGTCGGCCACCGGATTGGCCACCAAGAACCACTCGACCACGGCGCCCGCGATCGCCAGAATCAGCAGCAGAAACGGAAACCCGTCACGCCGTTCTTCCTTCGCCAGCTTCTCGTGGCCGAGGGCGCGCGCCGCCCCACCCGCGAGGTGAGCGAGCCCGAGGTACATGGCGCCGAACGGCCCCGGCCCGTGCTCCTCGACCGGATACTTCAGCGTCTTCTGCACCGTAGTCGGTGCGGTTCTCGTGGCGGGCTTGCGCGAACTCGCCGCGGCACCGCTCTTCGCCGCTCCCGCGCCGCGGGCGCGTGAGTTCGACCTGGTACTCGTAGCCATGCGCCTACGCTACTGTCGCCGCGCCGTTTCGCGATGAAGCCGCTCCGGCAGCGCGCCGATTCCGTATCCGTCGCCTCATCGCGACGTCGCCGTGGCCAGATGACGCAAGAGCCTGGTGTCGAGACGACCGAATCAGGGTCAGTACTGCCCACCGCGCCTTGGCGGAACAACCGTCACGAGCTGGCCGTTGACGTTTGTGACGTGAGCGCCCTTGTCACCATCGGGGTGGGGCGTCGAGAACAGCACCGTCTGCCCATTCTTCGGAAACGACGTCAGGGTGCAGGTGTGGCCGACCAGCCGAAGCGGCAGGTCTGCCCGAAAAGACAGGTCGTTGTCGTAGCGCGTGAAGGTGAGCGGATATGGCACCCCGTCATCGCAAAGCAGGGTCAGCTGTAGGTCGCTGGCAGCCATCGTCGGAGGAATCACGAATAAACCACCCTCGAACACTGCTGTGGCAGGCTTCACTGCGCCCGGGTCGAGAACGGTGAACACGACATAGTTCGATGTCGTCGGCTGGCCGACGTCGGCTTGGGCCGTCGCTGTGCCTGCGCAAGCGAGCGCCACGGTGGCAGCCCCGGTGAGCAGGGTGGCGCTGAGGCGGGTGCGAAGTTTGTGGGTCATGGGGGTTCCTTTCAGGAGTCTTACCTGAGAGACACCGGCCGGGGCCCGCCATTACGGCACTTCAGCGAAAATTATGCCTCAATTACTACCGGCACGATCATGGGGCGACGACGGTAGGAGGTGTTCACCCAGCGGCCCACGGTGCGGCGCACGACCTGCTGCAGGGCGTGGGTGTCGCGGGTGCCGTTGCCCGCGGCTTCGGCGAGAGCGGCGGCGATTTTGGGCTTGACCTTGTCGAAGACCGACTCGTCTTCGGCGAAACCTTTGGCGTGGATTTCGGGGCCGACCACGATGCGACCCGTGCCCGCCTCGACGACCACGATGATGGAGATGAAGCCTTCTTCGCCGAGGATGCGGCGGTCTTTGAGGTCGTCGTCGGTGATCTCGCCGACGCTCGTGCCGTCGACGTAGACGAAGCCGAGATCGTACTGGCCCACCACGGTCGCGACGCCGTCGCGGAGGTCGATGACGGTGCCATCGTCGGCGAGGATCGTGTTCTCGCGCGGCACGCCCGTGTCGATGGCGAGCTGAGCGTTCGCGACGAGGTGACGGTATTCGCCGTGCACCGGCAGCACGTTGCGAGGCTTCAAGATGTTGTAGCAGTAGAGCAGCTCGCCCGCTGCCGCGTGACCGGAAACATGCACCTTCGCGTTGCCCTTGTGCACGACGGTCGCACCGAGCTTGGTGAGCCCGTTGATGACTCGGTAGACCGCGTTCTCGTTGCCGGGAATCAGCGACGACGCGAGGATGACCGTGTCACCCGGCCCGACCTCGATCTGATGTTCGAGGTTGGCCATGCGCGAAAGCACCGCCATGGGCTCGCCCTGCGATCCCGTCGACATGTAGACGATCTTGTCGTCGGGAATGTCGCCGGCCTTCTTGAAGTCGACGAGCACGCCGTCGGGAACCTTGAGGTACCCGAGTTCAGCAGCGATGCCCATGTTGCGCACCATGGAACGTCCGAGCAGAGCCACTCGTCGCCCGTTCGCGTGTGCGGCATCCAGAACCTGCTGCACGCGGTGCACGTGCGAGGAGAAGCTCGCCACGATGACGCGTCGCGGGGCGTGCGCGATGACGCTGTCGAGCACCGGCCCGATCGTGCGCTCTGACGGGGTGAACCCGGGCACGTCGGCGTTGGTCGAGTCGACGAGGAACAGATCGACGCCGGCCTCGCCGAGCCGGGCGAAGGCCCGCAGATCGGTGATGCGGTCGTCAAGAGGGAGCTGGTCCATCTTGAAGTCGCCGGTGTGCAGCACGACACCGGCGACGGTCTTGATGGCGACGGCCAGAGCATCCGGAATCGAGTGGTTCACAGCGACGAACTCGAGCTCGAACGGGCCGAGGTGCTCGGTCTGGCCCTCTTCGACCTGAAAGGTGTAGGGCTTGATGCGGTGCTCTTTGAGCTTCGCCTCGACCAGCGCGAGGGTCAAGCCCGAACCGATCAAAGGAATATCGTTCTTCAAGCGCAGCAGGTACGGCACCGCACCGATGTGGTCTTCGTGACCGTGCGTGAGCACGATTCCGACCACGTCGTTGAGGCGATCGCGAACGAGCGAGAAGTCGGGCAGAATCAGGTCGACGCCCGGCTGCGTCTCTTCGGGGAAGAGCACGCCGCAGTCGACGATAAGCAGTTTTCCGTTGATCTCGAAGACGGTCATGTTGCGGCCGATCTCACCGAGACCGCCGATGGGAATGACGCGCAGGGTATCTCGCGTGAGTTTGGCAGGTTGATATACGGCGTTGGGCATATGCCCTCCTAATGTGTGAAAAGCATGGTTCGGTGCGTGAGCCAGCGCGCGTTATTCGCGCGTGGTGCCCGGAATTTTCGGCAATGCGCCACCGGCAGCTGCATTGCGATCTGGGCGGAAGTTCTGAAACGAGACCCCGGGAATAGTGCGCACGAGATCGATTTCGTCTTCGATCTTCGCTGCCTCCCACTCTTCGGGGCCCACGAGGGGAAGCCTGACCCGGGGGCTTGAGATGCGCCCGAGGCCGTGCAAGATGTATTTGGCCGCAACGGTACCCGGTACATGGGTCATCGTGGCTCGAACGAGCGGTTCGAGAGCCTTATGCATCTCTGTCGCCGTCGCCAGGTCGCCCGCGTTCACCGCATCGATCATGATGCGGTACGGGCGCGCAGCGATGTTGTTCGTCACGCCGATGAGCCCGGTAGCGCCCACCGCGAGGTGCGGCAGCACGTTCGAGTCGTCACCCGAGAAGTACATGAGGTCGGTTTGGTTCAGCACTCGGCTGACCTCGCTGAAGTCGCCTTTCGCGTCTTTGATGGCGAGGATGTTCGGGTGCTTCGCCGCGCGCAGAATCGTGTCGTAGCTGATGGGAACGCCCGTGCGGCCCGGAATGTCGTACAAGATCACTGGCAGATCGGTGGCGTCGGCGATCATGCGAAAGTGCGTGAGCACCCCCGCCTGCGTCGGCTTGTTGTAGTACGGCGTCACCACGAGGTTGCCGTCGGCGCCCGCCTTCTCGCTCTGCTTGGCGAGCTGCATGGCGTGAGCCGTTTCGTTCGAGCCGCCGCCCGTGATGATCTTCGCGCGGCCATCGGCGACCGATTTGCCCACCTCGACCAGGCGAATCTTCTCGGCGTCGGTGAGAGTGGATGTCTCGCCCGTCGTACCCGAAACCACGATGCCATCGGCACCGTCGTTGATCACCGTGTCGATGTGCTTCTCTACGCTGACCCAGTCGACTTCGCCGTCGGCGGTGAAGGGCGTCACGAGAGCGACGAGCACCTGCCCGAACGGGTTGGTTTCAGAATTGCGCACAGAATTGGTCGATACAGCCACGTCTACAGGGTAGCGGTGAATCATGCCGCGACTCTTCAGAATCCGAGTCTGCCCAACTGCTTCGCATCACGCTGCCAGTCTTTTGCGACTTTCACACGGATGCTCAGAAACACCTGCTTGCCCAGAAGTGGTTCGATCGAGGCCCTGGCCCGCGCACCGACTTCGCCGAGCCGTGCCCCCGACTTGCCGATGATGATGCCCTTCTGACTGTCGCGCTCCACGAAGAGGTTCGCGTAGATCTCGATCAGGTCGCGGTCGTCGCGCTCGATCATGTCGTCGATGGTCACCGCGATGGAGTGCGGCAGCTCGTCTTGCACGCCTTCGAGCGCCGCCTCACGAATGAGCTCGGAGACACGCGCCTCGATGCCTTCGTCGGTCTTCTGGTCGTCGGGGTAGAGCTTCTCCGACTTCGGCAGCAGCTTGATCAGCTCGGCCGTCAGAATGTCGAGCTGCAGGTTGCTGGTCGACGAGATAGGAATGATGGCCTCCCAGTCGCGCAGCTGCGACACGGCGAGCAGCGCCTCGGCCACCGCCGGGCGCGATGTCGCATCGATCTTGGTGACGATGGCGATCTTTTTGGCACGAGGAAACGCATCCAGCTGCTCGTTGATGAACTTGTCGCCCGGGCCGAGCTTCTCGTCGGCGGGAACGCAGAAACCGATCACATCGACATCGCCCAGGGTGTCTTGCACCACGGCGTTCAGCCGTTCGCCGAGCAGCGTGCGCGGGCGGTGCATGCCGGGGGTGTCGACCAGAATGAGCTGGCCGTCGGCGCGGTGCACAATGCCGCGAATCGCCCGCCGTGTGGTCTGCGGCTTCGAGCTGGTGATGGCGACCTTCTCGCCCACGAGCGCGTTGGTGAGGGTTGATTTGCCGACGTTCGGCCGGCCGACGAACGAGACGAAGCCCGCCCTGAAGTCGGGGTCTTCTACGATTTCTGAGCCGATCATGCGAGCCCCTTTTCGGGTGTTTTCTGTGGTTCGGGTTGTCTTTGCACGATGACCGTGCTGATGCGTTTGCGGCGGCCGTCGGTTCGTTCGGCAGTGAGGGTGAGGCCCGCGACCTCGGCGACCGAGCCTTGCACCGGCAACCGGCCGAGTGCCTTGCCGAGCAGGCCGCCCACGGAGTCGACGTCGTCGTCGTCGAGTTCGAGCCCGAACAACTCACCGAGTTCGTCAACCGGAAGGCGGGCGCTCACTCGGTAGACACCGATCGACAGCTCTTCGACCTCGACGACCTCACGATCGTATTCGTCGGAGATGTCGCCCACGAGTTCTTCGATGAGGTCTTCGAGTGTCACGAGCCCGGCGATTCCGCCGTATTCGTCGACGACCATGGCCAGGTGGTTCGACTCGAGCTGCATCTGTCGCAGCGTATCGTCGACCTTCTTCGACTCCGGTATGAACAGCGCCGGCTTCGCGAGCGCGGCCACGGTCACCACGTCGACCTTTTTCGGCTTCTCATGGCTGAGACGCGCGGCGTCGCGAAGGTACAGGATGCCCGTGATCTCGTCTACCGATTCGGCGACCACGGGCATCCGGCTCACCCCGCGGCTGAGAAAAAGCCCCATGCTCTGGCCGACCGTTGCGCCCTGTTCGACCGTCACCATGTCGGTGCGCGGAATCATGACTTCGCGAACCACCGTGTCGTTGAACTCGATGATGGAATGGATCAGTTCGCGGTCGTCTTCTTCGAGCACGTCGAGCTCGGTCGCCTCATCGACCATGCTGAGCAACTGTTCTTCAGACGAGAACGTCGCCGAACGAGGGCGCCCTGGCGTGACCCGGTTGCCGATGGCGACGAGCGCGTTCGCGATAGGCCCGAGCAGAACCCGCAAGAAGTGCACGAGCACTGCAGTCAGCCGCAGCACCGTTCGGGAGTGAACGCGGCCGACACTGCGTGGGCTCGACCCGACCAGCACGAACGAGACCCCGGTCATGATGAGAATCGAGAGCACGAGGGCGAGCCAGATCTCGTCGAGACTGAACGCCAAGGCAATGGTCACGAGCACTGCAGCCGACGTTTCGACCACGACTCGAACGAAGTTGACCACGTTGACGTGCGCGCCGGTGTCTTCGGCGATGGCCCGCAGGGAGCGTTTGGCACGCGAGTGTTCGGCCAGCTCGAGCATGTCGGCACGCGACAGAGACGTCATTGCGGCATCGGCGGAGGCGAAGAGGCCGCCTAAGACGACGAACACAATGGCAACCGCGATGAACGGGCCGACGAGCGAGAGGGAGTTCATGTGCGGCGGCGGCGCTCCTTCATGGCAAAGCCCACCAAAATGTCGCCCTGAATGCCGAACATCTCTTTTTCTTCGGCCGGCTCAGCGTGATCGAAGCCGAGCAGATGCAGAATTCCGTGCGTGGTCAGCAGCAGCAGTTCATCGAGGGTGGAGTGGCCGGCGGCCTGCGCTTGCGACTCCGCGACCTGCGGGCAGAGCACGACGTCGCCGAGCAGCCCGGGCGGCGTCGGCGCCTCTTCGGTGCCGGGGCGCAGTTCGTCCATCGGAAAGCTGAGCACGTCGGTGGGGCCCGGTTCGTCCATCCACTGCACGTGCAATTGCTCCATGGCGGCTTCGTCGATCAGTACGATCGCCAGTTCGGCATCAGGATGCACGTGCATTTGCTCGAGCGCGTAGGTCGAGAGCCGCAGCAGTGCGTTCTCATCTACCTCGATCGACGACTCGTTGTTCACTTCGATGCTCATTCGGGGTCTCCCTGGGTCATGCCGTCGTGTACTGCCTGGGCCACCGGCGCAGCAGCCGAATCCCGCGGCGCCTGCGCAGCCGGCGCCACTTGCGCAACCGGCGCCACCTGCGCGGCTTGCGCCGCGACTGTCGCCGCCGCCACGGCCGCCGCTGTCGCTCGCCGCTCGGCGGCTTGGGCTCGATTGGCGAGTTGAGTCTGCTCGTACCCGGTGTACGCGTCGACGATCTGACCGACCAGCGAATGCCGAACCACATCGGCGCTGGTGAGCGTAGCGAAGTGAATGTCGTCGATGCCGTCGAGCACCCCGCGAACCACCTGCAGCCCGCTGGTGCCCATGGGCAGATCGACCTGAGTGATGTCACCGGTGACCACCATGTGCGAGCCGAAACCCAGCCGGGTGAGAAACATCTTCATCTGCTCGGGCGTGGTGTTCTGCGCTTCATCGAGCACGATGAACGAGTCGTTGAGCGTGCGACCGCGCATGTACGCCAGCGGTGCCACCTCGATGGTGCCCGTGGCCAGCAGCTTCGGCACCACCTCGGGGTCGAGCATTTCGTTGAGGGCGTCGAACAGCGGGCGCAGATAGGGGTCGATCTTGTCGGTCAGCGAGCCGGGCAGGTAACCGAGACGCTCGCCAGCCTCAACCGCGGGCCGGGTCAGGATGATGCGGTTGACCTCTTTGCGCTGCAGCGCCTGAACGGCCTTCGCCATGGCCAGGTAGGTCTTACCAGTGCCGGCCGGCCCGATGCCGAACACGATGGTGTTCTCGTCGATAGCGTCGACGTACTGCTTTTGACCGAGCGTCTTCGCACGCACCGTGCGGCCGCGGGCACTCAAGATCGGCTGGCCGAGCGCGTCTGACGGGCTCTGCGACGTACCCGAATCGAGCATGCGCGCCGAGGCGGTGACCTCTATCTCGGTCAGCTCTTCGTTGCCGTTTCGCACCATCTCGACGAGTTCTTCGACGAGGCGTCTGGCCGACTCCACGTCGTCTTCGGGGCCCTGCAGCGTGATCTCGTTGCCTCGCACGTGCAGCCCCACATTCGGGTATTGCTTTTCGACGAGAGTGACGAGTCTGTCTTGCGGGCCGAGCAGACGCACCATGGCCAGCCCGTCGACGTGGATGACGGCGTCAGACAGGGTGCCCGCTCGGGGCCGAGAGCTCGCACGCAGACCGCCGCCTGCCGCCTGATGGTCAGAACGTGCCAAGTGATCCTTCTTCGCTAGCCCCGCCCGGCCAAGCCAGTACGTGGGCGTGTACATGAAACACGGTTTGCCCGGCCCCGGGGCCGGAGTTGAAGATGAGCCGAAAATCGCCGTCGGAATGCTCGGCAGCAAGCTGATTCGACACGGCGACGACCTCGGCGAGAAGCCCGGGGTCGCCCGCAGCGAGCTCTGTCACGTTCGCGTACTGCTCTGTCTTCGGCACGACGAGAATGTGCACCGGCGCCTTGGGAGCAATATCGGCTATGGCGATCACGCGCTCGGTCTCGGCGAGAATGGTGGCCGGAATCTCGCGCGCCACAATGCGGCTGAAGATCGACGGTTCGGCTGAAGCTGACATACCTCCATCTTAAGCGGCCCAGCTGACAGGCCGCCCGCCAGGCGGCACCCTGTGGATAATCCACGTAGCGTGACGCTTGTGCAGGAAGAGATAGCGACTACCAGCGCTTCAGCAGCACGTTCAGCGCCACGAGCGCGGCCGGCCCCGCCGTCGAGGTGCGCAGGATGCCCTCCCCCAGCTTCACGGCCGTGGCGCCCGCCTTCGTGAGGTCGTCGAGCTCGCGCTCGCTGATGCCGCCCTCTGGCCCCACCACGAGCACGATGTCGGGCAGCGTCTGGTCGGCGTTTTGGGGCACTCCCGCACCGGCGACCTCACTCTGAATGACCCCAGAGAGATCGACATCGCTGAGCGAAACCTCCGCAGTCGGCTCGAGCACCAGCACGCACGTCGACGAGGCGAGGGCCAAGAGATCTTTCGTGGAATGCAGCCCCGCAACCTCCGGAACCCAGGCGCGAATCGACTGCTTCGTCGCCTCGCGCACGATGGTGCGCCACCGCTCGACACCCTTCGCCACCTTGTCGCCCGCCCAGCGCACCACCGAACGCTCGGCAGCCCACGGCACCACACCGTTCACACCCAGCTCGGTGGCCGTCTGCACGGCGAGTTCGTCACGATCGCCCTTGGCAAGGGCCTGAACCAGCCAAATGGTCAGCTCGGGCACCGGTTCGTCGATCACTTGCGTCACCGCAATGCTCAAAACCGTTGCAGACACGGCGATGACCGGGCCACGCACCAACAGGCCACGCCCGTCGCCGATGCTGGTCTCTTCGCCCACGCGCATCCGATTGACCTTGACGGCGTGCTTCTGTTCGTCGCCGTGCAGCGAAACGACGCAGCTCACGTCGTGCGGAATGTCGCGCAAATCATCGCGCAGGTAGAGAGAACTCACGCCCAGAGCCTATCGATGCTTTCGAGACCGGTCAGTTCAAGAACCGGTCGCGCAGCTTCGAGAAGAGGCCCTGTTGAAACTGCCCGAGCGAGGGCGCGGGGTACTTGTGCGCGGCGGCCAGCTGCTTGACCAGCTCTTTCTGCTTGTGGTCGAGCTTCGTGGGCGTCACCACCTGAATGCCGATCTTGAGGTCACCGCGACCACCGCCGCGCAACTTCGTCACGCCACGCGACTTCACCGTGACAACCTCAGAGCTCTGGATGCCCGGCTTCAGTTCGACCTCGACGTCGCCGTCGAGCGCATTGACCGTGGTGGTCGTGCCGAGCACCGCATCCCACATCTGCACCTCGAGCGTGCACAGAATGTCGTCGCCGTTTCGGCTGAAGATGTCGTGGTGCCGCACCTTGACCTCGAGGTACAGGTCGCCCTGCGGCCCGCCGGCGGGGCCGACCTCGCCCTGAGACGGCATCTGCAGTCGCAGACCAGTGTCGACGCCGGCCGGAATGTCGACCGGAATTGTGCGGCGAGCTCGCACGCGCCCTTGACCCTGGCAGGTGACACACGGCGCCGGGATGATCGTTCCGAAGCCACGGCAGGTGCCGCACGGTGAGCTCGTCAGAACGTTGCCGAGCAGCGAACGCACGGTGCGCGAGATCTGACCCGTTCCGTGGCAGATGTCGCAGGTCACCTCAGACGTGCCGGGCTGAGCGCAGCTACCGTGACAGGTCTCGCAGAGAATTGCGGTGTCGACCTCGAGGTCGCGGTGCGTGCCGAAGATGACTTCGCCGAGGTCGACCTCGACGCGCAGCAGGGCGTCTTGACCGCGTTCGGCCCGCGAGCGAGGCCCGCGCTGACCACCCTGCTGGCCGCCGAAGAACGTTTCGAAGATGTCGCCGAACCCGCCGAATCCCTGAGCGCCCCCGCCACCACCGCCGAAACCGGCCTGCGGCCCGCGATCGTAGCTCTGGCGCTGCCCGGGATCACTCAGAACGTCATAGGCGTGGGTCACTGCCTTGAAGCGCTCTTCGGCATCCGGATTCGAATTCACGTCAGGGTGCAGCTCACGGGCCAGCCTGCGGTAGGCCTTCTTGATCTCGTCGGGAGTCGCAGTGCGCTCGACGCCGAGAACGTCGTAGTGGTCAGCCACGAAGGGCTTCTCCTTTGTTCTGGGGGGATGTTGGTAAGGAAGTACTGAGGGAGCCTTCGAGCGGAATCAGGATTCGCCGAGGCTTTTCGAGAGATAGCGGGCGACGGCGCGAACCGCCTGGATGTTCGTGGAATAGTCCATGCGGGTCGGCCCGAGCACTCCGAGCCGGGCTACCGCGCCGCCCGCCGAGCTGTAACCGCTCGCGAGCACCGACGTCTCAGCCAGACCGAACGAGGCGTTCTCGCGGCCGATCGACACAGAGATGCCGTGCTCATCGGCCTGCATCTCGCTGAACAGGCGCAACAGCACTACCTGCTCTTCGACCGCTTCGAGCACGGGCAGAACGCTGCCGACGAAGTCACCCTCGGTGCGCACCAGGTTCGCGGCACCCGCGATGATCAGCTTCTCCTGCCGATTGGCCACGATCTGCTCGGCGAGTGTTGCAGCGATGAGGTTCACGCTCGCCCGCCACTCAGGAAGGAAGTGGTCGGCGAAGTGGGGCAGCGCGGCGGCAGCCTCATCGAGCCCGAGACCGGAGATGGTGGAGTTGGCGCGGGCACGAACATCCACCAGAAAGGCGTCGTCTGCGTCGACGGGGAGCTCGAGAATGCGCTGTTCGACGTGGCCGGTGTCGGTGATGACCACCGTGAGCAGGCGTCTACTCGAGAGGGCGACGAGTTCGACGTGCCGCACCTTGGCCTGCGAGAGCGACGGATACTGCACGAGCGCGACCTGCTGGGTGAGCTGGGAGAGCAGCCGCACGGTGCGCGCGAGCACATCGTCGAGGTCGACAGATGAGCCGAGAAAGGTCTCGATGGCCTGCCGTTGTGCGCTCGACAGCGGCTTGAGCTCGCTCAGGTGATCGACGAAGAGGCGGTAACCCTTGTCGGTGGGAATGCGGCCCGACGAGGTGTGCGGTGCGACGATGAGCTCTTCTTCTTCGAGAAGGGCCATGTCGTTTCGAATCGTGGCGGCCGAGACGCCGAACGAGTGCCTGTCGACGATCGACTTCGAGCCGACCGGTTCGCGCGAGGCGACATAGTCGTGCACGATGACGCGAAGCACTTCGAGGCTGCGTTCAGAAACCACCACGTGCCACCTTTCTCGCCGCCGGGCGCTTAGCACTCCAGTATTCGGAGTGCCAATTATATAGCGCGAGGCTTGAGGTCTGCCGCGTGCGGCGTTCGGTGCGCGCCTGCACCGCCGAGCATCCACGGCGCCTGACCGCCCGGTCAAGATTGTGGCGAGTAAACGACACACTGAGCAAATATCATTGCATCGGGCTACCTGCGCGCGTTATCTTGTGGGAAACATCATGTGGGGAAACGTACGAAAGGCCCTCTATCACCATGTCTGACCCAAACGCGACGCCGCCCTACCAGCCGCAGTCAGCGGCCGGCGCCCCTCTCTCGGCCGCCGACGACAAGTTGTGGGCGAGCCTCGCGCACTTCGGCAACATCATTCTGCTGATTCCCGCACTGATCATCTATTTGGTCTTCAAAGACCGCGGTGCGCTGGTCAATCAAGAGAGCAAAGAGGCTCTGAACTGGACGATCAACGTCACCGGCGCCATCATCGTCATCAACATTCTCTCGACGATTTTCGGCTTCATTCCCTTTGTCGGCGCGATTCTCGGCCTCCTGCTCACTCTGGTCTGGGTCGCGGTCTTGATTGTGAACCTGGTATTCGCCATCATCGGTGGAGTGCGGGTCAATGGCGGCGGTACCTATCGCTATCCGTTCAACTACCGGTGGATCAAGTAATCGAAAGGGCCTGACATGTCGAACGTTCCTCCTCCCCCGCCCCAAGGGCCGCCCGTGCCACCGGCCGGGCCGCCTGTTCAGCCACCTCAGGGTGCCTATGCGGCACAGCCGCCGCTACGGCCAGAAGACCAGCGTCTCTGGGCGACCCTGATTCACGTCGGCGGCATCCTCTTCGCGTTCTTGCCGTCGCTGATCGGGTACCTGGTTCTCAAAGACCGCGGTGAGTTCATCAAAGAACACACGAAGTCGGCGCTCAACTTTCAGATCACCATGCTCATCGCCTACATCGTCGCAGCGATTCTGACCTTCGTGATCATCGGCATCATCTTGTACTTCGCGGTGATCATCGTGATCATCATCTTCAGCATCATGGGAGCGATCGCGGCGAACAAGGGCGAGCTGTACTCGTACCCGAAGTGGTGCACGATTCAGTTCATCAAATAATTCTCTAGGTCAGGCGCCGCACCACGGCGTCGGCCAGAAGCCGCCCTCGCAGGGTCAGTTCTATCGACCCGGCGAAGGCGGCTTTGGCGTTAATGAGCTCGTCTGCAATGAGGCCGGCCACCTCGCGGCGCGCCTCGGGCGCGAGAGAGTCGATTGTGAGGCCCGAGCGGATGCGCGCGAGCAAGAGCACCCGCTCGATCTCGCGCGAATCGGCGCCTGGCGTTTCACGCCCCGCCGCGGGCGAAACTCCGGCGAGAATCCGGTCGGCGTAGGCGGCGGGGTGCTTGACGTTCCACCAGCGCGTGCCGCCGATGTGACTGTGGGCGCCAGGGCCGATTCCCCACCAATCGTGCCCCTGCCAGTAGGCGAGGTTGTGGCGGGAGCGAAACTCCGTTGCGGGGGTGGCAGGGCCGGTGAGAGCGTCGGGGCGGGGACCGGCCGACGACCCTGGCGCCGCGCCTGAATCTGCCGCCACACTGGCACGCGACCAGTTACTCACCTCGTACCACTCGTAGCCTGCGGCGTCGAGCCGGGCATCCACCAGCTCGTACATGTCAGCTTCGAGGTCGTCGTCGGGTTCGGGGTAGACGCCCGAGCGAATCTGGCGGGCGAGCTTGGTGCCCTGCTCGACGATCAGCGCGTAAGCCGAGAGGTGGTCGGGGGCCATCGCGAGCGCCGAATCAACAGAACGGCTCCAGTCGTCGAGGGTCTCGCCCGGGGTGCCGTAGATGAGGTCGAGGCTAACCTGAAGCCCGGCGTCGCGCGCCCAGCCCACGACCTGCGGAACACGTTCGGGGTCGTGGGTGCGGTCGAGGGTCTGCAACACGTGCGGCACGGCCGATTGCATGCCGAAACTCACCCGCGTGAATCCGGCGGCCGCGAGGTCGGCGAGGTAGCGGGCGTCGACAGAGTCGGGGTTCGCCTCGGTGGTGACCTCGACTCCAGTCGCCAGCCCCCAGGCATCGTCGACGGCGCGCAGCATCTCGATGAGCTGATGGGTGGGCAGCAGGGTGGGCGTGCCGCCGCCGAAGAACACGGTCGAGACAGGCCGCGGTGCGATCTGCGATTCGGCGAGCACGCGCGCGGCGAACTCGACCTCGAGAATCGCCTGCCCCGAGTAATCGACCTGTTTCGCGCCCCGCAGCTCACTCGACGTGTAGGTGTTGAAGTCGCAGTACCCGCAGCGCACCCGGCAGAACGGCACGTGCACATACACGCCGAACGGATGCCCGTGCGAGAGTTCACTCGTTCCCTCGGGCAACCTCCCGTCGGCCGGCGCGGGGTCGCCGAGCGGAAGCGCGCTACCCACGAGCAGGCAGCAGCGCGCGCAGATACTGCTTCGTTGCCTTGCGCTGTTGCCACCGAACGAGCGGGCTGCCGAGCTTGAAGTACCACGTGCTGGGCCGCGAGAAGCTCCGAATGGTCACCCACACCGAGTCGTCGGCACGCCGTTCGACCATGAAGCTCTCTTCGCCGGTCTCAGGATGCCCGGGCAGGGTGCCGTAGGCGAAACCCACCCGATGTTCGTCGTTGGTCACCGAGACCACGCGCACCGGGGCCACGAACTTCACCCCGAACACGTGCACCACCAGCTCCGCCGAAACACCGGGCGCCACGTGAGGCGTGCCGTCTTCGGTGTAGACATGGCCCTCGCCCGGTTCGCGCGGACCGATCGGGGTGCCATCGGCGTCGTAGATCAACCCGGCGTACTCGGAACCGGTGCCCGGCGGCAGCTCGATGTTCTCGATCGTCATACCGCTGCCGCGCTGAATGCCCCAGGTGAGCACGGCTTCAGCCGCCGACTCGAACCGCTCGTCACCTGAGCCCAGCCGCACGGTCGCCTCGAACGGCCGAAACCCTTTCGGCGGGTAGTACATCAGGTCGTCGGCCTGGCTCGCCCCGATGGCGGCATACGTCAGCGCTTGCCCGCTGTGCGTCGACCGGGTTCGAATCTGCTCACTTGCCATGATCTGCGAGCTTACTTCTTGTCTTTTGTTTCGGTATCTCCACTGAGTGCTGCAATAAAGGCCTCCTGCGGAACCTCGACGCGACCCACCATCTTCATGCGCTTCTTGCCCTCTTTCTGCTTCTCGAGCAGTTTGCGCTTGCGGGTGATGTCACCGCCGTAACACTTTGCCAGAACGTCTTTGCGCATGGCGCTGATCGACTCGCGGGCGATGATACGCGCGCCGATGGCCGCCTGAATCGGTACCTCGAACTGCTGGCGCGGAATGAGCTTCTTGAGCCGCTCGGTCATCAGCACGCCGTAGGCGTACGCCTTTTCGCGGTGCACGATGGCGCTGAACGCATCGACGGCCTCACCCTGCAACAGAATGTCGACCTTCACAAGGTCAGCGACCTGCTCGCCGATGGGTTCGTAGTCGAGGCTCGCATAGCCCTGCGTGCGGCTCTTCAGGTGGTCGAAAAAGTCGAACACGATCTCGCCGAGCGGCATCTTGTAGTGCAGCTCGACGCGGTCGGTGCCCACGTATTCCATGCCGTCGAGGGTGCCGCGGCGGCCCTGGCAGAGCTCCATGATCGTTCCGACGTAGTCTTTGGGCGCCAGGATGCTCGCCTTCACCATCGGCTCGCTCACGCTCGCGATTTTTCCGCCCGGAAACTCGCTCGGGTTGGTGACTGTGACGCTCTTCTTGTCGTCGGTGGTCACCTCGTAGATCACGCTCGGCGCCGTGGCGATGAGGTCGAGGCCGAACTCGCGCTCGAGGCGCTCGGTGATGATCTCGAGATGCAGCAGGCCGAGAAATCCGCAGCGGAAGCCGAACCCGAGGGCGACGGAGGTCTCCGGTTCGTAGACGAGTGCGGCGTCAGAGAGCTTCAGTTTGTCGAGGGCTTCGCGAAGGTTGGGGTAATCCGAGCCGTCGATGGGGTAGAGGCCCGAGAAGACCATGGGCTTCGGCTCGGAATAGCCCTTCAGTGCGACGGTCGCGGGCTTCGCGAATGTGGTGACGGTGTCGCCGACTTTGCTGAGCCGAACATCCTTCACGCCCGTGATCAGGTAGCCCACCTCGCCGACCGCGAGACCTTTCGACGGCGTCGGCTCGGGTGAACTCACGCCGATCTCGAGCACCTCGTGCGTCGACTTGGTGCTCATCATCATGATCTTCTCGCGCGGCGTGAGCTTGCCGTCGATCATGCGCACATAGGTGACCACGCCGCGGTAGGCGTCGTAGACGGAGTCGAAGATCATGGCGCGGGCAGGAGCATCCGCATCGCCCTTCGGGGCCGGGATGCTCGCTACAACGAGGTCGAGCAGCTCTTCAACGCCCATGCCGGTCTTGCCGCTGACCCGCAGCACGTCTTCGGCCTTGCCGCCGATGAGGCCGGCGAGTTCTGCCGCGTACTTGTCAGGGTCGGCGGCCGGCAGGTCGATCTTGTTGAGCACCGGGATGATCGTGAGGTCATTGTCGAGCGCCAGATAGAGGTTGGCGAGCGTCTGCGCCTCGATGCCCTGCGCCGCATCCACCAGCAGAATGGCGCCCTCGCACGCGGCGAGCGAGCGGCTGACCTCGTAGGTGAAGTCGACGTGGCCGGGGGTGTCGATCATGTTCAGCGCGTAGGTCTGGCCGTCGAGGGCCCAGGGCATGCGCACGGCCTGGCTCTTGATGGTGATGCCGCGTTCGCGCTCGATGTCCATGCGGTCGAGGTACTGGGCGCGCATGTCGCGATCGGAGACGACGCCGGTGATCTGCAGCATGCGGTCGGCCAGAGTCGACTTGCCGTGGTCGATGTGCGCGATGATGCAGAAGTTGCGGATGAGCGCGGGGTCGGTCGACGCAGGCTGGAGTTGCTGTACTGCTCTGGGGCTCACGCGTTCCTCTGGCTTTTCGGCATTAGTGCCCCTTAGTTTACGAGATCAACCTGGGCACGTGGTTCTGGTCGGGAATCGCGGGCACGTTGTGGGTGTTGGCTGGGGCATGAGCATCTTTCTCACCGGCGCGACGACGCGTTCGTCACGGCGATCTTCGCCGGGCTCGAGGGCAGCGACAAGCCTTACGTGCACACCGGCGGAATCTGGGTGTTCGGCGATGGGGCCTCGATCACCGAGCAGTCGCCGACGAACCCGCCGGCTATTACGTCATGGCGTGCCGCGGTCGAGAAACGGGTTCTGGATGCCGAAGGGGTCAAGACCACCATCGTGATGCCGAGCATTGTCTATGGCTACGGCGCGAGCATCCCGAACACCGTCGTCGACGCCCCGCGTACCTCGGGCGACGGGGGCGACGGCGCGCCCGCGCTGAAGCTCATCGGCAGCGGCTCGCAGCATTGGACGACGGTCTACGTCGACGACCTCGCCGCGCTGTACGTGCTCGCTTTCGACCGTGCGACGGCCGGCAGCATCTACCTCGGCGTCGGGGGGCAAAACCCCATCGTGCGTGAGCTGGGGGTAGCCGCGTCGTTCGCTGCGGGGCTCGAGGGGCGCGTCGAGCCGTCGACGGCCGAGGAAACCTACGCCGTGCTCGGCCAGCCGTTCGGCGACGCTCGGCTGCTCGACCAGCAGGCAGCCGGAACATTGGCTCGCGCCGACCTCGGCTGGGAACCGAAGGGCCCGTCGCTCACCGACGAGTTGCGCACCGGCTCCTACGCGCCTGGCCGCTGACGCCGCCGCCGCCGCCGCAGCAGCCGCTCGCACGGCCGCGTCACGCGACTGCACTTTCGAACGGGATCGCGGGGTCTGACGCACTATTGCGCGCAGATGGGCTGTTTTCCGTCGAAGCGGAATCAAGCGCGATGGTGGAGCGGAGGTTCGAGCGCGTTCGCAGGCGGGGCCGTCAGGCGCGTGCCGGGGGCAGCGACAGGCGACGGATGCCCGTTTGGATGGCTTGGGGGTGGGTGTCGCACCGGCAAACCTCACCTGAACTCTTTTAATGAGTAAATCTCTGTTATTGTCTGGGAATGAAATACTCCAATCCGCGCGGCCGCCGCGCCGTCTTGTCGTGCTTCGCCGTCGGCCTAGCCTCAGTGGCACTCCTCATTCCCGGCGTGTCAGCGATGGCTCGTGACCAGAACGTGGTCGTCGATGTGGTCCACAATCCGATTCCCGTCATCGACGGATCAGAGGTCGGTGTTGCCGCCGATCCCGCGGCTCATCGCGTTTATGTGTCGAACGCGGTGAACGGCTCGGTGTCGGTGATCGACACGACAACGAACGTTGCCACCGTGCTGCCGAAAGATATGAACGCGGGCCCGACACCCACACCGAACGGCCTCACAGTGGATCCCGCTGCGCACAAGCTTTTCGTAGCGAACACGAACAGCGAGTCGGTCTCGGTCTACGACACCCTCACCGACACGGTGATCGACACCATCTCGAACCCTCGAGGCATCGGCTCGGGACCGATCGGGGTCGCAGACGGGGGTAATGGCTACATCTATGTGAGCATGTTCAATGACGGAACGGTCGCGGTCATCGACGCCGAATCCGACGCGGTGAAGACCATCATTGCGTCGAGCGGCACGATGGGTATCGGCCGCAAGCCGATGGGAATCGCGGTCGACGCGGCGAAGCACGAAGCTTACGTGGCGAATTCACTCGACTCGACCGCTTCGGTGATCGACACCGACACGAATACCGTGACGAACGTAATCGCTCACGACAGTGCAACCGGCATCGGTTTGAATCCGCAATCCGTGGCCATCGACTCAGGTCGCCACGAGGCCTACGTAGCAAACGCCGTAGACGGCACAGTGTCTGTGATCGACACGTCCACGAACGCGGTGGTCGACGTCATCGCTCACGACTTGATTCGAGGAATCGGCACCAATCCGCTAGGAGTCGCGGTGGACTCGACCACTGACCGGGCCTATGTCACTAACTCGAGAGACGACACCGTCTCTGTTATCGACACCTCGACGAACAAGGTCACTTCGTTGATTGCCTACAACGCCAACAACGGCATCGGCGCTTTCCCCCTCGGTATCGCAACCGACGAACAAGCGCATCTGGCATACGTTGCCAACAGCACTGACGCGACTGTCTCGGTGGTCAGCACCGGATCAAGCCCGGCGATCACGTCGGCGGCACCGCCCGCTGCAACCGTAGGTCAGCGTTACTCGTTCACCTTTACTGCGACCGGAGCGCCGACACCCACCGTCGCGGTGACGGGCTCCTTGCCCGATGGCCTCGCCTTCGACCCTGCGACCGCAACGATCTCAGGTACACCGACGACAGCGGGCACCTTCGCGATCACCGTGACCGCGAGCAACACAATCGCGCCCGCCGCGTCGATGGTTTATTCGCTCGCCGTTGACGATGCCGTGGCTCCGCCGAGTGGAGGCGGGTCTGCGGGCAGTGGCGCGGCGGGCGGCGATGGCAGCGGCGGTCACCTCCCCACGGTCAGTGGCTAGGCAGATCGGAACCACTTTCGGCGGAGATGAGGCCATGTGCCGCGGTATTGCCGGCGAAAAGGCTGTGCTCAGCCGAAAGTCACGCGAGCCGCGGTCGAGGTAGTCGACGGATGCCCGTTTCGATGTCACGGGCATCCGCAGCTACACACAGGCGAATCCAGCCCTCACCGTGGCGGCCGAAGGCGCTGCCGGGCGCCACCGCAACACGTTTTTCGAGCAGAAAGCGCTCGGCCCACTCCGCCACGTCACCGTTGGTGGCATAGGAGATGTTCACCCAGAGGTAGAAAGCTCCCGACGGCTCGAGGTACTCGATGCCGAGTTCGCGCAAGAGTTCGGTGGCCGCGGCGAGGTTGTCGCGGTAGTGATTCGCCGCCGACACCACGTGGTCTTGCGGGCCCGTGATTGCGGCCACTGCGGCGAGCTGAGCGGGGGTGTTGATGCAGCTGACAATCGCCTCTTGGGCGGAGCGCATCAGCGGTGCCATTCCGGGCGGCGTCACGAGATAGCCCACCCGGGCACCCGTCAGGGCGTAGGTTTTCGAGAGCGAGAACACCGAGAAAACACGGTCGTCGGTGTCGAGTGACGCCACGCTGGTGTGCAGCGCGCCATAGGTGAAACATTCGTAGACCTCGTCGCTGAGTATCCACAGGTCGTGTTTTTTGGCGAATGCCAGTAATTCTTCGATGACCGACTTCGGAAAGATGGCGCCCAGCGGGTTCGAGGGCGAGTTGATGATGATCATGCGGGTACGCGCCGTGATCAGCCGTTCGAGCTCGTCGAGGTCGGGCAAGAATGCTCCGGATGCTCGCAGCGTGTACGGCACCGGAACGGCCGAGATCATGCGAGCGTTCATGGCGAACGTCGAGTAACCCGGGTCGGGCAGCAGCACTTCATCGCCTGGCCCGAGGACCAGGGTCATGGCGAGGAACAGCGCGTGCATACCGCCGTTCGTCACCCACACCTGCTCGGTGTCGACCACCATGCCGTTCTGACTGGCGAGCTTATCGACGATGGCGGCCCTCAGTGGCGTGATGCCGCCGTTCGGCGTGTAGTTGGTCTCATCGGCCTGCCAGGCCGCAGCAGCCGCCTCGAGAATGTGCGGTGCGACCTCGACATCTGGCTCGCCGACGGCCAGAAACACGACGTCGTCGAGCGACTGAGCGAGCTCGAAAATGCGCCGGATGCCAGAAGGGGGAACAGAATCCATGTGTGCTGCGAGACTGGGCATGTACGAAACGCTAGTTGACGCGCCGCGAGATTGTTGTTCGGGCTCGCACCTGGTAATGTTGGTTGTTGGCTTGCGTGCTCTGCACAACTGCCTGACGCCGCTACGCTAATGACCTTTGTCTCTCATGACCTTTGTCTAGCGGGCTCCGGCTCTTGCAATGCAGACCACGACATCACACACTTCAACCAGATCAGATACAGAGGGTATTTCAGTGGCAAACATCAAGTCGCAGATCAAGCGCAACGGCACCAACAAGAAGGCGCAAGAGCGCAACAAGGCCGTCAAGAGCGAGCTGAAGACCGCCATTCGCGCCGTCAAATCAAGCGTCGCCGCAGCCGACAAAGACAAGGCTGTTGCCGCTCTCGCGCTGGCCGGCAAGAAGCTCGACAAGGCCGCCAGCAAGGGCGTCATTCACAAGAACCAGGCCGCGAACCGCAAGTCGGCCATCGCGAAGAGCGTCGCCGCGCTGTAGCCACAACCTCTCGAAAAGCCCCGTCGGCCGGCGGGGCTTTTTGTTGTGCGCTAGCAGCCAGGCCGTTTGTGCGCCGGAGGCACCGCGTGTTAGCGCTCGCCGCGCGCTGACACTGTCGCGATCATCCGCTCGAGGGAGTACACCGGGTCACGCCCGCCGCCTTTGATGTTCTCATCGGTCTCCGCCAGCATCTGGATGCTGCGGCCGAGGCCCTCGCCCGTCCACCCTTGAAGGTCACGGCGCGCCCGGTCGATCTGCCAGGGCGCAAGGCCCAGCTGACCCGCGAGCTGCCCTGAGCCGCCCCGGGTGCCGAGCACTTTCGCCATGGTGCGCAGCTTCATGGCGAAAGCGGCAACCATCGGCACAGGGTCTGCGCCGGTCGCGAGAGCGTGCCTCAGCAGTGCCAGCGACTCACCGTACCGACCAGCGATGGCGCTGTCTGCGACGGCGAAGGCGTTGGTCTCGACGCGCCCGGAGTAGTAGCGGGCAACGGTGGCTTCGGTGATTTCGTCGCTCGTGTCGGCGATGAGCTGCCCGCAGGCGCTCGAGAGTTCAGCCAGATCATCCGCAAACGCCGAGACCAGTGCGCGTATGGCGCTCGGCGAGACCCGGCGCCCCGCGGCCCGAAACTCGGCGACCGAGAAGTCGTACCGCTCGGTGTCTTTCTTCAACTCCGCGCAGACGATCTCGATCACGTCGCCCGTGCTCGCGCGCACCGCGTCGAGCAGCCGTTTGCCGCGCACTCCCCCACCGTGGCGCAACACCACGTAGGTGTCATCAGCCGGGTACGACAGATACTCGATGGCTTCGAGAATGAACGAGTCAGTGCTCTTCTCGACCGACGAGACCCTGATGAGCCGGGGCTCACCGAACAGCGAAGGGCTCGCCATGGTGAGCAACTCACCGGGCGCGTAGCTCGCTGCGTCGATGTCGCTGATCTCGAGACTCGGGTCTTCGGCCTTCAACAGGTCGCGCAGCTGGCGAATCGAGCGCTCAGCCAGAAACGACTCGGTGCCCGACACGAGAATGACAGCCGCGGGCCGAATCTGCTCCCACGAGAGCTGCGGAATCACCGGCGCCGGTGACTTGGCAGACTCCTTCGCCGCGCCCCGCGCGGGCGCCGATCGTGAGCCTCGCGTTACCGCCATGACCACCTCATTTCTTCTTTTCAACCCTAGCCGCACCGTCTGACCACACCGAAAGCCCGGCCGCGGTCGGGGTGAGCACAATCATTCCCAACAGGTCGGTTCGGTAGGCGATGGTCTGTGCCCTGGCGAGTATTCCGAGCAGTCGGTCGGTGGGATGCCCGTACCGGTTGTTCATGCCCACCGAGATGAGCCCGACCGTGGCAGAGATCGCCTGATAGAAGTCTTCGCTCTGATCGGCGCTACCGTGATGCGCGACCTTCACCACGTCTTCGTGCGATAGCGTGTTGGCGGCCATCACCAGGCGCTGCGAGTCTTCGCCCAAGTCGCCGAGAAACAACGACCTGATCGCGCCCGTGAACTGAACGGTCACGCAGGCGTCGTTTCCGCGAAGCGTAGTGCCTTGTTCTGGCCAGAGGATGCTGTAACTCAGGTCACCCAGAACGCCGGTGTCTCCGCGGGTGGGGTGCCGAACATCCGCACCGCCCTTCGTCAGCGAATCGGCCATGGCAGCATCGTGCCCATCTTCGGGTGGGCCGAGCATCGCGGTCACCACATGGCCGAGCACCGCACTGAGGCCTCCCACGTGGTCGAGGTCGTAGTGGGTCAGAACGAGCAGGTCGATGGTCGTGATGCTGAGCCGATGAAGGCACACGGTGAGCAGTGCCGGGTCGGGGCCGACGTCGATGAGGGCGATGTGGCCGGTATCGGGGTCACGCACCACGACTGCGTCGCCCTGCCCGATGTCGCAGGCCGCGATGTGCCATCCAGCGGGCCAGCTGCTGCCGGCTAGACCACCCCCGGTGCCACCGCCCAGCGCCCCGCCGATGCCGGCACCCGCGTAGATCGTGACCGTCAGAACCACGACGGCGGCCGACCCGATGCGCAGCAGCGTGACTGGCGCAAGGCGGCCGCGACGCGCAAGCCGCGTGCGCGGGTGCGAAGTGTGGCGCCTGATCCGGCGAGCGCGGGCCGCCGCAGACTCTCGCGCGAAGATTGCCACGAAGGCTGCTGCGGTCAAGACCACGACCAGCGCAACGCCGAGGGCACCACCCGGCCACGGGATGCTCGACCCGGGCGCCTGGGCGAAGAACGTGGATACGCCGGCGATCCACGAGGCCGGAACCCATGTCAGCCAGGCTCCGACGGGCGCAACACCGGGAACGACGGCCCCGACCACACACGAGATCAGCCCGACGACGGTTGCGACAGGTGCGGCCGGCTCAGCCAGGAGGTTGGCCGGCACGCTGTAGAGCGAAATACTGGGCGAGAGCAGCACCAGAACGGGCTGACACGCGAGTTGCGCGGCGAGCGGCACGGCGATGACAAGCGAAAGCCCCGCCGGAAGCCAGCGGCAGAGCAACTGCTGCAACGGCCTCGTGAGCAGCAGCAAGCCGCCCGTGGCGAGCACGGAGAGCGCCAGCCCATAGTTTCGAGCCAGCCACGGGTCGGCGACGAGCATGACGATCGACGCGAGCGAGAGCGCAGGCAGCCCGCGAGGCGATCGACCTGAGGCGAGGGTGATCAGCACGATGGTGGCCATGACCGCGGCCCGCACCACGCTCGACGACGGCGTGACGAGCACCACGAAACCCGCCATGACCACGAGCGACAGCACAATGCGCCATCGTTTCGACAGACCGATGGCTCCCCCGAGCAGCATGATGGCGGCCACGACGACGGCGCAGTTCGCTCCCGACACTGCGGTGAGGTGACTCAGTCCGCTCGTGATCATGCTCGAGTTGAGTTCTTCGCTCACCAGGCTCACATCGCCGATGGCAAGACCCGGAACCAGCTGTGCACCATCGCCCGAAAGGCCGCCGACACTGTTTCGAAATTGCGAACGCAGCTGATTCGCCCAGGCGAGGTACGCGGGCGCTACCGTCACGGTTTCGGGCCAGCCCTCGGCGAAAACCAGGTACACCACGCTTTCGCCGGGGTCAGTCGCCTTGAGTGTGCCGGTCAGCCGAAGCTGACTGCCGAGGTCGGGGTGGATGCTCGTGTCGTCGCTCGTTCGCAGAAACACGAGTACGGGCATCCGCAGCTCGCTCTCGTGCCCACCCGCATCGACCCGAGTCGCCGTGGCAGAGAAACGTATCGACGACTCGGGGCCCGAAAAGCCTTCTGCGTCAGACTCGACGGACGTTGAGCCCACGGTGACGATCAGCGTGACACTGTGCCCGTCGAGGGCGGCGACATTGTCAGGGCTGCGCACCGGCAACTGTGTCGCAATGGAGATGCACAGCACGCCGATACTGGCCAAGGTGAGAGTGGTGACGCCGACTGCCAAAGATCGAAAGCGGCCAGGTCTGATGCGTTTCTTGTGGTGAGCCACCAGTGTGCTTGCTGCTGGCACGATGAGCGCGCCAAGAAACGCGCTCGCGCCGAGAGGAAGTGCCCAGTTGCCAACCACGTCGGGTGAGAAGCCCACCAGAATCGCAGCGGCGAGCCAGCACGCGGCTGCCGGTGCGACGAGGCGGAGATCGGAGATCATCGCGGGAGCCTCGGTCTGCGGGTCAGACGGTGACGAGCGGTTGGAGCTCGGCGAAGGTCTTGTCGCCGATTCCGGAGACGTTCTTCAGGTCTTCGACCTGTGTGAAAGGGCCGTTGGCCGTTCGCCAGGCGATGATGCGAGCACCCACTTGCGGGCCCACATGCGGAAGTGTTTCGAGAGTCGTCTCGTCAGCGGTGTTGATGTTGACGATCGCGGGCGTAGCCGAACTCGCGCCACCCGAGCCGCTGCTCGCACCTGGGCTGCCAGACCCGCCCGCCCCAGCAGCCCCGGCAGCACCTGCGCCGGCCGCCGCTGCAACCGACCCCAGAGGCGGCGCTACACCGGTCTCGGGTATCACAAGCTGTTCGCCGTCTTTCACCACTCGCGCGAGATTCTGCTGCCCTTGATCGGCATTCGCGCTGAATCCGCCGGCCGCGGCCACAGCGTCGAACACTCGATCGCCCGCCTTCAGCTGATAGAGCCCAGGCCGAACGACTGACCCCAGAACGTGAACCATGATCGCCGCTCCCGTTTGCGCAGCTCCCGCAGTAGTGGCCCCAGCTCCGGCTGTCGCGCCTGGTCTGGTGCCCGCGCCGTCAGTCGCGCTGGTCGGCGAAGGCGAAGCGGTGGTTGACGAAGTACCGGTAGGGCCACCTTCGCTCGATGCGCCGCTCACGCTCGCCGGCACGGCAGCGCCTCCGGAAGAAGCTACCCGCCCACTCGTCGCAGCGGCGAGCGCAATGGTGTCGGTTCGCCCGTGCGGTGTCACCAACGAAATGACCACCGCGCACACGAGCGCCACGAGCACAAGCACGACGGCCGCCCCAACCCCGATACGAACCCGAGACCGCTGCGGCGCAGCGTCGCCGCCGGGAACCCCATCGTCGGCGGCGGCGGCTTCGGCGTCTGACGGTTCGTCGTCAGACATGGCGAGCGGAATTGCAGTAGGTGTAGCGCTAGTGCGCCGAGGGAAAAATGCCATGACCCGACCGTACGAAACAGGAAGGGCCGAGCATCCGCCCGGCCCCCGATCTGTGGAGAACTGCTAGGAGGCCGGCCTTGTGGCGATGTTGACGATTTTAGGCGCGCGCACGATGACGTTCACGATTTCGCGATCGCCGAGGAAGCGCGCAACAGCAGCCGACGAGCGCGCGAGCGCCTCGAGGTCGGTCGACGAGATCTTGGGCGAGACCTCGAGGCGGTCGCGCACCTTGCCGTCGACCTGCACCACGGCCGTCACCGACTCTTCGGTGAGCAGAGCGGGGTCGGCCCCGCGCCAGTTGTACGCCGAGATGGATGCCGGGTACCCCAAGCGCTCCCACATGTCTTCTGCGGTGTATGGCGCGAACAACGACAGCCCCAGAGCGATGGTCTCAACGGCCTCGCGCACGGCAGGGTCACCGCCGCCAGGGCCGCTGTCGATCGCCTTGCGGGCCGCATTGACGAGCTCCATAATGCGAGCGACGACCACGTTGAACTTGAACGCTTCGACCAGGCCCGGCGCTTCAGCCAAGAACCGGTGCGTCACGCGGCGCAGCGCGATGTCACCGGCGCGCCAATTGACCTCTGGAGCGGTGGTCACGTCACCCGCGAGCCGCCAAGCGCGAGCCAAGAACTTCGCCGAGGCGGCCGGCGACACGTCGGCCCAGTCGATGTCGTCTTCGGGCGGGCCGGCGAACGCCATGGTCAGACGAATGGCGTCGACACCGTGCTCGTCGAGCTGGTCGCTGAGCCGAACCAGGTTGCCCTTCGACTTCGACATGGCCGAGCCGTCCATCAGCACCATGCCCTGGTTGAGCAGCGCGCTGAACGGCTCGGTGAACGAGACATAACCGAGGTCGAACAGCACCTTCGTGATGAATCGGGCGTACAACAGGTGCAAGATGGCGTGTGTCACGCCGCCGACGTACTGATCGACGGGCGCCCACTTGTCGACCTCGCGCGGGTCGAACGCCTTCGTCTCGTCGGTGGGTGACAAGAAGCGCAAGAAGTACCACGAGCTATCGACGAAGGTGTCCATCGTGTCGGCGTCGCGCAGTGCAGGCGAGCCGTCGCGCGGGTCGGGCACGTTCACCCAATCGGCGGCGGCACCCAGCGGTGACGTGCCCTTCGGCTGCAGATTCAGGCCCTCGGTCGGCGGCAGAAGTACCGGCAGCTGATCCTCGGGCACCGGAAGCTCGGCGCCATCTGCCCCGTGGATGATCGGAATCGGCGTACCCCAATACCGCTGGCGTGAGATCAGCCAATCCCGCAGGCGGTAGTTCTTCGCGGCACGACCGGTTCCTGCGGCCGAAAGCAGCTCGATGACCTTCGTGATGGCCTTGCCCTTCGAGAGGCCGTCGAGGGCTCCCGAATTGATGAGGCGACCGTCGCCGGTCAGCGCCTTACCGGTGCTGAACGGGTCGAGTGGGGGCAGATCATCCGGAATCTCGCCGTCGGGAAAGACCGGAATAGCGCCCGTGACCGGCTGATTCGTGTCGAGCACAACGCGCACAGGCAGGTTGAAGGCACGAGCGAAGTCGAGGTCGCGTTGGTCGTGCGCGGGCACCGCCATGACCGCGCCGGTGCCGTAGTCGGCCAGCACGTAGTCGGCCGCCCAGATGGGCAGCCGCTCGCCGCTCAGCGGGTTGACGGCGTAACGCTCCATGAAGACGCCGGTCTTCGGGCGGTCGGTCGACTGCCGCTCGAGTTCGGTGCTCTTCTGCACCTCCGTGAGGTACTCGGTGAAGCGCGTGCGCGCCTCGGTAGAGACCGACGGGTCGGCGATGAGCTCTGCCGCCAGCTCAGATTCGGGCGCGATGACCATGAACGTGGCGCCGTAGAGGGTGTCGGGCCGGGTCGTGAACACGGTCACCGGCTCGGTTCGGCCCTCGATGGCGAAGTCGACATCGGCGCCGATGGAACGGCCGATCCAGTTGCGCTGCATGGCGATGACCTTGGCCGGCCAGGTGCCCTCGAGCTGCTTGAGGTCGTCGAGCAACCGGTCGGCATAGTCGGTGATCTTGAAGTACCACTGGGTGAGTTTCTTCTTCACCACGATGGCGCCCGAACGCTCGGAGGTGCCGTCAGGCAGCACCTGCTCGTTCGCGAGAACGGTCTGGTCTACCGGATCCCAGTTCACCCAGCTCGATTTACGGTAGGCGAGGCCCTTTTCGTAGAGCTTCAGAAAGAGCCACTGGTTCCATTTGTAATACTCGGGGTCAGAGGTGTGCAGCTCGCGTGACCAGTCGAACGAGCCGGCGTAGCGCCTGAAGCTCGCCTTCTGCTGGTCGATGTTCGCGTACGTCCACTCGCGCGGGTCGATCTGGCGCTTGATGGCGGCGTTCTCTGCGGGCAGCCCGAACGAATCCCAGCCGATGGGGTGCAGCACGTTGAAGCCCTGGTGACGCCAGTAGCGCGAGATGACGTCGCCGAGCGCGTACGCCTCGGCGTGACCCATGTGCAGGTCGCCTGAGGGGTACGGAAACATGTCGAGCACGTATTTGCGGGGGCGTTTGTCGCCGTCGAGGTCGGTGCGGTAGGGCTCGAGCTCATCCCAGCGCGGCAGCCACTTCTTCTGCAGGCGATCGAAGTCGTACCGGTTCGGGTCGGCGGCCTCGTCTGCGGGGGTGCGGCCTTCGCCGGCGGTACGGCCTTCGCCGGCCTCGGCGCCGCGCACGGCGTTATCGTGTTCGATAGTCACGTAAGTCTCAATTCGTCGGGAAGAAGCCGCGCGCGTTCGGGCAGACAGCGAGCCCCGCACAACTCCAACAGTCAAGAGTACTAAACGATGCTCCGCTGCGCGTCAGCCTCGAATACGCCCACAGCAGACAGCCGTGCGGAGTCAGCTGAGCCAGAACGCCTGCGTCGCGGAGGCATCAGCCCCGAGCATCCACGACGCCCAGCACAGCCAGCAGGGGCGCAGCTTTCACCTCGATCTCGGCGAGCTCGTCTTCGGGCACCGAGAGAGCCGTGATTCCGCCTCCCGTGCCGATCGAGGCTCCCGTCGGGCTGAGCACGATGCTCCGGATGCTCATGGCGAGGTCGACCCGGCCGTCGAGCCCGAAGTAACCGAACGCCCCCGCGTAAATACCGCGCCGACCCCGTTCGAGCCGGTTCAGTATCTGCATCGCGCTGATCTTCGGGGCGCCGGTCATCGAACCAGCCGGAAAACTCGCCCGAACCGCATCCACCCCCGTCAACCCGTCGGCGAGCTGAGCCGTGACAGTGCTGACGAGTTGGTGCACGGTGCTGAACGATTCGACCTCGAACAGCGCGGTCACGCGCACGGTGCCCGTCTGCGCGACTCTGCCCAGATCGTTGCGCATGAGGTCGACGATCATCACGTTCTCGGCGCGCTCTTTGACGTTCTCGCGCAATTCGTCGCGCAGCGCTGCGTCTGATTCGGGCGTGCTGCCGCGCGGGCGGGTGCCCTTGATGGGCTTGGTGGTGATAGCGCCGCCGGCCGTCACTTCGAGAAACTGCTCGGGCGACGAGCTGAGCAGCGACATCTCACCGAACCGCATGAACCCGCCGTGGTGGGTGGGGTTCGCGGCTCTGAGCGCTCGGTAGGTGGCGAGGGGCTCGGGATGCACTGCCACCGTCACCTCGTTGGTGAGGCACAACTGGTACGCATCACCCTCGCCGATGAGCCGCTGGCATTCACGAACGAGCCGCAGGTACTCGGGCGGGCTGTGGCGCCAGCGGGCGGCCGGTGCCGCCAGGGTCGATGCAGATGCCACGGAATCGGCGAATCGGCCACTGTGATCTACACCCCGATTGCCGGCCACGCGCAGCTGCTCGGCAGTCGCTTCGAGCCAGGGCTCGGGCGCCTCGTCATCCTCCGCCAGCGCGAGCAGCGTCACAGTGCGGGCGGCATGGTCGAAGGCGATCGCCCGATCGACGAACATGAAGCGCGAGTCTTCGACGTCATAGGCAAGCCAGCCGACCCAGCCGAGTTGAAACGCGGGCAGTCCGGCAGCGGCAGCAGCAGCAGCATCGGCAGCGGCAGCGGCAGCGAACCCGCCAAATCCGAAACCAGGGGCACCGCCCCGCTCCACCGCAAGCGACTTCTCGATGTCGTCGAGCACCGCCGCCCCCGCGTGATCAACCGCACTGGCCCCAAGGCGGCCAGCCGCCGAGCTCGCCGCAGCCCCGATATAACTCATTCCGACGACCGCATCTGGCCCCGAATCGAGCCAGAACGCCGTCTGCGCGCCAGCGTAGAGCGCCTCAAACGCCACCGCCGGGTCGACCCAGCAGCCGAGGTTCGAGCTGATCAGTCGGCGTGACACTGTATTAGCGTAGGGCGTGTCATGACCGAGCCTCCCCCTCCCGCCGCGCCCCCCGAGCCGGCCGGCCCCACCTCTCGCCGGTTCGTCTTTCGGGGCGGAGCCTTTCAGCAGCTCGCTGCGGTTCCGGATGCCCGGCAGCGCCTTCTGGTCGCAGACTCGTGGCTCGTCGATGAGGGCCGCGCCCGTGCGGTGGCACTTCACCACGACCGTTTCGTGCGCTCTGCTCTGGCCAGCGGAGACACCGACCCGACCCTGCTCGAAGCCTTTTGGGCTGCTGCGCTCGAAGCGATTCCGCCGATCCACCGGTGGTTTCCGCGGGTTGAGTTGAGCGCTGCGGCAGGCGTGAGCGGCGCCCGCGCTGGTGCCGGTGCTGGTCGGGGCGGCAAGCGCCGGGAGCTTTCGTTGCTCATGCGGCTCGCGCCACAACCCTCGAGTACCGCCGTTCTGGGCACTCATCAGGGAGAAGACCCGCGGAGCATCCCGAGCGTGAAGGGGCCAGACCTCGTGCGGCTCACGAAACTTCGTGACGCAGCGCGCGCCGAGGGCATCGACGACCTGGTGATTCTCACCGGCGAGGGCGAGATCATCGAGGGCACCACCACGGCCGTTCTGTGGTGGCGTGGCGACGAGTTGCACCTACCCCCCGCCGAATTCGCGCGCGTCGACAGCGTGACCGCGCGAACGATTCGGGTTCTGGCGCAGGCGACGGGCGTGCGTGTGGTCGAGGAGCGCTCCGCCCCAGCCCAGCTCGACGGCTGCGAGGTCTGGGCGGTCAACGCGCTGTACGGCATTCGGCTCGTGACCTCGTGGCCCGGCGGCCCTGCTGTCACGGCAGACCCCCGCCGTTCTGCCGAGTGGCAACGCCGGCTGGTGGCCCTGGCCAGGCCCCTGACCTGAGCGGGCGGAGATGCGGCAGCGCCGGCTGGCGGCCGTGGCCAAGCCGCCGACTTGAGCAGGCGGGGATGCGGCAGGGGAGGCCGGGACGCCCAGGTCGCTGGCGCAGGTCGCTGGCGCACGTCAGGTGGCTGGCGCACGTCAGGTCGCTGGCGCACGTCAGGTCGCTGGTACAAGTCAGGTGGCTGGCGCAGGTCAGGTTTCTGGTGCAGGTCAGGCGAGCCGCAGCGTCTGCGTTACGAGGGCCTGCGGCACGTCCGCGTGCGAGATGAGCACCACCGAACGCCGAGGGCCCGCGACCGCGAGCAGATCGGCGAGCAGAAGGTCGGCCTGGTCGGGGTCGACGTTCGCGGTCGGCTCGTCGAAGATCACCACGGGAAAGCCTGCGAGCAGCGCCCGGGCGAGCGCGATGCGCTGAGCTTGCCCGCCCGAGACCAGCGCGCCGCGCTCCCCGACGTGGGCCGAGAGCCCGCCACGCTCGAGAGCCCAATCGCGCAGCCCCACTCGCTCAAGCACGTTCAGCAGGTCGTGATCTGTGGCAGATTCACGCGCAAACAGCAGGTTCTGCCGCAGATTCGCGTCGAACAGGTAGGGCTGCTGCTCGCACAGCCCTACCGTGCGGCGCACCTCCTCGGCCGGCAGCGCACGCGCCTCCACCCCGCCGATGGTGTATTCGCCTCCGTAGTCGAGAAACCTCACGAGCGCGTGCGCAAGAGTCGTTTTACCTGCTCCACTCGGCCCGGTGACGAGCACCCGATCTCCGGGCCGGATGCTCAGCGAAACACCTCCGAACGCATCGCCCCGCGCTTCCGGCCACCTGGCCGACAGCCCGCGCAGCTCTATCGCCGACGCGATTGCGCCCACGCGTAGATCTTGCACGGGCACATCCGCGGGAATCTCTGGCGGCACCACGGTCGGCACCGCCTGCGCGACGCGCTCGGCGCTCACCCGCACCTGGCGCCACGCTCCGACAGCGAGCGGAACCATGCCGAACACCTCGAACACCGCAATGGGCACGAGCGCCAGCATCGCGAGCACAGGCCCGTCGATCGCGCCGCCGGCGAAAACGGCGCCGAACGTACCGGCTCCGGCGGCAGCGGCGACAGCAGCCGCGCCCGCAGAACCTGCCACCCCCGTCACGACGCCGAGCGCCGGAACGCCGAAGAGCAGCCCGCAGAACGTCGCCGCCCCCGCCAGCAGCGACACCACGCCCGCCACCGCGCCAGTACCCGACGCCGTACCGAGGGCGGCGCGGGTGAGTCGTGACTCGGTGTCTCGCAGGTGGTCGAGCCGGGCATCCACTGCCCCGAAAGCGACGAGCACGTCGAGGTTCGAAACGACGTCGAGGGTGCCGTCGGCGAAGTCGGCGCGCACTGGCGAAAGGTCGCGTTCGGCGCGGCCTGCGAGGCGAGCGTTCACGAGGGTGCCGAGCGCGAAGGCGAGCGCCAAGGTGACGGCGAGCGCGAGCCCGGCCGCGGGCAGCAGGATGCTCACGCCAACCACAGCGGCAACGGCCACGATGAGCGAGGTGGCCAGCGGCTGAACCACTCGCAGCGGAAGGTTCTGCAGCTCATCCACATCGCCCACGAGCCGTGCGAGCAGGTCGCCCCGGCGGGTGCCGCGCAGTCCGTCGGGAGCGAGCGGAATCAGCCGCTCGTAGATCGATACCCTCAGGTCGGCCAGCCCGCGAAAGGCGGCGTCGTGACTCTGCAGCCGCTCGAGATACCGAAAGGATGCTCGCCCGAGCGCCGCGGCGCGAACCCCGACAATCGCCGCAGACAAAAACAGTATCGGCGGCTCGTCGGCCGCCCTCGTGATGAGCCACGCCGACGTTGCGAGCAACGCCACCGCTGCGGCCGCGCTGAGCACACCGAAGATCAGCCCGGGTGCGAAAGCACGCCAGCGCGGCTGGGCGAGCCGAAGTACTTCTGAGGTGAGCATCAGCCGACCTTCGCCGAGAGCGGGGCGCCAGCGGTAGCGGCAGCGGCAGCAGCGGCAGCAGCAGCGGCTATCGGTTCCGCGATCCCGACGGGAGCCACCATGCGCACGACCTGATCGGCCGCCGTGCGAAAGGCAGGGCGATGCGAGACGACGACGACGATGGCGCCTCGTTCGGCCACCTCGCGTACTCCTGCAATCAGCGCCGCCTCGGTCGCTCTGTCGAGCGCAGAACTGGGCTCGTCGAGCACCACCACGGGGCAGCCGCGCGAAAGATGCCGGTAGAAGGCTCGCGCCACGGCGACGCGCTGCGCCTGACCGCCCGAGAGCCCGGTACCGTTCACGCCGAGCACGAAATCCTTCGCTAGATCGCCCGCGGCAGCCAACCTCAGCGCTTCTGCCACGAGGGCCGCCGACGGAGACACGTCACCGAGCGACACGTTCGACGCGATCGACCCCGCCAGGAGCCCAGGCCGCTGGCCCGCCCACGCGATTGCCTCTCGGTGCAGGGGCATCGAGCGCAGAGGTGTCGACTCTCCTCCGCCCCCTCTGCGGTCGCCAAGCTGAACGCTGCCATCGAACTCCACAAAGCCCAACAGCGCTGCGACAAGAGTCGACTTCCCGGCTCCGCTCGGCCCGGCTAACACACTGAGCGCGCCGCCAGCGAACGTCGCCGAGAAATGCTCCACCGCGACGCGGTCTGCGTATCGCACGCTCACGTCAGAGACACTCACGCGGGTAGCGCGGGTAGCGCGGGTAGCGCGGGTAGCGCGGGTAGCGCGGGTAGCGCGGGTGGCCGAATAATCCGCACCCACCGCACCGCGCCCCGCCGCATCCAGAATCTCGAACACATCATCGGTTGCCGCGACCCCGTCGGCCGCCGCGTGAAACTGCGCCCCCACCTGCCGCAGCGGCAGAAACGCCTCGGGCGCCAGCATCAGCACGAAGAGCCCGACGCCGAGCGCCAGCGATCCGTTCACCAGCCGGAGCCCGATCGACACCGCCACGAGAGCTACCGCCAGACTCGCCGCCAGCTCGAGGGCGAATCCGCTCAGAAACGACATGCGCAGCACCTTCATGGTGGCGGAGCGGTATTCGTCGGTCACCGCACGAATTCGCGCGGTCTGCCGCTTTTCTCGCCCGAACACCTTGAGGGTCGACAGCCCTTCCACCACATCGAGAAACGCGCCCGAGAGCCGGCCGAGCTGCTGCCACTGCTCGGTCTGCGCCTTCTGCGTCGCCCAACCGATCAGCACCATGAACAACGGAATGAGCGGCAACGTCAGCAGCACCGTCAAGCCGCTCTCCCAATCCCAGAAAAACAGCACGACGAGCACAACGGGTGTCACGACAACGGTCAGGATGAGCTGGGGCAAGTACTTCGAGAAATACGTGTCGAGGGCATCCAACCCACTCGTCACCACCGTCGACACCGCCGCACGGTTTCGCGTCGACAGCCACGACGGCCCGAGCCGCGGCAGCGCCTGAAGCACTTCACGCCGCAGCTGACTCTTCACCACAGTCGCGCCGCGCGCCGCGTTGACCTCCATCAGCCATGCCAGCGCAGAACGCACGAGCACGACCACCACGAGCCACGCGAGCGAGCCGGCCAGCGCGGTGAGGGGCGCGCCTTCGATGGCCGACACCACGATCGAACTCACCAGCCACGCGAATGCGACAACGCAGACCACCTGCGCCAGCGCAAGCACCGCACCCACTCCGAAAAACGCTCGCGCGGCCGCCGCGTAGTGCATAAGTCGCCGATCTACAGGCTTCATCAGGCGCTCGCCGCCGCTTCGCCAGACCCCGACGACCCAGCGCCCGACGGCCCAGCGCCAGCGCCACCGCCACCAGCCCCAGCAGCGCCAGGCTCAACCTCCTCCGTGATACTCGCCCTGCTGAGCCGCTTTCGAAACACCCAGTACGTGAACCCCTGGTACAGCAGAATCAGTGGAACGAAGATCAGCGCCACCCAGCTCATAATCGTCAGCGTGTACCCCGACGACGACGCATTCGCGATCGTGAGACTGTTCGCCGGGTCGTTCGTCGCGGGCATCACATCGGGCATCAACGACACGAACAGGCTCAGCACCGCCACGGCGATCGTGGTCGCCATCAGAGCGAACGCCCATCGATCGGCGGTCCGCAGGTTCGCGATGTACGAGCCGATCAACGTCACTGCTGCGACGGCCGAGAGGATGCCCGACCACACAGTGCCGTACGACACCGTCGTGTACACCAAGAACGCCGCCGCGACCACGATGGTCAGCAGCCCCGACCGCATGGCAAGCGCCCGAGCTCGTTCATGGATCGACCCCGACGTCTTCAACGACACGAAGATCACTCCGTGCGTGAAGAACAGCAGCAGCGTGGTGAGCCCCCCGAGAATCGCGTACGGGTTGAACAGGTCGAGCAGACTGCCGGTGAAGTTGAAACCGGCATCAAGGGGCACACCCCGAACGACGTTGGCGAACACCAGCCCCCACAAGAAGGCGGGCACGGCCGAGCCGATCACGATCATCCGGTCGAATCGTCTCTTCCACGACGCCTCGGGCCGCTGGTGCCGGTATTCGAACGAGACCCCGCGAAGGATGAGCGCCAGCAGAATAGCGAGCATCACCAGGTAGAAGCCGCTGAACAGCGTGGCGTACCACTCGGGGAACGCCGCGAACATCACGGCTCCCGCCACGATGACCCAGGTCTCGTTCAAGTCCCAGATGGGCCCGATGGTGTTGATGAGCACTCGGCGGTCAGTATCGTCGCGACCGAGAAACGGCAGCGTCATGCCGACGCCGAAGTCGAACCCGTCGAGCACGAAGTACCCAATGAAGAAGAAGCCGAGAATGAAGAACCAGAGGGTAGGCAGATCCATGATCAGTACACCGTCGCTTCGTGGGCGATTTCGCCCGTCACTTCGTCAGGTTCGGGCGGCTCTTCTGGCCCCTGGTGCACGGCTTTCTTGATGAGCCTGAATTCGACCACGGCCAGAATGCCGTAGATCAGCGTGAACGCGATGAGCGAAATCAGCACCTCGAGCCCGGTCGTGTTGGGCGAGACGCCATCGCTGGTCTTCAGCAGGCCGAACACGAGCCACGGTTGACGGCCCATTTCGGTGAACACCCAGCCCACGATCATGGCGGCCAGCGGCAGCGGCACAGCCCAAATGGCGACCTTCCACATCCAGCGCTTCGGCTCACGACCCTTCCGGGTGAACCACAGACCCGCTACTGCAGTGACGATCGAGAGCACGCCGAACAGAATCATGTACCGAAACGCCCAGTAGGTGACCCAGATGATCGGTGTGTAGTCGCCCGGCCCGTACGTTTGCGTGTACTGCGCCTGCAGATCGTTGATGCCCTCGACCGTGCCGTTCAGCGTATGGGTCGACAAGAACGACAGCAGATACGGTATTCGAATCGAGAACAACTCGCTCACCCCGTCGGGCGTGCCGAGTGTGAACAGTGAGAACGAAGCGTTCGCGCCCGTCGCCGTGTTGTACAACGCCTCGGCCGCAGCCATCTTCATGGGCTGCGTCTGCACCATGGCGAGCCCGAGCTGGTCGCCGGTGAAGATGGTCAGAATACCCGCGATCACCATCATCCAGAGCCCGAACTTCAGCGCCGGGCGCATCGTGTCAACGTGCTGTTTACGAGTCAGATGCCACGCCGCAGCACTGATGATGAGCGCCGCGGTCACCATGAAGCAGGCGAAGATCGTGTGCGGAAACGCGGCGAGCGCCACTTTATTCGTCAACAGCGCCCAGATGTCGGTCAGCTCGGCACGGCCCTTGGCCTGGTTGATCTGGTAGCCCACCGGGTTCTGCATGAACGCGTTGGCAGCGATGATGAAATACGCCGACAGGATGCTCGCCAGCGCGGTGATCCAGATCGTGGCGAGATGCAGCTTCTTCGGCAATCGATCCCAGCCGAAGATCCACAACCCGATGAACGTCGCCTCGAGAAAAAACGCCAGCAACCCCTCGAGCGCCAGCGGAGCGCCGAACACATCGCCAACGAACCGTGAGTAGTCAGACCAGTTCATGCCGAACTGAAACTCCTGCACGATGCCGGTCACCACGCCCATGGCGAAGTTGATCAGAAAGATCTTGCCGAAGAACTTCGTCAGCTGGAGGTACTGCGCCTTATTGGTGCGAACCCATGCCGTTTGAAAAATGGCAGCGGTCAGTGCCAGCCCAATGGTGAGGGGCACAAACAGAAAGTGATAGATCGTTGTCAGGCCGAACTGCCAGCGTGACAGCAGTAACGGATCAAGCAAGTCGTTCACAGCGCCTCCGCGTGTCAACTGCTCAGCTGTTTCTGAGCTACTATTGTGCGTTTTCCCGGGTGAATCCGGTAGTTCTACATTGTGTAGAAAAGCAACTTCTACCGAGTGTAGAACAATTCTGCGAAAGGCGGTAATGTAAAAGCATGGCAACCCTGGGTGACCTCGAACGATCGATCATGGAGCGACTGTGGTCGAGCGACGAACCTGTATCGGCAGCCGAATTGCGAGACGAACTGGCTCACAAGACCAGCGCCGGCAATGAGCTCGCACTGACCACCATGCTCACCGTGCTTTCGCGGCTCGAGCGCAAAGGTTTCGTCGATCGCAACCGCAAGGTGCGCCCGCACCTCTACTACGCGGTCACGACTCGTGCCGACCACACCTCAGAGCTGCTGCAGCAGGCCCTGGGCGCAGAGCCCGACCGCGCTGCGGCACTCGCCCACTTCGTAGGCCAGGTGACACCCCAAGAGGCCGAAACGCTGCGCCAGCTGCTGGATGCTCGTGCCAGCGAATCCCCCGCCCCCTCGCTTGTCGACCCGGCGTAACTCTGCGCCGCAGTGAGTCCGTTACGACCACACTGAGTCCGCTCTAACGGCTCAACTGCGTCGCATTGGGCTCACGAGTCAAACCCCGAGGCGTGGAGGCTGGGATGAGACCGAGGCAATGCGGGTACGCTGAGCGCGTGCTTCCCCGGTTGACAGTAGAGCTGCCATGAACTCGATGCTCATCGCATCGGTGCTACTTGCCGCGCTCGCCGTTCTGCTGGCCTGGCCGGTTCCGGTGCTGCTCGCCAAAGCGCACTGGCCGAGCCGCTCGCCGGGAGTCGCACTCGGTGTCTGGTCGGCCATCGCCCTCGCGGGTGGATTCTCGATGATCGGCTCGCTCGTCACCTTCGGCCTTGCGCCGTTCAGTTCGAGTCTCATCCGTGGGCTGCGCGA
The DNA here is from genome assembly GCF_014640255.1 of Subtercola lobariae. Taxonomy (GTDB): domain Bacteria; phylum Actinomycetota; class Actinomycetes; order Actinomycetales; family Microbacteriaceae; genus Subtercola; species Subtercola lobariae. The sequence continues at coordinate 7,778 of NZ_BMGP01000008.1, read as the reverse complement.
ACTGCCGCCCCTCTTCGTCACCGGTCCGCTGCCCCCCGATGTCGGTCTGATTCAGATCTTCGCCCTCAGCAGCGCCGCCCTGCTCACCGCACACCTGCTGCTGAACCTGGCCGTCACCACGACCCGAACCGAACGGCAGCGCCGCCGCCACCGCGCACTCGTCGAGTTGCTCAGCACTCCCCTGCAGGGCCGCCCGGGAACGCACATCATCGACTCCCCCGCACCCGTTGCCTACTGCCTGCCCGGAGCCCGAACCGTCACCGTGCTCTCTGAGGGCCTGGTCACTCTGCTCAGCACCGATCAGCTCGAGGCCGTCATCGCCCACGAGCGCGGCCACCTGCGCCAGCAACACCACATCGTGCTCGTCGCCTTCGAGTCGTGGCGCAGCGCCCTCCCCTGGTTTCCCATCGCGACCCGCGCCCAGGTCGCCGTCTCACTGCTGGTCGAGATGCTGGCGGATGATCAGAGCCGCCGTTTCACCGACGACGAGACTCTGGCGCAAGCGATCGCGCTGGTGGGCTCGGCTGAGACCGAGGCCATCGTGCGGCGCCCGAACGGCCGCGCGGCCGCGGTAGCGCTGGCCGATCGCCGAGGCGCTGGCGTCGGTGCCAGTTCTGGCGGTTCGTCGCGCGAGAACGCGGGTGGCTGGTCGCTCGACCCCGTCACTGCGCGGGTGGCCCGCCTCGTGCATCCGGAGCCCCCCTTGAACGTCGCAACACGGGCGTTCATCGTGGGCACCGCCGTCGTCATGCTGGCCATACCCACGGTTTTGTTGCTGGCTTCTTAACGAACGAGGCCGGGCCGCCTCCCGAGGGAAGCAACCCGGCGCTCAGACGCACAAATTTTTAGAAGCAAAGCCTCTTAGAAGCAGAGCCTCTTAGAAGCAGAGCCTCTTAGAACAGTTTCTCTTTCGCCAGCCAGGCCTTCGCGATGTCTGCAGACGACTTCTGGTCGACCGTGCTCTCATCGTTCAGCGCAGCGAGCTCAGACGAGGTCAACGCGGCGTCGACCTTGTTGATCACCGAGGTGACCTCAGGGGTTGCAGCGGCCTTGTTGATCAGCGGAACGACGTTCGAGGCCAGAATGAGGCCCTTCGGGTCGCTCAACACAACGAGGTTGTCTTTGGTGATGGCCGATGACGAGGTGTAGATGTCAGCAACCTGAACCGTGTTGTTTTGCAGCGCCTGAACCGTGAGGGGTCCGCCGGAGTCGTTGATCGGGGTGAATCCCAGAGTCACACCGTAGGTGCTCAGAGCACCCGTGGGGCCGTAGGGCCTGGTCGAGAACTCCTGGTTGGCGCCGAGCGTCAGGTTCGGCACCTTGGCGAGGTCGGCGATGCTCGTCACACCGTTGGCGTCAGAGAATGCCTTGGTGACGACGTACGCGTCTTGGTCGGCAGCAGGAGCCTGGTCGAGAACCGTCAGGTTGTCGGGAACGGCCTTCTGCAACGCTGCGTAGACATCAGCCGATGTGGTGGCGGTAGCCGTCTTGTCGAGGTACTGCAAGAGGTTTCCGGTGTACTCCGGAAACAGCGTGATGGTGCCGTTCTCCACCGACGGCAGGTATGCGTCACGCTGCCCGATGTTGAACTGGCGGGTCACCGTCTGGCCGTTGGCCTCGAGCGCCTGCGCGTAGATCTCGGCGATGATCTCGTTGGAGTAGTACGCCTGCGAGCCGATGACGATGGTGCCTGCGCTAGCCGACGCACTCGACCCGAGCGGGGTACTACTACTCGACGAACACCCTGCCAGTGCGATTGCCGCACTGACCGCGATAGCGCCGATAACGGCGATACGGCCTTTCTTGCCTGCTGTGAACATGCTATTTCCCTTCTTGGATGGGGGATCCCACCGTCGGTCTCGACCGGGTTGGTCGCGACCGAACTTCTGCGATCTGCCCTGCGGTGACACCGCGTGGCACGATCAACCTCTGAAGAAGGGCGAATATGCCCTCCAGAACCAATGCGAGCGCAGTGACCAGAATCGAGGCGCCCAAAAGCTCGTTGTAGTCGCGCGTCACGAGCCCGTCGTTGATGAACACGCCGAGGGCCCCGCCGCTGGCGAAATAGGCCAGTGTCGCTGTCGCCACCACCTGCAGAATGCCCGATCGGATGCCCGCCACGATCAACGGCGCCCCGAGCGGCACCTCTACTTTCGTCAGCACCTGCCACTCGGTCATGCCCATGGCTCGTGCGGCATCCACCGTGCGTTTGTCGACGGCCTCGACCCCGGCATAGGCACCAGACAACACGGGTGGAATCGCCAGAATCACGAACGCGAGCAACGGGGCCTTGAACCCGATGCCGATGGCGAGCGCGAAGATGATGAGCAGGCCGAGACTCGGCAGCGCACGCAGTCCGCCCGAGAGAGCGACCGCAACGTCACGGCCCTTGCCGGTGTGCCCGATGAGCAGGCCGAGGGGTATGGCGATGGCCGCCGCAATGGCTACCGCACCGAAGGTGTAGCCGAGTTGCTCGAGAATGCGGCTGGGAATGTCACCGGGGCCGCTCCAGCGCACGGGATCGAAGATCCACGCGAAGCCCTGCTGAATGAAGTTCATGACAGCACCGCCTCGGCCTGCGCCTCGCGCACGCGGCGCTTCGAGACGCGCGCTCTGTCAGCCCGCGTCCACGGCATCAACAGCCGCCCGATGAAGACCAGCACCAGGTCGAACACGATGGCGATCACCAGCGTCGCCACGATACCGCTGATGACCTCGCCCGGAATGTCGCGCTGCAGGCCGTTCAAGAACAGGTAGCCCAGGCTTGTGACGCCGATGACCGATCCGATGCTCACGAGGCTGACCGTGCTGACCGACACCACCCGAATCCCGGCGAGTAGTACGGGCCCGGAAAGGGGAAACTCGACCCGCCAGAATCGGCTCCAGCCCGAGAAACCCATGGCGGTGGCGGCCTGACGGGTTCCGGGGTCGACGGAGGCCAGAGCATCCGCAGTCTGCCGCACCATCAATGCCACGGCGTAGATGGTGAGGCCCACGACCACATTGATGGGGTCGAGGATGCCCGTGCCGATGATGGCCGGCAGAGCGATGAACAACGGCAGCGAGGGAATCGTGTAGAGCAGCCCGCTGACCGTCAGCAGCACCCCACGGGTCAGCTTGAAGCGGTTGGCGACCCAGCCCAGCGGCAGCGAGATGATGAAACCCAGAATGATGGGCGGAATGGCGAGCGTCACCTGAATCAGCGTGAGCTGCCAGATGAGATCGAAGTTGTTGACGACCCAGTTCACGAGAGTGCGTTCCTCACGATTGCAGTACCCCCGTGGGCCGGCCGTCGGCGTCGACCACCACGTTGCGGCCGTTCACCACCTCGACCTTCAGCGCCCGGCGGCCGCGGTCGGCACCGATGAAGGTTGCCACGAAGTCGTTGGCCGGCTTCGAGAGAATCTCGGCCGGCGTGCCCGCCTGCGCGATACGGCCACCCTTTTCGAGCAGCACCACCTGGTCGCCGAGCAGAAACGCCTCGTCGATGTCGTGGGTCACGAACACGATGGTCTTGCCGAGGTCACGTTGAATTCGTACGAGCTCTTGCTGCAGTTCGGCGCGGACGATGGGGTCGACGGCGCCGAACGGTTCGTCCATAAGCAAGATGTTGGGGTCGGCAGCGAGGCCACGAGCTACGCCGACGCGCTGCTGTTGGCCGCCAGAGAGCTGACTGGGGTAACGGTCGGCGAGGGCGCGGTCGAGGCCCACGGTGTCGAGTAGGGCGAGGGCTGCCTGCCGGGCATCCGCTCTCTTGACGCCGTTCAAGAGAGGAACGGTCGCGACATTGTCGACCACCTTGCGGTGCGGCAGCAGCCCCGAGTTCTGCATGACATAGCCGATGCTGCGGCGGAGCTTCACGGGGTTGAGCTTGTAGATGCTTTCGCCGTCGATCTCGATCTCGCCGCTGGTCTTCTCCACCATGCGGTTGATCATGCGCAGAAGCGTAGTTTTACCTGACCCAGACGAGCCGACGAGCACCGTGGTCTGGCGCGCCGGAATCACCAGGCTGAACTCGTCGACAGCCACGGTTCCGTCAGAAAACTGTTTGGTGACCGCTGTGAATTCGATCATGTGGTCGTCTCTCGTCGTGATGGGCGGTGTGGGCCAAGCAAAACATCATTGCGGGCGATTGGCAAAGCCAAAAGCCGGGCTTGACGCAGTGTTACGCACACCACCGACATTCACAACGGTGAAAAGGTTACGAGAGCCTTACCGAAGGGGCGACCCGTACCAGGCGAGACCCGCTACTTGACCGGCGCGTCTTCGCTGACCGACGTCAGGTAACCCCGAACGACCTTGCGAGCCTCGGCGATGATGGTCTCATCACCCTTCTTGTCGGCAACGAAGGCCCGGGTCAGCAAGGCGTCGGTCATGTTCACCGACATCTCGATGCGCAGGGTCAGTTCGTCGGTCTCGGCCAGGCCGAAGTCTTCGCTGATGATGGCCGCGAACGCCTTCGCGATGCGGGCCGACCGGATGCCCGACGGCTCCACATCGGGGTACGAGACCAAGTCGCCCAGACGAATCGACGTGAAGCCGACCTCGGTGCGATGCATCTCGACGCCGGTGTCGAACGAGACCATCAGCAGGTCGATCCACGACTCGGGCTTCTCACGGAGGATGTTCTCACGGGTCTGGCGCAAAAAGCGATCCATGCTGCGAAGACTCAGCGCCGAGAGCACCGCGATGCGGTCGGGGAAGTAGCGGTAGACGGTGCCGATGGAGGCGCCCGCTCGCTCGGCGACCATGGCCGTCGTCATGCGCTCGACGCCGACCTCTTCGACGACCTCGGCTGCGGCATCGACCAAGGCAGAAATACGTGTCGAACTGCGAACCTGAACAGGCTCGTTTCGAACGTTGACCATCTCGAGCAGGGTTTCGTCGATGAGCTTACTGAGCGACACTTTGGGCCATCCCCTTCGTTGTAACAAGTAAGTCTCATGTTACTCGCAGGCGAGGAATCATCTACGTACGAGTCACCGAGTCTGAGTAAATTCTCTCGCGTTTGCCAGGAAAAGTGGCCGAACAACATTTCATTTTCGATTTATCTTCACGACTGAGAGCCCAATCTCCGAAGTCTTCAGCCTGATCTGACAGACTGTGCGGGTGTCAACCGAGCCAGCACCGACCTTCCCCGTAACCAAGGTCACCCCTGAACTCATATTGCACAGGGCTGCCCGAATCGAAGACGCGTTTCACGAATTTCGCGAGAATAGGGCGCGCAAACGCGGGTACTACACCACGGTCATCCCGTACACCGGCTACGGCTCGACCACCTGGATTCGGGTGCTCAGCCGCGTGCTGCTGACCCGCGACAAGAAGCATCGCCGTCGGCTGCCCCTTATCGGCCGGCGAGACGAGACCGTGCGTGGCTGGCGCAGCTTCACAAGCGTTCCTGTGAACGAGGTCGAGGTCACGGTGACCGTCGACGGGGTCGTGCACCAGGTGAAGGCCGACCGCGGCGGGGTAGTGGATGCTGAACTCGCCGTTTCGCTCGAACCCGGCTGGCACACCATTCAACTGCAAGCCGAAGACTCGCAGATCGTCGAAGCCCCCGTGTTCGTCATCGACCCTTCAGCGAAGTTCGGCGTGGTCAGTGACATCGACGACACCGTGATGGTGACGGCGTTGCCCCGGCCGCTGCTGGCCGCGTGGAACACGTTCGTGCTCGACGAGCACGCTCGTATGCCGACGCCCGGCATGGCCGTGCTGCTCGATCGGCTTGCCTCCGTGCATCCGGGTTCGCCCACAATTTATCTCTCGACGGGAGCATGGAACGTGGCACCCACGTTGACCCGGTTCTTGTCGCGCAACCTCTACCCCTCTGGCGCCCTGCTGCTCACCGACTGGGGGCCCACGCACGACCGGCTTTTTCGCAGCGGGCGGGAGCACAAGCGCGACAACCTGCACCGGCTCGCCGAGGAGTTTCCTGAGATGAAGTGGCTGCTGGTGGGTGACGACGGCCAGCACGACGAAGAGATCTACGGCGAATTCGAAGAGCTGTACCCGAACAACGTGGCGGCTATCGCGATACGACAGCTTTCGCCAAGCGAGGCGGTACTCGCCGGCGGTCGTTCAAAGGCCGAAGACATGTCAGAGAAGTCGCAGGCGTTGTGGGTGTACGCGCCCGACGGTGCCGGTCTCGCCAAGCAATTGCGGGCCGCCGGGCTGCTCTGAGCGCAGCGGCATTCGGCGGGGCTGGGCGAGGCGGAGCGACGGTAAGGCGAGGCGAGGGTAAGGCGGAGCGGGGCGAGGCGAACGATGGCGAAAACGAATGCTGACCGCAAGCGACTGACCGGGTTGCGCTTGGCCAGCCAGCGCATCGCGCCCGGTGCAACGCCGGCCTCGGCCAGCGAAACCGTGCGCTGGATGACCGCGATGCAAGCCCAAGACCTGCCGGGCGCGAAGTGGTCGGTCGGGCTGCGCACACCCGGCTGCACGCTCGCCGACGTCGACGCGTCGTTGAACGGTGGCGAGTTCGTGCGATCGTGGCCGTTTCGGGGCACGCTTCATTTCGTGGCAGGCGAAGACCTGGGCTGGATGCTCGATCTGACGGCTTCGCGAACGATAGCCGGTGCGGCAACCAGACACCGAGGCCTCGGTCTCGACACGTCGACGTTCGAGCAAGCGCGGGTCATCGCCGAGAGTGCGCTCTCGGGTGGGCGGGCACTGACCCGCGACGAACTCTTCGCTGAGTTCGCCGCAGGCGGAGTCGCGACCGACGGCCAACGCGGGGTGCACGTGCTCTGGTACCTCAGCCACACCAAAACGCTGTGCTTCGGCCCGATGATCGGCAATGCGCAGGCGCTGGTGCTGCTCGACGAGTGGGTTACCGCGCCTCGCCGCTTGCAGCGCGACGAGAGTCTCGGCGAACTGGTGCAGCGCTACTTCACCAGCCACGGGCCCGCAACGCTGAAAGACTTTCTCTGGTGGTCGAAAGTGTTGGCGAAAGAGGCGGCCACCGGTCTCAACATCGCTCGGCCGGGTCTCGAGTCGCTGGAACTCGACGGTGTGACGTACTGGATGGGCGCCGGCACGCTCGACGCCGCCTCGCGAGGCGGTTCTGACCCGGGCTCGCCTGTCAGCGACAGTACCGGCATTCCGGCGGTCGCTGCCGCCCGCCCACCGCGCAAGCCTCCCGTGCACCTGCTGCCCGGGTTCGACGAGTACCTCCTCGGCTACACCGACCGCAGCGCTGCCCTCGATGCGGCGCACTTCGAGCGGATCGTTCCCGGGGGCAACGGGATGTTCTTGCCGACCATCGTGGCTGGTGGCCGCGTTCTCGGCACCTGGTCGCGCCGCGCCACGGCGAAAAAGGTGACGGTCACGTTCGACCCCTTCGTGACGCTGACGGCTGCGCAACTCGCGGGTGCTTCTTCCGCTGCGCGCACCTACTCTCGGTATCTCGGGGTGCCGCTCGCTGAGTAGCCCGCCTTTGCTGGGTTCGGCGTTGTGGGGTGGTTTTGAGGTGGTGGGGTGGTTTTGGGGTGGTGGGGTGGGTGTCGGGCGATAATTTGTCTGCCCAGCTCAAACAATGAATGTCAGCGCTGTTTGTGCGGGAGCGTTGGGGTGCGGCGGCGCTGGCATCCATAACTCGACAGGCAGCCAAACAATCGCCCGACACCCACCCCGGCAGCACGGGGGCGTGACCGTGTCCCGCGTCAAGTAGTTGGCAGGGTTTCTTCTTTTTCGAAGTTGGGGATGGTGGGGTCGGCGAGGCCGGCGTGAACGTCGGCGGGCCGGTTCCAGGCGATCGCTTCGTGTGGCCGGACGTG
>NZ_BMGP01000007.1 GCF_014640255.1 Subtercola lobariae | reverse complement strand
CGGTACGGAGGGCTTCTTCCACACGGGGGAACCGAGACGGGTTCGGTACCCCAGCGAGCGACATATCCGTGCGGATACGACGGCCCAGCCGCACCCTGTCAGCCGCCGTCGACACCGACGTACCCGTATGCGCCGCGAGCAGCTTCTGCACCGTCGCAAAACCCAGCCTCACCGTCAAACGGTCGTCCCCTCGGGTAACCTCGCACCGGGCATCCACTGTCAAAGCGAACTCGACCCGCAAAGCATCAACCAACTTACCAAGCCGCTCCACGAGCACCAGACCCGTCAACGCATCCGCGTCAGACAACCCAGCCACCAGCCCGTCGGCAAGCCCAGTGGGCGCGGCAGAACGGCACCCAGACAGCGCCTCGATCGAGTCGATCAGCGCGCGCATCCCATCACCCACAGACACGGAAGAAGAAGCGGTTTCGTTCATGACCCAAGTCAAACACCAACCACTGACATTCACTCACCTTCGACGTGACGGTCGACGCGGGCACGAAAAAGCCGTCGGCCCCGAGCGAACGCGAGGCCGACGGCCGGTGGAGCGAGACTCGAGTTAGGCCTGCAGCGAAGCCTCGAGGTCGATCGTGATGGTGACGTCTTCGCCGATCATTACGCCGCCGGCCTCGAGGGCTGAGTTGAAGCTCACGCCGAAGTCGGTGCGGTTGATGACAGCCTTGGCGGTGAGGCCCAGCTTGTAGTTGCCGTACGGGTCGGTGATGAATCCGCCGAACTCGACAGTGAACGTGACCTCTTTCGCGACGCCGCGAATGGTCAGCGTGCCGGTGACGAGCAGGTCGTCTTTCTCAGCGACGACGCCGTCGGAGACGAACGTGATGGTCGGAAACTCGGGGGCGTTGAAGAAGTCGTTGGTGCGCAGGTGGCCGTCGCGGTTCGGGTCGCCCGTGTTGATCGACTCGACCTCAGCGGTTGCGGTGAGCTTGGTGTCGAGGGGGCTCTCGCCGGTGACGAAAGTGGCGTCGAACTTCTCGAACTTGCCCTTGACCTTGCTGATGAGCAGGTGACGAACGCTGAACGAGACCTCGCTGTGGCTGGGGTCGATGGTCCAGGTGCCTGCTTTGTGCCCGGGAATCTGGTACGTGTCAGTCATGGTTTCTCTTCTCTAAATAACCGAAAGGGATGAGGGCAGACCTGCCCGCATCTATACAAATGCATCGAATCGCCGGTTTATTCCCGCAGAGTGAGAGAGTTTATTCATGGCTGACTCGACAACACGCGTAGATTTCTGGTTCGACCCCTCATGCCCGTGGGCGTGGATGACCAGCAGATGGGTCGACGAAGTGGCCGAGCATCGCGATCTCGACGTGTCGTGGCACATCATGAGCCTCGCCATTCTGAACGAGAACAACGACGTCTCAGAGAGCTACCGAGCGTTCTTTCCGCGGGCTCTGCGCTATGCCCAGCTCGTGACGGCGGCGAAAGAGCTGCACGGCGACGCGGTGATCAAGCCGCTGTACGACGCACTCGGCACGCGCATTCACTTGGGCGATCGTAAGGATGTAGATGCCGTGATGGCCGAAGCTCTCGCCGAAGCGGGTTTACCAGCCGAGCTCATCGAGCACGCGCCGGCCGACCCCGCCGAGCATCCATTCGCGTTCGAGAAGCAGCTGCGCGAGTCGCACTTCAGCGGAATCGATCTCGTGGGTCAAGACGTGGGTACTCCTGTCGTCAGCGTGAACGGAGTCGCTTTCTTCGGCCCGGTGATTTCGCCCGCGCCGAAGGGCGAGCAGGCTCTGGTGTTGTGGGACGGCGTGGTCGCCGCGGCGAGTTACGACGGGTTCTTCGAACTGAAGCGCAGTCGCACGCGTGATCCGATTTTCAGCTAGTGTGCAGATTCACAAGCCAGTCGCGCCCGGCATTTTCGCAACCGTCGCCTAGCGTAGAAGAATGATCCGTTCGGCGCGCCTCCTCGCCGGGAGTGTGCTCGTCGTTGTGGCCGCTCTCGCGTCGCCGTTGACCGCGAACGCGGCGCCAGGCGCGCCTGCAACGTCGGCAGCGTCGGCAGCGGCAGATTCGGCAACCGCCGCCCTCTCTGCCCCCGTGGTGCTCGCCGACTACCCCAGCTGGGATGACGTCAACGCCGCCGAGCAGAACGAAGCCGCAAAACAGGCCGAGGTCACGAACATCAATAGCCTGCTGAGCGGTCTCGAAGATCAGGCCGCCCAACTCGGCGATGAAGCCGTGAAGAAGGGCAACGACTACCTCAAAGCCGCGGCAGAGCTTCAGTCAGCCACCCAGGTCGCCGACACCGCGAACCAGCGCGCGAGTGACGCCGAAACCAAAGCAACGGCTGCCAAACAGCAGGTCGGTCAACTCGCCGCGTCGCTCTATCGCTCGGGTGGCGATTCGAGTGCCGCCCTGCTGCTCAGCGACAGCAATGCCGATTCGCTGCTCTATCAGCTCGGCACCATGAGCAAGCTCACCCAGCAGTCGGCGAAGCTCAACGAGATCGCCACCTCGGCCCAGAACCTCGCCACCACGCTCAAAGACCAGGCGACCGTCGCCGAGACGGCGCGCCAGAGCCTCGCGGCGGCAGCCCAGCAAGCGGCCGACGATGCGAAGGCCGCGCAAGAGGCCGCTGACGCTCAAGTGGCCGATCAGAAGGCGAAGAGCGACGTACTGTACGCCCAGCTCGCGGCGCTGCAGAACACCACGGCTCAGATCGAAGAGTCGTATCGGCAGGGTCAGGCCGAGGCTGCGGCGATCGCTGCTCAGAACGCCGCCGCAGCGGCCGCGGCAGCCGCGGCGAGCAGCTCGGGGTCGAGTTCAGACTCGAGTTCGGGGTCGGGCTCGAGCGAGGGTCTGCCGCCCGGCTCGGTCATCGTCGACCCGGGTGCCGCGCAGGCGTACGCCGCGAGCCGGGTCGCAGCCATGGGCTGGGGCTCAGACCAGTTCTCCTGCCTCGTCAGCCTCTGGAATCGCGAGTCGGGCTGGCGAGTGAACGCGTACAACGAAGACGGCGGTGCGTACGGCATTCCGCAGTCTCTACCCGGAAACAAAATGGCCAGCGCCGGTTCAGACTGGCGAACGAACGCCCAAACCCAGATCAACTGGGGTCTCGCCTACATCAAAGGCGTCTACGGCTCCCCCTGCGGTGCGTGGGCTCACTCGCAGAACACGAACCCGCATTGGTATTGAGCCGTACCGAGTCGGTCTGAGCCGTACCGAGTCGGTCTGAGCCGTACCGAGTCGGCCTGATCTGGCCCAGGTCGGCCGCGGGCGCACTCCGCCGCGAGCCTCAGTGGCTGAACACGTCGTTCAGCGTCACCGTCTGAAGCCCACGGCTCCGGATGATCTGCAGCAGCTGCGGAAAAACCTCTGTCACCGGCATGAAATTCAAGTGCCCGATCACTACGTGCTGGGGCAAGAACCACTGGTTCGCAAACCCCACGAGCTGGTCGTCGGTGATCAGCCCCGAGTCAGACAGCGATCCGTACCAGAGCACGGGGGTGGTGTAGCCGATGCTGGCGGCGAGGTGGTCGGTGTGATGATTGCGAAAGCCGTACGGCGGCCGGTAGTACGGCCGAGCATCCACCCCGTAGGTGCTCATCAGGAAGTCGTGATTCTTCTGCAACTCGTCGATGACGTCGTCGTCGCTGATCGAGGTGAGGTCGGCGTGATCCCAGGTGTGGTTGCCGAGCTGAATCTGGCCGCTTTTCACGAGGGGGCGCAGCAGGTCGGCGTTTTCGGTCCAGCCCGGGTAGCTGCCGTTCACGAAGAAGGTGAGCCGGGTGCCTGAGCTCTTGGCGAATTCGACGTATTTGCGAATGACATCGCTGTTCGAGCCGTCGTCGACCGTCCAGGCGAGCAGGTTTCCGTCTCCGGGAAGGTCGGTCATCACGCCGTCGGGAATGGGTACCTTCACGAGAGCGGGCGCCGTTGCCGTGGGGGTCGGTGTCGGAGTGGGGGTGGGGGTGGGGGTGGGCGTCGGGGTCGCAGTCGGTGTCGGTGTTCGCGTGAATGTCGGCAGCGGGCTGACCGGCCGAGCGATAGGTTGAGCCTGAGGCGCGCACGCGGTGAGCCCCAGTGTGGAGACCCCCGCGGCAGCCAGAGTGAGAAACAGTCGACGGTCCACTCGTCGACAGTATCGGCTGAAAGGTCATTGATGAGCGATGTTCACACCCCCCGTTCGGGTCAACATCGGTCGCTTTTCCGTGCGCTCGTGGCTGCCTGCCACCCAGGGCCCACCGTCGCGGTGACTCTGCTCTCGGTGGTGCTCGGCATCGCCATTGGGCTGACTCCGCTGCGCGTGGGCGAGGTGGCTCTGGCCGTGTTGGCGGGTCAGTTGGCCATTGGATGGTCGAACGACTGGCTCGATGCGCGGCGCGACGCCGAAGTCGGGCGGCTCGATAAGCCCGTGGCAACGGGGGCGGTTCGGGTGCAGACCGTGCGAACGGCGTTCATCGTGGTGACTCTCGCGGTCATCCCGTTGTCGTTTGTGCTCGGAGTCGCGGCGGGCGTCGCCCATCTCGTGCTCGTCGCCTCGGGCCTCAGTTACAACCTGGGGCTGAAGAAGACGGCGCTCTCGTGGCTGCCGTATGTGGTGAGTTTCGGGCTGCTGCCGCTGGTGGTGACGCTCGCGTCGACTCCTCCGCAGCGAGCGGCCTGGTGGGTGATGGGCGCCGGCGCGCTGTTGGGGCTCGCGGCGCACTTCGCGAATGTGTTGCCCGACCTCGACGACGACCGGGCCACCGGGGTGCGCGGCCTGCCCCACCGGCTCGGCCGAACTCCCTCGGGGCTCGCCGCGTTCGGTTCGCTTCTGGTGGCGTCTGCTCTCGTGACGTTCGGCGCCGGCCGTTCGCTCGGCGATGTCGGGGTGGTCGGTCTCGTCGGCTTCGCCCTGGAGGTGATGATCGCGGGCGTCGGAGTGTGGCTGGTGCTGACAAGGCCGCCGGGGCGGCTGCTGTTTCAGCTGATCATCGCGAGCGCGCTGCTCGCGGTGGTGCAGCTCGCACTCTCGGGCTCGAGCCTGATGGCCTAGGCCGCGACGAACTCCCGGAGGGCGTCGAGCAGAACCTCCGGGGTCTCCATTTGCGGCACGTGGCCGGTGTGCAGCAAGAGTTCGAAACGGGCATCCGGAATCGCAGCGGCAAACGCCCGCCCATAGTCGACGTCGCCGATGCGGTCTGCCTCGCCCCAGAGAACGAGCGTCGGCACGTCGATGCCGGGGAGCCGGCCAAGCAGCGTGGGGTCGACCATCCGCTTGCCGTAGAGGGCGAGTGATGCGCGGTTTGCGGCGAAGATCTCGCGCGCAGCGGGCGGCAACGCCGACGGGTCGAGGCTCGGCGCCTTCGACGGGTCGTACCAACTGAATTCGGCGAGCTGGGTGGGCGCGAGATCTGCGGCAACGGGGTGACCTTCAACCTCAATGCCCACCGAGTCGACCAGGGAGACGCGGCCGACTCGGGGCGAGTGCCTTAGTGCCAATTCGGCCGCGATCCAGCCGCCCATCGAGTTACCGATCACCGTGGTGTCGTCGAGCTCGAGCGCGTCGAGCAGGCCGGCGTAGAGCTCGGCGAGATTCTCGACCGAGGTGAGCGATTCGGGCCGCGGGGTGCCCCCGAAACCGGGGTGCACGGGCACGATTACGCGAGTGCCGGTCTCTTCGGCAAGCAGATCGGCGAATGCGGCGACCGAATTCGGGCCACCGCCGCCGTGCAGAATGACGATGGGCCGGCCGGTGCCGCGCTCGTCGATGGTGAGGGGTACGTCGCCGAACGAGGTCGAGATGGTGAGTGAAGTCGAAGTTGTCATGGCTGCAACTCTATATCCACATGTTTAGATAGGCAACAACTTTATATAAACATATTGACTCAAATGGAGTAGAGTGAAGAACATGACCATGACGATTCCCGAACTGGGCCTGGCGGTGAAACGCCTGCAGGTGAAACATCACCGTGCTGCGACCGAGGGACTGCGGCCGCTCGGCGTGACCCTGGTGCAATGGGATGCCCTGCGGCACCTGCACGAGAACCCCGGCGCATCGCTGCACGACCTCGCCGTTCTCACCTTTCAAACCGATCAGGCGTTCGGAACCCTTGCGGCGCGGCTTGAGTCTCGCGGGCTGATTCGGCGCGTGAATGGCGCCGGACGGGCGATTCGCCCCGAGCTCACCGACGAGGGCGAGCGAGTGTTTGCCGAGGGCCGAATGGTCACCGAGCGTGCGGTACGGGCATCCTTCGCCCCCCTTGATGCCTCTGAGCGCGCCGCGCTGGGCGACATGCTCGAGCGGCTGCTCGCCGCGTAGCGCCTAGAGGCTGGGCCCACGCTGGCCTCAGGCTCCGACCGCGACGTCGGCGGGCGGAGTGGCCTAGTGGCTCGTCACTCCCAGAACGCGCACCACCGCGATGCCCTGCTCGGCCGAGGCCACGAGGTCGACCTCGGCGTCGATGCCCCAGTCGTGATCGCCTTCTGGGTCGTCGAAGGTCTGCCGCACGAGCCAGACGCCGGGCTGCTCGGTCACGCTGAGCATCGACGCGCTTCGGGCGGCCGCGCCGGTGCCGAGGTGGTCGTATTCGCTGAAGTACTCGTCTAGGGCATCCGCCCAGCCCTCGGCGGTGAAGCCCGAACCCGAAGCCGTCTCGAGTTCGCCCAGCTCGTCGATCTTGTCGAGCGCCGCGAGCTGAACGCGCCTGAAAAGCTCGTTGCGCACGAGAATGCGAAAGGCGCGCAGGTTCGACACCACGCTGTGCGGCGCAGGCGGCAGCACGGCCGTCACCCTACGCGCGACACCCGTCACGAGATCAGCCTCGCCTTGCACCTCGGTGGGGTTCGTCAGCTCTTCCCACTCGTCGAGCAGGCTCGAGTCGACCTGGCGCACGAGCTCGCCGAGCCATTCGATGAGGTCGAGCAGGTCTTCGGTCTTCGACTCATCGGGAATCGTCGCGCGAGCGGCCCGAAACGCGTCGGAGAAGTACCGCAGCACGAGCCCCTCCGACCGGTTGAGCTTGTAGTAGCCGATGTAGTCGTTGAACGTCATCGCCCGTTCGTACATATCACGTACCACGGTCTTGGGGCTGAGCTCGAAGTCGCCCACCCAGGGCTGCGACGCCTTGTAGATCTCGAAGGCCGCGTCGAGCAACTCCTCGAGCGGCTTCGGGTGCGTGATCTGTTCGAGCAGCTCCATGCGCTGGTCGTACTCGATTCCCTCGGCCTTCATCGCTGCAACGGCTTCGCCTTTCGCCTGAAACTGCTGGGCCGAGAGCACGGGCCGCGGGTCGTCAAGAGTAGCTTCGAGCACCGAGATCATGTCGAGCGCGTAGGTGGGGTCTTCGAGATTCAACAGCTCGAATGCCGCGAGCGCGAACGGCGACAACGGTTGGTTGAGCGCGAAATTCGGTTGCAAGTCGACGGTCAGTCGGATGCTCACCCGCCCGTTCTGGTCAGGCTCACTCTGCTCGACAATGCCCGCCGTGCGCAGCGTTCGATAGATGGCGAGCGCCTGGCGCTCGAGTTCGAGCTGCCTGGATCTGGGTTCGTGGTTGTCTTCGAGCAGCTTTCGCGTTTCGCTGAAAGGGTCGGGCTGTGGGCCTTCTGGCCCGGGGCCCCGCCCGATGATGTTCAGCAGCATCGCATGGTTGATCTGCATGCTCGACGTCAGCGTCTCGGGCTCGGCCGCGATCAGCCGGTTGAAGCTCGGCTCACCCCACGAGACGAAGCCCTCGGGCGCGCGTTTCTTCACGATGCGCTTGATCTTCTTGGGGTCGTCACCGGCCTTCGCCACGAGCCGCGCGTTCTCGGTCTCGTGCTCGGGCGCCTGGCACACCACCGTTCCAGCGGTATCGAATCCGGCGCGACCCGCGCGACCCGCTACCTGGTGAAACTCGCGTGCGGTGAGCTGGCGCATCCGGGTGCCGTCGAACTTGGTGAGCGCGGTCAGCAGCACCGTGCGGATGGGCACGTTGATGCCCACGCCGAGGGTGTCGGTTCCGCAGATGACGCGCAGCAGGCCGCGCTGGGCGAGCTGCTCGACCAGCCGGCGGTACTTCGGCAGCATGCCGGCGTGATGCACGCCGATTCCGGCGCGGATCAGCCGCGACAGGGTGCGGCCGAAGTTCGTGGTGAAGCGGAAGTCGCCGATCGCGTCGGCGATCTCGTCGCGCTGCTCGCGGCTGACGATCTTCACGCTCGAGAGCGCCTGCGCCCGTTCGAGCGCGGCGAGCTGCGAGAAATGCACCACGTAGATGGGTGCTTGCGCAGTTTTCAGCAGGTCTTCGACCGTTTCGTGCACGGGCGTTGTGGCGTAGTAGTAGTTCAGCGGAACGGGTCTCTCGACCCCGGTAACCACTGCGGTTTCACGGTTGGTGCGCTTCGTGAGGTCTTTCGACAGCCAGCTCACGTCGCCGAGCGTCGCCGACATGAGAATGAACTGCACCCGCGGCAGCGTCAGCAGCGGAACCTGCCACGCCCAGCCGCGTTCGGGGTCACTGTAGAAGTGGAACTCGTCCATCACGACTTGGTCGACTGGAGCATCCGCGCCGTGCCGCAGCGCAATGTTGGCGAGAATCTCGGCGGTGCAGCAGATGATCGGAGCGTCGGCGTTGACGCTCGAGTCGCCTGTGACCATGCCCACGTTTGTGGGGCCGAAGATCTCCACGAGGGCGAAGAACTTCTCACTGACGAGTGCCTTGATGGGTGCGGTGTAGAACGTGCGGCGGCCGTCGGCGAGCGCCGCGAAGTGTGCCGCGACGGCCACGAGCGACTTGCCGGTGCCGGTCGGAGTGCTGAGGATCACGTTGGCGCCCGAGACGATCTCGATGATCGCCTCCTCCTGCGCCGGGTACAGCGTCAGCCCGCGACTCGCCGTGTACTCGGTGAACCGCTCGAAGAGCACGTCGGGGTCTGCGGGCTGCCGGTTCGTGGCCCCGCTGGCAGCCCCGCTCGCTCCGGCTCCGGATGCCCGGCCATCGGTCTCGGGCACGTAGTTCACCAGCGAGACGAGCGAGTCGAGCTGGGCATCCGTCATTGTTCGAGCGTACGCGACCACGCGCCCCGCAGCCTCGCACCCTCGCTACCCCGACGAGACAAGCTCTTCGAGACGAGAGAAGCCCGCGCAACAGCGTCTCTCGTGCGTACCGGCTTCTCTCGTGGAGCGTGGCGCTCGAGTGCGGCGAATCGAGCGGCCACGGAAGAACTGACTACTACGGCGAATCGGATGCGACGGCGATCACCATGTCGTCGAGATTGGGCAGTGCGTGGGTGAGTCGGTGACGGGCGTCGCGCACGATGGCGGTGGCAGCGCCGACCGTCGTGTCAGCCACGGCGATCTCGGCGGCGCCCTGCAGCCGGTGTCCGACCCAGCGCAGCTGAATGCGCGTGACACCACGCACACCGGGCGTTTCTTCGAGAGCGTGCTCGGCGCGGTGCAACAGTTCGGGTTCGACGCCGTCCATAAGACGGCGCCCGATGCTGCGCACGGTGCCCCAGAGCAGCAGCAGAATCGAAACGGCGATGAGCAGCCCGACGAGGGGGTCGGCGAGCGGAAACCCGAGCATCACACCGACGGCCCCGAGCACCACCGAGAGCGAGGTGAGGCCGTCGATGCGGGCGTGCACGCCGTCGGCGACGAGCGCTGCCGAACCGATCTTGCGGCCGACACTGATGCGGTAGATGGCCACGATTTCGTTGCCAGCGAAGCCCACGACACCGGCCACGATGACCCAGCCGAGGTTGGTGACCGTCGCTGGGTGAAAGAAGCGCGTGATCGCCTCCCACCCGGCGATGACGGCCGATAGGGCGACCACGGCCACGATGAAAAGGCCCGCGAGGTCTTCGGCGCGGCCGAACCCGAACGTGTACGCGCGCGTGGCCGCACGGCGGGCGAGAACGAACGCGATCCACAGTGGAACGGCGGTCAGTGCGTCAGAGAAGTTGTGAATGGTGTCGGCCAGCAACGCGACCGAGCCGCTAACGATGAACACCCCGAACTGCACGAGCGTCGTGCCGAGCAAAATGAACAGGCTGATCTTGAGCGCCCGCACCCCCGCCGCGCTCGCCTCGAGTGCGTCGTCGATCGAGTCGGCGGCGTCGTGGCTGTGCGGCACGAACAGCTGAAAGAAAAACCCGCGCACGCCTGTCGGGTGGGCATGCTCGTGCGGATGTTCGTGGTCATGATCGTGCCCGTGGCTGTGCCCGTGTCGATGCTCGTGATCGTGCGTGTCGTCGTGGGTGCGCGGTGCGGGCTGGGCGGGCCGAGCATCCGGAGCGTTGGTCACTCGGCGTGCTCCGCGTGGTGGTGACGCGGGGTGCCGCCGAGGGAGTGTTCGGCCTGGAAGATCGCGTCGCTGACCAGCTTCGATGCGTGCTCGTTCTCGAGGCGGTAGTAGACCTTCTGGCCGTGCTGGCGCGTCGCGACGATCCGCGCGAGGCGCAGCTTCGCCAGGTGTTGCGACACCGACGCGGGGCTCTTGTCGACGATGTCGGCCAGGTCGTTCACCGAGCGCTCGCCGTCTCGCAGCGCCAGAATCACCCGCACACGCGTCGCATCGGCGAGCATGGCAAAGATCTCGACGGCCAGCTCGACGAATTGGCTGTCGGGGCTGCGCCCACATACCTGCTTATCTGCATCCATACGCAAATACTAATATTTCGGATCGATCACCGTGTCAGCCGCGCACCCCTCCCGCTGGGTGTTCAGTTGTGGCGGGTACAATTCTTCGAGCCCATGAATCAGAACATTTCGCCCGACACACGTCTGACCACAGACGGCATCGCCCCCGAAGACCTCGAGGTGGCCCTGCGGGTATTGGCGAGCCTGCACGAGCTCGACGACGAGCATCCAGATTTCGTGGCTGTACGACGAGCCACCGCCAAGATGTTCAAGTCGGTGAAGAAGAACCGGCGCGACGAGAAGCGCGAGGCGATTCAGGCCGCCGACCGCAGCGTGGTCGCCGCCACGGCAACGGGCGCGCCCGACCGCATCGACGACGAGACGCGCGGCATTCCGCTGGCGCTGACCACGGCCGCCCCCACCGCCGGCACGCTCATCAAGTCGCGGCCCTGCTACATCTGCAAGCAGCACTACACCCAGGTCGACGCGTTCTACCACCAGCTCTGCCCCGACTGCGCCGCCATGAGCCACGCGAAACGGGATGCCCGCACCGACCTCACCGGCAAGCGCGCCCTGCTCACCGGCGGTCGCGCCAAGATCGGCATGTACATCGCCTTACGGCTGCTGCGCGATGGCGCGCACACCACCATCACGACGCGGTTTCCGCGTGACGCGGTGCGCCGGTTCTCCAGCCTGCCCGATGCGCACGAGTGGTTGCATCGGCTGCGTGTCGTGGGAATCGATCTGCGTGACCCTGCCCAGGTGATCGGGCTGGCCGAGACCGTTGCAGAGGCCGGGCCGCTCGACATTCTCATCAACAACGCCGCTCAGACCGTGAAGCGCTCGCCGGGGTCGTACGCGCCGCTGGCCGAGGCTGAGCTGAGTCCGCTGCCCGATGGTCCGCTGCCGGAGATGATCACGTTCGGGCACACGAACGACGCGCATCCGCAAGCGCTCGCGGCCTCGGTGGCGGCGCATCCGCTGCTTCAGCGTGCGGGCGCGGCCAGTGCGCTCGCTGCGACGAAGGCGAACACAAACGCAAACGCCAACGCGAACTCAGAGCTGGTCGGCTCCAACCTGCTCGGGGCCGCGCTGCTCGACGCCGGGCTGACCCCTGACGAGCTGAGCGCCGACGAGCTCTCGGGCCTGGCGCTCGCTGCCGGCTCGTCGTCGCTCGAACGACTGGCGGCGGGCACCGCCATCGACGCCGGCGGCCTCGTTCCAGACCTGCACCACGAGAACAGCTGGACGCAGGCGGTGCAAGACGTCGATCCGCTGGAGATGCTCGAGGTGCAGTTGTGCAACACCACAGCCCCGTTTTTGCTCGTGTCACGACTGCGCCCGGCGATGGCGGCTGCGGCTGGGGCGGCGGCCTCTGGCCGGTCGTACATCGTCAATGTGTCGGCCATGGAGGGCGTGTTCGCTCGCGGATACAAGGGCCCCGGGCATCCACACACCAACATGGCCAAGGCAGCCCTGAACATGCTCACCCGAACGAGCGCCAAAGAAATGCTGACTGACGGCATTCTGATGACGAGCGTCGACACCGGCTGGATCACCGACGAACGCCCGCACCCCACGAAGGTTCGGCTGGCCGAAGAAGGCTTTCATGCGCCGCTCGACCTTGTCGACGGGGCTGCGCGGGTCTACGATCCGATCGTGCGTGGTGAGGCCGGCGAAGATGTCACCGGGGTCTTTTTGAAAGACTACAAACCCTCGGCCTGGTAGCGCAGGGCAACGGCGGCCACGCCTCGCGAAAGGGGGCGCCAGGTGTCAGGTGACAGTGCGGGGGGCGTTGGCGCGGGAGCGGCCGGCGCAGGAGACTCAGGCGCGGGAGCCCCGCGAAGCGCGCCAGTACCCGCCCGAGACCTCGCGGCCGAGGCCGCCAACCAGGCACAGGTACGGCAGACTTTCGTGCGCCACGCGCTCGCCCGGCTGCCACTCGTGGGCGTCTTCGTCATCACCATCAACCTGTTCGTTCAAGTGCGTGGCGACATCGGCCTGGCCGTAGCCATTGCGCAGAACCTCACTTTCGGCGCCATCGCGGTGATCGTGCTGCTGAACCTGGTGGTGTACATCATGCTCGGCATCATGGTGGCGATCATGCCGGTGGTGTTCGATCGCGACTACAACATCTGGACCCGTGTGGTGGGCACGACCGTTCTCCTCCTTCTCGCTGTGGTTCTCGTCTTCACGGCGTCATGGCTGCTGCTGGTTGCGCTGCCTGTGGTCTTCGTGCTGATCAGCATCGTCGTGGTGCGCGGTCGGCGAAAGCCGAACGTCCCGGTCAGCCGCGAGACCGTCACTGAGGTGCTGACTCCACAATTGCCGCCGGTCGACTCGGGCCTCCGAACATTGTGGGCCGAGGGCCGCGCCATGCTCCGGATGATCTCGCCTGGGTCACTCGCAATGACACCGGTCGAGGCATCCATTCAGCCGCCGCCCGAACCGAAGACTTTGGCGGCCGTCGCCGACGAGTGGAATGCGCGGTCAGCCCAGATTCGCGAGCCGCAGTCGAAGTCGCTGAACCGGCTGGCGTTCGCGGGCATCATCGGGTTCGTCGCATTGTTCGGCATCAGCATTCTCACCCAGCCCATTCGGTTCGCCCCACTCGAGCTCGTCTCGATCAACGGCGCGAACGCAGAACCGGGCTTCGTGCTGCTGCAGGGCCCCCGAGGAGTTTTCGTTCCGAATCCATTCGGCGCCGCGCAGTTCATCTCCTCAGACCAGATCACCTCGATACACCTCTGCGAAGACACCCCGCACTGGTGGTCGACCTCGCTGATCGACATCATCTCGCCCATCGTCACGAGCGGCGTCGACTGCTCCACCGGGTGAGAGTCGTCACGCGGGAGCTGGGCGCCGGCGACCGAGGGCACAGGGCGCGAGACACACCACGGAGGTCACAATGAGCACCGAGATACGTTCACTGCTGCGCGAGCACTGGCCTGCCGTGCTGCGCATCTACGCCGAGGGCATCGCAACCGGGCAGGCCACGTTCGAATCCGAAGCACCCGATTGGCAGGCGTTCGACGCCGGCAAGCGCGCCGATCTGCGAATCGTCGCCGTCGACGACGGCCTGGTACTCGGCTGGGCGGCCGCTTCGCCGGTCTCGATTCGCGCGGTGTACTCCGGAGTCGTGGAGCATTCGGTGTACGTGGCCGACTCGGCCCGAGGGCGAGGCGTCGGCACCCTTCTGCTGAGCGCGCTGCTTGGCCGTGCTGCGGAAGCGGGCGTGTGGACTGTTCAGTCGAGCATCTTTGCCGAGAACGTCGCGAGCCTCCGTCTGCACGAGAGGTGCGGCTTTCGCGTCGTCGGGCGCCGTGAGCGCATCGGGCTGATGAGCTTCGGGCCGCTCGCCGGCACCTGGCGCGACACGATTCTGATCGAGCACCGTTCGGAGAGCTGAGCGCAACCGCGACGGCTGTGGCGGCTCGCTGCCGCGCGGCACAGGAACGGTGGCGCAGAAAAAAGTCAGTGCGCGCTGGCGCTTTCGACGCGGCGGATGGCCATGTCGTTGTCGATGCCCTCGAAGTCGGCGGCGCCGAACTCGGGGGTGTGCGGCAGGCGCAGGGTGAGGCTCGACATGGCCTGCATGGTGAGGGTGCCCGAGGCAATCGTGTAGTCGAGGCTGTGGCCGCCCACGGCGCGGGCGTCGTCGAGGTAGTGAAAGTGAAAACCGGCGACGCTGATGCCCTGGTAGATGCCCGGTGCCCAGAATCCGATGAGTGAGCCAGAGGTTTCGCCGAGTTCGCTTTCGGCCTGCGTTTTCATCGCCTCAATGAGCGGTTTGAAGGGGTGGTGTTGGCGAATGGGCTCGCGTACGAGCATCCGGTCGAATTCTGCTTCGAGGCGAATGGCGTAGAACAGGTTGGCGCTCGGCATCAGTGAGCTGACCCGAGATTCGAACGCCTCACGGTCGAGCGGGCCGTCGTCGCCCAGCCGAACGCTGAGGGTCGGCACGAAGTCGACGACCTCGGCGAACGGAACGCGTTCGGTCTCGTCGACGAGGCTCACGCGGCCGTCTGACGTGCAGCGGTAGATGAGGCCGTCGACGAACACGAGCTCGCCGTTCAGCGCTTCGCCGCAGCCGATTCCGAAGTCGCCTTTCGCCAGAACTTGCTCGGCGGGAAAGACGCCGTCATACAGCCCCGCCATGAGCGCGTGGATCACGGAGAACTGCGTGATGTTCAGCCCGATGGCCGGGTTGAGGTGCCCGATCGTGCCGCTCGCTGCAGTCGTGACGGTCGTGGCAATCGTGCCGCCCGCGACGGTCGTGCCGCTGCCCGGCGCACTGGCCACCGAATCGGGGCCGTTCGTGCCCACTGCACCTGCCTCTGCGCCGCTCACCGGGTGACGCCGGTGCGGCCCGCGCCACGCTTCGAGATCGCACTGGCGATAAGCCGCCAGCCGAGCAGAAACACGCCCAACACAATGAGCGCCACAATCACGAAGCTCACTTCGACGCCCTGCCCGCTGAGAACCCGCAAGAACATGCCCACGACGACAGTGAACAGCCAGATCGGGATGCCCGGCAGCACCACCCGCACCGGGTACCGCCACGCACGAGTGGCCAGCCACCCCACGAGCAGCCCCACCGCGAAGGGCCAGAACGTCACGAGCGTGCCGCCGAGGCTGAAGCCCTCGCTGTGGCTGCTGCGGCCGATCAGAACGAACACCAGCACGAGCACCACATCGGCGACGGCAGCGAGAACGATCGTGCTGGTGGCCGCGGGGCGCCGCACGGGCGTGGGGGTGGTCTGGGTCATGGCTTCAGTCTATTTGCGGGCGTGCAGAGTTCTGGCTTCGCCGGTGTCTGCCGGGCGAACGCGCGAGCACTGCCCGCGCTCAGGCGCCGGGCCGCAGATCGGGCGCGCGCCTGATGCCGAACTCCACCGCGAGCGCCCGCCGCGCCGCGTGCCACCCGCCGAGCCCGTGCACCCCGGGCCCGGGCGGGGTCGACGACGAACACAGGTACACCCCGCGCACCGGCGTCTGCCACGGGTACGGCGAGAGGGTCGGCCGGCGCAGAAGCTGACCGAAGGTCGCCGCCCCCGCCGAGATGTCGCCGCCGACGTAGTTCGGGTTGCCCTGCTCCTCCTCGACCGCCGTTCGACCCGACGTCGCCAGAATCGTGTCGCGAAACCCCGGAGCGAACCGCTCGATCTGACTGATGATGACCTCGCTCTGGTCGACGTCACTGCCCGCCGGCACATGCGTGTACGCCCAGAGCACGTGCTTGCCCTCGGGTGCTCGCGACGGGTCGACCACGCTCGGCTGCGCCACGAGCACATACGGTTTCGGCGCGTGCTTGCCCGAGGCCACCATCGCCTCACTTCGGGCGATCTGCGCGTGCGTTCCGCCCACGTGCACGGTGCCGGCCCGGCGCAGCTCTTCGTGCGCCCACGGCACCGCGTCACTGAGCGCGAGGTCGAGTTTGGCCACCGCGTTGCCATACCGAAAGCGGGTGAGGCTGCGTGCGTAGCCCCGAGGTATCCGCTCACCGGCGAGAGCGAGCAGTGCCTTCGGGGTGAGGTCGAGCAGCACCGCACGCGCAGGGGGCAGCTCGTCGAGCGAGGTGACCTCTGTCGAGGTGACGACTTCGCCGCCGTGGGCGAGCAGATCATCCACTAACGCCAGAATAATCGATTGACTGCCCCCGACCGGAACCGGCCAGCCCACCCCGTGCGCGTAGGTGCCGAGCAACAGCCCGGCAGCGGCCGGAGCGAGGCCCGGCAGCGGCAGAATCGAGTGCGCCTGAACGCCGCTCAGCAAGGCGGGGGCGATGTCGCTCTCGAATCGAAGGCTCCACAGCGGGCTGCCCTGCTCGAACGCCCGGGCGCCGAACTGCGCCGCCAGCTGCGGATGCCGCGGAACCCGCAACAACGACGTACCGGTGAACTGAGCGAGCTCACGCCAATGGCTCACGAGCGGCTCGAACAGCCGCTTCCACGCCGGGCCGTCGACGCCGAGCGCTCGTGCGGTCTCGTCAAGGCTCTGGTAGGCGAGGCCGGCCCTGCCGCCGTCGAGTGGATGCCCGTAGGCAAGCTCGGGCCGCAACAGCTCGATGCGTGACGAGAGCCGAAATCGCCGAAAGAACTCCGATGCCAAGGCCATCGGATGCACGGCAGAGCACACGTCGTGCAGGTACCCGGGCAGCGTGAGCTCTGCCGTTCGGGCTCCCCCGCCCGGCGTATCGGCTCGCTCGTAGACGCGAACCCGAAGCCCCGCGCGGGCCATGGTCACGGCGGCGGCGAGACCGTTCGGCCCGGCCCCCACAACGACGACATCGACGGCATCCATGCCTTTAGTATGCCTCCCAAAGTTCACTCACAGGTCACTGTCAACCCCTTGTTGGAGGGTGAGCAAAGTGATTGTCTACTATCAAGCACCAAACCAAAGGAGGTTGATGTGACCATCGAATTGAGCCCTCGGGCTCTGGCGCCAAGCGTCACGAATTCGGTCTCGCTCGCGGGCACCGGCTCGCTTGCCAACACGACTCTGCCCGGCAGAACTCTCAGCGACGCGCCTCACGCGTCTGACATTCGCATCTCGATTCTCTCTGACCACGAATGGCGCATCTGCGACCGTCGCATTCCCGAAACCAACGCCGAAAGCGTTCTCGGCTACATCGAGAAAACGGGCGGATTCTTCGAGGTGATGCGTCTCACCGCCACGCGAAACTTACTGTACTACGCCGACTTCGAGCACGCCGTCGAGAGCTTCTCGTCGACCGTCGCTCCCGTCGCGGTAGGCCGCGTATCGTAGCCGCGCCGCCCGGGCCCGCCGCCCCTGACGCGGCGCCGACCGCGGGCGAAGCGTCGTTCGACAAGCACGTAGCCGCGCCCGCGGCGGTGCTCTTCGATATCGACGGCACCCTGGTCGATTCGAACTACCTGCATGTGCACGCGTGGAGCCTCGCGCTCGCCGACCTAAGCCACCCCGTCGACGACTGGCGCATCCACGCCGGCATCGGCCTGGATTCAGCCAAACTGCTCGACGCGCTGCTCGGCGACGAGGTCGACCGCCTCGGTGATAAAGCGAGCGACGGTCACAGCGAGCGCTACGCCTCGCTGGCGACCGAACTGCGGCCGTTCGCGCACGCCCGAGAGCTGCTCTTCGCCGTGGCAGACCGCGGTGTGCGCGTGGTTCTGGCCACCTCGGCGCCAGAAGACGAGCTGAAGAAGCTGCGCGCCGCCCTCGACAGCGAAGACGCGCTCCATGCCGTGACCTCGGCCGATGACGTCGAGACCGCCAAACCCGAACCCGACGTCATAACGGTCGCCCTCGAAAAGGCTGGCGTCGCCGCCGATCGGGCGCTGATGGTGGGTGACACGGTGTGGGATGTCGCGGCATCCGCTCTCGCAGGTGTTCGCTGCATCGGGGTGAAGAGCGGCGGCATCGGCGCCGACGAGCTGCGTGACGCAGGCGCCATCGCCGTCTACGACGATGTGGCGGCGCTGCTCGATGCCCTCGACAGCAGCCCGATCGCCGACCTCTGGCAGAACTAGCGCTCGCTCTCACGGGCAGCGTGTCGCACGGGCAGCGCGATGCACAGCCAGCGCGACATGGGCAGCGCAGATCGCCGAGCGCGCTCACCGAGCTACGAGCAAGGCGCACCGCGCGATCTCCTCCGCACGGTAACGTTTTGACCCATGGACGACCAGACCTGGGCCCGCACTCCGATCGAACCGCAAAGCGCCAACGCGCCGCTTTCGACCGCCGCGATCTTTCTCGTCGTGACCATAACCGACGGGGCCGAAGCCGCGACGACCGCGCGCGGCGTCATCTCTGACCTCGGCGGACTCGTGCGCACCGTCGGATTTCGTGACCTCGCCGGGCATCTCTCCTGCAACGTCGGCATCGGCGCGGCCGCCTGGCAACGCTTCGAACAGCAGTCGAAGCCAGCGCAGCTCGACCGGTTTCACGCGATTCCGGGCTTCGCGCACACCGCGCCGGCCACACCAGGCGACCTGCTCTTCCACATTCGAGCCGAACGCGCCGACCAGTGTTTCGAGCTCGAACGCCTGCTGCTCGGCAAGCTCGGCACAGCGGTAACCGTGGTCGACGAGGTTCAGGGCTTTCGTTACTTCGACTCGCGCGACCTGCTCGGCTTCGTCGACGGAACCGAGAACCCCACCGGCGCATCCATGATGCAATCCTCGCTCATCGGCGACGAAGACCAGGAGTTCTCCGGCGGCAGCTACGTGGTGGTGCAGAAGTACCTGCACGACCTCACAGCGTGGGCGACGCTCAGCACCGAGCAGCAAGAGGCCATCATCGGTCGCACCAAGGCTGACAACGTCGAACTCGACGATGACGACGCGCCTCGCAAGTCGCACAAAGCGCTCAATACCATCGTCGATGAGAACGGCGTCGAGCACGACATTCTGCGTGACAACATGCCCTTCGGCCGCCCCGGCCAGGGCGAATTCGGCACGTACTTCATCGGTTACGCCCGCAACCTCTGGGTGATCGACCACATGCTGCGGCGCATGTTCATCGGCGACCCGGTGGGCGACTACGACCGCATTCTCGACTTCTCCACCGCCGTGACCGGTTCGACCTACTTCGTGCCGTCGAACGACCTGCTCGAATCGCTTGCGCCAGATGCCTGAACGAAACTGCCGCCTGAACCTCCCGGGCGCTTGGCGAATGCCCGGCGAAGCGTCAGCTTTACGGCACTAAACTCCACTCATGGATGAGCAACTGATCAGCTCGCTGCGCCGCGCGGTCGCTACTTCTCCCGATGACATTCATCTGCGCCTTCTGCTCGGTCAGCTGCTGCTGAAAAACGGTGACGCGAGCGAAGCCATCACTTTCGCCGCGAGCATCCTGCAGCTTTCACCAGACAATGTGGATGCCCGGCAGCTCATGAACGACGCCTTCACCACCCCGGCCCCCGCCGCCACGGTCCCTACGGCCACCGTCGAGCAGCTCGAAGTAGAGCGACCCGTGCCCCCAGCCGCCAACGTCGCACCCGATCTCGACGTCGCGCAGGCCCGCTCCGAACCCAGCGCAGAGCCAGACCCAGAACCCAACGCGGAGTCAAGCACACAGCCCGGCACAGAGCCGAGTGCCGAACCCACCTTCGACTGGAGCGCCGCCGAGAACGACGTGCACGAACTCGCGCAGCCCATGTTCGTCGACTCCGAGCCGTCGAAGGCGCCCGGTTCGTCGTTCGACATCGAACGCTCGGTGGTCACTTTGGCCGACGTCGGCGGCATGAAAAGCATCAAAGACCGGCTGAATGCCGCCTTTCTGGCTCCGCTGCGCAACCCCGAACTGCGAAAGCTCTACGCGAAAAGCCTCAAGGGCGGCCTGCTCATGTACGGCCCTCCCGGCTGCGGCAAGACGTTCATCGCCCGCGCCATCGCCGGAGAGCTCGGCGCACACTTTCTGAGCGTCGGGCTCGCCGACATTCTCGACCCCATGCTCGGCAACAGCGAACAGAACGTGCACGAAGCCTTTCAATTAGCACGCCGTGAGGCTCCGTGCGTGATCTTCTTCGACGAGATCGACGCCCTCGGCCAGCGCCGCAGCCAAACCCGCAACAGCGCGCTGCGCGGCACCGTGAACCAGCTGCTCACCGAACTCGACGGCGTTGCCGACCAGAACGAGGGCGTGTTTGTGCTCGCCGCCACCAACCAGCCGTGGGACGTCGACCCGGCGCTGCGGCGCCCCGGCCGCTTCGACCGCACGGTGCTCGTACTGCCGCCCGATGAAGAGGCCCGCGAGTCGATCTTTCGGTACCATCTGCAGCACCGCCCCGTCGAGGGAATCGAGCTGGGGGCGCTCACCCGGGCATCCGGCGGCCTCTCGGGTGCGGACATCGCCTACGTCTGCGAAGTCGCCGCCGAACGTGCGCTCATCGACAGCGCCACGACCGGCGAGCTGCGCATGATCACCATGAAAGATGTGACGGATGCCCTGGGCGAGGTCACCCCGTCGACCTCGAGCTGGCTCGACAGTGCCCGCAACGTGGTGCTGTTCGGAGACGACGACGGCACCTACGCAGAACTCAAGGCCTACCTCAAAAAGGCCAAGCGGCTGTGACGGAGCACGCCGCGAAGCCTGAGGATGCCGCACTCACCCACGCCCGCACCTACCTCTCTCTCGGCAAACCGGCCGACGCGCTGCGTGCCCTCGCGCCCCACCTCGCGTCGCATCCCGACGACGACCGGGGCCTCTGCCTGGCCAGCCAGGCCCACCTCGTAGCGGGCGAAGCGTCTCGCGCCCTGGATGCGGCTCAGCACGCAGCGGCCCTCACCCCCGAAAACGAGTGGGCCTGGCGGCTGGTCGCCCTCTCGTATTCGAAGCTCGGGCATCACGCCGAGGCACGGGCCGCCGCCGCGACGGCGCAGAGCATCGCCCCGCAACTCTGGGTGACGCACGCGCAGGTGGCGCAGGTCGACATCGCCGCCAAGCGCATCACGGCCGAGTCGCAGAACGCAGCACGCGAGGCGACCCGCCTCGCCCCTCTGGAGCCCGACGCGCACCTCACTGTGGGCAACGTCGCACTCGCCCAGCACGACTGGCCGACCGCCGAAGCGGCCTTTCGTTCGGTACTGCGGCTCGAACCCGAGCACGCGGCCGCGCGTAACAACCTCTCGCTCGTGATGCTGCGGCAGGGCAAGGCCGGCAGCGCGGCGGCCGGGTTCGTCGACATTCTGGCGAACGATCCCGACTCCGAAGTCGCGGTGCGCAACCTGCGCGCCGTCGCTGCGGTCGCTTTGCGGCACGTGCACTTCATACTGTGGGTGGCGTTCGCCATCGTCACGGTGGCCTTTTCGAGCGCGGGGCAACCCGACGAATCGCCGGTGTACGGCCTGGCCTGGTCGGAGTTCTTGGGCGGGGTGGCCCTCGTGTCGGGCATCGTGGTGCTGGTCTACGTGCTTCGTCTGAGACGTGCGGCCGGGGCTCGATTCGGCCAGTTCATTCGCAGCGTGCCCCGGCTCGACAACCTGCTCACCGCCTGGGCTGCACTGCTCGTCGCCGACTACCTGCTCATGGTGGCGGCGTGTTTCACCTCGGTGCACCGAGCCCAACTGCTCTACCTGCTCGCCGGTGCGGTTCTCGTGGCGGGCTCGGTCGTGGTCATCTTGCGCCGCAACCGCGCCCGAGTGAGGCTCTGACCGCAGGTCTGAAACCCCAGCAACAATCGGCTTCGCCCTGCGCAGCCACTTCACTGCGACGAGCTTCGCGCTGCGCAGCTAATTCATAGACTCGACCTCTACGGTCGGGGGTTGGGAAACTTTCGAAGGAGTTGCAGTGCCGGCCGACGTGTACGAAGAGCAATTGCGTGGCCTGCCGAAAAAGGAGCGCAAAGCCCTTCAACGCGAGTTCTCTCGCATGCAACGCGAAGACCAACGTAAGCGCAAAAAGCGCAACAAGATCATCCGTCGCACCAGCATGATCGTGGTCGCCGTGGCGGTTGTCGCCATCGCGACTCTCGTGACCGTCAACAACATCAGAGCCGGGCTCATCGGCCCCGCGAACATGGCCAGCGACGGAATCGTGTTCTCGGGCTCGCCGAGCCAAAGCGCCGACCAGAGCTCCAGCAGCCAGAACACCATCACCGCGGCAACCTCAGCGGCATTGCAGGTCGGTCAGACGCCCACACCAACGGTGTTCGACCCATCGACCGGGGGGCTCAGCGTGGTGCTCTACGTCGACTACGCGAACGCCGATGCCGCCAGCTTCGAAACCACCAACGCGTCGAACGTGCAAGGCTGGGTGAACCAGGGCTACGCGACGCTCGAGATCCACCCCGTCGCCCTGAACAGCACCGACGGCAACGATCCCTCCACCCGGGCCGCGAACGCGATTGCCTGCGTGGCGAACACAGAACCCGACGCGGTTCTGGCGGTGCACAACGCCCTCATCGCCGACCAGGCCACCATCGCAAGCGCCGGTCTCAGCAATGACGACCTCGTGGCGCTCGTCAGCAAGGCAGGCGTGACCGACGCGGCTGTCTCGAAGTGCATCACATCGAACGACTTCGACAACTGGGTCAGTGACGCCACCAAGCGAGCCAAGGCGAGCCTGCCGAACTCGGACGTGCCCGCGCTCACTAAAGTTCCGCTAGTGCTCGTCGACGGCAGCAGTTACACCGGCTCGCTGACCGACGCCACGGCCTTCGAAACCTTCGTCAGCGACACCTACACGAAGAACACGCCGGCTAGCACCGCCTCCCCCACACCCACGCCCGACCCCACGAGCGGCGGCTAAAGCCCGCACTATCCGCCACACAGCCCACGTTCAACGAACACGAAGGCGCACCTGGCATTCTTGAGGCATGTTTCGACGCCACCCCGTACTCAGCGTATTCACGCTCGGGTACCTCGGCGTGGTCGCGTGGATCACGCTGGGGCCACAGCCGCTTGACGACAAGGCTGAAGGGCTGCTCTACCAAGCCCTGAGGTTCTTCGGGCGGCACGCCTCCACCGACTGGATCACCTACGACCGCGTCGAGTTCTGCGCTAACATCGCCATGTTCTTTCCCATCGGCCTTTTTCTGCTGCTGCTGTTCGGCCGTCGGCAGTGGTGGCTCGCCATCGTCGTGGGGTTCGTCATGACGGTGAGCATCGAGACGGCGCAGCTGTACATCCCGGGCCGCGTGTCAGACGTAAGAGACGTCGTGTCGAACACGACCGGTGCCACCATCGGTGTGTTGGTGGGTCTGGTGCTCACGGCCGCAAAGGCGCGTCGCCTGCGCAGAGCCAAGTCCTCGTCGACCAGAGCCCGGCCGATCGCCGGCTGACTCAGCCAAGCAGCCCGCAGATCAACCGCAGATCAACCGCGGCGCGAGCCGGTTTCGCCCCGGTGCGCTACGCCCAGCCCAGGGCCGATCAGCTCAGCCCAGCAGCCCGTAGCGCGCCGCGGCCGCCTCGGCGTCTTCACGCGAGGCCACGCCGAGTTTGCGGTACACGCTCCGCAACTGCGTCTTGACGGTGTTGTGGCTCACCCGAAGAGTTACCGCAATGTCGGCGATGGATGCTCCGCTCGGCAATTGCGCGAGCACCGACCGTTCGCGCGGCGAGAGCGGGCCGATGGGCACCGTCGGCGGCAAGAAGATGCCGTGTTCGAGCACCCGGCGAACGGTTTCGTCTGCCGCGCTTCCCGGCTCGAGGCCGGCGATCTCGGCCAACAGCAGCAGATCATCCCGCGACACGGTCGTCAGCAGCGACGCCGAACTCGTATCGAGAACCTGCGTCAGCACCCGGCCGAATTGTTCGACCGCCTGCTCGGTGCGCCCGACCCGCGCAGACACAACAGCCTCGATCAGCAGCGCCGCGGCAAGCGACGGCAGGCGCGCATCGTCGAACGCGATCACAGATTCGGCGAACCTCGAAGCCGCCGCGTAGTCAGCACCCACGAGTTCAACGCGGGCACGAGCGACCAGCGTCGATTGCGACGGCCGGCCCACTGCCTCTGCGCCATCTCGCAGCACTTGGCGCGCCCGCTCCACGTGATGCACGGCGAGGTTCGCGTCAGCCCTGGCCAACGCGAGCAACTGCAGATTGAGCCCAGAGGTGCTGAGCTCGGGCGCGTGACCTTCGACCGCGGTCGAAATCACGCTGAGGTGCTGCCGGGCGATCCACTCGTCTGAGATCAGCCGGCCTTCGAGGTACAGCGCCGCAGCCCAGTATTCGGGTGAGAGCGACATATCGACATCAGTGTGCAGCGCGCTCGCTGCGGCGTCGTAGTCGAGATCGTCGATCAGCAACAAGACGCGGGCGAACTGGGCCGTGGTGGCGTGCCGGGTGCCCCGCCACGAGTCTGAGGTCAGCGGTGCACCGGCCCCGGGCATCCGTTCGAGCCAGCGTTCGGCTTCGTCGCGGTACCCCGAGAACGCCGAGAGCCAGGCCAGGCTGCCGGCCGCATTCGCCGCAACGAGCACGTTGCCTGTGACCACGGCGAGGTCGAAGGCATCGCGGTACTCCTGAAACGCAGCTGGCCCGTTGCCTGCGAACTCGCGAGCCTTGCCCCAGTGAAAGTGCAGGTCGGGCAACGCGGGCCGAAGCTGCAGCAACCCGTCTTCGGTGGAGTCGGCCAAGGCTTCGCGGGCCTCGTCGACGCTCTCTGACGCCTTAGCGAATTGCCCCGCCGAACGTCTCGCGCCGCTTCTGCTGGTGAGTCTGGCGAGCACGTCGAGCAGGGCCTCCGGATGCCCGGCCTGCGCCACCTCACGAAACTGCACAGGGCGCACAGCGTCGCCCGTGGGAATGTAGTCGACGTACGACCTCGCCGCTGCGAGTCGCGGATGCTCGGCAACGACCTCAGGCGGAAGCGCCCCCAACGCCGACCGCAGCCCGTCGAGGTCGGCTGCCATGAGCGCCGACCAGTTGTGTTCGATGAGGTCGATGACTTCGCCCCACTGCCCCGACGCCTGCGCCCGTGCCAGCCGTTCGGCAACGTCGGGCTCTGGCGTGGTCACAGCATCATTATGGCCTACTGCGCTGCTTTCGCTGCATGATCACCGCACTGAGCCCGGCACCCAGAAACAGCAGACCGAGAACGCCGGCGCCCGCGATGAACGGCTCAGAGATTCCGGTGGCCGCGAGCGACGCCGATGCGGCTGCGGTCGCCGTGGTTTCCGTTGTCGTCGTTACGGTGGAGCTCGGTGTGGGCGTCGGAGTCGGGGTCACAACGGTGGCAGGGAACGCCGCGACGATCTGCGGCTCGAGTTCGCTGGCCATGAAGTCGACCCCGGCGGCGTTCGGGTGCAGCGACTTCTCGTCGATGATAGGAGCCTTTGTGCTGGGGTCGAACGTGATGTAGACGCCATTTACGTAGGCCACATCTGGGGCAGCGCATGCACTGTGGCCAAGGGAGTCGGCGAATGTCGGCACGTAGGTAAAGCCAGGGCCAGCTTGACCGACCAACGTCTTCACGGTCTGGTCGAGCCCACTCTCAACTCCGTGCAAGAAGGGTACGTCGACGTCGGTGAACGGAAAGCTGTTCGGCTGGCTGACCGGAGTAAAGCAGCTCGGAGTGCTCGTGGGCGGTGCGATGGTCGGGTAGCCGAGAACGAAGATCTTCGCGTTCGGCGCTGCGGCCCGCACTGCAGCGTAGGTTTGAGCGATTGCCGTCGCCATCGCCATCGAACCCGCCTGAATCTTCGGGGCGAGCGTCGATGTGCACTCGTTCGCCGCAGGGTTCGACCACAGTGGCCCGGTAGCCGACTTCGCTGCGCAAGCGAGGGCCACATCAGTGAACTTGAGGTTGTTACCGCCGACGGTGATGGTCACGATGTCGGTTTTTGCGCTCAACGCGTCGATTTGCACAGGTGCAGTAGCGATGACGGTCGTACCGTCGGGGCCGAGAATATTCTGCGGGGTGGTCGACACATTATTCGCAGTTGCACCTGCACAGGTCACGTCCGTCAGGTTCAGCCCGAGCGCCGCCGCAACCTGGTGCGGGTAGTTGTTCGACGACTGGCCGCAGCCCGCGACGGGCTGGTCGGTCTGCGGGTCGACGCCGAGCCCTGACGAGTACGAGTCGCCGAGCGCTACGTAGTTGAGGCCGACGGTGGGCAACGGGTCGGCACTGACGGCCGGCGCAGTAAGGGTTGCCGCGGTGACGGCCGGCGCAGCGAGCGTGCTCGCGTTCGCTGCCGGAACCGCGACGAACGTCACGAGCCCCACGGCGAGGGCGACGGCGCCGAAACGGCCAACCTGACGGGTGACTCGGGTGCGCCTCGACATGGGTGCCGTCATGATGTTCCTCGTCTGCATTGGCCTTCGAAAGGCGGCAGGCTGCCTGCTGCGAACCGCTTTCGCGTGCTGGGGGTAAGTGCGTTCCCGATGCCGGGTGTGCTGGGGGTTGCCGAAACACTATCAGCGAACACGCAGTTTTGGCAGAAAACGAGGGAGCGATCATCCACTTCGACTGACCCCGTTAGGGGGGTACAGGCCCGTCTGCGGCGACGTATTACGCGCGAAAACCAGCCCCGTGATGCTCGTCGGGCAGATGCGCGCCCGCCCCGAACAAGCGCTGCCGCAGGGTATTACCCGAATACTCGGTGGGCGCCAGCCCGCGTTCGCGCAGTATCGGCAGAATCAGGTCGATGAAGTCGTCGTAGGTACCGGGAGTCATATGCGGCTGGATGAGAAAGCCATCAGCTCCGGTGGTGGCAATGAAGGCTTCGGCCTGATCGGCCACCTCCTCTGGCGACCCGACGAACACGCTGCCGTTGATACCGGTGGTTCTGAAGTTCTCGAGAATGTCGCGCACGAGCGGCGCCGGGGTGCCGTCTTTCGAGAGGTAGCGCTCGAGGTTGCTCTGGCCCATCTCCGTGCTCGTCTGGTCAAGAGGGCGGTCAGGGTCGAGCGCGAGAAGGTCGATGCCCGTGTTTCCGGCGTAGATGGCCGCAGCGCCCTCGTTCGTCGACATCGAGAGCATCTCGTCATACTTCTCTCTTGCCTCGTCGTGGGTCTCGGCGGTGATGAAAAGTGCCCCCACCAGAAGCTTGATCGAGTCGGGCGACCGGCCTTCCGCCACGGCGCTCTGCCTGATGCTCGCCACGTTCGCCGCAACCACGGCCGGGTCACCACCGGCAAGAAAGACGGCCTCTGCGTGGCGCCCGGCGAAGCGTCGGCCCCGACCGGATGCGCCGGCCTGAACGAGAAGCGGCGTTCGCTGCGGCGACGGCGGCACGCTGAGAACGCCGTCGGTGCGAAAGTGCTCGCCCTCGTAGTGCACCATGCGAACTTTGTCGGGTTCTGCGTAGAGGCCAGCCTGTTTGTCGAGCACCAACGCATCGTCGCTCCAGCTGCCCTCCCACAGGGCGAGGTTCACATCGACGTATTCGTCGGCCATGTCGTAGCGCAGGTCGTGCGAAATGAGGTCTTTGCCCATCAGTGCGGCGGCGGTCGCTCCCGATGAGCCGGTGACGATGTTCCAGCCGATGCGGCCGTCGGTGAAGTGATCGAGCGTCGCGAACCGTCGCGCGTTGGCTGCGGGCGGCTCGACGGTGGTCGACGTGGTGAGAATGAAGCCGAGATTAGAGGTCACCGCCGCCATCGCAGAGACGATGGGCATGGGGTCGCCGTGCGGAATTCCGCGGCCCTCGGCCAGAGCCGCATCGATGAGTTCGCCGTTCAGAGCCGGGAAACCGTAGCTGTCGGCGAGAAACAGAAAATCGAGCTTGGCGGCCTCGAACTTCTGCGCCAGCGTCGTCCAGTGGCTGATCTTGAGAAAGTCGGCCGAGGTGTCGTCGGGGTGCTGCCAGGCCGAACCGATGGTGCCGTTCGGGCCGATGTACTGAAAAATGCCGAGGATGAAAGGCTTCATGGTTATATTTATGTCATAAATATTTTTCGGTGATGTGTCAGCGCGTTTCGGGTGTGTAAATATCAGAGCTTGAGAGACCACACAATCAGGAGGCCCGGGTGTCGTCAACGAAGCCGCTCGACGAAGAAGCGGTGCTGGTGGGCGGGCGCATCCGGAGCCTGCGTAAAGCCCACGGGCTCACGCTGGTGCAGCTCGCGAGCGCCACGGCGATGTCGCAACCGTTTCTGAGCCTGGTAGAGCGAGGGCATGCGCGGCTCAGCCTCGCTTCGCTGGCCCGAGTGGCCAGAGAACTCGGGGTGCGCTCTGACGAGTTGTTGGCTCAGCGTCCGGTGAATCGAATCACCACCGCCGAGGTCGACCTGGTGCCCACCGATCATCGCGACCGCCCCGCGCAGGGCGATCGCGCGCTGTGGCAGCTCGCGCAACTGCCAGGCGGACTGGTGGGAGTCGAAATGTTCGGTTCTGAGCCGGAGTTCACCGAATTCGCGGTGCACACGCGCGATGAGTTCGTCTATGTGCTGGCCGGCACGCTCGAGGTGTCTGGCGGCCCCGACGACCCGCATGTTCGTTCGCTCGGCCGCGGTGACTCCATCGCCTTTCGCGCCGGCGCTGCGCACGGCTGGCGTGCTCCCGAGCCCACCGGTTATCGCTTGCTCATCGTGACGGCGCCGACGACGGATGCCCGGCCGTAGCCCGCGCGACGAGCATGAGTCATCGCGGGCGGTCGCACGGCCACACCCTTGCACCTTGCACCTCGCACCGAATGGTTCGCCCCGCTAACGACAGACGTACACTGAAGTGATGTCAGCCGCGCCCGCCCCAGCCCCACAACCGGGCTGGCTGAAGCGACTGTGGCAGTACATGACGCGGCACCGCCGCAGCCTCTACCTTTCACTTGGTGCCGCCCTGCTCGGCAGCGCTTGCCAAGTGCTCGTGCCGCTGGTCGCCCGGCAGATCGTCGACAACGTCATTCTCGTGCCCGACGCCCCACTGCTGCCCTGGCTCGGGCTGCTGCTCGCGCTCTCGGCCGCCGTGTTCGGCTTCGCGTTCGTGCGCCGATACCGCGGCGGCGAAGTCGCGCTCGAGGTGCAGAACGACCTGCGCAACGACATGCACGACCACCTGCAGAAGATGGATTTCGCGAGCCTCGACCGCATGTCGACCGGCCAGCTCGTGTCGCGCGCCAACTCTGACTCGACTCTGGTTCAGGGCCTTCTGAACATGCTCCCCTTGATGAGCGGCAACGTCATTCTGATGGTGCTCTCGCTCGTGGTGATGTTCTACCTCTCGTGGCCGCTCGCCCTCGTTGCTCTTGTCGTCACTCCCCTGCTCGTGCTGATTTCGTATCAGCTGCGTAGCAAAGTCTTTCCGGCCACCTGGGATGCCCAGCAGCACGAAGGCGAAGTAGCCGAGATCGTCGATGAAGACGTGAACGGCGTACGCGTCGTGAAGGCGTTCGGGCGTGAGACCCACGAGGTCGAGCGGATGATCGGGGTGTCGACCGCGCTGTACGGATCGCAGATGCGGGCGGTGCGCATCCAGTCTCGGTACCAGCCTCTGCTCGAAGCGGTGCCGGTGCTCGCCCAGGTCGCGGTGCTGGCGTTCGGCGGCTGGCTGGCCCTCAACAACCAACTGACCCTCGGCACCTTTCTCGCATTCTCGGCGTATGTGGCGCAGCTGATGGCGCCGGCCCGCATGCTCGCAGGCGTGCTCACCATCGGCCAGCAGGCGAAGGTGGGCATCGAGCGCATCTTTCAGCTGCTCGACCGGCCGCCGGCCATCGTGGATGCGCAAGGCGCCGTCGACCTGCCTGCCACGAAAACCTCGGCTGGGGCATCGACGCGATTCGACTCTGCCAGCTCGTTTCGGGCCGCTGCCGCCGACGGGGTCGCTGGGACTGTGAACTCGGGGGGTGCCGCGAATTCGGGGGGTGCCGCGATCGACTTCGACGGCGTGAGCTTCGGCTACTCCCCCGACCGCCTCGTGCTCGACGGCCTCGACCTGCACATCGCGGCCGGAGAACGCGTGGCGATCGTCGGCGCAAGCGGCAGCGGAAAGTCGACCGTCGCCGCACTCGTCTCACGGTTCTACGACGCCGATCGCGGGGCAGTGCTGGTCGACGGCACAGACGTTCGCGGAGTGAAACTCGCCTCCCTGCGCGGCGCCATCGGGGTGGTCTTCGAAGAGAGCTTTCTGTTCTCCGATTCGGTTCGCGCGAACATCGCCTACGGCAGGCCAGACGCCAGCTCCGACGACATCGAGGCCGCCGCGCGTCTCGCTCAGGCGCACGAGTTCATCGAGCGTCTCCCACGCGGGTACGACACCGTCGTCGGCGAACGCGGCCTCAGCCTGTCGGGCGGCCAACGCCAGCGCATCGCCTTGGCGCGCGCCGTCTTGTACGACCCGCGCATTCTGATTCTCGACGACGCCACCAGCGCCATCGATGCGAAAACCGAAGAACTCATTCACGAGGGCCTTCGTGAAACACTTTCGACTCGAACCGTTCTGCTGATCGCCCACCGCGAGTCGACGCTGCGCCTCGCCGACCGCATTCTGCTCATGGAGCACGGCCGCATCACCGATCACGGCACCCACGACGAATTGCGCGAACGCAACTCGGCCTACCGGGCACTGCTCTCGGGTCTCGACGACGAGACGCGCGCGGCGGCAGCGGATGGCCGCATTGAGGTTCTGGCTGACCTCACCGCCGATGGCACCGACGAAGCGGCCGCCGAACGGGCCATCTTCGGCACCAGCGCGCCTGGCCTCATCGGCGCGCCCACTCTCAGTGGCAGCCCTACCGACGCGGCGACCCTCGTTCGCACGACCACCACCGCCACGCCCCGAGCCACGACCGCAACAGCCGCCCCCCGCGCCACCACCGGCCGCGCTAGTCTCGGTGCCGGCCTCGGCGGCCGGGGCGGCGGGCGCGGCGGAGGCGGCATGGGCCGCGGCATGGCCTCCTTTCTCGCCCCCACCCCCGAGCTGCTGGCCCAAGTGGCGAAACTGCCACCCGTGCGCGACGTTCCCACCGTCGACGTCGCCCACGAAACCAGCCACGACCCGAAGTTCAGTTTGTGGCGGCTGCTGAAAGAGTTTCGGCGCCCGCTGAGGCTCGGGCTCGTGCTGGTGGTCGTCGATGCGCTCGCGGGCCTCGCAGGCCCTGTGCTCGTCAAAACCGGCATCGACAGCGGCGTGCAGGCGGGCTCTGCCGCAGTGCTCTTCGGGGCATCCGCTCTCTACCTGCTGGTGACGCTCGCCGATCTGCTCGATGAGGTCGCCGAAACCTTCGTCACCGGGCGAATCGCGCAGCGGGTAATGCTGTCACTTCGCATTCGCATCTGGGCGCAGCTGCAGCGCCTGTCGCTCGACTACTACGAGCGCGAGATGGCCGGGCGCGTGATGACCCGCATGACCACCGACGTCGACCAGTTCGAGTCGCTCATTCAGAACGGCCTGCTCTCAGCGCTGGTCTCTGTCGTGACCTTCGTGGGAGTCGGCGCGGCCCTGCTCACGGTGAACTTCGAACTCGGGCTCTGCACGTTGACGGTCGTGATTCCGCTGGCGATTGCCACGGTGTGGTTCAGGCATCGCTCGTCGAGGCTCTACGACGTGTCGCGCGAACGCATCGCCATTGTGAATGCCGATTTTCAAGAGAGCCTCTCGGGTGTGCGCGAGTCGCAAGCCTTCGTGCACACCGGCGCCACCATGAACCGGTTTCACGGGCTCGGCCGCAGCTACCTCACGTCGCGCATCGCGGCGCAGAAGCTCGTGGCCACGTACTTTCCCTTCGTGCAGTTCTTGTCGGGCGTCGCCGACGTCATCGTGCTGGGCGTTGGCGCGGGGCTGATCGCCTCGGGGCAGCTCAGTTCGGGGGCGCTGATCGCGTTCATCCTCTACATCGACATGTTCTTCTCGCCGATTCAGCAGCTTTCGCAGGTGTTCGACTCGTGGCAGCAGACACGGGTGTCGGTGGGGCGCATTTCAGACCTGATGGCGCTGCAGACGCTCACGCCTAAGGCCGAGCATCCCGTCGACCCAGGGCGTATCACGGGCGCTCTCACCCTCTCGAACGTGCGGTTCGCGTACCCCTCGGCGCCGCTCGTTCGGCCCGGTTCGCGCTCTGATGCGGCGGTAGGCCCGTCGGATGCCCGGCTCATCGTGAGCGAAGATGCCGCTTTCACGAAGCCGCCAGAAGCCCTTCGCGGCATCGATCTCGACATCGCTGCCTACGAAACGCTCGCGCTGGTCGGTGAAACGGGCGCCGGAAAGTCGACCGTGATGAAGCTCCTCGCCCGCTTCTACGACGTCGACCAGGGTCAGGTGCTCATCGACGGTCGGGATGTGCGGAGCCTCGACCTGGTGGCATTCAGAAAGCAGCTCGGCTATGTTCCGCAAGAGGCGTTCTTGTTCACCGGCAGTGTGCGCGAGAACATCGCCTATGGGCGGCCGACCGCGACCGACGATGAGGTCGTCGCCGCGGCAGTTGCTGTCGGCGCGGCGGAGTTCATCTCGCACCTGCCAGGCGCCTACGCGCACGAGCTATCGGAGCGCGGGCGCTCGCTCTCGGCAGGGCAACGCCAGCTCATCGCGCTGGCGCGGGCTCAACTCGTCGACCCCGCGATACTGCTGCTCGACGAAGCCACCTCGAACCTCGACCTCGCCACCGAGGCCCGCGTCTCGGCGGCCATGCAGCGCGTCTCCGCGGGGCGCACCACCATCGTGATCGCGCATCGGCTGCAGACCGCGCGCGCCGCCGACCGCATCGCGGTGCTGCACGACGGGCGTATCGCCGAGGTCGGTTCGCACGACGAACTCATCGCCGAGGGCGGTCGCTACGCGACCATGTGGCGCGCCTTCGAGGTGGCGGAGCGCCCCGCCTAGCGGCGGCGCTCGCGCGCGCCCGCCGGGCGCGGGCGGGCGCTGGCAGGCGGCACCCGCGCGCCCACCCCTCGTACCCGCCTGCGTTGCGCGAAAGCACCTCAGACCGCCCCGCGCGGTGCTTTTGCGCAACGCAGGCGGGTGCGGCGAGCTTGGGGAGGCGCAGACGAGCTGGAGGCGCAGAGAGCTCAGGGCGCGCTCGAGCCGAATACGAGCTCGCCCGCAAAGTACGTCGCCAGAACCCGGGTCTCGGCGAGCTGCACGGGCGTGACCGCGAAGGGGTCGCGGTCGATCACCACGAGGTCTGCGTACTTTCCCGGCGTGATGCTGCCGACGATGTCTTCGGCGAACAACTGCTTCGCCGCCGAGGTCGTGTGCGCCCGCAGAGCGTCGACGAGGTCGATGCCGGTGGCTTGGTCGAGCACCCGCCCGCTGCGGGTGCGCCGGGTCATCGCCGTCGCCATGTTGCGGAACGGCTCCAGCGGCGTCACCGTTCCGTCGTTATGGAAGGTCGGCTCGAGCCCGGCGGCCAGGGCTGCGGCGGTGTCGGCCCATCGACCGCCGTGCTCGGGCCCGAACAGATCGTCGACCAGAACCTCGCCCCAGTAGTACACGTGGTCGGCGAAAATGCTCACGCACACTCCGAGTGCTGCCGCCCGCTCGAACTGGGCCGGCGTCATCGCCCCCACATGCTCGAGGCGAAAACGGTGGTCGGTGAGGTGATTCTCTTCGATGACCTGCTGCCAAGCATCCAGCGTCGCATCAATCGCCAGGTCGCCGTGAGCATGGCAGGCGAGTTGCCAGCCCTCAGACGCGTATTGGCGTGCAATGGCCACGATCTGCTCGCGGTCGAAGTTCAACGCCCCGCGATGCCCGGGCTCGAGGCCCATCGCCCGCGTGGCCGGAGTATCGAGGTAGGCGAAGCTCGTGGCGATGTTGCCGATCCAGGGCGACCCGTCGGCCCAGGTCTTCACGCCGATCTGCCGCACCACGTCGTCACCGTACCCCACCGGCACGCTCGCCCGTGCACCCGGCGCCGACATTTCGTAGAGCCTCAGCCGCGCGGTGAGTGAATGCTCAGCCCGAACCGCATCGAGCCCAGCCTGTGTCGACGCCTCCCACGACAGGTCGGCAATGGTCGTCACGCCAGCCCGATTCACCCGCACCAACTCGTCTCGAAACACCCGCACAAAGTCGCCTTGCGCCCGCGAGAGCACCGGGCCCGCGACCTGAAACACCGCACCCGCCTCGTACCCGACTCCGGTCAGCCGCCCGTTCGCGTCGCGCCCGAAACTCGCCCCCGCAGGGTCTGGTGTCGCGTCGGTCACCCCGGCAACGGCCGCTGCCGCACTGTTGAAGTACACCGAATGCCCCGAATTATGCAGAATCACCAGCGGAGTCGCGCCGGCCAACTCGTCAAGAACCTCGATTGTGGGGTTGATCAGGCCTTTCTGCAACAGCGGATCCCACCCGTTCGCACACACTCCCCCCGGCTTGGCGCCGACCTCGGCCCGCAACACGGCCATCACGTCGTCGGCAGTGGTCAGCGTCACGGGCCTGATGTCGAGCACGTAGTCGCTCATCAGCACTGCTGCGGCCGACGGATGCCCGTGCGGCTCGATGAGGCCCGGCATCAGGCACCGCGTGCCCAGCTCCACCACCTCGGCATCGGCTCTCGCGAGCGCCCGCACCTCCTCCTGCCGCCCCACCGCGACGATGCGGTCGCCCTCGACGAGCACGGCATCGGGCGCAGGCTCGCTCTCGCCCGCCCCATTCACTCCACCTCTGGGCGCGCCTTCTTCCATGGTGATGATGCGACCGATGAAGAGCGTGGATGCCATGGAAGAATTGCTACTTTCTGTGCAGAGAATTGAACTGATATTCGAACCTTACCCGGTTGATTCGGGGCTGAAATCGAATATACTTGAGTGAAGCTCATGACACAACCACCCTTCCACCCACAGCCATTCGGCCACTCGCCAGAGACTCCCGCTGGCGCCATTGCTCTGCGATGCGCACGCATGCGCGAGTTCGAAGTGATTCGGTTCAGTGTGTGCCCGGTCAGTGTGTGCGCAGCCAGTGTGTGCCCGGTCAGTGTGTGCCCGGTCAGTGTGTACCCGGTCAGTGTGTGCGCAGCCGACGAGCGAACCCCAGCAGCACGGATGGCTGACAGCATCAGCGCCATGGTCGACGACGTCGTGGTCATCGAGGCTGAGATAGCTGAGGCGTTCGCTCGCCGGGCCTCGGCCATCGAGCGAGTTCGCCAGTGGACCACGTAACACGAGTCGTTCCTCGTGCCCATCGACGACGGTGACCTGCTCCCCGGCTCGGCTCCCATCGAGAGCTCCTTCGCCACTCGCATCAAGGTGGCCAAGCGTGCCGAACTCGCGCGTAGGGCACTCACGGCCGAGCTGGCGTGCGCGCTGCGCGTTCCAGAAAGCACGGCGGGGCGCCTCATCACCGAAAGCGAAGCACTCGCAACCGAGCTGCCCGAGACGCTCGCGACCCTCCGAGCTGGCGAGATCAGCTACCGCCACGCACAAGTGGTCATCGACCACGCCACGTCACTGCCCGTTGAGAGCCGCACTGCTTTCGAGTCGGCCATCCTGCCGGCTGCCCTGACCTCTACGGCCGCGCAGTTCGAGCGCACAGCCCGTGCCGAGCGTGAGCGTCGCCACCCCGAGTCGCTTGTCACCCGGGCACAGAAAGCGGCCCGCGATCGCCGCGTCTGCTTCGAAGCCGACCGCGACGGAATGGCGTGGCTGCACCACTACCTCCCGGCGGTAGACGCGGTGCGAATCGACGACACCCTCGAACAACTCGCGCGCTCCCTCCGTGACGCTCACCCACCCGCTGCTCCCACGGCGCCCTCCGCGCACGGCACGGCCTCCAACCCGCTTGAGCACCTGGCCGACCAGCCACCCGCGGCACGTGAAGACGCTCCGGATGCATGCGCCGAGGGTATTCCGAAGACCGAAGCGCGCACCATCGCTCAGCTGCGATCCGACGTACTCGTCGACCTGCTGCTCAGAGACTCGGCCACGGGCGAACCCCGCTCTCTGGTGCCGACAGTGATCGTCACCGTTCCGGTTCTGACGCTTCTCGGCCACGCCGATACCCCCGCCTCGCTCGACGGATACGGCCCGATCGATGCCGAGACGGCCCGCAAGCTCGCCGCACACGCGCCGAGCTTCGTTCGCCTACTGACTCACCCCGAAACCGGTGCCACCCTCTCGGTAGGCCGAGATCGCTACCGGCCGCCGGCCGACCTCCGAATGGCGCTCGAAATCGAAGACCGAACCTGCCGCTTCCCGGGCTGCAGCCGATCAGCCCGCCGCTGCGAGCTCGACCACACAATCGATTGGGCCGACAACGGCCCGACCGCCCGAACGAACCTGGCTCACCTCTGCCCGAAACACCATCATCTGAAACACGAAACCGCCTGGGCGGTATCAATTGATGCCACCCGAACCCTGCACTGGCAATCTCCCGCCGGCCGCCGCTATGCCACCACGCCCGCATCGCCTCCATCGGTTGCTTCGGTTACTTCGGTTACTTCGCCACCATCTCCCGCGCAATCACCTTGCTCGTCTGCTGCAGCGAGCTCTCCGCCATCACCGCTCGCGCCAGGAGCCGCGCCCTTCTAACGACCACTGATCGAGCCAGC
Source organism: Subtercola lobariae (assembly GCF_014640255.1). Lineage (GTDB taxonomy): Bacteria > Actinomycetota > Actinomycetes > Actinomycetales > Microbacteriaceae > Subtercola > Subtercola lobariae. The sequence continues at coordinate 238,256 of NZ_BMGP01000007.1, read as the reverse complement.
ACCGAACTCTCGCGCGAGTGTCATTCGCGGCCGTATCGATCCGCATCTTCATGTGAGTACAACTAGAATCGCGACTAGTTCGATCGAATACGCACGTGGCCAGAGAGGGCAGAACCCAATGAGCGACCCCAACGCCAACCCGACAGATGCGTATCCGCCGGCGCAATACCCGCCCGCCCAGTATTCGCCTGCCCAGTACCCGCCCGCGCAGTACGCCTCCCCGGCTCAATACGCCCCGAACCCGTACCCCGCGGCCGCGGCGACCAATGTGTTCGCCATCGTCGCGCTCGTGTTGGCCTTCGTGGTGCCGATAGGCGCCATCGTCGTCGGACACATCGCCCTCAGCCAGATCAAACGCACGGGCGAACAGGGCCGAGGCATCGCACTCGCGGGCACCATCATCGGCTACGCGTTCACCATTCTCGCGATTCTCGCCGTTCTGGCTTACGTGGTCTTCATCTTCTTCATCATCGGCGTGAGCGCCTCCAGCGCACGATACGACACCTAACCCAACCGCAGACCCGGCCGCGCACCCGCCCCTCACACCGACGCCACGAGCCCCCGCAACACCTCAGCGCGCCGCGTCACAGCAATGAAGTGCCCCTCGCCCGGGTACGAATGCAGCACCGCCGAAGGCAACCGCGACACCATCGTGCGCGCCCACTGCGCCGGAATCAGCGTGTCGTCGTCGCCCTGATACACATCCACCGGCACCGTCACCTGCTCGAGTTCGAAACCCCAGGGCGCCACGAACGCGGCGTACTCGTCGACCGCACCCGCAGCATCCCGAGCCGCATCGACAACGCACTGGGCGAACCACTGGTGATTCTCTTCTACGATGTCGGCGTCGACCCGCGACATGGTTCGTGCCGCCACCCGAGCCACGACCCGCGGCGACGCCCCCGCCAGAATGCGGCTCGTCGCAAAGTATCCACGCGCCAGCAGCGGAGCCCGCCGCGACAACCCTGACAACCGCCGATCCGTCGCATTCAACTCACCGAACGCCGACGGATCATCCAGCGGCAGAGCGCCCGCAATAACGGCCACCCGATCGACCCGCGACGGCAACGCGTACCCCGCCGCCAGCGCATACTGCCCGCCCTCTGACCAGCCCATCACCGTGAACCGATCGATGCCGAGCCGGTCGACCAGCTCCACCAGATCGGTTTGCGCCCAACTCAGAATGCCGTGCCCCGACTTGCGGTCGCTCGTTCCGATACCCGGCCGGTTCGGCGAAATGATCGAAATACCGGATGCCCGTGCTGCAGCATCGCTCAACCCCACGTCGAGCCCGCTCACCAACCCGCCGTGGCAGTTCACCACCACGGCCCCATCGGGGTCACCGAACCGGTAATACGCAAGCCGCCGCCCGTCGGCCAGCGTCAGCTCTTCAGCGTCGCTCACGGTCGTTCACCGACGCAAACGGTCGCACGCGGTCGCACGCGGTCGCTCACCGTCGCTCACGCCAGCACCTCATCGTTTCAGTCTGCCACCCCAGGGCACTGTCAGCGCGCGCAGAAGTTGTCAACTCCCCATGGATTTGCCCCGTAATTCTGCGAAGGAGGCCCAGCCGCACTAGGTTGAAAAAATGAGTGCAGAGTTGACCCTCGGTGCAGAAGAAGAATTGCATCTCATCGATCTCGAAAGCGGAAAGCTTTCGGCCCGTGCACCACAGCTGCTGTCGAGGCTGCCGCAAAGCAGCTATTCGGCCGAGATTCAGCGCACAACGGTCGAGACCAATACGGCCGTCACGTCGACCCTTTCCGGCTTGCGGGCCGAACTCGTGCGACTGCGCAAGGGCCTCATCGACGAAGCCGCTGCCTTTGGCCTCGGAGTGGCCGCCGTAGGCACCGCACCGCACTCCGACTTCGCCGACTTCGAACTCACCGCCACCGGCCGGTATCGCCGCATGCAGGAGCAGTACCGTCTGCTCGTCGACGAGCAGCTCATCTGCGGCACCCAGATTCACGTGGGTGTCTCAGACCGTGACCTTGCCGTTCAGATCGCGCAGCGAGTGTCTCGCGACCTGCCGATTCTGCTCGCGCTCTCAGCGAGTTCGCCCTTTCTGAACGGGCACGATACCGGGTACGCGAGCATCCGCACCACCATCTGGCAACGCTGGCCGAGCGCCGGCGCGACCGGTGACCTCGAGTCGGGAGCCGAATACGACGAGCTTCTCGCCGACCTCATCGCCAGCGGGGTCATCGCCGACGCGAAGATGGCATACTTCGACGTGCGACCGTCGGCACACGAGCCCACCCTCGAGCTGCGGGTGTGCGACGCCTGCCCCATCATCGACGACGCCATACTTATCGCAGGCCTCTTTCGCGCCTCAGTGCGGGCCGCCGAAATCGACATCGAAGCCGGTGTGCCCGCCACCCTGCTGCGGGCTCCCCTTCACCGCGCTGCCATGTGGCAAGCGGCACGGGGCGGGCTCTCGGGGCAACTACTCGACGGCACCTCTCACCCGAGGCCTGTTCCGGCAGCGTGGGCCGTTCGTGATCTGGTGTCGCGGCTCAGGCCTCAGCTCGAAGAACTCGGCGACTACGACGAGGTGCGCGAACTCAGCGAATTCACCCTGGCCCGCGGCAACTCGGCCGACCGCCAGCGTGCGGCTTTTGCCGAGCGTGGTGAGCTGCGCGACGTGGTCGAACTCGTGGTGCAAGAGACGCACGGCCCCGCGCACGGCACAGCTCCCTCGGTTTCGGCGATGCGTTCGTATCGCAACCGGGCGGGCGACGAAGCAGTCGGCCCCAGCTCGATGCCGCGGCCCGCCTACCACGACATCATCGACTTCTACCGCTCGCTGCCGCCCTCCGAACTGCTCGAACGGGAGAATTCGCGCACCGGATTCACCGACGGCGAAGGCCTCACCTTCGGTGTGAACGGCGAGATGCAGAGCTTCGACGTCGACCTCTTTCCGCGCCTCATCAGCGCCTATCAATGGGCCGAACTCGGCGCCGGTCTCGCCCAGCGCGCCCGCGCCATCGAGGCATTTCTGCAAGACGTCTACGGCGAACAGCGCATCATCGCCGACGGCCTGATGCCAGCCAACATCTTCGACTCCCCCGGCTGGCGCGAAGAAGCCACGCTGATTCCGCCCGGCGTCGTGCGCGCGCCCATCATGGGTTTCGACCTGGTGCGCAACGAGTTCGGCGGCTGGCGCGTACTCGAAGACAACCTCCGTGCACCGAGCGGCGCGGCGTATGCCATGGCTGCACGCAGGCTGATGGATGCAACGGTGCCCGACTTACCCCGCCCGGGCGGCCTGCTCGACCCGCACTCGGCGCTCGTTCACTTGCGCGAAACGCTTCTCGCCGGGGGTGCCGCAACTCTGCACGAGCCTGGATCAAGCACCACAGCAGCGCTGCTCTCGAGCGGCCCGACCAGTTCGGCCTGGTTCGAGCATTCGCGGCTGGCCGAAGGCGCAGGGCTTCTGCTCGTGTCGGCCGACGACCTCGAGGTGGTCTGGCCTGCTGAGGACTCGGGGAGCACAGCGTCAGTACCTTCGGTGATCGAGAAGAGCACCGGCACGGTCATCCATGCTCTCTACCTACGACTCGACCCCGAGCTCATCGACCTGACCGACAGCCAAGGCCAGCCCATCGGTGCCGAGATCATGCGCGTCGCAGCCGAACGCGGTGTGTTTCTCGCGAATGCACCAGGCAATGGAATCGCCGACGACAAGGCGATGTACTGCAACATTCCCGATCTCATCGCCTACTACCTCAACGAGCGGCCACTGCTCGAATCGGTTCCCACCTACCGCACGAGCGACGAGTCTGAAAGGCGCATCGTGCTCGAGCGCGTGGGCGAACTCGTCACGAAACCGGTCGACGGCGAAGGCGGGCGCGGAGTGCTCATCGGCCCGGCTGCCCCGGCATCGCAGGTCGCCGAACGGCGCAGCGAGATCGCCGCGAACCCCACCATCTGGGTCGCCCAAGAGCTGGTTGCGCTCTCGTCGCTGCCCACCTTCGATGGAGTCGCGCTCGAGCCCCGTCACGTCGATCTGCGTGCCTTCGTCTACGTGCGCGGCACCGGCCCTCGTGATGCGACCGTTGCCGACTTGGCGCTGACGCGGGTCGCCCCGCTCGGCAGCATGGTGGTGAACTCGTCGCAGGGCGGCGGCGCGAAAGACACCTGGATTCTCGGGCCTGACGCCTCGCTCGAAGAGAATGCTCTGCTGCGAACCGGGCCCATCATGGTGACGCGGCTGACGTCGCCGCCGCCGGCACTCGGCGATGCCGCCGACCCTCAAGATTTACAAGCAGCACAAGAACCCACCGCCGACGGTGCAACTCCGGCCGAGAAGGAGAACTGACATGTGCGGCCTGGCCGGCGAATTCCGTTTCGACTCCCGCAGCGCCGACGTCGGCGCCGTCGCCCGAATGAACTCGTGCATGGTGCACCGCGGCCCCGACGGCGACGGCTTCTGGGCGCACGGCCCCGTTGCGCTCAGCCACCGGCGCCTCTCCATCATCGACTTGAGCGCGGCCGGAAGCCAGCCGATGGTCGATGCCCCGCTCGGCCTCACGGTGGCGTTCAACGGCTGCATCTACAACTATCAAGACTTGCGTAAAGAGCTCGAAGGCAAGGGCTACTCCTTCTTCTCCACTTCAGACACCGAGGTCATCGGCAAGGCATATGCCGAATGGGGCATACACTGCGTCGACCACTTTCTGGGAATGTTCGCCTTCGCCATCGCGGAGCGCGAGAGTGGCCGACTGGTGCTCGCCCGCGACCGGCTCGGCATCAAACCACTCTACCTCGACCAGACCCGTGACCGGCTGCGATTCGCGTCGACTCTGCCCGCTCTAGTGGCCGGCGGTGGTACGGACACGTCGATCGATCGTGAAGCCCTCGCTTACTACATGACGTTCCATTCCGTGGTGCCGGCGCCGCTGACCATTCTGACCGGCGTGCGTAAACTGCCGCCGGCCACGGTTCGGGTGATCGAGCCGAACGGCGAAAGCCGCGACCACGTGTATTGGCGCCCTGACTTCAGCCGCGACGAATCGCGCGCAGACTGGTCAGAACGCGACTGGCAAGACGCGCTCATCCAGAGCCTGCGCACGGCGGTCGAACGCCGCATGGTCGCCGATGTGCCCGTGGGAGTGCTGCTCTCGGGCGGCATCGACTCGAGCCTCGTGGTGGCCCTGCTCGCCGAGGCCGGCCAAAAAGACCTCGCGACCTTCAGCATCGGCTTCGATTCGGCGGGCGGCGAGTCAGGCGACGAGTTCGAGTATTCGACCCTGGTGGCCGAACGGTTCGGCACCGACCACCACCGAATCACCATCGACAGTTCGCGCCTCTTGCCGGGCATCGACGGAGCCGTTGCCGCGATGAGCGAGCCCATGGTGAGCCACGACTGCGTGGCGTTCTACCTGCTGAGCGAAGACGTGTCGAAGTCGGTGAAGGTGGTGCAGTCGGGCCAGGGCGCCGACGAGGTGCTCGGTGGTTACGACTGGTATCCCCCGCTCGCCGACGTTGCCCGCGACGACGCCGTGGAGGCCTACTCGAAGGTGTTCTTCGATCGACGCTGGCCTGCCATGAGTTCGGTGCTGTCACCCGAGTGGATGTTCGGCAGTGATGCACCGACCGAGTTCATCAGGCGGCAATTCGCCGCCCCTGGGGCCGAAACCTCGGTTGACGCAGCGCTTCGCAACGACACCACCATCATGCTGGTCGACGACCCTGTGAAGCGCGTCGACAACATGACCATGGCCTGGGGCCTCGAAGCGCGTGTGCCCTTTCTCGACCACGAGTTCGTCGAGTTGGTGGGGAAAATCCCCCCACCCCTGAAGCTCGCCGACGGCGGAAAGGGCGTGCTGAAGCGCGCGAGCCGCGGAATCGTGCCCGACGAGGTCATCGATCGCACGAAGGGGTACTTTCCGGTGCCTGCCATCAGGCAGCTCGAGGGCCCCTACCTGAACCGCGTGCGCGAGGCACTCAGCGACCCGGCCGCCCGCGAACGGGGTATTTTCGACGACGCCACGGTGCAACGCCTTCTCGCCGCCCCGAACGAAACGAGAACCACCCTAGGGTCGAATGCGCTCTGGCAATTGGCTTTACTAGAGATGTGGTTACAGACGCAAGGAATTCGTTGACCGAGGCTGACGCAGCCGTCACACAGGCCGTCGCACCGGCGGTAGCATCGGCCGTCGAGCTGGGCAACGCCCTCGTCGACGCCTGGGGCAGCTGGAACCCCACCATGACGCCCGACGCGAGCCGAATGGCGTTCATCAGCGATCGGGGCGGGGTGCCAGAGCTGTGGGTGCAAGAGGTACCAAGCGGCGAGGATGCCCTGCGCGACGCACTGCCCCAACCCACGTGCATCCACCTCAGTGACGACCCCGTCATTTCGGTGACCTGGTCTGCCGACAGCGCGTGGCTCGCCTGCGCCGTGGCCACCGGCGGCGGGGTGCGCAGCCAGGTGTGGGTGGTCAGACCCGACGGTACGGATGCTCGTCGCTTGGCCGGATCGCCCGAGCAGCATGCCGAACTCGGCCCGTGGACGCGCAGTGGTCACCGCGTGGTCGTCACCATTCCGTCGGCAGAGATCGGCGAGCCGACCTCGACCTACCTGGTCGACCCCGTGACCGGCGATTTCGAACTGTTGGCCGTAGGCGAGCTCATTCACGTGCTCGACCTGTCGGTGGGCGAAGAGCTCGTGATCATTCGCGATGGGCGGCGCGGCCACGAATTCTGTGTCGTCGTCGACCGCGTCTCTGATCAAGACCACCCGTTACTGCCGCACAGTTCGGCAACCACAGTGGTTGCTGCCGCCGAATCGGCAGCGGCCACGGCCCTGCTCACCGGTGCGACCGGCTCCACGTCGGTCGCGTTACTTCGGCCTGCTCCCGAGGGGGCGGATGCTCTGGCCGAACTCGGAGCGTCGGCACCCCTCACGGCATACCTCGCCACCGAGGTGGGTGCGCAGCGGCATCGCCTCGTCGCCTTGCCGCTCGGGCCGAACGGCTGGCGCGGGGTTCCGCAGGTGCTCGCCGAACGTGATGACGCCGAACTCGAGGCGCTCGACGCCGACGATGCGGGGCGTCTGCTGCTGATGGTGTGGAACCGGGCCGGCACCAGCGAGATCGAGCTCTTCGACACCACCACGGGCGTGCGCATCGGGGTGCCCGAGCTGCCGGGACTCGTGGCCTCAAGCCCCGTGTTGAGCCGTGACGGGGGAACGGTCATCCTGAGCGTCGAAGGGCCCGAACGGCCTCGCGAGCTCTGGCGACTCGACACCGCGACGCACCGCTGGGCGCGGGTGACGCAGGTTCCGGTGTTGCCCGAGCGTGAACTCGTGACGCCGACGCTCGAGCGCTTCGAGGGTGCCGACGGGCTGGCGCTGACCGGATGGCTGTACCGGGTGCCGGGAACGATGGAGCCGGGCCGGGCGATGCTCAGCCTGCACGGCGGGCCTGAGTCGCAAGAGCGGCCCACCTTCAACCCGCAGTATCAGGCAATGCTCGCCGCCGGAATCGCGGTGTTCGCGCCGAACGTTCGTGGATCTTCGGGCTTCGGCCGCACCTTCAGCCACCTCGACGACGTGCACGGTCGGCAGGGCGCCTTCGACGACGTGATTGCGAGCGCCGGGCATCTCGTGGCGCTCGGCGTCGCCGACCCAGCGCGCATCGCCGTGACGGGGCGCTCGTACGGCGGCTACCTCACGCTCGCGTCGCTGGCCTTTTCACCCGAGGTGTTCGCGGCCGGAATCGACATCTGCGGCATGTCACACCTGCTCACGTTCTATCGAGACACCGAACCGTGGATCGCTGCGGCCGCGGTGACGAAGTACGGGCATCCGGAGCACGATCAGAAGCTGTTGCGCCGCATCTCGCCGTTACCGTCGGCCGATCGCATCAGCGCGCCGGTGCTCGTGGTGCACGGTGAGCTCGACACGAATGTGCCGCTCAACGAGGCGCTGCAGATGGTGTCGGCGCTACGCGAGCGGGGCAAGCCGGTCGAGTACCTCGAGCTCGCGGGCGAGGGCCACGAGTACCGGCGGGCCGACTCGAGGCGGTTGCTCGGCGAGACGATGGTGCGGTTTCTGGCGCAGACGCTCTAGGCGCGCTGGGTGGTCGGAGCGGTCGGAGTGGTCTGAGCGTCCTAGGCGCGCTGGGAGTGCGCGAGGCTCTGGGCGCGCTCCGCGTTCGCGGCGCCCTGCGCGTGATCGCCGTTCGCGGCGCCCTGCGCGCGCTCGGCGTTCTAGGCATGCGCGGCGTTCGTGACTGACGCCGCGATCGCTTCGGTCATCTCAATGACTTTGTCGAGGCGATTCGGTGCTGGTGCGTGGCGCGGCCGGCAGCATCGGCATCATGGCCGTGCAACTGGCTGCGGCCGGGGGCGCCTCGACGGTCGCCGTCACGACCTCGTCGAGCGAGCGCGGTGAGCTGCTGCGCTCGCTCGGCGCCACCATCGTGTTCGACCGAGACGGAAACGCGCTGGGCTCTGACATGCTTGACACCAGCACGCTCGACACAGGCACACGCGACACCGACCCGCGCGACACTGACGCCGACAGTTCCGGTTCGCGCGACGCCGCCACTCGCACTTCTATCGCCCACGACTTCGACGTTGTCATCGACGTGGTGGGCGGCACAGCACTGCCGACCTTCATCGAGCGTCTCGCCCCGAACGGCAGGTTCGTGTCGGTCGGAGTGGTGGGCGGCTACCCTCCCACCGACTTCGGCATGACGCTCATGCGGTCGTTTCAGAAGTCGCGGTCGTTCGCCACGTTCAGCCTGAACACCGTGCCCATCACTCGCCGCAACGTGAAGCGAGCCGCGTTGTTCGAGGCGGCATCCCGAGGCGAACTTCGCTCAGTGGTGCACGACGTACTGCCACTTTCTCAGGCAGCCGACGCGCACCGCCGCATGGACTCAGGCGAGGTGTTCGGGCGCATCGTGCTCACACCCTGACCGCTCGCCCGACTGCGTCTAGCGGCCGACCGGCGGCACGCCGTGGTCGAGGATGCCCGGCGGCACCTGGCCGTCCCACTGGTTGATCCAGTAGAGATTCTCCTCATCCCAGTAGCGAATCTCGCGCTCAGGGTCGAAGATGCGCTCGAGGTCGGTGTACAACTCGATCACAGCGCCGGTCGGCTCCACGTAGTACACGGCGATGTTGTCGCCTGCACCGTGACGCACCGGGCCCCAGGCGAGACGCGAACCGCGACGCGCGAGCCGGTCACCGAGCTTGCTGAGGTCGACGATGCTCTGCGTCTGCCACGCGTGGTGGTGCAGCGCCGGCCGAGTGCTCTTGAACACCGCGATGCCGTGGTGGTCGTTGTTGCAGCGCATGAAGAACGCAGCGTCGTTGCCGATGCGGTCAGACACCTTGAATCCGAACACGTCGGCCAGAAAGTCGCGCATCGCAATGGTGTCGACGGCCTGAATGTTCACGTGACCGAAACGGTCAGGCCCGAAGCTGCCGTTCTTCACCATGCTGTACGAGTGGCGCGCGGTGTACACGTGCCACGTGAATCCCTCGGGCCCGACGAAGGCGAAACCCTCGTCAATGTAGTCTTCGAATGGATGCTCAGAGATGACGGTATAGCCGCCGAACCTGACCTTGTCGCGAATAGCTGCGAGCTGGTCAGAGCTCGAAGCGATGAGCCCCACGTGATCGAGCCCGTCTTCGCTGCCCTGCGTATAGACGATCTCGCGCCGCCCGAATTGTGCGGCGAACACCGCCTTGGAGCCGTTGTTCTCAACCTCTTCGAGGCCGAGCAACTCGGTGGCGTTGCGGGCGACCGCCGAGAGATCGCGTGCACGCAACGAAACATAGCCGAGCTCGCTGATCGAACCGGTTCCAGTCATAACAGGCCTTTCTGTTTGTTCTTGCGCCTGCAGAAACGATGCTCCACTGCACGATCCGCTCTCCGGTCTCCCGAACATCACAAGCAAATTCGATATTACCCAAAAATTCGAAATAATGTTGGCCGCGGCCGGTATTGGCTAGCTCGCTTTACCCGCGCGCTCTGCGAGTGCGGCCTGTGCGTTGAGCCGAACCCGGTCTAGCACGCGTCGCGCAATCTCTTCATCGTCGCCAGATACCCCCGCGGTCAGCGCCGAGGTCGCCCTCGCTTTCCACCCTTCTGTCGCGCGTGGCCGCCCCCGATGCGGGCCGGCGCTAGAGGTGCGCATCGGCGAACACGCGCATCGTGTCTCGCACGAACGTCGCGCCTATCACTCCCCCGTAGTTGACAGCGAAGCGCTCGTCATCGACGTACGAATCGGCCAGCCAGGTGAAGTACTGCCTTGTCGGGCGGCCGTCAGCCGACTTCGGGGCGCCGGGAATGCCGACCAGCCAGTCGCACTGGCGCTGGGCCAAGGCTTGCGCCTCGGCACGGTCGACCGCCACGCCGCGCTCGGCCGCGGCCGCCCAGTCAGAGGCAAGCTCGGCCGCCGTCAGCAGAAAGTCGTCTTTCTCGCTCTGCGACATCGAGGTGTAGCACTTGTCACTCGTCGCGTACGAGTCGCTCCCCCAGCGCTCTTCGACCTCGCTTTTGTAGATCGTGTGGTCGAACCCGTCGAACATCTTGTCTGCCATTGGTTTTTCGCCTCTCTCTAGATCACTGATCGTTCGCGCAACGCTCGCCAACTGGCGGTCGAGACGTTGCTTCTCGTTCGTGAGCCACTCGAGATGCGCGCGCAGCGCGACGGTGTCGTCGCGTTGCCCAGTCAGAATGTCGGCGATCGCCGGAATACCGAGCCCGAGTTCGCGCAGCAACAGAACCCGCTGCAGTCGCACGAGGGCAGCGGAGTCGTAGTAGCGATACCCGTTCTCTCCGACACGGCTCGGCACCACGAGGCCCACGTCACCGTAGTGGCGCAGGGTGCGGCTCGTGGTGCCTGCCAGCCGGGCTATCTGCTGGATGCTCCATTCCATAAGTAACTCTCCTTCTGAGAGAGACTCTAGAGGTTGACGTTACGTCAAGGTCAAGCCCGTGGCATTCACTTCAGAACGTCACGGTGCGCCGCGAAGGCATCGCTCAGGCGACGGGGAATCTGGTCGCAGCCCTGTTGTAGTACTCGTCGCTCGAGGTCAGGGTCGAGCGCGTCAACGAATCGCCGTTGGCGAGATCGAAGTTGGTCCAGGTGGTCAGACCGCTCGGGTCGGGTGTGCGCCCGAGGTAGAGGGCGTACATTGCCGAGACGCGCTTCTGTACTGTCTCAGTAGAGTTCCAGAAGTCCTTGACGACCTCCATACGGCCCTGACGCTGTGCGATCGCGCTCCAGAACGAGATGTCGGCCTGGGAAGGCAGCCTGTTCAGAAGAGCGAGATACACACCGGTGACGTACCCGGCATCGTTGCCACCGCCGTCGTCGTAGTACTCCTGTGAGGCGTAGTACGTCATCTCGACTTCGTCGGTCGTCGTGAGGCCGCGCTGCATCCGGTCGAGCCAGAACAGGCGCCCCTGCGGGTCGCTCTGCCGGTGCAGTACCGACTCGTAGGCGGCGTCGATTCGAATCAGTCGGTACTCGTCGCTGTTGGCGAAGCCGGTGGAGATCGAGCTGCGCGGCCATCCTGCCTTTAGTTTGCCTGCCCAGAAGGCGATCTCGCTGGCCCCGGGAGTGCGCCCCAGAAAATCCTTGTAGAGCGACGTGATGTACGAGTTTATCGCCGCGGGCACGCCGGGTTGCGTCGATGCCGTTGACGCCAGCGCGAGATTCTCGGTCGTCACCGCTCCCTCTGAAATCGAGAACGTCTGGGTCGACATCCTCTGGAAAGCGTCATCCGGGTACGACAGTGAGATGCGATAGTCACCCGGGTAGGTTGCGGGTGTTCGGTAGGTGAGACCGGCACCGTCTCGCTGCACATAACCCGGAGAACTGCTCACCCACGTGCCGGCCGACGCGTTGTACCCCTCAATGGAGATCACAAACTTGCTCGGGTCGAGCTGCGACAGGTCACAGGATGCACAGCTCACGCTGCCCTGCACCGATCCCCCTTGCACCAAGGTCATGTCGGCGCCAGATCGCACCTGGCCGGTAGCCACTGTGTACGGTATGCCCCTGGGGGCACCGGATGCCATGCCGAGAAATCCCTCGAGGTAGGTTGTCGGCTCAGCAGCTCCGCTGTAGAACTCGACCTGGTAGGCCCCCGTGGCGTCGAGATTCTTGAAATCGTACGTTCCGGTCTCGTCGGTGTTCGGCACGGTGATCTTGGTGCTGGGCTGACCGTCCCCGAGAGTGACGCAGCGGTGCTGGTCGTAGGCCCAGACCTCGACACCGGATACCGGCGACCCCTGAAGATTCCTGACGGTACCGCTCAGTTCACCACCGACGGGCAACGCGATATCCCACCCGGCGATGTCTGCACTCGCACTGGTGTAGTCCTGGCTGTCGACAGTGCAGCTCGATGACGCGAATGGGGCAGACAGGTACGGTGCATAGTTGCCCGGACCCACGTTGTCGACCTCGAGCAGGAAGTACGAGCCTTTGGCAACCTGCACAGAGTAGTCACCTGCGGCATCGACAGTTCCGACGACAACACTCGGAGCGTTGAACCCTCTGATGAGGGAGATGTCGACCGTGCCGGCGCCCGCGGACGCGGTGCCCAGCGACACGTGACCGCTGATCGTGATGGTGTCTGGCGCGGCAAACGCCGGTGTCGAGACCAGCACGGAACCGAGAACAACAGCCGAGGCCGCAGCGACGGCCAGGGCGCGCTTCATTGCGAACATGGATTCCCCTCTTGCTGAGACGAACGAAGGCCCACCCGAGGGTGAGCCTTCGTTCGATCTGGTGGAGCTGAGGGGATTCGAACCCCTGACCCCCTGCATGCCATGCAGGTGCGCTACCAACTGCGCCACAGCCCCGTAAGCGGGTATTGAGTTGTGTTGAGTGAATCCTTTCGGCTCCAAACAACTTGCCTAGACTACTACACGCCGAGCCCATCCGAGAAACCGAAGAAGCGGCGGGAGCGGCGCGCGGTGCTCAGACCGAAACGGTGAGCGGAACGACCGGGCAGTCTTTCCAGAGCCGCTCGAGCGAGTAGTACATTCGGTCTTCTTCGTGAAAGACGTGCACCACGAGGTCGCCGAAGTCGAGCAGCACCCAGCGCGCCTCAGCAAGGCCTTCGCGGCGCAGCAGAGGGGCACCAGCGGCGCTGAGCTTCTCGATGATCTCTTCAGCGATAGCACGCACGTTGGGCTCGTTACGGCCCGACGCGAGCAAGAAGACGTCGGTCAGCGGCAGCGGACCTGACACGTCGAGAGCCACGAGGTTCTCGGCCTGCTTGGAGTCGGCCGCAGCGGCGGCGAGGTGGGTGAGTTCGAGCGAACGCGGTGTTGCAGTCAAAAAGTGGTTACCAGACGTGGGTTAGAAGATTCGAAAAACGAAGGCAGCGAGCAGGAGGCCGACGACCCCGACTGCGAGCACGCCAGCCGTCACCGCGAGAATGACGGGCGCGTTGGCACCACGACGTTTCGGCGGGGCGACCAGCCCTGAACTCGGGCCGTGCGTACTGATTGCCCGGGTGGCACTGACGGGAGCGACGTCTGAACCGACTTCGCTCTCTGGGTCGAGAAAAGCGTCGAGGTCGGCTGACTCCAGGCCGTCGGCCGGGGCCGCACCTGTGGAGCCGAGACTCATCGGCAGGTCGATCGAACCGGTGATGATGACCTCACCGGTTTCGTCGAGCGCCGTTCCCACATCACCATGGTTCGGCACCGAGGGCAGCACGAGAGCGCTGGTCGAGGCGACGCTGTTCGACGATCCGACGCCGCGCGAGGCGATGAGGTCGTCGAAGCTGGCCTGGGTGAGATCGACTTTCGTGATCTCGCGGTCGGGCTCTGCGGCGCGAGCCTGAAAGAGCGGCGCGAGAATCGGCGCGCTCGGCGTCTCGTCGATCGTCACGATCTGCACAGGCTCGGGAGCCGGAGTGTCGTCGATCTCAGCGAGTTCGTCTTCTTCTTCGGCCGAGAGCTCGGGGGCGACGGCCTCGTCGACCACCATCAGCTCTTCGACCATGGGCTGCGCGTCGGCGCCATCACCTTCGGGCACGAACGAATCAGGCGAGGTCTCGGCCGTCAGAGCGTCGTCGTCGGTCTCGACGAAGATCTCTTCTTCGACCACGATCTCGGCGATGATGGGGCCGGTCGCCCCAGCTGCTGGCGCGGCCTCGGGTTCTGCGGGCGCCTCAGCTGGCTCTGCTTCGGCTTGCGGCTCGGCGTTCTGTTCGGCGAGTGGATGATCGGCAGAAAGCGCTCGTCTCGCGCGCCTGCTCAGAATAGGGGTAGCAGCGGCCACGGCGGCGGGAGCGATGAGGGCGTCGAACGAATCGGGTTCACCAGGGGCTGCCGGAGCTACCTCTACGGAATCGGCTTCGGCATCCGCAGTCTCGGCGGCGGTCGTTTCGCCAGCGGTGGCGTCGGACTCTGTCGTTTCGGCGGAGCGAGCATCCGGAGCCGCCGTCTCGGCCGCGGGAACAGCAGGAGCATCTGCGGCAGGCGCGGCGAAGGGCGTACTCGGCAGCACCGCACGAGCGGCCTCGGCCTCGAATGCGGCGCGCTCGGCAGCGGCGCGTGCCTCTTCTTCGGCACGACGCTTGGCTTCGGCCTCTTCGGCCGCCTTAGCTTCTTCTTTTTGCTGCTTACGCGGCTTCTGACGCTCTAGGTCACGGAGCTGCCGCCTGGTCAGCGGCTGCTCGTCGTGAGGCACAGTCATTCAACACTCCGATATAGGTGATGCTTGGTGATGTACTGAACTACACCGTCGGGTACCAAGTACCACACTGGGAATCCCCGGCCTACCCGCCCGCGACAGTCGGTTGACGAGATCGCGAGAGCCGGAACTTCCAAATAGCTTACGTCTTGTCGCGGCAAAGCGGAAATGGCGAGGGTGTGGCCGGGCCTCGAGACGGCCACGAAATGGGCGAGCGACCAGAGTTCGGGTGAGTCTTTCCAGCCGAGAATCTGGGCGATGGCGTCGGCACCCGAGATGAAGAAGAGGTCGGCGTCGGGGTTGGCTGCCCGAATGTCGCGCAGGGTGTCGACGGTGTAGGTGGGGCCGCCGCGGTCGATGTCGACGCGGCTGACGGTAAAGCGTGGGTTCGACGCGGTGGCGATGACCGTCATGAGGTAGCGGTGCTCGGCCTCGGTGACGTCGGTCTTCTGCCAGGGCTGGCCGGTGGGAACGAACAGCACGGTGTCGAGCTCGAAGAACTGCGCCACTTCGCTCGCGGCCACGAGGTGCCCATGGTGAATGGGGTCGAACGTGCCGCCCATGATGCCGATGCGCGGGCGGCGAGGCTGCCCTTCGATCGGCGGCGAGACGGCGGTCACCGTGCGTACCGCTTAGTGGTCTGCGCCCGTTCGGTCGCCGTGCCCGTGCAAGTCGTGGCTCTGCGCGAACTCGGCCGACTTCTTGGGGTGGCGGTTCGCGACGTCACGGTAGCTCCACATGACGAGGCCCATGCTCATGAAGATCACGAACGCGATGAGGCCGAAGAAGAAAGCCGGAATCGGCAGCTGGTTGACGACGTCGTCGGCCAGTACTGGTGCACTCAACAAACCCAAGCTCGCCACCGTGATCATTGCTACTCTCCTACTTCGTGACGCGTGTTTTTTCGAATCTCAGCCGGCATAATCTCAAACCACCCGCTGGCGACAAGCCTACAGTCACCCGAAGAGCGCCGGTAACGGCAGCTGCAGCCGCTGCACCGTGGCGCCGCTTGCGCAGAGCGAAGCGCCCAGCACCGCGTCCGTCCCCAACGAGCTACGACGATGTAAGCGCGGCAGAAATCTTGGCACCGACGATCGATGCGAGAGTGCGCGAGAAGGTGAGCGTCATGTGGTTGCTGCCGAAATAAACGATCAACCCGCCAATGAGAACGTGGCACGTGGTGTCGTCGCAGAAGTCGTCGGTCAGATCTACGAAAGAAACGCCCGGAGTCTGAGCCGCGGCAATCGCGAGTGGATCTTGAGCAAGGTCGAGTGTCGCCGTCTCCCGCGGCAGCGAACAAGGGTCGTATTCGGTGAGATGCGCCGCGACACAGGTCGGAACGTCTTCCTTCTGCTGGTCGGCGTTAGGCAGATCTCGCATGGCGATGATGCGTTTGCCGGAGGCGAGCAGCGGCTGCCACGCCTGCTCGAAGTCCTGCGGCGTTATGGCCCGGCCGTTGAGCGCGGGCGGGGGCTCGAGGTAGCTGCGAGTGTAGTCAGTGAAGATGACGGCGCCGATGGCCGAGTTCTGCTTCACACTGTCGAGCACGGTCGTGCCCCAGTTCGCGCACGATACGACGCGTTCCGGCGTGTCATAACCGGGGTTCGCTACTCCGACC
Organism: Subtercola lobariae; assembly: GCF_014640255.1. Classification (GTDB taxonomy): domain Bacteria; phylum Actinomycetota; class Actinomycetes; order Actinomycetales; family Microbacteriaceae; genus Subtercola; species Subtercola lobariae. Next base: position 221,960 of record NZ_BMGP01000007.1, on the reverse strand, counting down.
GCTCCCGTTCCGCTGCACCAAGACTTGAGGTAGGTGATGAAGTGGATGTGGTTGGCCTGACCGTACTCGTCTAGCGGGGTGAGGTACTGCCCTGCGTGCGAATCACCGATCAGTGCAACAGTCGACGTCGGCGTCTTGACGTCACCGATATCGCAGGTCATAACCGCATCCGACATAATCGTCTGCTTGCAATCGTCGACGGACTGCACGCCACGGCCGATGTCGGTTTCAGCATAGCTGGGGTTCGTGAGGGCGGAGACCGCATATGGCATCGGGCAGTTGTTCTGGGCAAGCGCGGCCGGCGCCCCCGTGCATTTCGGGTCATTCTGAATCGCTGAATTGGCGCTCGCCGAGGCCTGGCCGCTGGCGATCAGAGGTTGAGCGTAGGCGACGGATGCCCCGAGCGCCACGATCACCGTACCGCTGAGCGTGATGGCAAGCGACCGCCAGGCCAACTTCTTCGTCAAGAGTCCTCGCACCCGCAGCGGATCTTCGACGAAACGTTTGGTCAGGTACGCCAGAGCGATCGACACGAACAGAATTGCGACGCTCGTGCGCCACCCGTTCGGCCTGGTGAGTGCGATAGGAACTAGCACGATCAGCGGCCAGTGCCACAGGTAGAGCGAGTAAGAGATGCCGCCCATCCACTGAACCGGTCTCAGCCGTAGCAGTGCGCTGGGCGCCCAGACGACGTTCGGCGAGCCCGCCCAAATCACAAGCAGAGTCCCGAAGACGGGTGGCACGGCCCCGAGACCGGGAAACGGCGTAGCCGCCGAATACAGGGCGAGCGTGCCTGCAATGACGATGAGCCCGAGCCAGCTCGCGGCCGCCCGCACGAAGGGGCGCGCACCAGGCGAAGCATTCATGAACAGTGCGAGAATGCCCCCGGCGCCGAACTCCCAGGCACGTGCTGGAGTGACGAAATAGGCAGCGGCCGGGGTCGTCGCGACCGCATAGATCGAATAAGCCAGACTGGCCGAGGTCAGTACGACAAGGCCGCCGGCGATCCACGAACGTGGCGATGCCTTTCTCAAAGGGCCGGTAAAGGCGATCAGTGCGACGATGACGAGCGGCCACACAAGGTAGAACTGCTCCTCGACCGATAGTGACCAGAAGTGCTCTACGGGCGACGGGGCATTCGTAGCAGCAAGGTAGTCGACAGCATTGTGAGCGAGCAGCCAGTTCTGCACATAGAGAGCAGAGGCGGCGATCTCAGAGAAGAACTGCTGCCACTGCACGGTCGGCACGAAGGCGAGGATGGCGAGTCCGGTGACGGCGAGCACGAGAAGGCTGGCCGGAAGCAAGCGGCGAGCGCGCCTGGCCCAGAACGGAAGCAAGCGCACCTTGCCCGTGCGATCGACCTCACGCATCAGGTGGCCGATGATGAGAAACCCCGAAATTGCGAAGAAAACGTCGACCCCGACGAATCCTCCCGGAAGCCGAAGTGGCCAGAGATGATAGAGAACCACCGACAGAACGGCGATCGCCCGAAGTGCCTGAATCTCGGGTCGAACGACCGACGCTTGAGCTGTAAGCTCGCGAACCTGGCGTCGTGTAGTGGTGGTCACCGCGACAACCTTAACAGGTGCCTTTCGATTACACGAATCAACTCACTGGACTTCTGCCTGTACCGCCGCGCTGCGTGAGACGGCTCTCATCGAAATGGCAGGGGATCGGCAGATAGGCGCGCTCAGCCTCGAATCTGGCCCGAACCCCGAACGAGCCACTTAGTGCTCGTCAGCTCTGGCAGGCCCATCGGCCCGCGCGCGTGCAGCTTCTGGGTGGAGATGCCCACCTCGGCGCCGAACCCGAACTCGCCCCCGTCGGTGAACCGCGTCGACGCGTTCACCATCACGGCGGCCGAGTCGACCTCATTCAAGAACCGTTCGGCGTTGCTGAGGTCGTTCGTGATGATCGACTCGGTGTGGTGGGTCGAGTAGATGCGAATGTGCTCCATGGCCTCGTCGATGTCTGCAACAACCTTCACGGCGAGGTCGAGGCTCATGTATTCGGTCTGCCAGTCTTCTTCGGTAGCGGGCACGGCGTCGGCGAAGATGGCGCGCGTCTCGTCATCGGCGTGGATGCTCACGCCCGAGCTTCGCAGCTGAGCAAGCACGGGCGGCAGAAGTCTGGCCGCAGCATCCCGGTGCACCAGCAGCGTCTCGAGCGCGTTGCAGACGCTCGGGCGCTGCACCTTCGCGTTGTGCACGATGTCGACCGCCCACTGCTCGTTGGCACTCTCGTCGAGAAACACGTGCACCACCCCGGCACCGGTTTCGATGACCGGAACCTTCGATTCGGCGACCACGGTGTTGATGAGGTTCGCGCTGCCGCGCGGAATGAGCACGTCGACCAGGCCGCGAGCCTGCATCAGGTCGCGAGCGCCGTCACGCCCGAACTCATCGATGGTCTGCACGGAGTCTGCGGGCAGGCCTACCGAGGTCAGGGCATCCTGAATCAACGACACGAGCACGGCGTTGGTGTTCTCTGCCGCCGAACCGCCACGAAGAACCACGGCGTTGCCGCTCTTGAGGGCGAGCGCGGCGATGTCGACGGTGACGTTGGGGCGGGCTTCGTAGATGACGCCGACGACGCCGAACGGAACCCGAACCTGATCGATGCGCACACCGTTCGGCAGCACGCGGCCGCGCACGCTTTCGCCCACGGGGTCGACGAGGCCGATGATCTCGCGCACGGCCTCGGCCAGGGCGGTGAGACGCGCTGCGCTCAGAGCAAGGCGGTCTTGCAGGGCGGTCGAGAGCCCGTTCTCGCGGCCGTTGGCCAGGTCGAGTTCGTTCGCGGGCAGAATTCGATCGGCGCCGCCTGCGACAGCAGCGGCGATGGCCTCGAGGGCGGCGTTCTTCTGGTCGGCGTTGGCCGTGGCGAGGGTGAGCGACGCGGTGCGCGCGGCGACGAGCTTGTCGTTCAGGCTGCGGGCGGTTGCCGTGGGTGCGTCGAGGGTAGTTTGCGACATGCTCAAAGTTTAGACGCGCCTGTGCACACCGCGGCGGTTTCTTCCCAGAATATCAGGGCTGGGCGGGCTCGAAGAAGGTGCCGATGGGATGCCCGGCGAGCGCCTCGGCCACGAGAGTCGCGCTCGTGACGAGCACCGCCGTGCCCGCGTCTGCCGCCAGGCGTGCGGCCGACACCTTCGTGGCGGCTCCCCCGGTGCCGACGCCTGCGGCGCCGATGTCGCCGAACGTCACGTCAGCGAGTTGATCGCCGACCGTGACGTCGACGATCTTCACGGCACCCGGCTCATGCGGGGGTTTCGTGTAGAGCGCATCGACGTCAGACAGCAGCACCAAGAGATCGGCCTTCACGAGCACAGACACGAGGGCCGCGAGGCGGTCGTTGTCACCGAACCGGATCTCTTGGGTGGCGACGGTGTCGTTCTCGTTCACGATGGGCAGGATGCGGAGGCCGAGAAGGCGATCCATGGCGCGTTGGGCGTTGCTGCGATGGCTGGGGTTCTCGAGGTCGCCGGCGGTGAGCAAGACCTGGCCCGCGACGATACCGTAGCGGTCGAGGCTGTCTTGGTATCGATAGATGAGCACGTTCTGGCCGACGGCCGCCGCGGCCTGTTGGGTCGCCAGGTCGGTCGGGCGGGCATCCAGCTGCAAATAGGGCATACCGGTGGCGATGGCACCCGATGAGACGAGGATGACCTCGGCGCCGCGGGCGTGCGCGTCGGCGAGGGCCGTGACGAGCGGGGCGATCTGGCCGACGTTCTCGCCGCTGATCGACGAGGAGCCGACCTTCACGACGATGCGGCCGGCGGTGGCGATCTGCTCGCGCGTGGCGGTGTGCTCGCGGGTGCGGCTTGCGGTCACGCCAGAACTCCTTGCGCGCGGCGAACGGTGGCGGAGGCCGCGCGCGCGAGCACCTGCAGGTGGCGTGCGGTCACGCGGGGTCTCCCTCGTCAGCGGGGGCGGAGGCAGGTGCAGGAGCAGGCGCAGCTGCGCGCTCGGAGTCAGCGATGGCGCCGTCGGCCGCGTCGTAGTCAGGCTCGGTGAGACCGTCGGCCTCGTCCATCCACAGGCCGGCCTCTTTTTCGCGCACGAGTTCGGCGCGGGCGGCGGCCTTTGCGTCCATCAGCTCGACGTAACGCTGGCGGCGGGTCTGGTTGGTGCGGCGCTCGTTCGGGTTCAGGCGCGGGTCGGTGCCGCGCGGCGCGGTGACCAGCTCGGCCGTCGAGGTGAGCGTGGGCTCCCAGTCGAAGATGATGCCGTTGGCGGCACCGATGACCACGGTCGACCCGGCCACCGCGCCCGAGCGAAACAGTTCGTCTTCGACGCCGAGCTTCGCGAGCCGGTCGGCCAGAAAGCCGATGGCCTCTTCGTTGGTGAAATCGGTCTGGGCAACCCAGCGCTCGGGCTTCGAGCCGAGAACCCGGTAGATGTTGCCGAACGAGCCGCCCTCGACCTTGACCCGAAAATCGGTCTCGTCGACAGCCTTGGGCCGAATGACGATGCGCGGGGCCGCGGCGACCTCGGCCGCTTCGGCGCGGGCCTTCTCCACGATTTCGGCCAGCGCGAACGACAGCCCCTGCAGACCCTCGTGGCTCGCCGTAGAGATCTCGAACACGTGATAGCCGCGAGCCTCGAGATCGGGTCGCACGAAGTCGGCCAGCTCGCGGGCCTCAGGAACATCGATCTTGTTCAGTGCGATGAGCTGAGGCCGGTCGAGCAGCGGAATCTGCCCCTCGGGCACTGGGTAAGCGGCCAGCTCACCGAGAATGATGTCGAGATCGCTGAGCGGGTCGCGACCGGGCTCGAGCGTTGCGCAGTCGAGCACGTGCAGCAGAGCACTGCAGCGCTCGACGTGCCGCAAGAATTCGAGACCGAGGCCCTTGCCCTCGCTGGCGCCTTCGATGAGGCCGGGCACATCGGCGATGGTGTATCGGGTTTCGCCGGCCTGCACAACGCCGAGGTTCGGGTGCAGCGTGGTGAACGGATAGTCGGCGATCTTCGGCTTGGCAGCAGACATCGCAGCGACAAGGCTCGACTTTCCGGCAGACGGGTACCCGACGAGCGCAACGTCGGCCACGGTCTTCAGCTCGAGGTAGACATCGCCTTCCCAGCCGGGCGTACCGAGCAACGCGAACCCTGGCGCCTTGCGCTTACTCGAAGCGAGAGCAGCATTACCGAGGCCACCCTGGCCGCCGGCAGCGACGACGACCCGGATGCCCGGCTCGACCATATCGGCCAGGACGTTACCCTCGTCGTCTTTCACGACGGTACCGACGGGAACGTTCAGCTCGAGCTCTTCACTCGAGAACCCATTGCGAAAGTCGCCCATGCCCGGGCCGCCGTTTTCGCTCGTGCGGTGCGGGCGGCGGTGAAAGTCGAGAATCGTGGTGGTGCTGGCGTCGCTGACGAGCACGATGTCGCCACCATTGCCACCGTTGCCACCATCGGGGCCGGCGAGTGGCTTGAACTTCTCGCGTTTGATCGAGACACAGCCGTTGCCGCCGTTGCCTGCGTTCACATGGAGGGTCACCTGGTCAACAAACGTTGCCATTTGCGCTCCTTACGAGAGTTGTACTGATTAAACAAGCTGTGCTGAAACAAAAAAACGGGCAGGAGCAGACCGAAGCCCACTCCTGCCCGAGAAAACCTGCGGAGCGGGCTAGGCCGGCTCCACGAGTGTCGTGAGGCTACGCAGAAACGGCGACGGCCTCAGCAGCCACCGGCACCACGATGTTCTGTGCTTCAGCCTTGGCTGAAGCAACGATGTTAATCACTTTGCGGCCGCCCTTGTTGCCGAACTCGACCGAGCCCGCAGCGAGTGCGAACAGCGTGTCGTCGCCGCCACGGCCGACGTTCACGCCGGGGTGGAAGTGGGTGCCGCGCTGGCGAACGATGATCTCGCCGGCTGAGACAACCTGACCGCCGAAGCGCTTCACGCCGAGGCGCTGCGCGTTGGAGTCACGACCGTTGCGAGTAGAACTCGCGCCCTTTTTGTGTGCCATGAGTTTCTACCTCGCCTTACTTGATTGTGGTGACCTTGACACGAGTAAGCTCCTGGCGGTGGCCCTGGCGCTTCTTGTATCCGGTCTTGTTCTTGAACTTCTGAATGACGATCTTCGGGCCGCGGAGGTCTTCGAGAACCTCAGCCGTGACCGTGATCTTGGCAAGCTTGGCCGAGTCTGACGTGATGTTCTCACCGTCGACCAGCAACACCGCTGCCAGCTGGATGTTGCCGTCTTTGTCGGCCTTGATTCGGTCGAGGGTCACGATGGTGCCGACCTCTACCTTTTCTTGCCGACCACCGGCGCGCACAACTGCGTAAACCACTTCACGTACCTATTCTCTGAGGATTGCATATGCCCAGCGGGCGAATGCCACAATGCCCCTGTGAACCAGGAGCAAAAAACTTTGCTGATTGCGCGGGCGTAGCCAAGCGCGCACCAACGGTCTACTTTACTTCAGGCTGGGCCTCGGGTCAAACGCGCATCCGTCGTTTTACCGCCAACACGCCGTGCACAACTGTACCCTTCGTAGACTGAGTGGATGACCGTGCTGATCGATGTGCCGCGGTGGCCCGCGCACGGAACCCTGTGGTCGCACCTGATCAGCGACAGTTCGCTCGACGAGCTTCATGCCTTCGCGTGGGGAATGGGCATCCCGAAGCGCGGTTTCGACCTCGACCACTACGACGTGCCGCGTGAGCGCTACGACGAAATCGTCGCGGCCGGCGCTCACCCTGCAACGATGCGCGAGATCGTGCTGGCGCTGCGCACCAGCGGCCTGCGCGTACCCGCCCGCGACCGCGCCGGCCATAACCGCCGCCGCTGACGCCCGCGCCGCGCTACGCACTGCCGCACTGCCGCACTGCCGCGCCGCCGCGCCGCGAGAGAAGCCGTTTCAGACGAGAGAAGCCCCCGGAACGGGTGCTTTCGTCTGAAACGGCTTCTCTCGCGGGGCCGAAGGGCGCGGGATGGGGTCAGTCGGCCGAAGGCGGGGTTGGCGGGGTGACGGGGGCGCTCAGGGCGGCCGTAGAGACTCGGCGGCTGCGCGAACGGCCCTGACCGGGCTGCTTGGGCTCGGGAAGGTGCTCGAGCACCGAATCGAGCAGCTTGTCGGCGTCGACGCGCTTCTGGCGCGGGGCGACCTCTGGCGCGGCCGGCAGATCGAAAATGGGCAGCTCGACATGCGTCACCGGCTCAGACGGCTGCTTCGTGAAACCGGCGGCGCCTCTCGCGGAGGCGGTTTGCGCGCCGGAGCGCTCAGCGGCGGCAGGCTCAGCGGCGGTGCGCTGTGCACCGGCGGGCTCAACGGCCGGAGCCGAAACAACCTCGGGCTGGCCGGCGTGAGCTCCCGTTCTCGGCGCGATTTCTGGGCTCGCAGCGAGAAGGGAATCTGCGTCTGCTGCTGCGGCCTCGGCGTTCGCTGCCGCGCGCTGGCTGCGTGAACGGCGGGAGTTTCGGCGCGAACGCCCCGAGGGCGCACCCTGGTCTGTGCCTCGCTGACCTGCTGCCTGGTCAGAAACCGACTCGCCGAACTGCGACTGTGCGGCGCCATTCTGGTCGCTGTCAGAGGCGTCACGACCAGTTGCGGAGCCGTGTGCACCCTTGTCGCCCTGCGTCGACTGATCAGCCTCGAGGCCACGGGCTGCGTGCTCATCGGCCGAGATCGTCGGCGTGACGCTTGTCTCAGCATTGCTGCCCGAGGCCGCTTCGGCTACTTCTGCGCCCGGGGCGCCGTCTGAAGCCGCGCCAGCCGCCGAAGCACCAGCCGCTACAGGCGCAACGCCGGCCGAAGCCGGACGTTGCCCGTTCGCTGCGGCGATAGTACTGGCTGCGATCTGAGCGAGGGCGTTCTGCGCAGCCGGGGTGATGCTGTGCGTCACACCGTTGGTGTGCGATGCACCATTGGCGCCGGCCCCGTTCGAACCCGAACCGTTGCCGCCATTCGAACCGCCGTTACCGCCGTTCGAACCGCCGTTGCCGTTGCCGTTTCCGACCCCGTTACCGCCGTTGCCGCCCTTGCCGCGCGAGCGGCGATCGGGCTGCGGCGTCTGCTGCTGCGTGCGGTGCTTCGAGACGGGGTCGTGGTGGATGACCACCCCACGCCCGGCGCACACCTCACACGGCTCACTGAACGACTCGAGCAACCCGAGACCGAGCTTCTTACGCGTCATCTGCACGAGCCCGAGCGAGGTGACTTCGGCCACCTGGTGCTTGGTGCGGTCGCGGCTGAGGCACTCCACGAGTCGGCGCAGCACGAGGTCGCGGTTCGACTCGAGCACCATGTCGATGAAGTCGACCACGATGATTCCGCCGATGTCGCGCAGGCGCATCTGACGAACGACCTCGTCGGCCGCCTCGAGGTTGTTCTTGGTGACGGTCTCTTCGAGGTTTCCGCCGGAGCCCACGAACTTGCCCGTGTTGACGTCGACTACCGTCATGGCCTCGGTACGGTCGATGACGAGCGAACCTCCAGAAGGCAGCCAGACCTTACGGTCAAGCGCCTTCTCGATCTGTTCGCTGATGCGGTACTGGTCGAAGATGTCTTTGTCACCCTCGTAGATCTCGATGCGGTCGACGAGGTCGGGCGCGACCTGAGCGAGATAGGCCTCGATGGTCTGTTGTGCATCCGACCCGCTGATGACGAGCTTGTGGAAGTCTTCGTTGAACACGTCGCGAATGATCTTCACGAGCAGGTCTGGTTCGCCGTGCAAAAGGGCCGGCGATTGCAGTGCCTTGACATTGTCGCTGATGGCAGACCACTGGCTGATCAGGCGGTTCACGTCGAGGGTGAGCTGTTCTTCGGTGGCGCCTTCTGCCGCCGTGCGCACGATGACGCCCACGTTCTCGGGCAGAACCTCTTTGAGGATCTTCTTCAGGCGCGAACGCTCGGTGTCGGGCAGCTTGCGCGAGATACCGTTCATGTTGCCGTTCGGCACGTACACGAGGTAGCGGCCGGGCAGCGAAACCTGGCTGGTGAGCCGGGCACCCTTGTGACCGACGGGGTCTTTGGTGACCTGAACGAGCACGGTGTCGCCGGGCTTCAGCGCGAGCTCGATGCGGCGTGGCTGGTTACCGGTGTCGGCGGCCTCCCAATCGACTTCGCCGGAGTAGAGCACGGCGTTACGGCCTCGGCCGATGTCGACAAAAGCGGCCTCCATGCTCGGCAACACATTCTGCACGCGGCCGAGGTACACATTGCCGATGAGTGAAGCCTCGGCGGCCTTCGCCACGTAGTGTTCCACCAGCACGCCGTCTTCGAGCACGCCGATCTGAATTCGGTCGTGACTCGAGCGCACGATCATGGCACGGTCGACCGACTCGCGCCGGGCGAGAAACTCAGCCTCGGTGATGACCGGGCGACGGCGGCCGGCGTCACGGCCATCGCGGCGACGCTGCTTCTTCGCTTCGAGACGGGTCGAGCCTTTGACGCGCTGCGGCTCAGTGATGAGTTCGGGCGCCTGGGCCTGGCGCGGCGGGCGCACTTTGACCACGGTGTTCGGCGGCAGCTCGTCAGGCAGACGGCTCTCTTCGCCGCTGCGGCGACGAGTGCGGCGGCGCAGCGTGTCTGAGCCGCGGTTGCCCCGGCCGTCGCGATCGTCTCGGTCGCGATCGTCTTGGTCGTCTCCTCGATCGAAATCGTCGAAGTCGTCGCGGCCATCTCGGCCTCGGTCGCCGCCGGCACGGGGCGGCAGCGGCTGGATGTCGGGGGCCTGAAAGAGCAGCGACGTGGTCGTGCGAGGTGCCGGAGTCTGCGGCGCGGCCGGGGCCTGGTTGATCTCGGGCTCGAGCCACGGTTCGCGGGGTTCGGAGGCGTGTGCGCCTGCGCCCAAAGTGTCGGCAACGGCGGAGTCTGTCGCGGTTGTGGCGGTGTTCTCGTCGCCAGCCGGGTTCACGGCAGGGGTCTCGTCGTTGGGCGAGTTGGAATCTTCAAAATCTGACACGGGGGCCTTCACATCTGTTGGGGCCGATGTAGTGGCGACCGAGTGCGCAGCGTCAGCACGGGCTGCGGTGTCGACCGCGCCTGCCTGAGTCACGGCATCCGGTCGCCCGTCGGCGAATGGTGCGAGCACGGCGGCGGAGTTCGCTGCCGATTCGTTCGGTTGCGCAGGTGCGTGACGGGGCTGGCCCTCGGTCGAAGCACTCACGGCAGGGTCACTCATAGCAGCGGCCGCAGAAGCAACGCTCTCTGCCGCCTTTCGCGCCGCTTTGCGCCCGCCGAACAGTCGAGACCGTCGTTTTACCGGTGGCTCTTGCTCACTATTGAAACTGTCTTCCACCATTGCTGGTGCACTCCTCACCCCGACTTGCTAGCCGCGCCGCCGGCCGGGGAACTCTCTCGTGCGAACGCCCGCCTGAGCGGAATTCGCAAATCTTTCACGATCTCAACCGGCCCTGGCTCATGTTCTGGCACTGCCTGTGTTTTGGCACTGCCTGTGTTTCTGGCACTGGCTCTGGTCGACTATTCGTGTATTCACTCGCGCCCCCCGGAACGTGCTAACGACTCCGGTGAGACCCGAAAAGCTTTTTCTGCTGTCAGTCTGGGCGCGGCCCAGGCGACATACAGCCATTATCGCATGCATTCCCAGATGGGGGGTCGAACGACTGTGCGAGAATGCCACAGTGATGTCAGCCGCCCCAACCGAATCTGTGCCGATTCGACGCCCGACCGGCCTCGCGGTTTTTCTGATCGTGGCCGGCGTTCTCGGCTTCGTCGCGTCATTCGCCCTCACTCTTGAGAAAATCGAGACGCTCATCAACCCGGCCTACGTGCCGTCGTGCAACATCTCGGTGCTGGTGAGCTGCGGGCCGAACATGGCGAGCTGGCAGGGGTCGCTGTTCGGGTTTCCGAACCCCATCATCGGTGTGGCGTCGTTCGCGATGGTCGTCGTCGTCGGCGTGTCGATACTCGCAGGGGCGCGGTTCGCCCGGTGGTACTGGATGCTCTTCAACCTCGGCATCGTGCTGGCACTGATCTTCGTGATCTGGCTGATGGGCCAGAGCATTTTCGTGCTGGGCACGCTCTGCCCCTACTGCATGGTCGTCTGGGTGGTGGTGATCGCCCTCTTCTGGTACGTGACGGTGTTCAACCTGAAAGAGGGCAACATTCCGGTGCCAGCCGGCGTGCGAAGCATCGCCGCGCTCTTCTACCCGTGGCTGTGGCTGCTCGTTCTGGTGTCGTACCTCGTGGTTTTCGTGATCGCGCAGTTGCGCCTCGACGTCATCCAGTCGCTTATCAACAGCTGACAAAGTATTACTCACGTTTTGTTACGATGAAGCGTGGCTGCGAACGAAGATCTGTCGTCGCGACACGGCGCCGCGCTGGCACGGCTTGTGGGCGAATTCGATCACCTAGGTGTTCTGACCCGCGATGGCCTGGTCTTGGAGTTCGGTGCACCCGATGACGAGAGACTGTTCTGGGACTCGCGCCTGCTAAGTTGGGGTGACTTCAGTGCAGTTACCGTCGACGGATCGATTAGGTCGATGACTTTGGGGTGGACCGAGCACCCCGTCGATCCGAGACTCGTGGCACCGATTCCGCTGTGCGTCGTCGAAGAGCTAGAGACGTGGAACCAACTAGTCAAAGCGGCAGTGGACTCGGGTTTGCCTTTCGAGGTTGTGGGCTGGCCCGAGAAAAATGCATCCGACGACGCTGACGCGAGAACGGAGAATTCCCGCCGTATCCGTTTCGCCACAAGACTCAGTCTGGTGCTCACCGACGGCACGGTGGACCACTACTGGCGACGGGTCAGCTGAGCATCCAGTACCTCGGGCAGGGTGCGCAAAAGCACCTCAAACCGGGGTCGGAGGTGCTTTTGCGCAACCTACGCGGCGACTTGGCGGGTTGCGCGAGGGTTGGAGGTGCGGGGTGCGGGAGGCGGGGTGCGGAAGGCGCGGGCGGCGGGGTGGCGGGTTAGGCGAACCAGAGGGCGAGCTCGCGGGCGGCGGATTCGGGGGAATCGCTGCCGTGCACGAGGTTCTGCTGCACCTTGAGGCCCCAGTCGCGGCCGAGGTCGCCGCGGATGGTTCCGGGAGCTGCGGAGGTGGGGTTGGTGGTGCCGGCGAGCGAGCGGAAGCCTTCGATGACTCCGTTGCCTGCGACGCGAACCGCGAGAACCGGGCCGCTCTCCATGAACTCGATAAGCGGCAGGTAGAAGGGCTTGCCTTCGTGCTCTTCGTAGTGCGCGGCGAGCAGAGTGCGTTCGGGCTCGAAGAGTTTGATGTCGACGAGCTGGTAACCCTTGGCCTCGATGCGGCGCAAGATCTCGCCGATCAGGTTGCGAGCGACGCCGTCAGGCTTGACGAGAACGAGGGTTTCTTCGGTCTGTGCGGTCACAGTTCACTGCTTTCTAGAGAGAGTCGGGGGTTGAAGGAGGGTCTTGGGCATCGCGGGCGGCGGCCAGGGCACGGTTTTCGCGGTCGATACGCGAGCCGCGAATCATGCAGTACGCCCACATTCCGCCGAACGGAATGGCGACGATGAGCATTTGCGGCACGAAAATCGATGACGCGAGAATGATCGCCTGCAACACCCAGCCAATCACAAAACCCGACGGCCGTTTCAGCAACGGGATGATCGCCAGCAACAACACCGTCAGCAACCCGCCCCCGCCGAGCGCAACGAGCGGCGGCAGTTTGTGCAGGCCGAACACCACGAGCGTGGCCAAGAACATGACGATGAACTCGAAGCCGAGCACGATGGAGCCGAGGCTCTCTTGCACCGAGCGTTGCCGCCGAACGCGCACGCGCGGCGCCCGCCTTGAGCCGCTCGCGCGATTGGGGTCGTGCGACGCAGCGCCCGACGCGTCGGCGAAAGCCGGGTCGGCCGCGGCGCGCCCACCCCGCTCTGCCGCAGCAGCGCTCGCATCACCGCGACCGGGTTCGGGCCGGGGTGAGCCGTCGGGCAGCTGGTCGCTCACGGCTTCCAGCCCTCGTCGGCGGCGAGCGTGATGATCTCACCGACCAGAGTGATCGAGCCCGTCACGAGAACGGCGCCGCGCTCCGATTCGGCCGCCGAATCGCGGGCGAGTGCAGCGGCCTCGCGCGGGTCGAGCTCCACGACGACGCGGTCGGCGCCGGCGATGCCCACAACGACGCTCGCCAGCTCGTCGGCGTTGGTCGCGCGGTCTGACGACGACTGCGTGATGACGAACTCCGAAACCACAGGCTCGAGCGCGCGGATGATGCCCTCGGCGTCTTTATCCGCCAGAATGCTCACCACCGCAACGACCTTGTCGAACGAGAAGTACTCCTTGACTGCTGCGGCGAGCGCGAGTGCTCCCCCGGGGTTGTGTGCGGCATCCACCAGCACGGTCGGTTCGGTGCCGATGAGCTGCAGCCGGCCCGGCGAGGTGACCGTGGCGAAAGCCTCGACGAGAACGTCTTCGACGATGGCGTTCGCTCCCCCGCCGAGAAACGACTCGACGGCAGCAACAGCGACGGCCGCATTCTGCGCTTGGTGGTCGCCGTACAGCGGCAAGAAGATGTCTGTGTACGTGCCGGCGATGCCCTTAATCGACACCACCTGGCCGCCCACAGCGACGCTGGTCGAGAGCACCTGAAAGCCCTCGTCTTCGACCGTGAACGTCGATTCGGTGAGCTCGGCCGCACGCCGCAATTCGACGAGCGCCTCGGGCTGCTGCCGAGACGTGACTACCTGCGCCGCGGGCTTGATGATGCCCGACTTGGTGCGCGCGATCTCTGCGACAGTGTTGCCGAGGCGGGCCGTGTGGTCGAGCGAGATGGGAGTGAAGACGGCGACCTGGCCATCGGCGACGTTCGTCGAATCCCACTCGCCGCCCATGCCGACCTCGATCACGGCGACATCGATGGGAGCGTCGGCGAACGACGCGAAAGCCAGCACGGTAAGGGCCTCGAAGAACGTGAGGCGGGGTTCGCCGCTGTCGATCAGCTGAGCATCCACTAGCCCTAAGTAGGGCTGAATGTCGGCCCAGTTCGCGGCGAGCGCCTCGTTGCTGATCGGTTTGCCGTCGACCACGATGCGCTCGTTGAGCCGTTCGAGGTGCGGGCTGGTGAAGAGGCCCGTTCGTAAGCCGTAGGCCCGCAGAATGCTTTCGACGATGCGGCTGGTGCTCGTTTTGCCGTTCGTTCCGGTGATGTGGATAATCGGATACGCCCGATGCGGATCACCCAGCAACTCCACCGCCTGCCGCGTGGCCGACAGCCGAGGCTGGGGTGCGGCCTCGCCGAGGCGATCGAGCAGCTCGCGGTAGACCTGGTCGCCGGCCTCGACGAAGTCGTCGGGCAGATCATCTTCATCGCTGTCGTCGTCGCGCCCGGGGTCTCGGCCGTCGCGCACGGCCAGCTGGTCGTCGTAGGCGTCGGCCAGCTCGAACTCGCTGGGGTCGTCGTCTTCGCCGAAGATGTCGCTGTCGTCATCATCGTCGTCGTCGTCACCGTCGGCCGCGCCTCGCTCGCTGCGATCTGCTGTGCTCGTGTCGCGGTGCACGCCGTCGCCTTGGTCGTCACCGTAGCCGGCGTTGTTGCTCACCTCGTCGTACAGGGTGTGCAGCTCGTCGTCGGGGTTTCGAACGGGTCGCCCGCCATCGAGCTCGCGGTTCGGGTCGAGCTCGTCGTCGTCACCGGGCTTGCCGCCTCCGCCGCCGTTCGCGCCTGAATCAGACATTGGTCACTCCTTCTGGGCGGCTGACGGCAACGATGAACAGATCGGCGTTCGCGTAGCGGCCCTTCTCCACGCGAGCGTAGTGTTCGGGCTGGCTCGCCACCATGTTTCCGATCCACTCCGAGACAAGTACTTCACGGTACTTCTCGAGGTTTCTGAAGTCTTTCGGCGAGACGATGGTGAACCGCGTCGCAAGGGTCTCGGCGGCCACGGCCACCGTGCCGGCATCCACTGCGCTGCGCACCGCATCGGCATCGTCGTCGGAGAAGAAGACCAGGTCGAGGGTGATGCGGTCGCTCACGTCGAAGTCGGCCGACTTGCGGGTGTCTTGAACCGCTCGAATCACGTCTCGGGCGAGCCCTTCGGCCTCGAGGTCGGGCGTGGTCGTGGTGTCGAGCAGCGCGAAACCGCCGCCGGGCAGCAGAGCGAGCGCATGCTCGTCGCCCTCACCGCTCGCCTCGAGCACGAGGTCGTACTCGGCCGGCTCGAGCTCGATGCCGCCCGCCGTCACCACGCCGTCTGCCTCGAACCATTCACCGGAGCGCGCCGCCTTGATGACCTGCTGCACGCTCTTGCCGAGCCGAGGGCCGGCTGCACGTGCGTTCACGGTGAGCTTCGACGTGATGCCGAAGTCGACCGCGCTCGTGGGCCCCTGCTCCACGAACGTCACACTCTTCACGTTGAGTTCTTCGCGCAAGATGTACTCGAACCGTCCAAGCGCCTCGACGTTCTCGGTCACGATCGTCAGGTTCGAGAGCGGCAGCCGCACGCGTTTGCCACTCGACTTGCGAAGCGAGAGCGCGGTCGAGCTGATCGCGCGAATCTGGTCCATCGTGTGCACGAGCCCGGCATCGGCCGGAAAGGCGTTCTCGTTCGGCCAGTCTTCGAGGTGCACGCTGCGCCCGCCGGTCAGCCCCTGCCAGATGTGCTCGCCGATCAACGGGATGAGCGGGGCCGCCACCCGCGTCACAGTCTCGAGCACGGTGTAGAGGGTGTCGAAGGCCGCGGTGGAGTGCTCATCTCCTACTCCAGCCCAGAAACGGTCGCGCGAGCGCCGCACGTACCAATTCGTGAGCACGTCACCGAAGTCGCGCAACTTCGCGGCTGCGAGGGTGGAGTCGAGGGCATCCAAATCGGCCGTGACGTCACGGATGAGTTCGCGCGTCTTCGCCAGCAGGTACCGGTCGAGCACGTCGCCCGAGTCTGTGCGCCACTCGGCCTCATAGCCAGAAGGGTGCTTGTCGCTCGTCGCCGCGTTGGCGTAGAGCGTGAAGAAGTAGTAGGTGTTCCAGAGCGGCAGGATGAACTGCCGAACGGCCTCGCGAATGCCTTCCTCGGTGACGATGAGGTTACCGCCACGCAGCACGGGCGAGGCCATTAAGAACCAGCGCATCGCGTCTGAGCCGTCGCGATCGAGCACCTCGTTCACGTCAGGATAATTGCGCAGGCTCTTCGACATCTTCTGCCCGTCGCTGCCGAGCACGATGCCGTGACTGATCACGTTCGTGAAGGCCGGGCGATCGAAGAGCGCGGTCGAGAGCACGTGCAGCAGGTAGAACCAGCCGCGGGTCTGACCGATGTACTCCACGATGAAGTCGGCCGGGTTATGCGCCTCGAACCACTCGCGGTTTTCGGACGGATAGTGCACCTGCGCGAACGGCATCGACCCGGAGTCGAACCAGACGTCGAGCACGTCTTCGATTCGCCGCATGGTCGATTGGCCGGTGGGGTCGTCGGGGTTCGGGCGCGTCAGCTCGTCGATGTACGGGCGGTGCAGATCAGTGGGGCGCACGCCGAAGTCTTGCTCGAGCTGGTCGAGCGAGCCGTACACGTCGATGCGCGGGTACTCGGGATTGTCACTCTTCCAGACCGGAATGGGCGAACCCCAGTACCGGTTGCGCGAGATCGACCAGTCGCGGGCGTTGCCGATCCACTTGCCGAACTGCCCCTCCTTGACGTTCTCGGGCACCCACTCGATCTCTTGGTTCAGCTCCTCCATGCGGTCGCGAAACTCGGTGACGCGAACGAACCAGCTGCCGACCGCCTTATAGATGAGCGGGTTGCGGCAGCGCCAGCAGTGCGGGTACGAGTGCTCGTAGCTAGCCTGGCGAATGAGCCGGCCGTTGGCCTTCAGCAGTTGGGTGAGAGGCTTGTTTGCCTCGAAGACTTGCAGACCGGCGACTTCGGTGATGTTCGGCAAGAAGCGCGCGCCGTCGTCGACCGAGATGATGACGGGGATGCCGGCCAGGGCGCAGACCTTCTGGTCTTCTTCGCCGTAGGCCGGGGCCTGGTGCACGATTCCGGTGCCCTCGGTCGTTGAAACGTAGTCGGCTACCAGAATCTGCCAGGCGTTCTGCGTGCCGTACTCTTCGGTGTCGGCGTAGTAGTCCCAGAGGCGATCGTAGGTAATGCCCTCGAGCTCGTGGCCCTTCACCGTGCGCGAAACAGCGGCGCGGGCATCCTCTGCCGAGTCGTAGCCCAGCTCTTTGGCGTAGTTGCCCACAAGGTCTTCGGCGATGAGGTAGTCGGCACTCAAGACTTCTGCTGCAGGATGCTCGGCGGCACGCTCGCCCTGAACCTCGGCATCAGCCGTGCCATTCGGGCCCGACGGCACCACCGCGTAGGTGATGTTCGGCCCCACGGCTAGCGCGAGGTTCGTCGGCAGCGTCCACGGCGTGGTGGTCCAGGCGAGCGCGCGCACAGCGGTCAGGCCGAGCGCCTCGGCCTTCGTTCCCGTCAGCGGAAGCGTCACCGTCACGGTCTGGTCTTGCCGCATCTTGTAGACGTCGTCGTCCATACGCAGCTCGTGATTGCTCAGCGGGGTCTCGTCGTGCCAGCAATACGGCAGCACTCGAAAGCCCTCATAGGCGAGCCCCTTGTCATAGAGCTGCTTGAACGCCCAGATCACGCTCTCCATGTACGTGATGTCGAGCGTTTTGTAGTCATTCTCGAAGTCGACCCAGCGGGCCTGTCGGGTGACGTACTCCTGCCACTCGCCCGCGTATTGCATGACAGATGCCCGGGCGGCATCGTTGAACGTGCCGATGCCCATCTCTTCGATCTCGCGCTTCTCGGTGATGCCGAGCTGGCGCATCGCTTCGAGTTCGGCCGGCAAGCCGTGGGTGTCCCAGCCGAAGCGGCGGTCGACCTTCTTGCCACGCATGGTCTGAAAGCGCGGAAAAAGGTCTTTGGCGTACCCGGTCAGCAGGTGCCCGTAGTGCGGTAAGCCATTGGCGAAGGGCGGCCCGTCGTAGAAGACCCACTCGTCAGCTCCTTCGCGGTTCGCGATGGATGCCCGAAAGGTGTCATCCCGCTTCCAGAACGCGAGCACCTGCTCTTCGAGCTCGGGGAAGCGCGGAGACGAGACGATGCCGAAGGCGGCGCCTGAGCCGCTGCCGGTGCCCGTACTGTCGTTCCCGCTGCTACCAGCGCGCGCCGTTTCGGCGGCAGCCGCGCCATCGAGCGAAGGGTTCTGCTTGGGGTAACTCATTGTGCTCCTGGAAGGCCGAATCGCTGTTGCCTCTTCCACGAGGACGCCGGCGAGACGTTCACTCGTCTCGTTCAGCGCGGTACCACCCCGCTTATTCACCCAAGCCCACATCGGGCCGTGGCGAATCGCTTGTTCTTTGGCTGTGACGGGCCAGACCCGGCCGGTTCTACTGAGTTTCGCTGTGAGACGAAACCGTTCTTCCGGCGACTCCCCGGTGATAACCGGCTCATAGTCTTCTGGTAGCAATCTTACACTGCACCACACGCACCTGCGGCGGGTGATCGCGTCGTTCTCTCGACTTCTCGCCCGCTTGACCACCGCGACTCAATATCGTAATGTGATGACATCTCAGTATGAGTTTTCATCATTTATGTGGAGTCTATCGATGGATTGTTTGGCAAGTACCGGGCTGTCTGTCGCGGGCTGGCTCGTTCTCGGCACCAGCGCCATCGGGTTAGGTCTCGTTGCATGGCTGGTCGTTCGACTTCAGGTTCGGCGCGGGGCCGCCGGAGCAGGCCTCGTCTGCATTCTCGTCGCGGCGGCGCTGCTGGCCGGCAGCATTGCTCCGCAACCCGCTCGCGCTTCGGCGCAGGCTACGTGCAACGGGCAGAGTGGCTCTGCTCACGGCGGCGGCGGTTCCGGCGCGGCCGGCCAGGGCTCGCCGTTGGTCACCGGTTCGCAGACGGCCACCCCGACCCCGCTGCCGAGCGCAACGACACCTCCAACGCCCGTCAGCACTCCGACAGCTACGCCCACGCCGACCGACCCAATCGATTTGGCGCTCTCGTCGAAGGTCAGCGTCGCGATCGTACGAGACACCATTCCCACACCAATCAACTACCAACTGACAGTGTCGAACACCTCGTCGACAGATAGCACGGCTCCCATCGTCGTGAAGATCGCGAAGAACACGGCAGCCGATGCCGGTGGAATGCTCTATGTCGGGCCAGACTGGCTGATGGACACCACGACTGACCCTCTCAACTATCTTGCCACCTACAGCAAGCCGATTGCAGCGGGTACCATTTCGCCCGAATTGACCGTGCTGTACGTCGCGGTTACGACGGCCGGCAGCGATCTCGAACTCAGCGCTTCAATCGAACCCGGCTCGGGTGGCGACACGAACGCCACGAACAATTCGGTGACTTCGACGATCAAACAGATCTCCGCCTTCATCGACCTTGTTCCCCTCGCAAGCGTCACCCCCACCACCGTGAAGCACGGCACTCCCACGGTCGTGGCCTACACCGTGACCGTCGCGAACATTCAAACCCACGCCAGCGAGCCGGGTACGGTGGTCAGGGTACGTAAGCACGCTGAAGACGGCGGGGGTGGTATCTCGGTCACCGGAGTCGGTTGGAGCGTCGACTTCGACAGCGACCCCGACAACTACGTGCTGACCTACTCGCTCGCAGTTGCGGCCAGCGGCTCGTCGAACCCTGTCACGATCACCTACCCAGAGTGGACCACCGCGACCCTGTTCCCGGTCATTCTGTCGAGCACGATCGACAGCGACTCCGGTGGCGACAACAACCCAGGCAACAACACCCGGGTCATCAACCTGCTCACCTCGTGACTACAACGCGACGAGACTCTGCGAATCGGTGCATCACCGTGCACAGATGACCTCACTAGCGCAGGGCAGTCACCGAGCGCCCGTGCGGTCACCGCCAGAAGACGAGCGGCGATCAGTAGGGTTGACTCATGGTCGAACAGGCTCAGAAACCCGGGCGAGGGCGCCCCCGATCATCCTCACGCGAACTTCTCGAAGACGCCGCCTTCGAGCTCTTTCTCGAGAACACCTACGCCAAGACCACCATCGAGCAGATCACCCAGCGCGCGGGGGTCGGTCGCTCGACCTTCTTCAACTACTTTCAGGGCAAGAGCGACGTGTTCTGGGTCGACGTCGACGGCGCCGTGCAGCAGCTCAGCGACGCCCTTGCCGATCAGGCTCCGGATGCCCGGCCACTGCCCGCGATGGGCGCCGCCCTGGCATCGGTCACCCGCGAGTTCGGCCCCTCGCGGGTGCCCTGGATACTGACGCAGTACGCCCTCATCGGGTCGGCCCCTGAGGTGCAGGCCTCAGCACTCGCACGCTTCTCGCAGTGGGCGGGCATCCTCGCCACCTTCGCCGGAGTGCGTCTCGGGCTCGACCCCGCCTCGACGCTACCGCGCACCATCGCCTACTCACTGACGGGCGCCCTCGTTGCCGCAGCGCAGGAATGGGCCGCTGCGGGCACGGCCCGCGGCTCTCTCGAGCCCTACGTCACCGCCGCCACAGCGCCGCTGCTCACCGCCTTCGCGCCGCGCTCCGCGCTGCACCCCGCGGCGCCCTCGCTGTAACGCACTCCGTTTGACCCAAAAGCGCCCTCAGCGGCGCCAGAAGGCGCCTTTGCGTCAATCGGCGCGCCGGCGCGCCAGCGCCCCGCGCCCCGCGCCCCGCGTCCGCGCGCGGGCTAGGAGGCGGCGTGCGCCTCGAGAAACTCGTACACCTCGCGGTCGTCGACCCCGGGGAACGTGCCCGAAGGCAGGGGCGACAAAACTTGCGCGTGCAGGCGGGCGCTCGGCCAGGCGCTCGACGACCAGCGGTCGACGAGGTCGTTCGGCGGGCGCTTGCAGCACGACTCGTCGGGGCAGCGCGACAGCGCGCGCTTCTCGGTGTCGCGCCCGCGAAACCACTTCGCGTCGGCGAACGACGTGCCGAAGCTGATGGAGAACTCGCCCGCGGCGGTCGTGCCCGTCTGCGTGGCGCACCAGAACGTGCCGCTTGGGGTGTCGGTGTACTGGTAGAACTCCGTCGACCGGTTCGTTCGGGTTAAAGCGATGCGCGCGGCCCAGTTGCGGCAGACGAACTGACCCTCCACGGCTCCCGTCACGTCGTGCGGCAGCGGCAGCCCATCGTTCTCGTAGGCCTTTTGAATGGCCCCGTCGTCGGTGAGGCGCAAGAAATGCACGTCGATGCCCAAGTGCGAGGTGGCGAGGTTGGTCATCCGCAGCGCCGCCGCCTCGTGCGTAACACCGAACGCATCTCGAAAGTCTTCAACCGAGAGATCTCGGCGCGCCTTGGCGGCCGCCAGAAACTTCACCGACGCGGTCTGCGGCATGAGCGACGCGGCCGCGAAGTAGTTGATCTCGAGCCGCTGACGCAAGAACTCGGCGTAGTTGCTCGGCGGCTGGTGGCCGAGTACCCGGTGCGCCATCGCCTGCAGAGCCATCGAACGCAGGCCGTGCCCGCCGGGAATGGATGCCGGCGGCAAGTAGATGCGCCCGCTCGCCAGGTCGGTGACCGAGCGCGCAGAGTGCGGCAGATCGTTCACGTGAATGAGACTGAACCCGAGGTCTTCGGCGAGCAGGCTCACCGTGCGGTGACTGAGCGCGCCGCCCTGGTGGCCGACTCGGGCGAGGGTCTGCTCGACGACCTTCTCGAGGTCGGGCAGGTAGTTGTCGCGCTCGCGCATGTTCTCGCGCAGTTCGGTGTTGGCGCGGCGGGCCTCTTCGGGGGTGGCGATGGATTCCGTGGCGCGGCGGATGAGTTCGCGGTGCAGGCCGACAAGAGACTCCAGGGTCTCTTGGGGCAAATTGCGACTGGCCGGCACTTTGGGCAGACCGAGCGAGGCATAGAGGTCGCCGGTCTGAGCGCGTGCGAGTTCGATCTCTAGCGCGGTACGGGCATCCGGAGCCTCTTCACTGAGCAACTCAGCGAGCGGCACATTCAGCTCAGTCGACAGAGACTGCAGCAAAGAGAACTTCGGCTCGCGGCGGCCGTTCTCGATGAGCGAGAGCTGGCTGCCGACCACGCCCACCTTGTCGCCCAGCTGGTCGAGGGTGAGATCGGCGATCTTTCGAAAGTGCCGGATGCGACGGCCTAGGGTGATGAGATCGGTGGAGGTAGACACTGGCATCTTTGCTTCCTGTAAAAAAGGGTGATTCTTTCGCGCGAACAATCAAGAATGTACCGCAAATTGGCCGCACAGTAGAAGAAGACCACGAAAATACTTACGAAATCGACGCCAAGGAGCCACGATGAGCATCCTCGAGAGTTCACTGCCAGACCCAGCCAACGACCCCGCCGTCATCAAACCGGCCAGCCTGCGCCTCGTCGAAGCCGACGAGACCGCCGCGGCCTCAGGTGGCCCTGCGCTGCGCATCGATGCCGGCATCGCCGCCTGGGTCTCAGACGTGGCCCGCCTCACTCAGCCCGACGAGATCGTCTGGTGCGACGGCTCCCGTGCCGAGTGGGATCAGCTGACGAAGCTGATGATCTCGCAAGGCACCCTCATTCGCCTCAACCCTGAGTGGCGTCCGAACAGCTTCTTGGCCCGCAGTGACCCTGCCGATGTGGCACGTGTCGAAGATCGCACCTTCATCTGCTCGGCCGAAGAGGTCGACGCCGGCCAGACCAACAACTGGCGCGAGCCTGCCGAGATGAAAGCCGAAATGCTGTCACTCTTCGAAGGCAGCATGCGCGGCCGCACCATGTACGTGGTGCCGTTCTCCATGGGCCCCGTCGGCGGCGCGCTCTCGCAGGTCGGCGTTCAGCTGACTGACTCGCCCTACGTCGTCATCAGCATGGCGTTGATGACACGCATCGGCACCCCTGTGCTGAACCTCATCACCGATGACACCGAGTGGGTTCCCGCACTGCACAGCGTCGGTGCACCGCTGGTGGATGCCGCGGGCAACGTCACCGAAGACGTCGCCTGGCCGCACAACCCCACCAAATACATCTCGCACTTTCCCGACACCCGCGAGATCTGGTCGTTCGGTTCGGGTTACGGCGGAAACGCCCTGCTCGGCAAGAAGTGCTTCGCCCTGCGCATCGCGTCGGTCATGGCCCGCGATGAGGGCTGGATGGCCGAGCACATGCTGCTCATCAAGGTCACGTCACCCGAGCAGCACGTCTACCACCTCGCAGCGGCGTTCCCCTCGGCGTGCGGCAAGACCAACCTCGCGATGCTGAAGCCGACCATCCCGGGCTGGAAGGTCGAGACCATCGGCGACGACATCGCCTGGATGCGCCCCGGCCCCAACGGCAAGCTGCGTGCGATCAACCCCGAGCGCGGCTTCTTCGGCGTCGCCCCCGGCACCGGAATCGTCACCAACCAGACCGCAGTCGACACCATGTGGGGCAACACCATCTTCACGAACGTCGCCCTTCGCGACGACGGAGACGTCTGGTGGGAGGGGCTCACCCCGAACCCGCCGACGCACCTCATCGACTGGCAGGGCAACGACTGGACCCCCGACTCGAAGACTCCGGCCGCTCACCCGAACGCCCGGTTCACTGTCACCGCCGACCAGTGCCCGTCGATCGCCCCCGAGTGGGACGACCCGGCAGGCGTCGAGATCGACGCGATCTTGTTCGGCGGCCGCCGCCCCTCGACCGTTCCGCTCGTCGCTCAGGCGAAGAGCTGGTCGCACGGCGTTTTTGTGGGCGCCACCATGGCGTCGGAGACCACGGCTGCCGCAACCGGCGCCGTCGGCCAACTACGCCACGACCCGTTCGCCATGCTGCCGTTCGTCGGCTACAACATGGCCGACTACTTTCAGCACTGGCTCGACATGGGCGAGACGTTGGGCGCGGACGCTCCTCCCATCTTCCAGGTCAACTGGTTTCGTAAAAACGACGAGGGCAAGTTCATGTGGCCCGGATTCGCCGAGAACTCGCGTGTGGTCGAGTGGATCATCCGCCGCCTCGAAGGCGAAGTAGCCGCCCGGCAGACCCCCATCGGCGGTCTGCCCCTGGTACACGAGTTCAACATCGAACGCACCGATGTCACCGAAGACGACCTGCAGACCCTGCTCGGCGTCGACAAGCAGGCCTGGGTCGCTGAGGCCGACGAGACCGAACGCTACTTCGGTTCACTCGGCGACGACCGGATGCCCGCGGCCCTCTACAGCGAACTGAACAAGTTGCGCGCGGGGCTCGCCAAGCTCCCCAGCTAGCGCATCTCGCACAGAAGGCCGACACTCGCGGGCGAGGGTGTCGGCCTTCTCGCGTGCGCGGGCAGCGCTGCGGGGGCGATGAGCCTCGCGGGATAGAATGGGGCTACCAACACAATCAGGCACCTTTGACTCGGTGCCGCCTATATGCCTGGAGGCTTCACCATGACCGCTATCGTTCCCGACAAACCAGCGCTCGAAGGCCTCGAAGGCAAATGGGATGAGTTGTGGAGCGAGCGCGGCACGTACCGCTTCGACCGTGCGCTCGCGAACGGGGAGCTGGCGGGGCGCGCCGATGTGTACTCGATCGATACACCTCCGCCCACGGCATCCGGTTCTCTGCACATCGGGCACGTGTTCTCGTTCACGCACACCGACCTCATCGCCCGATTTCAGCGCATGCGGGGCAAGAAGGTGTTCTACCCGATGGGGTGGGATGACAACGGCCTGCCGACCGAGCGTCGCGTACAGAACTACTACGCCGTGCGTTGCGACCCGACGCTGCCTTACGACGACACGTTCGAGCCGCCGTTCGAGGGCGGCGACAACAAGAGCTCAAAGGCGGCCGACCAGAAGCCGATCTCGAGGCGCAACTTCATCGAGCTCTGCGAGCGCCTGACCGTCGAAGACGAGAAGCAGTTCGAGACGCTCTTTCACCGGCTGGGCCTGAGCGTCGACTGGGGCCAGACCTACCGCACCATCGCCGACTCGTCGATTCGAGCATCCCAGCTCGCCTTCGTGCGTAACGTGAACCGCGGCGAGGCCTACCAGGCGCAGGCGCCGACGCTGTGGGATGTCACGTTCCGCACCGCCGTGGCGCAAGCCGAGCTTGAAGACAAAGACCAGCCCGGCGCCTATCACCGCCTTGCTTTTCACCGCCACGGATTCGGCGCGAGCGACGACGCGACAGCAAGCGCCGACATCTTTATCGAGACCACCCGCCCCGAGTTGCTCGCCGCGTGCGTCGCACTGGTCGCGCATCCCGATGACGAGCGCTACCAGCCGCTCTTCGGCACGACCGTCACCACTCCCCTGTTCGGCGTCGAGGTGCCCGTTGTGGCGCACCACCTCGCGCAGGCCGATAAGGGATCGGGCATCGCGATGATCTGCACATTCGGCGACCTCACCGATGTGATCTGGTGGCGCGACCTCGACCTGCCGAACCGCGCCATCATCGGTTTCGACGGCCGCATCATCAGCGAGGCGCCCGACGTCATCACCACCGAGACCGGCATCAACGCCTACTCGGCGATCGCCGGTAAGACGGTGTTCTCGGCCAAGCAGGCGATCGTCGAACTGCTGCGCGATTCGGGTGAACTGATCGGTGACCCGAAACCGATCATCCACCCGGTCAAGTTCTTCGAAAAGGGCGACAAGCCGCTCGAGATCGTGTCGACGAGGCAGTGGTACATCCGTAATGGCGCGCGCGATGAAGTGCTGCGAGCGCGACTGCTCGAGATGGGCGCCGAACTCGACTGGCACCCGAGCTTCATGAAGGTGAGGTACGACAACTGGGTGAACGGCCTCACCGGCGACTGGCTCATTTCGCGCCAGCGCTTCTTCGGTGTACCGATTCCCGTGTGGTACCCGCTCGATGCCGACGGCAACCCGCGCTTCGACGAGCTGATCGTCGCGTCTGAGGCGTCACTGCCTGTCGACCCGTCGACCGATGCCGCGCCAGGGTTCGACGAGACCGAGCGCAACACGCCCGGCGGTTTCATCGGCGAGCTCGACGTGATGGACACCTGGGCGACCTCGTCGCTCACCCCGCAGCTCGCCGGCGGCTGGGAGCGCGACGACGAGCTCTGGCAGCTCGTCGCTCCCTACGACCTGCGCCCGCAGGGCCAAGACATCATTCGCACCTGGCTCTTCTCCACCTTGCTGCGCTCAGCCCTCGAAGACGGCCGCACGCCCTGGCAGAACACGGCGCTCTCGGGCTTCATCGTCGACCCCGACCGCAAAAAGATGTCGAAGTCGAAGGGCAACGTCGTCACGCCGTCAGACGTGCTCGAGACCCATGGCTCCGACGCCGTGCGGTACTGGGCGGCTTCGAGCCGGCTCGGCACAGACGCCGCCTTCGACCCGCAGAACCCCACCCAGATCAAGATCGGCCGGCGCCTGGCCATCAAGGTGCTGAACGCGGCGAAGTTCGTGTACTCGTTCACGCTGCCCGAAGCGCCGGCCGGCGGCGCCTTCGCCGTGACGCACCCGCTCGACCTCAGCATGCTGAGCAAACTCGAAGAGGTCATCACCACGGCAACGACCGCCCTCGAGGCCTACGACCATGCGCGAGCGCTCGAAGCCATCGAGAGCTTCTTCTGGACGTTCTGCGACGACTACCTCGAGCTCGTCAAAGAGCGCGCCTACAGCGCCTCGTCAGATGCGGCGGCCAAAGCCTCTGCGGTGATCGCACTGCAGGCCGCCATCGACGTGCTGTTGCGCCTGCTCGCCCCGTTCATTCCGTTCGCCACCGAAGAGGTGTGGTCGTGGAGCCACGGCGATAGCGAGTCCATTCACACCGCGGCCTGGCCCACGGGGGTCATCGACGGCAGTGGTGCGGCTTTTGCTCCGGATGCCCGGCCAGCCCTCCCGGCACACGAGACCCTGCTCGGGCTCGCCGGTCAGGCTCTCGTGGGCATCCGTCGCGCGAAGACAGACGCGAAGGTGTCTCAGAAGGCGCCCGTATCGTCTGCGACCATCGAAGGCCCGACAGCCGCTATCGCCGAGCTCGAGTTGGCGGCTGACGACCTGCGCGAGGTCGGCAAGATCGCCGCGTTGTATTTCGTTGAAGCAGACGAATTGGCCGTGCGTGAAATCGTGCTCGAAACGGGTAGTGTCGAGTGAAACTTCTGCAGAGACTGACGAAGTGACAACCGGCACCACCAGTACTACTCACGAAGCGGCGACACAAGAAAGGCACACAACGATGGCGTTGACAGTCAGGCCTATCACCGACCACGACTTTTTTCCGTGGTACGACCTTTACGTTGCCTACGGCAAGTTCTACGAAACCGAACTCGAGGGCGACCGAGCAGTGCTCGTGTGGAGCTGGCTCATCGACCCGAACCACGAGACTGAGGCACTCGTTGCCGAAGACGACGGCAAGCTCGTGGGCGTGGCGCACATTCGCGAATTCGCACGGCCCCTCGCCGGTGAGCGTGGGCTGTACCTCGATGATCTGTTCGTCGATCCGGATGCCCGTAACTCGGGTGTCGGCGCGGCGTTGATCACCGAGGTGAAGAACATTGCTGCCGAACGTCACCTCGGGGTCGTGCGCTGGATCACCGACGAGAACAACGAGACGGCACAGCACCTCTATAACAAGCTCGCGAACCGTACGGCATGGGTCACCTACGACCTCGTGGTGTAGCGTTTCTCTTTTCCCTTCACCCGAGTGACCCTGGAGTAGCAGAATGATTTCCGTCGGAACCCGCTGGTCAAGCGGCGACGAACCCCCCACCCGACTACCTCAGGTCGTCATCGACGCCGTTCTCGACGTCGAAGGCGAACTCGCCGAGCAGAACGTCGACACCTCGATGTGGTACTGGACTCTGACCTGGCTCGAAAACCGCCCCGTGGTCGAGTTCGACGACGGAACCCGCATCGACTACAACCCCGACCTCGACGAGGCCACCGTCTCCCAGTCAGACGACTTCACCGACGACTAACGCGGCTGCGGCGCAGCGCCCGGCGGCGCGCTAAAACAGCGGAAATTCGACACCTGCAGCCGCTATGCAGCGGAGCCCCGCACAAATTGCCGCTGTTTTCGCGATGGGCATCGTCGGCCGAGTCGGCTAGGTGCGGCGACGAGGCCACGGTGAGGCCGACCAGAGCATGATGAGGGCCCCGACGAGCAGGCCCCAGAAGGCGCTGCCGATGCCGATGATGGCGATGCCTGAGGCGGTGACGAGAAAGGTTGCTGCCGCCGGAATGCGGTGTGCGACCTCTTCGATGGCGTTCGAGAGGGCGCCCACGAGAGCCCCGAGCAGCGCCAAGCCGGCGACCGCAGTGATGAGGATGGGCGGAGACGCTGAGATGAGCGCGACCGCCACGCCCGCTCCGAGCCCGAACACGATGTACACGAAGCCCGACGTGAAGGTGGCGACCCAGCGCTTCGATTTGTCGGGGTGCGAATCGGGGCCGGCCATGATGGCGGCCGTGATGGCGGCGAGGTTCAGCGCGTGGGCACCGAAGAACGCCCCGACGACCGTCGCCGCTCCCGACGCCACGAGAACCGGCCGCGGGGGCACCGTGTAGCCGAACGTCGACATCACCACGAAGCCAGGCACGTTCTGGCCGGCCATGGTGACGATGAACAGCGGCAGGCCGAGGCTCACGATGACCAGCGGGTCGAACGTGGGCAGCACGAAGGTCAGCTCTGGCACGAGCGACGTCGAGGCCGCCGTCAGCCAGCCGGTACCCGCAGAGATGCCGATCGCTATCGCCGCGACCGCCATGGCCGCCGGCACGGCCCAGCGCGGAGCAATGCGAAACAAGATCAGCCAGACCAGAACGACGGGAATGGCCAGTGCCGGAATCTGCACGACGGCCAGCACCGGCGCCAAACAGATGGGAAAGAGGATGCCCGCCAACATCGCCGACGCAATGGACTTCGGTATGCGGGTGATCGACCGCCCCAACGCCGGCCAGAGACCGCACAGCACGATCAAGACGCCGCACACGATGAACGCCCCCGCCGCCGCCGAGAAGTTCTTCGTCGTCGCCGACGCCGCGATGAGCAGCGCGGCCCCGGGCGTCGACCACGCGAACGAGATGGGCATGCGGTAGACCCGGGCCAGCACAATGCAGAGCACGGCGACCCCGAAACACAGTGCCAGGAGCCCGGAGGAGGCCTGAGCATCCGTCGCCCCGACAGCGTGCAGGCCCGCGATGACTAGCGCGAACGAGCTGGCGAACCCCGTGATTCCGGCAACGATTCCCGCCGAAATGGGTTGCGCCAGAGATCCTCCGAAGGCGGGCTCAGGCCGCGACACGGCCGAAGCCGGGCGCTCGCGCGCGGCCGGATTCGGCCGCTGCGCCGGGCGGGAACCGGCGCAGCCAGAAAATCAACACAGCGTTACGCCGACTTCTCTACGCGTCGAGCGGAGACCGACTCGCGCGGAACGATGGTGGGCGCGGCGTTGCTCACCACGGCCTCGCGCGTGATAATGACCTTGGCTACCTCGTCTGTCGAGGGCACCTCGAACATGACCGGGCCGAGCACCTCTTCCATGATGGCTCGCAGGCCCCGAGCGCCCGTCTCGCGCAGCACGGCGAGGTCGGCGATGGCTTCGAGGGCGTCTTTTTCGAAGTCGAGCTCAACGCCGTCGAGTTCGAACATGCGCTGATACTGACGAACGAGCGCGTTACGCGGAACGGTCAGAATCTGCATGAGCGCGATCTGGTCGAGCGGCGTGACGGTGGTGACCACGGGCAGACGGCCGATGAACTCGGGAATCAGCCCGAACTTGTGCAGGTCTTCGGGCAGCACCTCGCTGAAGAGGTTGATGTCGTCGCGCTTGGAGTGCAGCGGGGCGTTGAAGCCGATGCCGCGCTTACCCGACCGCTCAGCGACGATCTCTTCGAGCCCGGCGAACGCGCCGGCCACGATGAAGAGAACGTTCGTGGTGTCGATCTGAATGAACTCTTGGTGCGGGTGCTTACGGCCGCCCTGCGGGGGTACGGATGCAACGGTGCCTTCGAGAATCTTCAGCAGCGCTTGTTGCACACCTTCGCCCGACACATCGCGGGTGATCGACGGGTTCTCGGCCTTGCGCGCGATCTTGTCGATCTCGTCGATGTAGATGATGCCGGTTTCGGCCTTCTTCACGTCGAAGTCGGCGGCCTGCAGCAGCTTCAGCAGAATGTTCTCGACGTCTTCGCCGACGTAACCGGCTTCGGTCAGCGCGGTGGCGTCAGCGACGGCGAACGGCACGTTCAGCTGCTTCGCGAGCGTCTGCGCGAGGTACGTTTTGCCGCAGCCCGTGGGGCCGATCAGCAGAATGTTGCTCTTGGCGATTTCGACCTCATTGGCGACGGCGTCGGCCGAGGTGAGCGTGTTGCGGGCGCGAACCCGCTTGTAGTGGTTGTACACCGCGACCGAGAGTGAGCGCTTCGCCTGCTCCTGGCCGATGACGTACTCTTCGAGAAACGCGAAGATCTCTTTGGGCTTCGGCAGTTCGAACTCGCTCGACACCTCTTCACCCGTCTCAGACAGGCGCTCTTCGATGATCTCGTTGCACAGTTCGACACACTCGTCGCAGATGTAGACCCCCGGGCCCGCGATGAGCTGCTGCACTTGCTTCTGGCTTTTACCGCAGAACGAACACTTGAGCAGGTCAGCGCTCTCCCCGATGCGTGCCATGTTCATCCTCCTCGTAAAAACCTGTGACGTCAGCCTAACCCGTGCCGCCGACACTCGCCGCCATTGGGCAAGGGATCGTCATATTCGGCCCTCAGTGTTCACCACGAGCGAAGAAGTTCGCCTTAAACAACGAAGTGGATGCCCGGGGGACGGACATCCACGGTTCGCTGTTTCGGGCTTATTTGACGAGTGCCGGCAGGTTCTTACGCGAGGTGAGAACCTGGTCGATGATGCCGTACTCCACGGCGTCGGCAGCGCTCAAGATGTTGTCGCGGTCGATGTCTTTGTTGACCTGCTCAGGCGTGCGGTTCGAGTGTGCCGAGAGCGTCTCTTCGAGCCAGGTGCGCATGCGCAGAATCTCGCGCGCCTGAATCTCGATGTCTGACGCCTGGCCGCCACCCTGGCCACCGCTGGAGGGCTGGTGGATGAGGATGCGCGCGTTGGGCAGAGCAAGACGCTTGCCCGGCGTGCCGGCCGCGAGAATCACGGCTGCGGCTGACGCCGCCTGGCCGAGGCACACGGTCTGGATGTTCGGCTTGACGTACTGCATCGTGTCGTAGATGGCCGTCATCGCGGTGAACGAGCCACCGGGTGAGTTGATGTACATCTCGATGTCGCGATCGGGGTCTTGGCTCTCGAGAACGAGCAGCTGGGCCATGACGTCGTCAGCCGAAGCGTCGTCGATCTGCACACCCAAGAAGATGATGCGGTCTTCGAAGAGCTTCGCATACGGATCTTGGCGCTTGTAACCGTAAGCCGTGCGCTCTTCGAACGTGGGCAGAATGTAGCGGTTGGAAGGCGTGGTGCCGTTGCCGTAAGGCGAGGCAATCGGCATTCCGCCGAAAGTGGGGGTTTCCATCTAATTGTCTCTGTTCTTTATGGTGTCGTCAGTGGCGACTAGTTGGCTTCGGAAGGAACGCTGTCAGCGACCTCAGTGCCGCCACCACCGGCGACGTCGGAGGAGTACTCCCGCACGTAGTCGACGAAACCGTACTCGAGCGCCTCTTGCGCGCTGAACCAGTTGTCGCGGTCACCGTCGATGATGACCTGCTCGGGGGTCTTGCCCGTTTGCTCGGCCGTGAGCTCGGCCATGCGCTTCTTCATGTCGAGAATGAGGTTGGCCTGGGTCTGAATGTCGGCAGAGGTTCCGCCGAATCCACCCGACGGCTGGTGCAGCAGAACGCGGGCGTTGGGCGTGATGTAACGCTTGCCCTTCGTGCCCGAGCTCAGCAGAAACTGGCCCATCGAGGCGGCCATGCCGATGCCCACGGTGACGATGTCGTTCGTCACGAACTTCATGGTGTCGTAAATGGCCATGCCCGCGGTGATCGAGCCGCCGGGAGAGTTGATGTAGAGGTAAATGTCGCGCTTGGGGTCTTCTGCTGCAAGAAGCAGAATCTTGGCGCAGATCTCGTTCGCCATATCGTCACGAACCTCTGAGCCGAGCCAGATGATCCGGTCTTTCAGAAGACGTTCGAAAACGCTGTTCGGCATCGCCATATCGGCCATGTGTGTCGCTCCAATTCACTTGCGGTAATTCGAATGTAGTGGAGCGCCAGAGCGCTTATCGCCCTGTTCGCTTGCGGCAGAGCGCAGCGTCGCCTGCGTTCGCGGCATGGGCGGCAGTTTCGTCGGAGCTAACGCGATATGCCAACGTAGTGCGCCCATGTGCGACGTGCTCCGACGAAAGTCCCGTCGGGTGAGCGGATGCCCGTGGGAGCCGTCCGGGCGCGAAAAAGGGCCCCACGGTCATCCGCGAGGCCCTCGTTCGTGGCGCGTGGCTAGTGGGAGTGGCCCTCGTGGTCGTGGCCCTCGTGCTCGTCGGCCGAGTCGACGACGTCGACGAAGGGGGCGTCTGCGTCGCGAGTCACGGTGGTGAACTCGGAGACGTCGACGGCCTTGCCGTTGGTGTCGGTGACGACGGCTTTGTCGAGAACGATGGCGAGCGCCTTGTTGCGGGCGACCTCGCCGACCATGGCGGGAATCTGGCCGTTCTGGTCGAGAACCTGAACGAACTCCTGCGGCTCCATGCCGTACTGGGCGGCGCTCTGGATGAGGTACTGGCTCAGTTCGTCTTGCGAAACCTTCACGCCCTCTTTCTCAGCGACGATGTCGAGGAGAATCTGGGTCTTGAACGTGTTGGTGCTCGACTCGGTGACCTCGGCGCGGTGCACGTCGTCTTCGAGGCGGCTCTCGTTCTCGAGGTGACGGTGCACCTCGTCTTCGATGAGCTTCGGGGGCACGGGAACGTCGACCAGCGCGAGGAGTGCATCGAGGGTCTTCTGCCGAGCATCCGACACCTGACCGAACTCTTTCTGCTTGCCGACCTGAACCTTGAGGTCTGCCTTCAGCTCGTCGATGGTGTCGAATTCGCTCGAGATCTGGGCGAAGTCGTCGTCAGCCTCGGGCAGCTCGCGCTCTTTCACCGAGTTGATGGTGACGGTGATGAGGGCGTCTTTGCCGGCAAAGTCGCCGCCGAGCAGGGGCGCCTCGAACGAGGTGGTCTCGCCCGCCGTCAGCGAGTCGATGACGCCATCGAGACCCTCGAGCAGCTCGCCAGAGCCGACCTCGTAGGAGATGCCGGTGGCGTTGTCGACCTCGGCGTCGTCGATGGTGGCGATGAGGTCGAGCTGAGCGAAGTCGCCCGTCTTGATGGGGCGTTCGACGGTGACGAGGGTGCCGAAGCGGGTGCGGAGGCGCTCGAGCTCTGCGTCAACCTCTTCGTCGGTGACGTCGATGGGGTCGACGGTGACGGGCAGGCCCACGTAGTCGGGCAGGTCGAGGTCGGGACGAACATCCACTTCGATAGCCAGCTCGAGGTCACCCGAGAAGTCTTTCTTGCTCGGCCACTCGACGATGTCGGCCTCGGGGCGGCCCAGGGGGCGCAGCTCTTGCTCTTCGATGGCGGCGCGGTAGAAGCTGTCGAGACCGTCGTTGACGGCGTGCTCGAGCACGGCCTCTTTACCGACGCGCTGATCGATCAGGGGCGGCGGAACCTTGCCCTTACGAAAACCGGGAATGTTCACCTGGTCGGCGATGTGCGTGTAGGCGTGATCAATGCTGGGCTTCAGCTCTTCGGGGGTAACCGAGATGGCGAGCTTCACGCGCGTGGGGCTGAGCTTTTCGACCGTGGTCTTCAAAACAATCTCCTGAAATGCTGTTGAATCTGGGTGTGTCTGAATCTGGGGTTGTGTGCGTCGAACGAAGCAGACTGACGACCGGATACGCCGGTCAGGCCTGCATGTCGGGGCGACAGGATTCGAACCTGCGACCTCTCGGTCCCAAACCGAGCGCTCTACCAAGCTGAGCTACGCCCCGGGAAATAAACCTCGGCAAGCCTAGCGCACAAGCATGGGGTGAACCTGCGCCGCCTGAAACCTGTACTACGATGTTCGGGTGCCTGTTAGGGCGCGCGGGGATGTAGCTCAATGGTAGAGCCTCAGTCTTCCAAACTGATCACGCGAGTTCGATTCTCGTCATCCCCTCTCCGCTGTTCGTCTTCTGCGTTCTCGCCGCAGAAGACGCCATTACCTTTTCGAGCTCGACCTCATGGCGGCCACCTTCCGATTGTGCGGCGGCCCTGATGGCGGCTGCTGTTTTGTCAGTTTGGGTTGACAAGGCGATGGCGTCAGTTCAGACTGACGGTATGGAAATGTGGAACCCGGAGCACTTGAGCACCGCTGACCCGGCGACAGGGCTGCGCGCGGTTGGCGCACTGCATCGGCTCGCCGAGCAGATCGAGGCGCTCTATGTCGATGAAGCACGGCGCGCGGGATGGTCGTGGGAGCAGATCGGCGACGCGCTCGGCGTCAGACGGCAATCGGTTCACGCCAAACACGGAAAGCGAGAAAGTGATGTTTGAGAAATTCGCCCACTCGGCACGCGTGGCGGTAGAGGATGCCCGTTTCGAGGCTGAGCGCCGAGGAGACCGCCGTATCGGAACCGACCACCTGCTCATCGCGCTACTCGAAGATGACGAGGTCGCGCAGATTGTGGGCGTCGATGCCCGCGAGGCGCATGAGACGGTCGATCTCCTCGACCGAAACGCCTTGGCGGCGATCGGCGTCGACCTCGGCGAGTTTCGTTCCACGTCGCGCACGTCGTTGAGCAGGCGCTCACCACTCATGACGTCGGGGGCGAAGACGGTCATCCAGCAGTCACTGGCGAATGCTGCAGCCGCGCACGCGCGCACGATCACCTCGCAACACATTCTGCTGGCGTTGCTCGACCGCCACGAGCCCGACCCCGCTGCGGCACTTCTTGCGGCGCTCCCCGTCGACCAATCGGCGCTTCGCGAGCGGCTGAGTGCGGCGACGTAGGAGCCATTGGACGAGAACGTCACACTGACAGCGGAGTGGTTTAGGATTAGATGAGCAGGACGCCGAAGGGCCTCCCGCACCCAGCCAGAATCCCGCGTCGCGTGCGCGGGTTCTGTGTTTAACGCCTCGGTGTCAGGCTCCTTCGCGCACACACGATGGTCAGTTCGGCGACCACACGTAGTAGAAGCGACACGCCAGCATTACATTGGCCCATATGTGGTCGACCGCCGCTTGCGAGCGCGGGTCGGTTTCGATCTGCGTCTCGTGTCGGTTCACGAAGTAGGTTGCAACGTCTGAAAGCTGCAAGAGCCGACTCGAATGCGAAGGGCCGAAGTAAATCGTGTCGGCGATTCGCTCACACTGCCTGCTCGTGTAACCGAAGACGCTGGACGCTTTGAAATTGCGGAGGTTTCTGCGACTGTCTGGCGCAGAATGATGTTCATCGGCGACGACGAGAGCCATCGACTCAGCATGATTGTCTTTTGCGAGAATCATTTCGATTGTCTCGAAAGTGTGGGCTGTGCACACATTGTGAGGCGCAAATGGATTTCGGTATCGTGCCTTCTGGGCATTCACGTCGATGCCGCGGAGAAGGTAGCGCGCGCCCGAGTTCACAAGAGTTTTGCTGAGAAGTTTGCACGCCTTCACTCGCCAACCCAAGGGCACGTTCTTCCAGGCTCCTTCGCCGTGAAACATCTCGTACCCGTGAAACTCCGTCGACGCGTCGAATCCCGGAACATCGGCCGAAATCATTTCGCCGATGTGATCGAGACTGGTCTCGATCGCGACGATGGCCTCATCATCTACGACGACGGTTCCCATGAAATAGAAGTCGTCGTTTCGAGCGGACTCGTCGAGGTACGCGATGAACATTCACAACTCCTTGCAGATCTGATGTGAGCATATGTCATATCATTGAACACGATGACCACAAGCAGGTTCTCGGCGGTTCGCGAGCGGCTGAGTGCGGCGGAAAAGAGGTAACGCTTACCTTCGTTAGCCGAGCCTTTGCTTGCTTGCGCGAGATTTCAGGGTGAGTAGCGTGGGGGTATTACTTCACGAAGGGAGACGTCATGTCTGACGTTGTCACCACCATCAAGAGTTCTTCGAACCCCGATGTGGCCGCAGCCGCAGCCCAGTTTTTGAGCCAAGTCGTCATCGATTCGCAGGCGCTCGTCATCAACGGCAAGCAGGCCCACTGGCACGTTCGCGGCGCGAACTTCATCGCCGTGCACGAGCTGTTCGATGAGGTCGTCGAGCGCGCAGAGGGATACTCCGACGACGCCGCCGAGCGAGTTGTCGCCCTTGGCCTGCCGATCGATGCCCGAATCGGCACTGTCGCGGCGAAGACCACGCTGCCCGAACTGCCCGCCGGTTTTCAGCCCGCCGACGTGATGATCGCGTCGCTCGTCGCATCGATCGATGCCGTGCTGGTCAGCGTGAACAAGGCCATCAAGGAGCTCGGCGAGATCGACGCGGCAAGCCAAGACGTCGTGATTCAGATCGCGCGCAGCCTGGAGAAAGACCGTTGGTTCTTGTTCGCGCACGTCGCTGCTGTGTGAGCTGACTCAAACGGTGCCGCACAGCGCCGAGCCGTACGGCTTGGCTCCGTGCTGGTGAATGGGGATTCCTTCGGGGATCCCCATTTTTTCATTAACTGCTTTGATGCGACCTCAGCATAAGTGATAAAGTCTCATCATGATTCCTATTCCGCAACCTCGATCGGGCGACCAAAGCGCGTCTCCCCCGCCGATGCCGCCCGGGCCGCCGACACCGCCAGCGCGCGGCGGCCGCCGCTTCGGGCTGATGGCGCTTCGGTTCTTGCCTCAGAGCCTTTCCGGCATACGGCTTGGCCGTGGTCTGAGCGGTTTTGTGGCCCTCGCGGCCATCAACCGCGGTGGCCCGAACGGATGAGACACATCACACCTCGCGCGATCAGAGGGCTAGGTGGGTGGCGCGACCGGCTAGGAAGGTTGCGGCGACCGGCATGGCTCGAAGGTCGTCGGCCGGGCTGGTGAGCGGATCGCGCTCGACGACCGCGAGGTCGGCGGCCATGCCGACGCCGATCGAGGCGAGTCGGTTCGTCGAAGCGGTAAGGGCGGCCTGCGCCGAAATGCGCTGCTCCGCATGCCAGGCGGGGCGGCCGTCGCGCGAACGCCCGACTGCCGCCGCCATGGTCTGCCACGGGTCGAGCGGGGCTACGGGTGCGTCAGATCCGAGCAAGAGTGCGGCTCCGGATGCACGGAGGCTCTCAAAGGCAAAGGCTCGGTCGGTGCGGCCGTTCCAATACCGATCGGCCACGTCACGATCATCCATCGCGTGCTCAGGTTGCACACTCGCCGTGACACCGAGTTCGGCGAACCGAGAAAAGTCGGAATCCGAGACGAGTTGGGCGTGTTCGATGCGTCCGCCAGAACCTAGTCGGGCGAAGACGTCGAGCGCGAGGGCGTTCGCGTGGTCGCCGATTGCGTGCACGGCGGGGGTCAGGCCCGAGGTGGATGCGCGTTCGAGTGCGATCAGCAGGGCATCCGGAGCCACCGTCAGAAGCCCGTGCGAGTGAGCCTGACCTTCGAGGCCCTCGTATTCGTCGAAGCAGTAGGCAGTGCGGGTGTTGAGCGAGCCGTCGGTGATGATCTTGAAGGGGCCCACGGTGAGCAGCCCTGCCGTGTCGGGTATCACCTCGCCGGTTCGGAGGCCCGCCTCGATGCTCGACTCGAGATGCTCGGAGTAGATTCCGAACGCGACCCGCAGCGAGTCGATGCCGCTGGCGATTCGGCGACGCCAATCGGTGAGGTTGTCGCGCATTTCGAGGTCGACGACTCCCACCACGCCGAGCCGCGCCGCTGCGCGCGCTGCGTCGGCGACCAAGGCATCGGCCTCGAGATCGGGTACGTCGTCGAGTCGGCGCAGCAGGGCGAAGCAGTCGTCTTCGCGCAGTCGGCCGGTGGGACGCCCGCGCAGACCATAGAACGCGAGCGCCGCCGAATTGAGCCAGCACCCGTGCAGGTCAGCGCTGCTCAGCACCACGGGGCGTTCGCCCGAAACCGTGTCGAGCAGGGTCGCCGTGAGTGCGTTGGTGTCGGGCCAGAGGCTGTCGCGCACTCCGTAGCCGATCAGCGGGGTGATCGCGGCAGGAGTAGCCGAGCTCGATGACGCCTGTAGCGGGTCGATCGACCCGACCCCGCCAGCCTGCGGTGCCCCGTCGAGGGCGTTCAGCGTCGACCGCAGTCGGGCGAGTAGATCGGTAGCCGAGGTAGCGAGACCGAGATCGATTCGGCGTCTGAGGAGCGACCACTGGGTGAAGTGCACGTGGTTGTCCCAGAGGCCCGGAATGACGAACCGACCGTCGAGGTCGATTGTCGCGGCTCCCGCAGGTGCGCGAACGAGGCCCGACGGCACGATTGCTCGAACGCGCGAGTCGGCGAGAAGCACGTCGCACTCGCCGTCGTGGCCCGGAATGCGCCCGCGACGGAGAAAAACGTCGTCAGTCACCTGTCGCGCCCATTCCGTCGCTGGCCGCAGCCACGTCGTGCTCAGCCGCATTCGCGGGGTCGGCCGCATTCGCGGGGTCGGCGGATTTCTCGGGCTCGGCCATCGGCGGGGTGGCCGCAGGGCGCGGGTGCACGCGGCGCATCTCCGCGGCGAGGTCGGGGTTGCGGTAGTTGTCACCCTCGGTGAGTTCGTGGATGATGCGCTCGACCGTTTCGGCCGGCCGGTTCTGGCTCAGCTTCGACTTCGCCTCGATGCGGGTCGCCGTGAGGCGAAAACCGACGGTGCCCGAGCTGATGCGCGCGGCGTAGGCGGCGTTCTGCAGCGTTCCGTTCATGCGGCGTGGTTCGGGCATCCGGTCTTCGAAATGGTCGACGAGGCCGGCGAGCACCTCGAGGTTTTCGGCGTCAGAGAGAATCTCGGGGGTTCCGTGCAGGTGCGCCACCACGAAATTCCAGGTGGGCACGGCCGGGTTCGCGTCGTACCAGCCCGGCGAGATGTACCCGTGGGGGCCCTGGATGATGGCCAGAACCTCGTGCTGCCCGAGTTCGTGCAGCCGTTCATCCGGTCGCCCCACGTGACTGAGAATGGCGACTTCACCCTCGGGCACGTTCTCGTCGAGCATGATCGGGTAGTGCGAGGCGACGAGGCCGTTCGAAGTCTGGCTGACGATAGTGGCGAAGCCATACTCGCGAACGAGTCGGCGGATCTCTTCGAGGTCGTCGAGCCTGAAGGCAGGGGTGTCTCTCACGAGGCGCTCGATTCGACGTGGCAGGCGGGAGCCCCAACGCACTGAGCGGCGCGCCGAAGACCACGCCTACGAGCCATGCGCTCACGCCTGGTCAACGGGGCACCAGTACAGCTTGCGGGCGGCCATCATTTCCATGAGGATGTTCGTTCCGCACACGCGGCACGGCAAACCCTCGCGTTTGTAAACCCAGTGACGGTCTTCGCGGTTCGCCAGTGCGAGTTCTTGGGCGGCGGGGTCGAGGCCGTCCATCGTGAGCATCTGCCCGGTACGAATGCCAAGGTCGAGCAGGTAGACCCAGTCGCGCCACAGCCCACGCGCTTGCTCTTCAGTGACCTGTTTTCCGGGAGTATGCGGGTTCAGCCGTGCGCGAAAGAGCATTTCGGCGCGGTAGACGTTGCCGATTCCGCTGACAACCGACTGATCCATAAGCAGCTGGCCGACGGCAGTGGGCTTCTTGCGCAGGCGCGTGACGAAGCGCTCTTCGGCTTCTGGGCTGTCGTCGGTGGCGGGGTCTGGGCCGAGGCGATCGACCACCTCGGCGAGTTGCTGCGGGTTGATGACCTCGCACATGGTGGGCCCGCGCAGGTCGGCGACGCTGTCGTCGGTCGCGAGCCGCACCCGCACCGCGCCGACGGGTTCGGGCGGAAAAGTCTCGAGGTCGACGTCTTTCGCCTGCTCGGTTTCAGACATGCGCACAGCGCGGCGTAACCGGGGTGCGCCGATGCTGCCGAGCGCCTCAGACTCGGCGGTGATGGGCGAGATGATGCCGAAAAAGTCCCAGGCGCCATAGATGCCGAGGTGGATGCGCAGCCAACGGTCGTGCTCGAAACGCAGAAACATCTGCTTGCCCACGGCGCGGGCCTCGAGCATCCGTGTGCCGTCGAGTTCTGCAGCCCCTGCGGCGAATCGGCCCTGCGGTGAGCTCACGGCGATGGGATGCCCGACGAAGTCGCGCTCGAACTGCAACGCAATTCGGTGTACTGAATGGCCTTCAGGCATGAGGTGCTTAGCCCGCGTCAGCCGCGGAGTCGCCCGTCGCCGATGCTCCCGCCGGAGCAGCCGGGTCAGGGTCGGCGCCCACGTAGATGCCGGCGATGGCGCCCGTGGCCTCGTATTCGGCGAGTTGGGCGATGCGGCGAACGTGACGTTCTTCGAGCGAGAACGGCTCGTTGATGAACGTGTCGATGAAGGCCACGGCCTCGTCGACGGTGTGCTGGCGGGCGCCGATGGCGATGAGGTTGGCGTCGTTGTGCTGGCGGGCGAGCAGTGCGGTCGACTCGCTCCACACAAGGGCGGCGCGTGCGCCTGTGACCTTGTTGGCGGCGATCTGCTCGCCGTTGCCTGACCCGCCGAATACGATGCCGAGCGCTTCGACGCCGGCCTGCTGGTCGCGCACCACGCCGAGGGCGGCGTTGATGCAGAACGAGGGATAGTCGTCGATCGGGTCATACGAACTGGGCCCGTGGTCGATGACCTCGTGGCCGGCCGCCGTGAGGTGTTCGAACAGATGGCGGCTGAAGTCGAGCCCCGCGTGGTCGGTGCCGAGGTGAATGCGCATGCCCCAAGTTTAGGGCTGAGCGCCGATTATCGACTGACGAGCTGGTGCGCGCGTTGGTGAGATACGCCGAGCACGGTTCCGATGTCTCGCAAGGGCACATTTTGCTGCACAAGGCGCTTTGCCAGATCTGAAGCGGCATTGGTCGCGTCGCGCTCGAGTGCCTCTGCTCTGAGACGCTCCGCTCGGATGGCGTCGAGAGTTTTCACGATGCCGTGTACCTCACCAACCGCATCCACCTCGACGTGAACGCCCACTTCATCGACCGAGATCTCGAGAGTTGAAGCGATGAATTCTCGAGCCATAACCCCCGCCTCCGACAAGCGTCTCGCCTGCGTCAACCCGTCCAGCGCCGGTATGGTCACCATCCACCATTTGCCCTCTCTGGTAGCGACCACGTCAAATGTCATCATCTGCGTTCTCCTCGATTGCCTTCACGATCTTTCTCACCACTCCGGGAGAAATCATTCTGTGTCCCTCCGGAATCGACATCATTCGGCCCTGCGGCGAAACCCACTTTCGGTGGCTGCCGACAAAATCCGCCGCGGGCACCCATCCCGCCTCTCGCAGCAATTTTGCCACCTTGCGAGAGGATTGCTCACTTACCATTCAAATAGTCTATGTGTGCTCGACTATTCTACCTCCGGATTCTAGAAGAATTATTGACTATTTCTCTGCACTCTGCTCTGCGAGTGACGGAAACCGCGGAGGTAGGCTGGTCGGCGAGAATAAACGGGCGGCCAGCCCACGAAGCGCGCCGCTGCGAGACCCATCACACTACGTACGGAGAACATCAGTTGCCTGGAGAAAACCTCACCCGCGTCGAAGCCCAAGCGCGTGCCGGGCTGGTGAACGTGCAGAGTTACGACGTCGCCCTCGACCTGACCCAGGGCCCCGAAACGTTTCTCAGCACGACAACGGTGCGGTTCACGGCTACGGCCGGCGCTTCGACGTTCATCGACGCCATCACCAAGAACGTGCACTCGGTGCTGCTGAACGGCACAGACCTAGACCCGGCCGCAGTGAGCGACGGTGTGCGCATTCAGCTCGACGACCTGGCAGACGACAACATTCTGACCGTGGTCGCCGACGCTCTGTACACGAACACCGGCGAAGGCCTGCACCGCTTCGTCGACCCGGTAGACGACGAGGTCTACCTCTACAGCCAGTTCGAAGTGCCAGACTCCCGCCGCGTTTTCGCCGTGTTCGAACAGCCCGACCTCAAGGCGACCTTCACTTTCACGGTGACCGCGCCCGACTACTGGCAAGTGGTGTCGAACTCCCCCACCCCCGAGCCCGTCTCCATCGGCGAGAGCAAGGCAACGTGGAGCTTCGAGACGACCCCGATTCTCTCGTCGTACGTCACCGCCATCGTGGCTGGCCCATATGTGGTGGAGCGCAGTGAGCTGACGTCGAGTGACGGCAGGGTGATTCCGTTGGGAGTGTTCTCACGGGCATCCTTATCGCAATACATGGATGCCGAGTACGTGTTCGAGAAGACCCGACAGGGTTTCGAGTTCTATGAGAAGCGCTTCAACTACCCGTACCCGTTCGCCAAGTACGACCAGCTTTTTGTGCCCGAATTCAACGCTGGAGCCATGGAGAATGCTGGCGCCGTGACCTTCACCGAAGCCTACGTCTTTCGATCGAAGGTGACGGATGCCCAGCGCGAGCGTCGCGTCGTGACCATCTTGCACGAACTCGCCCACATGTGGTTCGGCGACCTGGTGACCATGAAGTGGTGGAACGACCTCTGGCTGAACGAGTCGTTTGCCGAATACATCTCTACCCTGGCCACGGCCGAAGCGACCGAATGGCACGGCGCCTGGGCGACTTTCGCCTCGACTGAAAAGAGTTGGGCCTACCGGCAAGACCAGCTGCCGAGCACGCACCCGATTTTCGCCAACATCAGCGATCTCGACGACGTGCAGGTCAACTTCGACGGCATCACCTACGCCAAGGGCGCCTCAGTACTGAAGCAGCTCGTCGCCTGGGTCGGCCAAGACCAGTTTCTCGCGGGCGTGGGGCAGTACTTTCAGAAGCACGCCTACTCGAACACTGAGCTGAAAGACCTGCTCGCAGAGCTCGAAGACACGAGCGGCCGTGACCTCGGCGAATGGTCGCAGCTGTGGCTCGAGACGGCCGGCGTGAACACCTTGCGGCCCGAGATCGAGACCGACGCAGACGGCGTGATCACCTCGTTCGCCATCAGCCAGACGGCCGTCGAAGAGTGGCCGACCATCCGCCCGCACCGCTTGGCGATCGGCTTCTACAACATGCACGAGGGTGCATTGATTCGCAATCACCGGGTCGAGTTGGATGTTGCGGGCGAACGCACCACGGTCGATGAACTCATCGGGCTGACCCGCCCCGACCTCGTGCTGCTGAACGACGACGACCTCGCCTACGCGAAGATTCGCCTCGACGACCAGTCACTATCGACCGCCATCGCCCACCTGGGCGCCATCGAAGACGGGCTCGCTCGCTCGATCGTCTGGGGCTCGGCGTGGGATGCGACGCGCGACGCCGAAAGCCGGCCGCGCGACTTCATTCGGCTGGTTCTCGGCAACATCGCGACCGAAGACGAGAGCACGACACTGCGCACGGCGCTCAACCAGGTGGTGCTCACGGCCGGGCTGTACGTGGCACCGGGGTATCGCGAAGAGGTGCAGACCGAGGTGGCCGAGCAGCTGTGGGCGCTTGCGCGCAACGCTGCTCCCGGGTCTGATGAGCAGTTTCAGTTCGTCAAGTTCTTCGCGGCCGCCGCGAAATCGGCGAGCAGCCTGGCCATCGTCGAGTCGCTGCTGGAGGGCGAGACGAAGCTCGAGGGTCTCGAGATCGATACCGACCTCACCTGGGATCTGCTGACCTCACTGGTCGCGGGCGGTCAGGCTGGTGAAGCTCAGATCGAGGCGGCCCTGGCCGCCGACAACACGGCATCGGGGGCGCAGAGCGCGGCGAGTGCACGGGCATCCATACCCACCGCCGAGGCGAAGGCGGCCGCGTGGGCATCGCTCGTCGACACCGACGATGCGTCGAACCTCATCGTGCGCGCCACCACGGTGGGCTTTCAGCGCGCGAACGACGACGCCCTGCTCTCGCCATACATCGCGAAGTACTTCGAGGTCGTTTCTGAGCTGTGGGAGAACCGCACCTACCAGATCGCTGCGACGCTGATCACGGGGCTGTACCCGTCAGGGCTTGCGAGCCAGGAGTTGCGCGACGCGACGCAGGCGTGGCTCGACACCGACCCGCAGCCGGCCGCGCTTCGCCGCCTGGTGGTCGAGAACCTCGCGGGCGTCGACCGTGCGCTGGCGGCGCAGGCGAAAGACGCGGAGTAGCGGGCAGGGCGCGCCGGAACTCCGGGGCCGCCGAACCTCCGGGCCCGCCACTCCTCTGAGGCCGCCGAACCTCCGGCCCCGCCCCGCGAACGCTCGCGTGGCGGGCTCGGGAGACAGTCGCGCCGCTATGAGGGCGGCGTAGTGACCTCACAACGGCGTGGCGGCCTCGCCCCGGGCCAGTAGCCCCGCCACGAGCGCAGGGTCAGGAGTTGCCAAGCGTCGCTCGGTACGATTGAGCGCATATGAACGACTTTTTGAAGAACCTGAGCGACTTCTACACGAGCTATCAGCACCTGATCAATATCGTCGTCATCATCGTGGGCGCCATTGTCGTGCGGTTGATTCTGCTGCACTCGGTCGACCGTGTGGTGAAGCGCATCGTGTCGGGCGTGAAGAACAAACACGACGTCGAAGACACTCAAGCCCTGATGGCGTCGCCGCTGGCCGCCGTTCGTGTGGTGCAGCGCACCCGAACCATGGGTAGTGTGCTGTCGAACTTCATCACCTGGGCGATCGTGATCTTCGCGTTCATCATGATTCTCGGCGAGCTG
Source organism: Subtercola lobariae (assembly GCF_014640255.1). Taxonomy (GTDB): domain Bacteria; phylum Actinomycetota; class Actinomycetes; order Actinomycetales; family Microbacteriaceae; genus Subtercola; species Subtercola lobariae. The sequence goes on along the minus strand of NZ_BMGP01000007.1, from coordinate 177,542 downwards.
CAATTTCAGGTGACCGCGCTGGTGGCTTCGGCCGGAGTCATTGGCGCCGCGCTCGGTTTCGGGGCGCAGAACATCATCAAAGACATGCTGAACGGCCTCTTCATGGTGGTCGAAGACCAGCTCGGCGTGGGCGATGTCGTCGATCTGGGGCCAGCGACGGGGGTCGTCGAGGCGGTAGGAATTCGCGTCACGACGGTTCGCGACGTCAACGGCACCCTCTGGTTCGTGCGCAACGGCGAGATTCTGCGGGTGGGCAACATGTCGCAGGGCTGGGCGCGGGTCATCATTGACCTCGCCATTCCGTACGACACTGACGTCGATGCCGTGCAGGCGCGGATGCTCGCGACCGCCAATGAACTCGCCTCGAACCCCAAATGGCGTTCACGCGTCATCGAGAAGCCCGAGATCTGGGGCCTTGAGAGCATTTCGGCCGAGGCTCTTGTCATTCGGCTGGTGGTGAAGACTCGAACCAATGCAAAAGACGACGTGGCACGCGAGCTGCGGATGCAACTGAAGCGCGCCCTCGACGAAATGGGCGTGAAGCTGCCGTCGTTGAACAGTATTGTGCTGACCGGGTTCGAAGGCGCGGCCTCGGTGACGGGCGCGAGACCCCCGAAGACCAAGCCGGTGCAGGTGGCGCCTGGTGCCGCCTCGAAAGACAAGGCGTGACGATGACGAACGACGAAGCGGGAGCGGGCGGCGCCCCGAGCGCGGAAGCGGGAGCGGGCCGCGCGGTGGGTGGCGGCCCGGGAGCGGGCGGCGCGCCGGGCGCGGGTACGGGAATGCCACTCATTCCGATCATCCCGACCGCCACGAAACCCCTCAACGAGGGCAGCGGCGACACGTTCTACGAACAGGTCGGCGGCCGCGCCACGTTCGAGCGCCTCGTGCGTGCCTTCTACGCCGGAGTCGCGTCAGACCCGGTGCTCGTGGCGATGTACCCCGAAGACGACCTCGAAGGCGCCATTCAGCGCCTCACCGGCTTTCTCGAGCAGTACTGGGGCGGCCCCACCACCTACAGCCAAGAGCGCGGTCACCCGCGGCTTCGTATGCGGCACAACCCCTTCAAGGTGAACCCGGATGCCCGTGACCGCTGGCTCTCGCACATGCACTCTGCGGTGCTCTCGCTCGACCTGCCGCCGCTGCAGGAGGCGACGCTGTGGGACTACCTCGAGCGCGCCGCCCACGCTATGGTCAACACGTTCGACGAGTAGCTTGGGGCGCTCCCCGAGCCACCTCTCCTTCTCTCACCTCCACCTTCACCTTCACCTTCACCTTCACCGAAACAAGGAAGTTTCAGATGACCTCAACGCCTCAGACCGATGTGATCGTCGTGGGCGCCGGGCTCGCCGGACTCGTCGCGACCGCTGAACTCGTGAAGGCCGGCAAACACGTCACCATTGTCGAGCAAGAGCCCGCGGCCTCGTTCGGCGGCCAAGCGTGGTGGTCGTTCGGGGGTCTCTTTCTGATCGACAGCCCCGAACAGCGCCGCCTCGGAGTGCACGATTCGCTTGAACTCGCCCGCCAAGACTGGTTCGGCAGCGCGGGTTTCGACAGCGCCGACGACTATTGGCCGCGGCTCTGGGCCGAGGCGTACCTGCAGTTCGCCGCCGGTGAGAAGCGCGCTTGGCTGCACGAGCAGGGCGTGCGCTTCTTTCCCATCGTGGGCTGGGCTGAGCGCGGCGGCTACACCGCAACCGAGCACGGAAACTCGGTGCCGCGCTTTCACATCACCTGGGGAACGGGCCCCGGAGTGCTCGCTCCGTTCGTCGCGCGAGTGAAGCAGGGCGTGCGCGACGGGCTGGTGACGGTGAAGCATCGGCACCAGGTCGACGAGCTGATCGTCGAGGCGGCTGAGGGCGGCACCGGCGGCGCTGCAGGCTCCGGCTCGGGAAGCGGCGGAGGCGCGGCCAGCCGCACACGCGTGGTGGGCGTGCGCGGCAGCCTGCTCGAGCCGTCGAGAGTGGCGCGCGGAGTTACGAGCTCACGCACCGTGGTCGGTGAGTTCGAGTTGCGGGCGTCAGCAGTCATCGTGACGAGCGGCGGCATCGGTGGTAACCACGACCTGGTGCGCCAGAACTGGCCGAAACGGTTGGGGGCGGCACCGGCATCCATGCTCTCTGGCGTGCCTTCACACGTCGACGGCCGGATGCTCGGCATCAGCCAGACGGCCGGGGCACGTTTGATCAACTCCGACCGCATGTGGCACTACACCGAGGGCATCACGAACTTCGACCCGGTGTGGCCGCAGCACGGAATTCGCATTCTGCCGGGCCCGTCATCGCTCTGGCTCGATGCGACCGGAAGGCGTCTGCCGGTACCGCTCTTTCCCGGCTTCGACACCCTCGGAACCCTCGAGCACATCGTGTCGACCGGCTACGACTACAGCTGGTTCGTGCTCACTCAAAAGATCATCGAAAAGGAGTTCGCGCTCTCGGGCAGCGAGCAGAACCCCGACCTGACCGGTAAGAATCTGCGGTTGCTTGCGAAGCGAGTAGGCCCTGGCGCGCCTGGGCCCATCGAGGCGTTCAAGGCAAAAGGCGTCGACTTCGTGGTGGCGGATGACCTGCCGACGTTGCTCGCAGGAATGCAGCGGCTCTCGGGCGAGGTGCCGCTCGACACGGCCCGCGTCGAACAAGAGATTCGGGCGCGTGACCGTGAGATCGGGCATCCATTCACCAAAGATCTGCAGATCACCGCCGTGCGCGGAGCCCGCAACTACCTCGGCGACAAGCTGATTCGCGTGGCTTCGCCGCACGAGTTGCTCGACCCGGCTGCCGGCCCGCTGATCGCCGTGAAATTGCACATCGTGACGCGCAAGACGCTCGGCGGAATCGAAACCGATCTCGCGGGGCGCGTGCTCGCTTCGGGCGGCGCGCCTATCGAAGGGCTGTACGCGGCGGGCGAGGCGAGCGGGTTCGGGGGCGGCGGGATGCACGGCTACCGTTCGCTGGAAGGAACGTTCTTGGGCGGGTGCATCTTCTCCGGCCGTCAAGCCGGGCGGGCGGTGGCGGCTGCGCTCTAGCGGGTCAGCACGTGGCCGCGGCGGGTCGACAGCCTCGTCCAGGGGCCCGAGGCGTAGACCGCGACGGGGTCGTCGCTTCGCAAGAAGCCGAGACTGACCGCTGCGAATGCCGCACCAGCGGCGGTAGGTCGTTCGATGGCGGGAATCGTGCGCCCCCACACCTGCGACCGCACCTTGTGCACGATCTGTTCGCCCGTGTCGGGTGGCAGGGCTGCGGCGACCTCAGAGATTCCTTCGCCGGCAGACTTTTCGAGCACCGCGGCATCGACGGAGCCGACGTTCTGCCAGCCACCGCGTGGCGGTGAGATTCCCGCCCAGGCAACGAGACCCTCTGAGGGTGGCAACGACACCTCGACCGGCCCGGTATCTCCATTCACGACGACCGACAGCAGTGCTAGACGGTCGAGCAGCGCCCTGATCGCGACGGTGTCGTCGAAAGTCGCCGTTTTGTCGGTCATGGCAAAGGTTCGAAGCCCGAGAACCGTCGGTGCATCATCCAGCAGCCCTTTCGGTGCGAGCACCGACGCATATACCGCGAGCACACCCTGACCGCCGATCAAGCGCACCGATCCGGTGCCAACTCGCGCCGCACGACCGAGGAAGACTTTGAGGTCGCCTAACGAGAGCGCGTCGACGAGCGAAAACGATTGAACCATCAGCTTCTAAACTACAGAAGGTGACGGCAGCATGTGTGATCTGCTTCAGCCGGTTGCGGCAATAAAGAGGGAGACGTAATGACAGACGATGTGACGACCAGCGCGCCCGACCCGGTGACAGGCATGCCTGCCCGTTCGAGTGCACGGCGCGGCGACCCCGTTGCTGAACTGCTCGCGGCCCTCGATCTCACCGACACGGGAGCACGAACCAGCGAAGACATCTTCACCGGCCCCTCGCAGTGGACCGCCCACGGGCGCGTTTTCGGCGGCCAAGTTCTGGCGCAATCCATTGTCGCCGCCGATCGCACCGTCGATGCCGACCGCGCCGCCCACTCGCTGCACGGCTACTTTCTGCGCCCGGGTGACACCTCGCTGCCGATCACATTCTCGGTCGACCGCATTCACGACGGCCGATCGTTCTCGACCAGGCGCACTCAGGCTTACCAGAAGGGCATGCCGATCTTCTCGATGATCTCGTCGTTTCAGACCGACGGGCCGGGAATCGACCATCAGATCGATATGCCCGCCGACGTTCCCGACCCCGAAACGCTGCCGTCGATCGCCGATCAACTCGGGCACATCGATCATCCCATCGCCCAGAATTGGGCTTATGCCAGGCCGTTCGACATTCGGCACATCGGTACGCCCATCTATCTGCGTGCCGACGAGAACAGGGTCGAGCACCAGGCCATTTGGATGAGGGCCATCGCGCCGCTACCCGACAACCCCAACTTGCACCGGGCCGCCCTCGCATACGCCAGCGACTATGCGCTGCTCGAGCCGGTGTTTCGGCGCCACGGAATCGCCTGGATGACCCCGGGCCTCAGCTCGGCGAGCCTCGACCATGCCATGTGGTGGCACCGGCCAGGGCGTGCCGACGAGTGGTTCTTGTACCTGCAAGAATCGCCGAGTGCGCAGGGCGGCCGCGGGCTCGCGACGGGCCGCATGTACTCACAGAGCGGAGTGCTGATGGCCACCATCGCCCAGGAGGGAATGGTTCGCGTTCCGCGCTAGCGGCGCGCGCTTTGAGCGGCGTTTGTCTAGCGGCGTCTGTCTGTCTGTCTGTCGGCGTCTGTCTGTCTAGCGGCGTTTGTTGAAGACCACCGGGTCGTCGATGAAGGGCTGCCACGCCTCGCGTTCGTGCGCAGTGATGCGCCGAGGGCGCTGCGTTTCGGCATCGATAAGCACAATCGTCGTCGCTGCACGGGTGTACAGGATGCCCGGGGGCACGCCCTCGGGGCTCCAGATCTCGTAGCAGAGTTCGAGGCTTGCGCCACCGAGGCTGCTGATCCACAGATGTAGGTCGAGGGGCTGACGCAAGAACGGAATCTGCGCCAAGTAGTCGACCTCCTGGTGAGCCACCACCGTGAGGGTGGCCGAGCCCAGCTCACCGTCGATCACGGCCATACTGGCCGCCGTGACCCTGATTCGCTCGGTCGTCGAACCAGACTCTGAGGTCGAAAGCTCGAGCCCGGGCTCATCCGTTGCCCAGAACGCTTGAACCCGAGCCTCTTCGAGCAGGCGCAGAATCTGCACGTTGTTCACGTGCCCGTAGGCATCGAGATCTGACCAGCGCAGGCGCGTGGGAATGTGAAGCCGCATGCCGTGCGCGGCCTAGTCGCGCGTCAGTTTGCGGTACGCAGAACGGTGCGGTTTCGCCGCATCTGGCCCGAGGCGTTCGATTTTGTTCTGCTCGTATGCTTCGAAGTTGCCCTCGAACCAGTACCACTTCGCTGGGTTCTCTTCGGTGCCTTCGTAGGCCAAGATGTGCGTGGCAATACGGTCGAGAAACCACCGATCGTGAGTGATGACCACGGCGCAACCCGGGTACTCGAGCAACGCATTCTCAAGGCTGCCGAGCGTTTCGACGTCGAGGTCGTTTGTCGGTTCGTCGAGCAGCAAGAGGTTGCCACCCTGCTTCAGCGTGAGCGCCAGATTGAGCCGGTTTCGCTCGCCACCCGAGAGCACGCCAGCGGCTTTTTGCTGGTCGGGGCCCTTGAAGCCGAACGTCGAAACGTAGGCGCGCGAAGGAATCTCGGTCTTGCCGACCTGAATGTAGTCTTGGCCGTCAGACACGACCTCCCACAGCGTCTTCTTCGGGTCGATGCCGCCACGGTCTTGGTCGACATAGGAGATGTCGACGGTCTCGCCGATGGTCAGTTTGCCGCTGTCGAGCGGCTCGAAACCCACGATCGTCTTGAAGAGCGTCGACTTTCCCACACCGTTCGGGCCGATGACGCCCACGATTCCGTTGCGCGGTAGCGTGAAACTGAGATCGTCAATGAGCACACGCTCGCCGAAGCCCTTGTGCAGCTTGTTCGCGTCGATGACCTGCGAGCCGAGACGCGGGCCTACCGGAATGACGATCTCTTCGAAGTCGAGCTTTCTGGTGCGCTCGGCTTCAGTCGCCATTTCTTCGTAGCGCGCCAGACGAGCCTTGGATTTGGCCTGGCGCCCCTTGGCGTTCGATCTCACCCACTCGAGTTCTTCGGCCAGACGCTTCGAGAGCTTTGCGTCTTTCTTGCCCTGCACCATCAGGCGCTCTTGCTTCTTCTCGAGGTAGGTCGAGTAGTTGCCCTCGTAGGGGTAGAGGTGACCGCGGTCGACCTCGGCAATCCACTCGGCCACGTGGTCGAGAAAGTACCGGTCGTGTGTCACGGCGAGAACAGCACCGTGATACTTGGCCAGATGTTGCTCGAGCCACAGCACGCTCTCCGCGTCGAGGTGGTTTGTTGGTTCGTCGAGTAGCAACAGGTCGGGCTTCTGCAGCAAGAGTTTGGTGAGCGCCACGCGGCGCTTCTCGCCACCAGAGAGGTTCGCTACCGAAGCGTCTCCGGGTGGGGTTCGCAGTGCATCCATCGCCTGCTCGAGTTGCGAGTCGAGATCCCACGCGTCTTCGGCATCGATCTGCTCTTGCAGCGTGCCCATCTCCTCGAGCAGCTTGTCGAAATCTGCATCGGGGTCGGCCAGCTCGGCCGAGATCTCGTTGAACCGGTCGACCTTCGCCTTAATGGGGCCAACGCCCTCTTGAACGTTCTCGAGAACTGTCTTCGACTCGTCGAGCTCGGGCTCCTGCATGAGAATGCCCACGGTGTAACCGGCGCTCAGTTTGGCCTCACCGTTGCTCGGGGTGTCTAACCCCGCCATGATCTTCAGAATGGTCGACTTGCCGGCGCCATTCGGGCCCACGACACCGATCTTCGCTCCGGGGAGAAACGACATCGTAACGTCGTCGAGAATCAGTTTGTCGCCCACGGCCTTGCGGGCGCGCACCATGGAATAAATGTATTCGGCCATGGCTACCAGTCTATGGCGCGGGTATCGCCGATCAGACACTTGCCGGTGCCCAGCAGCGGCGCCACGAGGCTGTGGTACTGGCCGAAGCCGTACTGCCCGACGAGGCACTGACCCTTCATCGCCACAGAGAACTGAATCGAGTCTGCCTTCACGCCCACGGTCGTGATATCGGGCGTCACTTGCATGTCTGCAATCGCGAAGCCGCCCGTGCGCAACGCCGAGGTGAAGGCCACCCCACCGGCCGTTTGATTCTGCGCGGCTGCGGTGCTGATGGTCTGCGAATTGACGTAGTCGAAGTAGGCAAGGTTCTCGGCGGCGGTGCCGCCCGGCACCAATACCGGCGTCGCGGTAGGCGTGGGTGTTCCGCTCACCGACGTCGACGTCGCCGAAGTGCTGGACGCGGGCGCTGGCCCGGGTGTCGAGGTGCACGCGGCCAGCGCGCCCGCGAGCGCGGCGCAGGCCAATGCAGCAGCGAGCATTCGTGAGGTGTGCTGCCACGAGGCATGCATTGACGTTCTCCGCTCTGGGCGCGTGACCCTCGTAGTACCGCGTCGATTCTAGGCGAGGGCCACGTGAACACACCTCACGACGTCAACACCGACTCGTCGTCAGGGAGATACGCATCGCTCGCACCCGATGCTCCCCCGGTCGGCAGAACTCCGAAGGCTCCTGCCCCCCAGTCGGCAGCGCCGCCGCCGTCTGTCGACGCGCCGCTCGGCGGTGGCACCCGCCAGCTGTCTTCGCCCGACGCATTCGAACCGGCCGCCGCCCCGCCGGCCGCCGCGCTTCCGCTCGCGGCACCGCCCGTCGACGGGGCGAGCGTTCGGGTGAAGGCCGCACTCCCCCACGACAGATCATGACCCACCGCTTCGGCTTCGACCTCGATGTTGAGCCCGTTCTTATCGCCATTGACCCACTCGCGAATGCGCAACCGGCCTGACGCCACGACTCGATCGCCTTTGTTCAGCGACGTCGCCATATTCGCTGCGAGCTGGCGGAATGCCGTGATCGTGTACCAGTTGGTTCCCACATCGGCCCACGAATTGTGCACCTTGTCGAATCGTCGCTGGCTCGAGGCGAGCCGAAAGCTCGTGATGTCGAGCCCCTCGGCGGTTGTGATGTGACGGGGCGTCGTTGCAACGACGCCGGTAAGCGAAATGGTGTCTGGCACGGTGTTCTCCTGATCAAGTGGGGCCACGAGAGGCCCATCGTCGCGGGTTGGTCTGCCCGGTCAAACGAGTGTGCACCGACGCCTCGGCATGGGAGCGCACCTGCCAGGAGATTGTGGAGAGCATCCACTCGCCGTGAATTGTGAAGGATAGGCGCGCTCGACCGCCAAAGGCCACTGTCAGAGGCTGCTTCTACTGTGTGAGATACCAACCACCCGGGCCGGCGCACTGAACAGGAGGCATCATGACCACTCTCACGACTCGCTCGCACACGCACACTCCGACGTTGCGGCAGGTGCGACCCGCCCTGTGGCGCGTTCTGCGGTCTGATGGTTCGCTAGCCGGCTATATCGAAGGCGCCGAACCGGCGCGGTTCGAGGCTCGGCGGCTGGTCGCGTCAACTCGTCAGGTCGTGGGTCTCGGGCACTTCGCATCGATCGACGACGCTATGTCGTGCTTTCGCTGAACGGCGCTGCGCCACACCCGCCGCGTTAGCCCGATAATCTCCAACCCGGGGTTACTCTTCTCGCATGGAATGGTGGAGCAACTTTCTCAACTGGGCAAACACCGATGGCGGCGCGTACGTCATCGTCAGCATCGCCGTGCCGGCCGCGTCGATAATCGTCGCCGGCCTGCTCGCCGCGTGGATAGCGAGCGGCTCGATCAAGCGCCTCCTCGCCGGCCGCGACCGCGAACTGAAGGTCGCTGCCATCGGGGCGCTCGTCGATGCTGCTGAGCAAGCATCCGTGTGGAACTCGCTCACGCCGCAAGAACAGATTCTCTCCGACCGCGCTACGGGCCAGGCCGACATTCAGGTGCGCCTGCTGCCTATCAAGGGCGCCACGCTCGCGGCGAACTGGGCTGCCTACTCGCTGGCCGAAATGAAGCGCAACTCGGCCACCTTCGGCTACCAGATCGAGCCGGCCGTCGTTCAATTTCGCGACCAGCTCGTTGAATGGCAGCACAAGCCCAGTCGTTCGCGCCGCTCATTCCAAGCCGACCTCGACCGCTGGAAGGCGAAGTCGGCCGACAGCGAGTCGACCCTGCGCGACCAACAAGAAGCATGGGTAGCGCAGCAGCACCACGAGCAGCATGCTGCCCCTGCATCGGCTGCGTCGCAGACGGCTCCGGATGCTGTAGCCACCCACACCCCGGCGCCCGCCGTCACCCCGACTGTCGTGACCGCCCCGCACTACGACTCACCCACCTACTCAGCACCCGGAGCGCTCGACACGCAGCGCGTGCTGAACGACGTCGACGCGGTCGAGCGGCAGATCGAGGCCGGCGCAACCCGCTAGCACTTGAGACGGGCGGCTCGTAGTAGCATCGTCTGGTTGCCTCTGTAACCCAGTGGCCTCTGTAGCTCAGTGGATAGAGCAGCGGCCTTCTAATCCGCTTGTCGTAGGTTCGATTCCTACCAGGGGCACTCCCTTATTACCCTCCGATCCCTTTATCTACGCGGATCTTTATCGTTTTGGCATAGGTTCGACGGCGACTTGCCCACACTTTGCCCACACCTCTGAGCAGCGACGCTGCGTCTCTTCAAATCGACGTCTCGAACCTTGAGCCCGGTGGCTTTGCCCCAGCGCAATCCGGTGTAGGCGAGCAACGCCGACACTCGTTTTCTCGACGCCCGCCCGGATCTCGATTACAGCCACGGTGATTCGGTCGGCGCAGATTCAGGTTGTGGCGCAGATTCGGGCTACGACAGATTCGGTGCCGCGAACGAGCGAAAGCCTGTTCGCAACTCGTTGCGGAGAAAGCAACTCAGGTGCGAGAGTACTCCCCGAGAACTTCTACGCTGCCCCCGAATGCGAGATTCGGGCTTCTCCTCGCTACCGCAACGGCTGCGTCCATCGATTCGAACTCCACCATCGAAGCGCCTCGAACCGTTCCGTCAGAGTCGGTGACACCAGAGGCAGTCACGACTTTTCCGCCGGCTGTGCGGATTCCGTAGTCCTCGTTCAGCTCCGTGTTCCAGATGCCCCACGCCTGCCGGTTCTCAGCAACGCGATCGATGGGCACCGGGTCGGGGCCCGCGCGGTAGATAAAGATGAAAGACGCCATTCGGCAATAATCCCACCCCGCTACCCAGTTCAGCCCGGAACACCGAACTTTCACGCCCCCGTTTCCCGTCGATACGCAATATGTGGCGGATGCACTCACGGGCCGATACGTGACAACTGTGTCTCTGTGTTAGAGCGAGGCAGGGCCAGACTGATACTCGAACGTTGGATCGCCGACCACAGTTCGTGCAGCGCCCAGAGTCTCGCTAAGGGTGTACCGGATGGCTTGCTGGATAGAGTGATCGCGTGCAAATGCCCGAAGAAACACCCCAATCTTTAGGCGTGGCTCCATATAGCTCCGAGTCGTACACCGTGCCCGCTTCCATACGGTGGGGTTTGCCGGAAGCCACGTTCACTGTCGTGTTGACCGCAACGGCCGGTCTCGTGCCCCTCGTGCTTCAAGCCATGAACCTCACCGCATACTCGAACCCGCTCGACTTCGTTATCGATCTCGTGGCCTATGGCAGCATGCTCGTCATAGTGCTCTTTGCGTCGCACCGGCGCGGCCTCCACCGGCTATCGAGAGATTTCGGGTTCAGTTTTCACAGAATCGATCTCGCAATCGGTGCGGGCTTGGCTCTAGGAAACGTGCTTTATATCTCCATCGTGACTGGAGTGCTCCACAACTCCGGCGCGATGCCCCCACCGATCCCAGCCGACCAGCGACCACTGATCTACGTCGTCCTGTTGCAGGGAGTGGTTGCGGTGGCAATCGCCCCTCTAATCGAAGAACTAGTTACTCGAGGTCTTCTGATGCGATCGATACGCCACTCGATCCTCCGCAGGCACGCCAAATCTGCACGAAGTGCGCGGATTGCCATCAACGCGAGCATCATATCCTCGGCAGCCATATTCGCGGCGCTGCACCTGCACGAAGCCGACAATCCCCTAGCGGCGGTCTCCATCGGCGTCCAGACATTCATCTTTGGACTCGTAGCAGGCTGGATCGCCACCCGCACGGGCCGTCTAGGACCAACGATCGTCGCGCACACGCTGTACAACGCATTTGTCTTTGCCATCGCATTCAGCGCGCGAACCTAGACGCACCACTCGCCTCGCCCACGCCGCGACCAGGATGAGCAGTCCCAGCAAGGTTCCCGTTATCGCGTCCAACGATCTCGGCAAGCCCACCCAACCAGGATGCATACGAGCGCAATCGCAAGACACACGACATTGACCCATACCCAGAACCGGCGTTGACGCATTGTCAAATCGCCAGAGTATCTCCACAGGAAGCTGGTCCACCGGCGATTGCGTGCTCTGCCATATTCGTGGTCCCGGCATCGGCAGGCCCCCTCTTGCGAGTTCGGCGTGTTTGTCAGACCTGTAACCGACTCGGTTAGCGAAGCTCAATAAGGTTGTTTCCGGCATCGATCATTTCGGCGATCTTCTCTATCAGCGGCTCGAACCACTCGATCAGCGCGCGACGTCGTGTGTTACCAACTCGTATCCAAACGATCGCGGGCGCCTCTCCACCGAACGCGGCCATGCCTGAAAAATCCTCGTCCTTCGTTACGAGCGCTGCATGGTGCTCTAATGCGTAGCTCCACAATTCTTGGTCTGGTGCGTCCGCCGGGCCGGTATCGGTCACGTGCTCCGCGACGTGTCCGTGGGCAGAAAGCATGCGAGCAAGCGCCGGGGGCAGTTGGGCGTCAACGAGGAAGCGCACTGATTATGAAGCAAGCAGGATGGCGTGATCGGCCTGCGCGGCGGCGTACTCGAGGCACGCCCTCACGTCGTCGGCGGTGAGGTATGGGTAATCCTCGAGGATCTCGGCTTCCGACGCTCCCGCAGCCAAAAGAGAGAGCACATCGGTCACACGAACCCTGGTGCCGCGGATGGCCGGCCGGCCGTGGACGATCTCAGGGCTAACCACGATCCGATCCAAAAGCGACATGCTCATAGGGTAGTGGCGCAACGCCTCCTGCGGTACTGAGCGCCACATTTTCATTGGGACATCAGCGGACTTGGTCATCAGACCTCAGTGCCAAATTCTTCCGTTAGATGCGTCGACCGACACCTCAGACCATTTGTCTCGTCTCGACCATTCGACATTCGCCAACTCAACTTCATTCCCGCCCGCATTTATCTTCCCCTACGGCGAAGTTCGGCTGCGACCGCTTCCTTGTCAGGTGCTCCGCCCACATTCCAGCGCAGGATGTTGCTCATTCGCGCTGGATAGAATTCGGTAATGAGTGCGCCTCCATTGCCCGAAGTGCCCCGCGAGCGTCGCAGTTATCCGAAAGGTGTCGCCAGGCGCCAGGAGATCCTCGACCGAGCGATCGAGGTGTTCGCCAAGCGGGGAGCGCAACGCACGAGCCTGCGGGCCATCGCGCAAGAAGTCGGGGTTACGCACGGCGCACTCACGCACTACTTCGGTTCGCTGGAGGAACTACTGGTCGCCGTGTACCACGAATCCGAGCTGCGGCTAGACGGCGATGCCCCCGCGGGGTCGGAAGTGACCCCCGCCGAGATGATGCGCGTGTCAGCGGAGGAGAATCGCGAGATTCCCGGAATGATCCAGCTCTACTCGACGCTGGTCGCGACGGCGCTGGAAGACGGCCACTCCGCCGCACAAGAATTCGCCACCCAGCGGTTCGCACGGCTGCGCGAGGAATTGGCTCGGCGAGTGCGGCATCTGCAATCTGTGGGGCGGATACGCACCGACGTCGACCCCGGTCTTGTCGCGGCACTGACCATTGCCGCGTCTGACGGATTGCAGTCCCAGTGGCTCCTTGACGAGACGGTCGATCATGAGGGAGCACTCGCAATGCTCGATCGATTGTTCGCGAACCCGTCTAACTAACCTTTGACCAGCGAGGTGCCCCTCACATAAACTTCCATGTGGAGGTTTTTGATCTACCTCCCGGGCATGCGATCGCTGCTCGCGTTCAATGAGGAGAAGATCATCATGGCTCGGCCTGAAGAATCACAGCCCCAAGCATCCGTTCAGCTGTACTCGCTAGCCAAGGAGTTCTCTGCCGATATGGCAGGTTCGCTCGACAAGCTCGCGGCGATCGGTCTGAAGAATGTCGAAGCGTTCGATTTCGTGCGTCGCCCGCAGGACATCCGCGATGCTCTGGATGCTGCCGGACTCTCGTCTCCCACCGGGCACGCGCCGCTTCTCTCTGACGAGCTGTGGACCCCAGACGGCGCGATTCCCACGCCGGCACCCGAGATCGTCTTCGAGGCTGCCGCCGCAATCGGAATGACCACGGTCATCGACCCTTTCGTCGCCCCGGAACGTTGGCTGAGCGTCGAAGGCGTCACCGACATCGCCGAGCGCCTGAACCGTCTCGCCGACCTCGCCGCCGGCTTCGGGCTGAGCGTCGGATACCACAACCATGCGCAGGAATTCCTCAGGAACTTCGACGGTCAGACCGCGTATGAGCGGTTCGTCGAACTCACCGACGAGCGCGTCGCCATCGAGCTCGACCTGTACTGGGCGTTGGTCGGCGCACAGGATGTCGTCGGCCTCGTCTCGCGACTGGGCGACCGGCTCGTCGCGGTGCACGTGAAAGACGGCATCGCTCCTGCGGTCAACCCCTTCGATCCGGATGCCGGCGAGTTCGGGTCTGCGAGCCCTGATCAGCGCCGTCCGGGTGAGGGCGACGTGCCACTCGCGGCCGCGCTGCGCGCAGGCACGGCCGTCGAGTACGCGGTCATCGAGTACGACAACGCTCCGGGAGATGTGTTCGAAGACATCGCCGCGAGCTACGCTTTTCTGACCGATGGTGGGTTCGTTCGATGAGCGCGGTCGGTATTGGAATCGTCGGCGTGGGGGTCATCAGCGACACCTATCTGCAGAACCTCTCTTCGTTCCCCGACGTCGAGGTTCTCATCCTTGGCGACCTCTTCGTCGAGCGCGCCCGCGAGCAGGCCGAGAAGTATGGTGTGCCGGCCTATGGATCCGCTGACGATGTCTTCGGGCATCCGGGTGTCGATCTCGTCATCAACCTGACCATCCCAGCCGCGCACGTCGAGGTGTCGCGCGCCGCGATTGCGGCAGGCAAGCACGTCTGGACAGAAAAGCCACTCGGCCTCGATCGCGACGGCGCGGCTCTCTTGTTGCGCGAGGCGGATGCTGCGGGGCTACGTGTCGGGTCTGCACCCGACACTCTTCTCGGGCCAGGGTTCCAGGCCGCGCGTCGAGCGATCGAAGAGGGCCGGATCGGCCGCCCGCTGTTCGCGCAGACCGTGTTTCAGACGCAGGGGCCCGATCTCTGGCATCCCAACCCCGCCTTTCTGTTCGCTCACGGGGCCGGGCCACTGCTCGACATGGGCCCGTACTATTTCTCCGCTCTGGTGAGCCTCTTCGGAGCGGTCGACCGTGTGTCGGCTTTCGGTACGAAGGCCAGCGAAGAGCGGCAGATCCACACCGGCGACAGAGCCGGCGAGACTTTCCCCGTGGAGGTGCCATCGACGATGCAGATCATCGCGGCGTTCGACTCGGGTGTGCAGTCGCAGAGCCTGCTCAGCTTCGACTCGGCGCTCGAGCGGCACGGCATCGTCGAAATCCACGGTACCGAAGGTTCGATCGTCATCCCCGACCCGAATCAGTTCGCGGGCCGGATCGCTGTCGTCGCACCGCTCGGCGTTCTTCGAGACGGCATGTCGGTCGAACAGTCGTGGATCGAGATCGAGCACGACCAGATCGAGGTCGGGCGCGGGCTCGGCGCTCTCGACATGGTGCGTGCGATCGCCGATGGGCGCCCGCACGTGGCCTCCGGGCGACTCGGGCTGCACGTGCTCGACGTGTTGCTGTCTGCCGCCGAATCAGCCTCCACCGGGGAGACGGTCAAGGTCCAGAGCACGGTCGAGCCCGTTCCCCTCCTTCCCGCCGGGTTCGACCCCTTCGCCTCAACACTCTGACGCGTTTTATAAACCTCCGGTTTTGTTTGAGCATATATCGACGCTTTCGCCCTAGAGTTGCGCCGCAATCGTAAGTCTTTGGACATTCTGTTGCCCGCGCAGCCTCTCATCGATGGAAAGTAAGCTCCACGCGCTCGCTTCCGCGTCGGAAAGCCGGCTAGCGATTCTGCGTAGCCGCCTTCGGTCGTTAACACTGAGACTTGTGACGTCGAGACTCCCGACTGCATCAATAGTGGCGAGCAATACGGCCGCATCCTCCAGATGCCTGCCTGGGTCGCGCTGATCGACGATATTCGCCGCACCTTTCGCAATCAGCGCTCCGAGTACATCCGGAGCATTGAGCTCGATGATTCCACTAGTCGATCTGACGACAAATGTATCTCGACGCCGAATCGCCTGCTCCCCAGCCTCCGCTGCGAAGGCTGGATGCATCATGAAGCGCGGCTTCATGTGCGAAGGCAAATGATCAGCCACCATGAGGTCGACCTGCTCGCTACTACGTTGAAAGCGATAGATAGGAGAATTCCTTTGATCGGGTATTCGCGGTTCGAACCCAATACTTCGGAGGGATGCGCCGATCCCCGAAAAACTCGTCGCAGGCGATGCCACGTTTACAATGACATCGACGTCTTTCGTAGCCCTCGGGGGCGCAACACCGGCGCGATAGGCATGAAGCTGAACCATCAGACCGCCGACCAAAACCCAATCGGCAATATCAGTAGCGCGAACAATCTCGAAAACCGTGCTCCACGGGGGCAGGAGTTCGTCGTCGCTGATATCTACGAAGTGTGATTGGCCAGCCACTGCTTCCTCACGTCTTCCAGAACTCTCAGGCCGGCGGAACGTTCCCGCGTAGCCAAACTTCTGGTGAGGTCAGCTGCGACGACCGCAACGGGAGCGAAGCGATCATCAAATTTCACATCGTCGGGATGCTCGTAGATGGTCACGTCTCCCCTGGCATCGGGAACAAGCAGATGTTTAAGTGCGAAGTCGTTGAGCGTACCCTGGCGAAGGTAGCCTTCTAGAGCACGCCGCTGCGGAGCCAAATTTCCATCGATCGTCTCGGCGGCACTTCGACCGGTCAAGACAAGATCTGACCATGTCGTTTCGAGCGAATCCGCAGCGAACCGATGCACCTTCATTCGCGATGCGACTTTCATTGCAAGCTGCTCCATCGATCCTGTTCGTAGTCGGTTTCGCAGGCGTGATCTTGTTCGCGACGAGACCGCGGGCCCGGGGAAGCCGGAAAGCTCTGCCAAGATCGCCCACGAGGTTGCATGCGACCATTGCCTACCCAAGCCGGCATCAAGATGTGAATATGCGGCCAGGGAGCTGTCGTCGATGAGCCACGTGCCGTCAATCAGCTGATGGCCGCCAAGTTTTCCGGCGCGAAGCATCTGTGTGACACGCTGCTGAGAAACACCCAGCCGCACGGCCACTTCAGAAGTCATCAAGTCGTTCATGCCTTATAACTTTCTACCTCGAAAGTATTATGGCACGGATGATGTAGGGCGTGAAAAACTACGAGTCGCGAGCATCCCCTCGTGTCGCGACGTGGATGATCGCGGCGGAGGCTTCGACCGGGTCACCGAGTTGGGTTCCCGGCATCAACGATCACCCTCGCGTCAGGCGATGAACCTCCTAACCCCGCTCAAGAGCGGCCTCACAGGGGCTCTTCCACCCTGTATTTGAATCCGACGTGAGATGCCGCGAACCCGAGTCGTTCGTAGAACCGATGTGCGTCGGTTCGAGCGGCGTCAGATGTCAGCTGCACCAATCCAGCGCCCAGCTCGGGGGCTGCGGACTCAGTGACCCAACGCATCATTGATGCGCCGACACCGCGTGACCGTTGGGAACTGAGCACCCGAACCGCCTCGACGAGGAGCCGGGTCGAACCGCGGCGAGCCATGCCAGGAATCACTGTGAGTTGCATCGTTCCGACCACCGTGTCTGCCTGATCGACGACAACGAGCAGGGCGTTAGCGGGGTCTGAGACAATTCGTTGCAGAGCGGTGGCGTAAAGAGGCCGATCATCCGCTGAGGCTATGTCACCCCGGCCAGCGCTGATGGGGTCGTCTGACAACAGGCTGATGAGAGCTTCAAGGTCGGTCGTGGTCGCATCTCGCAGCAGAAATGAGCCCGAGCGTGCGGCGAGCGCAGTTGGCAGGTCGAGTTGTCGAATCATCCCTCCAGTCTGACGCAACACGGTTCTTCGTCATTCCTAGCCAACAGAGCGAAAGCTAGGGTTTACTTATTGAACGCAAGCGGTCTACACAAGGGTGACCATGATGCATGAGATCAACGAAGGCTACAGCGCCCGGCGAGTGCTTTACGGTCTCATCGCGCTAGGCCTGTTAGTATCCGCGCTCTCGATTGTTGCCGTTGTCTGGCAGTCAGCAGCGGCGCAAACCGTGACGTTCACGTGCGGCGACCTTGGCTGCCAGGCATCAGATCCGGCACTCTATTTTCTGACTACTGCAGCCTTGCTCTTCGCCCCGACACTGCTTGCTGCCGGTGCAGCATCGGCGGTGATCTCCTTCGCCATGACACGCCTGTTAATCAGCACACGGCTCGATCTGAAACCCACAAACTCCAAACGAATGCGACGCCGATGGCGCTCTCTGCCCGAGTTGGTCGTGTGGGCTCCCGGGATCATTCTCACGGCGATATCCGCGATCTCGATGCTCTACATCTCCCAGGCTTCGATGTCACCGGGCTCGCTCTGTGAGGGAGCCAGTTGTTCAGGCGAATATGCTCTCACTCAATTCCTGCACAGCTTCGCGCCGGCTGGCCTGCTGATCGGCATCGTCTGCCTCCTGGTCGCAGCCCTGAGGCGAGCGCTTCCCCATCCTGACGCTGCTCTCGGCGCGCCCCAGGTCGAACTCACCCTCGTCAAAGCGACTGACCCGAAAGCGTTCATGCGCCCGACTGACAACGCCAATTCGGGGCAGGATGATCGGAGCTAGCGACTACCGCATGTTTCCGGCTCGAAGCCAGGCGATGTAGTCGGCCGCGGCGCGTTGGGTGTCGTACTCGGGCTGGTAGCCGGTGTCGTCGTGGATGCGGGTGATGTCGAGGTAGTTGTGCGGCCGTCGGCTGCCTGCGGGCAGTTCGATCTCGGAGTCGGGGTTGATGGTCTTGATCGCTGCGATGATGTCGGCGTTCGTGGTGGCACGGCCCGAGGCGACGTTGTAGGTGCGGTGGTTGAGGCGTTCGGTGAGTTGTATCAGTGCAATCGCGCGCCCAGTGTCTTTGACGTAGGTGAGGTCGAGGGCGTCGTCTGAGTTCACGGGCACGAGGATGCCGGAGAAGTCAGGGGCGGTGCGTGCCGCGGCGGCGTGAATCAATGCCGGGGCGGCGAAGAAGGGGTCTTCGTGGCCGAGTGGCCCCCACGTGCCCGAGATGCGCAGATTGATGATGTCTACGCCGCTCGTCTCGGCGAGCTGTTCGCCGAGCAGTTCGTTGATTTTCTTATAGCGCGGGATGGGGTGCGGAGCCGAGAGCATCACGGGGGTGTCTTCGCGCAGAGCCCCTTCGATGCGCAAGCCGCCGTAGACGCCGATCGTGCTCGCGATTCCGACTCGTTTCACCTCCCATTCCTGGGCGACCTGCACGATGTTGAAAAGACCCGCGAGAGCTTTTTGGGCGCTTTCGACGGCAGGCCCGGGTGACGCCGCCAGGTCGTAGCCAGCGAGGTGCACGATGCCGGTGATGGTGTGGCGTGAGCCGATCTCGCGCAGGGAATCGAGGTTGGAGACGTCGCCACGCTCTGCAACGACGGGCAGATCGGCCAGGTGCGGCGGCACCTCGCCAGAGCGGCGTTGCACGATGAGCGCCTGTTCGCCGAGATTGTGGAGGGCGCGCACGGTGTGCGAGCCGATGAATCCAGATCCGCCTGTGACGAGAATCATGAAAAGCCCTTTCTGTGTGTGCTGATGATCAGCATCACTGACGATCAGCGTACAGCTAGACTAGGCGAATGTCGAACAGTTTGGGTCTGGGCCGCGAGGTCACCGGGTCTTTGGGCTATCTGCTCAAACATGCCCACCTAGAACTCGACGCCCTGATGACTCGGGCGCTCGAACCGTTGGGAGTCGACCCCCGATCTCTGGGCGTGTTGCGGGTGCTCGCGAGCCGCGAGCCGACCTCGCAGCAGGAGGTCGCACAGCTCTTGAGCGTCGACCGAACAACCATGGTCGCTCTCATCGATTCCCTCGAGAGACAAGGCATCGTATCTCGCACCCCCCTGCCTGGCGATCGTCGCCGAAACGTCGTAGAGCTGACCACCGCTGGGTTAGACGTCTTCGCCCGCGCAGAAGCCGCATCCCACGCCGTCGAGCACGAGTTCGTCGCCCCCCTTGCCGGGCGTGACGCCACCGTTCTCCGCGAAGCACTCCACACCATCGTCACCACAGACCACCCCGACGCATAGCTCGAGTCCACCCCGACGCGTGGGTCGCGAAGGGGCTTCTGGGCAGGTCAGGCCTCAGCCGGGGTAGTTGCCGGCCCTGAGATCGTCGATCAGCGCGGGGTGGGTGGGCTCCCAGCCGTAGGTTTCACGGGTCCACTCGCTTGTCGCGGGCTGATCGATGGCGAAGATGATGCCCAGTGGGCCGAACACTTCTGCAGGCACTTGCTGCACGGGCACATCGAGTTGCTCGCCGATGATCGTGGCGAGCTCGAGCATGGTGTCGCCCTCGCTGCCGACGGCGTTCACCGAGGTACCAGGTTCGCCCTTCTCGATCATCAACCGAAACAGCGACGCGGCATCGCGACGGTGAACGGCAGGCCAGCGCTGGCTGCCATCGCCCACGTACGCCGAGACACCCGACTGACGGGCGGCGTTGATCAGGATGCCCGCGAAGCCGTAAGCGACGTATCGCTCGTGTACTGACCGGGGCATCCGCACAGCAGTCGTGCGCACACCCTGCGAGGAGAGATTGAGAATGCGCTGGGCGTTGATGCCGCGGCCGCCGACGGGGCCTTCGGTCGATTGTGGGTCATGCTCCGTAGCGGGTCGACCCTGGGCGAAGGTCGTACCCGACACGATGGAGAACGGCTTGTTCGTGCCGATGAGAGCGGCACCGATGGTGTCCATCGCGAGACCTTCTTCTGCGATGCTGCGTTCGAGGTCGGTGAAGTCGTTGCTGAACGCGAGATGAATCGTGCCATCCGTTTCTTTCGCTGCCGACGTCAGAACATCGAGGTCGCCGAGGCCACCCCGCACGGCCGTGCCGCCCGCGGCTTCGACCTTGCCCGCAGATGAGTCAGATCGCGCGAGGCCGAGTACCTCATGCCCGTGGGCGACGAGATCTTCGACGACGACCGATCCGATTCCGCCAGATGCTCCAGTGATGAAGACGCGCATGAGAGACTCCTTAGTGATGCGACTGTTATCCCATCATGCTATCACGGTGATGAGACTATGGTCGCATCGATATGATTGACTCATGTCTCGATGGGAACCCGACGCGCGCGAGCGCTTCGTTGCCGCTGCCCTCGAACTCTTCACCGATCAGGGCTACGACGACACCACGGTCGCCCAAATCGCAGAGCGGGCCGGGCTCACAAAGAGCACCTTCTTTCGGCACTTCAGCGACAAGCGTGAAGTGCTCGCGGCCGGCCAAGAGACCCTCTCACGGCTTTTTGCCGAGGGAATCTCCAGCGCGCCGGCAGACGCAAGCCCGCTGGCGGCGGTGGCAGCGGGCCTGGCGAACGCGGCATCCGCTATGACACCGTTCAACCGCGAACTAGCCCCTCGCCTCGAGGCCGTCATCGCCACGAGCAGCGAACTGCAAGAGCGGGCCGCCCTCAAGCAGGTGGGAATGGCGCTCGCCATGGCCGACGCCCTCCGCAGTCGCGGAGTCACCGACCAGGTCGCCTCGACCGCTGCCGAGCTCGGCGTGCTGGCCTTCAAGGGCGCGTTCGCCGAATGGATCGCCGACGGCCCCGACGGTACGGCCGATCTCGCAGCTCTCCTCCGAGACGCGCTCGATCGCCTGCGTTCGGCGGTCGCCCAGCTGGGCTGACCACTCCCCCGACTCCGAGCGACGTCGAGCATCCCGACCCCCGGCGGTTCTGAGATCAAGCGATTCCGAGCCGACGCTGACGAACCCGCGCATGAGTTTTCGAGAAAAAGTGCGCCGCATGTCGATTCGGCCTCGCGCTGTTCGACCTCAGGGTGAGAAGGTCGAACAGCGACCTTTCTGAACCTGGGAGTAACGATGGCTAAGTACATGCTGATCATGCGAGCGACCGACGAGTCGTTCGCAAATTTCGCGAAAGTCGACTTCAGCGAGATTCTCGACGCGATGGGCGCATTCAACGACGAACTGATTCAAGCCGGGGTTCTTTTGGCCGCCGAAGGTCTCGACGACGCCAACAACGGAGTCGTCGTCGACTTCACGGGCGAGACGCCCGTCGTCACCGACGGGCCGTACGGTGAGACGAAAGAGCTGTTCAACGGCTATTACATTCTCGACGTCTCCTCCATACAGGAGGCCGTCGAGTGGGCGAAGCGCGCACCGATGACGGCGGGGAGCAAGACCGAGATTCGCCGAGTGCCGTCGATCGACGAATTTCCGCAAGACAACGAGTGGATCAAGAAAGAGCGCGTCTGGCGCGAACAGACCGGGCAGCTCTGAGCACATCAGAGGCCCGGCGAGCGGTCGAAGCGGTCTGGCGCATCGACTCCGCCCGCATCGTCGGCGCCCTGACGCGCTACACCGGTGACTTCTCGCTGGCCGAAGACCTCGCCCAGGAGGCGCTCGCTGAGGCTCTCGTCTCGTGGTCGGTCAACGGTCTGCCGGCCGAACCCACGGGCTGGCTGCTCACGGCGGGTCGCCGCCGTGCCATCGACGCATTCCGGCGGCGAGCCGCCCGCGATGAGCGGTACAGCCTGCTCGCTCGTGATCTCGACGACGCGCTACCGGGGGTGGATGCCCTGTTCAACCCCGATGCCATCGACGACGACGTGCTGGCGCTGATGTTCATCTCGTGCCACCCCGTTCTCTCTAGAGAGTCACGAATCGCCCTCACGCTGAAGGTCGTCGGCGGACTCACCACTGACCAGATCGCCAAGGCCTTCTTCGTACCGGTGCCCACGATTCAGGCCCGAATCACGCGCGCGAAAAAGGCTCTCGCCGCCGCCGAAGTGCGGTTCGCGGTGCCAGAAGGGCAGGAGCTCGCCGAACGACTCGGCTCTGTGCTGCAGGTCGTCTACCTCATCTTCACCGAAGGCTCCTACGCATCGACCGGCGACGAGTGGATGCGCCGAGACCTGGCGAGCGAAGCCCTCAGACTGGCCCGCATACTCTCGAGGCTCGAGCCAGAACCCGAGGTCTTCGGGCTAGTAGCGCTCATGGAGCTCACCGCGGCCCGTTTCCCGGCCAGACTCGATGCGCACAACGTGCCCGTACTGCTCGAGCACCAAGACCGGCGCCTCTGGGATCAGTCGGCGATTCGCCGTGGGCGCGCGGCGCTCGCCCACGCAACAGCGGCCGGCGCCCAACGTGGCCTCGGCGCGTACTCGCTGCAAGCGTCGATAGCCGAGTGCCATGCCGTCGCCCGCTCGGTGGCCGAAACGGATTGGCCGCGCATTGTCGTGCTCTACGAGGCCCTGTGCACGCTGACCCCGTCTCCCGTCGTCGAACTCGCCCGCGCAGTGGCTGTCGCAATGGCAAGCGGCCCGGCAGACGGCCTCGTACTGGTCGAAGCGATCGCCGCGAGCGGCGCGTTGGCCGGCTCGCAAATGCTGCCCGCGATTCGCGGCGAACTGCTGAGCAGACTGGGGCGACGCGATGAGGCTCGCGCCGCGTTTCGGAACGCGATCGACCTGTGCGGCAATGACGTCGAACGGGCAGACCTCGAACGCAAGCTCGAGGTGGTCAGCCGGCCCGAGTAGCGCCTGCCGGGCATCCGGCAGCGGAGTTCAAGTGCCGGGGATGCGCGCGGTGGTCGGCCGGCCGAAAAGCTCGCACCGAGCCATGCAGCCCTCAGCGACCGCGGCGACCCGCGAGCAGCGCCTGCAGCAGCGGAAGAACCGAGGCGACCATCAGCACCGTGCCGAAGACCACGTCGTTCGCGTGAACGATTGCTCCGGCGATGATCAGCGCGCCGAACAACAGCGCCGAGATGAGCCGGCGCGCCGTGCGCTCGAGCCGCGCCAGCCTGCGCTCGAGGGTCGGCGCCGCAACCGCCACCGTGCCGTTCTCCACCCGAGTGATGAGCGAGTCGAGCCGATTCGGCAGCCGCACCATGACTCCGGCCGTCGCGAGGGCCTGCCGGGCGAGGTCTTGCACCACGTTGCCGCCCTCGTCACGCACGAGTTGCGCGGCGTAGGGCTCCACCGAATCCCACAGGTTGAACGCCGGGTCGAGTGCGGTGCACACGCCCGAGGTGAGCGACATCGCCCGGATGATCAGCAAGAAGTTCTCGGGCAGCTGAACCGGCAACGACCTCACCACATCGCCGAACTGCTGACCGAACTCGCGAAACTCGCGCGGGTCGACATCGCGAAGCTCGGCGAAACCCATGCCGCCGAAACGAGCGAACAGCTGCGTCATGGCTTGCTCGAGCTGGGTGGTATCGGCCGAAGGCAGCAGCACGCCCACGTCGCGAATGGCATCGACGAGGCCCTTGCCATCACGCGAGGCGGCCGCGATCAGCAGTTTACGAAGGCCCGTTCGCGTGTTCGCCGGAACCTGGCCCATCATGCCGAAGTCGATGAACGTGAGCTTCCACGCACGCCCATCGACCGGCTCGGCGAGCGGGGTGACGAAAATGTTGCCCGGGTGCGGGTCAGCGTGAAAGAAGCCGTTCGTGAAGAGCTGGTCGAACATGACCGCCGCGAACACCGGGGCGACCTCTGCCGGGTTGATGCCGGCCGCCAGCAGGCCTTCGCGGTCGCTGATCTTGATGGCGGTCACATCTTCGAGCGTGAGCACGCGGCGGGTCGTTCGCTCCCAGACCACGGCCGGCACGTTCACCCGCGCGTCGTCAGCAAAATCGGCGGCGAACCGTTCTGAACTCGCGGCCTCATGCAGGTAGTCGACCTCTTCGAGGCTCGTCTGAGCGAACTCTTCGACGAGGGCGGGCATGTCGACGCGGTCAGAGACCAGCCGCACGTGGCTGAGCCACCCGCCGACCCGGCGCAGGGCTGCGAGGTCGACCTCGATGATGGCCTCGATTCCGGGCCGCTGCACCTTCAGCACAACGCCGTCGAGCCCGGTGTCAGCCGCATCGAGCGGTGCGAGCTTGGCCCGGTGGGCTTGGCCAAGGGATGCTGCGGCCACCGGCACCTCGTCGACGAACGCGAATGCGCGCTCGAGTTGCACACCGAGTTCGTGCTCGGCCAGGGCACGAATCGCCTCGAAGGCAACGGGCGGAACCTCGTCTTGCAGCCCTTCGAGTTCGCTGGTGATCTCGGGCGGCAGCACGTCGAGCCGCGACGACATGAACTGCCCGACTTTGATCATCAGCCCACCGAGGTCGACGGCGAGCACGTGAAAACGCTTCGCAAAGCGTGTCATGCGCTTCGCACGCGACCGTTCGGCGAGCCTCGCCAAGCCGATTCGCGGCAGCAAGAGCTCGTACCACCACGTAACGGCGAGGTTCCAGCCGGCGAACCGCAGAATGCGGCGGCGCCGGGCGCGAACTGCTCGCGTACTCGGCGCCGACCCCGACTGACCTTTCACCTGACCCTGTTCGGGCGACGGCACCCCCGTCAGTCCTGGGCGAGAATCAAGTAGATTCGGCGACGAGCGTCGTCGAGCACCGTGATGGCTTCTTGAACCTGCTCCGGTGAGCCAGAGCGACCCACACGAGCGGTCGCTTGGGCGAGTTCAATGCCGGCCTTCGGCAGCCCGCTGAATCGCGAACCTTCCGGCGATTCGGCAGAGTCCCACGGCGCAGCGCCCTCAGTCTCGGCCACGCGCTCGCGACCGGCTTCGGTCAGCGCGTAGGTCTTACGTCCGTTCGACTCCGAGGCCTCGATGAGCCCTTCGTCGGCAAGCAGTTGCAGGGTCGGGTAGACCGATCCGGCGCTCGGCTTCCAGGTGCCGCCGCTTCGCTCTTCGATCTCGCGGATGATCTGGTAGCCGTGCATCGGCTGCTCCGCGAGCAGTGCAAGCACGGCGGCGGGTACGTCACCCTTACCGACGCGAGTGCCTTCTCGTTTGCCGAAATTGGCGCCGAAGTTCGAGCCGAAATTCGCTCCCAGCGTCGAGCGCAATTGCTCCACCGCCTGCCAAATTCCGTCGGTGTGGTTGCCTCTGCCGAATCCGCCTGAGGAATATGAATCGCTCATGATGACCTCCCATTTGCGTGTGTTGTACCTCGTGAACGATAGTCAACGACACCCGCGAACGATAGTCAACGATATACAGCGAACGCAAAGAATTTGGGCCCGGGCGACGGATGCCTCGGCAGAAGCACCCCGCGCGAGGCCGCCGCTGAACCGAGCACCCGTCGACGCGCCTAGGCTCGAGGCATGGCCACAGTAATTCTGGTGCGGCATGGCCGCACCACCGCGAACGCGAGTGGAGTTCTCGCCGGCCGCACGGCCGGCATCAGGCTCGACGAGACAGGGCGCAAGCAGGCTCAACGCACGGCCGAACGCCTTGCTGTTGTGCCGCTGGTCGCCGTGGTGTCGAGCCCGCTCGAGCGGTGCAGGCAGACCTCGCGTTTCATTCTCGATCTGCAGAGCGGTGCGCCCGCGACGCCCATCGAGAAGGGCATCACCGAGTGCGACTACGGCGAATGGCAGGGCAGAAAGCTCAGCGAACTCTCGAAAGAGAAGCTGTGGTCAGTGGTTCAGGGCCAGCCTTCGGCCGCCGTCTTCCCTGGCGGGGAGTCGCTGGCCGCGATGCAAGCCCGCGCGGTGTCAGCCATTCGACGGTTCGACGCTCAGGTCGAGGCCGAGCATGGGCCGACGGCGGTGTGGGCTGCGGTGAGTCACGGCGACATCATCAAGTCGATTGTGGCCGATGCGCTGGGAATGCACCTCGACCTGTTTCAGCGCATCAACGTCGGCCCGGCATCCATCTCGATCGTGCGTTACGGAGCCAGTCGCCCCGAGGTCATCGCCACGAACACCGATTCGGGCGACCTCTCGTGGCTGCGAGCACCGAGCGCAGAGACGGCTGCGGATGTCGGGGGCGGAGCCGGGCATCCGGAGCCTGACGACAGTGGGCCCGCCGACAGTGGGGCCGACGACCATGGGCCCACCGACCATGGGCCCGCCGACCATGGGCCTGCCGACCATGCGCCTGCCGAGACGGAGCCCACCGACGTCGCATCTGCCGACACAGCGCCGACCGACTCGGCACGCGCCTAAAATATTCTTATGCCCACCATCGTTCATGAGTTCGCGTGGCCCGACCGCGTTGTTGTCGGCACCATTGGCGAGCCTGGTTCCCGCACGTTCTACTTGCAGGTTCGAAACGGTGCTCAGCTCGTGAGCGTGGCCCTCGAAAAAGAGCAGTCGGCGTTGCTCGCCGAGAAGATCGATGAGATTCTCGACGAACTGATGGCCGCCGAGGGCAACCCCTTCAGCATTCCGGAGTTGACGCCGGTTGAGCTGGTCGACAACGATCCCCTCGAGCCGGTCGACGAGCAGTTTCGAACGGGCACCATGAGTTTGGGGTGGGATCCGTCGACCCTCCAGATCGTCATCGAGGCGTTTCCGTTCGTCGACACCGACGAGGAGCCCGGGTTCGATGGCGCCGCCGAGTACGAGCCCGAAGAGATGCTGCTCGTGCGTGCTCCCGTCGGCACGGCTCGTGCGTTCGCAAAGCGCACCCGCGAGATCGTGGGTGCCGGCCGGCCCCTCTGCCCGCTGTGCGGAGCACCCATCGATCTCGAGGGGCATGTCTGCGCCGTGCCCGACGACATCCGGTGACAACCCCGGCCGGCGCGGGCCGTGACGCTGGCGACTCTTCTGCGGCGAGCACAGCCGGCGCAGGCGGTGACGCTGGTGACTCTTCTGCGGCGAGCGCAGCCGGCACCGGCACCGGCACCGGCGGCGGGGCGAACGGCGAGCGCGGCAGCTACCACCGTGCCGCTGGGCGCACCGACATCGAGCTGATCGGCCAGATCGACACCGCATCGAACGCGGCCTACGTGGGCACCATCGACGGCACCGCCGTCATCTACAAGCCCATCGCCGGCGAGCGCCCGCTCTGGGATTTTCCCGACGGCACCCTCGCCGAGCGCGAAGTGGCGGCGTATCTGGTCTCGCAATCGTTCGGCTGGAACATCGTGCCCCGCACCTGGCTCGGCGAGGGCCCGGCCGGCCTCGGCATGCTTCAGCTCTGGCAAGAGGTCGACACCGAGCAGCAACCGGTCGACCTGGTGGCGGCCGACGAGGTGCCGAGTGAGGGGTGGCGACACGTGTTCGACGGTACCGACGAGCACGATCATCCGGTCGCCCTCATTCACGAAGACTCAGGTCAGCTGCGCAGAATGACCGTGTACGACATCGTGGTCAACAATGCCGATCGCAAGGGGGGCCACATTCTGCCGCTGCCCGACGGTCACCGGCACGGCATCGACCACGGCCTCACCTTTCACAGCGAACACAAACTGCGAACCGTTCTTTGGGGTTTCGTGGGCGACGAACTCACCACAGACGAGCTCGAGGGCGTCGAGCGCGTTCGAACCGATCTCGATGGCAGGCTTGGGGCGACCCTTGCCGACCTGATCACGACCGACGAGATCGTGGCGCTGACCAAGCGATGCGAACGTCTGCTCAGCCGTGCGAGGTTTCCCGCGCCGCGCGGCCAGATGCCGGCGGTGCCGTGGCCGATCTTCTAACCGGCCGCACCCTGCAGGTGCTCGCCTGCCCGCTCTGCGGCAAACCGTTCGACCGGGTCGGCAGTTCGCTTCGGTGCGCGGATGCTCACTCCTTCGACATCTCGCGTCACGGCTATGCGTCGCTCACCACCGGCGGCGGGCCGCATTTTCGGGGTGACAGTGCCGAGATGGTGGCCGCGCGCGGCGCCCATCTCGCAGCCGCACACTACGCACCCATCGCCGACGCCATCGCGGGCCTGGCTCCGGCCGCCGGCTGGCTCGTCGAACTCGCGGGCGGTACGGGGTATTACGCGGCGAGCGTGCTCGACGCCGCGCCAAGCCTCCACGGGGTGAGCATCGACGTGTCGAAAGCCGCAGCGCGGGTCGCTGCCCGCGCGCACGACCGGCTGGCCTCGGTCACGGCAGATGTGCGGGCGACGTTACCCATCGCATCCGGCAGCACGAGCATGGTGCTGAGCGTTTTCGGCCCCCGGGGCGCCGCCGAAATCGTTCGAATTCTCGAGCCGGGCGGTTCGCTCGTGGTGGTCACACCGCTCGAATCACACCTGGTGGAGCTTCGCGAACGCTTTTCGCTGCTGAACATCGGCTCCGACAAAGAGGCACGGTTGCGCGAGTCGCTGGCCCCGCTCGAACTGGCCGGCAGCACAGAACTCGAGTACATGATCGATCTCGATCGCCGCGACGTGGCAGATGTCATCATGATGGGCCCGAACGCTTTTCACAACGACCGCAGCAGCATCGAGGCACGCGCTGCGACGGCGATGCCCGAGGTGCTGCCCGTCACGGTCGCCGTCACCGTGAGCCGGTTTCACTCCCCGCGCTGAGGCCCGGCGGCGCATAATCGAGTCATGGCGAACGAGGTGACCGACTACATCAATGAGCAACCCGAGCCCGAGCGAAGCCGCATTGCCGCGCTCTACGCGCACGCTCGTGACGTGGTTGCCGAAGCGACTGAAGGCGTGAGCTACGGGATGCCCGCACTGCTCTACAAGGGCAAAGGGCTCGTTGCGGTAATGAACACCAAGAAGCACATCGGAATCTACCCCTTCGGCGGCCTCGCCGAATTGGCAGACGACGTCACCGCGGCCGGCCTCGAGAGCACCACGGGATCGATTCATCTGGGCGACGGGCAAAGCCTGCCACCCGAGTTGTTCGACCGCTTTCTGCTGCGTCGCAAAGCCCGCCTCGACGAGCGGTAGTGCTAGCCGCACCTCAGCCGTCGCGGTCAGCGCGGCCGTCGCGGTCAACGTGGGCCTCGTCGCCGGCGCGATCGTCGTGGCCGGCGCGATCGTTTCGATCAGCGCGGTCGTTGCGGTCAGCGCGCCGCAGGGTCGAGTGGCCGCTTGGCACGCGGCAGTAGCGACACGACGATGTCGTACGAGTTGCCGATGAGGTCTTCGACGAGCGTCTGCGTCACGTCGTCTCCGGCCACGATCGAGATCCAGTGCTGCTTGTTCATGTGGTAGCCGGGTATCACGCTCGGCTGGGCGCCCACGAGTGAGAGGGCGTGGGGCGGCGCGCACTTCAGCGTCACCCGCGCGCCACCAGCCCTGGTGTTCTCGGCCGCCGCGTCGACCGGCGAGGTGTTGACGATGGCGAACACCTTGCCCACCACCTTGAACACCTCGGTGTCGTCGCCGAAGGGCTGACTCTGAACCACAGCAGGAAACGCGGCCGCAGTGCGCAGGGCGAGGCTCGACAGCGCAGCGGCATCCATCACTCAAGCATGCACCGCCAGCGGCCGTATGCCCAGCCGTGTCGGCGTCAGACGGCCTGCCAGGCAAAACCGTCGGGGTCGACGAAGGGGCCGGCGGCGCTGTTGACGGCGAGACGGTGCGAACCGCTGCCGTCGGCAGTCACTCCCGCGTCTTTCGCGAGCGCGCGATGCCCGTACAGCCCGAAGCCGATGGGGCTCGACGGAGTCGCGAACTGCACGTAGGTGCGGCCGTAGCTCTTCGCCACCTCGACTCCATGCTCCACGTAGAACTTCTTGCTCGCGCCCACGTCGTTCGCGCCGATCAGCAGCACGATTTCGTCGATCTCACGGGTGGCGGGGCCGGAGTCTTTCTTCTTCGACGTCGCCACCTTCCAGATGGTTCCGTCTGGCGCCTGAACGACTCCCCCGAACCCCCAGAGCGATTTCGCGGCCGGCTTCAGTGTGGTGGCGCCGGCGGCGAGCGCCGAGTCGATGAAGGCGCTGGCGGTCGCCGGCTGAGCGACGGTGATCGAGAGCGTGAAGCCGCGAAAACCGGTCGATGGCTCGGCCGACCCCCGCAGAACGAGCTGGGAGGTCAGCCCGAAGGCCTGGTCGTAGAACTGTTCGGCAGCGGCCGGGTCGGCCACGTCGATGGTTACTGATTCGATTGTTGTTGTCATGTCGCCCAGGCTAAGTTGCGCCCTGTCGGTGCTGCTTCTTCATTTCTGCTCGGGTTTCTCCGGGCATCCGCACCCCGACCGGGCCAGGCCCCACCAGACCTGACTCCCTGACCTGACCTGACCTGACCTGACCTGAATCGGCCCGGCCTGGCCCGCAGCAAACTGGTCAGCGGCGGCGCAGCGCCGAATCGATCAAGGCCGGCGGGGTGTCGAACTTCTCGTTCGGCGCCAAGTCGATTCCCGGAGCCACGATCTCGTCGATGGCGTCGAGCACCTCGGCCGAGAGCACGGTGTCGGCTGCCGCTAGCTGCGAGTTCAGGTGGTCGAGCGTGCGCGGGCCGATGATGGCGCTCGTCACGGCCGGGTGCGCCGTCACGAAACCGAGGGCGAGTTGAATCAGTGTCAGGCCAGCCTCGTCTGCGACCGTCACCAGCTTCTCCACCGCGTCGAGTCGCGCACGGTTCGACGGGATGCTCGGGTCGAAGCGCTCAGGCAGCATCTTCGAGCGGTTCGTGGTCAACTCCTGACCCTCACGCACCACGCCCGAGAGCCAGCCACTGGCCAGCGGACTCCACACCAAGACGCCGAGGCCGTACTGCTCGACGACCGGCAGCACGTCGGCTTCGATTGCGCGCTGCAGAATCGAGTAGCCGGGCTGCTCGGTGACGAACCGACCGAGGTGGTTCTCTTTCGCGGCCCACTGCGCCTGCACCACTCGGTAGGCCGGGTAGGTCGAGGAGCCGAAATAGCGGATCTTGCCGGCGCGCTGCAGGTCGGTGAGCGCAGAGAGCGTCTCTTCGTCGCTGGTCGCCGCATCCCACCGGTGAATCTGGTAGAGGTCGACGTGATCGACGTTCAGTCGGCGCAGGCTGCTTTCGAGCTCAGTAACGATCCAGCGCCTCGATGAGCCCTGATGGTTCGGCTCGTCGCTCATCGGGCTGAAGACCTTCGTCGCGAGAATGATGTCGTCGCGGCGGCCAGCGATAGCTTTGCCCACCATCTCTTCTGACTCACCGAAGCCGTAACGGTCTGCGGTGTCGATGAGGTTGACGCCGCCTTCGAGGGCGGCGTCAACGATGGCCGTCGCATCTTCTTGGGTGGTGCGGCCGAGCTGGCCGAAGTTCATGGCGCCGAGAGCGAGTGAGCTGACCGTGACGCCGGTGCGGCCGAGTGTGCGGTACTGCATGAGTGAGATTCCTCCACGATGAATATTCTTCGGCCACCGCGGGGTGGCTGGCAGTGCCCTGATCTGTCATAATAAGAAAGCGGAACACTGCTCCGTAAACCATACGGAACATTGTTCCGAATATCAAGTGACGCCGAACCCGACGCCAGAATCATCACCGAATCACCTCGAAAGCAGACACCGTGACAGCGACCCCGACCGACGAGCGAGCGCAGCAGGCGCGCCCGAAGCGGGCGGATGCTCGCCGAAACGAGCAGACTCTGCTCGACGCGGCCGCAGCACTTTTCGTCACCTCGGGGGTCAACGCCCCCGTGCGTGACATCGCCGCCCGCGCGGGTGTGGGCGTCGGCACCATCTACCGCCACTTTCCCACCCGATCAGACCTCATCGTGGCGGTCTTTCGTCACCAGGTGGAAGCATGTGTCGCGGCGGCACCCCGGCTACTCGCGGCCCGGGAATCTGCGCATCAGGCTCTCGCGGAGTGGGTCGATCTCTTCGTCGACTTTCTCGTCACGAAGCACGGCCTCGCGTCGGCCCTGCATGGCGATAACGACGGGGTCGATACGCTGCACACCTACTTCGTCGGTCACCTCGTGCCTGCCTGCGGCCTGTTGGTCGCGGCGGCCATAGCGACCGGCGAGATTCGCGGCGACATCGGCCCCTACGAGCTTTTGCGGGCCGTCGGCAGCCTGGCCGCCGGCGAGGGCCAAGCCGACGACACGGCAGCAGAGAGCCCGGCAGAAAGGGCCTACGACGCCCGCCGAATGGCAGCAGTGCTCATTGCCGGGCTGCGTCTGAGCTGAGCCACGCACTTAGCCCGAATAGAGCACGCACGAAGCTGAGCCGGGCGCAAAGCCCGAGTCGAGCGCGCACAAAGAAGGGCCGGGCGCGAAGAAGGGCCCCGATCATCCCGACCGGAGCCCTTCTCCTTCGCTGACGACGAGGCTTACGCCTCGCTCATCACAACACTCTCGGCTTGGCCACGAGCGGCCAGCGCGGCCGCACGCGCGGCAAGGCGGCGCGTCTGCTCGGCCTGGCCGGCGTCGAGTTCGTCTTGCGGCACCTCGAAGTTCGGAACATGGGCCTCACCGTGGTACTTCTCGATGTACGCATCGAGCTCAGGGCCCGAGGTCCACGACGTGATGAGGCAGTAGCGGGGTTCTGCGCCCGGGTGGGTCGCCGCGTGCCAGAGACGCTGGGTATCGACGATGAGCTGCGCTCCGGCCGGCAGAGCGATGCGGTACTCAACGCTCGGGTCGGTGCGGTTGTCGCGCAACACGAAGAAGCTGTTCACGTCGTCGGTGAGGTTGAAGAACCCGCGAACGACCCAGCCGGTGCCGTCGGGGTTCAGCCGATTGTTGTCGTCTTGGTGCAGGTTGTAGAGGCAGTCGGCGTAGGTGTTCGGCTGCAGCTCGATGACGCGGCAGCGGCCGATGTTGGCGCCCGGCTCTTGCGCGCGACGGGTGAGGTTCGGCGCCTTGGCGACCTGCGAGTCGATGAACACACCGTCTTTGTCGGTGCGCGGCGGCTTGTGATTCCAGAAGCCATTGCACTCGATCTCACCGAAGGCACTGGCGAGCGGAGCGAACCGGGTGTCGCCCGAGCTCTTCCAGTCGTTGTACTCGATGTCGAGCCATTCTTTGGGGTCGAGCTCTTGGTTGTAGCGGTCGAGAACCACATAGCCGGTCTCTTCGAGAGCAGCAGATTTGATGTAACCCATGAAGTGAATCATGCCCTTTCGTAGTGGGCCAGCACGTTTTAACAAGCCCAGGTTAGGTAAGCCTACATTGGTGGCCCGAATTGCCGTCTAGCCGCGCGAGTGTCGGCACGTGCATCCACTAGACTCGACCGCTGCACAGCACCGCACGGCGAAAGGCGAAGCGAATCTATGGTCACTGCCACGAATATCGATGCGACCGCGGTCAACACCATCGCGTGGCTCTCTGAAGCCTCGACCGCCATCGTGGTGCCGGTCTATCAGCGGCAATACCGGTGGGACATCGGCGGCTGCGAACAGCTTCTGGCCGACGTGCGAGCGGTAGCCGATTCGAACGCCCGGCACACCCACTTCATCGGCTCGATTCTCGCGGGTGAGGCCGCCGAATCAGACGACGAACTCATTCTCATCGACGGCCAACAGCGCATCACCACCCTCATGCTTCTCGTTGCGGCCCTGCACCACACGGTGCTGGCCCAGCCTCAGGATGCCCGCGACTACGCCCTCGCCGAGGCCCTCTCGAGGGTACTCAGGCGCGCTACCGACCACACCCAGACGAAACTGCGGCCGCACCGCGCCTGGGCGCAGGTCTTCGAGAGTGTCGTACTCGAGACGCGCGGCCCCGGCGACGCCCTTCGCGACTCCCGTTTCGACGACAACTACGCCTTCTTTCGCAGCCAGATTCGCGCCGACGAGGTCACCCGCATCTGGCGCGGGCTGCAGAAGCTCGAACACGTCGCCATCACCCTGCGTGCCGACGCGAACGCGCAACAGATCTTCGAAAGCCTCAACTCAACGGGCGAACCGTTGCGCGATCACGAGCTCATTCACAACTATGTGCTGATGGGTCTCACGCACGCCGAGCAGAGCGAGATCGAAGACGAGTACTGGGCGCCCATCGAGCAGAACACCGGCGAGCAGATCGCAGGGTTCTGGCGGCACTACTTGGTGATGACTTCCGGGCGCGAGGTCGCTGCGGCCGGTGGTCGAGGCGTGTACGACGCCTTTCGCCAGCGTTTTCCGCGGCTCGATCTGGCGACTCTGCGGCAGCACGCGGCCGAGTGGCGCGAGTATTCGGTGGCCTACCGCACGTTGCTCGAGCCGGAGCGCGCCGAAGACGCCACGGTCTCACGGCACCTCGGTTACGTCAATACGTTCGGGCGCGGAACGTACCCGCTCGTCATGCGGGCCTATCGCGATTACGCGGCAGGCGTCATCGACAAAGGCGCGCTGGTCGAGACTCTCGAGCAGGTGCAGTCGCTGCTGCTGCGCCGAACGGTCGTGGGCGTCAGTACCGATCGGCTCGTGGCGCGGCTGTGCCGTGCGAGGGCGGAGGGCCGGGCATCCCTCGCCCGCGCCATCGCACGAATCACCCCGTCTGACGAGCGGGTTCGCGTGGCCCTGAAGTACAGCGAGCTGCCGCATGCGGCCTATGTGCTGGGGCGGCTGGCCGGCCTCGAGCACCGGGGCGGCCTCGATGTTGAACACGTCTTTCCGTCGGCCCCGGCCGACTCGTGGAGCGGCGACGGCACCCGTGCATGGGCCGACCTCACCGACGACGAGCAGAACAGTTTCCGCGCTCTCGGCGGCACGCTCGGCAATCTCACCCTGCTCGAGCAGCCGCTCGCCGATCGTGCGGCCGATGCATCTTTCGCCGACAAGCGGGTGCTCTACGCACAGAGTGAGGTCAGCACGACCCGCGAACTCGCCCACACCGAGGCCTGGAGCACTGCCGCCATTGCCGCGCGAACGGTTCGACTCACCGAGGCGTTCGTTCGGGTCTGGGCCCGGGCGGCCACCGGCGGCATCGACGACGACGGCCTCACCCCCGTGCTCGATGCCGTGCGCCGCCGCGGCTGGCCGCGCAACTGGGAGCGCGAGTTCGAGTACGTGGAATACCGCGGCGAACACTGGGAGGTCTACGACGTCAAGTACCTCTTCAACCGCATCTTCAAGCGGCTGTGGGCGGATGCCCGGCCGAGCGTCATCGCCTTCAGCGCCGAACGCGGTGGGCCCATCTACGAGTCTCAGGCGTGGAACGGTCACTGGGACGCGCTCGACGAAACCCACTTTCTCTACATGGGCTGGGACTCGAAGTACATGCTCACCGCGGTGCAAGGCGTGCTCGACGAGGCGGGAATCGCGCCAGAGGTCTTCGTGAAGTACAGCTACATCGGCGCCGTCATGTAGTTTCGGGTACGCCCCTATTCGTCGGGCACGTAGGTCAAGATGTCGCCCGGCTGGCAGCCCAGCACCGAGCAGATGGCGTCGAGGGTCGAGAAGCGCACCGCTTTGGCCCGCCCGTTCTTCAGAATCGAGACGTTCGCCACGGCAAGGTCGATGGCCGAGGCCAGGTCGGTCACCGACATCTTCTTTTTGGCCAGCTCCACATCGAGGTTGATGACGATCGGCATCAGATGACCTCGGCGAGTTCGCTCTGCAGCTGGATGGCCGTGTGCAGCAATCTGCGCATGACCACCACGAGCAGGGCGAGCGCCGCGGCCGCTCCCGCCGCTGCCGCCGCCGCCAGGCAGAGCGTCAGTGAGATCGAGGCGGGCGCGAGTGTCGAGGTGCTCAGGGCCGCGGTAGTACCGGCGGCACGAATGGCGGCGGCTGCGCCGAAATAGGCGAATCCGACGACCGCGATGACGGCGGCCGCCAGAAGCGCACCGATGGCCGCGTTGACCCAGCGGTCTGAGTGAGCTCGTTCGTCGAAGAGTTTGCCACCTTCGACCATGGCCACGAGCATCCACACACTCACAAGCACCACCTCGACGCAGAGAGCACCCGCCGCGATCAGGCCGACCAGCACCATAGCGGGCGAGCCTTCGAGAATCGTCGAGGCGAGCATGCCCGAGAAGGCCTGGGCCGCGAGCGCCGCCGCGAACAGCACGATCAGCAGCACGCGCAGAGTGGCGAGAAGCGAGCGAGACATGATTCTCCATATCGAAAAACGTGCAATTCATATCGATATTCGATACGTTAACGATCGCAAGACTACCGCAAGCGTAGTGATTCGGCCATAAACCGAAGCGGTACGCCGACACTGAGGAGCCGAAATGACGACCGACAATCACTCTGAATCGCACACCTTCGACGCGTGGGCGACGTATTTCGAAGCCAATCTTGAGCGGCACGAACGGCTCGACGCAGGTATTCCGTGGGCTTCGACGCCGGTGCTCTCTGGCGCCGATACGGTTGCCCTCGTTCACTCGCTGCAGAAGTTCGAACTCGGCGAGAGCGGCGAAGGCAAGGGGCTGTTGGCGAAGGCGCGCGGGCGAAACGACGCCTCGTACGACGCTGCCCTCGTTCTGTTCATCGCCGAAGAGCAGAAGCATTCGGCACTGTTCGCCGGCGCGCTGACCCGGTTCGGGGCCGAACGACTCACGTCTGACTGGACTGACGGGGTTTTCGTCGTGCTGCGCCGCCTGATGGGCCTTCGAACCGAAGTAACGCTGTTTCTGATTGCCGAAACCGTGGCCATGGAATATTTCGAGGCGCTCGGGCGCAGTTCTGACCCGGTGCTTCGCGGTGTGGCGCGTCGTGTGCTCACCGACGAAGTGGAGCACATTCGTTTTCAGATCGACCAGCTCAGGGCCGGGTTCGAGCGATCATCGATGGTGACACGGTGGGTCGCAGCGGCGGCGGCATGGGTCGTCGCGCTGGGAGCGGCCACCGTCGTGGCCATCGACCACGGTCCGGCGCTGCACGCTCTCGGCCTTCGCCGCCTCACGTTCTGGCGGCGGACACTGCGGCACGCCGCCCGCGCCCTGCCGCAAGCGTTTCGCCTGAGCGGCACATCGGCGCCCTTCGGCCCGAGCGCGCCCCCCAGCGTCTTCTTCACGGCCGCCCAGCGCGCGAACGCGACTGCTGACTAGCGCGCATCGTGCGGGCCGTAAGTGCGGCTTCGCGGGTGCGAAGTGACACTTACGGCCCACACGGTGCGGCGCACGTGACGCGTGACGCCCAGCGCTCGGCGCGTCAGGCGCGAGAGCGAATGTAACGCAGCAACGCGACGATGAGGCCGATCACGATGACCGCGATGCCGATGTAGATGAGAATCTTCGCTGCCTCTACGGCGACACCGAGCACGAGCAGAATGATTCCGAGAATGATGATGCCGATGAAAATACCCATGTGATCATTCTCGGTCGGCCACATCTCGAGCGTCAGTGCTTGCCCCGCGAGGCTGGGGTCGATAAAGTGCCGGTCAACATAACCGCCAGCAACTTCTGCAGGCGCACCTGATCTGCGGCGCCCAATTCGCTCGTCAGCGGTCGCAGCGAATCGGCGGCCTGCGCGAACATCGGCTCGGCGAGTTCGACACCAGCCGGCGTGAGCAGCACATCGACGGCACGCTTGTCGGTGGGGCTGACCGCGCGTGCGAGCAGTCCGCGCTTCTCGGCACGATCGACCAGGCCCGAGAGCGTGGATTTCTCGAGCCCCAGAAAGTATGGAGGATTTCATGTTCGCAGGCGTTGTCACATCGTTCGACTCGGCTCCGCGCTACAGCCGTTTCACTGCTCCGGAGGCGTCGAGTGAGCATGACCTGGTGGTGAACGTGCTCGCCGCAGGCCTGCACCCCCGGGTGCGTTCGCAAGCGAGCGGGTCGCACTACACCAGCACCGACGAGCTCCCTCTGATTCCGGGAGTCGACGGGGTGGGCCGGGGCGCCGACGGACTGCTGCGCTATTTCGTACTGTCCGACACCACGTTCGGTTCGATGGCCGAACAGACCGTGATCGACACACGGCGAAGCGTGGTTCTGCCCGACGACTCAGACCCCGTCGCCGTCGCGGCTGCCATGAACCCCGCCATGTCATCGTGGGTCGCCTTGCGGCAGCGCATATCGTTCTCGGCGGGTCAGAACGTTCTGGTACTCGCGGCAACAGGCAGCGCCGGCCGAATCGCGGTGCAGGTGGCTAAGCATTTCGGCGCAGGGCAGATCGTCGCCGTGGGCCGCGATGCCGAGCGACTGGATGCTCTGACCCACCTCGGCGCGACCGACACCGTTCTGCTCGAGGGCACTCCCGACGACATCGCCGAGCGCATCGGCCGCGCGTCGACGGAGACCGACGTGGTGCTCGACTACCTCTGGGGCGAGCCGATGGCGGCGGCACTGACCGCCGTGGTCTCGAACCGCGCCGACGAGTCGAGGCTCCTCAGCTGGATCGAAATCGGCTCAGTCGCGGGGCCTGTGGCACCGATTCCGTCGGCCGCACTGCGCTCCTGCCGACTTCAGATCGTCGGCAGTGGGCAAGGCTCGGTGAGTCCTCGCGAAATAGTTGCCGAGCTGCCAGCACTCGCCGCCGCCATCACCGACGGCACCTTTGACCTCACCACGAGAACATACGCTCTGAGCGACATCGAAACCGCCTGGGCCGACTTCGAGCACACCTCAGAGCGAATCGTCATCACTCCGAACAGTTAGGCCCGTGACATCCGGCTCCAGCCCGCGGAGCTTTTGCAGAGCACTCTTCTCGCATGCCATGATGTGCACGACGAGTTCTGCTTGCGTTACTGTTATATCTTATCAATGGTGATTGCGCCGTTGACTTGACCGTGGAGCGTGCCGGTCGGCGCGCTTGGGCTGGAGGCCACAATGATTCTTGACACCGTGATTCGCACCAAGGCACGACTTCTCACCGGTTCGACCTACGCCATTCTCGGCTTTCAGGCGGCCAAAACGCCCGGCGGTCGGGTGGGCGCGGCCGGCCCGACCATTGCGGTGATGCGCAAAGCGGTGCCCGTGCTGCCCGCAGACGACGAGCTGATCGTGCGCGTCAACGGCGCCATTCAGTCGGCCGCCGGAGTCACACTTGCTCTGGGGCTATTCCCCCGCATCTCCGCCCTTGTCATCACCGGCTCGATGATTCCGACCACCATCGCCGGTCACGGCTTCTGGACCATCGAAGACCCCGCCGCCCGGGCCATGCAGCGCGTGCAGTTTCAGAAGAACCTCGCCATGATCGGTGGCTTGCTGTTCGCCGCCATCGACACCCCTCACAAGCGCCGTGGCCCGAGCCGCGCCGCCCTCAAGGCAAAGGCCGCCAAGGCGCGCGCGAAGCGCTGACCCAAGTCATCTGGGCAGGGTCGGTGCTTTACGCGCCGACCCTAGCCGAAATATCACCAGCTGCAGGCTCAGGATGCGCCGAGCCAGCCACCGCGCGAGCGG
Organism: Subtercola lobariae; assembly: GCF_014640255.1. Classification (GTDB taxonomy): domain Bacteria; phylum Actinomycetota; class Actinomycetes; order Actinomycetales; family Microbacteriaceae; genus Subtercola; species Subtercola lobariae. Next base: position 138,190 of record NZ_BMGP01000007.1, on the reverse strand, counting down.
CCAGAGCGACCGCAACGCGGCGAGGCACCAGACGCACCAACGTCGAGCTGATCATGTTCACGCGGCCAGAGATCACGACCGCGGGCGTGCGCCGAGCATCCAGTGCCCGCATCGCTGTAGCGATGACTTGTTCGGGTGTCTGTAGAGCGCCCACGGCAGCATCTTTTGTGCCGACGACGTCGAAGAACTCGGTCTCGGTGGCACCCGGGCAGAGCGCGATGACTTTCAGCCCTGACGCCCTCGTCTCGTGGGCGATCGCTTCGGTGAAGCTCAGCACGAAGGCCTTGCTCGCGCCGTAAACCGCCATGCCGGGCAGCGGTTGAAAGCCCGCCGTGCTGGCGACATTGACCAGCGCCCCGGTGCCGGCCGCGAGCAGGTCGGGCAGAAACGTTCTCGCGAGGTCGACCACGGCCGCAACGTCGAGCTGAATTTCGTTGGCGATACGCGCGGAATCTTCGTCGACGAACGAGCCATGGGTGCCGAAGCCGGCGTTGTTGATGAGCGTCTGAATGGTGATGTTTCGCTCGGCGAGAGCCTGGTGAAGCTCTGCACCCACGCCCGATCGAGTGAGATCGAGCGAGTACGGCGTCACCGCCCTGCCGAACTCGGTTCGCAGCTCGGCAGCGAGTGCCTCGAGCCGGTCGCTCCGGCGAGCCACGAGAACCAGGTTGGCGCCGCGGGCGGCGAGCACCCGAGCGAATTCGACGCCGAGGCCCGAACTCGCCCCGGTGATGAGGGCCGTTTGGCCCGTGAAATTGAGTGACATGAAGACAATGTAGACAATGACAGCAATGTTGTCAATGCCCACTTCGTCGCTAAGATGGCTACATGACCACCGCCGACCCTCCCGCTGAGCAGGCCTATCACCACGGAAGCCTGCGCCAGGCCCTGCTCGCCCGCGCCGAAACATCGCTCGCCGAAGTGGGCGCTGACAACCTCTCGCTGAGGCAGCTGGCGCGAGACATCGGTGTGAGTCACGGCGCCCCGGCACGGCACTTTCGCGACAAGCAAGCCCTGCTCGACGCCCTCGCGGTCGACGGGTTCACCACCATGAACGCCGCCCTCTCGGCGGCCGCAGCGAGCACGGGAACGTACCGCGAACGCTTCGACCGAGTTGCAGTGGTGTACGTGGGCTTTGCGCGCGAGCATCCAGACCTCTTGCAGCTCATGTACGCCACAAAACACCGAGAAACCGCGAGCGCCGAACTCAGCGAAGTCGGCGAGGCGGGCATGCTGGCCTGCCGAGATCTGCTGCGCGAGGCTCAGGATGCCCGGGTGCTCGCGCCCGGCGACACCGACCTTCTCTCGCTCGTAGCTTTCGCGCAGCTGCACGGAATCGCCTTGCTCGCATCGGGAAACATGCTCGGCGATGTCAGCCCTGAGGCCGCAGTCGCCGCCACCACCGATCTGCTCTGGGCAGGCCTGACGAACGTCGGGTAACGAACGGGGGTAGCGAACGGCAGCCGACCCGTCACGACCGGCGACCATCGCGACACCGCCGCAGCTCTCGGCGAAACTCGCCCGACGCGGCTAACTGACCCGTTCAGCACTGAACCCGGCAACGTCACCGAATCCGTCGGGCAACACTTTCGACTCCGCGTCGAATTGCCGAACGCTGCGCTCTCCTGCTTCGTATCGCGGCCAGCCAGGGTCTGCCGCTGCAATGAATCGCACGGCCGCCCCGTGCACGTCACTGGCAAGCGAGCGCGGAGGGTTCGCCCCGACCAGGGCATCAACCCGCTCGCTGTCGAGGCAGTCGAAGAAGAACGGCACATCGATGCAGTGAGCCGCACTGCCCATGGTGGGTGTCGGCCACGAGAATCGGTAGAGCCAGCCCGGGGTTCCTGCTGCGGCCAGCGCTTCGCCCAGTTGACGGGTGTGGCTTCGAAAGATGGTATCGGTGACGAACTGGCCGAACATATTCGCCGTGTCGAGGCCGGAATGGGCGTCGACGTAGGCCTCGGCTCGACCGTCGGGTAGGCCGAACGCACTCAGCGCGACAACGGGCGCAATAGCCGCCAACGCCTGCGCCTGAGCCGTCAGAATCATGTTGAACTCGTTGTCAGTACAGCCGAGCATCACGCTTTTGCCCGCCATAGAGCCATTCGCGAAGGCCTGCTCGACCGTCGTCGGCACCAGCTCGCCGTCGATGATGGGCACCCAGCGGAGTCCGGTGGTAGCAAAGCGGGCGATTGCATCGAGTGGATTCGGCTCGGGCGAATTCGGTTCGAGCGAATTCGGTTCGAGCGAGCGCTGCGGTGGGGCGCCGTCAGAAGCACGCGCGTCAGCGGCCACAACCGCGCCCAGGTCGGCGTCGAAGTCGGCGCGGGCGGCCCGATCATCCGCACCGCCCGTATCTGGCTCGGCGAACAAAGCAGCTACGCGATTCTGCAACTCGAGCAGCGTCGACTCGTCGAGGGTCGAAAGGCCGGCTCGCGTGGGCAGCACCCCGCCGAGTTCGGCGACGCGATAGCCGAGCGCCTGGGCCTCGCCGAGTGCGATGCTCGACTCAGGCCCCGAGAGCGAAATGGCTCCCGCGAACAGGTGTGCAGCGCTGGGCACCGCAAGCAGCGTGAGCACAGCTCCGCCGCCGGCCGACTGCCCGGCGATGGTCACGCGCGCGGGGTCGCCGCCGAACGCGCGAATATTGTCACGCACCCACTCGAGCGCGAGAATCCAGTCGAGCACACCACGGTTCAGCGGGGCGTCTTCGATGAAACCGAAGCCGTCGAAGCCGAGCCGGTACGAGACATTCACGGTCACCACGCCGTCGCGGTTGAACGCGGCTCCGTCATACCATGGGCTGGCGGGCGAGCCTGCAACGAAGCCACCGCCGTGAATCCACACCACTACCGGCAGGCCAGCGCTCTCATCACCGGGGCGCGGCGTGAACACATTCAGATTCAGCGTCGACGCACCGGCAATCGATGGCTCGGGGATGATCGTGACCTCTTGCAACGCCCGCCGCTGTGGTGTGGCACCGAACTCGACGGCATCACGAATGCCCGGCCAGGGCGCGTGCGGCACTGGCGCGCCGAACCGACGCTCACCCACCGGAGCCTCTGCGAACGGAATGCCGAGAAAGGCGGCCGAACCAGGGCGCCATACGCCCCGAACCGCACCTGCTGTCGTGTGAACGACGGGCGCCTCTGCATGCTCGCCGTGGCCTGGCTCGGCCTGGCCGTGCTCGGTGTGGTCTGACGGTGAACTGGTGGTAGTGATTGACGTCATCGAACGCTCCTGATGGGAATGATGACCAGCGCCGCCACGGCGACGCAGATCATGGCGAATACGAACAGTGCTGGGTAGCCGAAGCTGGTGCCGATGAGCACGGCGGCCAGAATCGGGCTCAGCGCCTGAGGCACATTGGTTGCGACATTGAGAATGCCGAGATCTTTACCGGCCCCGACTCCCCCGCCCGGCAGAACCTCGGTCATCAGTGCGGTATCGCACGACTGATAGAGCCCGTAGCCGAAACCGAGAACGAGTGACATCAGAATCATGCCGGTGAGGCTGGGCAGCAGCAGCGGCATGAGCAACCCGACAATCATGAACAACGACGCGAGGTAGATGAAGATCTTGCGGCGGCCGAGCTTGTCGCTCAGCAATCCGCCCAGAGGTACAGAGACGACCGTCGTGACCAACGAGGCCACGGCGAGCAGACCGATGTCTGCATTGGCCTCGCTGAGGCTGAGGTGAATGTAGTCGGTCAGAATGAACAACTGGTAGGTGAACGCCGCCCAGTAGCCCAGAATGAACAGGAATCGTGCCGAGAACGCCCAGGCGAAGTCGGGGTGCTTTCGCGGGTCGATCCAGAATCCGGCGAAAAAGACCTTCCAGCGGAACGGTGCCAGTTCGAGGTTCTTCGACGAGAAGTCGCGGTTGAACACCACGAACAACAGGGTGACCACGAGAACGGCGATGCCGAAGCCTGCGTAGGCAATGCCGAACTGGGCGGCCAGAGCACCGGCGGCAATGACTCCTGCGGTGGCGCCGACAGTCGTTCCGACGCCCACCATCGCCGACGCCGCACCCCGCTTGCTGCGGGCGAAACGGTCAGGCACGATGGCTGAGAACGGGCCCTGCATCGCATTCAGCGACACCTGGATGATCGCCCAGAACACCGTGATCCAGATGATGGAGGTGAGCGACCCCAGCCCGATCAACAGGGCCGCTGCGATGGCGGTGCCGATGACCATCCATGGCGCCCGACGGCCCATGCGAGACCGCGTGCGATCGCTGAACGCGCCCACGATCGGCTGCGCGAACAGTGTGCAGATGAACGAGACCGACGTGACGATGGCCAGGTTGCTGACCTTGTTGACAGGATCGATGCCCGCAACCTGGTTCGGCAACAGCACGGCGACCAAACCGGCGTAGGTGGCGATCAGCACCAGCGAGGTGATCGCAAGCGAGGGCAATAGCGGGCGACGGCCGCGCGGGCTCTGCGTGCCGCTCTGGTCGGCATCATCGGCGATTCCGGCTTCGGCGGGGTCGATCAGCGGATCGATCTGTTCGTCTCTGGCGGCCACGACGGGTGGGTCGAAGGTGGCTTCGGCCGGTACCACGGCTGGGCGTTCGGGTAGGTGGGTAGACACGACACTCCTCATCGTTGAGATTCAGTGACGTGATGCAACGATTTCGGTCGGTTTCGTGCAGATACGCGCATCACTCGATTCAGATGATGCCTCATTCGAGCAATTAATTCAAGCGTTGAATTAATTCAATCTATTGTGGCCTGTGAATGCCCGGGCGCGAGCGGATCGGCAAGCAGCCGATCGCGCGCGCTGCGAATGGCACCGAGCAGAGCAGCATCGGCACCCAGAACGCCCGCCAGAACGGGTGGGTGCCGAAACTGCGACTCAGAGAACACGGTCGGGCCGCCGAGGGCGAACTGCGCCGCAATCTCGTCACGCAGTTCAGCCCAGAAACCGCCCAAGACGATGACTTCGGGGTCGGTCGCGTTCACGAGAATGTGCAGCGCCAGCGAGATCCAGTTCACCGCATTGGCCCAGGCAGCGGATGCCCGGGGCTCCCCCCTGCGCACCCGTGTCACGAACTCAGCAAGCGCCACCGAGAGCCCCTCGCTGCTCTGCACATCGTTCAGGCCGGCCGCGGCAAGCACCACGTCGGGGCCGGCCAGCGTGACCAGGCAGCCGCGTTGACCGCAAGCGCACACGCTGCCTTGCGGGTAGAGAGCGAGATGCCCGAACGCCCCGGCCATACCCTGCCAGCCCAGCATCAACTCACCAGCGATGATGCTGGCGCCGCCGATGCCCGAGTTGCTTTTCAGGTAGAGCAGATCGGTCACGTCATCGAGCTGCTCGAACTCAGCGAGCGCCGCAAGGCCACCGTCGGAGACGAGCCGGATGGTCGCGGCCACAGTGTCGAGATCTGGAATGCGGGCTCGAAGAGCACCGATCACGTCGACCGCCAGCCAGTCGAGATCGCTGTCTCCCCGCACCATAGGCGGGTCGCCCGCTACCGGAGCAAACACGACCACGGTCAGATCGGCAATGGCTCGGTGAATGAGTTCGCTCTCGGTGAGCGCCCGCACCAGCACTGCGGCCAACACCTCGAGTACACGCTCGGGGTCACCCATCGGGCGCCCGTGATTCTCGACGATACGAAGCAGAGGCACGCCCGAGACCGTTGTCAGCAGGGCGGTCACACTCTCGGCGTCGAGTTGCAGCGCGAGAATCGCGAGGTGGTCACCCGAAAGCTCGAGCAGCGTGTTGGGGCGACCCTTGGCGGGGGCCGTGTCGTTCGGTGGCTCGAGAGTTTCAGTCGATTCGGTGACCAGCCGGGCATCCATCAGCGCACCGACAAGGGCGGTGACCGAGCCGCGGGTGAGGCCGGTGGCGGCAGCGAGTTGGCTGCGCGAGTGCGGGCCGTTGGCGGCGAGAAAGCTGGCCACGATCGAGAGGTTGTGCCGCCGCACGTCGCTCGAGACGGCGGTGGTCTGGTCGGTCAGCCGCGCCGTTCCGGCACCTCGTTGCATGCCTTCGATGCTAAGGCATCTGCTGAGATACCCAGGCGGCGAGCGGAGCGAGTGCTACTCTCGTGCCATGACACCGCAGGAGATCAGCAATCTGGCGCATCTGCGCCGGGCGCGCGACCTCATCGATCGCGAATACGCCAAGGCGCTCGACGTACCAACCATGGCTCAGCGTGCGCTGATGTCACCCGCCCACTTCTCGCGGCAGTTTCGGGCCGCATACGGCGAGACTCCCTACGGCTACCTGATGACCCGGCGAATCGAACGCGCCATGGCGCTGCTGCGCAACGGAATGAGCGTGACCGATGCGTGCATGACGGTCGGCTGTACGTCGCTCGGCTCGTTCAGTTCGCGATTCACCGAGCTCACCGGTGAAACTCCGAGCTCGTACCGGCTGCGCGAACACGACGCTGTTCGTGCCATGCCGACGCGCGAAGCCATGCTGCGCACCCGGCCGGTCAAAGCGGCGCGGCCCTCGGCGGCTGCATCGACACAGGCACCGAAACCGGCATCGAAACCGGCATCGAGCAGAAATGAAGAAGTGCTGGCGGTTACCGCGATCTAGCGTTGGGGTCATGACAATCCAACTCCAGTACAGCCAAGTAACCGTCAACGACGTCGACGAATCGCTGCCGTTCTACTGCGACGCCCTCGGCCTCACAGTGGTGAACGACGTTTCGAACGGCGGGTTCCGATGGGTGACCATCGGCAGCGACGACCAGCCCGACCTTCAGATCGTGCTGTCTGAACCGCACGCCGGCCGCTCGCAGGCCGACGGTGATGCCATGCAAGAGCTGCTCACCAAGGGTTCGTTGCCGATTCTCATCTTCGCCACCGATAACGTCGACGCCACCTTCGAGAAGGTACGAGCATCCGGAGCCGAAGTCTTGCAAGAGCCCATCGAGCAGGCCTGGGGGCCCAAAGACTGCGCTTTTCGCGACCCCTCGGGCAACACCGTGCGTATCTCGCAGCTCGTCGCCGCCTGAGCCCGCCACCCGGGGCCTCGCCTCGAGCGAAACGGAGGCGATTCCTGCACAGCGACGGCCATAGCGGCCCGCCTGGTCAGATTCGCCGCCGTTTTCGGGAGCACCGCCGCCGACAGGGGCGCCGGATAGACTCGAGGCATGAGTGCATCAACAGACCGTCTGGTCTGGATCGACTGTGAAATGACCGGCCTCGACCTCGCTGTCGACGAACTCGTCGAGGTGGCGGTGGTCATCACCGACTTCGACCTGAACCTGCTCGACCCCGGCTTCACCATCGTCATCAAGCCCGACGACTCGGCTCTGGCGAACATGAACGACTTCGTGCGCAACATGCACGCAACCTCGGGGCTCGACAAGCTGATTCCCGAGGGCGTGAGCCTCGCCGAGGCCGAGTTCGAGGTGCTCGAATACATTCTGAAGTTCGTGCCCAACGAGCTGAAAGCGCCCATCGCGGGCAACACCATCGGCACAGACCGTATGTTTCTCGCCAAATACATGCCCCGAGTGGATGCCCACCTGCACTATCGCAGCGTCGACGTCTCATCGATCAAAGAGCTGGCGCGCCGCTGGTTTCCACCCATCTACTTTCACGCGCCCGCGAAAGACGGCGGGCACCGCGCCCTCGCCGACATTCTCGAGTCGATTCGAGAGCTCGAGTATTACCGCAAAGCCATCTTCGTGGCGCCGCCCGGGCCCGCTTCGGCAGACCTCAAAGTGATCGCCGCTGACGTTGTGAACGAATTCGCTGCAAAGCTGTAATAGACTTTCTGAGTTGCCTGGCTTGCGCTTGGTCACGGTGCCTTGCTCACGCGAGGCTCGCATGGTGGGTATAGCTCAGTTGGCAGAGCGCCTGGTTGTGGTCTAGGAGGCCGCGGGTTCGAGCCCCGTTACTCACCCCACCGAATGAAATGAGTGGCCCGGCTTCGGGTCACTCATTTTTTGTCGAGTCGGGAGGCTCCGGATGCTCGATCTCGACTCATCGGCGTTCGAAGCCCTTGTGGTGGCCGAACTCGACCTGCTGCCCGACGACATGGTCGACGGGCTCGAGAACGTCGTCTTCGTCACCGAAGACCGCCCCGAGAACGGCACGCTCGACACCCTGGGACTCTACGAGGGAGTCGCGCTCACCCAGCGCGCCGACTACGGTTTCGGCGAACTGCCCGACCGCATCGTGCTGTACCGCGAGCCGCTGCTCTCGATCTCGGCCGATCTCGCCGAACTGCGCAAGCAGGTTCACATCACCCTCGTGCACGAGATCGGCCACTTCTACGGAATCGACGACGAGCGCCTGCACGAGCTCGGCTGGGCCTGAGCTCGAGCCTTGGGCGGCGCGGTGGGTGGTCAGCCCGGTGCGGTGGGGGCGGCGCGGTGGTCAGCCCGGTGCGGTGGGGGCGGCGCCGTCGGGGCGGCACCGTCGGGGCGGTACCGTCACGAAGTCGAGGGTGGAATGGCGGCCACCGCGTCGATCTCGACGAGGGCACCCGGGCGAGCCGGCGTGACCGTGAGCACGGTCACCGTCGTGCGATGGTCGCCCCAGACCGACCGCGTGGCCGCGAAGGCCTCGCTTGGGTCGACTCCCGTTGCCAGGTAGATGGTGAGCTTGGCCACGTGCTCGGGCCCGCTGCCTGCCTCGGCGAGCACGGCGAGCAGATTGCGCATCGCCTGCTCGGTCTGCGGCCCGAGCCCGTCGAGTAAGGCGCCGGTGTTGTCGGTTCCGTTCTGGCCGCCGACGTAGAGCGTGGGGCCAGCGGCAACGATCATGCCCTGCGCGAAAGCCGGGCTGCGGTACAACTGCGGCGGGTCAACCGGGGTGAGAAGACTGTTCACGGCATGTCCTTCCGTCGTGCGGCGCGGCGCTTATGCGACCCTTCCAGTGTGCACTTCACCGGCCACATCTACCAGGCTCGGGCGAGGCGGGCGGGCGCTGACGTGGGGCCGGGTTAGCCTGGAGCATGGCCTCTGGTGTTGCGCGACGAATACGGCGCGGCATTTTCATCGGGGTGGGGGCGCTGATCATCCTCGCCGTCGGCGTATATGGGCCGATCACCCTCGTAGGGCCGTTGCCGGCAGCCACAGCCGCCGTTCTCGGCGCCGACAACACACTCACTCCCCCGGCGCCGCCCACCCTGCCGCAGACTGGCGCGAGCGGCATCATCGCTGACGGCAGCACGGCCGTGCTCGCGTCGTCAGGCATCAGCGACCCCGTTCCGCTCGGCGGCACGGCCAAGGTCATCACTGCCCTCGTCGTGCTCGACGCAAAGCCCATGGATTCGGGCACGCAAGGCGCGAACATCATCATTTCGCCCGAAGACTACGCCGGTTACATCTCCTACATCGCCCAGAGCGCCCGCGCGGTTTCGTTCATCGCCGGCGAAACGTGGACGCAGCGCGACATGCTGCAGGCGATGCTCATGGGCTCGAGCAACAACCACAGCGATGCCCTGGCGCGGTGGGCATTCGGCTCCGTCGACGGCTACGTGACCGCCGCGAACGCGTGGCTGGCGAAGAACGGATTCACCGGCACGAGCGTGGTCGACGCGACAGGGCTTTCGAGCAATTCGGTGGGCACAGCATCCGATCTCACCCGCATCGCCCAACTCGCGTTCGCTAACCCCGTCATCGCCGAGATCATGGGGCAGACAGGCGTCACGGTGAACGGCGGGAGGTACGTGAGTAACCTGGCCGTCTATCTGCCGACCGACGGCGTTACCGGGCTCTCGCTCAGCTACACCGACCAAGCCGGGCTGTGCTTTCTCTACCAAGCTGTGGTGAGCGTGCCGGGTGCAGATGCCGCGAGCGGCGCGAGTGGCGCGGCGGGCGGCGCCAGCGGTACGGCAAGCGGCGGGTCATCGGCCTCTAACGGCGCGGCTGCCACCACCGTCACGCTCTACGGAGCAATGCTGCGCGAGCCCGACTACGACACGCTGAACGGCGACATGACCGCGTTGCTCGCCAGTGCATCCGCCAACCTCAAACCGACAACGGTGGTCACCGCCGGCGACTCGTTCGTTCACTACAGCACGGCCTGGGGTCAATCAGCCGACGGCGTCGCCATCGCTGGTGACTCGCGGATGATCTGGGCGAACACCCCCGTCACCCACACGGTGACAGCAGTGCCTCTGACCACCGCGCTCGGCAGCACCTCGGCCGGTACCGTCACCTTCGCGCTACCAGATGGGCCGCTGAGTGTAGGCCTGAAACTCAGCCAGCCGCTCACCGACCCGGGGCCGTTGTGGCGGCTGACTCACCCCATTCCGGTCATTCAGGCGTTTCTCGACGCGCGCAAATAGCGCCCTCGACGCAAGGGTTAGACGAGAGCCTCGCCGAGGTCGGTGTCGTCTTCGTCGCTGGCGAACGGGTCGCTTTCTTTCGGCTCGAACGAGTAGCTCACGTGCAGTTCGCCGTTGAGTTCGCGGGTGCTGACGACGGTGTATTCGAAGTTCGACTCGATACCGTCGACGAGTGCGATGACGCCGAACGTCTTGTCGTAGTCGCCGCCGATGAGAATCCGCTGGTCGATCTGGCCTTTCAGGGGGCCGTCAACGTATTCGACGGTGTAGTTCGAGGGGGTCGGAGCTGTGTCTGTCATGCTTCCACCGTAGCGCCAGACGGCGCAGCGCACGCGCTCAGCCGGTGCTGCCGATGAAATTCCAGTGCCCCGTTGACACCGAGACGCTCACCGCTGTCACTGCAACAGCGGCCGCAATCACCATGAGAAGCACCTCGCGCCAGCCGAAGGTCGACTCCCTCGCATAGGTTCGTTTGATGCGCGATCCGAAGCCCCGCGCTTCCATCGCCGTGGCGAGTTTGCTGCCGCGCCTGATCGAGAGCACCAGCAACGCGAAACCCAGACTGGCGAACCTGCGGATGCGCCCCGAATCTCCGACGCCCCGCGCGCGGCGAGCGAGTTTCAGCGATCGCCAATCGTCGAGAAACAGACCCATCAGCCGTAACCCTGCCAAACCGCCGAGCACGAACCGGTTCGGCAGGTGCAGCACCTGGGCGAGCCCATCGGCGAGGTCGGTGGGGTCGACGGTGACGAACAACACCACGGCCGGCAGCCCGATGGCGAGCACGCGCAACATCGTTGCGATGCCGAGTTCGATCGAGCCGTCGGTGATATGAATCAGCGAGAACTGAAAGTACGTCTCGCCCGAGGGCCGGCCGTACAGAATCGTGGTGAGCGCGGCCGCCGGGGCGGCGATCCAGACGGGCAGCGTGCGCCAGAAGAATACTTTCGGGGTGAGCCCTGCCCACAGAAACAGGATGCCCTCCAGCACCAGCGCGACGGCCGCCGAAACCCAGTCGATCGACAAGATCAGCGTCAGGCTCAGAACGAACGCGGCGCCGATCTTCGCCACGGGGTTGATGGCGTAGACGGCCTGCGTTCCGCGGTGCGGGGTGAGGATGCTCATGGGCGGCGCTCTGTGGCCGCGGGCGCGGGTGCGGCGGGCGCCTGCGCGGCGGCACGAATGGCGGCGGGTGCGGGTGCGGCGGGCGCTGGATCGGTGAGGATGGGCGCGGGCGCGGCGGCGGTTCGCGTGGGGGCCGACGACGGTGGCGCGGTGGGCGAAGGGGTGGGGTTGCCGAGCATCCGGAACTCGTCGTCGGCTAGTGCGTCGACGAACGCGGCGTCGTGGGTGACGGCGACGAGTGCCGTGCCGGAGTCGAGCAGTTCGGCGAGAAGAGCCACGAGTTCGGCCCACGTTCGCGAGTCTTGGCCGAAGGTGGGTTCGTCGAGCACCAGCAGCGCGGGGCGGGTTGCCAGCACCGTCGCCACCGAGAGCCTCCGCTTTTCGCCGCCTGAGAGGGTGAACGGGTTCGCTGCGGCCAGTCGGGTCAGGCGGAGTCGTTCGAGCAACTCGTCGACGCGTTCGTCGATCTCGGTGCGGGCCAGCTTGAGGGCCCGCGGGCCGACCGCCAGCTCATCGCGAACGGTTTGCGCCAGAAATTGGTGTTCGGGGTCTTGAAAGACTGTTCCGACGCGGGTGAGGAGTTGCTTCGACTTCCATCGGATGGGTTCGGCCGCCGCACCGCTCGCGAACGCCTCGCTGGCTTCGAGGGTGCCTCCGGCCGGCGCCAGTAGCCCGGCGAGCGTGAGCGCGAGCGTCGACTTTCCGGCTCCGTTCGCGCCGGTGATGGCGAGGGCGCGGCCCGCCTCGACGTCGAGCGTCAGCCCTGCGGCCACGGCATGCCCCTTCGCCCGCGCCACCGCGAGCTGCCGCGCGCGCAGCAGCGACGCGGTCGGCGCGCTCGCGACCGAGCCCCCCAAGACACCTGGCGACGCTCCCGCCCCTGCCGCCGCCGCGCTCGCCGCAAACGACGCTCCCGCCCCTGCCGCCGCCGCGCTCGCCGCAAACGACGCTGCCGCCCCACGTGCTGCCGCCTCGGCGCGATCTGAGCCCGGCGCCTCGCACGCGGCTGCTGCGGCCGGGCCCGCTTGCGAGAAGTGAGACTGCTGCGGCGAGTTGAGGCCGGTATAGCGGCCTCTATTCGACGTAACGGCCTCACTCAGCGCCACGCCGCCGTCGGGTCGGGTGAGCGCCTCGGCTGCCACAGGCGAATTGTGTCGGGTACCGCGAGCACGAGCGCGGGCCGGCAGGGGCGGCGGGTACTCGGGTACCCAGACTCCGGATGCCGCGAGCTCGGCCCCGCGCGCACCGAGTACGGCGTCGGGCGAGCCGTCGGCCAGCACTCCCCCGCCCGGCGCCAACACGATGACCCGTTGCACGAGGTGCCGCCAGATCTCCACGCGGTGCTCGATCACCACGAAAGTCGCCTCGGAATGCTCCAAGACGCGCGCCACCGAGTCACGCACCTCGACCGCGCCCTGCGGGTCGAGGTTCGCGGTCGGCTCGTCGAGCAGCAACAGCTGCGGCTGCATCGCGAGCACGCCCGCGAGCGCGAGCCGCTGCTTCTGCCCGCCCGACAATTCGGACGTCGGGTGAGACAGTGGCAGATAAAGCCCGACCGCATCCAGAGCCGAACCGACTCGCCGCCAAATCTCGTCACGCGGCACGCCGAGGTTCTCGCAGCCGAAGGCGACATCGTCGCCGACCCGCGCGAGCATCACCTGAGAATCGGGGTCTTGCAGCAGCAGACCGACCCTGCCCCGGGCATCCTCTGGCCGGCTGTCGCCCACCAGCAGCGAGCCGGCCTGCTCGCCTTCGTCGGCGCCACCGAGCACCCCGGCGAGCGCAGAGATGAGCGTCGACTTGCCCGCCCCAGACGCCCCGAGCAGCAACACGCGATCGCCCGCCTCGATCTCGAGGTCGAGCTCGCTCACGGCCCACGCCGCGCGGCCCGCGTGCCGCCACCCCCAGCCTCGCGCGCTGACGCCGACCCCGCCGACCACGCGGCCAGAGAGTTGCACGGGTTAGACCCGCACCGACGCCTCACGGCCGGCCGCGAAGCGCGAGAGTGCGCCCGTTCGCGCGAGCCCTCGCATCGCGAGCCACGAGAGCACCCCGGCGAGCACGATGCCTGAGAGAATCGACGACCCCGTGTAGATCACGATGAACGGCGTGTCTGACCCGGGGTACGACACGATCAGGTCGTTGATGGCGAGCGCGAGTCCCGCGCCAGCGCCGGCCAGCATGGCCACGTACAGCTTGTAGTTCGCGTACAAGAACAGCGCGAACACAATCTCGGCGCCAAGACCCTGCACCACGCCCGACAGCAAGGTCAGAATGCCCCACTGGGTGCCGACGATCGCCGACACCACGGCTGCAAGCACCTCGGTATACAGCGCCGCACCCGGCTTGCGGATGATCAGCCCACCCAGCACGCCGGCGAACAGCCAGCCGCCGCCGAGCAGCGCGCCGAGCCCCGGCGCCAGGGCTTCGAGCGGAGCGCTCAGCGGGGTCCACGCCTGATCCCACCCCCAGAAGACAAGCCCCGACGCCACGCCGATGACGCTGGCCACGATGATGTCGACCACCCGCCAGCGGTACCTTCCGGTAGCGGCGGCCGATGCGACTTTCAGTGATGCAGTTGTCGTTTGCACTGTTCGTGCCCTTTCGTTGAAACGAATTGTGAGGGCACGGGTTGTGAGACGCCGGGTTCAGGATGCCCGTCAGCGATGTACTCGCGTGAAACGGCGGTCAACTCGAACTTCGACGGCTCGGAGAGTGTTTGTCCTCCCTGCGCTGGCATGATCCAGATCAGGTTCGACGGTCGAAGGTTGAGAACCTTCCTCTCAGCCCGGCTCACCGGACTCCCGTGTTGCGCCCAGTATCCCATATTCTGTAGGTCTCATGCCGCTGATTATTTTCGCCATCGCTGTTTTTGTGGCCGTGCTGTTTTTGGCGGTTTACGCGCATCGACGCATGACCGAGAGCTGGCTGAACCACAACGGCACCCGAACGCGCGGTCAGGCCATCACCGTCGCGCCGCCCTTGTCTGCGGGTCTCATCTCGAGAATCACCAAGACCGTGACCATTATTTCGTTCACGGCGACCGACGGGGTCTCGCGCAGCCTGACTCCCCGCTCGGGCGCCATGACGTTCACCTTGGCGCAAGCGAATGGCGCAGTGACCGTGCTCTACGACGCGGCAAAACCGTCGAACCACGACCGGATGCGCGTGGGGTTCGGCCCCGCGCCGACCACGTGGCACCGGGTGAGACTCCGCTCTGCCTGACTCCGCGACATCGGTGGCCGCGCGTTCCGAGACAATTGGCGAGACCTGCACCCCCCGTCGACAGGCTCTTCTCCTCCACAACCGCGTGGCCTTGTCACATCTGTACAGTGGGATTCAAGCCCACTCGGCCGCCGTCAGAAGTGTGTCAGGCTGAAGGCATGCAGTTGCGTATCTTCACCGAACCCCAGATGGGCGCGAGTTACGACGATCTTCTTGCTGTCGCACAGGCGACCGAGCGGCTCGGCTTCGACGCCTTTTTTCGCTCAGACCACTACCTCACCATGGGCGGCGACGGCCTGCCCGGGCCCACCGACGCTTGGACCAGCCTGGCAGGCCTCGCCCGAGAGACCAGCCGCATCAAGCTCGGCACGCTCGTCTCGAGTGTGACTTACCGGTACCCGGGCATCCTCGCCATTCAAGTAGCGCAGGTCGATCAGATGTCGGGCGGCAGGGCCGAACTCGGCCTCGGCACCGGCTGGTTCAAGGCCGAACACGAGGCCTACGGCATCCCGTTTCCTGAAAAACGTTTCGACCTGCTCGAAGAGCAACTCGCCATCGTCACCGGCCTCTGGTCGACGCCGGTCGGCGAGACCTACTCGTTCGACGGCACGCACTATCAGCTGACCGACTCCCCTGCTCTGCCGAAACCGGTTCAGTCGCCGTTGCCTGTCATCGTGGGCGGTAATGGGCCGAGCCGAACACCGAAACTCGCGGCGCGCTTCGCTGCCGAATACAACCAGGCCTTTCCTGAGCTGGCGAACATCGCTCGGCAGTTCGGTCGGGTTCGAGCAGCCTGCGAGGCGGTCGGGCGTGAGCCAGATAGCCTGGTGTACTCCGCCGCGCTCGTGATCGCGACAGGCAGCACCGAGGCCAAATTCGGCAGGCGCGCAGCGGCGATCGGGCGCGAGCCGGCAGAGCTGCGCGAGCACGGCATCTCGGGCACCGCAGCCGAGGTCATCGACCGTATCGGCTGGCTGCGCGAGCAGGGCGTCGAACGGCTCTATCTTCAGGTGCTCGACCTCACCGATCTCGAGCATCTCGACTTCATCGCGAGCGAGATCGCTCCGCACCTCGACGCGGCACTTCCAGCCGCTCACGCTTCAGGCACGGCGCACATCGTCGCCGCCCCTCTTCAGTAGTACCGACAACTCAACAGGAGTCATTTGTGGACAGCTGGCCCGGATCTGCCTACCCGCTCGGAGCAACCTTCGACGGTAGCGGCACCAACTTCGCCATTTTCAGTGAAGGAGCCGAAAAAGTAGAGCTCTGCCTCTTCGGCGAGAAAGGCGCCGAAACGCGCATTCTGCTGAACGAAGTCGACGCTTTCGTCTGGCACTGCTACCTGCCTCAGGTGCAGCCCGGCCAACGCTACGGCTATCGAGTCTACGGGGCGTACGACCCCAAGAACGGCCTGCGCTTCAACCCAAACAAGCTGCTTCTCGACCCCTACGCCAAGGCCACCAGCGGTTCCATCGACTGGGATCAGTCGTTGTTCGCCTACAACTTCGGCGACCCCGACAGCGAGAACGACCTCGACTCGGCCAAGCACATGATGTACGGGGTCGTCATCAACCCCTTCTTCGACTGGTCGGGCGACCGTGAGCTGCGGGTACCGTACAACGAAACGATCATCTACGAAGCTCACGTGAAG
This sequence comes from Subtercola lobariae, assembly GCF_014640255.1. GTDB lineage: Bacteria > Actinomycetota > Actinomycetes > Actinomycetales > Microbacteriaceae > Subtercola > Subtercola lobariae. Next base: position 121,915 of record NZ_BMGP01000007.1, on the reverse strand, counting down.
GGTCTCACCGAGCTCAATCACGAGATTCCGAAAGACCAGCGCGGCACCTACGCGGGTATCGCGCATCCGGCGACCATCGAGCACCTGCAGCGCCTCGGCATCACCGCCATCGAGCTCATGCCGGTACACCAATTCGTGCAAGACTCCACTCTGCTCGACAAGGGGCTGCATAACTACTGGGGCTACAACACGATCGGGTTCTTCGCCCCGCACAGCGCATACTCGTCTGCCGGCGAACGCGGCCAGCAGGTGCAAGAGTTCAAGGGAATGGTCAAGGCCTTACATGCGGCCAATATCGAAGTCATTCTCGATGTTGTGTACAACCACACCGCTGAAGGCAACCACCTCGGCCCCACCATCTCGTTTCGCGGCATCGACAACGAGGCGTACTACCGCTTGATGGATGATGACAAGCGCTACTACATGGACTACACCGGCACAGGCAACACCCTGAACGTGCGGCACCCGCACTCGCTGCAGCTCATCATGGATTCCCTTCGCTACTGGGTCATCGAGATGCACGTCGACGGTTTTCGATTCGATCTCGCATCAACACTCGCGCGCGAGTTCTACGATGTCGATCGCCTCTCCACTTTCTTCGAGCTCGTGCAGCAAGACCCGGTGGTGTCGCAGGTCAAACTCATCGCCGAGCCATGGGACGTCGGGCCTGGTGGCTACCAAGTGGGTAACTTCCCTCCACAGTGGTCGGAGTGGAACGGAAAGTACCGCGACACCGTGCGCGACTTCTGGCGCGGAGAGCCGTCGACCCTCGGCGAGTTCGCTTCTCGTTTCACCGGGTCGAGCGACCTCTACGAGCACTCGGGGCGGCGCCCCGTGGCATCCATCAACTTCGTCACGGCGCACGACGGGTTCACGCTGGCCGACCTCGTTTCTTATAACGAAAAGCACAACGACGCCAATGGCGAGAACGGCAACGACGGTGAGTCGAGCAACCGCAGTTGGAACGGTGGAGCCGAAGGCCCCACCGATGACCCGGCCATTCGCGGCCTGCGAGCACGCCAGCAGCGCAACTTTCTCGCGACGCTGCTGCTTTCGCAGGGTGTACCGATGCTGCTGCATGGCGATGAACTCGGCCGAACTCAGAACGGCAACAACAACACCTACGCACAAGACAACGAGATTTCGTGGGTGCACTGGAAGCGGGCCGACGAACCGCTCATCGAGTTCACCTCAGCCGTGATGCGTCTGCGAAAAGAGCATCCGACCTTCCGCCGCAGCCGATTCTTCGATGGCAGGCCTGTGCGGCGAGGCCGCGGCGAGCCGCTGCCCGACATCGTGTGGCTGAACCCCGAGGCCCGCGAGATGGAGCCCGAAGAATGGGACACCCCGCTCAGCCGCTCGGTGGGCGTCTACCTCAACGGGCAGGGCATTCGCGGGCGTGACTACCGCGGCGAGCGGGTGACTGACGTCAACTTCTTGCTCTACTTCAACGCCGACGACGTGGAGGTGCCGTTCACGCTGCCGAGCGCCGAGTACGGCACCGCGTGGGATGTGGTGATCGACACCGCAGGTCAGGCCACAGACGAAGCTCCGAGCACGCCCGGCGACGTCGTCACCGTCTTTCCCAAGTCGATCATGGTGCTGCGAGCGCATCGCCACGACGTTCCCGACCCCGATCACTCGGTCGCCGCCTCGCTCAGCAGCATGACGGGCGCCGTGCCCGTGATTCCCGCCAACCGACCGTCGGCGGGCTGATGCCGCACGCCGAGAAAGGCGTACCCTCGCCCGCCGCCCGGTGAACCTCACAACAGCACCCCGTTACCCCCTGTCGACACCCTCCTGATGAAAGAAGAGCCCTCGATGCGTGTACCCCGCTCGACCTACCGGTTGCAGATCACCTCGGCGTTCACGCTGACTGATGCGGCCGACGCTGCGGCGTACATCCACGACCTCGGCGCAGACTGGGTCTACTTCTCGCCGTTGCTCGAGGCAGAGGCTGGCTCAGACCACGGCTACGACGTCATCGACCACCGCCGTATCGACCCCGCGCGTGGCGGCGAAGCAGGCCTCTCCGCGGCCGTCGCCGCCGCTCGCGCACAGGGTCTGGGCGTGCTGATCGACATCGTTCCGAATCACGTGGGCGTCGCGACTCCAGCCGTCAATCCGTGGTGGTGGGATGTACTGGAGCACGGCCAATCGTCTCGCTATGCGGCCGCCTTCGACATCGACTGGCAGTTCGGTAGCGGCAAGGTGCGCATTCCGGTGCTCGGCGACGACTCTCTCGACGACCTCACCGTCGTCGACAACGAGCTGCACTACTTCGAGAACCGTTACCCACTCGCTCCCGGCACGTTTTCAGACGGGGCGGATGCCGTGACAGTGCATTCCCGCCAGCACTACGAACTCGTGAACTGGCACCGGGCCGACTACGACTTGAACTATCGGCGATTCTTCGCGGTGAACTCGCTGGCGGGCATCCGCGTCGAAGAGCCCTGGGTGTTCGACGAGTCACACGTCGAGATCGCGCGATGGTTCAGCGAGGGTCTGGCCGATGGGCTGCGAGTCGATCATCCCGACGGCCTTCGTGACCCCGGCGCTTACCTCGACCGGCTGGGCGAACTCACCGGTCATCGCTATGTGCTCGTGGAGAAGATTCTCGAGGGCCGCGAGCAGTTGCCGCCCGAGTGGGCGACCGCGGGAACGACCGGGTATGACGCGCTTGCCGACTTCGACCGCGTTCTCGTCGATGGCGCGGGCGAGACGCCGCTGAACCAGCTCGACCAGGCCCTCGCAGACGGCGAGCGAGTAGTGCCCACCTCATTCACCGAACTCATTCACGAAACCAAACGCGGCATCGCCGACGGCATTCTGCGCTCAGAGGTGCTGCGAATCGTGCGCGACCTCAAGCGCAGCGACGCAGTCGACATCACGGGCACCGCCCAACCTGGTTCAGAGCCCTACCAGACCGGACTGCCGACGCTCGACGCGACGACCGTTGCCGACGCGGTTGCCGAACTGCTCACCTGCTTCGCCGTCTACCGGTCGTACGTGCCGCTCGGCATCGAGCAGGTGCGTGAGGCGGCCGATCTCGCCGAAACACACCGCCCAGACCTATCGGCCACCATCGACGCGATACTCCCCGCGCTCAGCGACCCGTCGAACATTGCCGCGAAGCGCTTTCAGCAGACCTCGGGAATGGTGATGGCAAAGGGCGTCGAAGACACGGCGTTCTACCGCTACAACCGGCTCACCTCGCTCAACGAAGTCGGGGCAGACCCGGGCGAGTTCGCGATCTCGGTGTCCGAGTTTCACAAACGTCAGGTGACTCGGCTGCGCTCGTACCCGAACGCCATGACCACTCTGTCGACGCACGACACCAAGCGCGGCGAAGATACCCGCGCGCGAATCAGCGTTATTTCTGAGCTGCCTGAGGCCTGGGCATCCACTCTCTCGCAGCTGCGCACGCTCGCCCCGCTCGGTGACGGCCAGCTCGAGAATCTGCTCTGGCAGGCCATTGTGGGGTCATGGCCCGCGTCGCGCGAACGCCTGCACGCCTATGCCGAGAAGGCGGCACGAGAGGCCGGCGATTCCACGGGCTGGCTCGCCGTGAACGAGCAGTTCGAGGCGCGAATGCACCGACTCGTCGACAGCGCCTTCGACTCGCCCGATGTGCGGCGTGTGCTCGCGGGCTTTCTGAAGCTCGTCGAGCAGCCGGGCTGGTCGAACTCCCTTTCGCTCAAGCTGCTGCAGCTCACGGCGCCAGGGTCGCCCGATGTGTATCAGGGCAGCGAACTCTGGGAGACGTCGCTCGTCGACCCCGACAACCGACGCCCGGTCGACTACGAGCAGCGCCGGTCGATGCTGGCGCGACTGGATGCCGGTGACCTTCCGCCCATCGATGAAAGCGGCGCCGCGAAACTGCTGGTCACCTCGCGCGCTCTGCGGCTGCGGCGCGACAAGTCAGGGCAGTTCGAAGGGTACCGGCCGCTCACGGCAGAAGGGTCTGCCGCTTCGCACGTGGTCGCCTTCGATCGTGACGAGGCCATCACTGTCGCCACACGCCTGCCCGTGGGGCTCGCCGCTCGCGGGGGCTGGGGCGACACCAGCCTCTCGACCGACTACGGCAGGGTGCGCGATGTGATCACCGGACGGAGCTACGACGGCTCGCGTATTCTGCTCGCCGAGCTGCTTGCGACCTACCCGGTCGCCCTGCTGACACCGACCACGGAGGCGTGAACCATGGCCCTGAAACAGTTCGATGTGTGGGCACCGCGCGCACGATCGGTGACGTTGCGTCTGCATGAGCTCGCGGCGAAAGAAGCAGACGCACGCGACTTGGCCGCGGCCGACGAAGCCGCTTCGACCGACCCCGACGCGAGCGAATCGAGGGTACCCGGCACCAAGTCGGTGCCCATGACCGCACGCGGCGATGGCTGGTTCACCGCCTCAGAACTCGACGGCTACGTCGATGCCGACTACGGGTACGTGCTCGACGACAACGAGGAGCTGGTGCTGCCCGACCCGCGATCGCGACGACAGCCGAACGGGGTGCACGAGCTCTCGCGCACCTTCGACCCTCGGCGCTTCGAGTGGAGTGACTCATCGTGGAAGGGCCGTCAGCTGGCCGGCGGCGAGATCTACGAGCTGCACATCGGCACGTTCACGCCCGAAGGCACGCTCGACGCGGCCATCGGCAAACTCGACCATCTGGTGTCGATCGGGGTCGACTTCGTCGAGCTGCTGCCCGTGAACGCCTTCAACGGAACCCACAACTGGGGTTACGACGGTGTGCTCTGGTTCGCGGTGCACGAGCTCTACGGCGGGCCGGAGGGGTACCAGCGCTTCGTCGATGCCTGTCACGCGAAAGGTCTGGCGGTCATCCAAGACGTCGTGTACAACCACTTCGGCCCGAGCGGTAATTACCTGCCGTTGTTCGGGCCGTACCTCAACGATGCCAAGGCAAACACCTGGGGCGCGTCGATCAACCTCGACGGGCCAGACTCGGCCGAGGTGCGGCGCTTCATCATCGACAACGCACTGATGTGGCTGAACGACTATCACGTCGACGGCCTGCGCCTCGATGCGGTGCACGCCCTGCACGACGAATCTCACCCGCACCTGCTTGCCCAGTTGTCGACCGAGGTCGACGCCCTCTCGTCGTTCTTGGGGCGCCCGCTCACGCTCATCGCGGAGTCTGACCTCAACGACCCCGTGATGTTCACGCCTCGGGAGAGCGAAGGGTACGGGCTCAGTGGGCAGTGGAGCGACGACTTCCATCACGCGGTTCATGTGGCGCTGACCGGAGAGACCACGGGGTACTACGCCGACTTCGAGCCGATCTCGGCGCTTGCGAAGGTGCTCACTGAGGGCTTCTTTCACAACGGAACCTGGTCGAGCTTTCGCGAGAAACCGCACGGCAAGCCCATCGACACCGAGAACACTTCGTCATGGCGACTTGTGGTGGCGAACCAGAACCACGACCAGATCGGCAACCGTGCGACGGGTGATCGGCTGAGCGCTTCGCTCAGCGACGGCCAACTCGCCATCGCGGCCGTGCTCACGCTGCTCGGGCCGTTCACGCCGATGCTATTCATGGGCGAGGAATGGGCTGCCTCGACACCGTGGCAGTTCTTCACGTCGCATCCCGAACCAGAGCTCGGCGAGGCCACCGCGAAGGGCCGCATCGCCGAGTTCGCCAAGATGGGCTGGGATGAGTCGGCTGTACCCGACCCGCAAGACCCGAAAACCTTCGAGAACTCCAAACTCGACTGGTCAGAAGCCGAGTCGGGGCGGCACGCCGCACTTTTGCGGCTCTATCGCGAACTCGCCCGACTGCGCCGCAGTGCGCCCGAGTTCACCGACCCGCGGTTCGACGAGACGTCGGTTCGTTTCGACGAAGCAGCGCACTGGTTCGAGCTACGCCGCGGCCCGGTGAGCATTCTCATCAACTTCGGCTCCGACCCCATCGATTCGTCGATCATCGACGCCGAGGTCGGCGAGGTCATACTCTCAACCCAAGACGTTCTGGCAGATGCGGTTGCGACAACTCCCGACACCCTCACAACTCTTCCCCCACACTCGGCTACCGTCTACCGACGACGAGCCTGAATCGAGGCGGGCGGCGGGTCAGCGGTCGTTGCCGAGGGGCGGGGTTTGCGGATGCTCGCGGGCCGGCCGCACGAGCGAGGCCCGTTTGACCGCGCCGTGCCCGAACTTCTCGGCCACCCTGTCGACGGTCACCTCCGCATCGCGCCAGCCGTCTGCCGGCGCCGACTCGTCGGCCCACAGCGACGGCTGATGCACGACAGCCGACGCATCGACCAGGTTCTCGACGCGCACGCCGATCAGCCGCACCCGCTGAACCATCGGGCCGAGCGCGTCGAACAGATCGCGGGCCGCATCTGAGATCGTCTGCGCGAGATCGGTGGGCTCGCTGAGCGTTCGCGACCTCGAAATGGTGGAGAAGTCGGTGAAGCGCAGCTTCAGTGCCACGGTTTTGCCGGCCAGGCCCGCACGGCGCAACCGCACGGCCACCTGGTCAGATTGACGCAGCAGTTCGAGGCGCACCTGCCGAGCATCCGCCACGTCGTGTTCGAACGTCATTTCGTGGCCGATGCTCTTCTCGGTGCGTGAGGTGACCACCGAACGGGTGTCTATGCCGAGCGAGAGGTCGTGCAGCTTCTGGCCGCCGGCTTCGCCGACGCGGTTCTTCAGCGTTGCGAGCGGGGTCGCCGCAAGATCGCCGACGGTACGGATGCCCAACCGCGCCAACGCGTCGGCCGTGGTCGCGCCCACTCCCCACAGCGCCGATATGGGCAGCGGGTGCAGAAAGTCGAGCGTGGCGGCGGCCGGTATGACGAGCATTCCGTCGGGTTTTGCCCGCCCCGACGCCATTTTGGCGATGAACTTGGTCGAGGCGGCGCCCACCGAACAGGTGAGGCCGGTTTCGGCGAGAACACGGGCGCGCACCGCAGCACCGATGGTCGACGGCGAGCCGAGCAGACGCCTCGCTCCCGCCACGTCGAGAAAAGCCTCGTCGATGCTCAGCGGCTCCACCAGCGGCGTCACATCTCGGAAGATGCGCATGACTTCACCCGAGTAGTGGGTGTATTTCTCGCGATGCCCGGGCAGAACGATGGCATGCGGGCAGAGTTGCAGCGCCCGAGCCACGGGCATGGCCGAGTGCACCCCGAACCGCCGCGCCTCGTAGGTCGCCGAGGTGACGACTCCGCGGCCGCCGGCGTGACCGATGATGANTGACCGATGATGACCGCTTTTCCGATGAGCTCCGGGTGCTCGAGCAGCTCCACCGAGGCGAAGAACGCATCCATATCGATGTGCAGCATGGTCGCGGTGCCGTCATCGTCACCACCCCCGAACACCGTGGGGCGCACCGGGGCTGCAACGGGCACCCGCTTCGGCGCCCAGTCGGCCACCCGCTTCGCCCCGAGTGGCGCGCCAGCCTCATTCGCACCACTCGCCATAATGCCAAGCCTACGTCGATCCCCCGACACCGCCGAAGGCCGCGGTCAGAGGCCCGGTCACAAGCGCAGTCACAGTCGTAATCAGAGCCGGGCGCGCACGAGGGCGGCGAGCTTCGCGGCGGTATTCACGTTGCGCGCGGTGTAAGCGGGGCCGAGCTGCCGCCAGAACGAGGGTGGCACCGTGCTCTTCGAAATACCGTTCGGGCACCAGACATACACCGCACGCGGCCCCACCGCTAAGACGTCGGGCGATACCGAGTCGGGGTCGGGAATCGTCAGCGAAGTCGAGGTGAGGGCCGCGCGGGCATCCGAAGTCGCCGGCAGATACGCCACGACCAAGCGCGACGGGTCGGTCGCAACCGCGAGTAATGGGTTCTCGTCGGTGATCTCGAGAAAGTCGGCACCCGACAGAATCACGAAGTGGGCCGAGAACTCCGCCACCTGCGTGAACCGCTTCTCGATGGCAGCGACGTCTGCTGCGGTGAGTGGATGCGCCGCCGAGAACACCACATTGCCGCTTCTCAACAGCGTCTTCACCTCGGTATAGCCGAGGGTCTCGAACACGCCGCGAAAGTCGTTCATGCCGACCTGGTTTGCCGTGCCCACGTTGATTCCGCGAACGAGACCGACATATACGTGTTGAGGCATACGATCAGAGCTCGGTCACGATGCCATCGACAACGATGAGCTGGCGGTTCAGCGAGACCGTTTCGAGCATCCGCCGGTCGTGTGTGACGAGCAGAAGAGTGCCCTCGTACGATTCCAGCGCTTCTTCGAGCTGCTCGATGGCCGGCAGGTCGAGGTGGTTGGTGGGTTCGTCGAGCACGAGCAGGTTCACGCCGCGAGCCTGAAGCAGCGCCAACGCCGCCCGGGTGCGTTCGCCAGGCGACAGACTCGACACCGGCCGGTCGACGTGATCGGCCTTCAGCCCGAACTTGGCGAGCAGCGTACGAACCTCGGCGAGCGGCAGATCGGGCACCTGCGCCGCAACGGCCTCGACCAGCACGGACTCACCCTCAAGCAGCCCGCGCGCCTGATCGATCTCGCCGATCGCCACGCTGCGGCCGAGGCTCACCGAGCCCTCAGCCGGCTGCTGGGTGCCGAGCAGCAGCCGCAAGAGCGTCGACTTGCCCGCTCCGTTCGGCCCCGTGATGCCCACCCGGTCGCCGCCGTCGATCTGCAGCGAGACCGGCCCGAGCGTGAACGAGCCCTGCCGCACGACAGCCGCGCTCAGCGTCGAAACGACCGAGCTCGACCGCGGAGCCTGCCCGATGGTGAACTTAAGCTGCCACTCTTTGCGCGGCTCGTCGACCTCGTCGAGCCGCGCGATTCGGCTCTCCATCTGACGCACCTTTTGCGCCTGTTTCTCTGACGACTCGATGGATGCCCGGCGGCGGATCTTGTCGTTGTCGGGAGCCTTTTTCATGGCATTGCGAACCCCCTGCGACGACCATTCCCGTTGCGTTCGCGCCCGCCCCACGAGATCGGCCTTCTTCGCGGCGAACTCGTCGTATTCTTCGCGGGCATGCCGTCTCGCGGTCTGGCGCTCTTCGAGGTAGGAGTCGTAACCGCCGTTGTAGACGGCCACGCTGTTCTGCGCGAGGTCGAGCTCGACCACGGTGGTGACGCAGCGCGCCAGAAACTCGCGATCGTGCGAGACCAGTACGACGCCGCCGCGAAGGCCCCGCACGAACGATTCCAGTCTCGCCAGACCGTCGAGATCGAGGTCGTTGGTGGGTTCGTCGAGCAGCACCAGGTCGAAACGGGAGAGCAACAGGGCGGCGAGAGCTACCCGCGCGGCTTGCCCACCGGAGAGGCCCGTCATGAGTGCGGTGACATCTGCGTCGAGGCCCAGTTCGGCCAGGGTGGCGGGTATTCGGTCATCCAGGTCGGCCGCACCGCTAGCCAGCCAGCGGTCGAGCGCTACCGAATACGCGTCGGCAGCGAGCGGGTCGGGCGAGCCGAGCGCTTCGGAGGCGCGCTCGAGTTCGAGGGTGGCCGAGGTAGCACCTGTGCGCCGGCCGATGTAGCCCGCGATGGTTTCGCCGGGCATACGCTCGTGTTCTTGGGGCAGCCAGCCCACAAATGCGTCGCCGGGCGCGAGCGTGACCGCGCCCTCGAGCGGGGCGTCGACGCCCGCCAGGAGCCGCAGCAGTGTGGTCTTGCCCGCGCCATTCGCGCCCACCAGCCCGACCACGTCGCCCGGGGCGACGGTCACATCGAGCCCCGAGAACAGAACGCGGTGCCCGTGCCCGCCCGAAAGGTTCTTCGCGACGAGGGTTGCAGTCATGCCCCTAGTCTGGCCCACCAACGGAGTCTGGCGCGCAGGTCAGCGGCCATGCTCGGCGAGAATCTGGTCGACGTCGATGGTCTTCAGCAGTGCATCCCAGTCGATGGCGCGCGCCTCGGCCTCGAGCGAGCGTTCGGCGTAGGCCTTTCCGTTGCGGTGCACCTCGATGCCAACCGGCAGCAGTGAGTTCAAGCGGGCGAGCACCGCATCGTCGACGGCCTCAGTGTTGAAATCGGCGCCGACGGTGGCGTAATAGTCGGCCGACACGGTGTACGAAACGGTGGTGATCTCAACTTGGCTCATGCGCTCAAGACTACGCCGAGGCCAGCCCGCTAGGGTGAATGACGAGAGCGCGCGACCGCACGTCAGGTCGCCGACGAACAAGGGGCGAAACCGTGGACCAGTGGCTCGCAACGATTCCACCACTTGCGATCATGCTCGTCGTGTTCGGCTTCGTGGCCGTTGAGAGCCTCGGCGTTCCATTGCCCGGCGAAACGGTGCTCATCGCCGCCACCCTGGTTTCTCTCGACGGGCACATTTCGCCGTGGCTGGTGTGGGGTTCCGCCGTGGTGGGCGCCGTTGCCGGCGACTCGATCGGCTATCTGATCGGCCACCGTTTCGGCATTCGCCTGCTCACCATCGGCGCCCGACGCTTTCCGAACAGATTCGGGCCCGAGCGGGTGCACAACGCCATCGGCGCCATGAACCGCTGGGGTGTGCTGGCCGTCATCGGCGGCAGGTTCGTCGCGCTGTTGCGGGTCTTGGTCGGCCCCCTAGCTGGTACGCTCCGGATGCCCTACCGCCGCTTTCTGGTGGCGAACAGCATCGGCGCCCTGCTCTGGGCCGGCGCCGTGGTGTTCGTCATCTCGTCGCTGGGCAGGGCTGCCATCGAGCTGATCCATCGCTTCACCTGGATCGCCCTGCTCACGGTGCTCGTCGTGGTCATTGTGATCGCCATCGTGATGGTCTACCGCTCGCGTAAGGCGGCAGCGAACCCGGTGGCCGCGGGCTCGCCCACCAGCCCCATCGACCTCGCCGACACGGCGACCGGATCTCTGCAAATCAGTGACCTGTTTCAAGCCGATGGTTCACTCAGCCCGCTTGCGGCGAAGGCCGGACTGGAATCGACGTCTGAGGGAATCGGCGGAGTGCCCGGGCTCGCCGGCGTCGCAGAGCTGGCGAACAATACCGGGCTGGCCGGAGTCACCGCGGCCGCCCGCCAGGTGCTCGGCCCCATCGGCAGAACGGCCCGCCGCTTTCCCTTCACGACCGGCCTTTTCGGGGTGTTTCTCGTCGTAGCGATCGCCACCGGGTCACTCTGGTACCCCGTGCATCGCCAGCCCTGGTACCACGACATCGCCTACGGCCTGCCGTCGTTTCTGAACGGTCAGTGGTACACGCTGATCACGGGCACGTTCTTCTCCCAACTTCCGATTCACTACGCGCTCGTGCTGGTGGGATTGATCGTCGGGGTGGGCTGGGCCGAGAGCAGGTTCGGCTCGAGGCGCGCGTTCGGCATCTTCGCGGGCGGGCAGATCGTTGCGGTGGTGGGCAGCCTGTTCATCCTGCTCGGCGCCCGCTCGTTCGACAGCACCTGGGCAGATCACCTCGCCACCCAATACGACGTGGGGCCGTCGGGCGGAATGCTCGCCTGTCTCGCGGCAGCCATGATCACCTTGCGCGCTCCCTGGCGCCTGCGGGCCCGGTTCGCGCTCTTCGCCTTCGTGACCGTGTCGTTGATCTACATTGGCACTCTGGCCGACCTCGAACACTTTCTGGCGGTTCTGGGCGTGGTGCTCGTGGCGCCGTTCATCCAAGGTTTCAGACGGGTGAAGGGCGGCCCGTCGAGTCGGGAGTGGCGCATTCTCGCCTTCGCCGGCCTGGTGATTCTGGCCGCCGTCGAGATCGCCGGAACGCTGCTGCCCTCTGATGACCCGTCAACGAGCCCCAACCCCGGCGCGAGCACCTGGATCGATCTCGCCATCGACGTGATCGTCATAGCCCTGATTGCGAACGGCGTTCGTCTCGGCTACCGCCTGCCGTGGGTGATCGCCGTGATCTTGGGCGTCTTCAACGTTCTCGAGTTCGCGGGGCTCGCGATCTACGCCGTCGTCGCGGTCGACTTTCCGCCCAGCCTGTTCGAAGCGATGACCAACTCGTCGCTCTGGATCGCCCTCTTGGTGATTCTCTGGCTCGGCCGCCGCGCCTACCGCGTACCCTGGCGCCGCTCGAGACGAGTCGTCAGCCAGCAGGATGCCCGTAAGAACCCGCTCGAGATCTTGACCGAAGACGGCGGCGGCACCCTCTCGTGGATGACCATGTGGAAGGCGAACTCCTACTTCGTGGCCGCCGACGGAGACAGTTTCGTTGCCTATCAGAGGCACTCAGGCGTGGCCATCGCTCTCGGCGACCCGATCGGCCCGGCCGCGAAACGGCAGCAGACCATTGCGGAGTTCGTGGCCGAATGCGAGCGCATCGGGCTCGCGCCGTGCTTCTTCTCGGTGTCAGACGAGACCCTCGACGGCGCGCCCGACGGTTGGACACACCTGCAGGTGGCCGAAGACACCATCATCGATCTTCCGACGCTCGAGATGACGGGCAAGAAGTGGCAGGCCATTCGTTCGTCGCTCAACCGGGCAACCCGCGAGAACATCAGCTTTCGAATGACGAATCTGAGCGCTGAACCGTGGGCGATCGTGTCGCAGGTTCGGGCGATCTCCGAAGAGTGGGTGGGTGACAAGGCGCTGCCCGAGATGGGGTTCACGCTGGGTGGGGTCGATGAAGCGCTCGATCCGCACGTGAAGACCGCGCTGGCACTCGATGAGAACAACACGGTGCAGGGAGTGCTGTCGTGGTTGCCGGTGTACGGCCCGGGCGATGAAAGCGCTGCCGAGGGCGGTGGAGGTGATGGGGCTGAGGGCGGCGTCGAGGCGGAAGGTGCTGCCGAGCATCCATTCGTTCGCGGCTACACACTCGACCTGATGCGGCGCAAAGACGACGGCTTCAAACCCGTCATGGAGTTCTTGATCGCCTCGTCGTGCCTCTTCTTTCAGGCCGAAGGAGCGCTGTTCGTGTCGCTTTCGGGCGCACCGCTCGCGCGCGCCGACGACCAAAGCGAAGCGACCGGCATCGACGCCGTGCTCGAATCGGTGGGCACGATTCTCGAGCCGCTGTACGGCTTTCAGTCGCTGCACAACTTCAAGACGAAGTTCAATCCGCGGTACGAGCGTATGAGCCTGCTCTATCGTGACGAAGCCGATCTGCCGAAGATCGCTCTCGCGCTGACTCGAGCGTTCTTGCCGAACGAGTCGCTGCTCGGTATCGCGCGCATGGGGCTGCAGCGCTAGGCGGTTACGCTTGAGATATGGAATTCAGGTATCTCGGCAATAGCGGTCTCAAGGTCTCAGAAATCACCTACGGAAACTGGCTGACCCACGGCTCGCAGGTTGAGAACGAAATCGCCAGAGAGAGCGTTCAGGCGGCTCTCGAGGCCGGTATCACCACTTTCGACACCGCTGACGCGTACGCGAACACCGCTGCCGAGAAGGTGCTCGGCAAGGCGCTGAAGAATACGCGCCGTGCTTCGGTGGAGATCTTCACGAAGGTCTACTTTCCGACCGGGCCGAAGGGGCCCAACGACACCGGCCTCAGCCGCAAGCACATCATGGAGTCGATCGACGGCTCGCTGAACCGCTTGCGCACCGACTATGTCGACCTCTACCAGGCCCACCGGTACGACTACGAGACTCCGCTCGAAGAGACTATGACCGCGTTCGCCGACATCGTTCGGGCGGGCAAAGCGCTCTACATCGGCGTGAGCGAGTGGACTGCGCCGCAGCTGCGCGAGGCGTCGGCGCTGGCGTCGAAGCTCGGTTTTCAGCTCATCTCGAACCAGCCGCAGTACTCGATGCTGTGGCGGGTCATCGAGGCCGAGGTGGTGCCTGCCTCGCTCGAACTCGGCATCTCGCAGATCGTCTGGTCGCCGGTGGCGCAGGGTGTGCTGACCGGAAAGTACAAGCCGGGCCAGCCCGTGCCCGAGGGTTCTCGCGCCACCGACACCAAAGGCGGCGACGCCATGATCGAGAGCTGGTTGTCTGACGAGACCCTGACCCGTGTGCAGAAACTGCAGCCCATCGCCGATGATCTCGGTGTGACGATGGCGCAGCTGGCCGTGGCGTGGGTGCTGCAGAACCCGAACGTCGCTTCGGCCATCATCGGGGCATCCAAACCCGAACAGATCGCGTCGAATGTGGCCGCGGCCGGGGTGAAACTCGACGCCGAGGTGCTCACTCGAATCGATGAGGCGCTCGGCGATGTGGTGGAGCGCGGGGCCGACAAGACCACGTCGCCCGCGTCGCGGCAGGCGTAGGTTCGCTGATGGATCGCGCGACACGTTTCTCGCTGCTGGGGCTCGGCGGCTCGTTCATGGTAGTGGTAGCTGCGGTGATCGACGCGGTGACGCACGGCGTCTACGGCACGGTGTTTCTGATCATCATGCTCGCGGGCATCGTGTTCGCGCTGGTGATGGTGGTGTCAGCGCGGCTTGAACGGCGGCGGGTGCGTAAGCTCTCAGAGCCGCCGAAGCCCACGCCGCCGACGATGCGGCTGCGCTGAGGTAGCGGGTGTGCTGCGGCTGTGGTCGCAGTGGATGCCCGCTTCTTACTCGCGCCGGGTAGCAGTGTTGGCGCGCCGGGTCAGCCACCCGCACTGCGGGCTATGCCGCGGAAGTGCTCACGGCAGCGGCATCGGCCGCGCCTGCGGCCGCGAGGCGCGCCAGACGGCGACGGGCCGCGAGTTCGCTCGGGCCAGGGCCGGTGCCGAGCATGTTGCCGATGACCTTCAGCACGAGGTTCGTGGCGGCGACGGTGGGCAGAAGGTGGGCGATGCGCGCGGGGTTCAGGCCGAGCATCCGGCGGTATTCGGGTGCGATCGACGAGACCGCGCCGGCGAAGAGAATGCCGTAACCGGGCATCATGGAGCGGGCGAGCGGCGGCCTGCGAAGAAAGCGCACGGTTTCGGCGACGCGCTCGTCGCTCTTCAGGGTGCCTGAGGTGAGAAACGCGCGCAGCTGGCTCTGCAACTCGGCTTCTGAACGAGGCGGGTTTGGCACGCCCATCAGCTCGCCGGCCTTCGCCCACTCGCGCACATAGGCGTCGGGGCCGCCGGGAATGGGGCTGCTCCAGAGCTTGGCGGTCGCCAGAAACGAGTCGGTGAACGCGAGGTGCACCCAGCTGAGCAGTTCGGAGTCGTTCGCCGCGTACGGGCGGTCGCGTCCCTGGGCGTCGATGTACCTGCCCACGACGCGCTCGTGCAGCTTCAGCACCCAGTTCGAGGCGTCGATCGCGGTCGCGGTGTCGGCGTAGGTGACCGTGAAGATCCAGCGGATGGTACCGGCGAGACGCCCGAGCGGGTCTTCTTTGTAGCGCGACCAGTCATGCACTCCCGCCAGAGCGCCCGGGTGCAGCGATTGCATCAGCAGGGCGCGAACGCCGGCGACGATGGTGGCGGTCTGGCCGTGCACGGCCCAGGTCGCTGAATCGGGCGCGAAGAAACCCGCGTCGTCGCCTGTGTCGAGGGCGAGAACCCAGTCGGGCGGCCCATCGAGTTGCCCGGTGAAGGTCGATCGCAGCCGGTTGCGCATGCTGTCTGGAAAGATACTCACGCGTTTCAGTCTGCGGCCAGTGGATGCCCGGCCCCACCCCTTGACGACGAACTCCCAGCGTCACTCAGCAAGGCGCTCGACCGCCGCAGAGAACACCGCGGGCACGTGCGAGCCCGCCGGCACAAACGCCGCCCGCAGCGGCGTGCGCGAAAGCGCGTACAGCGCTGCTGTGAACCGAGTGGGGCCGCCCGACACAGTCAGCCAGCCGCGTTCGTACCGCGCCACCACCTCTGCGGCCGAAGCCAAGTCTGCGGCGGGCCCACGAGCCGCGGCCGGCACCGAAGCGACCTGCCCAGTCGAAGCGGCCAGCGCGGCGACCGGCGCGTCGCGGGCGGCGACCGGCGCGGTAGCGGGCGCGTCGGAGGCGATAGCCGACGCGACGCGGGCGGCGACCGGCGCGGTAGCGGGCGCGTCGGAGGCGGTAGCCGGCGCGACGCTGGCGGCGACCGGCGCGGTAGCCGGCGCGTCGGAGGCGGTAGCCGGCGCGACGCGGGCGGCGGCCAGCCCAATCGGCGCGGCGAGCGCAGCGACGGCTGCCGTAGCCTGGGCGAAGCCGAGGCGGAGGCCCTCGCCGGTGAGGGCGTCGACGTAGCCGGAGGCGTCTCCGATCAGCAGAACGCGGCCTCGAGCATGCTGGGCGACGCGTTGCCTCAAGGGGCCCGCCCCGCGAACCGGCGTCATCGCGTCGGCCCCGTCGAGGCGGGCGGCGAGCTCGGGGGTGGCCGCAATGGCGGCGGCGAGGTCGAGACCGCGTTCACCAAGCAGAGCCACCCCGATCATCCGCTCGCCCACCGGCGTGACGTAGAGCTCGAATCGGGGCGACCAGTACACCTCGACGTGGTCACTCCAGGGCGTGACGGCGAAGTGCTGGCGCAGTCCGAAGCGCCGCCGCGAACGCTTCGGAGCGGGTGGGGGGTCGAGTTCGAGCATGCCCCGAATCGACGAATGCAAGCCGTCGCAGCCGAAGACCCATTCGCTGCGCAGGGTTGACGGTAGATCGCCGTTACCCGATGCGAGCGAGAGGGTCACGCCCCGAGCATCCTGAACCAGCGACTCGACCCGGGCGAGCCGAAATCGCACCCCACAGGAGGCCGCTCGTTCGGTCAGCAGCGTCGACAGCTCGGTTCGGCGCATGCCCACGCCCGGGCCGGCCCGAAAATCGTGCCCGGCCTGGCGCCACGTGGGGTGAGCCGCGCTCTTGTACGTGATTCCGGTGAGCGGATGCCCGTGCGGCCGCACCCCGAGCCGCAGAAGTTCGGCAACCGCGCCCGGCATGAGCCCCTCGCCGCACGCCTTGTCGACGGCAGCGCCGCGCGGCTCGACCACGACCACCTCGAACCCGCGAAGCCGCGCGCCGATCGCCGCCGCAAGCCCGACTGGGCCACCGCCCACCACGGCCACATCGCAGTCGAATTCGCCCGCAGGCGCTGACTCGGCGAACGCCATGGCCCTACCCGCTCAGCTCGAAAACGCTTGGGGCGGCGCGGCACCATCTGCCGGCGACGACGCCGGCGACTGCGACAGCCCGAACGCCAGAGCCTTCTCTTCTACCGGAATACGGAAGCGCAGCAGCAGCACGAGATTCACGACCGTGAACACGGTCGCCGTGATCCACGCGTTGTAAACGAGCGGCAACGCGATACCCTCGGCCACCACTGCGACATAGTTCGGGTGATTCAGAAACCGGTACGGCCCGCGTTTCACCAGTGGCAGACCGGGAACCACAATGACCCGCGTGTTCCAGCGCTTACCGAGCGACCCGATGCACCACCAGCGCAGCGCCTGACAGGCCAGCGCGATGGCGAGCATCGGAAACCCGAGCCACGGCGTGAACGATCGCTGCAGCAGAAAGACCTCGGCGAGGCAGGCAACGAGCATCGACGTGTGCAGCACCACCATGAAGGGAAAATGGCCGCGCCCGAACTCAACTCCCCCGCGCGCGAACGCCCACTTCGCGTTGCGCGCAGAGACACCCAGCTCCACGAACCGTTCGGCCCCCGTAGCGAAGATCAGCGCCGCGTAAAGCAGCACTACTCGGCTGCCTCCGGCCACTGCACGAGCACGATTTCGGCGCAGACGCCAGGGCCGAGCGCAAAGAGCAGGCCTCGGTCACCCGACTCGAATTTGTTCTGCGCAAGGGTCTCGGCGAGCACATGCAGCACCGACGCCGACGACATGTTGCCTTTGTCGGCCATGGATGCCCAGCTCACGTCGAGCGCACCTTCGGCCAGCCCCAGGGCGGCCTGAAACGAGGTGAGTACCCGTGGGCCGCCCGGGTGAGCCATCCACACGTCGACGTCACTGACCCCGAGCTCGTGCTCGGTGAGCAGCCCCACCACATCGGAGTCGAAGTGCTCGTCGATGACGTCTGCGACGCCGGCCGTCAGCACGATGCGAAATCCGCTTTCGCTCGGGTTGAAGCCGAGCACCTCGCGCGTACCCGGGTAGAGCCTGCTGCGGGTGTCGAGCACGTCGGGCCCGGTGACCGGCATGGTCGTGGCACGTTCGGAGCCCACCATCACAACGGCCGCCGACCCATCACCGAACAGGCCGCTCGCCACGAGGTTTCCCATCGAATCGTCGCCGCGCTGCACCGTGAGGGAACAGAGCTCCACCGAAATGAGCAGCCCCACCTCGCCCGGATGGCCGATCAGGTAGTCGTTGACCCGCGCAATACCGGCAGCGCCGGCAACACAACCGAGCCCGAACATGGGCATGCGTTTCACGTCAGAACGAAAGCCTAAGCGGAGGGCCATCAGGGCATCCACTGACGGCGCAGAAATGCCGGTCACCGAGGTGAAGACGATGAAGTCGACGTCGGTCGGCTGCAGGTTCGCCTTGGCGAGTGCGCCCACCGTGGCCTCTTCTGCCAGATCGACTGCGGCCACAATGAATGTGTTGTTGGTGAGGGTGAAACTCAGGTCAGTGTCTTTGTACCAGTCGTACGGCATCACCAGGTGCCGTCTGTCGACCTTGCTGTTCGCGTGCAGCCTCTTCAACAGCGCCAATTTCTTGGGATCATCGGTGATGATGGGCCCCAGCAATTCGGTGATGGCAGATTGCGGGTAAGAACGAGGGGGGAAGGCTGCGGCAACTCCCGCGATTCGTGGCATTTTTGCACGGTACCACGAGGCGCTTGGGTTCGTTTGCCGCGCCTCGCGCTGATAACGCTCTGGTCACATTCGGTCTACAGTTTTTTACCCGAACGCTTGTCAACGAGAGGCACCAGAGGGATTGCGATAAGCGGCAGAAGCGCCGTCAGCCCGAATGAGGCGGCGAAGCCGAAACCACCGATGAGAGCGCCCATCACGGGCGCTGTCGCGGCAGCCGCGAGAAATTGTGCGGTGTTCTGCGCGCCGAGGGCGCGGCCCGACCAGCGACTGCCAGCCAGTTCGGCCACGGCGGTGAAGGCCAGCCCATTGTCGGCCACCGTGATAGCCGAGGCGACGATGACCACCAGCGCGGCGATGGCCGACAGACCCCACCAGTCGGTCAGGGCCAGAACGATCATGATGGCGCTGGCGCCGCCGGCGACAATTCGAAGCGGCAGCATGCGACTGCCCACCCGGTCAGAAACCAGGCCCACCACAATGCGGCCGAGAGCTCCGACGAATTGCGCAACACCCACCACGACGCCGGCGGCCAGGGGCTGCCAGCCTTCGTCGGTGATCAGCCAGACCAACGCGAACGTCGAAATGACGAACTGCGGAAAGACGAGCAGAACCGAGACACCGTGGATGCGCCAGAGCAACGTCGACTGCCGGTACGGGTTCGGCGGCTTCTGACCCACAGGCAGCACGTCGTGCGCCGCGCGCTTCGGGTCGACGATGAAGACGGCGCTCAGCACCGCCGCAACCGCCGTGACGATGAAGGGAAACAGCAGCGCGGTCTGCAGCCCACCGCTCGCGGCCAGCGGCGGAATCACGATCGCGGCCGCTGCGACCCCCAGCGGCTGGGCCATTTGGCGAATGCCCATGGCCAGCCCGCGCCGGTTGGCCGGAAACCAGCCCACCACGAGTCGACCCCCAGCGGCGTTGGCACTCGCGGCGCCCATGCCGCCGACGAGCAAGAAGATCGTGGTGACCACCAGGTCGGTTGAGACGAGTGCCCCGAAGGCCGCGAGCGCCGTCACGGTGAGCCCGGCGGCGATGACCCAGTGTTCACCTACCTTGTCGGCCAAGGCACCCCACGCGATGAGTGTCAGCACCATGCCCAACGAAGGCGCGGCCACCACGAGGCCGGCCTGAGCGAGCGACAGGCCTCTGTCGCTATGCAGCAGCGTGATCAGGAAGGCGGGTGAACTCACCGCGATGGTGCCGGCGACCTGCGCGAAGAGACCGAGCGCGAGCATGAACCACGGGCGAAAGCCGAGGCGCGGCTTCGCTGGGGGTCGGTCGCGGGGTGCGGTTTCGACGGGGTCGGTCATGGTCGTGCGTTCTCTTCTCGGGTGTGGAGGTGCGGCGCCGTGTGGCGCCGCACCTGCGGTGCAGTGGAGTACTCGTGCCGAGTGCGTCATGGAATACCCTAGCGGTATACCACCAAGGTATACCAAACGGATATGCTGAGGGCATGAGTGAAACGTCGCAGACCGTGCTGATCTACGAGCGGCTTCGGGAGGGCATCCTGAGCCTTTCGATGACGCCGGGCGAACGGCTCACCGAGCGAGGGCTCGAAACAGAACTCTCGGCCTCGCGTACGCCCGTGCGCGCCGCGCTGATGCGGCTCGAAGCCGAAGGGCTGGTACAACGTGACGGGCGCGGCTGGATGGTGTCGCCCATCGACCTTGCCGAGATCGCCAGCCTGCTCGAATACCGCGAGGTGATCGAGGCCGCCGGTGTGCGGCTGGCGGCAGAGCGGGCGAGCGACGGCGACCTCGCGGCTCTGGATGAACTGCTGCACGCGTTCGATCCGAGTGGTTCGAGCGAGCAGGGGCACCGCATGGGCACCGACTTTCATGTGGAGCTGGTGCGGCTCAGCGAGAATCCATTCTTGGCTTCGGCCGCCGAAGGGGCGATGACAAGGCTGTCGCGCACCCGCTGGCTCGAGGTGCAGACCGAGCAGGCCAGGGCCCTGGCCGTGGCCGAGCACCAGGCGGTTCTGGATGCGCTTCGGCGGCGAGACGCAGACGAGGCGGTGCGGCTCGCGGTCGCGCACATTCGCAGTACGCGTGATCGGTTGCTGGCGTCGCTCGCCGCCGATCGGCGGTTTCTGCGGGCGCGAGGGGTTGCGATCGTGTGAGGGTGGGCGCCGCGCCGGCGGTGCTGGCGGCGGTGCTGGCGGTGCTGGCGGCGGTGCTGGCGGTGCTGGCGGCGGTGCTGGCGGCGGTGCTGGCGGTGCAGGTGGCGCAGGCGGTGCTGGCGGCGGTGGCGGCGCGGGTGGCGGTGCATGTGGCGGCGCTGGCTGCGCAGGTGGCGGCGAAGGCCCTGCCAGGTCGTGAGTTAGAGCACGGGCGCGGCCAGCAACGAGACGAGCACTTCGCCGCCCTTGGTGGCCTGCTGGCCTACCTCTTCGAAGCCGAGGCGGTAATGAAAACGTAAAGACCCGGGGTTCGGCGGCTCGAGGTTGACCTCGCAGAACACCTCGGCGGCACCGAGAGCGCGGGCTTCGTCGAAGACGGCGGTGTAGAGCAGGCGGCCCACCCCTTTGTCGCGCGCGCCTTCTGACACCACGATGCGGTCGACGTAGAGAAAGTCGTGCGAGCGCGATTGAAACCAGGTGTAGTTCTCGCTCTGGTAGTCGGCGCCGGGGGCCAAGGTGACGACGAAACCCAAGGCGGGGGCCAGGGCGGCTGGCGCGGCTGCGGGCGACTCGGCGGCTGGCGCGGCTGCGGGTGCGGCGGTTGGCGCGGCTGCGAGTGCGGGCGCGGGTGCGGGCGGCTCGGCCCCTGTCGCGTCGACGACCGCGATGCTGGCGTGGGCCACCGCCAGAATGGCGCTCAAGGCAGACTCATCGAGTTCGTTGACGGCCGGCACGGCAGCGTTGTTGAGGGCGAGCAGGTGCGGCAGATCATCCGGAGTCACGGGGCGCGTTTGAAGAGTCACCAGTCGAAACTACACGTGCACAATCGCTGTCAGCGTAAGTTATGCACAGATCGGTTGAGGCGGAATGGATGCACGAGTGCCGGGCTTTACTCTTGAGAAAGAACGGGAGACCCCATGAGTATCGACTGGATTAGCCTCCGTCAAACGGCGCACAACGAATTCAGCGCACGGCTGGCGGCGGTGACCGACTGGTCGGCGCCCACGCCCGACACCGAGTGGAACACGCACCAATTAGTGCAGCACGTCATCGAAGAGCAGCAGTGGGTTCCGCTGCTGCTCGAGGGGCGAACCGTGCGGCAGGCGCAGCCGTACATCCGTGCACTCGGTGACGACCTCATTGCCGAATGGCACCGGTACTCCGCGGCCGCGGCATCGGCCTGGGCGAAGGCGCCTAGTGACGCGCCCGTGCACGTGTCGTACGGCACCATTCCGGCGAGCGAATACCTCAGCGAGCAGGTGTCAGACGTGACGATTCACACGTGGGATCTCGCACGTGCGACCCACTCGAGCGACCAACTCGACCCCGCCCTCATCGAGGCCGTGTACACCGTCTTCGAGCCGCAGAAAGACACCCTCGAAGCCAGCGGGCTCTTCGCGTCGCCGGTTCCCATCGCAGACGATGCACCGCTGCAGTCGCGGCTGCTCGCGCTCACCGGCCGCGACGACCGCCTCTGACCGCGAGTCGCGCGGTCGCGGCGGAGTGTGGGCGTGTGGGCGTGTGGGCGTGTGGCACGAGTCTGACGCGTGGCGCGCCGATCGCGTCTGACCGCGACGCGCGGTGACGCAAGACGACCGGCTCCGAGTAAATGAGCGGCTGTCACGGCGACGGCGCGCGAAGCGGGTCCGGCGCGCGAAGCGGGCCTGTCGCGCTGAATAGGTCAGGCTGTGAGTATGGCGCGCACTCCGAATATTGAGCTACCCGATTTGACCGGGCGGCGAGCGTTGGTGACCGGGGGTAACTCCGGGCTCGGGTTCGAGACGGCAAGGCGGCTGCTCGCGGCCGGCGCCGATGTGATCATCACGTCGCGCTCGGCAGAGAAGGGTGCGGAGGCGATGGAAAAGCTCGCGTCGGGCGCTGAAACGACCACGGCCTCGACCACGGGGGGAGGCAGAACGCGGGGCTCGGTGCGAGTCGCGGCGCTCGACCTCGCGAATCTGGGGTCTGTACGGCGGTTGGCTGACGAGATCGTGGGTGACGGGCATCCACTCGACCTGCTCTTCAACAATGCAGGAGTGATGGCTGTGCCACGCAGAACACTCACCGACGACGGGTTCGAGCTGCAATTCGGCACCAACCACCTCGGGCATTTCGCGCTCACCGGCCGACTGATGCCTGCGCTGCAGCGGGCCGACGCACCGCGGGTCGTCACCATGTCGAGCATCATGCACTGGATGGGCCGCATCGACTTCGAAGACCTGCACCACGAGAGCCGCTACAACGCCTGGGGTGCATACGGGCAGTCGAAGCTCGCGAACCTGATGTTCACGAAAGAGTTCGCCCGCCGCAACGCATCGCTCGGCTGGGGTGTGCTGAGCCTCGCGGCGCATCCCGGGTTCAGTCGTACGAATCTGCAGTCGTCGGGCCCGAACCTCGGTCGGGCGAAGCCGTCGCGCGCCATGACCGCCATGAACCGGATGCCCGGAATGACGCAATCCGCTGCCGAGGGGGCGCTGCCTGAGCTCTTCGCGGCCACCAACGACGAGGTGCTCGGGGGCGACTACTTTGGCCCGTCGGGCTTTCTCGAGCTGACGGGCGAACCGAACTTCGCCCACTTCACCCGTCGCGCCGAGAGCGAGAAGCAGGGCGCGCTGCTCTGGCTACGCTCAGAGGAGCTGACGGGCGTGCACTTTCCCACCGATTAACCCTCGCGCCGCCTGGGCGCCGACGCGCCCGTGACACTCGCTCGGTTTGACGCAAAAGCTCCTTAAAACGCGGTATGGCGAGCCTTTTCGTCAAGTCGATCGTGGCGTGCGCCCCGCGGCGGAGCAGGGCGGAGTGGCCTAGGGCGCGGGGCGGTTCAGCGGGCGACCCATGATGGCCGTGGTGAGCGCCTCCACGGGCGAGGCCGCCGCCGATGGGTTCGCGAGCAGGCGAAAGTCGACGTGCCCAAGCTCGGGCAGGCCGAAGCGCGGGCCCACCGGCACGAGATCGTCGGGAATCAGCGACTGCGGAAACACGGCGATTCCGATTCCCGCCCGCACGGCCGCGAGCATGCCGTTCACCTCCCGGGTGTTGCACGTGATGCGCCACGTGCGGCCGGCCCCCTCGAGCGCATCGATGGCGCTCTGCCTGCTGATGCTCGGCGCCTGGTACGCGATCAACGGCACTGGCGCACCAGACTCCACCACGGTCTTCGGCTGACCGACCCAGACCAGACTGTCGCGCCTTACCAGCGCACCCTCGTCAGAGTCGGCCATGCGCTTGATGAAGATGAGGTCGAGCCGCCCTGCTTTGAGCTGCCGGTAGAGCGGCGTGCTCTGGTTCACGGTCAGCTCGAGGTTGATCTGCGGGTAGAGCTGCCGAAAATGCCTCAGGATGCGCGGCAGTTGGGTGATGGCCAGGTCGTCAGCAGCGCCGAACCGCAGCCTGCCCTTCATTGCCGACCCGCTGAAATACGTGGTCGCTGCCGAGTGCGCGGCAAGAATGCTGCGAGCGAACCCTGCCATAGCGTCACCGTTGTCGGTCATCCGCACGTCTCGCGTATCGCGAGCGACCAGTTGCCTGCCGGCCGACTCCTCGAGCTTACGAATGTGCTGGCTGACGGTGGGCTGGCTGATGCCCAGCCGCGCCGCCGCTCCCGTGAAACTGTGCGTATCGGCTACCGCGAGAAACGTGGTCAACAACACCGGATCGAACATCTACCCGAACACCTCATTCGAAAACGTAATAGGAGTAATAGCCTCAATTTAGCAAGAGAATGAGCGCGCGCGCGATACCGTCGAAGAACACCACCCATTACTACGTAACTTAGGTTTTTTGTGATTGCTCCACCGCCCACCCTGCCCATCGACATCGTTCGCCCCGAAGCATCCGACTCGCCGAGACCGCCCGCCGGCTCACGAGCCGCCAGCCCATCGCCCGTCTCTCCGCCGCCCGCCGCCGCACCGCCGCCCGCCGCCGCGCCAGCAGCCACTGCCCCCGCGACCGCCCCCGTCGCGATCATCCGGCACCGCCCGCCGTGGCGCGACACCCTCGTGGCCTTGCGCATCTACAACTACCGGCTGTTCACGTTCTCGAACATGGTGTCGATGACCGGCACGTGGATGCAGCGCATCGCCCAAGACTGGCTCGTTCTCGAGCTGACCGGCAGCGTCACCGCGGTGGGCATCACTGTGGCGATGCAGTTCACCCCGATGCTGCTGTTCGGTCTTTTCGGCGGTGTCTTCGTCGACCGGCATTCGCGCCGGCTGCTGCTGATTGCCACGCAGATCGGCATGTTCGTGCTGGCCGCGGCCCTCGCTGTGCTCACCCTGACGGGCGTTGTCGAGGTGTGGCAGGTGTACATCATCGCGTTTCTCGTGGGCGTGGTGACTGTGTTCGACAACCCCGCCCGCCAGGTCTTCGTCAACGAGCTCGTGGGGCCGAAATACCTGCACAACGCCATCAGCATCAACTCCTCGGTGTTTCAGCTGGGCGGTCTCATCGGGCCGGCCATCAGTGGCGCGCTGCTGGTCGCTGTGGGCGCCGGATGGTCGTTTGCCATCAACGCCGTCAGCTGCTTGTTCGTCGTAGCAGCGTTACTCCTGTTACGCGTGGCAGACCTGCACAAGAGCACACCCGCGGTGCGGGCCCCGGGGCAGCTTCGCGAGGGCCTTCGTTATGTCGTGTCGAAGCCGTCGATTCTCTGGACCATGGTGATGATGGCCGTGCTCTCGCTCTTCACATTCTCGATGCCCGTGCTGCTCGCGGCGTTCGCCAGTGGGGTTTTCAACGTGGGCGCTGCGGGTTACGGTCTGTTCAATACGCTCTTGGCTGTGGGTGCCTTCACGGGTGCTGTTGCCTCGACGAGGCGCATGGGCATCCGGTTGCGAACGGTTATTGCGACGGCAGCGCTCTTCGGGTTGCTGCAGGCTGCCGCCGGGCTCATGCCGAACCAGCTGTTCTTCTCGGTGGTGCTCATCGGGGTGGGCTTCGCGAACCTGCTGTTCATCACGGGCGCGAACTCTCTGGTGCAGATTTCGTCGAACATGGCGGTGCGCGGGCGAGTGATGTCGGTGTACGTGCTCGTGCTGCTCGGCGGGCAGGCCATCGGCGGGCCGTTCATGGGCTGGATCGTGGAGACGTTCGGGGCACACACCGCGATGGCTATTTCGGGGTTGGCACCAGTGTTGGCGGCTGTCGTGATCGGGGCGATCCTCGCAAAACAGGGGCGGTTGCGGCTTCGGCTGACGTTGCGGTCGGCACCTCGATTCGTGAGCATCGTGCAGGCCGACTAAGGCGCTGTCTTTCAGGGGGTCTCGTGCCCCGAGATTCCTGAGAGGTTTCGAAGGAGTGGCTCGGGGTTCTCGAGCGCGGGTCTGAGCATCCATTCGCCATCGTGCGTGCGATGATCGCAAGATGAGTACCACGACCGCAAAACTGCCGCTGATGCACCGATCGGTGACGCGAGCCGTCATCATGCTTCTGGTGGGGCTCGTGGCGGGGCTGATTGCGGGAATCACCTACGACTGGGCCGACGCGGCGGTCGTTGGGTGGATCTGCGCGGCTCTCGTCTACGACATTTGGACGTGGTCGCGCACCCACAACAAGAACGCGGCCGATACGCAGAAGCATGCCACGCGCGAAGACCCCTCGCGGGCGACGGCCGAGTTGCTGCTGCTGCTCGCGAGCCTCGGTAGCATCGCGGCCGTCGTGGTGGTGATTCTGGGGTCGAGCGACGAGCACGGGGTCGACAAGTTCGGGGCCGGGGCGCTCGGTGTGCTGAGCCTGACGCTGTCGTGGGTGCTCGTGCACACGCTTTTCACGCTGCGATATGCCTCGATCTACTACCGCGATACGCCGGGCGGCATCGACTTCAACCAGAAGGAGAACCCCCGGTACAGCGACTTCGCGTACCTCGCGTTCACTATCGGCATGACGTACCAGGTGTCAGACACCACGTTTCAGACCAGCGCCTTTCGTTCGCAAGCTCTGCGGCACGCGCTGCTGTCGTATCTCTTCGGTGCCGTCATCTTGGCGTCGGCCATCAACCTCGTGGCGGGGTTGGCGTCGAACTAGGTGCGGTGCGAAAAAAGGCGGCGAATCGCACAGGGCGGCGGCGCATAGGCCGTGCCCGGTGTAATCCGCTGCCCTTTTGTGTGTCGCGGCTAGGCGCTTGCGCGCTCGAGTACGAGCTCGCGCACGCGCGCGGCATCGGCCTGACCCTTCATGGCCTTCATCACCGCGCCGATGACGGCACCGGCGGCCTGAACCTTGCCGTCGCGAATCTTGGCGAGCACGTCGGGCTGCGCGGCGAGCGCCTCGTCGATGGCGGCGATGAGCGCTCCATCGTCTGAAACCACGGCAAGCCCTCGGCCGGCGACAACCTCATCGGGGGTGCCTTCGCCCTCGATGACGCCCTCGAGCACTTGGCGCGCGAGGCGGTCGGTCAAGGTGCCCGACTCGACGAGCGCGATGAGCTCTGACACGTGCAGCGGCGAGACCAGGCTTGACGCGTCGACCCCGCGCTGGTTGGCGATGCGTGCGATCTCACCCGTCCACCATTTGCGTGCTGACTGAGCGGATGCTCCCGCCTTCGTCGTCTCGACGATCTCGGTGAGGAGCCCCGAGTTCACCACGTCTTGAAACTCGAGGTCGGTGAATCCCCAGTCGGCCTTCAATCGCCGACGCCGAGCGACTGGAGCCTCGGGCAAGCCGGCCCGCAGCACTTCGATCAGCTCGAGGCTCGGCACTACCGGCAGAAGATCGGGCTCCGGAAAGTACCGGTAGTCGTCGGCGTCGCTCTTCGGGCGGCCCGCCGAGGTCTGGCCGGTGTCTTCGTGCCAGTGCCGGGTCTCTTGGATGATCGTTCCGCCGCCCTCGAGAATGGCGGCCTGGCGCTGAATCTCATAACGAATCGCGCGCTCGACCGATCGCAGCGAGTTGACGTTCTTCGTCTCGGTGCGGGTGCCGAGTTTCGCGGGCGGCTCCCCCGGCGCGGTACGCGGACGCAACGAGATGTTCGCGTCGCAGCGCAGGTTTCCGCGCTCCATCTTCGCGTCTGAGATGCCGAGCGCCACCACGATGTCGCGAATCGTCGACACGTACGCCTTCGCCAGCTCGGGCGCGTCACCCTCTGCCCCATAGATGATGTCGGTCACGATCTCGACCAGCGGCACGCCGGCCCGGTTGTAGTCGACGAGCGAGTACTCGGCCCCTTGGATGCGGCCGGTCGCGCCGCCGACATGCGTCAGCTTGCCGGCGTCTTCTTCCATGTGCGCCCGTTCGATCGGAACGGTGAAGAGTCGCCCGTCGGGCAGCTCGACCTCGACCGAACCGGTGAACGCGATAGGCTCGTCGAACTGCGAGATCTGGTAGTTCTTCGCCAGGTCAGGGTAGAAATAGTTCTTTCGCGCGAAGCGCGAGCTGGGTGCTATCGAGCATCCGAGAGCCAGACCCAGACTGATGGCGTACTTCACCGCCTGCTCGTTCACCACCGGCAGCGAGCCCGGCAGGCCGAGGTCGACGGGAGTGACGTTCGTGTTCGGTTCGCCGCCGAAGAAGTTCGGGGCGTCAGAGAACATCTTGGTCTTCGTGTTCAGCTCGACGTGCACCTCGAAACCGAGCACCGGTTCGTAGAGTTCGATGGCCTTCTCGTAGGGCATCAATGCGGGCTTGGCCATCAGACGGCACCTTCTTCAGACGCGAACATTTCTTGCGGGGCGAGATCGGGGGCTTCGCTGAGTAGTGGATGCCCCCGCTTCTCTTCGAGCAGCGCCTCGAGGGTTGCGCCGAGTTTGTACAGCCGGGCATCCTCTCGGGCGGGTGCCATGAATTGGATGCCGACGGGCAAGCCGTCTTCGGGCGCGAGGCCGACGGGCAGGCTGATTCCGGGAACCCCGGCGAGGTTCGCGGGAATCGTGGTGAGGTCGTTGAGGTACATCGCCAGCGGGTCGTCGAGTTTCTCGCCGAGCTTGAACGCCGTGGTGGGCGCGCTGGGGCTGACGAGCACATCGACGTCGGCGAAGACGCGGGCGAAGTCGCGCTGGATGAGCGTGCGAACCTTCTGGGCACTGCCGTAGTACGCGTCGTAGTAGCCCGCGCTCAGTGCGTAGGTACCGAGGATGATGCGGCGCTTGACCTCGGGGCCGAATCCGGCCTCGCGGGTCGCCGACATGACGTCTTCGACCGTTCCGCCGCCGGGCGGGTTCACTCTGAGGCCGAAACGCACCGAGTCGAACTTGGCGAGGTTGCTCGACGCCTCGGCGGGAAGGATCAGGTAGTACGCCGAGATGGCGTACTCGAAGCTCGGGGTGCTGACCTCGATAACCTCGGCGCCCGCAGCGGTGAGCAACGCGACGGCTTCTTCGAATCGCTGCGTCACGCCCTTTTGAAAGCCGTCACCCTGCAGTTCTTTGACAATGCCGACTTTGAGGCCCTTGAGGCTTCTGGTTGCGGCACCCTCGCGTGCGGCGGCGGCGAAGCTGGGCCACTCGTCACGAAGGCTCGTGGAGTCGCGGGCGTCGTGGCCGCCGATCACGTCGTGCAGCAGCGCGGCATCCAGAACGGTGCGGCTGACGGGGCCGACCTGGTCGAGGCTCGAGGCGAGCGCGATGGCGCCGTAGCGGCTCACTCCCCCATAGGTCGGCTTGACGCCGACCGAGCCCGTGACTGCTGCGGGCTGGCGAATCGAGCCGCCGGTGTCGCTGCCGAGGGCGAGGGGCGCTTCGAACGCGGCAACCGCTGCGGCGCTCCCGCCGCCGGAGCCGCCCGGGATGCGGTCGAGATCCCACGGGTTGTGGGTCGGGCCGTAGGCCGAATGCTCGGTCGACGAGCCCATGGCGAACTCGTCCATGTTCGTCTTGCCGAGCGGAATGAGGCCCGCACGCCTGAGCTTCGCGACCACGGTTGCGTCGTACGGCGGAACCCAGCCCTCGAGAATCTTCGAGCCCGCAGTGCTTGGCATGTCGATGGTGCAGAGCACATCTTTGATGGCGATGGGTACGCCCGCGAGCTCGCTGGCGCTGCCGCCACGTGCTGCTCCGGTCTCGTCTGCACTTAGGTCTCCGGATGCCCGGCGAGCGTCGATCGCCCGCGCCGTCGCCCGGGCCTGGTCAGCCGCAACGTGCAGAAACGCGTGCACGTCAGGGTCGACGGCCGCGATGCGGTCGAGGTGGGCATCCACTGCTTCGAGGCTGCTGACCTCTCTGGTGCGCAGCTTCTCGGCGAGGGCCGACGCCGTGAGGCGGGTCAGGTCGTGGCTCACTGCTCTTCTCCCAGAATCGCTGACACGCGGAATCGGCTGCCGTCGTGCTCGGGCGCGCCTGAAAGCGCTTGTTCTTGCGTCAGCGTCACGCCCACCACGTCATCTCTGAAGACGTTCTGCAACGGAATGGGGTGGCTCGTGGCGGGCACGTCAGGCGTCGCCACCTCGGTGACTTTCGCGACGTTGTCGACGATGGCCACCAGCTCACCGGTCAGCTTCGTGATCTCTTCGGGCGTCAGCTTGATGCGCGCGAGCCCCGCGAGGTGCTCGACCTGTGCGGATGTGATCTCTCCGGGCGCACCGTCGCCGTCGGCCTTCGCCGGGCGGCTGTTGGCGCTCGTCGCCGGGCGGGCGCTCTCGCTGGGCGGTGTTTCGGTAGACATGCGACTCCGTACTGCTGGGTGCGCGCCGAGGCGCGCCTGTGAACCCATCAAGTGTATTCGGTGCGCCTGACTCTCACTCGCATGCCGGTCGTTGGAGCAGCCCTACGTTCAGGGCACGGCCGGCCAGTCGATCGTCCACAGATCGGGTACCGATGGATTGCCTTTCACAGGAAAAGTCGCGCCAGGCACGACAAGCGAATATTTTTCGCGCGGAATGCGTTGCCCGTTCTTCGAAACATACGCAGCACCGCCCGGGTAGGTGATGCTCATCATGATGCCCAGCACCGGGTCGCCGTTCGGGGCGGTGATGTTACCCACGCTGAACGTCTGCTGCACCACTCCGCTGGCCGCGGTTCCGGTCTCTCGGAGCGCATCCCCAGACATCGCTTGCCCAGGAGTGACACCTCCCGGTCCACCACCCCGCGAACACGTTGTTCGGAATTATCTGATTGAAGTCGATCGCCACCCGCTGCTCATTGTTGCGATCTACCCGAACAAAGACGGTTGAACCAGGCAGAATTCCTCCGACGAGTAGGCCGGGTAGGGCCTGGTTAGTACGCATCTGATATGGCTGCTTGCCAGGGAATCGAACTTCAAGATCAAACGTCACCACGTGATTTCGAAGTTCCCTCCTCTGATACGAAAGCGCAGTCGCGGCCATTCCCAATACCATCGAGAATCGATTCGCAAAGAAAACCGATTGTCTTGCCCAATCAGCCAATGGCTGACCAATCGATCACTGCTAAGTCAGGAATGTTCGGGTCTCCTTTGACGGGAAAAGTCGCTCCGGGCACGAGTAGTTTCAGCTTGTCTCGGGGGACACGCTGGCCGTTGCGCGAGACGAAGGGAGGCTTGCCAGGCCAGCTGACAATCATGACGACTCCGCGAATGGGATCGCCTCCAAGATTAAGGACGGCCTGCCAGGTCTTGAAGACCCTGTGAACGACTGCCGAACCCGGCTCTCCGGTTTCGCAAACCTGATCCGCTGTCACCCGACCCCTCGGGAATTCGCCGCCACCATGCAACATCTGGTTGAAGTCGATAGCGAGTCGACCGAAGTTCGCAGGATCGATTCGCACGTCGACTGTTTTGCCCGGGCGGATGGCCCCAATCAAGAGATGCGGAACTGCTTGATTTGTACTCAATGCATAGTCCGGCCGACCTGTCGCTGAGACCAGAAGCTCAAACGTGACGACTTGACCAGCACTGAATTCGGCACCGAAATCGGCACCGAAGCCTACATTTGTACCCTGCATTCCGCGAATTACGGCAGTGCCATGCAATCCGTTGAAGTACAGATCCGACGGCATCGATCGCGGGGTATCGGCCGCCGCGAAGGTTGCGTTGAGGCCGAGACTATCTACGAAATCATCTAAACCCATGATCGAATTCCTAACTGACGCCCGACTCGACGCCAGCGATGAATCCGACTATAACATGATTATTTCTCGCTAGTGAAAGAAGCTCTATTTCTCGCCGAGGGCTGCGGGGCCTTCGGCCAAAAGGAGGGCGAACTGCTCGGCGTCGATGATGCGGAGGCCTAGGGCCTCGGCCTTCGGGAGCTTGGAGCCGGCGCCGGGGCCGGCCGCAACGAAGTCGGTCTTTTTCGAGACAGAGGAGGCCGCTTTGCCGCCTGCCGCGATGATCGCCTCGATGGCGCCCTCCCGGGTGAAGCCCTCGAGCGCACCGGTCGCGACGATGGTGAGGCCATCGAGGGTTCCGCCAGCGCCGACGTTCGCGCCGGGGCCGGGATGCCCGGGGGTGGTGAATTGCACACCCGCCGCCGCCCAGCGATCGATGATCTCAACGTGCCAGTCGACCGCGAACCAGTCGATCAGGGCGTCGGCGATGATGCCGCCGACGCCGTCTACGGCCGCGAGTTCTTCGCGGGAGGCGGCACGGATGGCCTCGAGCGAGCCGAAGTAGTCGGCGAGCGCACGCGCGGCGACAGGCCCGACGTGGCGGATGCTCAGGGCGACGAGAATGCGCCACAGCGGGCTGGTTTTCGCCTTACCGATGTTCTCGATGAGCCGGATGGCGTTCTGGGAGGGAACGTAGAGCTCGTCGCCGTTGAAGGGAGCCGGCGCGTCGGCCGTGTGACCGGACTCGCCTCCGGCCGGGGCCGACGCTGCGCCTTCGGTCGTGGCGTCGCTCGCAGCCAGAGCGTCACCGCTCGGCGGCACGAACGGGCCGTCTTTCTTTTGGCGGCGACGGCGGAAAGGTGCCTCGCGTTTGGGGTCGCCGTTCTCGTCGGGCTTCTCGAGGCCGGTTTCGTAGTCGCGCACGATGGTGGTGATGGGAAAGATCTGCTCGAGCGTCAAGTCGAACATGCCCGCCTCGGTGACGAGCGGCGGCTTTGCGGGCTGATCAGGCTGAGTGAGGGCTGCCGCTGCGACCTCACCGAGCACCTCGATGTCGAGCGCCCCGCGTGAACCCACGTGCTCCACTCGCCCACGAACCTGCGCCGGGCAACTGCGCGCGTTCGGGCAGCGCAGATCGATATCGTTCTCTTTTGCCGGAGCAAGGCGAGTGCCGCACTCGGGGCAGAACTCGGGCATCACGAATTCGCGCTCGGTGCCGTCACGAAGCTCGACGACCGGGCCGAGAACCTCGGGAATCACGTCGCCCGCCTTGCGCAAGATAACGGTGTCGCCGATCAGCACACCCTTCAGCTTCACGACGTCTTGGTTGTGAAGCGTGGCCTGCCGCACTTCAGAACCGGCAACCCGCACCTTCTGCATGACCGCGAACGGGGTCGCTCGGCCGGTTCGCCCCACGCTCACCACGATGTCGAGCAGTTTCGTCTGCACCTGCTCTGGCGGGTACTTGTAAGCGATGGCCCACCGTGGGGCTCGGCTTGTTGCCCCGAGCTCTTCGTGCAAGGCCAGCTCGTCGACCTTGATCACAATGCCGTCGAGTTCGTGCTCGACGCTGTACCGGTGCTCGCCGAAGTACTGGATGAAGTCGGCCGCGCCGGCCGCGGAGGGCTTCACTTCGTAGTGCGTGCTCGTAGGCAGGCCCCACGACTTGAGGAGGTCGTAAATACCCGATTGAGTGTCGACGGGAGGGTTCGGCCACGCGCCGATGCCGTGCACGAGCATCCGCAGCCCCGTGAGCCGCCGGTGCATGAGGTCGAGCTGGGCAGCGTTCTTGTTGTCTGCTTTCTGGCGCAGCGAACCACTTGCCGCGTTTCGGGCGTTCGCGAAGAGCCGGTCGCCGGCAGCGAGTTGCGATGCGTTCAGTTCATCGAACGTGGCGACGGGAAAGAAGATCTCGCCGCGAACCTCCATGAGCGGCGGATGCCCGCTGCCTTCGAGCTTCGTCGGGATGCCCGGGATGAACGCCACGTTCTCGGTGACATCTTCGCCAACGACTCCGTCTCCGCGAGTCGCCGCCGAGACGAGCTGCCCGTTGACGTAGCGCAGATTCATGGCGAGGCCGTCGATCTTGAGCTCGCAGAGGTAGTGCACCGACCGGCCCGAGTCGCGTTCGACCTTGGTTGCCCATTCGGCGAACTCATCGAGCGAGAACACATTGTCGAGGCTCAGCATGCGTTCGGCGTGCTGCACCGGCGAGAACAGAGTGGTCTCGGCCCGACCCCCCACTGTCTGCGTGGGGCTGTCTTGGCTCTGCAACTCGGGGAAGAGCCGCTCGAGCTCGCCGAGCCGCCGCAGCATGAGGTCGTACTCTTCATCAGAAACCAGCGACGCGTCTTTGTCGTAGTACGCGTCTCGCAGCTCCTGGATGCGCGTGGTGAGCGCAGCAGCCTCATCTGCGGCGGCGGCAAGCGTCAGTTCTTCGGTCGCCGCTTCATCGCTCGTTGCCCGAGCGTTTGGTGAGGTGTCGGTCGCTTCTGTTTGCCGGCCAGCCATCTTGTGCCCCCGAATTTCGTCAGGCAGCCGAGACAGCGGGTTGGTCTACGGCACTCACGGTGCGGTCGATCGTGGTCTGACCCAGCACCCGCGTACCGACGTACACCACCGCCGTCTGCCCGGGCGAAACTCCGATGAGAGGCTCATGAGGCCGAATCACCAGTTCGAGCGACCCGTCGGTCAACGAAACGACCTGCGCCACGGCAGGCACCGGGTCGGCGTGCGCCCGAATCTGCACCTCGCAGTCGAACGCGACCTCAGGCTGCTCTGGCGCCCGACCAGCCCAGGTGAATCGCGAGCCCGCAATCTCGGCGATAGCCAGCGCTTCTTTCGGGCCGACAACCACCGTATTCGTTGCGGTCTTCACTTCGAGCACAAACCTGCGGCGGCCGTCGTCAGCCATAACACCGAGGTTCAGCCCCCGGCGCTGCCCGATGGTGAACCCGTGGGCCCCTTCGTGGCTGCCGATGACCGTGCCGTCACGCTCCACGATGTCACCCGCGGCGGTTCCGACCTTCTCGGCCAACCAACCGCGGGTATCACCGTCGGGAATGAAGCAGATGTCGTGACTGTCGGGCTTGCTCGCCACACTGAACCCGCGTTCAGCCGCCTCGGCACGCACCAGCGCCTTCGACGGCGTCGCCCCGAGCGGAAACATCGAGTGCGCCAGCTGTTCGGCGGTCAGCACCCCCAGCACATAACTCTGGTCTTTCGCCCACGCACTCGCGCGGTGCAGCTCTCGATTGCCCGCCGCGTCAGTCAGAATCGTGGCGTAATGCCCCGTGGCGACGGCGTCGAACCCGAGGTCGAGTGCCTTCTCGAGCAAAGCCGCGAATTTGATGCGCTCGTTGCACCGCATGCAGGGGTTCGGGGTGCGCCCCGCCGCGTATTCGGCGATGAAGTCGTCAACCACGTCGAGCTTGAAACGCTCAGAGAAATCCCACACGTAATACGGAATGCCGATGATGTTCGCCGCTCGCTGAGCATCAGACGAGTCTTCGATCGTGCAGCACCCGCGACTGCCCGTTCGCAGCGTGCCGGGCATGCGACTGAGCGCGAGATGCACACCAACCACGTCGTGCCCCGCGTCGACCGCGCGCGCCGCGGCCACTGCGGAATCGACGCCGCCACTCATTGCTGCCAGAACCTTCATGAAACAAGCATATGCGGAGGCACCGACAGCCGCCTCGGTCGAGCCCGATCTGTGCAAACTCGGGCGACACGCCTGCCTGTGAAGAACGTGTTCACGAAAGCATCAGACAGATGCGCAAGACTGATTTCGATGTCTTTGCTCCTGGCCACCCGCCCAACTCCCGCCGTCAGTGCCCCCAACCGCCCTGACCGCCGAACGAGCCGACCGGCCTTCGTTGCGCTCACAATCGCGTTCTCGCTCATCCTCACCGGCCTGATTCTCTTTCACACTGCGGTACCCGACATCGGCGGAATCGGCCTGTTGCTCGACACCGCGATTCCCTGGTTCGGGCTGCTCGTCGTGCCACTTTTCGTGATGGCGCTCCTCAGCAGACGGCGGCGTACCGCGCTCATCGTTCTTCTACCCGCACTGGTGTGGGGCGTCGTTATCGGCCCCGGTCTCGTGCCGTTGAACTGGAGTGCACCCGCCGCATCCACTGCTGACGGTACGCATCTCACCGTGGCCAGCCAGAACATCGAGGCAGATTCGGGCACCGGCGCGACCTCGGCCGCAACGCTCGCCGCGACCGGCGCAGACGTGATCGCCCTCGAAGAGATGACGTCAGACGATTTCGACACCATCTCGTCGACCCTCGCGGCCGACTACCCCTACTCTTACGGCGTGGGCACGGTGGGCGTGTGGAGCAAATACCCCGTCATCAACGCCCAGCCGCTGAACCTCGGCCTCGGCTGGAACAGAGCACTCGCGGCCGACGTGCAGACCCCGCAGGGCCTCGTCAGCATTTACGTGATCCACGCCGCGTCAGCGCGCCCAGGCGACGTCTCGGCACGAGACTCCATGCTCGCCGCCTTAGCCAGCACGTTACCCAACGACGAGAACAGCAGAGTCATCGCGGTGGGCGACTTCAACGCGGCATCCACTGACCGGGCAATGGGGGGCATCGAGGGTCAGCTGACAGAGGCCAATCAGAGCGAAGGGATGCTCGGCAGCACCTGGCCCGCCAGCCTGCCGGTCACCCGTCTCGACCACCTCTTGCAGCGCGGAATGACGGTCACCTCGAACACCACCCTCACCGCGGGCGACAGCGACCACCGCGCGATTCTCACGTCGATGAATCTCTGACTCCACCATGGCGGCCGAACGGCCGAACTCGTCATAGCCGCCCGAGCGGTCGCGGCTTAGGCTGACGGCATGACCGATGACGCTCTGAGAATGGCCCAAGAAGAAGCTGCCGCCGCCGTTGAGACCGCGCGGCTCGCTCAGCAGGCGGCTGAGGCGGCGCTGAAGCGGGCACAGGATGCAGCGGCAGCGGCCACGGCCCATGCGGCCGCCGCGACGACAGCAGCGATTCCGGCCCCAGCCGCCGCACAGGTCACACCCGTCGCGCCGCCAGTCGCCGCGCCCGGCGCCAGCGGACCCCTCGACACCGACGCTGTCGCCGCGATACGTGCGGGTTACGATTTCGCGGGCGCCGCCCTGCAGATGGGCGCCCTCGTCAACGGCGAGGCCGACCCGGCCGTGCAGATTCGTATTCCGCTGGCCATGACCAATCGGCACGGGCTCGTTGCCGGCGCGACAGGAACCGGCAAGACGAAAACGCTTCAAGTGCTGGCCGAGCAGCTCAGCGCCGCAGGAGTTCCTGTCTTCGCGGCAGACATCAAGGGTGACCTCTCGGGCATCGCTTCGGCCGGGGAGTCGAACGAAAAACTCCTGAGCAGAACGCAGGGCATCGGCCAGACGTGGGAGTCGGTGGCGAGCCCGACGGAGTACTTCAGCCTGGGTGGGGCCGGCAAGGGCATCCCGATTCGTGCGACAGTGACAGGGTTCGGGTCACTGCTCATGAGTAAGGTTCTGGGCCTCAACGACACGCAAGAGTCAAGCCTCGGGCTCGTTTTTCACTACGCCGACAAGGCCGGGCTACCCCTGCTCGACCTCAGCGACTTGCGCGCCGTGCTGAGCTATCTCGCGAGCGCCGAAGGCAAATCTGAGCTCATCGAGCTCGGCGGCATTTCGGCGCAGACCATCGGTGTGATTCTGCGCGAACTCATCACCTTCGCCGACCAGGGCGCCGACGTGTTCTTCGGCGAGACCGAGATAGACACCGCTGAGTTCTTGCGAACGACGGCAGACGGCAAGGGAATCGTGAGCCTGCTCGAGGTGCCGGGAGTCGCCGACAAACCTGCGCTGTACAGCACTTTCTTGATGTGGCTGCTGGCCGATCTGTACAACGATCTGCCCGAGGTGGGCGATCTCGACAAGCCGAAGCTGGTGTTCTTCTTCGACGAGGCGCACCTGCTCTTTCGCGACGCGTCGAAAGACTTTCTGAGGTCGATCACCCAGACGGTGCGGCTGATCCGTTCGAAGGGAGTGGGCATCTTCTTCGTGACTCAGACGCCGAAAGACGTGCCGAGCGAGGTGCTCGCGCAGCTCGGTTCGCGCATTCAGCACCAGCTGCGTGCCTTCACGCCTGACGACGCCAAGTCGCTGCGGGCGACGGTGTCGACCTACCCGAAATCGGGGTACGACCTCGCCGAGGTGCTGCAGAATCTGGCCACCGGTGAGGCCGTTGTGACGGTCATGAACGAGAAAGGTGCGCCGAGTCCGGTCGCCTGGACTCGTCTGCGAGCGCCCCAAGGCTCGATGTCACCGACTCCGGATGCCCAGATCGATGCATCGGTGACAGCCTCGCCCCTCTTGCCGAAGTACGGCGCCATCATCGATCGTGAGTCTGCGCGGGAGATTCTCACGGCGAAACTCAACCAGGCGTCAGAGGCCGCCGCAGCCGCCGCCGCAGCCGAAGCCTCGGCGAAGGCTGAACGCGAGGCCGCGAAAACCCAAGCTGCTGCCGAGAAGCAGCAGGCCAAGGCGCAAGCCGACTATGAAAAGGCTCAGGCCAAAGCCCAGCGCGAGGCGGATGCCGATGCCGAACGCGCCCGCCGGGCATCCGGAACCCGCACCACGGCCACGAGCGCGCCCAAGGTTCTGGCCGATGTGCTGGGGTCGAAGGCGACGCAGTCGATTCTGACGAGCGTCGTCTCGGGTATCTTCGGTACACGGCGCCGCCGCTGAGCGGCGCGGTGTGCGCGGCAGCTGTGA
Organism: Subtercola lobariae; assembly: GCF_014640255.1. GTDB lineage: Bacteria > Actinomycetota > Actinomycetes > Actinomycetales > Microbacteriaceae > Subtercola > Subtercola lobariae. The sequence goes on along the minus strand of NZ_BMGP01000007.1, from coordinate 83,568 downwards.
GCGGCGCGGTGCGCGCGGCAGCTGTGAGCGGCGCGGCGCAGCGCAGACTAGTGCGCGAGGCGCCGAGCGGCGCGGCACAGCGTGCGCTACGCCACGGAGCTGACTAGCGCGGCGCTGCGCGGACTTGCGCGCCGCGGCGCGGCGCCGAGCGGAGCGGCTCGCCGAAAGCTACGCCACAGCGCGGTCGGCGAAGCCGGCCTTCGAGGCGCGCGCGACCGCCGCGGGCATGGCCGCTACGAGCGCATCGACCTCGGCCGCAGTGGTGCCGTGCCCCAGCGTGAAGCGCAGCGCTCCACGCGCCTCGAGTTCTGGCACGCCCATCGCGGTCAGCACGTGCGAGACCTCGGGCACTCCGGCTTGGCACGCAGAGCCGGTTGAGACCGAGAAACCTGCCACATCGAGCAAGAACAGCAGCGAATCGCCCTCACACCCCGCGAAAGTGAAGTGGGCATTGCCGGCGAGCCGGGCATCCGGAGCCGGGTCGCCACGCAAGACAGCGGTAGGTACGGCCGAGCGGATGCTCGCAATCAGCCGATCACGAAGAACACTCAGCTCGGCGACGAACGACGGCATCGTCTCGATGGCGTTCTGCGCTGCCGCCGCGAACGCTACCGCGCCCGCCACATCTTGCGTGCCTGATCGGCCGCGCTGCTGGCCTCCGCCGTGAATCAGCGGAACAACCTCGGCCGTTCGCGCCAGCAGCAGTGCGCCGACACCCACGGGCCCGCCGATCTTGTGCGCCGAGACGCTCAGCGCGGCGACGCCGATCTCGTGAAAGTCGATGGGCAGGTACCCGTATGCCGACACGGCGTCGACGTGCACCGGCACGCCGTACCGTGCGGCGACTGCCGCGAGTTCGGCGACGGGCTGAATGGTGCCGACCTCGTTGTTCGCCCACAAGAAACTCACGAGTGCAACGTCGTCTGCGGTTGCGGCGCCCGCGGGCAGTGGATGCCCGGCCTTCGCCTCGCGCGTCGCAGAAGCCTCGGCGTGCTCGCCGCCCCCCTGCACGTCGCCGCCGCTACCGCCCGCGAGCGCCGCCTCGAGCACCTCCGGCGTCAGTCGCCCGAGCGCATCGACAGGCAACCACTCGATCTGCGCGCCCTCGTATTGAGCGAGCCACTCGACAGCGTCGTTCGTGGCGTGATGCTCGCCGCCTGGAACGAGCACGCGTGGCCGCCGCAGCGCAGAGGGGGCGACCGGCCCGACGTCGCTCAGATTAGCGCCGCCAGCCGATGCAACACCGGCCCGAGCCTCCGCGGCCGAACGCACGCCACCCGCCCTGCCCTGCCGATGCCAGAACAACCCCTTGATGGCGAGGTTGATCGACTCGGTGCCGCCCGACGTAAATACCACTTCAACCGGGTCTGCCCCGAGCGACTCGGCGACGACCTCGCGCGACTCCTCGAGCATCCGTTTCGCCTGCTGACCTTGCGAATGAATCGACGACGGGTTGCCCACCACTCCGAGCGCCGAGACGTACGCCGAAAGCGCGGCCGGCACCATGGGTGTGGTCGCTGCGTGATCGAGATAAATGGCCATAGCCGGGCGTAAACTCCTGTTTTCATTGCCGAAACAACTACTCACTACTCTAAGACTCATGACCATCGCCGATCCTTTCGCCCACCTCGGAATCAGGCAGACGGCGTCGGGCGGCGAGATCAGGGTCTGGTCTGAGAACGCGAGCCGAATCGAGCTCTGCCTGTTCGATCACAAAGACCCGAACTGGGTGTTCAAGAACGTCGAACTCGTTCGTGACGCGAACAACGTCTGGTACGGCAAAACGAAAGCTCTTGCGCCCGGCCGCAAGTACGCCCTGCGGGTCAGCGGCCCCGACGGCCCCATGAACGCCTTCGACGCCAACACGCTGCTGATCGACCCCTACGCCCGTGGCCTCACCCGCACCGGCCCCGACCTCTGGCGCGGCGTCGTGGTCGACGCCGAGTTCAACTGGAACGGCGTGCAAAAACCCCGCACCGAGCTCGATCACACCGTCATCTACGAGGGTCACGTCAAAGGCCTCAGCAAGCTGAACACGCGGATGCCCGAACACCTCCGCGGCACGTACGCGGGCCTCGCGCACGAAACCACCATCAGCTACCTGAAGAAACTCGGCGTCACCGCGGTGCAACTGCTGCCCGTGCAGGCCTTCGTCTCCGAGCGGCGGCTGATGAAGCAGGGGCTCAGCAACTACTGGGGCTACAACACGCTCAATTTCTTCAGCCCGCACAACTTCTACGGCACGCGCGCAGCACAGGCCGAGGGGCCGAGCGGGGTGCTGCGCGAGTTCAAGGGCATGGTCAAGCTGCTGCACGAGGCCGGGCTCGAGGTCATTCTCGACGTGGTGTACAACCACACCGCCGAAGAAGGGCGCATGGGGCCCACCACGAGCTTTCGCGGCATCGACAATGCGAACTACTACCGGCAGACTCGCACCGGGTCGTACATCGACGTCACCGGGTGCGGCAACAGCGTCAATACATCGGTTCCGGCGGTGTCGCGGCTCATTCTCGACTCGCTGAAGTACTGGGCGAACGACGTGCAGGTCGATGGGTTCCGGTTCGATTTGGCGGCCACGCTCGGGCGCAACGGCGACCACTCGTTCGACCCCGGGCATCCACTCATCCAAGGCATCGTCAACGACCCCGAACTCGCCGGCACGAAAATGATCGCCGAACCGTGGGATGTGGGAATGGGCGGCTGGCAGACCGGCAACTTTCCCTCAGGCTGGCACGAATGGAACGACCGCTACCGAGACCGCATGCGCAAATTCTGGCTGCGCGACATTCGCTCGATTCGAGAAAACGGCTCACCGGGCGACGGTGTCGGGATGCTCGCGACCCGCCTCGCGGGCTCATCGAACACCTTCTCGCCCGAACGCGGCCCTCTGGCGTCGGTGAACTTCATCACGGCCCACGACGGGTTCACCATGGCCGATCTCACCGCATACGACGTGAAGCACAACGTGGGCAACGGAGAGTCGAACCGCGACGGCACCGACAACAACATGTCGTACAACCACGGCATGGAGGGTGCTACCTCGAACCGTGCCATCGAGGCCAGCAGGCGCCGCACCATTCGCAACCTGATGGGCACTTTGCTGCTCTCGGCAGGCGTGCCGATGATCACCGCGGGCGACGAATTCGGCCGCAGCCAGAAAGGCAACAACAACGCGTACTGTCACGACTCAGAGCTCACCTGGCTCAGCTGGGATCGCCGCAAGTGGCAGAACGGGCTGTGGCAGACCACGCAGCACCTGCTGCGCCTGCGGCGAGAGAACCCGGCGCTTCGCCCGGAGCATTTCGGTGTGTTCGGCGAGACGACCCCCAGCGCGAGCCAGATGGACTGGTACGACGGCGGCGGCAACTCGATGAGCGTCTACGAGTGGAACAGCCCTGAGAACCGCACGCTGCAGTTCCTCGCGGCATCCACCCCTGAACACGAGGCCTTCAACCGCATTCTCGTGGTCATCCACGGCATCGAGTCGCCGACGTGCGTGGTCATGCCGCACCACGAGGGTGTGTCGCAGTACACCTTGCTGTGGGACAGCTCTGACGACGCTCCCCCGGCCCCCGACGCGGCCCCCGTCACCCGGCCGCCGGGCGGCGACTACGACGTGGCGGCCTCCTCCATCCAGCTCTTCCGCGCCGACTGACCCGCCCATCGACGGCGAGAGAAGCAGTTTCGGTCGAAAGAAGGTGGTGCGACGGCTTCTTTCGACCGAAACGGCTTCTCTCGTGGGCAGGCGGAGGCGGCGCCGGTCAGCGGGCGGTGGCCACCAGACCGAGCTCGGCCGACGACGCCAGGTTCGCGTGGCGGGGCACGACGCGCACGGTGTAACCGAAGGAGCCCGCGCGCTCGAGCACAACGGTACCCGAGAAACCCCAGAGCCCGTCGGAGTCGGTGTGCTGCGATCCCGGGTTGATCACCGTGATGGGCGTGGTGGTGGTGGGCAGTTGCGCCGGCGAGAGCGCGATCGAGTTGACGCCGGTAAGCGAATCCCCCGCCCCTGCGTGCCCATAGACCACTTCGACCGCCACGTCGTCTGGCGTCAATGAGCCGAGTTGGATGCGCGCCCGAACCTGCAGCTCATCGCCGACCTGGGGCGTGTCATCCAACCCGCCCGACTCGACGTGCACCACAGCGACCGAGGCCCACGCCGCGCGCTCGCGCTCTTTCCACTCTGCGAGCTCGACGGCCGGCGTGTAGTCGTGACCCTCGATGGTGTGCGAGGCGGCAGCCGCGGGCAGGTAGAGCCGCTGCACATACTCCGACACCATGCGGTCTGCTGAGAGCGAGGGCGACAGGGTCGAGAGCGTGTGGCGAATCGACTTGGTCCATCGCTCGGGCAGGCCCTGTGCGGTGCGGTCGTAGAAGCGCGGCGCCACTTGGTGCTCGATGAGGTCGTAGAGCGCCTCAGACTCGAGCTGGTCGCGCTCCTCTGGGGTGTCGGCCGAGTCTGCGGTGGGAATCGCCCAGCCGTTCTCGCCGTCGTAGTACTCGTTCCACCAGCCGTCCAAGATCGACAGGTTGAGGCCGCCGTTGAGTGCGGCCTTCATTCCGGATGTTCCGCAGGCCTCCAGCGGCCGCAACGGGTTGTTCAACCACACATCCGTGCCGGGGTAGAGCTTCTGCGCCATGCCGATGTCGTAGTTCGGCAAGAACGCCATACGGTGCCGCACCTCGGGGTCTGACGCGAACTGCACCAGCTTCTGGATCAGGCGTTTGCCTTCTTCGTCGGCGGGATGCGATTTGCCCGCGATCACCATCTGAACGGGCTGCGCCGGGTTGAGCAGAATCGACTTCAGGCGCGCGGGGTCGTGCAGCATCAGCGTGAGCCGCTTGTAGGTGGGCACCCGCCGGGCAAACCCGATGGTCAGCACGTCAGGATCGAGCAGTGTTCGGTACCACGAGGGCGGAATTGACCCGGGGCTCCGCTCAAGCCATGCCTCGGTGACCCGGTGCCGCGCATCCGCCACCAGCTGGCGCCGCATGTCGTTGCGCACGGCCCAAAGGTCTTCGTCGGTGACGTCTGGCGAGGCCCAGTTCGCGCGCGCAGTGTCTGAGGTGCCGAGCTTGTTCTCGGCGAGCTCGATGAGTAGCGGGTCTGTCCAGGTGGGGGCATGCACGCCGTTAGTCACCGAGGTGATGGGAACGTCGGCCTGGTCGAATCCGGGCCAGAGCCCCGCGAACATGCCGCGACTGACCTCGCCGTGCAGCTTCGAAACGCCGTTCGCGCGCTGAGCCAGGCGAAGGCCCATCACGGCCATGTTGAACTTGTCGGCGCTGCCGCCGTTGGCCACCTCGTTGCCGAGCGCCAGAATCGACTCGACGTCGACCCCGGGCAGCAGATCGGTGGAGAAGTATTGGCGAACCAGTGCGGCGTCGAACCGGTCGATGCCGGCGGGCACGGGCGTATGCGTCGTGAAAACGGTGCCCGCGCGAACGACCTGCAGCGCGACGTCGAACGACAGCCCCTCGCCGATGAGGTCGCAAATGCGCTCGAGCCCCTGAAAGCCGGCGTGCCCTTCGTTGGTGTGAAACACCTCGGGCTCGGGCGAATCGGTCAGCTCGGCCAGAATCTTCAGCGCCCGAATGCCGCCGATACCGAGCAGCAGTTCTTGCAGCAGCCGGTGTTCTCCACCACCGCCGTAGAGCCGGTCGGTCACCGAACGCAGGTCTTCGTCGTTGTCGGGAATGTCGGTGTCGAGCAGCAGCAACCGGATGCGCCCCACCTGGGCCTGCCAGATGCGCGCGTAGAGCGCGCGGTCATCCGGCAGCGCCAGTACCACCTGGGCCGGCGAGCCGTCGGCCAGCCGCAACACGTTCAGCGGCAACCCGTCGGGGTCGAGAACGGGGTAGCTCTCTTGCTGCCATCCGTCGCGCGAAATGGCCTGTCGAAAGTACCCCGCGCGGTAGAACAGCCCCACGCCGATGATGGGCACGCCAAGGTCTGAGGCCGCCTTCAGGTGGTCTCCGGCGAGAATGCCGAGGCCACCCGAATACTGGGGCAGCGCCGCGGCGATGCCGAACTCCGGTGAGAAATAACCGATGCTGCGGGGCTTCGGTTCAGCAAGCGACTGGTACCAGCGCGGCTCGCTCAGGTACCGGTTGAGGTCGTCGCGCAGACTGTTCGCCCAGGCGACGAAACCGGAGTCAGCGGCGAGCTGAGCGAGTCGTTCTGAGCTGACCGCACCAAGCAACGCAATAGGGTCGCCAGTGGTGGCCTCCCAGTCGTCAGGCGAGATGTGGGCGAGCAGCTTACGCGTAGGTTCATGCCATGACCAGCGCAGGTTGGCGACCAACTCACCGACGGCCGAGAGCTCGGGTGGCAGAACAGACCGAACGGTGAACTTGCGAATCGCTTTCACTACTGACGCTCCTTCGGGGCAGGTGGCACTCGCCACAGCCATAATCTCGAGCGTCGGCGCAGTGAGCCGCCGCACCACCCTGTGGCGCCAGCCTAGAACAGGTAGGTGACGAAGCCCTAAACGCGCAAGGGGTAACAGATTGCGACTCGCTTCGAGGCCTTTGTGGGTAGGGTCGAATTGTGGCTAAGACAGTGGCAAAACCAGCAGTGAAGTCATCTGGCCGACCGGCGACGGCGAAGCCCGGCGTGAAGCCGGTGGCGGCGGCGGCGTTCGAGCCGATCATCGGGCGCATTCCCATCGTCGACGTGTTTCCCGAGGTTTCGGGCGGGCGCTGGCCGGCGAAGGCTTACGCCGGTGAGGTCGTTCCGTTCGGCGCGACCATCTTTCGCGAAGGCCACGACGCCGTAGGAGGGCGTGTCGAGCTCGTCGACCCAACAGGTGCCAGCTCTTCATACGGCTTGCGGATGATCGGCACGGGCATCGACCGCTTTCAACGACTCGCGCATTTGCCCACCCAGGGCACCTGGCGCTTTCGCATTCGCGCCTTCAGTGACGACTTCGCCACCTGGCAGCACAACGCCGCCATCAAGGTGCCCGCGGGCATCGACGTCGACCTGATGTTTCTGATCGCCAGCGAGCTGTTCGTGCGGGCCGGGGCGGAGGCCGCGCGCCCGGCCGCTGATCGCGCGCTTTTCGACGATCTGGCGCTGCTCATGGCCGACGCCACGCTGCCCGCCGAAGACCGATTGGCTGCCGCCACTGCGCCCACCGTGCTCGACGCGGTCGAGCGCTTTCCGATCGCGAGCCTCGACACCTTCTCCGAGTGGCACGACGTCAAAGTCGAGCGCCAGCGCGCCGGTTACGGCGCTTGGTACGAATTCTTTCCGCGCTCGGTGGGCGCGGTGCAGAACGCCGACGGCACCATCACGAGCGGTACCTTCCGCACCGCGGCGCGCCGCCTGCCCTCCGTCGCGGCTATGGGGTTCGACGTGTTGTATCTGCCGCCCATCCACCCCATCGGCGAGGCGTTTCGCAAAGGGCCGAACAACACCCTGACTGTGGAGCCCGGCGACCCTGGCTCACCGTGGGCCATCGGCGGCGCGGCCGGCGGGCACGATGCGGTGCACCCCGATCTGGGCACTGTGGCGCAGTTCAAAATCTTTCGGGAGGCCGCGCAGAAGGTGGGGCTCGAGATAGCGCTCGACTTCGCCTTGCAGGCTTCGCCCGATCATCCGTGGGTCACCACGCACCCCGAGTGGTTCACGACGCTGCCCGACGGCTCTATCGCGTACGCCGAGAACCCGCCGAAGAAGTACCAAGACATCTACCCCATCAATTTCGACAACGACCCGGCGGGCATCCGTGCCGAAGCCTTGCGGCTGCTGAAGTTCTGGATCGCCACCGGCGTGAAGATCTTTCGCGTCGACAACCCGCACACGAAGCCGCTCGACTTCTGGGAGTACGTGATCACCACGATCAACGCCGAGTACCCCGACGTGATCTTCTTGGCCGAGGCGTTCACCCGGCCTGCGCTGATGCAGACGCTCGCGAAGGTGGGCTTTCAGCAGTCGTACACGTACTTCACCTGGCGCAACACCAAGGAAGAACTCGAAGAGTTTCTCGACGGGCTCGCGCACGAGACGGCCGCGTTCTTCAGGCCGAACCTCTTCGTGAATACGCCTGACATTCTGCACGCCTACCTGCAGTTCGGCGGGCGGCCGGCCTACAAGATCAGGGCCGCCATCGCCGCCACCGGGTCGCCGTCGTGGGGTGTCTACTCGGGTTACGAGCTCATCGAGAACGTAGCGCGTCCGGGTTCTGAAGAGAACATCGACAACGAGAAGTACCAGCTCAAGCCGCGCGACTTCGCCGCCGCCGAGGCTGCCGACGCGTCGATCGCGCCGTACATCACCCAGCTCAATCAGATCAGGCGCGAGCATCCGGCGCTGCAGCAACTGCGAAACCTCGACATTCACGCCAGCGACGACGACTCGATACTCGTCTACAGCAAGTACATCGCGGGTTCGTTCACCGAGAGCGGCGAAGACGACGGCATCATCGTGGTCGCCAACGTCGACCCCTGGTCGGTTCGCGAGACCACCGTGCGCCTCGACGTAACGAAGTTCGGCCTCGACCCGGGCGCTCAGTTCAGGGTCACCGACCTGATCACAGGCGTGACCTGGCTCTGGGGTGCCGACAACTACGTGCGCCTGAACGCATTCGGCGAGCCCGTGCACATTTTGCGAGTTCACTACGAACCCGACGCTCTGGATGCCCGCGCCGAGCCCGCGACCGACGAGGCGCCATGACGACCGCGCTCCGCAGCCAGCTCGGGCATGTGTGCCACCGAGCCGCCACCACGACCACAAACTCGAACGAAGGCGATTCCTGATGACCCAGATCGACGGCCTCACCACCCTCAGCATCGACGAGGTACCCGTTTCGGTGCTGCAGCAGGTTGCCAGCGGCTCGTACTTCGACCCGCATAAAGTGCTCGGGCAGCACCTCGTGAAAGGGGCTGGGGTCAGTGACCCCGTCACGGTCATCCGCACCCTTCGCCCGCTCGCATCAGAGGTCGCCGCGGTGCTCTCGAACGGCGCTCGCGTGCAGCTCACCCACCTCTACGGCGGCATCTGGCAGGGCTTCACGCTCACCGGCATCAACGATTACACGATCGACGCCACCTACGACGACGGTTCAACCTGGTCGGCCGACGACCCCTACCGGTTCGGCCCCACGCTCGGCGAACTCGACCTGCACCTCATCGGCGAAGGCCGGCACGAGCAGCTGTGGGATGTTCTGGGCGCCCACTACCGCACCCACTACGGCGCAGAGGCCGCCTTCGCCGGAACCGCGTTCGCCGTGTGGGCTCCGCACGCCCGCGCCGTTCGCGTGATCGGTGACTTCAACGGCTGGGACGGCACGCGGCACTCGCTGCGCAGCCTCGGTAGCTCAGGCGTCTGGGAGATCTTCATTCCCGACCTCGAACCCGGCAGCAACTACAAGTTCGAGCTGCTCGCGCAACACGGCGGCTGGGTCAGCAAGGCCGACCCGATGGCGCGGCGAACCGAAGTTCCGCCGCTCACGGCGTCGGTCATCACCGACTCGTACTACGAATGGGCCGACGGCGAGTGGATGCGCGCTCGGGCCGAGCGCGACCCGCACAACTCCCCCATGAGCGTCTACGAAGTGCATCTCGGCTCGTGGCGGCCGGGGCTCGACTACCGCAGCATCGCCGATCAGCTCATCGACTACGTACACGAGCTCGGGTTCACTCATGTGGAGTTCATGCCGCTGGCCGAGCATCCATTCGGCGGATCGTGGGGCTACCAGGTCACGGGATACTTCGCCCCCACCGCGCGCTTCGGGTCACCGGATGACCTGCGGTACATGATCGACCGCCTGCACCAGGCGGGCATCGGCGTGCTGCTCGACTGGGTTCCGGGCCACTTTCCGAAAGACGAATGGGCGCTGGCGAAGTTCGACGGAGAGGCGCTGTACGAGCATCCCGACCCCCGGCGCGGCGAGCAGCCCGACTGGGGCACGCTCGTCTTCAACTTCGGTGACTCGAAAGTACGCAACTTTCTCGTGGCGAACGCGCTGTACTGGCTCGAAGAGTTTCACATCGACGGGCTGCGCGTCGACGCCGTGGCCTCGATGCTCTACCTCGACTACTCGCGCAAAGAGGGCCAGTGGCTGCCGAACCAGTACGGCGGCCGCGAGAACCTCGAGGCCATCAGCCTGCTGCAGGAGGTCAACGCGACGGCCTACCGCCGCTACCCCGGCATCGTGATGATCGCCGAGGAGTCGACGAGCTGGCCCGGCGTCACGCACCCCACCAATCAGGGCGGCCTCGGCTTCGGCATCAAATGGAACATGGGGTGGATGCACGACACCCTCTCGTACATCGAGACCGACCCGCTCTACCGCTCGTATCACCACGGCGAGATCACCTTCTCGTTCTTGTACGCGTTCAGTGAGAACTTCATCTTGCCCATTTCGCACGACGAGGTCGTGCACGGCAAGGGGTCACTGCTCTCGAAGATGCCCGGCGACCACTGGCAGAAGCTCGCGAACCTGCGCGCCTACCTCGGTTTCATGTGGGCGCACCCGGGCAAACAGTTGCTGTTCATGGGCCAGGAGTTCGGTCAGCCTTCTGAATGGAGCGAAGAGCGTGGCCTCGACTGGTGGATTCTCGACCAGCCCGTGCACCGTTCGCTGCTGCACCTCGTGTCGTCACTCAACCGCGTCTACGTCGAGAACCCCGCGCTCTGGCTGCGTGACAACGAGGCTGGCGGGTTCGAGTGGATCGACGGCGGTTCGAGCGAGAAGAACCTCGTATCGTTCTTACGGTGGGATGCCGAGGGCAATCCGATCGCGGTGCTGATGAACTTCAGCGGCGCTCCGGTCGGCCCCTACCGCGTGGGTCTGCCCTTCGGCGGCGTGTGGGATGAGATCATCAACACAGACGCCCTTGAATACGGCGGATCGGGCGTGGGCAACTTCGGTGCCGTGCAGGCCGAGTCAGTGCCCTGGTCGGGTCGCCCGGCTTCTGTAGAGCTCACCCTGCCGCCCCTGGCAGCCCTGTACCTGAAGCCCCGCCCCCGCTAGGGCTGCCGGCGCCGGGTGCCGCCCGCCGATGCCGCGCCACCCGAACGGTACTTTCGTCGGAGCAGAGCCGACATGGCCACAATACGTGGCCATACGCGCTCTGCTCCGACGTAACTCCCGCTGCTCGACAGGTTACTTCGCGTCTTGCTTCGGGAAGACCACTTTTTCGATGATGATGATGGCCGACGCCGCAATGGGAATGGCCACGAGCGCACCGAGCACGCCCGCGATGGTACCGCCGGCCACCGCGCCGATGACCACGACCGAACCCGGAACCGAGACCGCCCTGTTCATGATGCGCGGGCTGAGGAAGTATGCCTCAACCTGCATGTAGACGAGGTAGTAGATCGCGGCCACGAGTGCCGTCAGCGGCGACGCCAAGAAGCAGACGAGCACGATGATCGCCGAACCTGTGACCGTACCCACCAACGGAATCAGCGACAACAAGAACGCGATGAACGCCAGCAGCACCGGCAGCGGCGCCCCGATGATGGTCAAGAAGATGAAGCTCAGAATGCCGTTGACCAACGCCAGCGCGAGCTGCCCCACCACGTAGCGCCCCACAGCCTGTGTGATCTGCTCGGTGATTTCGGCGAAGTTCGCCCGCTTGGTCGCCGGAACGAACCGGTACGTCACGCGCTTCATCGACCGCAGCGAGGCGAGAAAGTACAGCGTCAGAATCAGCACGATGACCGACCCGGTCACACCGCTCGCCACCCCCGCGCCGACCGCCAGCAACCCGCCGCCCAGCGAAAGCACCTTGTCGGGGCTCAAGAAGCTCTGCAGATTCTTCACCACATCGTCGATGCTCACGACCCCCGAGAGCTGCGACTCCAGACCCTTGAACCAGTCCGAGTTCTGCAGATTCGTGATGTAGGTGGGAAAGTTCGTAATGAGGTTGCTGGTCTGCGTCACGATGATCGGGATGATCGTGAGCAACAACCCCGCCAGAATCAGCACCACGACACCGAACACGATGGTGATCGCCAGCGGACGCGGCATTTTGCGGGCGAGCCTCGAGACCAACGGATCAAGCCCCAAGGCGATGAACAACGCAACACCCACGTAAATGAGCACCGTGCCGAGCTGCGTGACGAGCCCACCGATGACGAGCGCCACGAGCACACCCAGCCCGCCGAGCAGGCCGATCTTGAAGGCATTGATCTGCGAATAGGTCTCAGACCCTTGAGTCACCGACTGAATTTCGGGCGAGACCTTCGCCTGCGGCGCAATGGCCTTCGACGACGATGCTGAGTGGCGTTTGAACATACCCTGACTGTATTGCCTCAGCGGCGCTCGCGCAGGTATGGGGTGACCGATTGACACGAAGCCGACGGGCGGGTACCCGCCTGGGTCAGTACAGCAGCATGGTCAGGCGGCGACGAGCCACCGTCACCCGAGGGTCGTCGAGGCCGACGACTTCGAAGAGTTCGAGCATCCGCTCGCGCAGCTTGTCTTTCGTCGCCTGATCGGCCTTGGTGAACAGGGCGAGAATGCGGTCGAAGGCGTCTTCGACGTGGCCGCCGGAGACATCGAGGTCGGCGACCAGCAGCTGGGCGTCGATGTCGGTGGGGTTGGCCGCACCGTCGGCACGAATCTCGTCGAGCGTTTTGCCGTCGAGTCGGTCGAGCAGCTTGACCTGGGCGAGCCCAGCAGCGGCAAGCGCGTCGCGTGGGTTCTGCACGATGGCTTTTTCGTACTCGGCGATGGCGGTCTTGTAGTCGCCCTGCGAGATGGCGTCGAACGCCTCGGCGTGGTGCGGCGGCAACGGCTCTTCGACGGGCTCGGCTACCTCGCCTTCGACTCCGTCTGCACCCACACCGCCGGGGCCGCCGTGGCCGTCGGCGGGAAGCGCGGTGCCCGTGACACCGTTCTGCGCGGCGAGCTGAACGACCTGATCGAGCACGTCGCGAATGCTCTGCTCGGGCTGAGCACCCTCGAACAGGGCGACAGGTCGGCCCGCGATGATGGCGGCGACCGTCGGCACCGACTGAGCCTGAAAAGCCGCGGTGAGCTGAGGGTTGCCGTCGGTCTCGACCCGAACGAGCACGAACTGGCCGCCGTATTCGAGAATCAGCTTCTGCATGAGCGGCGCGAGAATGCGCGAGCCGTCAGACCACGAAGCCCACAACTCGACGATGACAGCGACCGCGTTCGAGAGATCGAGAATCTGAGTGAACGTGGCGTCGGTGCCGTCGAGCAGCAGGCTCGGCACCGAGACTCCGGCGCCCGGGGCTCCGGGAACGCCCGGTGCACCCCCAGCACCTCCTGGCGCGCCCCCTGCGGCTCCGGCAGCACCCGCAGGCGCGGCGGCCCGGTTCACGAGCGACGAGAGGTCGACAGCCCCTCTGAGGCTGGCGGCTGAGGGGGGAACCTGGCTCACGGCAACTCCTTGGCAGACAGCAGGCCTTGAGCGAACCCGAGAAGTTTGACCTTCGACGTGTCGCCCGACGGCGGAATGTAGAACAACAACTGATAATCGTAGATCGCTTCGGTGCCCTTTGCGGTCTGTGAGACTCCCGAAGCGGCCTTCACCGCTCCTTCGGGGCTCACCGTCGCACCGGCCTCGACCGGCTTCACAGTGACAGATTCGCGGATGTTCGTGGCAACGATTGCGCCCGATTGGTTCGTGGCGAGGGCGATAGTCTGCCCCACACCGGGCACCTTTGCGAAGTCGATGCTCGCCGTGTTCGGCAGTGCGGCTTTCGTGGCGGCCTTGTAGTCGGCCCCGACGCTCGTCTGCAGGGTGTCGCCGGTGGGATCGAACTTGTCGTAGTAGGGGCTCTGGCTGCCGAGCATGAGTATGTCGGCGTACCCCGCCGCCGCGTCTGTCGGCGTCAACGAAAGCAGTTTGGTGTCGTTCGGCAGTTGAGACGTGCCCACCGTTGCCGGCGCGACCGGCGGCAACGTGGTGGCCGGCTCGAGCGGAATGGCGTAGTAGACCTTGTACTGGCTGCGCGGGGTGTCTTGAATCAGCATCAACGACAGCGGGGCGACCGTGGAGTCGGCCGTGTTCTCGGCAATGGTGAAAACCGTTCGTGGCCACGAGTCGGTCGCCTGCGGCAGCACGACCGACGACGGGCCGGCGGGAATCGCGGGCTGCGCCGGGTAGTCGGCGTCGGTCTTGCGAATCGAGTACGTCGCCGTGCGCAGGTCGAGAGCGGGCCCCGTCATGCGGGCGGCGAGTGCGGTCGGGTCTGAAGCGGCGTCGGCGGCCGTCGTCACGGTCGAGATCTTGCCGAGGATGGTGTCGAGTTGCGCCTCAGACACGACGGGCGGCGGCCCCTGATCTGGCGTCGGAACGGGAGTCGGCACTGCGGTGGTGGTGCCTGTCGTGGTGGCACCCGGGGTCGGGGTGCCGGTGCTCGGGTCGCCCGTGCTCGTGTCGCCGGTGGAGACAGGCGCGGGTGTGGCCGTGTCGGCGATGGCGGCCGGCAGAGACTGGGCCGAGCATCCACTCAGCACAGCTGCGCTCAGCATGGCCGTGGGAACCAGCACCGCAATCGACTTCGTAATGGAGCGGCGGCCGCGCCGCACCCCCGATTCGATGCCATTGGTGCGAGAAGACGAGAAGCGTTTGCCTTTAGGCAGGGTCGGCTGCTTGCGACGGGGGCCCTGCGACTTCTTCATGTGCCGAAGGCCGAGCAGCAGCAGAATGAGGCCGATCACCACGAAGATCGCACCGGTCAGCAAGAACGGCACGGCCAACGGCGTGCTGTCGTCGAGCGGCCACGAGATGCGAACGGTGGTGGGTGCGGGGGCTGTGCCGTCGTCGGCGACGATGAGCGAATAGCCTGCCGGCAGACTGAACGTGCGCGTCATCGACGAGTCTGCGGTGTACTCCTCGAGCCAGAGATCAGAGCCGGCCGGGTCGACCGAGCCGCTGGCGACGTTCGCCGCTCCTGCCGGGTCAGCGGGCACGATGGTCGACGTGAGGCTCGGCTTGCTGCCGGTGTTCACTGTGAGGTCTGCGTAGCTCGCGCCGTTCAGCCAGGCCTTGACGTCATCGGTGCGGCCGTACGCGGCGAAGACCTTCGGGCTGCCGGAGAAGGTGACCGTCTGTTCGCCCGACTCTGCGAGTAGGGCGTCACTGTCGATGAAAACGTAGGGCGTCGAGGTGGTCTGAGTGGTTTCGACACTCACCGACGACGGCGGCAGAAGGAACGTGCGCTCGGCGATACCGATGCCGATGAACGCCAGCGCTATGACGAAGGCGATGATGGCAAGAATAAAACGCACGAATGAACTCTCCAGACAAAGACATTAAAAGATAGCCGATCCTCCTTGTGAATGCTCCCAGACTTCTGGGTTGTCATGTGCAGGGGCTAGATTTGCGAAAAGAAAACAGCGAGGGAGTGACGGTGAAGATCAAGAACGCTTTCACCCTGGGGCTCGTCGCCACGCTCGGCGTGGGGCTCGGCATCGTCATTCTGATGGCCATCGGAAACCTGGCCACCGTGCTCACCTACATCGGCATCGCCATCTTTCTGGCGCTAGGCCTCGACCCTGTCGTTTCGTGGCTCGAGGCCAGGCATGTGCGGCGTTCGCTCGCCATTCTGATCGTCATCATCGGAGTCGCCGCAGTCATCACCGGCCTGGTCTTCGCCGTTCTGCCCATCATCATCGACCAGCTGACCCAGCTGTTCGGCCAGGTGCCCTTGCTGTTGCGAGGCTTTCAATCGTCGACCTGGGCCTCTGACCTCAGCGAGCGGCTCGGCGGGTTCATCGACGTTCAGGCAGTGGTCGATGCCGTGACCAAGTATTTGCAAGACCCGGGCAACGTCACCGCCATCGCCGGTGGCGCGCTGGCCGTGGGCGTCGGAATTGCGAACGGCATCTTCGGCACGGTCATCGTGATCATTCTGACGCTGTTCTTCACCGCGAACCTGGCGATGATGAAGCGGACGGTGTATCTGCTGGTTCCGGCCAGCAAACGGGAGCGGTTCGCTGACCTCGGCGAGCAGGTCACCGATGCGGTGGGGCGTTACGTCATCGGTCAGGTCGCACTGGGGGTGTGCAACGGCGTCTTGAGCTTCATCTTCTTGACGATCATCCAGGCGCCCTACGCGGCCGTGCTGGCGTTCATCGCCGGGCTGCTGTCGCTGATACCGCTCGTCGGAACCATCTCGGGCTCGGTCATCATCGTTGCGGTGTGCCTGATTCCCGGAATCGGGTCGCCGCTGACTGCGCTCGTTGCAGCCATCTACTACCTCATCTACATGCAGGTGGAGGCGTACTTCTTGAGCCCGAACATCATGCGGCGGGCCGTGTCGGTGCCGGGGTCGGTGGTGGTCATCGCGGCTCTTGCGGGCGCGTCACTGCTGGGCGTGCTGGGAGCGCTCATTGCGATTCCTATTGCTGCGTCGATCATTCTGATCGTGAAGCAAGTGGTCATTCCCATTCAGAACGAGCGCTGATTCAAAACGAGCGCTGAGGGTGCGGCCTCGGCTGACTCGGGCTGCGGCTCCGGATGCCCGGCAGCGCTCACTCGACCTCGAACGTCTCGGGCAACGGCGCCTTCGCGGGATTCACGTGCGAGACGATCTCGTTGAGCACCCGCTTGACCTGGTTCTCGCCCACCCAGAGGTGTTTGCCGCCGGCGATCTCGACGAGTTCGACGTTCGGCACGACCGAGAACTTCTCGCGGGCCTCGGCGGGCCGCAGAAAGTCGTCGAACTCGGGAATCAGCGCGACCAGCGGAACGCTGTTCGTCGCCCACGCTCCGAGCTCTGCCTCGGTGGCGCGGTGCAGCGGCGGCGAGAGCAGAATGGCGCCGTCGATGTGATGCTCGAGACCATACTTCAGCGCCACTTCGGTGCCGAACGACCAGCCCACCAGCCACGGGTGCGGCAGGTTGTTCTCTTCGACGAAACGCATCGCTGCGTCGAGGTCGAGCCGTTCATCCGTACCGTGACCGAAACTGCCGCCACTCGTGCCGCGGGGTGACGAGGTGCCGCGGGTGTTGAAGCGCAACACGGCGAGGTCGGCGAGCGCGGGCAAGCGCGCTGCCGCCTTGCGAAGCACGTGCGAATCCATGAAGCCACCCGAGGTGGGCAGCGGGTGCAACGTGACGAGAGTGGCGACGGGCGGCACGCTCTCGGGCACTGCGAGCTCGCCCACGAGGGTGAGCCCGTCTGCCGTGTGCAATTCGATGTCGGTGCGCCGGGCCGGCAGTTCGACGCCGCTTCGTACTTCGACGGTGTGTGTCACTTAGAAACCAATCCTCCAGCAGTGCGAATGCCAATGGCGCCGGGCAGCCAAGTCGGCGCCGTCGCCCAGAACCCCGTCGGCCCGCCACGCCACGAGGTGTGCGGTGCCGGGGATGATCGTCTGCGAGCATCCCGGGCAGACGTACTCTTTCGTGGCTTGCAACGCCGAGATGGGCTGTACGTTCCAGTCGCCGTTGCGGCGGTGCTCTACGGTGCGCCAGCCCGTGGTCAGACGTTCGAACCCATCGTCGTTATCGTCGTCGCCGCCGCGCTTCGCGTTGCGAGGGCGGTTACTGCGGGGCATGCATCCATCCTACGATCGTGTGCCTCGCCGAATGCTCGTCGCGTAGCAGGCGGCCCTGAGGCGCACCGTTGCCCCGACCACGTGCACTGCGACGTCGACGATCAGCCGCTGAGGCCCTCGTTCTGCGCCAGGCGCGACTCTTCGAGGTCGAGCATCTCGTGTGCCTGCGTGAGCACGTGCGAGCTGAAGGTCTCGCGTTCGCGGGCATCGAGCAGCGTTTCGCGTTCGACGCGCAATACCTCGAGGCGCAGTTCGCGGTACTGCTGGTTCGGCATGGCGACCGAGGCCTCGCCGGCGGTCTGCGCGAGCTCCCACGCCGACTGGCTGCGCAACATGGCATCACGTCGCACGCGCTCGACCACGCCGTCATCGGGCGTCGACCCGTCAGAGAGGGCCAACTCGGGGTTCTCGAGCAGCCCGGCGCCCGCCTCCTGCAACTCGTCGAGCAGTGCGGCGAACTCAGCGCGCTCGCCGGCAGGATCGGCGCGACGGATGCCCGACCAGCGAATCACGAACGGCAACGTCGACCCTTGAAGAACGAGGGTCACGATGGCCACCGTAAAGGCGATCAGAATGAGTTGCGGCCGGTAGGGCGTGTCTTCGGGGAGCGACTGCGCCGCCGCCAGCGTCACGACGCCGCGCATGCCACTCCACGACAGCACTACTCCTCCGGCGGCTCCGGCTGGCGCCTCAGGGTCGGCTGCAACCTGCGCTGCGCTGATTCCGGCGCGTGCCATTCGTCTGCGGTAACGCCACGACATCAGAACGGCGGGCGGCATCACGAACGCGAACCGCAGAACGATCAGGAGTGCCGTTGCCAGCAATCCGAAAAGTACCGCCTGCGGCACGCTCAGGTGCTTGTCGACTACATGCTCAACGAGACCCTTGAGTTGCAAGCCCATGATGAGAAACACCGCGTTCTCGAGCAGAAACTGCAACGTGCGCCAGGTGAGCCGCTCGCTTATTCGAGACGGCGCGGTGAAGTACTTGGCCCCGAAATGCCCGGTCAGCAGGCCTGCTGCGACGACCGCCAGCACGCCCGAAGCGCCGATCGCTTCGGCCGGAACGTACGCCAGAAACGGCACCGCGAACGACACAGCGGTGGTCAGCACGGGGTCGGGCAGCTTCGAACGCACCCACACCGTGACCGCACCGACCGCTGCGCCGACGAGCGCAGCCACGACGACCGAGTAGAGAAATTCGCCGCCCACCTGCCACACACTCACGACGCCGGCCGTGGCGGCAACCGCCGAGCGCAACAGCACCAGCGCAGACGCGTCGTTCACCAGGCTTTCGCCCTCGATGACCGCGGTCAGCCGGTGCGGCAACCCGAGTCGCTTGGCGATCGACGCGGCCGAAACCGCATCGGTCGGGCTGATCACCGCGCCGAGCGCGATGGCCGAGGCGAGGCTGAGCTCAGGAAACAGCCAGAACAGCAGCAGCCCGGTGCCGAAGGCGCTCACGAAAACGAGAGCCACCGACAGCCCCGTGATGCTGACGATGTTCTTGCGAAAGTCGCTGAGCGGCAGATTGATGGCCGAGGCGTAGAGCAGCGGCGGCAAGACCACCGTGAGAATGAGCGCCGAGGGCACCACCACCGGCTGCACGCCGGGAATCAGCGAAATGCCTACGCCGATGAGCACCAGAATGATGGGCGCCGCGATCTTCAGCCGCGGTGCGAGTGCCGACACCCCCACGATGACGATGACGCCGATGACGGCGACGACCTCATTGCGCATGCAGCAACTCTATTGAGTGCCGGCCTGCTCGGCGTGCCGCGCGCTCAGGGGCTTTCGACGGCGCGGGTGCCGGGCGAGCATCCATCGCCCTAACGAACCGAAAGCATCACGTCGACGACGGCATCGAGCACCATGTCGACCTGGGCCTCGTTGTAGCCGCCGAGCTTCGGCCGAAACACGGCCCCGCGAATGTCTTCGATGGTGACGACTGCACCCTCGCGAAAGTAACTGATGATCACGTCGCAGAAGTCGTCGACGTCACCGCGGTCGTAACCGCCAGTCAGAATGCCGACCCGGCGAAACCGGTGGCCGCGGCTGCGTTCGAGCCGCGCCACGATCTCGCGGGCCCGGTCACGACTGAGGGTGTACCACTTCTCGTCGCCGATCTCGTGCATGGCACGGGCTCGCTCCCGAGCCGAGAAAGCGTCTTCGAGCCGCTCGAGCGCCGCATCGACGTGTGCCGTCGAGTAGCCACCCTTCTGCAACGAGAACGAGGCGCGCCGGATGCTCCGCGAATCGAGCTCGGCGTCTTGATCGATGTGCGCGGGGTCGCCCTGCGCCTCATAGGCGGCCCTGGCATCGCTTAAGAACTTCTCGACCTCGTCGACGTTGTAGCCCATCGATGACTTGCGGCTGACCGGAAACGTTTGACTCACGCACCCCATTGTGCCAATAGTTCGGGCCAGAAGCTGACCGTACCCCCGGTGAGCGCTCGGCAAGGCCTTCGAAGGTGGCCAGCGAACGGGCTCGTGCCGACGAATCGGCTAGTGAAACACCACGAACAGAACGTACGCGGCCGCCGCAGAGGGCAGCATCGAGTCGAGCCGATCAAGAAAGCCACCGTGGCCCGGCAGCCAGGTGCTCATGTCTTTGATGCCCATGTCGCGCTTCAGCAACGACTCGGCCAGGTCGCCGAAGGTCGCCGTCGCGGTGATGACGGCGCCCAGAATCAGGCCGAACCACCACGGCTGGTGCAGAAGGAAGATGCCGAGCACGACGCCCGCGATCAGGGCGAGAGCGACCGCGCCGGCGAGCCCCTCCCAGGTCTTCTTCGGGCTGATGCGCGGCGCCATCGGGTGTTTGCCGAAGTTCAAACCTGTGGCATAGGCGCCCGTGTCGACGCAGATCACCACGATCATGAACGAGAGCACCCACCACTGCCCATCGGGTTGGGCAACGAGCAGAATCGAGATGCAGCCGAGAAACACGACATACGCCTGCACGAAGAAGCCAGCCGCGAGGTCGCGCAGAATCTCGCGGGCAGTGCCGCGGTACTTCGGCACCGCGAGTTCGGCGAGGCGCCACAGAAACACGAGCACACTGCCCGCGAGCAGAATCAGCCACGCGCCCTGCTGACCCCAATAGAACGACGCCACCGCGACTGCCGCGCCCGACGCCACCGTGGGAATCAGGGGAACATGCCGCCCCGATTTGCCAAGCGCGCCCACGAGTTCGGCAGACGTGATGCAGACCAGAACACCCACGAAGATGAAGAACACCACGGGCAGAAAGATCAGGCTGAACAGCATGATCAGCCCGAGACCCAGGCCGATGGCGATGGCGCTGATCAGGTTTCGGCCGGTGCGCGCCTGAATCTTCTCGTTGACCTCGGCGAACTGCTCGCGGCGCGCGCGAACCCGGTCTTCGAGTTCTTCACGCGAAATGCCCTGGGGCGATCGCTTCGGCTTCGGAGGCTTAGCCCGCGAGTCGCCAGCCCCCCCATCAGTGCTCACTCGTGCGCCTAGATTTCCAGCAGTTCGGTTTCTTTGCGCTTCAGTGCGTCGTCGATTGCGTCGACGATGGCCTTCGTGCTGGCTTCGAGCTCTTTCTCGGCCCGGGCTACTTCGTCGTCGCCGACTTCGCTCTTCAGGGCATCCAGATCGTCTTTCGCCTTGCGACGGATGTTACGCACCGACACCTTGCCGTCTTCGGCCTTGCCCTTGACGACTTTCACGAACTCTTTACGGCGCTCTTCAGTGAGGTCGGGCAGCGTCACGCGAATGATGTTGCCGTCGTTCGTGGGGTTCGCGCCGAGGTTCGGCATGTCACGCAGCGCCTGCTCGATGTCGCGCAGCGCACCCTTGTCGTAGGGCGTCACGATGATGGTGCGCGCTTCGGGGTTCTGCAACGAGGCCAGCTGCGAAAGCGGCGTGGGCGAACCGTAGTAGTCGACCAGCACCTTCTGAAAGAGTGCGGGGTTCGCGCGACCCGTTCGAACGGTCGAGAAGTCTTCTTTCGTATTCTCGAGAGCCTTCTTCATTCGTTCGGAGGCGTCACTCAGTACATCGGCAATCACGGTACAACTCCCTTACTTCAAACCCACAGTTTACGGTGAAAGACGGCGCTACTCGTGCGACGTGTGAACGAGCGTACCGATCTCTTCGCCGAGAATGGCGCGGGTCACGTTGCCGTGCGGCTCCATGCCGAACACCACCATGGGCATCCGGTTGTCCATACACAAGCTGAACGCGGTGGAATCGACGACCTTCAGCTCGCGCTGCAGAGCGTCGATGTAGGTCAGCCGGTCGATCTTCTTCGCCTCGGGGTGCGTGCGCGGGTCGGCGTCGTACACGCCGTCGACGCCGTTCTTGGCGACGAGCACCACATCGGCGCCGATCTCGAGCGCCCGCTGAGCGGCAACGGTGTCGGTCGAGAAATACGGCAGCCCGGCGCCGGCGCCGAAGATGACCACTCGGCCCTTTTCGAGATGACGTTCTGCGCGGCGCGGGATGTACGGCTCAGCCACTTGGGTCATCGAAATCGCCGACTGCACCCGCGTCTCCGCCCCGGCCTGCTCGAGAAAGTCTTGCAGCGCGAGAGCGTTCATCACGGTGCCGAGCATGCCCATGTAGTCGGCGCGCCCACGGTCCATACCGCGCTGCGACAGCTCGGCGCCGCGAAAGAAGTTGCCGCCGCCAACGACGATGGCGATCTCGACCTGTTTGGCGGCCTCTGCGATCTCGCGGGCCAGTGCGCTCACCACGTCGGGGTTCACACCGAGCGAGCCGCCGCCGAATGCCTCTCCCGAAAGTTTGAGTAGAACCCGTCGTTTTCCGGTTGTTTCTGGCATAGAGGTCAGATTCCCTTCGTCGCTACTTTGTTCAGGCTACCGGTAATCGGGCCGCCGTTCGGGCGCCAAAAAAGGGGCAGCTCGCGCTGCCCCTTTTCGGCAATTGGCTCACGCGCCGGGCAGGGCCGGTGCGTTATCGGTTCACGCGCCGGGCAGGGACCAGCGCGCTAGTGGCTCTACGCGCCGACCTTGAACCGGGCGAAGCCGGTGATGGTCAGGCCAGCCTCGGCCACGACCTTGCCGACCGACAACTTGTTGTCTTTGGCGTAGTCCTGGTCGAGCAGGGCGACCTGCTTGAAGTAGCCGGTCAGGCGACCCTCGATGATCTTGGGCAGCGCGGCGGCCGGCTTGCCCTCGTTCTCGGCGATCTCGGTGACGATCTTGCGCTCGGCCTCAACGGCGTCGGCGGGAACGTCGTCGCGAGTCAGGTACTCCGGGTTCGCGAACGAGATGTGCTGAGCAATGCTGCGCGCGGTGTCAGCGTCGTCGCCGATGTAGCCGACGATCACACCGACCTGCGGGGGCAGGTCTTTGCTGGTGCGGTGCAGGTAGATGGCGAAGTGCTCGCCGCCCACCTGGGCGACGCGGCGCAGCTCGAGCTTCTCGCCCAGAATCGCGGCCTCGTCGGTGATGACCTCGGCCACGGTCTGGTTGGGCCCGCCCGAAGCGCCGAGCGCCTCGGCGACGGTCGACGCGTTGGCGGCGACCACGGCGTCGAGAACCTTCTCGCTCAGGTCGATGAACCGCTGGTTCTTCGCCACGAAGTCGGTCTCACTGGCGAGTTCGATCAGCGTGGCGCTGTTACCGCTCTCTTTCGCGGCGACAAGGCCCTCGCTGGTGGCGCGGCCTTCACGCTTGGCGACACCCTTCTGGCCCTTGAGTCGCAGAATCTCAATGGCCTTGTCGATGTCACCATCGGCCTCGACCAGAGCGTTCTTGCTGTCGACCATTCCCGCACCGAGGCGGTCGCGGAGGATCTTAACGTCGGCAACGTTGAAATTTGCCATAGTGCTTCATTACTCCTAGCTAAATGGCTGTGCCCGAGTCTCCCCGGGCACAGCAACAATTGTGTTCGAATCCCCGCCGCCACCCCACCTTCAGGTTCTGCGAGGATTTATTCGATCATGCAGCCGTGGCTGCAGGATCTATTCGGATAGGGTTTCGCCACGCGACGCGGCGACGGGGTGCGCCACCGGGTCGCCGATGTTCTTGCCGATGAGCTGCGCGTCAGCGTCGTTCTCTTCGGTGTTCGGCTCTTCGGCCAGCTCGACGACATCGACGAGAATCTCGGCGGCATCCTCAGCAGCAGCCTCGACGGCGGCGTCAGAGGCGCCCTCTTCGACCAGCTCGGCGGTGACTTCGAGTTCGGTTGCTGCCAACTCGACGGTGCTCGTCTCGAGAAGCTCGCGCTCCCACTCGGCGAGGGGCTCGACGGCCGAGACATTACCGGCCTCTTCGGGCTTCTGGTGGCGCTGGATGAGGCCCTCAGCGGCAGCGTCGGCGATGATGCGGGTCAAGAGACCAACCGAGCGGATGGCGTCATCGTTGCCCGGAATCGGGTACTGAACTTCGTCGGGGTCGCAGTTGGTGTCGAGAATGCCGATGACGGGAATGCCGAGCTTGCGCGCCTCGTCAATGGCGAGGTGCTCCTTCTTGGTGTCGACGACCCACAGGGCCGACGGTGTCTTCGTGAGGTTACGAATTCCGCCGAGGCTCTTGTGCAGCTTGTCGAGCTCGCGCTTCTTGATGAGCAGCTCTTTCTTCGTGAAACCGCTCTTGGCGGTGTCTTCGAAGTCGAGCTCTTCGAGCTCTTTCATGCGGGCGAGACGCTTCGACACCGTCTGGAAGTTGGTGAGAAGGCCACCGAGCCAGCGCTGGTTGACGTACGGCTGGCCGACGCGGGTCGCCTGCTCGGCGATGGAGCCCTGAGCCTGCTTCTTGGTGCCGACGAAGAGAACGGTGCCGCCGTGAGCGACGGTCTCTTTGACGTAGTCGTAGGTCTTGTCGATGTAGGTCAGCGACTGCTGAAGGTCGATGATGTGGCTGCCCGAGCGCTCGGTCAGAATGAAGCGCTTCATTTTCGGGTTCCACCGGCGGGTCTGGTGCCCGAAGTGCACGCCACTGTCGAGCAGCTGGCGAATGGTTACAACGGCCATGGCCGTCTCCTGTTCTGCGGGGCCGCGGCGCACGGATGCACGGCGAACCCAAATCGGTTGCTAGCCACGACCGGATGATCGTAGCTCCTGGTGCCCGGCACAAACCCGCCCCGAAAGCTCAGCCAGAAGGCTCAGATTCGCGGACCGAATGGATTTGGCGGCCGAAATGGCACGCGTAGTCACCACGACGAGCGCGGTGCAACCAACAGAATAGCACTTTTTGCCGGTGGAATGGCCGGGCATCCGGAGCCGACAGAGCGAGCGAAACGAAGAGCCTATGCGGGCGCGTCTGCCTTCAGGGCTGCCGCAGCCTTGGCGGCGCGGCCGCCACGGTCGACCTTCAGATCATCCATGCTCTCAAGCGAACGGCCCTTGGTTTCAGGAACCGCGAAGAACACGAAGACGAACGAGACGAGCGCGAAGAACGCATACATGCCGTACGTGAAAGGAAGGGAGAACGCCGAGAGCGCCGGGAAGGTTTCGGTGATGGCGAAGTTGGTGAGCCACTGGGCGGCTGCTGCGACACCGAGCGCCTTGCCGCGAATGCGGTTCGGAAAGATTTCGCCGAGCAGAACCCAGACGAGCGGGCCCCAGGTGGCACCGAACGAGATCACGAACACGTTGGCCGCCACCAGAGCGATCGGACCCCAGGCACCGGGCAGCGAAGGGCTACCGTTGACCTGAACAGACTGGGCGAACGACAGGGCCATGACGCCGAGCGATACGAACATGCCGATAGACCCGCTGAGCAACAGGGGCCTGCGGCCGATCTTGTCGACAAAGAAGATCGCCACGAAGGTGACGGCCACGTTCACAACGCTCGTGATGACCGAGATCGTCAGCGATGTGCCCGGGTTTGTCGTGTCGAACCCGACCGACGCCCAGAGCGAGGTGGAGTAGTAGAAGATCACGTTGATGCCGACGAGCTGCTGGAACATCGACAACAGGATGCCCACCCAGACCACGGGCAACAGGCCGAACATCTTGCCGCGCAGCGACGCGGTGCGAGCGTTCTCCTTGTCTTCTTTGAGATTGCGCTCGATTTCGTTCAGGGCATCGTCGACCTGACTTTTCGGCATGACACTGGCGAGAACATTTCGGGCGTCGTCTTGGCGGCCTTTGTTCGCGAGATACCGCGGCGATTCGGGCAATCGCAGGGCCAACAGGCCGTAGACGACGGCGGGGATGGCGCACATGACGAACATCCACCGCCAGGCATCGGCGCCGAACCAGAGCGGGCTGTTCGCGTCGCCCGCCGCGTTGGCGAGAATGGCGTCAGAGAGCAGAGCCGCGAAGATACCGAGGGTGATGGCGAGTTGCTGCAGCGAGGCGAGGCTGCCACGCACGGCTTTCGGCGCGATCTCGGCGATGTAGGCCGGGGCGATAACCGAGGCGATGCCGATGCCGAGGCCGCCCAGAACGCGCCAGAGCACCAGATCCCACACGGCGAAGGCGAACGCAGAACCGATGGAGCTGACCAAGAAGAGGGCGGCGCCGATGAGCATGACCGGAATGCGGCCCATTCGGTCGGCGAGGCGACCGGCAAAGTAGGCACCGATGGCGCAGCCCAGAAGAGCGGATGCGACGACGAAACCGCTGAGCAGCGGAACGCCGCCGAGGTCGAAGTCGCTCTTGATGGCGTCGACTGCGCCGTTGATGACAGATGAATCGAACCCGAACAGAAACCCGCCGAGAGCGGCAGCCACAGAGAGCCCAATGACCTTTCGATTGAGCTTCTTCTGCAGATCTTTCTCTGAAACGCCAGACCCCGTTGTACTAGCCGTGCCAGACATTGCTAACCCCTTTGAACAGTGAGCCCGCGCAAAGTGTCGCGGTTGGTCGTTCTGCTATCACGTGGGTCGAAAGCTGTTTGCAAGTTGTCTCCCTCACAACTTCGATCTTGGCACGAGTTTTCACAGATGGCGGGAATTGCGTCAGGGCTTGCGCGGCGGCGCCGAGGCTGTCTCTATGAAAAATCTACGAACTCGGGTGTGGGCGGCGGCTCTTTTCGCGATGGTTACTGCGCTGGTGTCGTGCGCGGCGATCACCGCAGACTCGGCAGGTGCAGGAGTGAGCCTGCGCGGAGTGTGGCCCGTGGGGCCGGGGCACACCGTGCTGCGCGGGTTCGAGGCGCCGGCGACGAGGTATTCGGCCGGTCATCGTGGCATCGATATTGCTGCTGACGTCGGGCAGCCGGTCGTGGCCTTGGCCGCGGGAGTTGTGTCGTTTGCGGGAGTGGTGGTCGACCGGCCCCTCGTCTCGATCGTGCACGGTAGCGGGTACGTCAGCACCGTCGAACCCGTCACCCCGTCGGTGGCCGCTGGCGATGTTGTCGCTGCCGGCCAAGTCATCGGGGTGGTGGTGGCGTGGCCGCACTGCGACCGAGCATGCGTGCACCTCGGTGTGCGGCTCGACGGCGACTACGTTTCACCGTTGCTTGTGCTGGGAGCTGTTGCGCGGGCGGTGTTGCTGCCGACGGCCGTGTTGGTCGAGCTACGCGCGAGGATGCGCGGCGAGGTAGGTCTGGCGAAGGCGCTCGGTGGTGACATGAGTGTAGATCTGGGTCGTGCCGAGGCTCGCGTGACCGAGCATCTCCTGCACGGCACGCAGGTCTGCGCCGCCGTCGAGCAGGTGCGTTGCCGCGGTGTGCCGAAAGGCGTGTGGGCCTTCGGGGCCACCGCCCGGCACACGCTGCAGGAGGTCTGATACGAGAGTGTAGACCGCCCGGGTACCCAGTCTGGTACCGCGGGTGTTCAGAAAGAGCGCGGCCGTCGGGCGGGTGCCGGCCTCGCTCGCGCGCGCCAGCAACAGCGGTCGACCGTTGCGCTGGTAGTGAGTGACCGCTTCGTCTGCCGGTGCTCCGAACGGCACCACCCGCTGTTTCGATCCCTTGCCTGTGACGAGCACCGTGCGCCTCTCGTGATCGAGGTCGTCGATGTCGATGCCGACCAGTTCTGACACCCTCAGCGCCGAGGCATAGAGCAGTTCGACGATCGCCCGGTCTCGCTCGGCTACGGGGTCGCCCTCGGCCGAGCGCTGCTCCAACACATCGAAGATGACCGACATCGACCCCACGCTCAGCACTCGCGGCAGCGCGCGGTCAGGTTTCGGCGCCCGCAGCCGAACTGCCGCGTCGATGGGCTGGCGCTCGGTTCGCGTCAGCCACGCCGAAAAGCTTTTGACGGTGGCAGAGCGCCTCGCGAGCGTGGCCTTCGAGAGCCCTTGAGTAGACGCGGCCCAGAGCCAGTCGCGCAGCAGCTCCAATGTCAGCTCGTCGTCGCGTGCCCCGCTTGCTCTTCTCTCCACCGGCAAGGATTCGGCGACGGCGCCAACCCCACCCACACTCGCGTTCGCGGGTGCGTGCGCGGCGCTAGGTGCAGCCACTCCGCGTGATCGCGCGAATGTGCGCAAGTTTGCGAGGTCTGACGAGTACGAACGAATCGTGTTCGGCGAGTAACCGCGCTCGAGTTCGAGATACGACACAAAGTCGTCGATGCTCTCGTCGAGGTTCACACTTCAAGAATGGCCTGCCTGGCCCGCGGTTCGCGCCCGCACACGGGCGTGGCGGCATCCCGCTCCCCGTCAGCACATCGAACGGCTCGCCGCGTTCCTAGCCCACTCGGATTGACGCTCGGCTCGCAGTCGGCTCGCCCCCCTAGCTCGCGGGGGGCACCTGACGCGAGAACGCCTCGATCTGGTCTTCGGGAGAGAGGGCTTCGAGCCGAGACACGAATTCGACGGGAAAGGTGCTCACGGCAGGAAACGAGCCGACGGGCACGACCGAATGCACCACCTGGTCGTCGTAGACGTGCACGAGGTTGATTGACTGCCCGCCCGAGACACCCGAGAGCACTCCACGCTCCGCTGCGAGATTCATGGTGTAACACGTTGCCGCGGCCACCGAGATCGGCACGCCGGCGAAGAGTGACGTCGTCGAATAGTGCAGATGGCCGCCGAGTATTGCCCGAACATCCGTGCCCCGAATCACGTCGGCCAGCAGATGCTGCCGCTGAAGCTCGAGAATCGGCATCAACGGCAGTGTTGTGGGAATGGGCGGGTGGTGTAGCGCCACGAGCGTTCCGTTCGGCGCGGGTTCGGCGAGTTCGGCTCTCAGCCAGGTCAACTGCGCCGAAGTCAATTCGCCGTGATGGTAGCCGGGTACAGACGTGTCGAGCGCAATGAGCCTGAGCCCGTTGAGGTCGAAGACGCGATCTACAGGGTCGTCGCTCGCCGCCTCATCGAGCAGGTCGGTTCTGAGCCGTGCACGCTGATCATGGTTGCCCATCACCCAGACGAGTTCGGCACCGAGCCGAGCCGCAACGGGTTCGACGATCGAGCGAATTCGCGCGTACGCGTTCTGTTCCCCCAGATCGGCGATGTCTCCCGTGAAGACGAGCGCGTCGAAATGGATGCCCGAGCCCTCGAGCTGCCCCAGAATCTGCTTCAGCGTGGCATCAGTATCGACGGCTCCGTACAGCAGCGCTTCATCGGCGAGAAAGTGGGTGTCACTGATGTGAGCGATGACGTGGGTCGGTTCGGCTTTCGCGGTCATGGTTCTATCTTCTTCCACCCGCGCTCCCCCTCGACCACAGAGCCGGCCAACGAAAGGGAACCGAGAAGTGAACTCGTGCGCGAGATGCTCAACCCCGACCGTTTGGCGATGTCGGCCGTCAGCCGGGGCGCCCTCGAGCTGAGAGCATCGGCAAGGCGCACTTCGTCTGACGACCGATGTTGCTGACGTCGCTCCGAGGCAGGCCCAGCCGCGGCTTGAGTGATGGGCGTGTCGAGCCGCGGCTCGTTGTCACTCACCGGCGTGAACAAGGCCATCACCTCGTCGGCGTTGGTCACACATTCTGCTCCGTACTCGCGCAACAATCGGTGGCAGCCGGCCGACGAGAGTGACGTCACCGGCCCAGGTACGGCACCGACCGGTCGCCCGATCGACGAGGCGTGCGCGGCCGTATTGAGTGACCCGCTGCGGCTGCCAGCCTCGACGACCACGGTCGCCTTCGAAGCCGCGGCGATCAGCCGGTTTCGCTGAAGAAAACGCCACTTCGTCGGTGGCGAACCGCATGGCAGCTCCGAAATCACAGCCCCGACCTTTGTGATGCGCGTCAAGAGGGCGTCGTGGCCGCTCGGATAAAAGCGGTCGACCCCACCGGCCAGAAACGCGGCTGTGAACCCCGAACTCGCAAGCGCCGCTCGGTGAGCCATGCCGTCAATACCGTAGGCCGCACCCGAAACGATGCCCATTTTTCGATCGATCAGGCCGGCCGAGAGCTCCATAGCCACATGTTCGCCGTATCCGGTGGCTGCCCTGGCCCCAACGAGCGAGACGGTGTGACTCATGCGGTTCAGCGCGTTGAGGTCTCCGCGCACCCACAACGCAAGGGGTTCGTGTTCGCCGAGATCACCGAAAGACCCCGGCCACTCCTCGTCACCGGGCACCACCAATCGGGCGCCGCAACGAGCTGCGAGTCGAAGTGAGCTGAGTGCCGAACCTGCGGTGAGCCGCGGCATCCATCGTTCGAGTGCCGTCGCGAGCACACTCGGTTTCACCTCGTCGACGCCTGCTGTCGCGAGCGAATCGAGTACCCGCGAGCGCGAGTGCCGTTCGACGAGCGCCATAAGTGCAGGCCCCGCGCCGAGCGCACGCACCACAACCCCAGCGACAAGGTCACCCGGCTCGGCGATTCCGCTCCACGCGGCCCGAGCAAATCGCTCAGCCACTTCGGCATCCTCGTTTGAACTCTCTCGGGGGGCCCTTTCGTCTGGGCTCCGGTGAGGGGTGATCGCACGGATCGCCTCGAAGATCTGCGACTCATCGAGCGAAAACAGTGTCATAGTGCCAGCGACTTTCTGAGATAAAGGGCGCGGCCGATGTGGTCGCGCTCGGGTTGATCGACGCCGTCGAGGTCTGCGAGAGTCCACGCCACGCGCAGAATGCGGTCGTACGCCCGCATGGTGATTCCGCCGCGTTCGAGCGCTCGGTCGAGCACTTCGGTCGACTCGTGATGCAGACGATGCGGCCCCGACCGCAACCATTCGCCGGCAACTTCACTGTTGAGGTGCCAGCCGGTGCCGCGCAGGCGGTGCGCCATCTGCCGTCTTGCGCTGACCACGTGCTCTCGCGCCTGTGCCGTGTTGAGTCGCGGCTCCGTGCGCGCTAGCCGAAGTTCACCGGCAGTGACCCGCCGCACCTGCACCTGAATGTCGATGCGGTCAAGCAGCGGCCCAGATAGGCGAGCGAGGTACCTGCGCCGGGTATTCGGAGTGCAGGTGCAGTTCAGCTCGGCAGCACCGTACTGCCCGCACGGGCACGGGTTGGCCGCCAGAATAAGTTGAAAGCGAGCGGGAAACTTGGCCACGGCGTTGGCGCGATGAATGCTGATCACCCCCGATTCGAGCGGTTGCCGCAACGCATCGAGCACATTGGTGGCGAACTCCGGCGCCTCGTCGAGAAACAAGACGCCGTGGCATGCCCGTGCTGCCGCGCCCGGGCGAATCTGTTTCGAACCGCCACCGATGAGCGCGGCTGCCGACGCCGTGTGGTGCGGGCTCTCGAACGGCGGCCGGGTAGCGAGTGTGCGGGGTACACCCGCACCCGAGAGTGAGCGGATCGAACTCACCTCGAGCGCTCGGGCGGTGTCGAGATCGGGTAGCAGCCCGGTCAGCCGCGACGCGAGCATTGTCTTGCCTGCTCCGGGCGGCCCGAGCATGAACATGTGGTGGCCGCCCGCCGCCGCCGCAACCAGCGCCAGAACGGCATCAGGGTTGCCGATGACGTCGGCCAACTCAGGGGCAGGCTCGCTGTCATCGGCTGCGTCGCTGCCTTCGAGTACCTCCAAATCGATGGGATCAAAGGCGCCACCGTGAAAGATCGCGGCATCGCGCATCGAAGCGACCGGCACGATTCTCACGCCAGGAACCAGTTCTGCCTCGTGCCGGTTGCCCGCTGGCACAACGAAGGTGCGAAAGCCGGCTCGCGCAGCGGCAGCAATGGCTGGCAGCACCCCGTTCATCGGCCTCAACCTGCCGTCGAGGCTCAGTTCGCCCAAGTGAACCACACTCTCGACCGACGCCGCCGAAATGGTACCCGCCGCCGCCAGAATCGCCATGGCGATGGCCAGGTCGAACGTCGAGCCGTGTTTCGGTAGCGCCGCTGGCGAGAGGTTCACGGTGATCTTGCTCACGGGCAGCGGGCAGCCCGAGTTGGTTGCTGCAGCCCGAACCCTGTCACGAGCATCCGCCAGTGCCGTGTCTGGCAGCCCGATGATCATCAGCGTCGGCAGGCCGTTGCCCATGTCTGCCTCGACCTCGACCATTGAGCCGGTCATGCCGAGCAGCGCTACGGAATGCGTTCGCGCCACCATCAGAAGATTCCCTCGAGGTGTTCGACCGTCGCCGCATCACGAAGTGGCGCGACAACACCGATGGCGTCGATGCGTATCTGCCGGCGACCACCGCCCGCAGCCTCGCACCACGCGGTGCTCAGGCGTTTCAGCCTTGCCAGTTTCGCCACGGTGATCGACTCGAACGGATGCCCGTACCACAACCCCGACCGTGTCTTCACCTCGACGAAGACGGTCACACCCGCCGTCTGGGCGACAACATCGATCTCGCCCTGCGAGCACCGCCAATTGCGCTCGAGAATGGTGTAGCCGCGCCCCACCAGATAGTCGGCAGCCAGCTGTTCGCCGCGCCTGCCGAGTTCGTCTTTCGCCTTCATTCGTGCCTCCGCCAGCAACACTGGCAAAGGCTAACGCGGTCAGAATCGCCGAGGGGTCAATCTGTGCACAATGCGCTAGAGCGACAACCTGTGCAGAACAAGAAAACGCGAAAAGCTACTCGTCGAGCGCGAGTTCTTTCGGCAGTTCGAAGTCTTTCGACGACAGCTCTTCGATGTTCACATCTTTGAACGTCAGTACTCGCACCGATTTCACGAACCGATCAGAACGATAAACGTCCCACACCCACACGTCGTTCATGGTGAGTTCGAAATAGAAGTCGTGCTCGGTGTCGCGCCTGACCAGCTCGACATCGTTGGCCAGGTAGAACCGGCGTTCGGTTTCGATCACATACTTGAACTGCGACACGACGTCGCGGTATTCGCGGTAGAGGGCTAGCTCGACCTCACGGTCGTAATCCTCGAACTCATCTTCTTCCATGGTGCGACAAGTCTATGCCCGCGCGGCCTCATCGACCTCGAGCTCGGCAACGTCGACTCCGAGCGCAGCTTCATCGGCTTCGAGTTCACCCTGGGCATCCACTTCGACCTCACCGTCGGCGCCAAGCTCGAACAGTGCACGCTCGCTCTTCAGCCAGGTGCGCCGATGATGATCGCTCGGCCCCAGCAACTCGAGCGCTTCGAAGTGCGCCGAACTGCCGTACCCCTTATTGCTCGCCCAGCTGTAGCCCGGAACCTCGGCGTCGAGTGCAATCATGAGCCGGTCACGGTGCACTTTCGCCACCACCGACGCCGCTGCCACCGAGGCGCAGTCTCGGTCAGCCTTGATCTTCGTGGTCACCGTGAGCGGGTTCGGCACGACTGACACGAGGTGGCGGCTCAAATAGTCGTGATTGCCGTCGAGCACGAGCACTGCTCCCTCGACGTCGACTCCCGCGGCCAGTAGCGTCGACAGCGCCCGCGCCCCGGCAAGGCCCAAGCAGAAGATGATGCCGAGCTCATCGACTTCGGCCGCACTAGCCAGGCCCACAGCGGATGCCCGAGCCCACGCCGAGGCGAGCGGAGCCAGTTGCTCGCGGCGGGCCTCGGCCAGCAGCTTCGAATCGCGAAGGCCGGCCGGAAACTTTCCCGGCCGCACCGGGTCGATGACGCACATTCCCACAGCGACCGGCCCCGCGAGCGCCCCGCGCCCCACTTCATCGACCCCGATGATCAGCCGCGCGCCCTGGCGGCCAAGCGCGCGCTCATGTCGCAGCGTCGGGTCTTTCACCGGTGTCATCCCGAACCGCCCGGTGGAGCGCCAGGAGCCGCGTCTTTGGCGCCTCGGAAGACGGCGGAGTAGTTATCGAGAAACGTCCACCGGCTCGAGGGCCAGGTGATCCACAGCGCCCGCCCCACCACGTCGCTGATGGGCACGAACCCACCGCCGGGCTTGTCTTGGTTGTACCGCGAATCTGCCGAGTTGTAGCGGTTGTCACCCATCACCCACAGCGAACCTGCTGGCACGGTGACGTCGAACGCCAGGTCTGAAACCTTCGTCACACCGTCGGGCAGCTTGAGGTACGGCTCGTTCAGTGGCACGTCGTTCACCATCATCTGACCGAGCGCGTTACAACAGGTCACGTGGTCGCCTGGCAGCCCGATGACCCGCTTGATCAGGTGATCGTTACTGTCTGTCGCGGCCAGGCCCACAGCATCCAGTGCCCAGTTGACCGCCGATACCAGAGGGGCTGTGGGCGCCTCGGGCTGAGGTTGTAACCACCCGCCCGGGTCTTTGAACACCACCACGTCGCCCCGGGAGATGGGGATGAGGTTCGGCTCGAGCTCGTTGACCAAGATGCGGTCGTTGATCTGCAGCGTGTTCTCCATCGACCCCGACGGAATGTAGAACGAGCGAACCAGAAACGTCTTGATGAGCACAGAAGCGAGCAACGCCACCAAGAAGATGATGATGATGTCGCGTGCGAACAGGGCAGCACTGCGAGAACGCCGACCCCCGCGCTTGCCGCTGCGAGGCCGCGTCGGCACCGGTGTTTCTGTCATTGAGTTGTTTCTTGTCTTAAACGAATCTGAGCCCTGCCCCATTTTATGGGGCGAGGGCTCAGATAACCGTCCAGAACTCGCGATGCCGTGAGCAATTTCACAGCCGCGTTACCGAATGGTCAGATTGTTCGACAGCAAAGCTCCCGAACGAAAAGAGTCGACGAACTACGCGTCGCGCTTCTCTTTGATTTTGGCTTTCTTGCCACGCAGCGCGCGCAGGTAGTACAGCTTCGCGCGACGCACGTCGCCGCGGGTCACAACCTCGATGTGGTCGATGATCGGCGAGTGCACCGGGAAGGTACGCTCTACGCCGACCTGAAAGCTGACTTTGCGAACGCAGAAAGTCTCGCGCACGCCTTCGCCCGAACGGCCGATGACGATGCCCTGAAAGACCTGCACACGCGAGCGAGTACCTTCGATGATGTTGACGTGAACGCGAACAGTGTCACCGGCGCGAAAGTCGGGAATGTCGCTGCGCAGCGATGCTGCGTCTACGGCGTCAAGAATGTGCATGATGTATCGCTCTCTGTAACCGCCACAGGTCGACTACGGGTTAGGTAGAAAAAGGGTGATGTGGCACTCGTTACTGCAGAACTCCCCTGTGGCAGAGCCTGGCGGTGGCACAATCGATAATTCTGCCATGCCGAGGGGGCAATATGCAAAGGCATGCGCCTATCTGCGGTTACCGCTCAGCCGGCGCGCCTGCGAGTGCGACTCGGCGAGTGGATGCCCGAGCCTCACTTCTCGTGACTGCGGCCCGTATCGATCACGATGTATTCGTGTTCCTCGATGCGAGGCGGCATGGGCGCGGCACCGACTCCGGCGCCTGCCGGCGCGGCTCCGCCCATCTGCGCCGCGTACTGGAATGAGTTGTACACACCCTGCACGCGGCGGCGTGTTTCGCGGGCGAGTTCGACAAACGACGTCCAGAAGGCAGCCAAACCGAGAACAACGACGGCCACCGAGAGAACGGCCGTGAAAGGTGTCACAAAGCCCACCGCGATGATGGCCGCCTGCCAGGCAGCGAGCAGTGCGGCATCCGGCCACGAGACAGCGCGCTCGGTGCGCACCTGTTTGCGCGAGAAGTTCAGCAGCCCCACACCGGCGAGCGCAAGCGCCAGAACGCCGCACGACAGAAGCACCAGCAAGAACTGCCAGGCTGACCCGCCGAAGATCGACCAGCCGATCAGAACCCAGAGCGGAAGCACGACGGCAGCAGCCGGCTGCCAGTAGTAGAAGGCTCGACGAACGAACATATCTCAAGGTTACGGCGGGTAACGTTGGTTACGCCCTCGGGCCTTACAAAAACACAGTCAAATCAAAGGGAAACACCAGTGATCGAACTCAGAACTCCAGCCGAAATCGAAAAGCTGCGCGCAGCCGGCGTTTTCGTTGGCGAGGTTCTGACCGAGCTCGCCGAACAGGCCGCAGTGGGCGTCAATCTGCTGAAGCTCGACCGAATCGCGCACGACATGATTCGGACCCGCGGCGCCGAGTCGTGCTACATCGATTACCACCCCTCGTTCGGCGCCAGCCCGTTCGGCAAGGTGCTCTGCACCTCGGTCAACGACGCGGTGCTGCACGGCCTGCCGCACGACTACCGGCTGGCAGACGGCGACATGGTGTCGCTCGACTTCGCCGCATCCGTCGACGGCTGGGTCTCTGACAGCGCCATCACGGTGATCGTGGGTACGCCGCGGCCGCAGGATGCCCAGCTCATCGACACCACGACGCGTGCCCTGACCGCGGCGATCAACGCCGCGCAACCCGGCGGCAGAATCGGCGACATCTCGGCCGCCATCGCCGCTGTCGCGCTAGCCGACGGCTACTCCATCAACACCGAATTCGGCGGACACGGCGTCGGCCGCACCATGCACGGCGACCCTCACGTGCCCAACAACGGTCGCGCGGGGCGCGGAGTGCACCTCGACCCGGGGCTGGTCATCGCGATCGAGCCCTGGTTTCTCGAAACGACGAACAAGATCGTCACCGACCGCGACGGCTGGACCTTACGCAGCGCCGACGGCTCTCGTGGCGCCCACATGGAGCACACCATCGCGATCACGGCCGACGGCCCCCTCGTGCTGAGCGCCCGCGCGTAACCCGCGCAGCCTGCATATCGAAATCCGCGCCACTACTCGGGCGGCAACAGATCGGGGCGCACGCGGCGGGTTCGCTCAAACTGAGCATCGCGGCGCCACGCCGCAATCGCCCCGTGATTGCCGTTCGTCAACACCGACGGCACCTCGTAACCCCGCCATTCGGCAGGCTTTGTATAGCTCGGGTACTCCAACAGCCCGTCTTCGTGCGACTCCTCAACGAGGCTCTCGGGGTTGCCGATAACGCCCGGAATCAGCCGCCCGATCGCCTCGATCATCGCCATGACGGCGACTTCTCCCCCGTTCAGCACGTAGTCGCCGAGGCTCACCAGGCGAACGGATGCTCGGGTCGCGGCAAATTCGAACACCCTGTGATCGATGCCTTCGTACCTCCCGCACCCGAACACGAGATGTTCGGCCGAGCTCAGCTCTCGCGCCATCGCCTGCGTGAAGACCTCGCCCGCGGGGGACGGGAAGATCACGATGGGGCCGCCGGTAGCCCCGGAACGGGCATCCACTTCGCCCGAATCGCCCTGAGCAACCCCGGGCACCTCGGTGGGCGCGGTAGGCGTCGCGAGTGCGGGCGTCGCGGGAAGAATCGCGTCGAGCGCCTCACCCCACGGCTCGGGCTTCATCACCATGCCTGCCCCACCGCCGTACGGCTTGTCGTCGACCGTTCGGTGCCGATCGTGCGTGAAGTCGCGCAAATCGTGCACCTCGACCTTGAGAATGCCGTCTTCGCGGGCCCGCCCGAGCAGCGACACATCGAGCACCCCGAAGTACTCAGGAAAGATCGTGACGATGTCGATGCGCATCTCAAAACCCTATCCCGCGCTGCTAGACTGATCTTTTCTCATCTATAGGAGGTCATCGATGAAACGCGGCGGATGTCTGCTGATGATTCTCGGCCTGGTGGCGGCGATCGCAACCATCGTTGTGCTTACCCTGAACGGAGTACTCGTCATGGACTACTCCGGCGTACGGTTTGACGGCTGCGGGCAGCAGACAACGTCTTATCTTGTCGACGGAACTAAGCAGATCGAGGTTCAGAGCTGCACAGCGCCCGACTTTCCTACGTCGATTCCACTGCTTCAGGGGCGCATCGTCGACAGTATGAAAGAGATCGGCGACAACGGTTATCAGCGATTCGACGTGATCATGACAACCTCCGACCTCGACGGCGCACAAGGTTCCATTTCGACTCAGCTGACAGCAGCGGGTTACCACAGTGTCGACAACAATGACACATCGACGCCTCACGTCGTGTTCGAGAACGACACATACAAGATCTATCTCACGTTCACTGAAGGCGGCCCTCATGGCGACACAGTTGAGTACTACATCGTGCCAGCCGGCGCTCAATAGGCGGGCCATAACACGTTCGAATACGATCAATCGCTCATGCTATAGTGATCTTTTCTCACTGTTGAAAGCTGCAACCATGCAAAGAAAAAGACGCGGTTTGATCATCACGGTCGTTGCTCTCCTGATAGCTGGAGCAGGCATTGCCTCGAGTATCTCGGCCTTTCCAGACCTGCTCTCCGATCTCCCTTTCGGAATCGGCGGATCGAACTCGATCGCAAATCAGCTCGCTGGCGCCGGCTTCACTTCGATCGATCCTGCTGACATTGGGCAAGGTTTCGACCTCGAGTTCACAGGCAACGGATATGACGTTGGCGTCACGCTATCCGATTCCGGCCCACACGGGCCAACCGCCGAATATCTCATCACGTCGATCGACCCCACATCATCGTCACAATGAACGCCGAGAGACCGCGGCTTCGGGTGTCGCGATGAAGCGAAGCCGACGCAAACGCTCATCGGTTGGGTGTCTTGTGGTTGTCGTGGTGTTTGTCGCTTTTGTCGGGGGTATAGTCGCACTGGGCATCGGCGCCTCGACGGGCGACATTCCGTTCGTTGGCTACAACGGTCCTCGATTCGGTTGCGGCTTCCAGAACAGTAGCTCTTATCAAGACGGCACTTCGCGAACGAGCGTTCAGGGGTGCGTTGCACCCGGCTTTCCCTCGTCTATCCCTCTTCTGCAGAGCACTATCGTCACTGGCACCAAAGAGACTGGTGCCGACAACTACGTGCGGT
This sequence comes from Subtercola lobariae, assembly GCF_014640255.1. Lineage (GTDB taxonomy): Bacteria > Actinomycetota > Actinomycetes > Actinomycetales > Microbacteriaceae > Subtercola > Subtercola lobariae. The sequence goes on along the minus strand of NZ_BMGP01000007.1, from coordinate 45,182 downwards.
ACGACGTCGTGATTTCGACCCCTGATCTCGACGCGGCGAAATCGAGCATCCCCGACCAGCTCACCGGAGCCGGCTACACGCCTGTCGCAAATGACGATGCAAGCGAGCCGCATGACGTGTTTGAGAATGAGGCGTACAAGGTGTACCTCACGTACAGTCGAGGTGGCTTGCACGGCGACACCGTCGAGTACTACGTCGTGCCGGAGGGGTCACAGTAGCGCAGTAGACGCTACTCGCTCGTGGTTTCTGCTGTCATCGGCGCGACCGGTTCGGAAGCTGAACCGGCACCGCTGACCAGCGATACGTCGATTTGATCGTAGGCGGCGAAGGCCGCTTCGGGAGCATCAACCGTCGAGCGTGCCGAAGCGTCGTCGGCGGCGGCCGATGGCAGCTCCTCGAAGAGGCCGGGGGGCGGGGTGACCGTGATCGTGCCGCCCGCGACATCCACTGCCGGCACGATGGCCTTCACGAAGGGCACGAGCACCTCGCCCGAGACCGTTGCCACGTGCAGCAGGTCTTGGGCTGGCAGATGGTCGATCTGCGTCATGGTTCCGATGCGAACGCCATCACGAATGACGGCGAGGCCTACCAGCTGGTGGTCGAACCAGGCGTCTTCTTCGTCGGTGGTCTCGGTGAGATCGTGGTCGATCCAGAGAATGGCTTTGGCGAGCGACTCGGCCGCCGTGCGGTCGGGTACGCCCACGAAGAAGCCCACCGGATGCCCGTTGTACCAGCGCAGTTCGGCCAGTTCGAGGGTCTTGCCGTGCCAGGGAGACGTGGTGGGCACTTGCAGCGTGAACACCGCGCCCGGAACGAAACGTCGCCCCGGGTCGTCGGTGAACAGCTCGAGTTTGATCGCGCCCTTCAGCCCGTGGGCTTTGGTGAGGCGACCGACTCTCAGTTGTGTGTCGTTCTTAGAAATCGGTATCAACCACGTCAACACGAACGCGCTTGCCATCGGCGAGCGCTGCAACGAGGGTGCGCAACGCTTTCGCGGTGCGACCTGAACGACCGATCACGCGGCCGAGGTCGTCGGGGTTCACTCGAACCTCGAGAACCTCGCCGCGTGGTGAGTTCTTTGCCACGACGTGCACGTCATCAGGGTTGTCTACGATTCCCTTGACGAGGTGCTCGAGCGCTGGTGCGAGCAAGACTTACGCCTCGGTCGACGAAGCGGCGTCAGCGTCAGATGCCGAAGCGTCGTCAGCCGAAGCAGCAGGCGCGGCGACCGGAGCGGCAGGCGCATCAGCCTTGGGGCGCAACACGGGCTTCTTCTTCTCGTCTGCAACGAAAGCGGCCTTCGGCTCTTTCACGCGAACGGTCGAAACCGCGTTGGGGTCACCCTTGAACTTGCCCCAGTCGCCGGTCAGCTTGAGAATGGCCTCAACCTGCTCGGTGGGCTGAGCGCCGACTGACAGCCAGTACTGGGCGCGATCGCTCTTGACCTCGATGTACGAGGGCTCTTCGGTCGGGTGGTACTTGCCGATTTCTTCGATGACACGGCCGTCGCGCTTGGTGCGCGAGTCGGCGACGACAATACGGTAGTAAGGAGCGCGGATCTTGCCCAAACGCTTCAAACGGATCTTTACAGCCACAATTCTCCTGAGTAATTTTTATGGGGCGAACTGCCGGCCGTGAGCGTGGGGATGCACACTCGGCCAAGAATAAGTTCTGGGGTTCTCCAGCCGCGCCTGATTAGAGGGTCGGGCGGGCAGAGACTCGACAGACCATTCTGTCAGATTTTGCGGCCAAGCAGTAATCCCGCAGCGAAATAACTCGCCAGTTCCCAGATTCGCACCCAATCGATGTCACAGTGGTGAGATGCAGATCTCATTCGCCGCATCAGAACGGTCCACTCTCGGAATCGAGTGGGAGATCGCGCTCGTCGACCAGCAGACCGGCAACCTGGTCTCGGTGGCCACCGAGGTATTGCAGGCTCTTCGCCAAGAAGACGGCTCCGAGCATCCGCAGATCACCGGAGAATTGTTGCTCAACACCGTTGAGTTGGTCACCCGGGTGCACAAGACGGTTCCGGATGCCGTTGCCGACCTCTTGGCGCAACTCGACGAAGTGCGGGCCATCACCGACCCCCTCGACGTAGAGCTGATGTGCGCGGGCACACACCCCTTCGCGCAGTGGTTCGACCAGCAGGTCACCGACAAAGAGCGGTATCACCGGCTCGTGGATCGCACGCAGTGGTGGGGTCGCAACATGCTCATCTGGGGAATCCACGTGCACGTGGGCATCGAATCGCGCGACAAAGTGCTGCCGCTGCTCAACGGGCTGCTCACGTATTACCCGCATTTGCAGGCGCTCAGCGCGTCGAGTCCGTACTGGGGCGGCGTCAATACGGGGTACGCGTCGAACCGGGCGTTGATGTTTCAGCAGCTGCCGACGGCCGGGCTTCCGTACCAATTCGCCGAGTGGAGCGAGTACGAAAAGTACGTCGCCGACATGACCACGACGGGTATCATCGACGACTTCAGCGAGGTGCGGTGGGATATTCGGCCGTCGCCGAAATGGGGCACGGTCGAGATGCGCGCGTGCGACGGGCTGTCGAGCCCGCAAGAGATCGGGGGCGTTGCGGCGCTCATCCAGTGCCTCGTCGAGCACATGTCGTCAGAGCTCGACGCCGGCCGTTCGCTCGTCACGTTGCAGCCCTGGTTCGCGCGCGAGAACAAGTGGCGGGCGGCCAGGTATGGGCTCGACGCCGAGATCATTCTCAATTCGGCGGGCGACGAACGCCTGGTCACCGACGAGATTCGCGACCTGCTAGTGACGCTTGCTCCGGTGGCTGAGCGCCTCGGATGCTCTGCAGAACTAGCCCAGATCAACCTCATTCTCGAGCACGGCGCCAGCTACCAACGTCAGTTGCGCGTGGCCGCCGAGAACGGCGGCAGCCTGCACGCGGTGGTCTCCTCGCTGACGCACGAGCTGCGGCACGGCCTGGCCGGCGGCTGACGCACGAGCTGCGGCACGGCCTGGCCGGCTGACGCGCACCGTCAGCGTCAGCGTCAGCGTCAGCGTCAGCGGGAGTTGACCTCATCGCGCCAGGCGAGCAGGTCGCGCACGGGTGAGGGGTCGAGGCCCGGGCCCGTGATTCCGAGGGTGAAGAGGGTGGCGCCTAGCGCGTGCTGCGCCTCGAGCGCCTCGACCTGAGCGGCCGAGTCCGCGGCGTGCGGGCGCGTTCCCGTCGAGATCTCGATGTCGTCGAAATCGCGGCCGATTGCCTCGCAGTGGCCGCGCAAGATGAGGAGCTTGCGCTCGAGGGTCTCGGTGTCGGCGAAACTGTGCCAGATATCCGCATGCTTCGCCACAATGCGCAGCGTCTTCTTCTCACCGCCACCACCGATCAGCACGGGAATCTTGCGCGTCGGAGCCGGGTTGAGCTTCGCCCAGCGCGACTCGATGCGCGGCAGTGACTCGGCGAGAGCATCCAATCGCTGACCAACCGTGCCGAACTCGTAGCCGTACTCGTCGTAGTCGCGCTCGAACCAGCCCGAGCCGATGCCGAAGATGAGCCTGCCCTCGGCGCCGTTCTTGGCGCTGATGTGGTCGACGGTGCGGGCGATATCGGCCAGCAGATCGGGGTTGCGGTAGGTGTTGCAGGTGACGAGCGGGCCGAATTGGATGCTCGTGGTCTGCTCAGCCCAGGCCGCCAACATGCTCCACCCCTCGAAGTGCGTGCCCTCGGCGTCGCCGCTCAGCGGATAGAAGTGGTCCCAGTTGAAGGCAACGTCGACGCCGAGCTCTTCGAGCGTGTTGAGGGTGTCGCGAATCTCGCTGTACGTGGAGTGTTGGGGCGCGATCTGAACCCCGATGCGAACGGGGCGTGAGGCGGCAGAAGTCATATCAAAAGCCTATGCCCGGTCGCGACGCCGACTCGCACCGCGCGCTCCCGCGGCGCTTGCTCCCCACGCGCGCGCGCCGGCCGGCCCTTGTCGAGCCTCAGAACTCGCGCGAGAGCGCCCCTCCCCGCGAGCAGGTTGCGCAAAAGCACCTGCGCTTCGGATTCTCGGTGCTTTTGCGCAACGTACAACGGTTCCCGAGCTTGAGATCGCAGGTCGACCGCACGAGAGCGCGTGGAGGGTCAGCGGCGCAGGAACTTCTGCAGCGACTCGAGTTCTTGCTCGGAGGGCGCACCCTCGGGCCGGCCGTTGCTGCCGCCGAGGCCGAAGCCCGAGCCCTTCGAGCCCGAGGCGCCAGCCGACGCGGCCGCACCGCCGGCGGGCAGCTTCTCGCCGGAGGCGATTGCGGCGTTCTCCACCGCGCGCTTTGCCGGATTGCCCGACTTCGAGCCTTTCTTCTTCGGCGGGAGCTGCTTGCCGCGGCCACCACCGAAGCCGGCCCCGGGCACCGGACCCATTCCGGGAATCTGCGGCACACCGCCGCGCGCCACGGTCTTCATCATCTTCGCGGCCTGCTCGAAGCGCTGCACGAGCTGGTTCACATCGGTCACCGTCATGCCCGAACCACGCGCGATGCGCACGCGTCGCGAGCCGTTCAGCAGCTTGGGATTCTGGCGCTCGGCCTTCGTCATCGACTGGATGATCGCCTCGGTACGCACGATCTCGCGCTCATCGAAGTTGTTCAGCTGTTCTTTCATGGCGCCCATGCCGGGCAGCATGCCGATCATCTTCTTGATCGAACCGGCACCGCGCAGCTGCTGCATCTGGCCGAGAAAGTCTTCGAGCGTGAACGTGTCGGTGCGGAACTTCTCCGCGACCTTCGCGGCCTCTTCTTCGTCGAACGCGCCCTGCGCCTGCTCGATGAGGGTGAGAATGTCACCGAGATCCAGGATGCGCGATGCCATGCGATCCGGGTAGAACGGCTCGAAGTCGTCCAACGATTCGCCGGTCGAGGCGAAGATGATCGGGCGGCCGGTGACCGATGCGACCGAAAGAGCGGCACCACCTCGGGCGTCACCGTCGAGCTTCGTCAGCACGACGCCGGTGAAGTCGACACCCTCTTGGAACGCCTTGGCGGTGGCCACGGCATCCTGACCGATCATCGCGTCGATGACGAACAGAACCTCGTCGGGCTGCACGGCCTTGCGAATGTCTGCGGCCTGCTTCATCATGTCGGCGTCGACACCGAGGCGGCCGGCGGTGTCGACGATGACCACGTCGTACTGCTTGTCGACGGCCCATTTGATCGAATCGCGAGCGACCTTCACCGGGTTGCCCACGCCGTTGCCGGGCTCGGGTGCGTACACAGCGACGCCGGCCTGGCTGCCGACGACCTGCAGCTGCTGCACGGCGTTCGGGCGCTGGAGGTCGGCCGCGACGAGCAGCGGCGTGTGGTTGTCTTTGGCGAGCCACTTCGCGAGCTTGCCGGCGAGCGTCGTTTTACCCGCGCCCTGAAGGCCTGCGAGCATGATGATGGTCGGCGGCTTCTTCGCAAAGTTGATGCGGCGCGCTTCGCCGCCCAGAATCGCGATGAGCTCTTCGTTGACGATCTGCACGACCTGCTGCGCCGGGTTCAGCGCCTTGTTGACCTCGTCGCCGAGGGCCCGCTCGCGCACCTTGCCGGTGAAGTCTTTAACAACATCCAGCGCCACGTCGGCATCGAGCAGGGCGCGCCGAATCTCGCGAACGGTACCGTCGACGTCTGCCGGGCTGAGCTTGCCCTTGGTGCGCAGGTTTCTGAAGGTATCGGCGAGGCGGTCAGAGAGGTTTCCAAAAGTGGCCATGGTGCAACAATCTTAACCGCTCACGCCGGGTACTCGCTGCGAGGGGCGGCTCGTACCTGCACGCCGATGGCGAACGGATGCCCGGCGGGGCCACGATCATCCACTCTGCTCAGCGAAGAATCTCGAGGCTCAGCGCAGAATCTCTACCAGAAGCACCCAAGCGTTCACCACAGCGCCGATGAAGACCAACAAGATTCCCGCGGCGATCCACGAGAGCCCGACGCTTGTCTGGCCGCCGACCACCAAGATCACGCCGCCCACGACGAACGGAATCACCTGAATCACGCTCAACGAGGCGTTCGCAATGATATTGCTCAGGGGGCGGCGCTGGCCCGCGGCAGCGGATTCGCGTGCGTCTTGTACGAGGCGCACGGTGGCGTCGGCGGCGAAGGCGAGAGCTACCAGGGCGAAGACGAGGGTCTCGAGCCCGAGCATCCACGTCGCCTGAACCGGAATGAGGGCTCCGATCGACACGACCACGATCAGCACGAGCGCGGCGATGGAGGTGCCTGCACGCGCAGGCATCGAACGAATGGCGATGATTTCTTTGATATTCACCGACATCGCCACGATGATCAGACCGGCGAGGGCCGCCGCCGCCCCTGCTGACGCGACGAAGAGGTCATGCCACGCCTCGAGGTGCATACCGCGTCTCCCTTCGTACCCGGTCGTTCAACCCGGCCTCAGCCAAAGCCTGGGCCTCAGCCGATGAGGTTCTGCACGAACACGTGCGGCGTGAACCCGGTGAGGTCGTTGATGCCCTCACCCTGACCGATGAGTTTGATCGGGATGCCCGTCTTCTCCTGCACGGCCAGCACGAACCCGGCCTTCGCCGAGCCGTCGAGTTTGGTGAGCACAAGCCCGGTCACGCCCGCATGTTCGATGAATGCCTCTGCCTGAGCCAAGCCGTTCTGGCCTGTCGTGGCGTCGAGCACCAGCAACACTTCAGATACGGGAGCCTGCTTCTCGACCACCCGGCGAATCTTGGTCAGCTCATCCATCAGGCCGCCCTTGGTCTGCAGGCGGCCGGCCGTGTCGATGATGACGATTTCGATGCCGTTGCGCTTGGCGAAGTCGACGGTCTGAAAGGCGACGGATGCCGGGTCTTGACCCTCTTGCTGCGGGCGCACGATCTGCGCCCCTGCGCGCTCGGCCCACGTTGCAACCTGTTCCACGGCGGCGGCGCGGAATGTATCGGCAGCACCGATCACCACGCTGCGGTCGTAGTTGCGCAAAAACTTCGCGAACTTGCCGATGGTCGTGGTCTTTCCCACGCCGTTCACGCCCACGACCAGCACCACGGCAGGGCGTTCGCTGAGCTTCAAGGTAGAGTCGAGCTTCGAGAACCGCTCTTCGAGGGCCTCACGGAGCATCCGCTGCAGGTCTTTAGGGTCTGTGGTGTTGTAGCGAGCGACCTTCGCGCGCAGGTCGGCCACGATCTCGTCGGTCACATCGATGCCGAAGTCGCCCGTGATGAGGGCGGTCTCGAGGTCGTCCCACGTCTCTTGGTCGATGAGCCGCTTCGCGAACATGCCCCTCAGGGCACCGGAAAGCGACCACGGTGTTCGTTCAGCCATGCCCCCCAGCTTAGGTGTACTACCCCTCGGTACGTGGATGCCCGGCCCCGAGCATCCCGCGAATCAGACCGCCTGGGCGAAGCCGAGCTGCGCGTTTGCGAGTTGCGCCTCGGCGAGTGCCTCGAGACCCTCAGGGATAGCCCAGCCCTTGCGGTGCATCGACTGAGCCCAGAGGCGACCGGCGCGGTACGACGAACGAACGAGCGGGCCGGCGAGCACCCCGAGAAAACCGATCTCTTCGGCCTCCTCCTTGATCTCCATGAACTCTTCGGGCTTGACCCAGCGGTCGACCGGCAGGTGCCGCGGTGAGGGGCGCAGGTACTGCGTCACCGTGATGATGTCAGTACCCGCGTCGTGCAGGTCTTGCAGCGCCTGGCTGATCTCTTCGCGGGTCTCGCCCATGCCGAGAATGAGGTTCGACTTGGTCACCAGCGAAGCCGCGCGTGCCTGCGTCAGCACATCGAGCGAACGCTCGTACCGAAACGCAGGCCGAATGCGCTTGAAGATGCGCGGAACCGTCTCGACATTGTGTGCGAAAACCTCGGGGCGCGACGAGAAGACCTCGGCGAGCAGATCGGGGTTGCCCGAGAAGTCGGTCGCGAGAATCTCAACACCCGTGCCCGGGTTCTGCTGGTGGATCTGCCGAACAGTTTCGGCGTGCAACCACGCACCCTCGTCGGGCAGGTCGTCGCGGGCTACACCCGTCACCGTGGCGTAGCGCAACCGCATCTGCGTCACCGACTCGGCGACCCGGCGGGGCTCGTCACGGTCGTAGTCTGCGGGCTTTCCGGTGTCGATCTGGCAGAAGTCGCAGCGCCTGGTGCACTGCGAGCCGCCGATCAGGAAGGTCGCCTCGCGGTCTTCCCAGCACTCGAAGATGTTCGGGCACCCGGCCTCTTGGCACACGGTGTGCAGGTCTTCGCTCTTGACGAGCTCCTGCAGCTGGCGGTATTCGGGGCCGAAGCGGGCCTTCGTCTTGATCCAGTCGGGCTTTTTCTCGATGGGCGTCTCGGCGTTACGCACCTCGAGGCGCAGCAGTTTGCGGCCACCGAGCTGATGTGCGCTGGCGGGGGCGCTCACGCGTTGACCCCGACCCGGGCATCCCGAGCCTCGGCGACCGGAGAACCTTCGGCGGCGAACGCCTCTGCGAGGTGGCGCTCGACCGAAGCGAGCACATCGACGGGGTCGACCCTGCGGCCCAGCACGTCGGTGATGGTCGTGACTCCGGCGTCGCGAATGCCGCAGGCCACGATGTGCGCGTACGGCTCGAGGCTGTTGCTGCAGTTGAGCGCGAAGCCGTGCGATGTCACGCCCTCGGCGACCCGGATGCCGATGGCGGCGATCTTCGCGTCTTTCGCGAACGGGCCCGTTCCGACCTGCACCCAGACGCCAGAGCGGCCGTCGACGCGATAGCCTTCGACGCCCGAGTCGGCGAGTGCGGCGATGAGCACGGATTCGAGCGTGCGCACGTAGGCGACCACATCCATCGGCTCACGCAGCCGCACGATCGGGTAGCCGACGAGCTGGCCGGGGCCGTGCCAGGTGAGCTTGCCGCCGCGATCGACGTCGATGACCGCGGAGCCATCGGTCGGGCGCTCGGAGTCGTCGGTGCGACGCCCGGCCGTATAGACCGCCTCGTGCTCGAGCAGAATCACCACGTTCTCTGCACCATCGCAGACCGCTCGGCGGCGCGAGCGCTGCATCACGAGGCCCTCTTCATAAGGAACCGAACGGCTACCGACATCTGCAACGAAAAACTCGACCATGAGGCCACTATACATTTATCAGACTGAGTCCATAAATATGAATCTGCACACTTTTGTGCGCCGCCTTCATCGGTCGCTCACGACCTCAGTCGTCGACGAGGGTTCCCTCTACTACTGAGCGGAGACCCTTGAGCATGAGCATCCAATTCTCTTCGGAGTGCGCCGCCGCCTCGACCGTAGGGTTCTTGTCTTGGGTGAGCGCGACCCTGGTGCCCTCAGGCACCTGCTCGAGCGAATACGAGACCGTGTGATAGTTCTCGGGCTCATCGGCCTGCCCGGTGAGCGCGCTGAAGTGCGTCATGCTGAGCGTGCGCGGCTCGTCGACCTCGAGAATGGTGCCCTTGTCTTCGTAGGTCGTGCCCTTGAATTCGCCCTTCCAGACAATCGGATGCCCGACCTGCCAATCGGTCACGATTTCGGCCCCGAACATGATCTCCGGGTTCGAACCGGTGGCCGTGAGCATCTGCCACACGTCTTCAGGTGCCTTACGAATGAGTATTTCGGCACGAGAAACGTAGTCGGGCATGGTGACTCCTTTGTCGTCGTGGGCTCTGCTCATATTCTGTAACACGCCCGGGCCACCGGTCTACGGTCGTTCGAATGTTGCCCAGATTCGCCCGCGAGCGAGTATGTTGCCGTACGTCGCGTTGGCCACCTCGTCGCGTTTGGCCTTCGCGGGCAGCGGCAGCGGTTTCGAGAGCGCGAAGAGCTGAAACACGTAGCGATGCGGGCCGTGGCCCCGAATCGGGTAGGGCCCGGCGTAGCCGACCCGGCCGAACGAGTTCGGGTGCAGCACGATTCCGGTGTTGACGGCCTCCCTGTTGAGTTCGCCACGCGCTACCCCAGACCTGCTCGGGTCGAGCCGCGCGATCAGGTAGTTGTCGGGCCGCGGCGCCGGAACATCCGGGTCTTCGACCATCAGCAACAGCTGCCGTGTGCCGTCGGGAACGCCGCTCCACTGCAGGGCCGGCGAGACGTTGTCGCCCTCACCCTCGCCCGCGAAGACACCCGGAATCGCGCCGCCCTCGGTGAAGTCGGGGCTGGTCACTACGATCGTCGTCGGTGCCTCGGGCGCGAGCGTGCCCCACGCCAGCATGTATGAGCCCGAATGCACTCGTTTGAACAGGCTCCCGACCTTCGGCAGTTGCATCAGCGCTCGCTTTCGCTGTCGGGCTGGCGGTTGGCGGGCTGGGGGTTCGCGGGCTGGGTGCCGGCAGGTTGGCTGCCGTCGGGCTGGCTGCCGTCGGGCTGGCTGCCGTCGGGCTGGCTGCCGTCGGGCTGGCTGCCGTCGGGCTGGCTGCCGTCGGGCTGGCTGCCGTCGGGCTGGCTGCCGTCGGGCTGGCTGCCGTCGGGCTGGCTGCCGTCGGGCTGGCTGCCGTCGGGCTGGCTGCCGTCGGGCTGGCTGCCGTCGGGCTGGCTGCCGTCGGGCTGGCTGCCGTCGGGCTGATGGATGCTCGTTAGCCGCATCACGAAGCAACCTCCACGCGCTGGCCGATGACCGCCGAAACGCCGTCTTGCCGCATCGACACCCCGTAGAGCGCGTCAGCGATCTCCATGGTGCGCTTTTGGTGCGTGATGACGATGAGCTGCGAGGTCTCACGCAGGTCGCGGAAGATCGTGAGCAACCGCCCCAGGTTCGCGTCGTCGAGGGCCGCCTCGACCTCATCCATGATGTAGAACGGGCTGGGGCGCGCCTTGAAGATCGCGATGAGCAGGGCGACAGCGGCAAGTGACCGCTCGCCGCCCGAGAGCAGCGAAAGCCGCTCGATCTTCTTGCCGGCCGGCTTCACACTCACCTCGACTCCGGTGGTGAGCAGATCGTCGGGGTTGGTGAGCGAGATGCTGCCCGTGCCGCCCGGAAAGAGAATGGGAAACACATCGGCGAACGCGTCACGGGTGTCGTTGAAGGCGCTTTCGAAGATGAACTTCATCTTGTCGTCGATCTCGTCGATGATCGTCAGCAGGTCTTTGCGGGTGTTCGTGAGGTCGGTGAGCTGTTCGGTCAAGAACTTGTGCCGCTGCTCGAGCGCATCGAATTCTTCGAGAGCGAGTGGATTCACGCGACCGAGCTCCGCGAGCATCCGCTCAGCCTTGGCAAGCCGCCGCTTCTGCTCGTCACGGTCGAAGGCAACGGTCTCGGTGTCAGTGTCAGTGTCATCGTTCTCGCTGGCGTCGTTGCTCGCGCTGGCGTCAGCAGGTGCACCGTTCGAGGGCGAGGTCAATGCACGCGCGCTACCGCGCGCCGGCCGCGACGAGGCGTCGAGCGGAATGCGCTGGTCGGGCCCGTATTCGGCCACGAGGTCGTCTTCGATCAGACCGAGTTCGGAGCCGACGCGCTCGAGCACGCTCGAGAGGTGCAGCTTCTTCTCGTAGATCTGCAGCTCGAGTCCGTGCACGTTCTCGGTGATGCCTTGCAAGCGCTCGCGCAGACCGGATTCTTCGCGGCGCAGCTCGGTCAGCTCGGCGTTCTGTTCTGCACGCTCGGATTCACGCTTGCCGAGGTCGAGCCGCGCTTCGGCGACCGCCTCGTCGACCGAGTGCAGCACCTCGGGAAGGGCTTCGACGACGGAGGTGGCTGCATCCACTTGCCTGCGGCGAATCACCGCACGACGGGCGGCTTCTTCGGCGGCGGCGCGTTCGGCGTCGAGCTGGCGCTCGAGGTCGACGACGCGTGCCCGTTCGGCCCTGACGCGCTCGCGAACGGTTTCGAGCTGCAGGCGCGCCTCGATTTCGCTCTCGCGGCCGCGTTCCACGGCGGCGAAGAGGTCGTCGCGCGAACTGACGTCGAGAATCGGGCGGGGGCGTGCTCGGGCGGATTCGAGTTCGGCGCGGGCCTTCTCGGCGTTCATCACGGCACCCGCGACGGTTTCGGCGGCGAGCCCACGACTGCGCTCGAGGCGTTCGTACTCGCCTTGGCTCGCGTCGACCTGGGCGCGCAGGCGCGAGAGGCGCTCGGTCTGGGCGGCGAGGCGCGAATCGAACTCGCGCAACGCGGCGAGCGCGGTGGTCGACTGCTGTTTTGCGTTCTGCAGAATGCCGCGCTGCTCAGCGAGGGCGAATTTGGCGCGGTCGATGTCGGCAGTGACCACCTCGAGGCGGTCTGCCGCCGCGTCGCGCTCGGCCACGAGCTCGAGCCTGCTGCGCTTGGCGCCGGAGCCGCCGCGCAGCACGTACTCGGTGAGCACGTCGCCGCCCTGCGTGATGATGGTGAGCGGGCCAGAGCCGCTGCCCGCCGAACGCGGCGCCCTCGCGCCATTCAGGTCGCCCGCCGAACCAGGGTCGCTCGGCCCGTTCAGGTCACCCGCCGAACCAGGGTCGCTCGCACCGTTCAGGTCGCCCGCCGAACGCGGGTCGCTCGCGCCGTCGGAGTCGCCGCCGAACCCCTCGCCGTTCCGACTACTTTCGGCTGAGTGAGCCTGTTGCGTCGAATTGAGGCCGGCAGAGCGGTCTCTATTCGGCGTAACGGCCTCACGAGCGCGGTCAGCGGCTTCGGGGTCGGCGCTGGCTGCGGCGGTGCCAGCTGCAGCGGCGGCGTGGATGCTCGGCCACGCCGCTCGGGCCGCATCGAGGTCATCGGCGATCAGGGTGTTCGCGAGCAGCGCCTTTACGCCCTCGGGTGCCGTCACCACATCCACCGCGCGCACCAGCCCCAGAGTGCCGCCCTCGGCCGACGAGAGCGTCTGGTTCAGACGAGAGACGCCAGCGGAACGGCCGCTCTCGTCTGAAACGGCTTCTCTCGCCGAAATGTCAGCGGAGGTGGCGGCCGAGCCGCGGGCTGACAACGCGCGAGTGGCGGGGGCGAAGGGGGCGGAGATGGCCACTACTACCTCAACGCGGCCCATGTCGGAGGCGCGGGCGGCCGCGAGCGCAGCGAAGGCCGCGGCGGGAGTCTCGGCGAGAACGGCGTCGGCGAGGGAGCCGAGGGCGGCGGCGATGGCGCCCTCGAACCCGGGTTCGACCTGCACGTGGTCGGCGAGGAGGCCGAGCACGCCAGAGACTCCGGCGGCGGCGAGCTCACTCGAGCCGTCTTTCTGGCCGAGCGCCATCGAGAGGGCCGCGGTCTTACCGGCGAGGGCGTCGCGTTCGCGCTCGTGGGTGTGCAGGGCATCCCGAAGCTGCTCGATCTCGGCCTCGGCCTCGAACACCGCGGCCTGCGCGAACTCGTAGGCCTCGTCGAGGTCGGTTTCGCCGGCATCGGTGAAGGCGGCCTCGGCCTCGAGAGCGACGAACTCGGCCTGCAGGCGTTCGCGCCGCTCGGCAGCGGCGTCGAGCGCATTCTGCTGGCGCAAATCTTCACCGCGCACGGCGGCAAGGCGAGAGTTCGCCGACTCGAGCTGGCCACCGAGCTTCGAGAGTTCGAGGTCGTGTTTCGAGACGAGCGCGCTCTGCACCGAGATCTGCTCGTCGACCGCATCGAGGGAGGAACGGGCCGCGAGCGTGCCGACTTGGGCATCGCGCCAGTTCTGTTCAGCGGCTGCCACGGCGGCTTCGAGCCGGGTGGCTTCGTCGCGGGCATCCTGAACCATCGAGGGCGTCACGCTGGGCGAAACATCGTGGGCGCCCTGCTCTGAGCCCAGCAGTGCGAGACGCTGGTTCGCGAGAGTGAAAAGTCCGCGCAGGCGTTCTTGCACGGATTCGAGCCCGAAGGCGGTTCGCCGGGCGAGGTCGACGGCATCGCCCACCTGCTGCTGCTCGAGGCGGGTGATGCGCAGCTGATTCTGTTCAAGGCGCTCTTGCAGAACGATGCGCTCGGTGCGGCGTTCGCTCTCGCTGTGGCTGTGGGCGTCGAGGGCGGCTCGCAGGGTGACGACTTCGTCGGCGAGCAGGCGGGCGCGGGCATCCCTCACGATCGAGGCGATGCCTTGAGCCTCTTTGGCGACCTCAGCCTGGCGTCCGAGAGGTTTCAGCTGTCGTCTGATCTCACCTGCCAGGTCGCTGAGCCTGGTGAGGTTCGCTTGCATGGCCTCGAGCTTGCGCTGCGTCTTCTCTTTGCGGCGACGATGCTTCAGGATGCCCGCCGCCTCTTCGATGAAACCGCGACGCCCCTCGGGGCTGGCGTGCAGCACCGCGTCGAGCTGACCCTGCCCGACGATCACGTGCATTTCACGCCCGAGGCCGGAGTCGCTCAGCAGCTCCTGCACGTCGAGCAGCCGGCACGAGTCGCCATTGATCGCGTATTCGCTGCCGCCGTTGCGGAAGAGCGTGCGGCTGATCGTGACCTCTGAGTAGTCGATCGGCAGCGCGCCGTCGGCGTTGTCGATGGTCAGAATGACCTCGGCCCGGCCGAGCGGACCACGAGTGGAGGTGCCGGCGAAGATGACGTCTTCCATCTTGCCGCCGCGGAGCGTCTTGACGCCCTGTTCGCCCATGACCCAGGCGAGGGCGTCGACGACGTTGCTCTTTCCGGAGCCGTTCGGGCCGATGACGCAGGTGACGCCGGTCTCGAAGGCGAACGTGGTGGGTTGCGCGAACGATTTGAACCCTTTGAGGGTCAGGCTCTTCAAATACACCGTGCGAGACCCTTTCTGCTGGTTCGTGTGGGTCTACGGTACCCAACATCGGTGCCGGAGCGGCGCACGGGCGCGCCCGGGGCTCGGAGGTGCCGCTCTGCGCTGCGTTGCGCTGCGCTGCGCTTGACGCAAAGGCGCGGTATCGCGTCGGTTAGGGGGCGTTTGCGTCAAACCGATTGGGTGGGAGGGAAGGGCGGGCGCGCGCGGAGCAGCGCTGCGCGGTGCGTCGCGGCAGCGCAGCGCGGCAGCGCAGCGCGGCGCGGCGCGTCAGCGCAGCGCTGCAGCGCTGCGCGGTGCGGTGCGTCAGCGCCCGGCGGCAGCCGCCACGACGGAGTCGCGGGTGGCGCCGGAGGCGGCCGCGGCCCGCAGGGCGCGCTCCATGAGGGCGCGGTCGCGGTCGACCGCGGCCGTCGTGGCGATGCAGACGAGTGCGGCCGGCATGCCCGGCTGCGGCCATGGCACGGCCACGCATGAGACTTCGGGCATGAGTTCGGCCCGGTCGACGTACACCCCGTCGCGCGCGATGCCGTCGAGTTGCGCATCGAGGTGGGTGCGGTCGCGGGCGCGGGTCGAGTGATCCACCACGTACCCGGCAGAGCTAGCAGCGAGTCCGAGCGAGACGCGAAACTGCTGCACAACGGCAGACGGAGCCACGGTCGACACGGCATCGTCGGGCACGGGCAGCGGGTCGGGCGGCAGGTAGCGCTGCCGAGCATCCGGAGTCAGCTGCGCAGCAACCGTCTTACCTGCCGCGCTCAGCCAGAGCGGAAAGTTCGTGGTGAGCCCGTAGGGAATCTTCGCCCCAACAGGGTCGGCCGACGCGAGCACCACGCACACCCCGCCGACCAGCGCGATGGCCTGAGTCAGCATGCCTGTGACGCCCGAGACGGCATGGATGAGCGGCTCAGCCACCCGCAACGACACCCCCGCGGCGGCTCCCTGCCCGAGCAGCGCCGACCGCGGGCCGATCAGCACACGCCCGCCCTCGTCGCGCACCACCCAACCGTCGGCCTCGCACGCCGAAACCATGCGCGACGCGGTCGCTTTGTCGACCTCGAGTTCACGGGCGAGCTGCGAAATGGTCAGCGGTCCCGCGAAATCAACGATCTCGAGCAGGCGGAGGCCTCGCAGCAGGGTCTGTGGCACGACCTCACGATACTCCTCGGCGACTTGTTTCGGACTCTTTTGCTTGCACTTGATGCGCACTAGTGTTGCGACTAGTGCAACGTATGTTGTCGAAACAACGAGGAGGCATCGTGAATCGAACACTGCTTGTGGCCCTGGCGGCCGGTCTGGTGATTGCCGGATGCTCGGCCTGCAGTTCGGGCTCATCGAACTCCGGCTCGGCGGCGGTGGCGGGCTCGGCGTCTTCGGCATCAGCCTCTTCCTCGGCCGACGCAGGCGGCGGTTCCACCCCTGCAGCAGCAGCGGCCAGTGGAACGCCAGACCCGTGCACCCTCGCAACCGCACCCGAGATTCAGGCGATCTTCGGGGGTACCGTGGCCGCGGGATCCCCCGATACCGACGCGTCTCAGGTCAACCCCACCTGCACGTGGCAGGTCACCGCGTCGAAGCTCGGCGGTTCGGGTGAGGTCGACATTTTCGTTCCCGTCAGCCTGCAAGACGCCACGAAGTTCGGCTACGCGAAAGACGGCACGCCGGGAGCCATCGACGTGCCGGGCATCGGCGACACGGCGTTCTACAGCGCGACGACCGACGCGCTGTCGTTCGCCACGGGCGACACGGTGATCACGGTGCAGAGCGTCTTCACCAAGGGCAACGGAAATACGCTCGACGCGGCGGCCACACAGCAGAAGCTCACGGCCCTGGCGACGCAGGTGGCTGGCGCGCTCTGACGCGGCGCGCGGCTCTGACGCTGTCGCGGTGCCACCCCAGGCCGCCGCCACCCACACCCGCACCCGCACGCGCACCCGCGGATTCGCCACCTCCGCCCGCACCCGCACCCGCGCGCCACCTGCGCCCGCACCGGTTTGACGAATAGGCACCCTTCCGCCTCACTTAGCGCGCTTTTGCGTCAATCGGCGGTGAGCGCGGGCGGCGCGGGCGGGCGCGGCGGCGGAGGCGCGGGGCGAGGCAGGGGCGGGCGCGGCGGAGCGGGCGCGGCGGCAGGGGGCGCGGGGAGGCAGGGGCGCGCGGGCGCGTACGCTTGAGGCATGGCCCGAAGACCGCTTGTTGCTGCCGGGCCTGAACTCGATCCAGTAGAGCTCGAGCGGTACTCGCGGCAGATTCGGCTGCCACAGATCGGGCTCGAGGGCCAGCGCCGGCTGAAGAACGCGCGCGTGCTCGTGCTGGGCGCTGGGGGGCTCGGATCCCCCGTGCTGCTGTATCTCGCCGGCGCGGGAGTCGGAACGATCGGAGTTGTCGACGATGACACCATCGATGTGTCGAATCTGCAGCGCCAGACCGTTCATACGACAGCCGCCGTGGGCACTTCGAAAGCGCAGTCGGCGGCAGCGAGCATCCGGCGCCTGAACCCGCTGGTGAACGTCGAGGTGCATGAAACACGTCTGACCGGCCGCAACGCGGCGCGGCTTCTCTCGGCGTACGACCTGGTCATCGACGGAACCGACAACTTCGACGCCCGCTACCTCGCGAACGACACCGCGGCGCTGCTCGGGATGCCCTACGTCTGGGGCTCGGTGCTGCGCTTCGACGGGCAGGTCTCGGTGTTCTGGCAGGCCGAGGCCGCCACGCCGTCCGAGCCTGCCGCCGTCGTGACGGGCGCCGCCGGGTCAGGAGCCAGCGCCACCCACGCCGAGCCCATCGAGCCTGCCGAGCCTGCCGCCACCGTGGCGGGCGCCACCGGGTCAGGCGCCACCGCGGCCCACGCCGAGCCCATCGCCGCCCGCCGCGGCCCCACCCTGCGCGACGTCTTTCCCACCCCGCCGAACGACGACGACGTCGAGTCATGCGCCATCGCCGGCGTGCTCGGGCCGCTTTGCGCCACCGTCGGCGCCGCCATGGCAACCGAGGCGATGAAACTCATCGTCGGCTTCGGCGACCTGCTCCTCGGCCGCATTCTGGTCGTGGATGCTCTAGACAGCAGCTACACGACTGTCGAGTTTCAGCGCTCCCCTGCTTCACCCCGCACCTCCCCTCCCGAGTTCACCGAAAGAAGAGCCCCCATGACCGACGAATCCGCCGCAACACCCGCACCCACGCCCGCGCCCGCACCCGCCGCGCCCTCCCTCACCGCGCCCGAACTCGCCGCGCGCCTCGCCGCCCGCGAGCAGGGCACCGACGACTTCGTGCTCGTCGACGTGCGCGAACCCTGGGAGCGCGAACTCGTCGCCATTCCGGGCTCAGCGCTCGTGCCACTCTCGTCGATACTGTCTGACGCCGCGCAAGAAATCATGCCGCGCGACGAAACCGTCATCGTGCACTGCCACCACGACGGGCGCTCCCGCCACGCCCGCGAAGTTCTGCTGCAGGCCGGCTGGAGCAACGTCACCTTCGTCGAGGGCGGAATCGACGCCTGGGCCACCGAGGTAGACCCCTCCCAGCCTCGGTACTGACCGGATCAGATCGCTCCCCGATCCACAGCAACGACTCGGGGCGGGTCACCCGCGTGCGCTCCCACCCGACTGCGTAGCTCGTTCGAGCGCGAGCAGTGTTGCGGGGTTCAGCCTCCGGCGAAGGGGGGCAACACGTCGAGCTCGTCTCCGTTGTGCAGTGGATGCTCGCGGTCGCCCGTCGCGACCCCGTTCACGATGAACGTGCTGCGCCCGAAGACGGGTACCGCGCCGAAACCGGCCTCAGCGAGCAGGCTGCTGATCGGGCATCCGTCGGCCACCTCGCGAACCTCTTCGCCCACCCCTGCGGCAGCCTTTGCCGCAGCGAAGTAGCGCACCCGAACCCGCACCCGCGTTTGCGCGCGCTCGTGAGATGCGACCGCTTGCTCTACAGCCAATGCACCCACCGCAGCCACCGCGCCTTCCGCGGCGGCCGCTTTCTCGGCACCCGGCACCGCGGCCGTCGCGTCGGCAAGGCCGGCCGCGTCGGCGACGCCAGCCGCGTCGACAAGGCCAGCCGCGTCGGCAAGGCCAGCCGCGTCGGCGACGCCAGCCGCACCCAAAACCTCAGCCACCGATCGCACTCATCGGCCGATCGGGCTGCTGAAACCCGTCGAGGCTCATTCCGTGCCCCGACGGCTTCGCCCACATCGCCCCGCGCCACAAATCGGCCACCTCGGCGTCGCTCGCGCCCGCACGCATCGGGGCGAGCAGATCGGTCTCGGTGTGCGAAAAGAGGCAGCTCCGAACCGCGCCCTCGGCCGTGAGCCGCGTGCGGCGGCAGTCGTCGCAGAACGCCTCCGTCACAGACGCGATGATGCCGACTGTTCCGAGCGACCCAGACGTCGGGTCAGCTCCCCGCAACCGCACCTGATACAGCTCGGCCGGCGCGCCGTCGCGCGGCGCCTCATCGGCAGTCAGATCGAACCGCACAGAGAGCCGACGACGAATCTCGGCGGCCGTGATCATCGCGTCACGGTTCCAGATGTGATCGGCGTCGAGCGGCATCTGCTCGATGAACCTCAGCTGATGGCCCCCGGCGAGCGCCCATTCGAGCAATTCGGGGCCCTGAGTGTCGTTGATTTTCGGAATCAGCACGGCGTTGATCTTCGTGTGCCCGATTCCCGCAGCGCCGAGCGCATCGATGCCCTTCAGTACCCGCTCGAGAAACGGCCGACGCGTAATGATGGCGAAGGTCTCGGGGCAGATCGAATCGAGAGACACGTTCACGCGGTCGAGGCCCGCCTCGGCGAGCGCGGCAGCACGGCCCGACAGCCCGATGGCGTTGGTCGTCAGCGAAATCTCGGGGCGGGCATCCAGAGCCGCAACGTCACGGATGATCTCGACCAAGTCTTTGCGCAACAACGGCTCACCGCCCGTGAAGCGCACCTGCCGCACGCCGAGCTGCTCGGTGGCGAGCCTGGCGAGGCGAACGATCTCGTCGCGCTGCATCAGCTTCGATGTGGGCAGAAACGGCAGGCCTTCGGCTGGCATGCAGTAGGTGCAGCGCAGGTTGCACTTGTCAGTCAACGAGATTCTGAGGTCAGAAGCCACGCGACCGTAGGAGTCGAGCAGGCCCGGTGCGCGGCTGTTCGACGGCCGGCTCGTTTGCGTCGCCGCAGCGCCGGTGGAATCGCCCACTGCGCCTCGCACCTGCGGAACCCCGAGCATCACCGTCATGACCTAAGCCTACGAGTGCCCGGGCGGGTGCTCGCCCCCCCCGGCGAAAGAATGCACAGCCAATCGCCCGCCGCCCGCGCCACCTTCACCGCCGAGTGAGGCAGGATGGTCGTGTGACCAGGCGCAGCGTAACCGAACACAAAGACGCGGTGGATGCCCTCCTCGCCCCCCTCGCCGCGAACCGTGTAAGCGAGCCGCTGCCCATCTCCGCGGCGGCGCTGCTGGCGAACCCCACCGAATACCGCGGGCGTATTCTCGCCGACCACCTGCTCGCACCCGCCGACCTCCCTACCTTCGACAACTCGCAGATGGACGGTTATGCCGTCTCCTGGTTCGATCTCGTGACGGCCTCGCCCGATGATCCCGTACGTGTGACCATCGCTGACCAGATCGCCGCGGGCGACGGAGCGACCACGCTGCTGCCCGGCACCGCGGCGCCGATCATGACCGGCGCGCCTGTTCCGCCCGGCGCAGACGCCATCGTGCCCATCGAGCAGGCTCTGCCGCCGCACTTCCAGCCCGCCGCGCCCGGCAACACCGACGAAGGCGAAAGCGACCCCCGAGCCGACGCGCCCGGCACCCCCACGGTCTCGTTCATCGAACCCGTGACGCCCGGCACGTTCATCCGCCGCGCCGGCAGCGACGTCAGCACGGGCGACGTTCTGCTCACCGCCGGCAGCGTGCTCGGCCCCGCCCAGCTCGGAGTCATCACCGGCACCGGCCTCACCGAGGTCGATGTGCTGCGGCGCATCCGTGTGCTGCTCGTTTCAACCGGACACGAAATTCGTGACGCCGGCACGACCCTCGCCGCCGGCCAGATCTTCGACTCGAACAGCATCTCGCTGAGCCTCGCCTTGGTCGACGCGGGGTGCGAGGTCACGGCGGTTCCGTGCAGGTCTGATGACGCAGACGCGCTGCTGAGCATCCTGAGCGCCCACGCGGCCGAGGTCGACCTCATCATCACGATCGGCGGAGTCAGCGCCGGCGCCCGCGAAGTGGTTCGTGACGCCCTGGGCCCGCTCGGAGTCGACTTCGTCAAAGTCGCAATGCAGCCCGGCGGCCCCCAGGGTCTCGGAGTGGCGACCATCCCGCTGTCACCCGCGACCCCGACCGCGTCTCGGCCCGCATTCACGTCGACTCCGGATGCCGCACCGCCCTCCGAGGCAACCACCACGATTGCGCCCGCTACCCCGTCGCTTTCGACTCCGACAAAAACGTCGGCTCCGGATGCCGCACCACCCTCCGAGGCAACCGCCGCGATTTCGCCCGCTACCCCGTCGCTTTCGACTCCGACAGAAACGCCCGCTCCGGATGCCGCACCACCCTCCGAGGCAACCGCCGCGATTTCGCCCGCTACCCCGTCGCTTTCGACTCCGACAGAAACGCCGGCTCCGGATGCTCGAACCGAGCTCGGGGCGACCACCACCCTGCCCGTGCTCTGCCTTCCCGGCAACCCCGTCAGCGCACTCGTCTCGTTCGAGATGTTCGTGCGCCACGCCCTGCGCAAGCTCGCCTTGCTCGAACCGAACGACCGCATTCGCGAGGTAGCCATGATTGCGAGCGCGGCCGACTCGCCGAGCGGCACTTATCAAGTGCGCCGCGGATTCGTCGGCGACGACGGCACCGTGGCGCTCATCGGCGGCCCGAGTTCACATCTGCTGCACTCCTACGCGTCATCGAACGCTCTCGTGCACATTCCGGCCGATGTCGAGCATCTCGACGCCGGCGACCCCGTCATGGTCTGGAGAATCGATGACTGACACGCCCGAGCATCCCGAATCTGCGCCTGCGCCGGCGCCTGCACCCGCACCCGCGTCTGCACCCGCACCTGCACCCGCTCCTGCTCCTGCACCTGCACCTGCACCTGCACCTGCACCTGCACCTGCACCTGCTCCTGCTCCTGCTCCTGCTCCTGCTCCTGCACCCGCACCTTCACCGCTCGCCGCGCGCGATTTCGCCACGGCAGCGACCCCCGACCCAGCCAAACCGATCACACCGACCACCCCCACGCCACACCACGCAGCGCACGCCGCGCCCCCGGCAGCCGCCCACCTCACCCACGAACGCCCCGATGGCGCCGTGCTCATGGTCGACGTCACCGACAAACCCATCACGAAACGAACCGCGCGCGCCACCGCCACCCTCATCACGCGCCCCGACGTGATCGCGTTGTTGGTCGCAGGCAACCTGCCCAAGGGCGAAGCGCTCGCCACTGCCCGCATCGCCGGAATCATGGGCGCAAAACAAACCTCGGCCCTGATTCCGCTCTGCCACCCCCTGCCGCTCTCCGGAGCCACCGTCGACTTCGACACCCGCGACGACCGCGTCATCATCGAAACGAGCGTCAAGACCACGGGCGTCACCGGTGTCGAGATGGAGGCTCTCACGGCTGCCTCGATCGCCGCCCTGACCCTCTACGACATGATCAAGGCCGTAGACAAGCACGCCCAGATCACCGACCTCCGCGTGCTCGCCAAAACCGGCGGCAAGAGTGGCGATTGGGTGCACGAGTGACCGAGCATCCAGACCCCACCACTGCGACCGGCACCGGCACCGCGTACCCCACCGCGACCGGCACCGGCACCGGCACCACTGCTACCGCCGGCATCACCGGCGCCGCCGGCACCGCGAAGCCCGCCGCGACCGGCACGGCGCAGCCCGTCGCAACCGGTACCGCGAAGCCCGCCGACACCGGCACCGCGCAGCCCGCCAGCACCGCGCAGCCCACCGGCACCGCGCAGCCCACCAGCACCGCGCAGCCCATCGGCACCAGCACCGCGCAGCCCGCCGCGACCGGCACCGCGCAGAACAGCCCCACCACCACTGGCACCGCCGGCGCCACCAGCGCGCCAGACGCCGCCGGCCCCACAGCCGCCATCCTCATCGTCTCGACCCGGGCCGCGGCGGGCGTCTACGCCGACCTGACCGGTCCGCGCATCGCCGAGTGGCTCACGGCCCGCGGATGCTCGGTCACGGCCCACCTCGTCGAGTCCGACGGCCCCGGGGTGACCACCGCGCTCAGCGCGTTGATCGCCGCCGGGCCCGATCTCGTCATCACGAGCGGCGGAACGGGCATCCACCCCGGCGACCGCACCCCCGACCAGACGAGTGCACTGCTCGATTTCGAGATTCCGGGCTTCGCCGAAGAGCTGCGTCGGCGTGGCTCACTCAAGGTCGCCAACGCTCTGCTTTCGCGCGGTGTCGCGGGCGTGGCCGGATCGACGATCGTGGTGAATCTGCCCGGTTCGTCTGGCGGCGTGAAAGACGGCCTCGGGCTGCTCGACGAGGTGCTCGACCACATGCTCGACCAGCTGAAGGGTGGAGACCATGCCCGCTGACGAACCTCTCGACGCCGCCGCGTCAGAAGACGCCGGTACTCTGCGGGGAATAGTCGGGCACTTCGACGCCGACGACGCCAGCGCCCCCGCCGAGATTGCGTTCGCGTACGTGAGCGACCAGCCCATCACGGTCGAGTGGTGCGTCGACAACGTCAGCTCAGACGAAGCCGGCGCCGTGGTGACGTTCAGCGGAGTGGTGCGCAACCACGACCACGGGCGCGGTGTTCTGCGCTTGAGTTATTCCGGGCATCCGACCGCCGACGAGGTCATGCGTCAGGTCGCCGACGACGTGGCAACTGCGCACCCCGGCACTCGAATCGCGGTGGCGCATCGGGTCGGCGAGCTGGGCGTGGGCGACATCGCGCTGGCCGCCGCCGTGGCATCCGCTCACCGCGCTCAGGCCTTCGCCGCGTGCGCCGAGCTCGTCGATGCCGTGAAGTCGCGCGTTCCGATCTGGAAAGAGCAGTGGTTCACCGACGGCACCACCGAATGGGTCGGCGCGGGCTGATCGCGGCGCCCCGCCGTTCGGCGAGCGGCCGAGCGCCCGAGCGGCCGAGCGTCCGAGCGTCCGAGTGGCCGCCGCAGAATCGCGGCCACACCCTCGGGTGAGCCCATTACGTCGTTTCGAGGCCATTGCACCGGCCTCAAAACGACGTAGCAGGCTCACTAGGCCCTTCGAAGCCACGTCCTTGGGCGTGGTTTGACCCCTCCCGCGCCGCGCACCCGGCCGATACCGTACCGGCGCGCGCGGGGGCGCGGGCGCGGACGCCGAGGCCGTTGCCGACGCCGACCCCGACGCGGTGAGTCACTTACGCCCTAACTGAGGTCGGCGTAGCGGCCTCCATACTGTCGCAGCGACCTCAGCCGCTGGCACACCGTCGAGCGACCTCAGCCGCTGGCACATCGTCGCGACCTCAGCCGCCAGCACACCGTCGAGCGACCTCAGCCCGCTCGCACACCGCCGCGGCGAACCTCACGCTGAACACCCAGGGCCCCGCTCGCGCCGCGTTACACGATCGACACGTTCATGGTGTTCACTGGCACCGTGGATCTGAACACCGTCGCCAGCGTCACGCTCGCTCACAACCGCAGCGATCTCGCAGCCCTCAGCCCCACGGTGGCACCCTTCGCCGGCGGCTCCGCGCTCTACGGCGAACCGCAGCATCACCTCACCGGCCTCGTCGACCTGATGACCTTCGGCTGGCCCTCGCTCACCGTCACCGACGACGGCCTCGAGATCGCGGCGACCTGCACTCTCGTCGAGCTCTCCAAGCTCCAGAACCAGCCCGGCTGGCAGGCCCACCACGCCTTCTACGAGTGCTGCACCTACCTTCTCGGCTCGTTCAAGGTCTGGAACGTCGCCACCGTCGGCGGCAACATCTGCGCCTCGCTTCCCGCCGGCCCCATGACCTCACTCACCTCCGCGCTCGAGGGAGTCGCACTCATCTGGCGCGCCGACGGCTCCGACGAACGGATGCCCGTGGCCGACTTCGTCACGGGCAACAAGTCGAACGCGCTTCACCCCGGCGATGTACTGCGATCGATCACCATTCCTCAGGGCTCCCTCGAGTCGCGGGTAGCAACGCGCAAGATTGCCCTCTCTCCCCTCGGCCGCTCGGGGCTGGTGCTGCTCGGCCGGCTCGCGCCCGACGGCGCCTTTGTACTGACCGTCACCGCAGGAACCGTGCGGCCCGTGCAGCTGCGCTACCCCGAACTACCCACCGACGAAGCCCTGCACGACGACGTGCTCGCCATCGACGAGTGGTTCACCGACCCGCACGGCGCCGCCGACTGGCGCCGCACGGTGAGCACCGTTCTCGCCGCCGAAATTCGAAACGAGCTCGCATCATGACCTTCACCGTCAACGGCTCCCCCCTCGAGGCAACCCCGCGAGCCGGCCAAGTGCTGCGTACCTTCCTACGCGACCACGAGCACTTCGAGGTCAAAAAGGGTTGCGACACCGGCGACTGCGGCGCCTGCTCGGTTCTCGTCGACGAAACCCCCGTGCACTCCTGCGTCTTCCCCGCCTACCGCGCCGAGGGCCGCGAGGTCACCACGGTCGCCGGCCTCGGCACCCCCGAGAACCTCAGCCCCGTGCAGCAGCACTTCGTCGACGCCGCCGGCTTTCAGTGCGGCTTCTGCACCGCCGGCATGGTGGTCACTGCTTCCACTCTTGTCGGGCACGACGTGGATGATCTGCCGCGCATGCTCAAAGGAAACCTCTGCCGCTGCACGGGCTACCGTTCCGTGCGAGACGCCCTCGCAGGCACGACGAACGTGGTGGCGACGAGCCTGCCCGATGACGTAAGTTCCGACGCCAACCCTGACAACGGCCCAGACTCCAGATCTGACACCGGCCAGCGCGGCAGCACCGAGAACGCCCCGGGCACCGATCGACGCGGCGGGGGCGCCCCGGGCCACTCCCACACTCACGCCCACGGCGGCACCGCCGTACTCGAGCGCCCGTTGCCCACCAGCACGGGCATCCGCTCGGTCGGCCGCTCGCAGAAGGCCCCCGCCGGCGCCCGCATCGTGAGCGGGCGCGAACCGTACACGCTCGACATCGCCGTGCCGGGTCTGCTGCACCTCGTCGTGCTGCGGAGCCCTCACGCACACGCCCGCATCGTCTCCATCGACACCGCGGCCGCCGAAGCTCTCCCCGGCGTCGCTGCCGTGTTCACGCACACAGACGTGCCGAAAACTCTCTTCTCAACCGCCCGCCACGAGAATCGCACCGACGACCCCGACGACACTCTGATTCTCGATGACGTCGTGCGCTTCACCGGGCAGCGCGTCGCCTTCGTCGTCGCCGAATCGATGGCGATCGCCGAAGAAGCCTGCCGCCTGCTCGACGTGCAGTACGACGTTCTGCCGGCCAACTTCGACCCGGCCAAGGCGCAAGCGCCGGGCATCCTGCCGCTTCACGCCGACAAAAACGCCACCACTTCGAGAATCGCGAACCCGGCCACCAACCTCGTCGCCGAAATGCGCGGAGAGTACGGCAGCATCGCCGACGGCCTGGCAGCTGCAGACGTCACGGTCACCGGAACCTGGCAGACGCAACGCATCTCGGCCAACGCACTCGAAACGCACGGCACCATCGGCTGGATCGACGACGACGGCCGCCTCATTCTCCGCACGAGCTCGCAGGTGCCGTTTCTGGTGCGCAAGGAACTCTCGCGCGTGCTCGACCTCGACCCCGAACGCATCCGGGTGTACTCGGCACGCGTCGGCGGCGGTTTCGGCGGCAAACAAGAGATTCAGACCGAAGACGTGGTCGCGCTGGCGGTTCTCAAGACGGGTCGCCCGGTGCAGTACGAAATGACCCGCACCGACGAACTCACCGTGGTGCCGTGCCGCCACCCCATGACCACCACCGTCACCCTCGGCGCCACCTCCGACGGCCGCCTCACCGCCCTCGACCTCACCGTGCTCTCTGACACCGGCGCCTACGGAAACCACGGCCCCGGCACGATGTTCCACGCCTGCGGTGAGTCGATCAGCATCTACAACTCGCCCAACAAGCGGGTCAACGCCGAGTGCGTCTACACGAACAACATGCCCTCGGGCGCGTTTCGCGGCTACGGGCTCGGCCAGGTGATCTTCGCCGTCGAATCGGCGATGGATGATCTGGCCCTGCGCCTCGGCATCGACCCCTTCGAGCTGCGGCGCATCAACGCGGTTCGCGCCGACGACCCCCTCGTCGTGACCCACGTCGAAGGGTCAGACCTCTCGTTCGCCGGCAGCTACGGCCTCGATCAGTGCTTCGATCTGGCGCAAAGCGCGCTGGTTCGCGGTAACGGAGTTCTGGCTCCCACCGGGCCCGAATGGAAGGTCGGCGAGGGCGTCGCCGCCGCCATGATCGCCACCATTCCCCCGCGCGGCCACTTCGCCGACGCCTCCGTCACCCTCGGCCTCGACGGCAGCTACACCCTGAACGTGGGCACCGCCGAATTCGGCAACGGAACTACAACCGTGCACTCGCAGATCGCCGCCGAAGCGCTCGGCACATCGCCCGAGCTGTTGCGCATCCACCAGTCAGACACTGACGTCGTGCCTTACGACACTGGCGCTTTCGGCTCGGCCGGAACCGTCGTCGCCGGCCGCGCGGTCTACGCCGCCGCCACGGCACTGGCGCTGAAGCTCGCCGAAGCAGCTGCTGCTCTCACCGGCGTCGCCGCAGGCGAGTGGATGCTCGAGCCCACCGGCCTTCGCGCCGGAACCCTCTTCGTTGCCCTCACCGAGGTGGCAGCGGCAGGAGCATCCGTCGCCCCCGCCCACGCCGCCCTCGCCAACACCGAGCTCGCCGCCGACCCCGAACTCACCGACGTCACCGTCATCGAAACGGTCGAGGGCGCCGCTTTCGCCCGGCCCGTGGCTGACGGCATCACGGCCGAAGGCACGCACGCCGGCGACCACCGCTCGATCGCCTTCAACGTTCAGGCGTTCCGGGTGGCGGTGAACACCGACACCGGTGAAGTGCGCATTCTGCAATCGATTCAGGCCGCCGACGCCGGCTTCGTGATGAATCCCGAACAGTGCCGCGGGCAGATCGAGGGCGGAGTTGCTCAAGGCATCGGAACCTCGATGTACGAAGAGATCATCGTCTCTGACACCGGCGAAGTCACCACCTCCGTGCTGCGCAGCTACCATCTGCCGCAGATGGCCGACGTGCCACCCACGGAGATCTTCTTCACCGACACCGCCGACGACCTCGGCCCCTATGGCGCCAAGTCGATGAGCGAGTCACCCTTCAACCCGGTGGCCGCGGCGCTCGCTAACGCCATTAGACGGGCAATCGGAGTGCGCCCATACGAATTGCCGCTCTCGCGCGACCGTATCTGGCGCCTCCTCCAGCCCGCCGAAACGACGCATGTACCAGCCCGAATCGAGCCGGCCGACTAGTCAGATCTACCCGGCAGTCAAATCCTCGAGCCGGCGAGCCCCCGCGCCAGCGCGCCAGCGCGCCAGCGCCAGTGCACGCGTGCGCCAACACCGAGACTATATGCCCCTGTCGGCATGTACCGGGGAGTGCTCGCGCAACGGGCGGTGAATCGGCCCGCTCGTGTTCGTCAGCAGTGCCGCCGAAGCAGCATTTCGCACGGCAAGCACCTCAGCCAGAATCGAGACCGCGGTTTCTTCAGGAGTGCTCGCCCCGATGTCGAGACCGATCGGCGAGTGCAGCCGCGAAAGTGCCTCGGGGGCGACAGTCTGCCGCAGAGCTGCGAGCCGCCGAGCGTGCGTTCGACGGGAACCCATCGCTCCGACGTACGCCACGGGCAGGTTCAAGGCGACCTCGAGCAACGGAACGTCGAACTTGTCGTCGTGCGTGAGCACACACACCACGGTGCGCGCGTCGACCTCGGTGCGTGCGAGATAGGTGGATGGCCACTCCACCACCACCTCGTCGGCTGCGGGAAACCGCTGAGCTGTAGCAAACACCGGCCGAGCGTCGCAGATCGTCACCCGGTAGCCCAGCAGGGCAGCCGCGCTGGCGAGCGCGCCCGAAAAATCGACCGCGCCGAAAATGATCATGCGCGGCGCCGCGGCCGACACCACGAACAGCGCCTGCACGGGCCCATCTTCGCAGTCGACCTCGGTGAGCGCTCCTTTTCCGGCAGCAACACGCCCTGCCAACTCCCCTTGAATTCGCCGAACGCTCTCCGTGCCAAGCGTGATCTCCTCGCCCAGCTCGTCTCTGTGACTCGATTCGGCGAGTTCGAAGGCCGTACGCTCGCCATCCGCAGGCCCACCACGCGTGAAAACGCCACCGACAGAGTCGGCACCCGCGGCGAGTATCGAGCCGAATGCCCGCGCACCCACCACCAGCACCACGCCCGCCGGCTGCCCGGCAGCCGCCGCTACGAACTCGGCCCGAAGTACGCAGTCGTGCCACCGCTCGCCGGGTACGATGCGCTGTACCACCACGTCGATTCGACCGCCGCAGGCGAGCCCCACGGCGAATGCATCGTCGTCTGAGTAGCCGAACTCGTGCCGTACGGCGACACCGGTGTGCAGAACCTCGAGGCACGCCTCGTACACCGCGCCTTCGACGCAGCCGCCCGAAATGCTGCCGATCACCGCGCCCTCGTCGTCGAGGGCCATCGCGGTTCCGAGCGTTCGGGGAGCACTGCCGTTGATGCGCGTCACGGTTGCAACGGCAACGCTGTGGCCGGAGTCAAGACGCTGCAATAGCTCAGCCGCTAGTTCGAGCATCCACTCCTCCTGACACGAGCTTGACACATTTGCGTGTTAGAACTCTCTCATGCTGACCATCCGCAACGCCGTCGCCACGTTCATCGACGAAACCACAGAATCGTCGGGTGACCTGTTTCTCGACCAGGGAGTCGTTGTCGAGCCGAGCAGGCCGAACCACGGCGGCTCTTCCACCGGCGCAGCGCGAGATGAGCCAGCCGTGCTCGATGCAAGCGGCTGCGTGGTCACCCCCGGCCTCGTGAACGCACACCACCACCTCCTGCAGAGCGCCTTTCGCACCCTGCCCGGCACGCGCGGAGTCGCCATGGCGACGTGGCTGCCGACCATGGCCGCGGCATATGCCGCCGTGGGCATAGATCCAGAGCTGGCCTACGCATCTGCCAGGGTCGGCGTCGCTGAGGGCCTGCTCTCAGGGGTCACGACCGTGGCCGACCACCATCTGAACTGGCCGGCCGGTGCGTCGACAGCCGAAACCGTGGCCATCGCGACCGCCACCGCGACTGCTGCAATAGAACTCGGCGCGCGACTCGTTTTCGTGCGCGGATCTGCGCGTGACGATGCCGAGGCAGCCGCGGCGTCGGCGGAGAGCATCATGAACGCTCTGGTGCCGAACGCACTGCAGGGCATCCGCTCAGACGGCATGCTGCAGGTCGCTATAGGCCCGGCCGGCGTGCACAGCGACAGCCGCAAGACCTTCGCGCTTTTCGGTGAGCTCGCGGCGAAGTATGGTCTGCGGCGACGCACTCAGGCCAACGAGCAGGTCGACGTGGCGATTGCACTCGACAAATACGGCCGTCGCCCCATCGACCTGCTCGACGAGTGGGGCTGGCTCGCCCCCGACGTGACACTCGCGCACCTCTGTGCGGTCACCGACGACGAGATTTCGCGCCTCGCGGCTGCCGGCGTGACGGGCACACACGCGCCTGCGTGCGACTTGCCGATGGGCTGGGGCATCGCTCCCGTCGCAGCGCTTACTGCTGCAGGTATATCGATGGGCCTCGGCACCAGCGGCGGCGGCAGCAACGACGCCGGCCACCTGCTCGCCGACGCTCGCCTCGCCATGCAGATCGCACCGTTGGTCGGGCCGCCGATCGCCGCTCGCCACATTCTCGGCATGGCCACAAAGGGGTCGGCTCTCGGCCTCGGTCGCCCCGAACTCGGCTCGCTCGCGCTCGGCGACGCGGCCGACGTCTGCGTCTGGGACGTCTCAGGCGTGGCCGATGCCGCCGTGGCAGACCCCGTGGCGGGCCTGCTCTGGGCGAACCCCGGTCGCCGCCCCAAGCACGTCATCGTGGCGGGCCGCATCGTGGTGCGCGACTACCACCTCGTCACCACCGGCGGCGACCCCCTCGACGACCGCGCCCTAGCAACCGACCTAGAATCCCTCCTATCCGCCCGCCGCCGCTAACGTCCCGCGCACAACGGGATCAGCTGAACGCGGCGACCGCGCTCGTCGCGTTCGACGAGACCCGGCGCAACTACCCCCGCGCACAAACCTCTGCCAGCAGTGCGCCGTCCCCACCGGCTACTCCACCCGCCGCAAGCGGCGCGCGGAGCCTCCAGCCGGCGTGGGCCCAGAGGCGGCGGCGCACCAATAAACACCGCTACAGCTCTAACACCAAGCGCGGGCACGCCGCCCGCGAGACGCAGATCATCATCACCTCGTTGTCGGCCTGCTCCTCGGGGGTCAGCACCGAGTCGCGGTGGTCGACGTCGCCCGAAACGACGGGCGTCTCGCAGGTGCCGCAGGTTCCCTCGCGGCACGACGAGAGCACGAGCACACCGGCCTCTTCGACCACCTCGAGAATGCTTCGCTCGGGCGGAACGGTCAGTGTCATTCCGCTCAGCTCGAGTTCGACCTCGAACGAGTCAGCGAACACAGGCTCACCTGCCGCCTTGGCCTCGAACCGCTCGAGTCGCAACGCCCCCACGCCGGAAGGGAGTTCATCGGCGAGCGCCAGTGCGGCATCAAGCAGCCGGGCCGGCCCACAACAGTAGACCAGCGTGCCCTCGGCGACCGACCCGAACAAACCGTCGAGCGCCAGCCGCTCACCGGCCTCGCTCGAATACACCGTCACCCGGTCGCCGTGAGCCGCCTTCAGCTCGGCCGCGAAGGCCATCGACCCAGCCGATCTGCCCGCGTAGGCGAGCGACCACTGAGCCCCGGCCGCATCGGCGGCAGCGATCATCGGCAGCAACGGAGTGATGCCGATTCCCCCCGCCACAAACAGATAACTCTCAGCCGCATCGAACGCGAAGTGGTTCAGTGGCCCGCGCGCAATCAGCTCAGACCCCACCGCCACGCGGGAGTGCACGAACTCCGAACCACCGCGCCCACCCGGCTCACGCAACACCGCGACCTGCCACATCGAGCGATCTCCGGGGTCAGAGCACAGCGAATACTGCCGCTCGAGCCCCGGCTCGAGCACCAGATCGAGGTGTGCCCCGGGCATCCACTCGGGCAACTCCTCGCCGCCCGGCCGCACGAGCGTCAACACCACGATGTCGCTCGCGACAGCTGTCACCTCTCTGACGACCACGTCGAACTCGGGCAGCGGATGCACGCTCACAACTCACTCATTTCTTCGGTGCTTCGGCGCTCGCCTCGAAAGACGGTATCGGCGCAAAACTCGCCTCGGTCGCGGCCCTGCTCCACAGGGTGACATGGGGCGGCTCACCGTTCTCGCCCGCGAAGAAACGCTGCTTCACGATCAGCATGCGGTAGGGCGACCCGTCGAAAGAACGCCACCGATGAGGCGTGCCGCCGATGAAATACAACGAGTCACCAGCAGCGAGAGAGTGCAACCCGCCCACCTCGAGATCAACCACGATGTCACCTTCGATGACCGTCACGAATTCGTCTTCGGCGTGCCGGTAGAAGTCGCCGAATGACCCGTTCGCCCCACGAAATTCCATCGGCTGAAACTTCGCCCGAGCATCCACCAGCAGGCGGCCCTCGCCCTCGGCGTACGGCCCTCGAGTGCCCTCGGCGGCGAGCACCTTGGTGGCAACACGTGCCTCGGTCGACGTTGCCGCGTGCGCTAGCCCCTCAGCTGCGCCGGACTGGCCGCCCCCGGCACCTTCGGCGAGCAGATCGAGCTGGCTTGTCTCGAGCGCCCGGGCGATGCGTTCGAGCGACGACATGCTCGGCCTGGCGTGCCCACGTTCGAGCTGCGAGAGAAACGGGTGCGAGAGGTTCGCCAACCGCGCTAATTCGACGAGCGTCAATGACTTCGAGAGCCTCATGGCTCGTATCGCGGCGCCCAGCTGGCGCGTCTGCGGGTCGAGCGCCTCGGTTGTTGCTGACATCTCGGCCTCCTTTCAACGCTCGCTCGGCCAGTGCCTCACGACAGACAGTAATCGCACTTGCCACCGATTCTGCAATCCAGGTCGCTGAGGGTTAACACAGTGAAATGTTCGCGTTACACGCCCGAAACGCACCGAACGTAGATTTTCACATGTTGAACACATCAACATTTCAGCACGATCTCCCAGCGTCGAGACGATTCCCCACCGATCACTATTCACCAATCTCAGGAGGCGAGCACGTGAGCCGTTTGCCCGTCGCCCTCCATCACCTGACGAATGCCACCCTGCCCGACGGTTCGACCTGCGACGTCACCATCGAGAACGGCATCGTCACGGCCGTCTCCCCCAGCACTGCGGCCTCTGCCACCACTGCCGTCTCCCCCACCACTGCCGCCTCTGCCACGACCGTCACCACGGGCATCCCGGGCGCCCTCACCACCTCGGCCACCCACGCCACCCCAGCACCGGCACTCACCGACGGTACCCTCGATCTCACCGGCTTCGTACTGCTCACCGCTCCAGCCGAACCGCACGCCCACCTCGACAAAGCCCTCTCGTGGGATGCGATCAACCCGCCCATGGGCGACCTCGTCTCGGCCATCGTCGCTTGGCGCGAATACGCCCAGGCCATGACCACCGAGAGCATCGCCGAACGCGCCCACGCAGCGGCGCTCCTGATGCTGCGGCAGGGCACCACCGCCATCCGCAGCCATGTCGATGTGCTTCTGGGCGACGAACCGCTTCGTGGCGTGAAGGCTCTCGTCGAGGTTCGGGATGCCCTGCGGGGCCTCATCGACATCGAACTCGTCGCTCTGGCGAACTCCGACTCTCCCGACGCCGATATCGAGGCGGCCATCGACCTCGGCGTCGATCTCGTGGGCGGAGCCCCGCACCTCGCGCCCGACCCCAGCGCCGACCTGCAGCGCCTGTTGCGTATCGCCGAGCGTAAAGGCGTGGGCGTCGACATTCACACCGACGAAGGCCTCGGCGGCCCGCTGACTCTCGGCGAGCTCTCGCTCTCGGTGCGCGATTGGCCTGCCGACCGCAACCGCAGCGCCGGTCACTGCGTGCGGCTCGGCACGCTCGAGGCAGCCGAGCTCAGCGAGGTTCTCATCGAGGTGAAGCGCTCAGACGTGGGCATCATCAGCCTTCCCATCACCAACCTGTACCTGCAGGGGTGGGAGCATCCGGTGGCCACTCCTCGCGGGTTGACCGCGATCCGAGCGCTGCTCGATGCGAACATCCGCTTCGCTGCCGGAGCAGACAACGTCAGAGACCCGTTCAACCCCGTTGGCCGAAGTGACGCCCTCGAAACCGCATCGTTGCTCGTGACCGCAGGGCACCTGACGCTCGATGAGGCCTACACCGCCGTGAGCGATGGCGCCCGCGAAGTGCTGGCGCTGCCCGAGGCCGGCGTGAAGGTCGGAGCCGCTGCCGAGCTGCTCGCCGTTCGGGGCTCGTCGCTCTCAGATGTCATCGCGAACGCTTCGGCAGACCGCTACGTGATTCACGCCGGCAACCTCGTTGCCCAGAGCTCGGTGTCGTATGACGTCGCCGAGCCCTCCCTTCTGCACCACCCGTCTCTCGTCGAAACGAGGTAACGCTGTTATGACTGTCACAGCACCGGCACCATCGGCCACCCAGGCACCGGCAAACGAGGTGCTACTCGATTTCTCGAACGTCGAGATGACCTTTCCCGACGGCACGATCGCGCTGCAGGGCGTCGATCTGGTCGTGAAACGCGGCGAATTCGTCACCGTCGTCGGCCCGTCGGGCTGCGGCAAGAGCACACTGCTGCGCATCGCGTCGGGGCTCGAAACCGCATCGCAGGGCTCGGCCGAGCTCGGCACTGACCGCATCGGTTACGTCTTTCAAGACGCGACCCTGCTGCCGTGGCGAAACGTCACCGCGAACGTCGAGCTGCTGGCCGAACTGCACGGCGAGAGCAAGAAAGACCGCTCGGTCAAGGCGAAAGAGGCCATTGACCTGGTGGGTTTGAACGGTTTCGAGAAGCACCTGCCGAAGGCGCTGTCGGGCGGTATGAAGATGCGCGCCTCGCTCGCCCGCTCACTCACCCTCGACCCCGAGTTGTTCTTGTTCGACGAGCCGTTCGGTGCTCTCGACGAAATCACCCGCGAGCGCCTGAACGACGAACTGATCAAACTGTTCAACGCGAAGAACTTCGCAGGGCTGTTCATCACGCACTCGGTGTCAGAAGCCGTGTACATGTCGACCAAGGTCGTCGTCATGTCGGGCCGGCCGGGGAAGATCGTCGAGACCTTCGACGTACCGTTCGCCCAGCCGCGCGATCCCGACATTCGCTTCACCCCTGAGTACGCCGCTCTCGTCGGCGAAGTCTCGCACGCCCTTCGGAAGGGACACGGCCACTCATGACCACTATCTCGAACGAAACGACCGTGACCGACGACACAGGCAACGTCGAGGCGCACCCCACGCCCGAGCTGCCCGCAACGCTCACCGTATCGAAGCCGCGCGCGAAGAAGAGTAACCTCGGCCGCTGGCTGCCGCCGCTGCTGGTCTTTCTCGTCATCGTGGGCGTCTGGTATCTCATCAGCCTCTTTGTGCTCGACCCGCACCTGCGGTTCTTGCTGCCGCTGCCCCAAGACATCATCATCAAGGGGTTCATCGACCCGCTGTCGTTCAACGCTTTGATCGTGGCGCTGTACCAAACCGTCATCGTTTCGATGCTCGGGCTGGCCATCGCCATCGTGCTGGGTGTGGTGTGGGCGATCGCCATGTCGCAGGCGAAATGGATCGAACGCTCACTGTTTCCTTACGCGGTGATTCTGCAGTGCATCCCGATTCTGGCTCTCGTGCCACTGATCGGCTTCTGGTTCGGCTATGAATTTCAGTCGCGGGTACTGGTCTGTGTGATGATCGCGCTGTTCCCGATGGTCAACAACACTCTGTTCGGCTTGCAGTCGGTCGACAAGGGCCATAAAGAACTCTTCGCACTGCAAGGTGCGAGCCGCTCGACCACCCTGCTGAAGCTGTCGCTTCCTGCGGCTCTGCCGGCCATCTTCGCAGGTATGCGCATCTCGGCGGGTCTCGCCGTGGTCGGCGCCATCGTCGGCGACCAGTTCTTTCGCCGCGGCACGCCGGGCCTCGGCATTCTGATCTCGAACTACAGCTCTCGTCTGCAAGGCGAACAGCTCTTCGCCACGATCATCACGGCAGCCCTCTTCGGCGTGGTCGTGTTCTGGCTCTTCGGCCTGCTCGGTCGACGCGCCGTCGGTAAGTGGTACGACTTCACCTAGGCCGCCGCCTCGCCACCGCCCGCTGGCACAGCCCAGCCCAGCCCAGCCAGCCCCATGGATGTTCCACAGCACCACCCGAAACAGCACCACAAGCACCACCCGCATCACCTCCACCAACAGCTCCGCACCTGCACCCATCCCGAAGGAGAAGTAATGCACAAACGCACAAAAAGGGTCGCTTTCGCCAGCGGCCTCGCCGTCATCAGCATGTTGGCCCTCGCTGCCTGTAGCTCCGGCTCAACCACCAGCACCCCAGCCGCGTCAGCAGCAGCCGGCGGTGTCGACCTCGCCGCCGCAGGCTGCCCGGCCACCGTCGTCATCCAAACCGACTGGAACCCCGAAGCCGAGCACGGCCACCTATACCAGCTGCTCGGCCCGAACCCAGTCATCGACGCCAATAAGAAGTCGGTTTCCGGCCCGCTGTACGCAAACGGCGCCCCCACCGGCGTCAACGTCGAGATCCGCTCGGGCGGCCCTGCCATCGGTTTTCAGACGGTAACCAGCCAGATGTACGCCGACAACAGCATCACCCTCGGCTACGTCACCACCGACGAAGCCGTTCAGCTCTCGGCCGACCAGCCCACGACGGCCGTCTTCGCGCCGCTCGACAAGACGCCCCTCATGATCATGTGGGACCCGGCGACCTACCCGAACGTCAAGACCATCGCCGACCTCGGCAAGCAGCTGCAGCCGGGCAAAGTCATCCGCTACTTCGGCGGCTCGGCCTACATGGATTACCTGACCAGCTCGGGCATCCTCAGCAAGAGCCAGGTCGACGGCAGCTATGACGGCACCCCCGCCAGCTTCGTCGCCGACCAGGGCGCCTCGGGCCAGCAGGGCTTCGCAAGCGCCGAGCCGTACCAGTACCAGTACGAGGTGCCGGCTTGGGGCAAGGCCGTGAACTACCAGACGCTGAACGACGCCGGCTACCCGGTCTACGCCTCGGCCGTCTCGGTTCGTTCGGGCGACCTGACCAGCCTCTCTGGCTGCCTCACCAAGCTGGTTCCCGTGCTGCAGCAGGCCGAGGTCGACTATTTCGCCAACCCCGAGCCCGTCAACTCGCTGATTTTGAACCTGGTCACCCAGTTCAACACCGGCTGGGTCTACTCGCAGGGCATGGCCGACTACTCAGACAAGACCATGGCCGACCAGGGGCTTGCCGGCAACGGTGACAACTCCACCATCGGAGACATGGACACGGCTCGCGTTCAGAAGATCATCGACATCGACACCCCGCTTTACGCGGCGAATGGTAAGGCGGTGAAGGCCGGGCTGACACCGGCAGACATAGCCACCAACCAGTTCATCGACACGTCAATCGGCATGAAGTAGTAGACGCACGATCATGACCACGACTCTGCCGGTGACGACGAAACGCCTCACGTCTAGGCGCATCATCGTCACCGGCGGAGCCCGTGGCATCGGCGCTTCGATCGCAGCACGAGCTGCGACAGAGGGCGCGGATGTCGCGATTCTCGACCTGCTCGAAGAGCCAGGGCGAGCCACCGCCGAAGCCATCGGCGGCCGGTTCTACCGGGTGAACCTCACAGACGAAGTCGAAACCCGCGAGGTGCTCGGGCAGGCCATTGCAGACCTCGGCGGTGTCGATGTGCTCATCAACAATGCGGGCATCCTGCGATTCTCGCCCCTGCTCGACATCTCGGTGACGGAGTGGGATGAGATGTTCACCATCAACACGCGTTCGATGCTGGTCACTACCCAGGTGGCGGCGAAGTGGATGATCGCGGCCAAGCAACCCGGCAAGATCATCAACATGGCGAGCATGGGCGGTAAAACCGGCGGAGCGGGTCAGGCTCACTACGCCGCATCGAAAGCCGCCGTCATCGCACTCACCCGGGTCACCGCGCTTGAACTCGGCTGCGAAGCCATCACGGCGAACTGCATCTGCCCGGGCTATGTTCTCACTGAGATGGGAGCAGATACTCGCACCGCAGAAGACATCGCCGAGTGGAGCAGTTATTCACCACTCGGCCGGCTCGCCCAGCCCGACGACGTGGCCGGCGTAGCCGCGTTTCTCTCCTCGGCCGACGCCGACTACCTCACCGGGCAGGCGTTCAACGTCACCGGCGGAATGATCATGCACTGACTCTCGGCACCCGACTGACGACCTGCACCACCAACGAAAGACGCACACCATGCCCCGCAATCTCGTCGAACTCTCGAGCACCGCCGCCGTAGAGGCCCTGCGCACCGACTCGATCGTCGTGCTGCCCACCGGCGCCATCGAGCACCACGGCCCGCACCTCCCGTTATCGACCGACTTCTTGGTCGCCGAGGCGTCGGCGAAGGCAGCCGTCGAATTGGCGGCCGAAAACGGCGTCAACGCCTGGCTGCTGCCCGGCCTCGCATACACGAAGTCAGACGAACACCACTGGGCCCCCGGCACGGTCTGGCTGAGCTGGGAAACGCTCATGCAGACCATTGTCGAGATCGGCGAGTCGATCGCACAGACGCCGTGCACGAAGCTCGTGTTCTACAACGGCCACGGCGGCAACGTCGCGCTGCTACAGGTCGCCTGCCGAGAACTGCGGCGCCGCTTCGGCCTGCAGACCTTCTTGATCGGCGGAATGATGCCCGCCAACGGAGGGGCGAAGTCGGGCGAGAACGAGTTCGGTCTGGGCATTCACGGCGGTCATGTCGAAACCAGCGTGGTGCTGCATTTGCGCCCCGAGCTCGTCGACATGAGCCTCGCGGTGCGCAGCGTGCCCGAGCATCTGCTCGACTATAACCTGGTGGGGTTCGGCAAGCCGGTCAGCTTCGGCTGGGTCAGTAACGACTTCGCGCCCGGCGGAGTCGTCGGCGACCCGACGACCGCGACCGCCGAGTACGGCAAAGAGCACTTCGAGGCGAATGTGGCGCAGGCAGCGGCCGCCTTCGCCGAAATCGCCGTCTTCACGCCCGCCCCCGCGCCCAAACGCATCGGATTCAGCGCGAGCTGACTTCGCTCACGCACTCTCATCACTCCAGCGTCACCACAGATAAAAGGAACAGAGCATGACCGACCAGACGCCCGACATCGACGGCCTGCAGCACGAACTCCGCGAGTTACTCGGCGACAAAGCTGTCACTACCGAGCTGCGTGCCCGCGAGAAAGCCTCGCTCGACGGCGCCTACCTCTCGCCCATTCTCGCCGAGCAGTTTCCGCTCGGGCTGGCCGATCTCGTCGCCTTCCCCACTACCGCCGAACAGATCGCGGCCACGGTTGGCGCAGCCGTTCGTCATCACGTGCCCATCACCCCGCGGGGTAAGGGTACGGGCAACTACGGCCAGGGCATCCCGATGCAGGGCGGCCTGGTGCTCGACATGTCGAAGGCGCGCGGCGTGATCGAGGTGGGCGACGGCTTCATCACCGTCGAGGCCGGTACCCCCATGGTCATGATCGAACAGGCGGCGAACGCAGCCAGCCAGCAGATTCTGATGTACCCGTCAACCGCGCAATCCACCATCGGCGGCTTTCTCTCCGGCGGATCAGGCGGCACCGGCTCCATCAAGCACGGCTCGAATCACACCGGGTTCGCCCTTGCGCTCGACGTCGTGCACGCGGTTCCGGATGCCCGGCTCATCCACGTCGAAGGCGACGCCGCTGCGCCCTACGTACACACCTACGGCACCCTCGGCATCATCGCCAGAGCCACCCTCGCCCTCGAACCGCTGCAGAATTGGCGCGGCCTCTACGCCAGCTTCGACACCTTCGAGGCCGCACTGAGCGTCATCCGCGAGATCGGTGAGCTCGAGCCCACCCCAAGACTCGTCTCTGCCGACCTGCCCGTGCTCGCCAATGCCCTGCCCGACGACCCCGCCATTCCGAAAGATCGCGCCAGCCTGCGGGCCATCATCGACGCCGAGGCCGTCGAGGCAGCCAGCGCGCTCATCTTCGCCGCCGGCGGGCGCATTGAGGATGTTCGGGAGGGCCCCGCGGCATCGATGAAGATCAGCATGCTGTCGTACAACCACCCCATCGAGTGGTTGCAGAAGAGCGACCCGGGCAAGTACTTTCACGTCGAGGTCGCCGGCGACGCCCTGGTGGAGCGCATCGACGAGGTGCACGCGGTCTACAACGGCGGAATGCTGCACATCGAGGCCCAGCACGGCCGCCCCATCGGCATGCTCGCGGGCATCTACGAGAATCGCGACCAGGTGTACGCCGGGTTCGATGCCCTCGCCGCGCTCGGAGTCGGCTCGCACAACCCGCACCACTGGGAAGTCGACCACGAGGTGGAGCGCACCCGCCGCCTCGCCGTCGACACCGACCCCGAGGGCCTGCTGAACCCGGGCAAGCTGCCCTCTGCGGGCGCCGTTCCCGTGGCAGGCGCCGGCAAGGTCACCTGATGCGCGGGGCACCATTTCTCGACGAACTCCGCCAGTGGCTGCCTTCGAACGACGAACTCGTTCGACCGCTCATCGCGCTCGCCACGCTCACACCAGAGGGCTACCCCGACACACGGCACGTACTG
The DNA here is from genome assembly GCF_014640255.1 of Subtercola lobariae. GTDB lineage: Bacteria > Actinomycetota > Actinomycetes > Actinomycetales > Microbacteriaceae > Subtercola > Subtercola lobariae. Next base: position 4,808 of record NZ_BMGP01000007.1, on the reverse strand, counting down.
CTGAGCGAATTCACCGACGAGGGCTTCTTCTTTCACACGGATGCCCGTTCACGCAAAATCGAAGAGCTCACCTCTTCGCCCCGAGCTTCGTTCAGCATCGCGTGGCCGCAGCTTGGCCGCCAACTCTCTGTGGTCGCCGATGTCGAAGCGGCATCAGCGGTCGAGGCCGCGGCCGTGTACCAGCGCCGTTCGTACTATCTGCAGGTTCTGGCATGGCTGAACGATGACGCCTACACCGCTCTCGCTCTGCCCGAGCGGCAGCGCATCTGGGCCGAGTTCGAGGCCGAGCATCCCTTCGGCACGCTGACGCCCCCGCCCACCTGGGCCGGTGCCCTCCTGCGCCCGCGCCGCGTCACTTTCTGGCACGGCCGCCCCGACGCAGCGAGCCAGCGCACCGAATACACCCTGACCCCCGACGGATCGTGGCTCACCACGGTACTCCCCGGCTGAGGCAGCGTTCGCCCATGTCTCACTCGCTCCCGTCGCCACACAGCCGCTACCTGGCGCACCCGATGCTCACGCGCCATACCGCCCGCTCCGCTCGCCCTGCTGATCTACGTCGTGGTGAGCGCTCGGCGCGCGACACCTCTCGCCACCCGCGCGAGCGCTTCGGCGAAATGCGCCTCGCGCCCGTCTTCGGGCCCACCCGACAGGTTCACGCCCACCACGCCGTCGAGCGCGAGCAGCTCGTCGCTGAGTTCGATCGCGGCAGCGACGCCCTCGGCGTACACATCGCGGGCGCCCAGTATGCGTTCGAGGTACCCCTCCGGCAGCACCAGCGTCGTGAACGTCGCGAGCAGTTCGGCGCTTCCCCTGTCGACCACCAGCGGAACGCACGCGATAAAACCCAGCTCGCCCAGCCCCTCGGCGCTTTCGAGCTCGCGTACCTCGGCGATGAAGCGCTCCACGGGCCGAGCGCCGCCCGAGTGATTCACGAACGCGACGCTCGCCCCGGCCTTCTGCTTCTCGACGAGCCGGGCTGCTCGACGCGCGGTCGGCGGCGTGGCGGGCGCCTCCCCCACCGAAACGAGGTGACCTGCGGCAGCTGCGAGAGCCGCGACTCGGGTGGAGTCGAGGTCGAACACCGGCCGAGCATCCGGTCTCGAACCCGTCAGGGTGTGATCGCCCGTGACACAGTGCACCCCCGCCACGCCCACCGCAGCCAGGCCCGCGAGCTCGCCTTCGATGGCCACCCGATTGCGGTCGCGGCAGTTGATGCCGATGAACGCGGCCAATCCGGCACCTTCGATCAGCTGCGCTCGGTAGGTGGGCGAGAACTGAACCCGGTGCGCGCCAGAGTCGCCCGAAAGCCCGGCATCGACCGACCCCGCCATAATGCCCGCGCATTCTTCGGCCGAAGCCACGTCGAGCGCCCGCGCCGGAAAGTCGCCGACAACAATCTGTCGCGCAGCCATCGTCGTACGCAACGCGCTCAGCTCAACCACCACCTCGTCGCCTCCCGCACGGGCGACGGTATCGACATGCGGAGCCCCGGCGCTTCCACCCAGGTCACCGCGCCAGTGCACCGTCGCGGCATCCACGAACACACAGCGGTGCTCCGACACCTCGCACGATCCGTCGAACTCCACGCCGCCGCACGGGCCGAACTCCATCAGCTTGGGGCACGAGAACTCAACGTCGATCAGGGCTTTCATCGCGAGTCTCTCCTTGCCGGCGCCGAGCGTATGCCTCACAGTAACGCCGCCAGATGTCGACGACGTTTCACAAACCACCCGTCTGCCGCCAGCGAAAAAGTTAGGCTGACACTGCTTCACAGCACCGCAGACCACACGCACGGAGGAACGATTGTCTGAACCCTACGACGTGGTCGTTCGCGCAACCAGGGCCTGTGTCGACGGCGCCTTCCGCCCGGCGGCCCTCGCCGTTTCTGGCGGCACCATCGTCGCCATCGGTGAAGTGGATGCTCGCTTCGAGGCTCTGCGCGACGAGACGTTACCGGATTCCCAGGTTCTGATCCCGGGAATCGTCGACTCGCACGTTCACGTCAACGAGCCCGGCCGCACCGACTGGGAGGGTTTCGCCAGCGCCACCAAAGCGGCCGCGGCGGGCGGCGTCACCACCATCATCGACATGCCGCTGAACAGCATTCCGCCCACCACCACCCCCGAGGCGCTCGACCTCAAGCGTGCGGCCGCGGCCCGTCAGGCCACCGTCGACGTGGGTTTCTGGGGCGGAGCAATTCCCTCGAGCCTCGGGCATCTCGAGCCCCTGCACGACGCAGGCGTCTTCGGCTTCAAAGCCTTTCTCTCCCCCTCTGGAGTCGACGAGTTCCCTCACCTCAGCACCGAGCAACTGCACCAAGCCCTGGCCGAGATCGCCACCTTCGACGGATTGCTCATCGTGCACGCCGAAGACCCCGGGGTTCTCGCCGCACACGAGAACGCCGGCGGGGTAGGTTACGAAGACTTCGTGGCCAGTCGCCCCGAGGCGGCCGAGAAGACCGCTATCGACCACATCATCGAGGGCCTCCGCGCGACCGGCGCTCGCGCGCACATTCTGCACCTGTCTTCGGCTGGAGCGCTGCCGGCCATCCGCGCCGCCAAAGCCGAAGGCCTGCGTCTCACCGTCGAGACCTGCCCGCACTACCTCAGCTTCGCGGCCGAAGGCATTCCCGATGGCGCCACCCAGTACAAGTGCTGCCCACCCATTCGAGACGAAGCCAACCGCGAGCTGCTGTGGCAGGCCCTCGTGGCGGGCGACATCGACCTCATTGCCTCTGACCACTCCCCCAGCACCCGCGAGCTGAAGCTCGGCCACGGCGGCGACTTCGGTCTCGCCTGGGGCGGAATCTCAGGCCTTCAGGTCAGCCTGCCCGCCGTCTGGTCGGCGGCTCAGGCCTGTGGTATCGGTCTCGAGTCGGTTCTCGAGTGGATGTCCGTGGCAACGTCACGCCTCGCCAACCTCACGGCAAAGGGCTCCCTCACGGTCGGCTCAGACGCAGACTTCGTAGCTTTCGCCCCCGAAGAAACGTTCACCGTGATAGCTGAACACCTGCAGCACAAAAACAAACTCACCGCGTTCGAAGGCTCACATTTGCACGGAGTCGTGCACACCACCTGGCTACGCGGCACACCCATCTTCTCGATCGATCAGCCAGTCGATGCCGAGCTGACCGGCACACTTCTCACCCGCATAGCACAACCCTCACTGACAGGAGAAACCTCGTGGCAATAGTTCTAGGCGCCAACCGGTACGGAAAAGCCGAAAATCGCGTCGTACGCATCTACCGCGACACGGAACGCCACGAGATTCGAGACATCAACGTGTCGAGCGCTCTGCGCGGCGACTTCGCTGATGCTTACCTGACAGGTGATCAGTCGAAAATCTTGCCGACCGACACCCAGAAGCAGACGGCCTATTCGTTCTCCAAAGAGAAGGGGCTGACGTCGATAGAGACGTACGCACTCGACCTGGGCGCGCACTTCGTCGACAGCGTCGAGTACGTGAAGAGCGCACGCATCGAGGTCGAAGAATTCGAGTGGCAGCGAGTGCTCGTCAACGGCGAAGAGCACGACCACACCTGGGTTCGTAAGGGCCAAGAGACGCGAACCGCCGCGATTACGGTCACGGGTAGCGGTGACGACCGCACGAACATCGTCGTCGGCGGCTTCAAAGACCTGATCATCTTGAAGTCGACCGGGTCTGAGTTCACCGGCTTCTACGAAGACGAATACACCCTCCTCGAGCCCACGACCGACCGCGTCATGGCCACATCGCTCGTGGCCCAGTGGCGGTTCACGACGACCAACGTCGACTGGGAGCCCACCTATCTCGGCATCAAGAAGATCATCATCGAGACCTTCGCCACGCTGCACTCTCTTGCGCTGCAACAGACGCTCTACGAAATGGGCAAGGCGGTGCTCGAGGCGTACGACTTCATCGCCGAAATTCGTTTCTCAGCACCGAATAAGCACCACTTCGTGTACAACTTGCAGCCCTTCGGTGTCGAGAACAACAACGAGGTCTTCAACGCGGATGATCGGCCCTACGGCCTCATCGAAGCCACCGTCATTCGTGATGAGCTGTCCGCGGCACCCGAGGCATGGGAATCGTACACCGGCCTCGTCTGACGCCACGGTCACCGCGGTAGCGAAGCTAGTACTGCGGCGGCCAGTCGAACGGAGCACTCGCAACAGCCGGAGTGCCGAGCGGACTGAACACGAGATCGATATCGAGTTTGTTCGTCAAGACGATGTCTGCCGGGTCACCTGTCACGGGCTCCTGGTTCACGAACACCGTCAGAGTCTCGGTCGGCGAAACAGTGAACGCGCCCACATGAGTGGTGTCGAGTGGCTCGTGCCACGAGTCTTGGAAGAATTCGCCGAGCGTGAATGTGCGCGTCACGGGCGATTCGACGTGCACGATTCCCGTCGTATCGTGCGTGTGCAGCGGCATCGCCACGTTGGTCACAGGGTCGATACCCGTATTGGCTGGCACCACCAGCTGTACGCCATCCACGGAGATGCTCAGGTGCACGTGGATGTGTTCGGGTACCGGAGCGACACGATACGCGAGCAGAAGTACTGCAGCAGAGACGATCACGAGCCCGCTGATCACTGCCCAGAATGGGGCCTTTATCGGTGCGCTCATTGGCACACCATACACGGCGTTAAAGCGAAGAAGCCCAGCTCCCGAAGGGGCTGGGCTTCTTCTAAATTGAGTCCGGCGGTGTCCTACTCTCCCACAGGGTCTCCCTTGCAGTACCATCGGCGCTGAGAGTCTTAGCTTCCGGGTTCGGAATGTTGCCGGGCGTTTCCCTCTCGCTATGGCCGCCGAAACACTGTCGA
>NZ_BMGP01000006.1 GCF_014640255.1 Subtercola lobariae | reverse complement strand
GAACGCGCATGACACGAGAAACCCGCCTCGCCGAAGTTTTCATTACCCTCGCCGATACCCTTACCGACGATTTCGACGCCACCGATCTTCTGCACTACCTCGCGGACGCATGCGTGGAACTTTTGAATGTGGACGCGGCCGGGATCATGCTCACCGATCTCCGCGGCGGCCTCAGACTGGCAGCTTCGTCCTCGGAGAGGATCCGAAACCTGGAACTGTTCGAACTGCAAATCGACGAAGGCCCGTGTCTGGACTGCTTCCGCAGCGGTCAACCCGTCACAAACGCGACGATCACGGAAGCAGAAGACCGTTGGCCACGCTTCGTCGGCGTCGCCGCTGAAGCAGGAGTGCGATCCACTCACGCGCTTCCCCTCCGGCTCCGCGGCGACGTGGTCGGGGCCATGAACCTGGTCTCGAACGACACCACCCTGATGACCGACGCTGATGTGGCATTGGGTCAAGCACTCGCGGACATGGCAACGATCAGTCTTCTGCAGGACCGGAGCAGCATCGCCAAAACCGATCTCGCTGAACAGCTGCAAACCGCGCTGAACAACCGGGTACTAATCGAACAGGCCAAAGGGATGCTCGCCGGTCAAGCGAACATCACCCCCGACGAAGCGTTCGACCGGATCCGCAACCACGCCCGCTCCAACAACAACAAACTCCTCACCGACGCCCAAAACGTCATCAACGGAACCCTCGACCTCAGCAGTCAGCCAGCCTGAACACAGAGCTTTCTGCGGTTCGAGGTGATTGCCGATCTGCATGGGCAGTAATTGGCTTTTCGAACCCTCGATTGAGCTCCCGGCTATTGGCCGCCGCACTTGACGCCGTCCGTGCTGGCGGGGACATTGTTAAAGTCACCCTTTACGGCAACCGTGAGCTAGCGATCCTGGCCTAGCCGCTGCTCAACGGTCCGGAATACGCCACTGTGGAACGCAGCACCTGTAGAAGCGGTCAGGGTAAATCTTTCAGACGCCTGGGTACCCCGCACCCGCGGGAGCAGGCAACGGCCCGCAGCTAATTTGTGGTTACATTCTCTTTGAGTGTGGTGTTGAGCCATACTCCGAGGTAGTGGGGTGAGTCGGGGTTGGTGTCGATGCGGGCGGGTACGTTGATGGCGCGGTTGCGTAAGCCGTTCCAGAACACTGCTGGGCGCAGCCTTGCGGCAATCTTTGGTGGGAGTGGTCCGATCTTCGCCCGGTAACTACTGAATCGGAGGCTGACTATCGTTGTTGTGTCGCCGCCCAACTTATCTCGGTAGATCCGGGCATAGGGCTCACCGCCAAACGAGGAGACCGCGTCGATGATTGCGAGGACGTGCCCGTGGTCATGGGTGGTCGGCACGAAAACCGGCCCGGAGTTCTGAAAATATTTTGACCTGGCCGTTTTACGCTGTTTCCGTGACATAGTGCCCCCGATGAACTGTCCTAAACAAAGCGTGAATGGGTGCCCGGGCTGCGAACCCCGGCACCTTTGCAACCACATTCTATTCACTCGGGTGGGCCCGAAGAATCAGTTTGAGCACACACTCAACCGCCGGAGACTGAGTCCGTCAATTCGCGTTCACTGCCACCGAGGTTTCGCCGTTTGCAGGCCTCTCCCGCTTGCTTGTTCAGCGGGCTATGCCTGCGGTAGCGAGCCCGGTGAGTAGGGCGAAGGTGAATCCGGCCCAGTCGTTGAGGATGTGTGCGCCGGTTGAAACGAGGATGTTCTTCGTGCGGATGAACGCGAGGGTGAGCACGAGACGAGCGACCCCGATCCCGACGACGGCTTGGAGTACGTTCCAGTCGTAGGTGGGGAGGTGAGCGGCGCCGAACCAGACGGCGGTGATCAGCCAGGCGAGGATGATCGCGGTCTTCCGGCTCAGATGGGCTTTGGCGTAAAGCCAGTACATCACGGCGAGGAACGGCAGGATGGTGAAGAGCTCCTCACCGAAGAGTTGCACACCCGTGCCGAGATAGAAGCTGAACAGTTCGCCGGGGCTGAGCTGGGCAAGCCCCTGGGTAGCCGCGTTGTCGGCGGCGCCGGTAAGAGCGCGGATGATCCCGCCTACGATGAGCGCCACAACGGTGTTGAGCACGGCGAAGAACACCATGTTCAGCACGTCCCAGCCGGTGAGTTTGTGAAAAATGCTTCTCCAGAAACCACCGGTGAGCAGGGCGAAGACGACAAGCATGATCACGGGGAACAAGATGCGAGGGATCAGCGCGACGTAATTATTCGGTTGCGGAATACTGATCAACACGATGAACGCGATCGCGCACGAAACGATGATGACGATCCACTTCCACGTCGACACCTCAACAGGTTCACGGTTGTAGAACGGGAAGTCACGACCATCCCGGCGCTCAAGCTGACGACCGAAACGATCTTTCACATCCAAATGATCGGCACTCACGCCCTGCTCCGTCCTTCGCCGCACACCGTAGCGTTTCTCACAGCATGCCGGATACCCCCCACACGACGCGGCGGGGACGCGCCGATCTAAGCGGAGATCGTCCGCAGAAGGACAGGCTGGTGAGATCTTTCCGGTTCTCTGCCCTGACCCAGTGCTCCGCCCACCCCGACTCCGTCATCGCCCGGAACACTACCGCCGGCGGCAGATACTCCGCAGCGGTCAATCGCACTCCCCCACCAGCCACCGTCTGGAGCATCCACTCCACAGTGTGCAAACCTCGCCACCTCCGCAGCGTCCACAAAGATTGGGTCGCCAGCCCGGCCCTACCGCACCATCTGCCGAACTCATCGACCGAGTCAGGGAGCATCCGCACCATCATCGCGGTCAATGCTTGTACGGGGTACTAGAGGGAGCGAGTCCGACAGCGCATTCACGTGCCGCGAACGTTAGGCGGCCTCAGAGCCATCGAGGTGGTGACGGCACGAGCGATCCGTCTGCCGCCTCGACTCCTGTCGCGCCGCGCCCGGTGGCCCATTGCGCGAGCCCGGTGGCAGGGCCGCGTAGCACTACGGCGTCTGGCGGCGCAATCGTGTCGCGCAGGGACTGCGGGCGGTCGAGTGGTTCGAGTACGTAGTACGGAAGGCTCTCGGCCTCTCGTCGTCGAGCCCACGCACTCGTCACATCGGTGAGCAGCGCATCGACGAACGGTGCCGGGAAGTCAAGAAAATTTGCCCCGTTGCCCAGGTCGACCGCGTGAATCCAGACCTCGCGAGAGCGTATCCACACCGTCTCGGAAGCAGGAACGATACGGCCCTGCGCGGTGCGGATCGTCGCCGACCAGGCTTCTTCCGGTAGGTCACGCCATTCGACATTGAGATGGATGGCGGCGTGATCCGAAAGGTTGCGCAACGCCTGCGTCGGCAGGGTCGCGGCGAACTCGATGTCGTCTTTGCGCTGCGTGGGGGAACTATACATCGGATGCTCGATGCCGCTCGCCGCCCATTCGGTGAGGTGGGTAAGCGCACGGGCATTGAGCCCCACGTGAGCGATCAGCTCCCGTCGGCTCCAGCCCGCCAAGCGCGACGGCTCGTTGAACTCTTCGTCGCTCAGCTCGTTGAGTTTGCGCGAATAATATGCCTGACCGCGGCGTGCGATGAGCAGTCGCGCGGCCAGGTCGGGGTCGGTGACGTTGTCGGTGCGGCCGGGCAACGGTCAGCCCTCGACGACAATACGACTGGTGATGGTGCCGATCCCCTCGATGGCGGTCGTGAGGGTCGACCCGTCGCTGAGGTAGCGGGGGGGTTTGCGAGCGTGTCCAACGCCGCCCGGGGTGCCTGAAGCGATCACGTCGCCGGGGTTCAGCGTCACGATCTTGGAGATGTACGACACAAGTGCCGCGGGGCCGAAGACCAGATCATCCGTCGTCGTCGACTGCATCTTCTCGCCGTCGACGACCGTCGAGAGCTCGGTGCCGAGCATGTACTCGTCGGGAGTGACGAGCCAGGGGCCGAATGGGCTCGAGTTCTCGAACGTCTTGCCCTGAAACCATTCGGGCGTGCGGTACTGGTAGTCGCGCATGGTGACGTCGTTGATCACGGAGTACCCGGCGATCGCTGCAGCTGCTTCAGATTCTTCGAGGCGACGCGCGGGTGAGCCGATGATGATCGCGAGCTCGGCCTCCCAGTCGAGCGCCTCGACGGCGTAGGCGGGCAGCACGATCGGGTCGAACGGCCCGATCAGCGCCTCGGGGTATTTCGCGAACAGAGTCGGAAATTCGGGCAGCTCGCGGCCCATCTCGAGAATGTGGTTCTTGTAGTTGAGCCCCACGCAGATGATCTTCGATGGCCAGGGCACGACAGGCGCCCACTGGTCGTCGTCAATGTCGGCGAGTGGATGCTCGGCACCCGCGGCGCGGGCTGAAATGTTTTTCCAGGCGGGGTCGGCGAGCAGCGAGCCGACGTCGGCGAAGCCGCCGATTTCGACCGCGGTTGTGTCATCGACGCGCACTGCCACGGTCGAGTCGGGAGTGCGGAGGGTTGCGAGTCTCATAAATGCTTTCGAGTTGGTCAGGTCGAGGGAACGAATGTGCGGGAAAAGTTGAGGCGGTCCATGATCGGTCCGTCGTTGAAACGGAAGAGATCGAACTGGGTATCGGCATGCAACGACCATGGCACCCAGGACGGAACGACGAAGAGGTCTCCTGTTTCGAGTTTCGTCTCCTCGCCGCCGAGCACAACGGTGCCGGAGCCCTCAAACACCTGCCAGACTGACGATCCGACCTCCTGGCGTGCGGGCGTTGAGATACCGGAGCGCAGGCGGTGGAATTCGCACCGGATGGTCGACATGACGTCGCCGCCCGTTGTCGGATTCGTGTAACGAAGGGCCGCATGACCCTGCTCGAGGGTGGCGGGAAAGCCTTCGTCTTCAAGCTTCAACTGCTCGCTGAGGGCCCGGTCGGTGAACTCCCAGCGGTAGGCCGAGAGCGGCGAGCTCACCTTATCTTCGAGTGCGGACATGGGGCGGAGTCCGGGATAGGCCCATAGGCGCTCAGCGCGCGAGAACTCCGGACTCGCCTCGTCTGTCACTCGCTCGGCACCGAATTCGAAGAACCCGACGTCCATCTGGCTCGAAAAGGGAATATCGAGGCCGTCGATCCAGGCCATCGGGTTCTCAGTGTCGTTGTGGTGGCCATGAAAGTTCCAGCCAGGCGTGAGAAGCAAGTCGCCGCGGCTCATCCGCACCGGGTCGCCGTTCACGACTGTCCAGACGCCTTCGCCCTCGACCACGAAGCGAAAAGCGTTCTGCGAGTGCCGATGTTCAGGCGCCGTCTCGTAACCGCCGAGGTACTGGATTGCGGCCCAGAGCGTAGGCGTCGCGTATCCTGTGCCCGGAAGCCCCGGGTTGGTGAGCCCGACGGCCCGGCGTTCGCCGCCGCGGCCGACGGGTACGAGGTCGCCAGAGCGCTGTGCGATGTCGAACAGCGTCTTCCAGCGCCAGACGAACGGAATCGCCTTCGGCGCCGGGGTCATCGGCATCAGGTCGTCGCGCTGCGTCCACAGGGGGGCCATATCGTTTGCCGCGAAGTCGCGGTAGAGCTGTTCCAGTTCGGGGGTGTCGGCGGTGCCATCCATCTGCTGCATTGCAGTGCCCCTTTCAGAGCATTCGACCGTCTGAGCTAATTTGCTCAGTACCCCAACCATTATGCATCGCAATATTCGAGATGACTAGCCCGTTGTCGGGGCTCGGCGTGTCAGGGCTCGATGATGCGCGTCAGTAGTTCGCGCAGCCGACCGATCTCCTGCGGCGCCAAGGCATTCGTAAGAGTCTCGTTCATGGTCACGACCCTCGGCGTGAGCTCGTCGAGAGCCGCTTGACCGTCGGCCGTCAGTTCGAGCACGTTGCGCCGCCGATCGGTCGCATCGCGAACTCGCTCGATCAAGCCGCGCCGCTCCAATCGAGCGGCGACATCGGCGACGGTAGATCGGTCGAGGTCGAGCTCATCGCAGAGCATGCGCTGCGATGCCCCGGGGGTGCGCCGAAGGATGCTCAGCAGCCCGAACTGCACACTCGAGATCTCGTCTGACACGTACTTCTGCCACGCCGCGACATGTGCTTGCTGGGCCCTGCGCAACAGATACCCGGTGTAGGTGGCAAGGTCGCCGGACTGTTCTTGGGGAGCCGGCGGCATGGTGCGAGTCTATCTAATCGGCTTGCGTTCCCAGTTCGTCAGTGAGGTGCCGGTTGGGCACGGCTCGGGTAGCGACGGCGCGCATCCGTTCGCTGTAGAGCGGCACATCGAGTCCGAACAGATTCCATCGAGGGAGGTATGAGAGCAGAAAGTCGTTGCAGCCGAGAAGAGACAGTTCGCCTACTTCCCCCGCGAGCAGGAGAGCGCGCTCTTGCGCACTCAGGTCGAAGAGATCGAGCGCCGCTTCGGGCGTTCGAATCGCGAGATCGCGCACCTCGCTGTTCATGAGACAGCTGCGGCAGAACTTCGCCACCTGATATGTGCTCACGTTAGTCTCCAAAAACCGTATCCGTGACCGAACTGGTCGTGAATGTCGAGGGAGGAGGGCACACCGCCGCCGATCGTGCCGAGCATGGCAATCCAGTTGAGCAGCTCCCCGCCGACATTGCCGGCCGCAGCCATCTGCGCTCGGCTGGCATGGGCGACCAGTGACTCATAGTCGCCTGCCTCGAGAAAGGCCGCCACCCTCTCGACCCATTCGGGCGCAGGCACCCCGAAGATCTTCTGCGGTTCGATGTAGTGGCCGCCCACGTCGAGCGAGAAGCTTCCGCTGCCCAAGACGACCACCCGCACGTCTTCCGGCCAGCTCGCAATCGATTCGCCGACTGTTCTACCGAGCTTCAACGCGCGGCGCGCAGTGGGAATCGGGGGAATGTGACTATTGACGAAGATCGGCACGATAGCGAGATCTGCGGCCGGCCGGATGAACTGCAGCGGAACCAGCCACGAGTGGTCGAGCGTGAATTCCTGGCTTTGAGACACATCGAAATCGGCGAGTGCGGTGTCGATGCGAATGCTTTCGGCGAGGTCGCGATGAACAGGCAATTCGACGTGCTTCAGGCCCGGCGTGCCGTCGTTGGGCCCGCTGGTTCGGGTCGCCACCCCCACGCCGATGGCGGGGTAGTTGTCGAGAAAAAAAGTATTGAGGTGATCGGTCGAGAACATCACTACGACATCAGGTTCGACGGCGTCGAGTTGTTCCGCAATGCGGGCGTATGCGGCGGCAGTCTCGTCGTCGGGGTCGCCGACCTTCACGTTGGCGGCGAAGGCCGGAGTATGCGGTACGCCGATTCCGGCGACGATCGTGGCCATCTCTCTCACCTTCTCAGCAACTGCGCTCTCTCGACTATCTTTATAGCAGAAACGCATTCTGTTTTCATGGTTGTGATGCATTCCCAATTTCTCAGCAAGAAGGACTTTGCCGTATATTTCTGCTGTGCAGAATATTTCTTCGAACCCCGACGACGCCACGGCCACAGCGGCTCCGCAGTACCCCATCGAGTCGGTCGACAATGCGCTGAAGCTCCTCCTGCTGCTCGGCGAGCAGCAGGAGATTCGTCTTACCGACGCCAGCAACTATCTCGCCGTGGCGTCGTCTACTGCGCATCGGGTGTTGGCAATGCTGCAATACCGCGGTTTCGTACGTCAGGATGCGCAGACCAAAGCTTACGGACCCGGCCCGGCGCTCACCGGGGTCGCCTTCTCGGTGATCGGCCGAATGAATATAAATCAGCTTGGTCGCCCATTTCTGCAGGAGCTCAACGACGTTCTCGATGAGACCATTCATCTCGGAATGCTTGAAGGCGCAAATGTGCGCTTCATGGATGGCATCGAAAGTCGCAAGGCGGTTCGGGTGGCTTCGCGACTGGGCAAATCGCTGCCCGCGCACGTCACGTCGATCGGTAAGGCCATGCTGGCCGAGCTCGATTCGGCTGAACTCCGACGCCTGTACCCCAACGACGTTCTGCCGCGTGTGACAGACAAGTCGATCACCGATTTCAGTCGGCTCGAGAAGCAGCTCGCGCTGACGAGGAGTTCGGGGTACGCCACGAATCGAGAAGAGAGCGAGGAGGGTGTCGCCTCTGTGTCGGTTGCTGTGCCGACGAGCGTTCCCGGCCTGAGGCTCGCGCTCAGCGTTTCGGCGCCAGTGAACCGTCTTCCGGCGAAGGCGGCGAAAGAAGCCGCCTCGATCTTGATTCCCGTGGCCAAGCGGTTCGGTGAGGCCCTCGGTTGAACATGTCTTCTTGACGGGTGTGAGGCGGTCGCCTAAAGTCTGCAGAATGGACTTCTGGAGAACAGACAATGACGTCGATGCGCGCCACATCGTCGATAGGCCGTGGAAAGTACTCGCCGGCGGCGAGCCCTTCGACACGGCAGCGACCTACGAGATCGAAAACCCGAGCACGGGAGGAGGGCTCGCCGATGCGCCCGACGCCAGCGCCGAAGAGGTCGATCGGTTGGTGCGCCTCGCAGCGACAGCTCAGCCGGCATGGGGGGCGCTGACTCCCCGAGAGCGGGCCGGTAAAGTGCGTCAGTTCGCGGCACTGATGATCGAACATCGCGAAGAACTCGCAACGCTTGATTCGCTCGACATGGGTGCGCCGTTACGTTCGACGCGGCTCGATGTCGACGGCGCAGTGGAGCTGATGAACATCTTCGCCGACTACGCGCTCGAGCTCGGTGGGCGCACGATTCCCGTCAGCAAGAATCTGCACTACACAACGAGCGAGCCCTACGGAGTGATCGCTCGAATCGGAGCATTCAATCACCCGTTGTTCTTCGCTGCATCCAAGGCGGCCGCACCGCTGATTGCCGGTAACGCAGTCATTCTGAAGGCCCCTGACCAGGCGCCGCTATCAACACTCCGCCTCGCCGAGCTGGCCGCCGAGGTGCTCCCGCCAGATGTGCTCATCGCCATCTCTGGCAGAGGAATGGTGAGCGGTCGAGCCATCGTTGCCCATCCGCTCATCCGGCGCATTGGATTCATCGGTTCGGCCGCGACCGGGCGCAGCATTCAGAAAGATGCCGCCGACGCCGGCGTCAAGCACGTCACCCTCGAACTCGGCGGCAAAAACGCTCAGATAGTGCTTCCGGATGCCGATCTGGCCGCAGCCGCAGCCGGGGTCGTGGCGGGCATGAACTTCACCATGTCGGCGGGGCAGAGCTGTGGTTCGACGAGCCGCCTGCTGTTGCACGAGTCGATCGCCGACGAGGTGCAATCCCGCGTCGCCGCCATTCTCGACGGCATCCGTGTCGGCGACCCGATGAATGAGAGCAACGATATGGGCAGTCTGATCTCCAAAGCCCAATACGACAAGTCTCTGCACTACATCGACGTCGGTGTGAAGGAAGGCGGCTCGATCCTTTCTGGAGGCGGCCGGCCGAGCACCGTAGGCTCCAAAGGCTGGTTCGTGTCTCCCACACTCATCACGCAGGTCGCCCCCGAAAGCACCCTCGCACAGGAGGAGGTGTTCGGCCCGGTGCTCGCGGCCATGACATTCGGCACGGTGAGCGAAGCGGTCGAAATCGCGAATTCCGTCGAGTACGGCCTCACCGCGTCGGTGTGGACCTCCGATCTGACGTCGGCGCATCAGATAGCCCGAGATTTGAAGGTCGGGCATGTGCTCATCAACAGCCCAAGCAGGCATTTCTGGGGCCTTCCGTTCGGTGGAACGAAGTCATCGGGCTTCGGTCGCGAAGAGTGTCTCGAAGAGCTCCTCTCGTACGCCGAAACCAAGACGACGACGGTGGTTCTACCGTGAGCGCGAATGGGCCTGAGTGGGGCAGCGATGTCGTCGCCGACTTCTTGCGTCAAGCCGATGTGCGCTATGTCGCATTGAATCCCGGCGCAAGTTATCGCGGCCTGCACGACAGTCTGGTCAACTACCTCGGTGCCGAAGACCCGGCCATTCTGATGTGCCTGCACGAAGAGCATGCCGTTGCGCTCGCCCACGGCTACGCCAAGGTCACCGGGTTTCCGATGGCGGTAGCTTTGCACAGCAACGTCGGGCTGATGCACGCGAGCATGGCGATCTACAACGCGTGGGCCGACCGTGCACCTGTCTTCATGATCGGCGCGAACGGGCCGCTGGATGCCTCTCGTCGGCGCCCATGGATAGATTGGATCCATTCGTCGGCTGACCAGGCGGCGCTCGTGCGTAATTATGTGAAGTGGGACGACCAGCCGGTTTCGGTCGAGGCGACGCTCGAATCGTTGGTGCGGGCCTGGGACATCGTGCGTACTCCTCCCATGGCGCCGACTTACGTCGTGCTTGACACGACGATGCAGGAGTCGAAGCTCGAGCAGGCCGTGCTGGTTCCAGAGCTCACAGGCATGCCGGTCGTCGCCCTTCCTGTCGCTCCGGCCGATGTCGTCCAGCTGGTCGCCGACGCGCTGCTGTCGGCAAAATCGCCTGTGCTGCTTATGGGCCGCATGAGCAAGAGCCCCGAAGAATGGAAGCGCAGGGTGATGCTCGCAGAAGCCGTCGGCGCACGCGTCATCACCGATCTGAAGGCCGGCGCCTCGTTTCCCATGGTGCATCCCGCCCACGTTGCGGGCCCCTCGTTCTTCTTGTCGGGCGAAGGTGCGCATATTCTGCGAGGCGCCGACGTCGTGGTGGCTTTCGACTGGATCGATCTCGGCGGCACCCTCGCGCAGGCCCCCGCCGAGGGGCAGCGCATGGTCGTGAACATCAGCCAAGACGCCCAACTGCATAACGGCTGGAGTAAAGACCACTTTCGGCGCATCCCCGCAGATCTCACTCTGCCGATCGCGCCCGACACGGGTGTCGCCCAACTCGTCGCAGTGCTTCCTGAGGGCAGCACCGTCGAGATCGAAGCTCCGGATGCCGGGCCCGCACCCGTGGGCGCCTCAGGCGAGATCACCTTGCCGCTACTCGCCTGGACCTTGCGAGACGTTATGCGCGAAGAGCGGGTGACTCTGGCGCGTCTGCCGCTGGGCTGGGACGGCGACTTCTGGCCGTTCGCGCATCCGCTCGACAGCCTCGGCTACGACGGCGGGGGCGGCATCGGATCGGGCCCGGGCATGCTTGTGGGGGCTGCGCTCGCGCTGCGGGAATCCGACCGGATTGCGGTCGGCGTGCTCGGCGACGGCGACTATCTGATGGGCGTGCAAGCACTCTGGACCGCTGCTCGCTACTCGATACCCCTGATCGCGATCGTCTCGAACAATCGCTCATACTTCAACGACGAAGTGCACCAGCAGAAGGTAGCAGAGATTCGCGGCCGCGACGTCTCCCGCAAGTGGGTCGGGCAACGCATCGATGATCCGGCTCCCGATCTCGCAGCACTCGCGCGAGCCCAGGGGCTTGAGGGGTTAGGCCCGATCACGCGGCCATCGGAGCTGAGAGCGGCGCTCACGGAGGCGCTGCGTCTCTACCGCGCAGGTCGCGCGGTCGTGATCGATGTCGTGGTCGAGACCGGTTACAGCCCAGCAATGGCAGCCGGCCTGGCACGCGACGCCTGACGATTCGCACTATTCGCTAGAGAGCGATCCTGCCAGGTCATCCTCGACGTGCTCGGCGATCGTACGCATGAACTGCTCTGCTCCGCCCGTCACTATCCGCTCGAATCGCGAACTCGGCGCCGAGAGCGAAAGAGCGGCAACTCCGCGACCAGACGGATTGTGCACGGCGACACCGATCGCGCTTACACCCGTCTCGATCGCTTCGCGATTGAATGCGCAGCCACGCCGACGTACGGCTGCGAGTTCGGCGATGAAGGCGTCGAACTCTGCGTCGCTCATGCGCTGGTCGTGCGGTGCCAGCTCACCCAGATACATGCGCTCGAGCGTCTTGCGAGGCAGTTCGGCGAGCAAGGCCTTACCGCCAGAAGCTTTTCGCGCCTCGACGACCGCGCCCTGCCGGTCGCCGACCCGCAACGGATGCGGGCTCTCGACCGTCGACAGGAATCGTGCGCTAGTGCCGACTCTGATGATCAGATTGGCCGACTCGCCGTAGCGCCGCACGGCCTCTTCGAGATGTGGCTGAACGATGAGCACGAGCCGCCTGGTTCCGGTGTCTTCGATCGCCGGCTCAGCGAGAGCCGGCCCGGGAAAGTACAGGTGCGACTCGTCTTGTACCGCGAAACCGCGGTAGACCAGCATCGAGAGCAGCCTGTTCGCGGTCGAGGGCGCGATCTTCAGTGCGTCGGCGGCGTCTTTATTGCGCAGCCCCCCGGTGTCGCGCAAAAGCTGAACGAGTCGAAGCACATTGTCTACCGACGACAGCACGTACGACGGTCGCTTCTGAAGAAGGTCTTTCCGCATAGCAGAATTCTATAGCCATGGCTCTGGTCGTCGGCGAGCCTGAAGGTGTGAACGAAGACAGTGGAGTCGCAAGTCAAGAAATCCTGATAGTCGGTGGTGGTATCGGCGGCGTCGCAGCCGCGCTCGCTCTGTGCAGGCAAGGCCGAAAGGTCACCGTGCTGGAGCGTGCACCCGAGTTCAAAGAGGTAGGTGCCGGGCTTCAGATGGCACCGAATGCCACCCGCATTCTCAGGTCGTGGGGTGTGCTCGATCAGGTGCTCGAAATGGGCGTGCAGCCCAAGCGCCTCATTTTTCGCGATGCAGTGACGGGTGAGCAGCTGACCGACGCAGATCTCCGCGGCGAATTCGCGGAGCGTTACGGTGCGCCCTACGTCGTGCTGCACCGCAGCGATCTGCATGCGATCCTCGTCGAAGCGGCGCGCAAGGCCGGCGCAGACCTGCGCACGAATGCCGACGTCGTCGACGTCGAGACTCGCGACGATGTCGCTCGAGTCAGAACGTCAGATGGGACTGTCTATCGCGCCGACGTCGTTCTCGGCATCGACGGTCTGACATCGTCGCTTCGACGAAAAGTCTCCGGTGACGAGGTCGTCGCGTCTGGCTATGTGGCGTATCGCGGAGCCATTCCAATGGACGAAGCGCTCGATGTCGACGATCGAGAGAACGTCGTCGTCTACCTCGGACCGGAATGCCATATGGTGCAATACCCCTTGCGCGCGGGCACGATGTTCAACACGGTGGCTGTCTTCAAGTCTCCCTCTTTCTCTCGCGGTGAATTCGTGCCGGCCGACCAGCAAGAACTGCAGAACGCCTATTCGGATTGCATACCGCAGGTGCAGCGCGCACTCCTCAACCTGTGGAAGACCGTCAGCTGGCCGATGTATGACCGCGAACCGATCGACAACTGGGTCGACGGGCGCATGCTCTTGATGGGCGACGCGGCGCATCCCATGCTGCAGTACCTTGCGCAGGGGGCCTGTCAGGCGATCGAAGACGCTGACGCGTTCGATCGGATCAGTGCTTCTGTCACCGACCCGCACGAGTGGAATGCAGCCCTGGCCGAGTTCAATTCCACCAGAGCCGATCGTACCGCCCGAGTGCAGCGCACCGCCCGCACTTGGGGCGAGGCGTGGCACGTGAACACCCCGCTTCCGAAACTCTTGCGCAACCTACTCTTCAAGTCGCGAAAAGACGAAGACACCCGGTATACCGACTGGCTGTACGGTGCAGACTCGATTTCGACATGATCTCTGCTGAACAGATAATACTTCTTGACAGCAGGATTCGGCTTCGTTAGTTTTGCAGAGAAAGGTTCTGCACAAAAGAGCGTTTCGGCAATACCGTCGGAGCTACAGATTGTGCTGGAACCTCGTGAAAGGACATCCAATGGCGGACGATCCGCGTGAACTAGTCGGCACAGCATCACGAATACTCGCGAGTGCCGGGCACAAAGACCTCGTCTGGGGCCATGCATCTGCGCGCGATTCCGCTAATCGCGGTGCATGGCTCAAGGCAGCCACATGGGGGCTCGACGAAATCACTCCCGATCGAGTTCATCTCGTGGGTTGGGACGGCACCCTGCTCGAAGGCGGCGGACAACGTCATCACGAGTATCCGATCCACACCGAAATTATGGCGAAGCGGCCAGACGTCGGTGGCATCGTGCACGTGCACAGCCCTTATTCGGTCGCGCTCGCAGCTTCCGGGGTGGACCTTCTACCCGTCAGCCATGCGGCGAACTATTTCGCGCCGATGGGCGTACCGCGCTTCACTGACACGACCGATCTCATCCTGACAAAAGAACTCGGCGAAGCGGTCGCCACGCAGCTTGGTGGCGCACGGGCGATCTTCCTCGTGAACCACGGGATCGTGACAGTCGGAGCGGATCTGCGCGAAGCTACCATCGCCGCGATCCTGCTCGAGATGGCGTGCCAGCAGCAGCTGATTACGAGCGGATTTCACTCCTGGCCGACGTGGACCAACGACGTCGAGTCTCTCGTCAAACGCGATCACATCTATCCTCCCGCCGCTGTCAGAAGTGTGTGGAACTACCTCGAGCGCGGTCTTGGCGCGCAAACGAAAGGCTGATGAGAACATGGCTAAACATAACTCCGAAGGAAAAGTCGCCGTCGTGACCGGAGCCGCTCAGGGCATCGGACGCGCCTACGCACTTCGCCTCGCCGAAGAAGGCTTTGCGATCGCTCTCGCCGACATCGCCGAGAGCTCGGAGACAGCCCGTCAGATTAGTGCCGCTGGCGGCGCGGCGGAGTCGTTCCGGGTCGACGTCAGCGATGAGTCGAGCGTGTCGCAGCTCAGAGGTGACGTGCTTGCCACGCTGGGGCGATGCGATGTTCTCGTCAACAATGCGGGCGTCTACCCGTTTCAGCTCTGGGACGAGATCGAGTACGCAGACTGGCGACAACTGATCTCGGTCAATCTCGATTCGATGTTCCTGATGGCGAAGGCGTTCACACCCGGGATGCGCGAACGCAGATGGGGCCGGGTAATCAACCAGGCATCCGATGTCTTCGGCATCGTCATCAAGGGGGTTGCGCACTATACGGCGTCGAAGGGTGGTGTCATCGGCTTCACTCGCGCACTGGCGACCGAGCTGGGCGACCAGGGCGTCACCGTCAACGCGATCGCCCCCGGCTTGACGCGCACGCCAGGCACTATGTCTCGCCAGCCCGACCCGCACTCTGTCGAAGACCCAGAGGAGATGGTCGCGTTCGCGCAGGGCCAAGCCATCCCCCGGGTCGAACAACCCGAAGACCTCGCAGGTGTTCTCGCCTTCCTCGCATCCGAAGACGCGAGTTTCGTGACCGGACAGACGATCTGGGTGGACGGAGGCCTCGTTCGCGTGTAACCGACCTCCCTGACGGTCATTCTCCCAATCAAAGACGATAGGAAATCTCATGAAAAACACAGCCCGCGGCGCCGTTCTGATCACCGCTCTGGCGCTCGCCGCCGCCTCACTCGCCGGATGCAGCACCGACACGGCATCGACATCCTCGTCGTCGTCGGGATCGGCCGCTCCCTCGCTCACGTATGACGGCGTCGAAGCGGGCCTACCCACGACGTATGGCGCGCCCACCGGTCTTCCCGCGAATTTCACTGTGGGGTACCAGAACATTTACTCGGCCATCCCTTCGCTCCAGGCCGGGGAGGCAGCGTCTAAGGCAGAAGTCGAGAAGATGGGCGGAACGTTCATCTCCAAAGACGACCAGCTCGACGTGACAACTCAGGTCAACAACTGCAATACCTTCATCGCCCAGCATGTCAACGCCATCCTGATCTACCCGCTCGACCCGTCATCACTCACTCCCTGCTTCACCGAAGCGGCTGCGGCGGGCATCATTGTGATTCCACAGAACGCTCCTGTGGCTGCAGACCAGTCGCTGATCGCCGGACTGCCGACCGATATCATCCAGGGCTTCGACTACGACGCATTCCTCCGCGCGCAAGCGGTCGCCAAAGCCGACCCGGGCAGCTCGTACGCGGTCATCGGACTGGCAGCACCCGTTGCCGGTCTGACCTATTTCGCGAAGCAGCAGCAATACTGGGCGAACAAGTTCGGTCTGACGTTTCTCGGTGAGATCGACGCCCAAACCGACAATGCAGCGGGTGCTGCGACAGCGACAACCTCGTTGCTCGCAAAGTTCCCCACGGTGAAGACCATCTTCGCCTACAACGACAACACTGGTCTCGCCGCGGCCTCGACGGTGCGCGGCTCGGGCCAGACGGGCATCAGGATCGTGGCCAGTGACGGCCAGCCCGATGCCATCGCCGGCGTCAAGAGCGGCCTGCTCTGGGGTGTCACCGAGGTCGACTTCACCACCATCGGCACGAACCAGGCCGATGCCGCGATGACGCTCATCGCGAACCCGAAAGCGACCCTTCCGAAGTTCGTCACGACGCCGGCCAAGTTCATTACGACGGACAATGTCGGCTCGGCCGGCTTCTGAACCGACGATGACCGACACAGTGACGCCTCCTCCGCTGCTTCAGATGGAGGGGATCGAGAAGAGTTACGGCGGAGTGCGCGCGCTCCGGGATGGTCGGCTGATCATCCAGCAGCCTGGCACAGTTCACGGACTCATCGGCGAGAACGGTTCGGGCAAATCGACCATCCTGGGCATCCTGTCGGGGCAGATCCGCCCCGACGGAGGCGCGCTTCTCGTCGAGGGGCGTCCGGTGAGCTTCTCGTCACCTGTCGACGCGCTCCGTACCGGCATCGCGATGGTCTCGCAGGAGACTGCGCTCGCACCGCTGCTCTCGGTGACCGAGAATATCCTGCTGGGCAGGCGGCTTGTGCGCGGACGTACGGGCATCGACTGGAGGCGCTCGCATCAGCGGGCCAAATTGGTGCTTGACCGCCTCGGGCTGACCTACGACCCGAGAGCTCCCATCGGGAGCCTCCGGCCCGACCAGCGACAGATGGTCGAGATCGCCCGAGCTCTGTCTCTGGACTCGAGGGTTCTGATTCTCGATGAACCGACGAGTTCGCTCAGTGAAGACGAGGTCGCTTCGATCTTCCAGGTCATTCGCAACCTCAGTTCGGCCGGCGTCTCGACGATTCTCGTGACACACCGCCTCAGCGAGCTCTTCGAGATCTGCGACGAGATCACTGTGCTGCGCGATGGGCGCACAGTCGCCTCCGGCGCGGCCGCCTCCTTCAACCCCGAATCGCTCGTCTCGGCGATGGTGGGCGACACGGCTGCACAGAAGCGGGTGAAGAGGGAGCGGATTGCGATCCCTGCCGCGGCGCGCGATTCGGCCCCGGTGCTAACCGCTCTGAACGTGTCGTCGGAGCCCGACTTGCACAATGTCGAACTCTCGCTCCGCCCCGGCGAGATCGTTGGACTCGCCGGGCTCGTGGGTGCGGGTCGGAGTGACCTCCTCGAAGCCATTTTCGGGGCTCGCCCGCGAACGGGCGACGTGCTCATCGAGAACGTCACCTTGGCGCCCGGCCGCCCCTCCGCCGCGATCAGACGCGGAATCGGCTACGTTCCGCCCGACCGCAAGACGCAGGGCGTGGTGCTCGGCATGAGTGTGGTGGACAACGCGATGATGGTCGCCAGCAGCGACCGATTCCGCCTCCGACCGCCGGGAACACGGCGCGATGTGCAGGCTGTGAGCGCCATAGGCTCGTCCATCAGCATCCGCACCCACGATCTCGGCGTCGCGGTCAGCACCCTGAGCGGCGGCAATCAGCAGAAGGTCGCCCTCAGCAAGTGGCTCATCGACCCGCCTCGAGTGCTTCTTCTCGACGAGCCGACGCGCGGCGTCGACGTCGCAGCGAAGGCTGAGATCCACCAGATTCTTGTCGATCTCGCCGACCGGGGCGTCGCCCTGCTCGTCAGTTCGTCAGAGAACGACGAACTGCTGAACATCTGCGACCGGATCGTGGTCATGCTCCGCGGCCGCGTCGTCGCCACCGTTGCCAGAGTCGATGCCGACGAGGCCAAACTCTCGCGCCTATCAGGAGGACACCTTGACGACTGAACATTTCTCCCAGCCCTCGATCTGGGCACGTACGTGGAAGGGATCCCGCCCATTCCGGCCCGTCTTCGTGGTGCTCGTGGTGGTCTTCGTGGTTCTCGCGATCGCACAGCCGGTCTTCGCATCGGCACAGAATCTGCAGAACCTTCTCACCTCGATCTCGGTGCTCTGGATCGTCGCGATGGGCATGACACTCGTGCTGATCACGGCTGGCGCCGATCTCTCGGTCGCTCCCATCGGCGCGCTGGCGGGCATCCTGTTGGCGAAGCTGTTGCAGGCCGGCATCCCTGCCTGGCTCGCGATCATCATCAGCCTCGTCGGCGGGGCGGCGCTGGGCGGCCTCGTGAACGGCACCTTGATCGGGCGATTCAATGTCTCGTTCTTCGTCGTGACGCTGGGCACACTCACCGCATTCACGGGTATCGTCAACCTCTGGTCGAACACCGAGTCGATCCCCGTGAATGAGCCGGTCATCCTCAACCTCGCAGTGACTCGGTTCCTCGGCCTCTCCGGGCCGGTCTGGATCATGATCATCATCTTCGTCGTGACCCTGTTCATTCAGCAGCGCACCTTTTTCGGTCGCGACGTTTACGCCGTCGGCGGCAGCATCAGCGCAGCACGACTCTCCGGCATCAGGGTGCCGCGCACCATCATCCTGGTCTACGCGTTCTCCGGACTATGCGCAGCGATCGCCGGAATAGTCGCAATCTCCCGCATCGGTGTCGCCTCACCCCAGGTCGATGCGAACCTGCCGCTACAGGCGATCGCAGCGGTGCTGCTCGGTGGAACTGCACTCAGTGGTGGCACCGGGGGAGTCGTCGGCACCGCTTTTGGTGTGCTTTTCATTGGCGTGCTCTCGAACGGACTCAGCATCGCGGGCGTGCCCAGTTTCTGGCAGCAGATCGTAACCGGCGTCATTCTCGTCGTCGCCGTGCTCGCCGATCGAATCGGGCTGCGGCGCAGAACGAAAAGCACGACGGAAACGAGTGGGACGCAACCGCCAGAATCGATTACCGCGCCAGAAGAGCTTGCAGCAAAGACATCACACTGAAGCCAGGCACGGCAACCGCTCGTGCCATCACGACAGACAAGGAATGAAGCACATGCAAGGACTACAAGACAAGATCATCATCGTCGCGGGTGGAGCGACCGGCATCGGTGCCGCCGTCGCCGACCGACTGTCGCGGGAGGGCGCGAAGGTCGTGATCGGTGACGTGAACATCGAGAAGGCCGAGGCAACCGCGGCGCGTCTTTCCGGCGCCGGCGGTAACGTCACTGCCACCGGCTTCGACATCACCGACGACGATTCGGTGGCCGAACTCATCGAGAGCGTTGTGCGACAGCACGGCCGCCTCGACGGTCTGCACGCGAACGCGGCCGACCTCTCAGCCCGCACCTTCGGCCGCGACGACAACGCCACGAACACACCTGACGACGTCTGGGATCGCACTCTGGATGTCGCCCTGAAGGGCCACTTCTACCTCGTGCGGCATGCAGTTCCTGCGATGCTGGCGAACGGCGGAGGTGCGATCGTGCACACCTCCTCGACGGCCGCGTTCATGGGGGAGCCTACGAAGGTCGCGTACGGCGTTGCAAAGGCCGGCGTGACCGCGCTCATGCGCCATACTTCGGCTCGCTGGGGTAAAGACGGCATTCGATCGAATGCGGTCGCCCCCGGTCTCACTCGCACAGAGGTCGTGTTGGCCGAAGCGTCGGAGCGACCGGAGTGGCATGAGAAGGTACGCAACACGATCCACTCGGATCGGCTCGGCCTGCCCGAAGACATCGCGTCAGCGGTCTCTTTTCTGCTCTCCGAAGACGCTTCGTGGATCACCGGGCAGGTTTACAGCGTCGATGGCGGCCAGCTGCTCCGCTAACGCAAACTCTATAAGGAGCACATCATGGATCTCGGACTCGACGGCAAGGTCGTGCTCGTGACCGGCGCCGCCCGCGGAATCGGGTTGGCTATCGTCACAGCATTCGCGGCAGAGGGGGCACAGGTCGTCGCCGCAGACCTGAACGAACCAGAGATACCGGTCGTTGCAGCACGGCCACCGGTCTTCACGGCCGTCGATTTCACCGTGCCGCAACAGATCGAGTCGTGGGTGGCCGATGCGGCGGCGCAATTCGGCGCAATCGACGTGCTGGTCAACAATGTTGGGCTCGCACCGTATCGGGATGGCTTTCTGAACGTCACCGACGCCCAGTGGAAGGCCCTGCTCGAGGTCAACCTGTTCGCGATGATCCGAACCAGTCGCGCGGTCATCCCACACATGGTCAAAGGCGGCGGCGGAGCTCTCGTCAACCTCGCCAGCGACGCGGGTCGACAGCCCGATCCGTTCTTCGTCGATTACGCCGTTACGAAATCGGCCGTGTTGAGCCTGTCAAAGTCGCTGTCAATCGAGTTCGGACCCAAGGGCATCCGTTCGAACTGCATCTCGCCCGGACCGACTGCGACGCCGGCGATGGACGATTTTCTGGTCAGCATGTCGAAAGAACTCGGCAAGACGTTCGACGAGACGAAAACGCATTTCGCGCGGGATATGCGGCAGCTGCCGCTCGGTCGCATGAATGAACCTGAAGACGTAGCAGCCGCTGCCGTGTTTCTCGCCTCCGCCCCCGCCCGCCAGATCACCGGAGCCGCCTACCCGGTCGACGCCGGCTCGCACCGCTACGTCTAGAACTACACGAAGAGGAGAAACACATGCCCCACCTGGCGAAATTCGTCTATCTCACGCTGCGCCCGGAACGGAAAGACGACTTCATGGCTTTAATCGAAGCGAATCGACTTCACACCCAGAACGAACCGGGCACCCTCGAATGGACGCTCTTGAGCGTCGTCGGCGAGCCCGACAGCATCGCAATGTACGAAATCTACGACGGGCAGTCGGGTTCAGATAACCACGACGAATCACCTGCACTTGCGGCGGTTCTCGCCGCGCTGGCCGACAGTGTTACAAGCGAGCCCGTGATCATGAACCTAGTCGTCGACCGGTATCAAACCGACACCTGGCCGCTAGAGAGCGAGGCCAATCGACAGTCAGACTCCGAAATCGGCACCCTGGAATAGCACAGTTCGCGAAGAAACCAGCTTGATGCGTCTCGATCTTCATCAGCCAGCAGTTGAGTGACTCCCTAAACCGTGACCCTGAACAAGCCGCTCGGACCGACGGACGAGTAGCGTCCGCCGATGATCAATTATACGTCGAGAGCCCGTTTTGCTGACTGTTGGTCAAGGTGAGCGGATTGCCTTTCAGATGTGGGCAGAATGTGGGCACGGGGCAGCACAAATTTGGCTCTGACCAGGGATTTTAGTGCGGAGGGCGTGAGATTCGAACTCACGAGACGTTTCCGCCCACCAGTTTTCAAGACTGGCTCCATCGGCCACTCGGACAGCCCTCCATGCCCGCCGCGATGAACGCGAACAGACATGGCCAAGTGTAGCCGAATCCGGGGCGTGGGACTTTCGTCGGAGCAGAGCCGCCATGTCGACAATACGGCCTCATGAACGCTGTGCTCCGACGAAACTCCCGGGCCCGTGCGCCCCAGCACGCGCGGCGCACGTGATCGGGAGCGCACATACTCGGGCCGAGCAGACCAACCAGTCCGCTAGACGAGCGCGGCGAGCGCCTTTGCCAGGCCGTCATCGTAGATGGATGCCGTGACCGAGGTAGCGGCGGCACGCACGTCATCGGGGGCCTGGCCCATGGCTACGGCACGACCATCCACTGCCGCCCAGCGCAGCATTTCGATGTCGTTACGGCCATCGCCCACGGCGAGAAGCCGCGAAGACGGGATGCCCAGGCGGGAGCGAACTCGTTCGAGCGAGGTTGATTTGTTGACGCCGTCGGGGGCGATGTCGAGCCAGGCTGTCCAGCCGATGGAGTACGAGACGCGGTGCAGGCCCATCTTCTCGACCACGGCGAGAAAGTCTTCCATGTCGTGACCGGGCGAGATGACGACCACGCGCGTGGCGTCGATCGAGAGCAGGTCTTCGAACGCGACCTGTTCGCCGCCGACGCCCATCGATGACGAGGGGAATTCGCCGGTGTAGCGAAAGTAACCCTCTTCGTCTTCTACCGCGTAGTGGGCGTTGGCGAGGTGACCGCGAATCTGCTGAAGCACCGCGCTGGGGTTGAACGTCTCCACTATTTCGCGGCGATAGCCGAGCGGTGCATCCACATCTCGCTGCAGGGTGATGGCGCCGTTCGAGCAGACCACGTAGGTGGGGGTGATGCCGAGCAAGTCGAGCACGGGCAGGGTTGCGGCAACAGAGCGACCGGTGGCGAGCATGATCTCATGGCCGAGGCCGCTGAGACGGGCGACCTGGTCGATGACGGCGTCAGAGATGGAGCCGTCTTCGTGCAGAATGGTGCCGTCGATGTCGAGCGTGATCAGCCAGGGTTCGCTCATGTGCGGCGCCCGGATGCGGCCGGCGCGAGCGGCTCGATGACCTCGAGGCCGCCGAGGTAGGGGCGCAAGACCTCGGGAACCAGAACCGACCCGTCGGCCTGTTGGTGGGTTTCGAGAATGGCGACGATCCAGCGCGTGGTGGCGAGCGTGCCGTTGAGGGTGGCGACGGGGGCGGTTTTGCCCGATTCGGTGCGGTAGCGGGCATCCAGTCGCCGCGCCTGGTAGGTGGTGCAGTTCGAGGTGGAGGTGAGCTCGCGGAAGGTGCCCTGCGTGGGAACCCAGGCCTCGATGTCGAACTTGCGGGCGGCGCTCGAGCCCAGGTCGCCGGCAGCCACGTCGATGACGCGGTAATTGAGGCCGAGCGAAGTGAGCAGCTCTTCTTGATAGCTCAGCAGCTTCTCATGTTCGGCTTCGGCATTCTCGGGCAGCACGTATGTGAACATCTCGAGCTTGTTGAACTGGTGAACGCGCAGGATGCCGCGCGTGTCTTTTCCGCCAGAACCTGCCTCACGGCGGTAGCAGGTCGACCAGCCCGCATAACGCAGGGGGCCGGCCTCGAGGTCGAGAATCTCATCGGCATGGAACCCGGCGAGCGCCACCTCGCTCGTACCCGTGAGGTAGAGGTCGTCGGCCGGCAGGTAGTAGATCTCGTCGGCGTGCTCGTTGAGAAAGCCGGTGCCACGCATGATTTCGGGGCGAACGAGGGTGGGCGTGATCATGGGTGTGAAACCGGCGTCGAGCGCTTTCTGCAGGGCGAGGTTCATGAGGGCGAGCTCGAGGCGGGCGCCGATGCCGGTCAAGAAGTAGAAGCGGGCGCCGCTGACTTTGGCGCCGCGCTGCAGGTCGAAGGCGCCGAGCAACTCGCCGAGTTCGACGTGGTCGCGGGGCTCGAAGTCGAAGGCGGGGCGCGTGCCGACCTCGCGCAGGGTGATGAAGTTCTCTTCGCCGCCCGAGGGCACGCCCGCAATGATGGGGTTGGCGATGCGGCCTGTGACGGCGAGAAAGGTCTGTTCGGCATCCGCTGCCCGCTGGCCGGCGACCTTAACCTCGGCGGCGAGCGATTGCGCTTCGGCGACCAGGGCTTTCTTCTCGTCTTTTGCGGCTTGTGCGACGCGTTTGCCGAACGCGTTCTGACTGGCGCGCAGGTTCTCGAACTCGGTGATGGATGCCCGGCGCTCGGCATCGGCCAGAAGTGCCTCATCGACCAGGTCGACCGACGCGCCCCTCGCCGCCTGCGAGAGCTTGATGGCGTCAGGGTTTTCGCGCAAAAGAACGGGATCTATCACCTAAGTAATCCTAGCCATGGGCGCCTGGGCGCTCGCCCGCGTCGCGGGCCGGGGCGGCCGTAGTACCGTATGGAAGGTGACCGTCGCAGGGGAAACAGTGCCACAACGGCACGCTGCTGTCGTCTACAACCCGCTGAAGATCGACGCCGAACGGCTGAAAGCCCTGGTGGGGGCCGCCGAGGTGAAGCACGGGTTCGCGCAGACCGACTGGTACGAGACGACTCGGGATGACGCGGGCCAGCTTCTGACGGCCGAAGCCGTGCGAAGCGGGGCGAGTGTTGTGATGGCTGCGGGCGGCGACGGCACGGTTCGGGCGGTCGCTGAGGCACTTCGCGGAACATCTGTGCCGCTCGCGCTGCTCGCCATCGGAACGGGCAACCTGCTGGCCCGAAACCTCAACCTCTCGCTGAACATCGACGAGGCCATCGAGCTCATGTTCACGGGGTACGACCGGTCGATCGATCTCGGGCTCATTCAGGTGGGGCGGGCTGACGGCTCCGCATCCACTCACGTATTTCTCGTGATCGCGGGGCTCGGAATCGATGCGAAGATGATCGCGAAGACGAACCCGGGGCTGAAGAAGACGTTCGGCTGGCTCGCCTATATAGACGGAACGATGCGCGCGCTGCCAGAGCTCAAGGCCGTAAAGATGAAGGTCAGCATCGACAAAGAGCCCTGGCGAAGCGTGAGTGCGCACTCGGTGATGGCCGGCAATTGCGGGCTGCTGCCGGGCGGAATTCTGCTGATACCTGACGCGAAACCCGACGACGGGGTGCTCGACTTTCTCGCGATTCGACCCCAGGGCGCGCTCGGCTGGGTGCGGGTGTGGAACAAGGTGACCATTGAGAACGGGGTGCTTCGGCGCACGAAGGCGGGGCGCAAACTGATCGACATTTCGCCGAACGTCGACGACGTGATCTACCGGCAGGGCATCGATCTGCGGCTGAAGCTCGAGACACCGCAGGAGATACAGCTCGACGGGGATGAGTTTGGTGAGGCGACGACGATTCACGTGTCGGTCGACCCGGGGGCGTTGCGGGTTCGCGTCTAGCGGTTGGCGTGGTGGCGGGTCGGGGTGGATGCCCGGCTCAGGCCTCGGGCTCGCCTGAGATCAGCGAGCGCAACCAGTCGCGCGCCTCGATGAAGACCTCGTCGTCGTATCGGTCGACGTACTCCACCGGGGCGCGGTCGGCGCGGGGGTACGATCCCAAGAAGATCACCTTCGGGCTGAACCGCCGCACGCCCATCAGCGCATCGGCGACCCGTTCATCGAAAACGTGCCCGTCGGCGTCGATCACGAAACGGTACCGCCCGAGGGCGTCACCGATGGGCCGCGATTGCAGCAGGCTCAGGTTCACTCCGCGGGTCGAGAACTGCTCGAGCAGTTCGAGCAGGGCGCCGGAACGATCATCCGGCAGCTCGGCGATGATGCTCGTCTTGTCGGCTCCGGTCGGCGCGGGCAGCGCCGAATTACGGCCCACGAGCACGAACCGCGTCACGGCGTTCTGGTTGTCGCCGATGTTCTCTGCGAGCAGCCGCAGGTCGTGGTGTTCGACGATTCGCGGCGGTGCAATGGCGGCGTCGGCCAGATCGCTGTCGAAGAGGCTGAGCGCGCTGGCGACGTTCGACGTCGACGGAATGTGCCCATGAGTCGGCAAGTTCGCCTCGAGCCAATTGCGGCACTGCGCGTAGGCGACCGGATGCGCGTTGATGACGTGCACGTCTGAAAGCTCGATGCCGGGGCGGGCGACCAGCGCGAACTGCACCTTCACCAGGTATTCGCCGATGATGCGCAGGTTCGGGATGCTCGCCAGCGCGTCTTGGGTAGCGCTGACCCCGCCCTCCACCGAGTTCTCGATGGCGATCATGGCGGCCACGCTGCGGCCACTCGTGACGTCGTCGAGCGCTTCGCCCACGTTGTTGACGCTGCGCCAGTTCTTTCCGGCAGCCTCGGGCACTTGGGCGAGGGCCGCCTCGGTGAACGTGCCGGTGGGGCCGAGGTAGCTGTACGTGTCGGGCATGCCCACGAGCCTACTGCGCTGACTTGCCTCGAGAGGTGGCGACTATTTCTGAGAAACGGCGTAATGAATTTGCGCTTCGACACTCTCTCCTCATAGAACATCCCGGCGAAGAGCGCCGACTGGTCATACCCCCCATTTGGGTGTTACATGAAAGGAACGACGACGATGAGACTTTCGAAATTCGTGTGGGGCCCGGCTCTGACCGTGCTTTTGCTAGTGGGATCTGCCACCATCGGCGCGGCGTCAGCACAAGCCAGAGGCCATGGCTTACCAGCACACGCACCGGTAGTGTGCATGCTCGGTGGAGGGTCTGGAATCTCAATTGAATACGGCTGCGGCTGGGGCGATGTAGGCGGAGGTGGAACCCCCGGCAATGCTTGGGGCTACGACCGCTCGATGTTCACCGACACTAAAGACAAGAGTCCGTGGCAGGTGCTTAACGATCCGCGCCTGTTTCCCTCTTCAGACTCTGGGTACAGCTGCGTTCCAGGCGCGAACGGTTCGGCCCTCTGCACGCGGTATTCCGACTCTCCACCAAAGACTGGCGTGAGCAACGCGACTGTATCCCAGCTCGCAAATGGCACCATCGCGAACACCGGCAGTGTGCTCGGGTTTGAGGAGAACGACAATGTCACATGCCCGAACGGCAGGGGGTGTTTTCTGATCAACGTGTACTACAAAAACTATCGGGCCGATGCGATGTACGAGTACGATTCGCCGGGAAGTACCCCCTACATTCTCTCCGTCGGCTGGAACAAGAACGATGGCAAGGGGTACGCCGGCAAGGGATCGTACATCGGCCAATCGTCAGGCTTTCTCACCGCCGCAACTGACGCTGGCGACTTGGACGATCCAGCGCAGATCGACGTCGGAAGCAGCATGATGACGAGCACGGCGACCACGACCGGCGGCGATGCGCAATATCAATTGAACATTTCCGCACAGACGGCAGGTTCGGTTCTCGTTCATCTGAGTACCATCGGTCTGCAAGCAACTTCGAACAGAGTGATCCCTGCGGGCTGGATCGCTGAGCCATCAGCTGATCCTGCGGTTCTCGTCTACCTCATTCCGAACTTGGATGCGAATAAATCGGCGACCGCGACTCTGTATTACACGGTGACTGGCGCCTCCAGTGACACGGTTTTCGCTGATGTGAACGGCTCTTCTACCGCAGCGACTCTCACGGTTCGACCGAGCGCACCGACGTGCACGACCGCGAATTCTTCGTTCAATGGGCGATCTCTCGTTCCTCAAGGCGGCGCGGTCACCGTTTTGGACGGCGCGTACTGCACATCTCAGCCTGACTCGACGTTGAAGGTATGGACGGGGGATCAGCGCGGTGACGGACAACTCGCCGTAATCGGGAGCGGCAATACGCATGCAATCAGCTATCAAGCGCCGAACGCGAGCTACGTTGGTGACGACACGGTGTATGTCTACTCCGAGAACTCGGCCGGGGTCGCCAGCCTGCCGACGGCAGTGCCCGTGACGGTAGCCGCTCCCGCCTCAGCTGTGGCCGATTCGTACACCGTTGCGAAGAACGCGCCGCTTGCAGTCGATGTTGCCCATGGTCTGCTCGCGAACGACCAGTTCACAACGGGCACGGATGGCTGGACAGTGCAGCAGGGCTACGCGCCGCTGAACGGTGATCTTACGATGAACGCGAACGGATCGTTCAGTTACACGCCCCACCCTGGATACAGCGGCGACGACACGTTCAGATACCGTCTCAACGGGCCGCACAACGCCGTCAGCCAGCCTGTCACGGTGACAATCCATGTAACGAACTGACTGATCGATCGATTCCTCGATCTGACTCACAGAAGCGATTCCCTCTCCACAACCGTGGGGAGGGAAAAGCTTTGCACAGGTGAAGGAAAGGGCTACGCCGGGAGGGGCGTGGGGTGCCAGACTGAAGGCATGAACGAGCGCGCCGGGCTGCAGGCCCTCCCCGAAGATCTGGTCGATGTCGATGCGCTCGTGGGCGCCTACTACGACCTCAAACCTGATGTCACCAACCCCGAGCAGAAGGTGATTTTCGGCACCAGTGGCCATCGGGGCAGCTCGCTCGATACGGCGTTCAATGAGAACCATATTCTGGCTATAACTCAGGCGATCGTGGAGTACCGGGCAACGCAGGGCGTGACGGGGCCGCTGTTCATCGGCCGGGATACGCACGGGCTGTCGAAGCCAGCCGAAGTCACCGCACTCGAGGTGCTGAACGCGAATGGGGTGACGGTGTGGACGGATTCGCGTGACTCGTGGACTCCGACGCCCGCCGTCTCGCACGCGATTCTGCGGTACAACCACCCCGAGACCGGTCACACCGATCAGGCTGACGGAATCGTCATCACGCCGAGCCACAACCCGCCGCGCGACGGCGGCTTCAAGTACAACCCGCCGCACGGCGGGCCGGCCGATTCTGACGCCACAAGCTGGATCGCCGAGCGCGCCAACGAGATCATCGCCGCGGGGCTGGTCGAGGTGCAGCGCGGTGAACCGATTCCCAGCGACATCTACGATTTTCGCGAGAACTACGTGTCAGATCTGTCGAGGGTGATCGACATGACGAAGATCGCCGAGTCGGGCATCCACATCGGCGCAGACCCACTGGGCGGCGCGAGCGTGGAGTACTGGGAGCTGATTCGCGACCGGTACGGGCTCAATCTCGACGTGGTTAACACTACGGTCGACCCGCAGTGGGCGTTCATGACGCTCGACTGGGACGGCAAGATTCGCATGGATTGCTCGTCGCCCTACGCCATGGCGTCGCTGGTGGCACGCCGGCACGACTATGACATTTCGACCGGCAACGATGCGGATGCCGACCGGCACGGTGTGGTCACCCCAGACGCCGGCATTATGAACCCGAATCACTACCTCGCCGTGGCGATTCAGTATCTCTATGAGAATCGGTCGGATTGGCGGCCAGATGCGGCGATCGGTAAGACGCTCGTGTCGAGTTCGATGATCGACCGAGTCGCCGAGTCGCTGGGTCGGCGGCTGTGGGAAGTGCCGGTGGGGTTCAAATGGTTCGTTCCGGGGCTCATCGACGGCAGCGTGGCGTTCGGTGGCGAAGAGTCGGCCGGGGCATCGTTCTTGCGGTTCGACGGCAGCGTGTGGACGACTGATAAAGACGGCATCATTCTCGCCCTGCTCGCCTCAGAGATTCTGGCTGTGACGGGCAAGACGCCGTCGCAGCACTATGCGGCGTTGGTGGAGCAGTTCGGCGACCCGGTGTACGAGCGCATCGACGCCGCCGCGACGAAGGCCCAGAAGGCGCAACTCGCCAAGCTCGACGGCGACGATATTCCGGCTGACACGCTGGCGGGCGAGCCCATCACGGCCAAGCTCAGTCGCGCCCCGGGCAACGACGCCGCAGTCGGTGGAGTGAAAGTCACCACCGAACACGCCTGGTTCGCCGCCCGACCGTCGGGAACCGAAGACGTCTACAAGATCTACGCCGAGTCGTTTTTGGGGGCCGAGCACCTCGCAGAGGTTCAGGCAGAGGCGAAACTCATCGTCGACGCCGCACTCGGCGCCTAAGTTATTCGGGGGAGAATGACATGCCGCCGGCAAATGTCGCCGCACACATTTACGAGTCGATCGTCGAAAACCTCGAACTGCTGCAGCGTCTGCACGCCGAGGGCAAGATCGTGATGACGCCCGATTCGTTCAACGAAGAGTGGCGCGACGAGACCGTCGCGGTTGAGGTCGCCACGAAGGCACTCGAGTGGGCGCGCGACGCGGTGAAGTGGATGATCACGCAGTAGATCATCGCCGAACAGCGCGCGGCGGATGGTCGCGGGTAGCGCGACACCGCGAGGTGGATGGTCGTGGCTGGCGCACCCGGCAGATTCGCGCCCGTTGAGCTGCCACGGGTGACGGAAAGTTGCGGGGTGCATGTCGCGGAGCTAGAAGTACACGACGCGACACGTCGGAGTGCACCACGCGACAATGTGCGCGGGCCACACGGCGTGTCGAGCATCCACTTACCCCCATTGGGGGCACACCGGTCGTAGTTTGCTGAGATGATCTCATCTAATTTGAAGGTGTTCCGCGCAGCGATGCTCGCGGCCGCTGCGAGTTTCGCAGTGCTCTCTACCGGGCTCGCCGCCCAAACCGCCACGGCCGACACGCGCTACCAACCGGCCCCCTCGTCGCCGGTGAAAACGGGCGGACACTCCCCCATAGCGCTGGCTGTCAGCCCCGACGGCGCTCACGTGTATGTGGCCAACTTCGGCTCTGACGACCTCTCGGTGTTCGACACTGCGGCGGGCACGTTCGGGGCGCCGATCAAGACCGGCGGCTCCGAGCCCGATGGGGTCGCCGTGAGCCCCGACGGCGTGCACGTGTACGTCGTCAACGCCAACTCGGGCACGCTCACGGTACTCGATACGGTGACGGGCCGGTTCGGGGCATCCATACCGACCGGCGGTGTCGACCCCACGGGCGTAGCCGTCAGCGCAGACGGCGCTCACGTTTTCGTGGTCGATCACAACTCGGGCGACCTCGCCGTTTTCACCACCGCAACCGGCACTTTCGCCCTGCCTGAGAAAACCGGGGGCGACAGCCCGCAAGGCGTCACGGTGAGCCCCGACGGCGCCCACGCCTATGTGACCGACAGCGGCTCGGGCGACCTCGCCATTTACGACGCGGCGACCGGCCTCTTCGAACCGACACTTCACTCCGGATGCGCGAACCCCACCCGGGCCGCCATCAGCCCCGACGGCGCGCACGTGTACATCACGAACATCACCTCGAACGACTTTCAGGTTTTCGACACCGCAACGCACACCTTCTCAGCTCCCATGCCAACCGGAATCGACCGCCCCGAAGGCGTCGCAGTCAGCCCCGACGGTCAGACCGTCTACGTGACCGGAGAGAACGGCAACCAGATGACGGCGTATTCGGTCGACTCCGCAGAGTTTCTCCCACCGTGGAGCACGGGCGGCTCGGCCCCGACTGCTGTCGCCGTGGCTCCGGATGCTCGGCAGCTCTATGTGACAAACGAAACCTCAGGCGACATCACGGTCATCCAGCGTCAGGAGTCGCCCGTGATTTCAACGAGAATGCTGCCTGACGCGGTCGCAGGTTCCGCGTACAGCGGGGGTCAGCTCGCGTTCACCGGCGACCCGGCGCCTGCGTTCAGCGTGGTGGCCGGGCACCTTCCCGACGGGTTGCGCATCGATACGGAGGCGGGTGCGATCGTGGGAATTCCGACGAGGGCCGGGCACAGCTCGTTCACCGTCGCAGCGACGAATGACGCGGGCTCGACAATTCGCGAACTCGACCTGACGATCGACCCGGCCGCGACGCCGCCGCCTACGGTGCCGCCGACCGATCCGCCCACGGTGCCGCCCACAACTCAGCCGACCGTGCCCCCCACAACCCCACCGACGTCGACAACACCGCCCACCGCCACCCCGTCACCGTCGGCTCCGGCGCCCGAGCCCAGGCAGAGCCAGTCACCGACTCTTCCGCCCGCATCCGGCCAGGCCGGCCAGGGTGGCCATCTGCCCGAGGTCGACGGCTGACTCGGGCTCGCCCGCGCGCCGCTCGACAGACAAGCCACAAAGTCGCTGTCGCGGTTCTGCGGTACGGCCGCGACGAGATGCCACCCGACGCAGACTGAGCGCAGCTACCCGGCGTAGCCGGGCGCCGCTGGCAGGCCGAAGAACTCCTCGAGGGTTTCGACCCCGGTGTTGTGCATCTCGGTCGCGAGATCCACTCCGACGTACCTGAAGTGCCACGGTTCGTACTCGTACCCCGTGACGGCGGTCTTGTCGGCAGGGTAACGCAGAATGTAGCCGAAACGGTAGGCGTTCGCCGCCAGCCACTGCCCCGCGGTGGTTGTGCTGAAGCAGAGGCCGTCGGTCGAGCATCCGCTGGTCGTGTCGAGAATATCCATGGCGAGACCGGTCTGGTGCTCGCTGAAGCCAGGGCGCGCGCTGGTCTGATCGGCGCCGGCGACCCCATCGAGGTTGACGTAGTACTTGTACGAGTCGACCTGAACGCTGTACGAACGGTAGCCGCTCTGGG
Organism: Subtercola lobariae; assembly: GCF_014640255.1. Taxonomy (GTDB): domain Bacteria; phylum Actinomycetota; class Actinomycetes; order Actinomycetales; family Microbacteriaceae; genus Subtercola; species Subtercola lobariae. The sequence continues at coordinate 359,551 of NZ_BMGP01000006.1, read as the reverse complement.
CGACGAGTTGCTTACCGATCTCGGTTTTCGCGGCCGCGAACATGGTCGCGAGCGCAGCTGCGGCGTCACCGCGCAGTTGGTAGTCGTTCGGGTTCGGCATGTCTGCGGGCAGGTCGACGAGGTTCTGCGGAACGAAATCTTTGCCGTCAGCAATCGGCCGCAGCTTATTCACCACGAACCAGATGCTGTTCGGGTCGTCGATGGAGTACTTCGTCTTGTCGAACCCTGCGGGCGTCGGCGGGGCCGGCGTCGGCACGTCAGTTGCGGTCGGTGTCGCGGTCGTCGTCGGGCCAGTGGATGCCGCACCCTCCCCCGAGGCAGACGGCGATGCCGTGCCAGCCACCGCCGCCAACTCGCGCGGAGCAGCAACCTTCACCACCACAACCGTCACGATGACGAGCAGCGCCACCACGATGACAACGAGTGACGCCGCAACCACTCGCCGCGCCGTGACGCGGGAGTGAGCATCCGGAGCCGACCCCGACCCCGACGGCTGCCCAGTTGTCTCGCCTGAACCGGCCCCAGAGCCCTGCCCCGACCCAGACCCCGATTTGGGCGCATAAGGCAGCCCGGGCTGCGACGAATTCAACACCCGCCTAGCTTAGAGCGACCGCCTGACGCAGGGAGCAGCGGGAGACCGCTTGCATAAAGCGAGACATCTTCGCTATCGTACGAAGTGACGAAAGCTCTTATTAGCTTGCGAATGACCCGGTTGTAGAGGAATCAAATTGACGATTGATTGGCAAGCACAACCAGCACAACCAGCACAGCCAACGCCACCGCCGAACTCGACGCGCCCACCTCACCCGGCGATCAGCCCAGACGAGATCGCGCAGCGAATGCAATGGGCGCAAGCCGTCATCAGCATGGTCGATGGCCCCGAAGCCGCCGGCCAGCATCGCGCCCGCGTCACCGCTGTCGCCGCCGAACGCATGTCGGCCGACGATGCCGTGCTCGAGACCATTCACGCAGCGGGTCTGCGGCGCTCTGAGCGTCGCACCTTTCGAGCTCGCTCCTTCGAGGACTACCTGATTCCCGGCACCATCGGCCTGCGCAACCGGTTGGTTGACGATGAGCACCCCGACGGCATCGACGACACCAGGCTGTTTCGCGAACTCGAGATTCAGATCACGCATCTGCGACTGGTCGAGTTGACCTTCAACCCCGCAGAAGGCTACTTCGACTACGACCACCTGAAACTCACTCACCGCCGCATCTTCTCCGACATCTTCGACTGGGCCGGCACCGAACGAGTCGGCCCAGATACCCCCCTCGTCAGATACGCCCGCGACAGCACCCAGTACGCGCCGGGCGACCCCGAGGCAATTCTCGTGCGAGAACAGTACTACCCGGGCCCCGAAATCTCTGAGGCCGCTACCGCCATCTTCACCCACCTGCAGCTCGTGTTGGCGAACACGTCGTTGAGCCGCCCCGAAAAGCTCGAGCGACTGGCCGAATGTGGCGAACTCAATGCAGTACACCCCTTTCGCGACGGAAACGGCCGCACCATGTTCGTCTTCACCCTGTGGATGAGCGCGCACCTCGGTATTCCAATCGACCCGGCGAGTTGCCTCCCGTCGGGCTCGCGTAGCGACATGATCATCGCCAACCGCGCCTACCAGCAGACGGGCGATTTCACGCAGCTGAAGGGCACCTTCGACCACATCTATGGAGGGGATCAGACTCAGACTCAGGCGATGCTGTAGAAGTGCGCCGTACCCCCCGGGTTGTCGACCGTGATGGCTTGGTCGAGGTCGCGGTATTGCGCATCGACGGTGTGCCCCACGAGCTTGATCGAGATCGATCCGTCGTCGTTCGGCACCACCCGCGACACCACCATGGTGTGGTCGGGGCCGTTGTTGTTCTGCGGATCCCAGTCGAACATCACCACGTCACCGATTTTCAGCCGGGCTCGATCGGCCAGCTCGAGGCGTGTGGTGTCGGGCCGCGAGGCAAGGTAGTCGTCCATCTCGGTGCCGCGAATCCAGCTCAGGCTGTAATCACCGTTCGACACATAGTCGCTGTACCAGTCGGTGTTCTGCGCCCAACCGCGAGCGACGAGCGTCTGGTTCACGAAGTTGCCGCAGTCGTTGTCGCTGAAGATTCCCCATTCGGCAAGGTTGTAGTTCTGCCAATAGGTGAAGGCGTACTGCAGCTGTTTGTCGACGGAGGTAACCGCCTGGTACGAGAACTGTTTCGCGGTGTCGATCACCGTTCCGTCGGCCTGAGTCAGCGTGATCGGCGCGTTAGCGGGCTGATAGTCGACGGCCGCCGGCGTCACAAAGCTCACCGTGTTCGCGTCGATCAGGGCAATGGATGCTGCAGGGTTCGCCCCCACCGTCACCCCCACAACCTCGGCGAGCGACGACCCGGTCAACCGCACCGTCGTACCGCCTGAGAGCGACCCGATCGCGACACTCGCGGCAGTCACCGCGGGCCCGGCCGAGAGCGTCGGAGTGGGCGTACCGGCCCTCGATTCCTCACCCGAGGCACTGAGCGCCGCGCACCCCGCCAACGCCATCAGGCCAGAACCGGCAGCGAGGGTGAGAAAGGCACGACGGGTTGTTAACACCCACCCAGACCATCACCCGAACCTATGGATTCGGTATGACTGGCGTGTGAGCCACGGGAGAGTGTGCCCTGCGCTCTCAGCTTGCACCCATCTTTCGCCGGGTGTAACTTTGCAGACACCGCAAACTTTTTTCGTGCATCCATTCGCCGTTTTCTGGTCAGGAATCTCATGTCGCGCACAAGCACAACCGGTAAAGACCGGGCTCAGCAGATCAAAGACGCGGGCGGAGTGATGACTCACCGGCAGATTCTGGTGATCATCGTCGCACTCATGGCCGGCATGTTCCTAGGCGCCCTCGACCAGACCATCGTGGGCACCTCGATGCGTACGATCTCTGACGATCTGCACGGGCTCAGCCTGCAGGCGTGGGTGACCACGGCCTACCTGATCATGTCGACCATTTCAACACCGATCTACGGCAAGCTCTCTGACATCTTCGGGCGGCGGCCGCTGTTCATCATCGCCATCACCATTTTCTTGGTGGGGTCGTTGCTCGCCGGGTTGTCGACCTCGATGTACGAGCTGGCGGTGTTCCGGGGCATCCAGGGCGCGGGCGCCGGTGGGCTGATGGCGCTGCCGCTCGCGATCATGGGCGACATGCTCGCGCCCCGCGAACGCGCGAAGTACCAGGGTTACTTCTTGGCGACCTTCGGTATCGCGAGCGTCATCGGCCCGCTGCTCGGCGGGTTGCTCTCGGGCGCAGACTCGATTCTGTTCATCACCGGCTGGCGCTGGGTGTTTCTGATCAACATTCCCATCGGCGTTGTGGCGCTCGTGGTCGTGCTGCGGTACCTGCATCTGCCGCACACCAAGCGAAACGCCCGCATCGACTGGTGGGGCGCCGCGATGGTGGTGCTTGCACTCGTGCCGTTGCTGCTCATCGCCGAGCAGGGCCGCGATTGGGGCTGGGGCTCTGGTGGCGCCTGGGCCTGCTACGCCCTCTCGTTCATCGGCATCATCGCGTTCATCTTCGTCGAGCGCCGAATGGGCGACGACGCGCTGATACCGCTGAAACTGTTCAAATCGTCGACGTTCTCGGTGGCCACGGTGCTCGGCGTGCTCGTTGGTTTCGGGATGTTCGGGGCGCTGCTGACCGTTCCGCTCTACCTGCAGATCGTGAAGGGTGCAACACCCACCGAGTCGGGCTTCTTGATGCTGCCCATGATTCTGGGGTTGATGATCGCCTCCATCGTTTCGGGTCAGCTCATCGCGCGCACCGGGCGGTACAAGAAGTTTCCCGTCATCGGCACGGCTTTAATGGCCATCGGGTTCTTCATGATGACGTTCTTGACGGTCGACAAACAGCTCTGGTACGTGATGACCGGTATGTTCGTCATCGGTCTCGGGCTCGGCCAGATGATGCAGACGCTCACCATCGCATCGCAGAACTCCGTCGGGCCACGAGACATCGGCGTAGCCACGAGCGCCTCGACGTTCTTCCGCTCCATCGGCGGAACGCTGGGCACCGCTGTCGTGTTCTCGTTCATCTTCACGCGCCTGCCCACGACCGTCGCCGACGCGTTCTCGTGGCCATCCACTCAGGCCGGAATCGCGGCCGCGGCGGCAGACCCGAGCGTCACCAGCAACCCGGCGAACACGCAGATTCTCGGCTGGATTCAGACGAACGACATCACCGCCATCGGCAACGCGCTGAACGGCGACACGGCGTTCTTGAACGTGATCGACCCGCGACTCGCGTTCCCGTTCTTGAGCGGGTTCTCGTATGCTATCGCTGCGGTGTTCTGGATCACGCTGGCCGTCGTAGTGGTGGCCTTCGTGCTGGCGCTGTTCTTGAAGGCTCCGCCGCTGCGTGCGAAGTCGGCCATGCAAGAGGCGAGCGACTTGGATGCCCGTGACGACGTTCTGGCCGCCGAAGCTGTTGCGGCAGCCAACATCGCGGGCGCGATGATCGAGCCCGGCACCTCGTCAGAGCAGCCAAACGGCATCCCGGTCTCGGTAGACGCAGCCGGAGCGGAGGCCCCCGGCTTCGCCGGCGAGCCTTCCGCCGCGGGTGCGAGCGCCGGCACCGCCGCCCCCGCGGCCACCTCGACGGCGCCTGCGGCTCCGGCTGCGCCCGCGGGTGAGGAGCCGCGCCAGCCCCGCCACGGCTGAGTTCGGGCGGCCCTAGCCGCGATCGACCATCGGCTGAAGTCGTTTTGCGCCGGATTTCGAAATGGGGCCTGGGTAGGGCGGAAGCAGGTGGCTGGGATCACGGACCGTCGCAAGCGAGATCTTCGGCACTTCTGCCGCCTGTACCGTTTGCACCCCCACGGCCGACACCGCAATAGCCACTGACGCCGCAATAATGCCGTGCACAATGTGCTTCGAAGATGACATGCCCCACCCACTCGATTAGGCGGTAGTTCCCCCGAATCGACCGCGAGCTTAATCGAGTATTACTCGCTTAGGCTCGAGAGTCAAGGGCCTCGAAGGTGGCGCCGGGGAGGCGGGCGCGCATGACCGCGATGGCCTCGGGATTCTGGTCGACGAGCGTGAAGCGACGGCCGAGGGCCGAGGCCACGGCGCCGGTGGTGCCGCTGCCGGCGAAGAAGTCGAGCACCGCGTCATCGGGCCTCGACGAGGCCTGCACGATGCGACGCAGAATGCCCTCGGGCTTCTGGGTGGGGTAACCCGTCTTCTCGTGGCCCGTGGGCGAGACGATGGTGTGCCACCACACATCCGTGGGCAGCTTGCCGCGTGCAGCACGCTCGGGCGTCACGAGGCCCGGCGCCATGTACGGCTCGCGGTCGACCTCTTCTGAGTTGAAGAAGTAGGCGTCGGGGTTCTTCACGTAGACCAGAATCGTGTCGTGCTTAGTGGGCCAGCGCGTCTTCGACTTCGCCCCGTAGTCGTAGGCCCAGATGATCTCGTTCAAGAAGCTTTCGCGGCCGAAGAGCGCATCGAGCAGCACTTTGGCGTAGTGCGCCTCACGGTAATCGAGGTGCAGGTAGAGGGTTCCGTCGTCAGCCAACAGGCGCCAGGCCTCGAGCAGGCGGGGCTCGAGAAACTCCCAATAATTCTCGAAAACATCGTCGTAGCGCAGCAGGTCGCCCTTGATGCGGTCGTAACTGTTGCCCTTGAATCCGGTGATTGTTCCGGTGCCGGCGGATGCCCGAACCGCCGTTGTGCCCTGCCGCCGTTGCACGCGGCCGGTGTTGAACGGCGGGTCGAGGTAGATTAGAGTGAACGACCCGCTGGCGAGGGTGGGTAGTACGTCGAGGTTGTTCGCCTGAACGATGCGGCCCCCGGTGCCGAGCGCCTGAGCATCCGGTGCCGAAGATGGAGGCGACGTAGCAGGCATTGTCTCATTGTGACAGCCCCCGCGTGGTGCTGGCACCAGCCAGAACCCCGGCGTACCCTCGGGAGCACGATGAGTACCGAGATCACCAATCACCCCGAGAACAATCGCTACGTGCTGCTCGACGACGGAGCAGAGGCCGGGTTCATCGACTATCGGCTGCACGGCGACGAGATTGTCTTCACCCACACCGAGGTCGACCCGGCCAGGCGGCGCAAGGGTATCGGCGGCGAGCTCGTGAAGGGTGCGCTCGACGACGTGCGGGTCTCGACGGGGTTGAAGGTGGTGCCGCAGTGCCCGTTCATGGCGCGCTGGATCGACGAGCACCCCGAGTACCACGAGCTGGTCGAGCGGGGCTGAGCCGGGCTGGGGCCGCTGGCCGAAAGGCTTTATTCGAGCAACTCTCAGTTATGACGTAGGCTAGGCGCATGGGATTCTTCTCAAAAGCGTCGTCTGCCGCCTCGCGCACCTTCGGCGTGGCCGATAGTGAGTTGATCAAAACGGGGGTGCCCGGGCACGGCACAATCGTCTCGGTTACGCCGGGCCGCCGCGGTGGCGACACGCTGATCGGCGGGGGCATCGGCGACGACGGAATGCACGAGACCACCTGCGCCATTTTGTTGCAGGTGGTCTCCGAAGGCGGGCTGCCGTTCATGGCCACGGCCTACCAGCGTGTGCCCGACATCCACATCGCTCAGCTGAATTCTGGCACCGAGTCTCGCGCGGTCTGGGTGGATGCTCATGACAAAACCCGCATCACGATCGACCTCACTCGACCTGCGCCCTGTGTGCGCATGGGCCGGCCGCCGCACTCGGATGAGGCTGACACGGGTAGCGCCGACTGGCTCACTGCGAACGGCAAACTGATCGCGGTCACCATTGTCTCGTCGCGCTACCTGGGATTTCACGACTACCGCGACCGCGAAATTCATCTCGTGACGATGACGGTCTTGCCGCCCGAGGCATCGCCGTATCGTGTGAGCATCGGCAATCCGGTGAGCGCTGAGGGGCTGCGCGGGCTGTACCCCGGGTCGCATCTGCCCGCCCGGCTCGGTCATCACCATGACAGCGTGCTGGTCGACTTCGAGGCTGGCCAGCTGCTGGTGTGAGAACGGCCGGTGGAGGTCGGCGGGCGCGATTCGGGTCAGGCGTGATTAGGGCACGCGCTCGATCCACTCGCGGGTGCCGAACTTGGTTTCGACCAGATGCTCGGCTTTCGCGTATTCGTCGGCGGTGATGTCGCCGGGGGTGGCGCCGTAGAGCGTGGTGAAGGTCTCCATCATGCGCTCGATGATCTCTTGGCGCGTCAAACCGGTCTGGCTGCGCAGGGGGTCGACCCGCTTTGCGGCCGACTTCGTGCCCTTGTCGCTCATCTTCTCGCGGCCGATGCGCAACACTTGCACCATCTTCTCGCCGTCGATGTCGTAGCTCATGGTGACGTGGTGCAGCACCGCACCGTTGCCGAGGCGCTTCTGGGCGGCGCCGCCGATCTTGCCGGTGGGGCTCGAGATGTCGTTCAGCGGCACGTAGGTCGCGTCGATTCCGAGCGACTTCAGCGCCACGAGCACCCACTCGTCGAGAAACGCGTACGAATCGGCGAAACTCAGGCCCTGCACGAGGTCGGCGGGGGCGTAGATCGAGTAGGTCACAACAGACCCCGCCTCCATGAACATGGCGCCACCACCGCTGACCCGGCGAACCACGTCGAAGCCGTACTTCGCCGCGTTCTCGGGGTCGACCTCGTTCTTCAACGACTGAAAGCTGCCGATGACCACGGCGGGCGAATCCCATTCCCAGATGCGCAGTGTCGGCTGCCGGCGCCCCTCCCCCACCTCAACCGCGAGCACTTCGTCGAGCGCCATCTGCATGACAGGCGCGACTGCCTTCGAGTGGATGATCTGCCAGTCGTAATCGCGCCAACTCGTCGCCTTGGCAAGCGAGCGCCGGATGGCCACCGCAACGCCCTCGGCCGAAAAACCCAGCAGCGTGGCATCCTTCGGCAACGCCGCCTTGATCGCGGCGGCGATGGTAGCGGCCTCACTGTCAGCGGCGAGCCCGTTCACTGCCGCGTTGATGTCGTCGAGCGCGCTGTCGGGCTCGAGAAAGAAGTCGCCCGCGAGCCGGAAGTCTGCGAGCTTGCCGCCTTTCACCTCGAGGTCGACCACCACGAGCTTGCCGCCGGGCACCTTGTATTCACCGTGCATAGTTGAACCTATTCATCTTGTCTTCGGCGCAGACGCCATAACTCCAGCGCGCGTGCATGTTTCGAGCCTACCGAGGCACGGCACCCTTTCGATTGACGCAAAGGCACCTTATGGGGGCGAATAAGGCGCCTTTGCGTGAAACGGCTGAGCGCGGGGGCGGCGGGCGGGCGGGCGGCGGCGGGCGTCAGCGGGAGGTGGGCAGCACCAGGCGGTGATCGAGCCAGGCGATGAGGTCGGCCACCACCTCGTCACGGTTCGTTTCGAGCAGAACCTCGTGCCGAGCATCCGGGTAGATCTTCACCGTGACGTCGTGCAGTTGAGCCTTGCGGTATGCGTCGGCGAGCTTGAGCACGCTCTTTTCACCGCCGAGAATGTCATCAGAACCCGCCAGAATCAGAAGGGGAAGGTCGGTGGCGAACGAGGCAGCGGGCCGGCCGTAGAGTCGTAGCCCGTCGCGCACTCCGAAGAGCTTCAGCACCTTCGCCTCGAACATCAGCTCATCGTCGACGGCCGCCTGCTGAACGTCGAGGTCGCGGCTCAGCCATTCGTAGCCATGGCCGGAGCCGTCGGCGGGGCGGTGCTTGCGACTGAGGTCACCGCCATCCATCGAGCCTGGCATGCGATAGGCGGTGCCCGAGAGTACTGCACCGGCGTAACCTGCGGATGATCGATTGATGACTTTCTGCGCCATCAGTGAACCCCAACTGTGGCCGAGCAGAACGATCGGCATTCCGGGGTTCTTCGACCGGATCAGGGTGCTGAATTGCCGAATGCTCGCTTCAGTGGCCCGCAGGCCGCCCGGGCCGAGCTTGCCGAGCTGGCTGTGGTCGCCGCCGTACTGATCGAGGCCGGTCTGCCCGTGACCGCGGTGGTCGTTCGCGTAGACGCTGTAACCCGCGTCATTCAGCTCGCGAGCGACCTGAACATACCTCGTGGCGTGCTCGCCGAGGCCGTGCGAAATCTGCACGATGCCGCGAGGCCGGTCGATCGCCCACACGTAGTAGGTGATCGAGACGCCCGATTCATCGATGAATGTTGGCACCCACCCATCATGCCTCACGCACCTGAGCGAGGCTCACAGGGCGTCGAACCGGCGTGGCTAAAGACGAGTCACGCCTCTCGCGCGCGCGGGAGCCGACAGCAGATCACGCCTCGCGGGTGATCTCCACCTTCACGAACAGGCGCGAGCCGAAGGGGCCCGCGTAGACGCCGCGCAACGGTGCCACGTCGTTGTAGTCTCGCCCGCGACCCACGGTCACGTGCCTGTCACCGATGTCAATCTGGTTGGTGGGGTCGAACCCGCGCCATTCGCCGCAGAACCACTCCACCCACGCGTGCGACTCGCCCGTCACGGTCTCGCCGATTGGCGCCGAGGGCTTCGGGTGCAGATACCCCGACACGTAACGCGCCGGAATTCCGACCGAACGTAAGGCCCCGAGCGCGATGTGCGTGATGTCTTGGCACACACCCTTCTTCTCCACCCACGCCTCGCGGGCATTGGTGTGCACCCCGGTGACGCCGGTCATGTACTCCACCTGCCGCCCGATCTCAGTGCAGATCTCGAGCGCGGCCTCGCACGGGTCGTTGAAGCCGTTCGCGATCTCGGCCGCGAGCGCGGCCACCTCGGCCGGCGGGTCGGTGAGCTTTGTCTGCTTGATCTGCTCGACCGTCGAGGTGATTTTCGCCGAGGCGTCGGCCAGGTCATCCCACGACAGTTGGTGCGATGGATGCTCGCGCGGCCGCACCTCGATCAACGAGTTCGCCGTGAGTGACAACTCCTGATGCGGAGTCAGCACCTCGAACGACGAAACGCGCGTTCCCCAGTAATCGACGTACGAGTGGTTCGACGAAATGGGCGATATGTCGAGGTTCGAGAAGAGTACGAATTGCCCCTCAGAGGTCACGGGGAGCATCCGTGCCTCGTTGTATGACGCGGCGACCTCGCCTTCGTAGCGGTAACCGGTGACGTGTTTGATGCGCAGGCGGGTCATACGTGCTCACCCACCCAGCTCGGCGCGGTGTTCGTGGGAAAGTAGCGCTGCCGTATGGCTTCGGATGCCTCGCTGGTGGCCTCTTGAACGAGATCCATCTGGTGCGGCAGGTCGTGCAGTATGTCCATGATGGGTCGGTACTCCAGTTGGCTGCGAATCTGGCCGAGCAGGCGCTGCGCCTGGTCGGTGACCGCGAGCCGGGTGTTTCGGGGTTCGATGTCGTGCAGGCTCTGCTCGGCACGGGTCACCGAGAAGAGAATGGAACGCGGAAAGAGACGGTCGAGCAGCAAGAACTCTGCGGCGTTGCGTGCGGAGGGCACGCCGCGGTAGGTGCGCAGGTAGGACTCGTAGGCTCCGCAGGAACGCAAGATGGTGGTCCACGAGGGCCCGCTAGCCTCGGTGAGGCTGCGGGTTGCGAGCAACCGCGCGGTCATGTCGGCCCGCTCGAGCGACCTGCCGAGCGTGAAGAAGTGCCACGCTTCGTCACGGGATGCCGCGGCCTCTTGAATGCCCACCGCGAGGGCCGAGCGCTCCCTGACCCACGCGAAGAACTCGTGCGTCTTCTCGACGGAAACGCGGCGAGGCATGCGGGCGCGGGTCGTGTTGAGGCACTCCCAGAGCTCGGTCGAGACGATCTCGCGAGCGCGCCTGGCGTTTTCGCGAGCGGCGCCGAGCGAATAGGCGATAGATGCGGGTTGCGTGCGATCGACCGCCAAGATGTCGAGAACGTCGGCACGGGTTAATTCGTGATCATCCGGCGGTATCTCGCTGCCCATTACGGCGAGCAAGCTCCGGCAGGCGAGGTTCTCTTCGATCCACGGATCTTCGAGCAGCAGCTGAAGGTGCACGTCGAGAATGCGCGCGGTGCCGTCGCTGCGCTCGATGTAGCGCCCGATCCAGAACAGCGACTCTGCGATGCGGCTCAGCATGCGCCCGCCTCGCCTTCGGTGGCTGCGGCGGCGGGTGCGACGTTTGCGGACGAGCGCGATGGCCGCGGCGGTCGCGCTCGTCCGCAAACCTCGCGCTCTCGTGTGGAGAGGTCGCGGTCGCCCGCGGAGGGGGTCGCGAGGGGTTCGCCGAGGGTGAGTGGCGGGCGTGGGAGGCGGCCGCGGGCATCCGGATGCCCGGCGGAGCGCCGTGCGAGGGCGGGGGGTGCTGCCGCGAGCTGTTGCTGCTGCTGCTCTTGCTGGTCTTGGTGTGAGCGCGGCTTGTCGTAGGGCGAATGGTCGGGAGCGTGTTTGCCCACGATCGGAATGGCTTGCGTATTGGCGGCCTGATCGGCGACGAGGCCCTGAATGTTCTGCGCGATGACCGCGGTGCCGTCGACCGGCGAGAATCCGCCCGCGAAGCCCACCACCCAGGTGTCTTTCGACCCGCCGCCCTGCGACGAGTTGACCACGAGCTCACCCTCGGGCAGCGCCACGCGGGTGAGGCCGCCGGGCAGCACCCACACGTCTTTGCCGTCGTTCACGGCGAACGGCCGCAGGTCGGCGTGCCGCGGGCGCATACCGTCTTCAACGAGGGTCGGGATGGTCGACAGCTGTATCACCGGCTGCGCTATCCACCCCCTCGGGTCTTTGATCAGCCGTTTTCGCAGGGCTTCGAGCTCTTTCGGCGAGGCGGCCGGCCCCACGACGAGTCCCTTGCCGCCCGAGCCGTCGACGGGTTTGACCACGAGTTCGTCGAGGCGGTCAAGCACCTCTTCGAGTGCTCCGGGGTCTTCGAGCCGCCAGGTGTCGACGTTTGCGATCAACGGCTCTTCACCGAGGTAATACCTGATCAGGTCGGGCAGATAGGTGTAGACGAGCTTGTCGTCGGCCACCCCGTTTCCGACCGCGTTCGCAATGGTGACGTTGCCGAGCCGGGCGGCGAGCAGGATGCCCGGCGAACCCAGCATCGAATCGGCCCTGAATTGCAACGGATCGAGAAACTCGTCATCGACGCGGCGGTAGATCACGTCGACGCGCGTCGGCCCGGCCGTCGTGCGCATCCATACCCGTCCGCCGGAGCAGAATAGGTCGCGGCCCTCGACGAGCTCGATGCCCATCAATCGCGCGAGCAGGGTGTGCTCGAAGTACGCCGAGTTGTAGACGCCGGGGGTCAGAACGACCACGTTCGGGTCTTCGACTCCCTCGGGCGCGGCGGCTCGCAGCGCCTGCAGGAGTTTGTTCGGGTAGTCGCCGACCGGGCGCACCCGCATGGAGACGAAGAGCTCGGGCAAGGTCTGGGCCATGACTCGGCGGTTCGAGATGACGTAACTCACGCCCGACGGCACGCGCACGTTGTCTTCGAGAACGCGCCAGCCGCCCTTCTCGTCGCGAATGAGGTCGATGCCCGAGACCTGAATGCGCACGCCGTTGGCGCTCACGATTCCTGCGGCTTCGCGGTGGAAGTGGCTCGACGAGCTGACGAGACCGGCCGGAATCACGCCGTCGCGAATGGCGTTCTGCGAGCCGTAGATGTCGGCGAGAAAAGCCTCGAGAGCGAGAACGCGCTGCTTGATGCCCTTCTCGACGCCCACCCACTCCTTCTGCTCGATGACGCGAGGAACCGCGTCGAGCGGAAAGGGGCGCTCTTCGCCCGCGAAGTCGAAGGTGACGCCCTGTGCGAGGTACGAACTGGCCAGAGCATCCGTTCGCCCGCGCAGTTCTTCTTGGGTCATACGGGCCAGTGCGTTGTATATGTCTTTGTAGGCGGCGCGCGCCTCTACCGGTGACGACGAGTCGGGCTCGGGAAACATCTCGTCATAGGCGGCCGGCCCTTTGATGGGCTTTCGGGGCAAAAGGGTGGCGCCATAGCCGGCGAACAGGTCAACCATGGTGCGAGCCTAGCGCCGACGTGTTGCCGGGGTGTTTCTGGTGTGCTGCCGTTTCAGGCGGGTTGCGATGTGGCTGGGACGGTGCCCTGAAACGGTTGGCCTGCGACTATGAAGCGGCCTACCTGCGACTACGAAGCGGCTGCCCCGCGACTGCCGCGCGACTGCCGCGCGACTGCCGCGCGACTGCGAAGCGACTTACGGCGCCGTCGATTCGCGCACCACGAGCTCGGGCGTGAAGACCACCTGGCGCGGCTCGTGGCCCTCGGCGGCCTCCGATTCGGCGAGCAGCAGTTCGACGGCGGTGCGGCCGAGCAGGGCACTCGGCTGCCGAATGGAAGTGAGCGCAACGACGGCGGTCGACGCGAAAGCGATGTCGTCGTAACCGACGAGGGCGATGTCGTCAGGCACCCGCACGCCGTTCAGCATCGTGAGCGCCTGTAAGAGTCCGGTGGCGAGCAGGTCGTTCGCCGCGAACACGGCGTCGGGGCGCACGGCGGGGGGCCGGTCGACCAGTGCCGCGCCGATGCGACGGCCTTCGAGCACGGTGAGAGCTTCGGTACTCAGAACTTCGAGGGTTGCTCCGGTAACCGCCGAGATTGCGCGACTCGCGCCTTCGAGCCGGTCTGAGACCTGATGGATGCGGGTGGGGCCGCCCACAAAAGCGATGCGACGCCGGCCGACGTCGAGCAAATGGTTGACCGCGAGCATCCCGCCCGCAACGTCATCGACCGACACCGACGAGAACGATTGGTCGGCAATCGACCGGTCGACGAGCACGCTCGGGATGCCCCGCGAACGCAACCGCGCCAACTGAGGTTCGATCTCGCCCACCGGCGAAATGAGCATGCCGCGCACACGTTGCTCTTCGAAGAGTTCGAGGTGGCGGGTTTCTCGGGCGGCCGTGCCGTGACTGTTGCCGAGCAGCAGAGCGAAGCCTGCTTCGGCGGCACGGTCTTCTGCACCCTCGGCGAGGTCGGTGAAGAACGGGTTGCCGATGTCGAGAACGACGAGCCCGATGCTGCGACTGCGGCCGGCTCGCAATTGACGGGCAGCGTCGTTGCGCACGAATCCGAGTTTCTCGATGGCGTCGAGAACGCGTTTCTGGGTCGCCGGAGAGACGCGATCGGGGGTGTTGAGCACGTTGGAGACGGTGCCGAGTGAGACACCGGCGAGGGCGGCGACGTCGCGAACGCTCACTGCTGCCATCTGTGCTCGCCTCCTGTCGCTCTCGTGTGCTCTTCATCAATGTAGTGCGCGGGAGGCTACGTCTGCATGATCGCAAATTGATTCGTTTCATATCCATCGCACCACGTTGCCTGAATTCGTATTCTGGCGCTTTATGAAACGTTTTAAATGTGGTAGACAGGAGATGTGCCCGCTTCACGGCGGCGAGAAAAGGAACGCCTTCATGAACACCCTCAGCCCCACCGTACTCAGCCAGCTCGAGTCTCAGGTCATCGAATTGCCGTCGTGGGCGTTCGGCAACTCGGGCACCCGCTTCAAGGTCTTCAGCACCCCGGGCACGCCCCGCAGCATCCAAGAAAAGCTGACCGACGCGGCCCAGGTCAACAAACTGACCGGCCTCTCGCCGAAGGTCGCCCTGCACATTCCCTGGGACAAGGTCGACGATTACGCCGCTCTAAAGCAGACGGCCGCAGACCTCGGCGTGAGCATCGGCACGGTCAACTCGAACACGTTTCAAGACGACGCCTACAAGTTCGGCAGCCTGACCCACATCGATGCGGGCATTCGCCAGAAGGCCATCGACCACCACTTCGAGTGCATCGAGGTGATGCACGCTACGGGTTCGGCCGACCTGAAGATCTGGCTCGCCGACGGCACCAACTACCCCGGCCAGGGCGACCTGCGTGGTCGCCAAGACCGTCTCGCCGACTCGCTGCAGAAGATCTACGACCGGCTCGGCGCCGAGCAGCGTCTGGTGCTCGAATACAAGTTCTTCGAGCCGGCTTTTTACCACACGGATGTTCCTGATTGGGGCACCTCGTACGCCCAGGTCGCGGCGCTCGGCGACCGCGCAATGGTGTGCCTCGACACCGGTCACCATGCTCCCGGCACGAACATCGAGTTCATCGTGATGCAATTGCTGCGCCTCGGCAAGCTCGGTTCGTTCGACTTCAACTCACGCTTCTATGCCGACGACGACCTCATCGTGGGGGCGGCCGACCCGTTTCAGCTCTTTCGTATTCTGTTCGAGGTGGTACGCGGTGGTGGTTACGGCTCCTCGTCGCCGGTGGCGTTCATGCTCGACCAGTGCCACAACGTCGAAGACAAGATTCCGGGCCAGATTCGCTCGGTGCTGAACGTGCAAGAGATGACGGCGCGCGCTCTCAGCGTCGACACCACCGCGCTCGAAGCCGCGCAGAACGCCGAAGACGTGCTCGGCGCGAACGGCGTGCTGATGGATGCGTTCTACACCGACGTTCGCCCTGATCTCGCCGAGTGGCGCGAATCTCGCGGGCTTCCCGCCGACCCGATGGCCGCCTACGCAGCCTCGGGCTACCAGCAGCAGATCGCCGAGACCCGCGTCGGTGGCACGCAGTCGTCGTGGGGTGCGTGAGCATCGTGGCCTACCCGTCGCACGCGATGACACCGCGTTGGCAACGCCGGCAGATAACCGGCCCGCCTGTCGCCCGCGATGACATCTCGTCGGCAGCGCCGGCAAATAGCCGGCCGGCCACCGCACGCGCGGCCGGCTACCCCGCGAACCGCTCGCTTGCGCTCTGACCTCCGCCGGGCATCCGGTCGCCCGTGACTAACGAACAACCTGAAGGAACCACTCACATGACGAACCCCACCGCCGCTGAGCTGATCGCTCGCTCGAATCGGCTCGGCTCCGACCCGAAGAACACCAACTACGCCGGCGGCAACACCTCGGCCAAGGGCGTCGAACGAGACCCGGTAACGGCTGAAAACGTCGAGCTGCTCTGGGTCAAAGGCTCGGGCGGCGACCTCGGCACCCTGAAAGAACAGGGGCTCGCCGTGCTGCGACTCGACCGCCTGCGTTCGCTGGTGAACGTCTACCCCGGCGTCGAGCGCGAAGACGAGATGGTGGCCGCCTTCGACTACACCCTCTTCGGCAAGGGCGGGGCGGCTCCATCGATCGACACCGCCATGCACGGCCTGGTCGATGCGGCGCACGTCGACCACCTGCATCCCGACTCGGGCATCGCCATTGCCACCGCGGCAGACGGCGAAGAGCTCACGTCGAAGGTCTTCGGCGGCAAGGTCGTCTGGGTGCCGTGGCGCCGGCCCGGCTTTCAGCTCGGGCTCGACATCGCCGCCATCAAAGAGGCGAATCCGGATGCCCTCGGGTGCATTCTCGGCGGGCACGGCATCACGGCCTGGGGTGACACGTCTGACGAGTCGGAGGCGAATTCGCTGTGGATCATCGACACCGCGGCCGCGTACATCGCCGCGAACGGCCGCGAGTTGCCGTTCGGGCCGGCCCTCGAGGGCTACGGCGCCCTGCCCGAGGCCGAACGACGCGCGAAAGCGGCGGCGTTGGCCCCCACTATTCGGGGGCTGGCGTCGAGCGACAGGCCCGTGGTGGGGTCATTCAGTGACGCCGAGGTGGTGCTCGACTTCTTGGGTTCGGCCGAGCATCCGCGGCTCGGAGCATTGGGCACCTCATGCCCCGACCACTTCTTGCGCACCAAAGTGAAGCCGCTCATTCTCGACCTGCCGGCTTCGGCGTCGGTCGACGAGTCAATCGCGCGCCTGAAAGAGCTGCACGCGTTGTACCGCGAGGAGTACGCCGCATATTACGACCGGCACGCGACGCCCGACTCGCCCGCGATGCGCGGGGCCGACCCGGCCATCGTGCTGATTCCGGGCGTGGGAATGTTCTCGTACGGCGCGAACAAGCAGACCGCGCGCGTTGCGGGCGAGTTCTACATCAACGCCATCAACGTGATGCGCGGGGCCGAAGCGCTGTCGACGTACGCGCCTATCGACGAGGCCGAGAAGTTTCGCATCGAATACTGGGCGCTCGAAGAGGCCAAGCTGGCGCGGCTGCCCAAGCCTGCGTCGCACGCGACCCGAATCGCGTTGGTCACCGGCGCCGCCTCGGGCATCGGCAAGGCCATCGCCACCCGGCTCGCCGCCGAAGGTGCGTGCGTGGTGATCGCCGATCTCGACTTGCAGAAGGCTCAGGATGCCGCGGCAGAGCTCGGTTCGACCGACGTCGCCATCGGGGTTGCCGCCAACGTCACCTCGCCCACCGAAATCCAGGCCGCCATCGACGCCTGCGTGCTGCAGTTCGGCGGACTTGATCTCGTGGTGAACAACGCGGGGCTCTCGCTCTCGAAGCCGTTGCTCGAGACGACCGATGCCGACTGGGATCTGCAGCACAACGTCATGGCGAAGGGCTCGTTCATGGTGTCACGGGCCGCGGCTCGCGTGCTCATCGACCAGCAGATGGGCGGCGACATCATCTACATTTCGTCGAAGAACTCGGTGTTCGCGGGGCCGAACAACATCGCGTACTCGGCGACGAAGGCCGACCAGGCGCACCAGGTGCGGTTGCTCGCGGTAGAGCTCGGCGAGCACGGAATCAAGGTGAACGGCATCAACCCCGACGGGGTGGTGCGCGGCTCGGGAATCTTCTCGGGCGGCTGGGGCGCCAAGCGCGCGGCGGTCTACGGGGTGCCCGAAGAGGAGCTCGGCGCGTACTACGCCAAGCGCACCATTCTCGGGCGCGAGGTGCTGCCCGATCACGTGGCGAACGCGGTCGCGGTGCTGACGGGGGCCGATCTCACCCACACCACGGGGCTGCACATTCCTGTTGACGCGGGCGTGGCGGCAGCGTTTCTGCGATGAGTTCGGGCGAGCGCGGCGTCGTCGCCGCCGTCGACTTGGGCGCCACCAGCGGCCGGGTGATGCTCGGCCGCGTCGGGCCGAATGAGCTCTCGCTGCGGTCGGTGGCGCGGTTCGCCAACGAGCCCGTGCGGCTCTACGAGGCATCTGGGTTCGGGCTGCATTGGAACATCGTCGAGCTGTACCGCTCAGCGCTCGCGGGGCTGCGCACGGCCGTGCGCGAAGAGCCCGAGCTGGCATCGATCGGCGTCGACTCGTGGGCCGTTGACTACGCGCTGCTGCGCGGGGGGCGGATGCTCGGGGTTCCGTATCACTACCGCGACGACCGCACTTCTGCAGCGGTCGCCGATGTGCACGAACGCATCTCTGCCGAGGAGCTCTATCGGCGCACTGGGTTGCAGCATCTGCCGTTCAACACGGTGTTTCAGCTGGCCGCCGACCGGGCATCCGGAGACCTGGCGCTGGCCGATGGCGCGCTGCTGATTCCCGACCTGATCGGGTACTGGCTCACGGGTGTCGGTGCGGCCGAGATCACGAACGCGTCGACCACAGGGCTGCTGAACCCTTCGACGCGGGCGTGGGATGCCGAGCTTCTGCACCTCCTGGGCATCGCGCCAGCACTGCTGCCCCCGCTCATCGAGCCCGGGAACGTGCTGGGCGGGCTGTTGCCCGACGTGGCGGAAGCGCTCGGAGCGCCGCGGAGGAATGGAGGTCGCGCGAGCGGGCTCGGGCTCGCGGGCGGACTTGGGCTCGCGGGCGGACTCGGCGGCGCAGGCGGACTCGGCGGCGGTACGGGCAGCCGCGGCCGCGGGTTGAGCGTGGTAGCGGTGGGGTCGCACGATACGGCGTCGGCGGTGGTGGCGGTTCCGGTGACGAGTGATGAGTTCGCGTACATTTCGAGTGGAACATGGTCACTCGTGGGGGTGGAGCTCGAGCAACCGGTGATCAGTGAGGCCGGGCGAGCCGCGAACTTCACGAACGAGGGCGGCGTCGATGGGCGGGTGCGGTTTCTGAAGAACGTTTCGGGGCTGTGGCTGCTGTCGGAGTCGGTGCGTACCTGGGAGCGTGAATCGGGGGCCGCGATCGACCTGACGGTGCTGCTCGCGCAGGCTGCCGCCGTCACCGCGCCCGTCTCTGAGTTCGATGCCGCAGACGAGCGGTTCATCGCGCCCGGCGACATGCCCGCGCGCATTGCGGCATGGTGCGTTGAGCGTGGGCTCGCCGCACCGCAGACGCCTGCCGAGTTCACGCGGTCGATTCTGCAGAGCCTGGCGGCGGCGTATGCCACGACCATCGAGCAGGCCGCGGAGTTGTCGGGGTCGAGCATCCGGGTCATTCACATTGTGGGCGGCGGGTCGCAGAACGGGCTGCTGTGCCAGCTGACGGCCGACCGCACCGGCCGAACCGTGCTCGCGGGGCCGGTGGAGGCGACCGCGATCGGTAACGTGCTCGTGCAGGCGCGCGCCGCCGGCTTCGTGGGCGCCGATGCGTCACTCGAGTCGTTGCGGGCCCTTGTGGCAACCACTTTCGCGCCCGTTCGGTACGAACCGCGGCGATAGACGTCGCAGAACCGGGTCTAGGGAGCGCCCGCGATCAGGCCGTTCAATACGCGGTTGAGCGCGGTTGAGAAAATCAGCGCGCGGCTGTCTGGCTCGTGGGGCAGTTGTGCGTCTCGAACAACGTGAGCGAAGCGGGGGTACAGGCCGCCCTCGATGATCGACTCCATGTACGGCCGGGCGGCGCGCCCCCACGCCTCGGCGGTGAGGCCACCTCGTTGCAGGGCTTGCTCTTCGGCGAGTTCTCGCGTGACGAATCCGCGTACGAAGGAGTGCAGGGCCTCGCTGGTGACGAGTTTGTCGTCGATGCTGAGGTCGAGAGCATCCATCGCCGCAAGGCCGTGCTCTATGGAGGCGAGCGAGTTCGGGCCGAAACTCGGCCGACCGGCCGCGAGACTGGTGAGCCACGGGTGCCGGTGAATGGTGCGCCGAATTCGGTGCGCGAGGTCGGTGAGATCGGCTCGCCAGTCGCCGGTCAGGGGCGGCAGCGGGGCATCCGCACCCTCGACCCAATCGACCATGAGGTCGTGCAGCTCGTCTTTGCTGAGCACGTAGCTGTAGAGCGAGGCCGCGCCGATGGTGAGAGTGGCCGCGAGTTTGCGCATCGAGACCGCCTCAATGCCGTGGGCGTCAGCCAAGGCGACGGCCGCTGCAGCGATCTCGTTGCGGCTGCGGGCGGGAGCGGGGCCTTTCGCCGAACGCTCCGGCCGAGCCCAGATGAGCGCGCGATCGACCGATGGCCTCTCGAACGACTTGTCGGGCATCCAATCTCCTTGCTTGTCACCACCATCATGCACGTGTACCGTGGGAACAACACTACATCGAACGGTGTACGGAGTAAGCGAATCGGAGAATGACATGGCACTTCAGGATCAGCCCGCCTACATCATCAAGATGCACGCCAAGCCCGGAATGGGCGACCGGCTCTTCGAACTGGCCACGGTCGGCATGCAGAAGTCGAACTCGTCGAACCGGTACACGATTCTGCGCGAAGACGACGACCCCGATGTGCTGTGGAACGTCGAAGTGTTCACCTCTGAAGAGTCGAAGGCTGCGTACGAGAACAGCGATCTCGCCGACGAGCTGCGCGATGAGATCATCGATCTGCTCGCCGAGCCCCCGATGCGCATCGCAGCCCACCCGTATTCTGCGCTGCCGGTCGACCCGTCGTGAGCGGCCGGCCGTGACCATTCAGCCGCGCTCCGGTCAATGGGGCACCGCTCAGCCGCGCCACGCTCAGCTGCGCCACATTCAACCGCGCACCGCTCAGCCGCGCACCATTCACCCGCGAACCGCTCAGCGGTGCCCCATTCACCCGCGCACCGCTCAATCGTGACCGCCCAACGCCCCCACCCGCCGTTCGACCCCGAACTCGCCGCGTTGTACGGCGCATCGCTTACCGATACGCCTTTCGCCATGACGGCCGACATGCTGCCGTTCGCGCGAACTCCTGACCTCAGCGATGAAGAGATCGACGAGGCCCTGCGAGCGCGCGGGCTCGAACGACGCGACTTCACCATCAGCGGGTACCGCGGCGACGAGATCGTGGTCTCGACGATTTCACGCCCCGGGCACACGGGCTCGGCTGCCTGCTTCTACACGATTCACGGTGGCGGGATGATCGTGGGCAGCCGCCTCGACAACCTGGCTTCGTTCGACGAATGGATGTTCGTTCACGACGCCGTCATGGTGACCGTGGAGTACCGGCTCGCCCCCGAGCATCCAGACCCCTTCCCGGTCGAAGACTGCTACGCCGGGCTCGAGTGGACGGCAGCGAACGCCGACCTGCTCGGCATCGACCCGGCGCGCATCGTGATCGTGGGAACGAGCGCGGGCGGTGGCCTCGCAGCAGGAACCGCTCTGCTGGCGCGCGACCGTCAGGGCCCGGCGCTTCACGCGCAGATTCTGATGTGCCCCATGCTCGACGACCGCGACCGCACTGTTTCAGCCGAGCAGATCGACGGCGTCGGGGTGTGGGACAGGCAGGCGAACAATTTCGGCTGGAGCTCCCTGCTCGGCGACCGTCGCGGTGGTGACGATGTGTCTGTCTACGCGGCTCCGGCACGAGCGACAGATCTCTCGGGCCTGCCGCAGACGTATATCGACTGCGGAAGCGCCGAGGTGTTTCGTGACGAAGCGGTCGCCTACGCGAGTGGGCTCTGGGCGGCCGGCATCAACGCCGAGCTGCACGTGTGGGCCGGCGGATTTCACGCCTTCCCCGTTCTCGTGCCGAACGCGGCCGTTTCGCGGGCCGCAACCGCGGCGCTCGCCAGCTTCACGGCTCGAATCCTCACCGTTTGAGGCAGAGGGGCTGGCCGAGGTCAGACGGGGTAGCCGACGTCAGAGAGGGTAGCCGACGTCAGACGGGGCCGGTCGTCAAGCTGTCGCCGGCAAGATCGAGCCGCAGTCACGGCAGTCGAGACGCGATCAGTGGGCGTCGAGCCACGCTGCGATGCGCGCGATCGAGGAGGCGGCACCGGGATGCTCGGGGCTGTTCAGATGCCCGTGCCGCGTGCCGTACTCCCGCACGATGTGCACCTCGCGCCCCTCGAGCGCAAGCGCCGCGCCGAAGAGCTCGCCCGATGTGCGCAGGTCGTCGATGTCGCTCGTGACGATGAAGGTCGGCGGAAAGTCGGCGGGTGCAAGCAGGCCCGGCACGGCCGGCGAAGGGCCGAACGGAGGCTCGGCCCCGAGATAGGTGGCGTACATCGCGGCGATGGCCAGCGGCTCAAAGCGCGGCTCGCCCGGCTGCACGACGCTCAACGATTGCATAGTCGCGGCTGAGTGCGGCCCCTGGTCGGCGTGCAAGGTCGGGTAGACCAGCACCACCGAGTCGGGCAGTGGATGCCCGGCATCCCTCAATCGAAATACCGCCCCCGCGGCGAGGTTCGCTCCAGCGCTAGCTCCGCCCATCGAAATGCGCGACCCCGATTCGCCTACGGCTGAGTGCGCGGTGAAACTTCGAGGGTTGGCCGAGGCCGCGCGCCAGACCGCGACAACGTCGTCTGACGGAATCGGGTAGTGCGGCCCGTCGGGGGTCGCCAGGCGGTAGTCGACCGCGATGACGGTTCGCCCGGTTCGCGCGGCGAGCTCGCGACACACCCAGTCGGACTCGGGCATGTCGAGGTCACCGCCCGTGAAGCCGCCGCCGTGCATCCACACGAAAATGTCTGCGGATGCCGCACCGCCAGTGGAATACACGCGAACCGGCACCGAGATGGCCGGCTCGCCCTCGTGGCCGAACGTGACGAGCCGATCGGTCACGACGACAGCGGCGGCGGCAGCGGCAGCGGCAGCGATGGGTGATGACACGGCGACTCCTTCTAAAACTGCTGACTCAATTGTGGGCCTCGGGGTGCCCGACCCGCGCGCGACCGCACGAAACGTGCCGGGCACCCCACGCCCGCCCGCTACGGGTACCGGCTGTCGAGCGTCACCGCCGGGAACGCCGCACCCGAGCGGTACTGATCTACCAGGTCGCGCACGAGCTTGAGGTAGTAGAACCCCCACCCGTCGGAGTCGGCGCCCGCGAGCTTGGTGATCTTTGTGGGCTCGATGTCGTTGCTGCCTGCGACGCTGAACTGGTCGGGGCGACCGAACTCGTTCCACTGCTGAATCGTCAAGAACTCGGGCTCGATGCGGTAGGCGTTCGCGATCATCTCCACCAGGTTGGCGCCCGAGTTGCGGTTGTGCGTGTCCCAGTTGGCGAACGACCCCGGGCCTTCGTTGCCCGGGTTGGCGACTACGGCCGTCATCTGCTCGGGCCGCTGCTGAATGAGCGCGGTGAACCCGAACCAGCCCAATCCGCCGAGCGTGCTGTTGTTCACTGCCTGAAATACGACGCTGCGGCCGACGAGATCGGCGACGTTCCACTGCCGCACATACAGCCGGGTCGAGTCGCCCGGCGGCACGGCCGACCGCAGAATCGCGCCGGTGGTGGCGTCTTTCAGCAGATAGACGTTTCGCCCATCGAGGTTCGGCAGGTCGCTACCGGCGCTCATGTCGAATCCGATGGCGTTGAACGAGATGACGCGCTGAGTGATGGTGAACGGGGCGCTGGTCAGGTTTCCGGTCTTCTGGTCGGCGTTGCCCGAAGGCTGCGAGGTGGCGATCACCTCATCGAGCGACACGTTGAACGCCGGCTGAGTGGTGACCTTCTGCACCGACCAGGGCGCATCGGCGCTCCAGCCCGAAAACGCGGCCGAGTCGAAGGCCGAAATGGCGGTCTCGGCTCCATTGGCGTACGCGACGCGGTCTACCCAGCTCCACTGGCCGCCCGGGTTCAGCACGATCTCGCGAAACGCGCCCATCCAGCGCACGGTGAATGCGGGGTCTGACCAGGTCGGCGGGTCGGTGGTTCGGGCACCAGTGTAGATGGTGAGCAGCGGCTTTCCGTCGTGCTGCACCAGCAACGAGTTGTAGGCCTTGTTCGCCAGGTACTTCGTCTTGATCTGATCGATCTGCGCGTTGAAGTTGTCGGTGCCGGCCTGGCCATTGTCGACGCCGAGCAGAATCGCGATCTGCGGGCGAGCGTTGGCCGGCATCTTCGAGTAGACCTCGAACACCTTGTCGGTGCCCGCGATGATCTTCGCCGCTGTTCCGCTCGTCCAGTTACCGCCGAGGTTGTTCGACCAGTCGGCGATGATGTGGTCGATTCCGGCGTAGGTGATCCAGGCGGCGTGCTGGCGAATGACGCCTTCGTCGAGCGAGCTGTAGTGGCCGAGAATCGGTTCGGCTTCGGGTCGAGGCCAACCCACGGCGTCGAACCAGGTCTCGTAGCCGATGCCGATTTGCGTCGCCTTGCGATTGGCGCTGGCTGACGAACCGCGGTTTCGAGCGGCCTGGCCCAGGCTGTTCGGGCTACTGAAGTCGGGCTGAGGCCCTGGGTTGGGCAACGGCGGCCCCGCCGCGAAAGCCGGGCTGGCGCCTGAAACGGCGAGTGCTGCAGCCCCTGCTGCTGCGGCCGCCGAGCCGATCAGAAACGAGCGCCGGGGTGTGGTGAAACCTGATTCCTTCTCCGCTGAAGGCACAGCGTCCTTCTTCTCTGAAGGGTCGTCGAACTTCGTCATTCGTGTTGCTCCTCCTGCTCGAGCATGTGAGTGATACGTTTCATCTGATACGTTTCAATTTCGAGCAGGTTCAGTTTTACCCCCCTTCGGGGGTATGTCAAGCTTTTGAGGTCAGGTCGGGTTGTAACGCCTGCTGTGTGCCAGCCGAATGGATGCTCTGCAGCACCGGGCCGCGAAACACCGCCACAAGCCCGCTGCCCACCGACTCTTCCGTGACCGCCAGCGGAATCTCGGCCTCGACTGCCGCGCCCACCCGCGGGGCGAGCACGAGCGTCTGGCTGCCGCCGGGGTACCTCAGCGTGAGGGTGAGCGGCACGGCGTTCTCGGGCGCGCGAATCACGTCGAAGCGCACTTCGGGGGCGGCGGGGTACGCGGTGGTTTCGCGGAGCATCCATTCGCCTGCGGAGCCTGCAGCAACCGCGATCGTGCCGGAGTGGAAGCCGACGATGTCTAGCGCGAGCCCCGATGTCGGCACGATCGCCACCCCGTTCACTGGCGCCGAGGCGCCGCGAGCCGACACGGGTGCTGACGCTGACGACGACGGCGCCGCCGTTGAGGCAAGCGCCACGGAGTTCTCGCGCGCTTCGAGCAGGCCGAGCGCTCCGCGCATGGTGCAGCACCAGCGTGCGTCGGGGTGTACCTCGCGCAGCTCAGGATGCTCGGGAGTCATCACTGAATCGAGCCCGAAGCTGCCGTTCGCGCGCTCAGCGGTGTCGAGGGCGTTGTACTCGATCCGCTGAGCGTCGTCGAGGTAGCGCTGTTCGCCGGTGAGCCGCCAGAGCGTGTAGGCCAGGGCGAGGGAGTCGACGATGGCGCACGGCTCGGTCCACGAATCGGGGCGGCCGAACCAGTTGAAGGTGGCGTAGTTGAGCGTGCGGCCGTGGGCTGCGTACGCGTTGTAGAGCCGGACGGCGGTTGCCGCGGCGGCACGAAACTCGGCGGTGGCGGTGGCGGTGGCGGTGGCAGCGGCAGCGGCGGTGGCATCGGCGCTACCGTTCGCGTCCGCGACAACGGCTGTATCCCGCGACGAGTCGACCGGGCCACCCGCCCCGCCGGCCACCGCGGGTCGGGCAGCGACCCCGCCAGCCTCCGCGAAGTCGGCCAGGCAGCGCGCAGCCGCGAGGGTAGCGTGCAGCTGCGCCCGCTTGGCCACCACGTCGACCCGGTCGAGCACCGCGCGCAGCAAAACGATGGCCGCCGCGATGTCAGACCGCCCCGACTGCTGAAAGCTCGGAACCAGCCCGTTCAAAGCGAGAAACACACACCAGATGTCGGTCGAGAGTCGCCATCCGTTCAGAATGACCTCGGCGCTACCCGAGGCCTCCCCCACATCAGCCGAGGTGTCGCGCTCGAATGGGTACGAGTCGAGCCGCGCAAGGGCGGGCAACAGCAGCGCGTCGACGATGCGAAACGCGGCGACGGATGCCCGGGCATCCCCACTGACCGCCGCATACTGCAACAGGCCTGACACGACCCAGCCGTGGCAGGCCACCTGCTGCTCGTCGACCACCTCACCCAGCACCTCGCCGAAGTACCCCTCGGCATTCACCGCTTCGAGCATGCCCTCGACGAGTTCGGTGGCGTGCGGCAGGGCGGGAAATCCGGCGCGCGCGAAACGCGACAGCGAGAGCAGAAGGCGGCCTGCGAGATCGCCGGGCCACGCGTCGACGATGGTCTCGGCGATGACCGCCGCGGTGTCGTAGTCGGGCTGGCAGAGGCGATCGAACGAGGCGGCGAGCCGGGCATCCTGTGTGCGCGTGGTCGTGAAGAGCGGCAGCTGATCGGCCGCGTAAACGTCAGGCACCGGTGCGCTTCGCCGCGGTGCCGCGGGCGGTTGAGGCGTCGGAGCTGGCCACCGAGCCACCCGCGACACCCGCGCCACCCGCAGCACCCGCGGCACCCGCAGCGGCACCGGCAGACCGCGTGCTCTCGCGCACCACGAGCTCGGGCATGAACAAGTGTCGACCGTGCACGTGCCCCGAACCCGCGTCGGCCTCTTCGTGCAGCAGCCGAAGCGCCTCGCGCGCAATCAGGTCGCGCGGTTGGCGAATGGTCGAGAGCGGCACCATGGTCGAGGCGGCGAAGTCGATGTCGTCGTAGCCGATCAGCGCAATATCGTCGGGCACCGACAGGTCAGACGCGAGAATGAGCGACTGCAGAATGCCGACTGCGAGCAGGTCGTTGGCCGCGAAAATCGCATCGGGTCGCGACGCCGCGGGCATCGCGAGAATTCTGTCGCCCACCTCTCGCCCCTCGGCAACGGTGAGGTCGTTCGTCTCCATCAGCGAGAGCGTCACACCCTCGTGCTCGCGAGCGGCTTTGCTCGCACCGGTGAGTCGTTCGCCCACCTGCGAGAACGGGCCGCCGGCGAACAGGATGCTGCGCCTGCCCGTCTCGATCAAGTGGCTCGTGGCCATGTACCCACCCGCCGTGCCGTCGAGGGTCACCGAGCAGAAGTGCTCAGGGTCGGCAGAGCTGTCGAACAAGATCACCGGGGTTCCGCGCGAACGCAGCCGCGACAGGCGCGGAGTGACGCCGTCGAGCGGAGCAATGAGCATTCCGCGCACACGCTGCTCCTCGAAGAGGTCGATGTAACGGTCTTCGCGTTCGGCGTTTTGGTCGCTCGAGCCCAGGATGACCGTGTGGCCGTTGAGCTCGGCCTCGGCCTCGAGCGCGTGCGCCAGATCGGCGAAGAACGGGTTCGAGATGTTCAGCACCACCAGCCCGATGGTGCTGCCTGCACCCATACGCAACTGACGCGCGAGGTCGTTGCGCACGAAACCGAGTTCGAGCATCGACCGCTGAACCTTCGCCAAGTTGGCGGGCGTGACATTCTTCGGGTGATTCAGCACGTTCGACACGGTGCCGACCGACACTCCGGCGTGCTCGGCCACCTCCCGAATTCCGACGTTGGGTTTCATGTGCTCACCATTCGTTTGTTGCCGCTCATCCCCTGTTGTCGCTGGCCCAGCTCGTCGCATAACCGGAGCATCTGGCCGGCCATTCGCGCGAAGTGCGCCCGCCGCCTGCCGCCAGCCGTGTTCATCGTGTTCACCCGACGACGACGCGCCAGCAACCGTGCCACATTCCGGCCCCGACCGCCATCGTCGGCTGATACGTTTCATAGGATTCTACCAGAACTATCGCCCCGAAGCGATCTGTGGCTAAAATATGAGCCTGGCGCTGAAAGGTTTCATTTCGCGCCCGGAGAGGCTCTTGCAATGCAGCACACACACGGTTCGGCACACGCCGCCGAGGTTTCGGTACCCATTCGCCTGATGGTGGATGATCGCCTCGCCGACGACCACGAACCGGGCGTCGCGCTTCCCGTCGCGTCGTCGCCCACCCCCCGCCTCTCGTGGGTCGTGCCGCTCGTTCGCAATTTACAGCAGCAGGTCGCCTACGAAATCGTCGCGGCGCGCACGGCTCTCGAACTCGCTGCGCTGACCGCGGGCGAACCGTTGGAGGCGCGTGACGCTCAGGCAGACGGCGACCTCGACGCGCCATTCCGTGACTCTCGAACAGAACCATTGGGGCTTGTTTGGGCCTCTGGCCGGGTGGAATCGGCGGAAAACCGTGCGATCGCCTGGGGTGGCACCCCTCTTGCCCCGCATTCACAGGCGTGGTGGGCCGTGCGCGTCACCGACGAAAACGGTGATGTTTCGGGATGGTCGGCTCCTGCCGAAATCGTGACGGGCCCGTTCAGCGCGGCCGACTGGAACGCGTTGTGGATCACGTTCGCCTCCACCGAAGCGGCGTTCATCGACTTCGAACTGGGCGCCCGCGCACTCGATGTCGGCACAGGCACCCCAGCCATCACGCGCGCCACCGTGCACTTCGCCGGGGCGGGCCGGATTCGGCCGTTCATCGACGGAACCGCCGTGAACCCCGACGCGAACGACCCGACTGATTCTTCGCTGAAACGTTCCATATCGCGAAGCTATGACGTCACGCACCTCCTCATGGCCACCGGCACGACCCACCGGTTCGCAGTTGCCGCCATTCTGAGCCACTACCGCCTCGTTCTCGACCAGCCCCGCGTCATCGCCGAGCTACGCATCGAGTTCAGCGACGACTCGGTGCAGAGCATCGGCACCTCGCCCGAGTGGCAGCTCTCCCGCACCTCGCTCATCGCCGACGACCCGTTTTATCTCGAAGAACACGACAACCGAATTGCAGACTCATGGGCCGCACCCGGTGGCAGGCCCATCGGCGATGCTGGCCGTCACGCCGACCCGGTCGCCCTCTTCTCCGAGGCAGCAACCGCCTCCGTGGCCGCAATTCTCACCGAATCGGCCGCCGCCAATGACGCCGCCGCCGCGGCGGGAACCCCCGCAGTGGGCACGCCCGCTCCCCCGGCAACCACCCCGAGCTCCGACCGCACCGGGCACTCGGGCGTCATCGAACCCGACGCCGGGCCGCCCATTCGTATCGTGCGGCGTCTGAACGCGACGCAGATCGGCGCGCCGGCTCCGGATGTTCGCGTCTACGAACTGGCCGAGAACGTTTCGGCACGGGTGTCACTCGAGTTGCACGGGGTGACCGCCGGAGTGCGGCTCGAGGTGGTGCACGGCGAGAAACTCGATGCGAACGGGCGGGTCGACACCACGAACATCCGGCTGCCCAACGACCGCGAGCGAGAACGACAGGTCTTCGCGTACACCGCGAAGGGAGGCGACGAAACGGCCGAACCGTGGTTTGCCTCGTTCGGCTTTCGGTACGTGGAGGTGCGCAACATCGCGCCCGACGTCGGTGCAACGCTGACGGCCGGGGTGCTGCACTCGGCGGCCGAGCAGATCGGCACCCTCACGTCAGACTCACCAGAGCTGAACAGCCTGGTCGAGATGGCGGCGCGAACGCAGTACAACAACACGCCGGGGTATCCGTCAGACTGCCCCACCCGCGAGCAAGGCGGATGGACGGGCGACGCCTCGATCTCAGCCGAAGCGGGTCTGGCGCACATCGACCTCACGGGCGTGTACCGCAACTGGCTGGCCGATGTGGCGCTCGACGCCCAACCCGACGGCGGAATCGTCGGCGTCTCGCCGAACCTGCTCGGGCCCGAGGGTGTTCAGCCCGCCGACCCGGTGTGGGGTTCGGCGATGACCGAGATTCCGTGGCAAACGTGGTGGGCCACCGGCGATGCCTCGATCATCACCGAGCTACTGCCGGCCATGCACCGCTGGGCCGATTGGCAGGTGAACGCGCTCGACGACGGCATCGTGACCCGGGCCGACATCAGTTACGGCGCCGACTGGCTCGCATTTGAGCAGACTCCGCCGGTGCTGTTGCAGACCGGCGCGGTGGTGACCTCGCTTCGTCAGCTCGCCGATCTCGAGGAGGCCGCGGGCGCACCGCACGAGGCCGCTCTGCGCCGCGAGCAGGCCGACGCTGTTGTCGAGGGGGCGCGCAGGCACCTGCGCGACGACGTCGAGCTCACCTGGGGCAACGATTCACAAGGCTCGAACGCCGTCGCCATCGTCACCGGGCTGGCCGAGCCCGCAGACCACGAGTTCTTGAGCGACCGGTTGCGGCTCGCCGTCGCGGCTCGTGGCGATCGGCTCTCGAGCGGGTTCCCTGGCACGAAAGCCGTGGTGGAGGCACTCGCGCGTGCCGATGGTGGCACTGCGCTGCTGGCGGCGATTCGCCAGCGCGAGCAACCCGGCATCGGATCGATGCTCGTCGACGGCCCGGGCACCTTCTGGGAGACCTGGTGGATCGACAACGAGAACGTGGGCGTCGCCTCGCTCGATCACATCGGCCTCGGGGCTCCGTACGCGGCCTGGGCCTGGCGGTACGTCGCGGGACTGCGGGCGACTGAGCCGGGGTTCCGGCGGTTCACCATCGCCCCCGCGCTCGTCGGGCTCGTCAATTCGATGTCGTTCGAGCGACTGACGCCGCGCGGCGATATTCGGGCGCAGTGGTCGTACGAGGGCGGCGAGTACTGCCTCGAGGTGACCGTTCCGGTGGGCGCGGTGGCCGAGGTGGCCCTGCCGGGCGAGGTAACCGGCGCGGTGCTCGTCGACGGGGCCGAGGTGGCGACTGTCGCGTCTGCCGTCGAGGGGGCCGGTTTGGCCACTGGCTCAGTCGTGGCACCGGCGGAGGCGGCAACGCGATCGGTGCTCGTCGGCGGGGCCGAGGCACCCGGTGGTGAGCGGATGCTCGTGTTCGGCCCGGGCATCCACTTTGTCAAGGCGGCCGTCGTTTTACCCGAACGCCACGACCCTGCTGCTCAGCCGAACCGCCGAGCCCTCTCGGGCGAGACCTGGTTGTCTGACGGAGTCTCGAGCACGTGGCTGCCGCAGAGCACCACCGCAGCGGTTCGCCTCGACGAGCACGACATCATCTGCACCCCCGTGTACCACGAGCCGCTGCCCGCCCCGACGCTCACCGTGACGCTCGCCGATTTCAGGCCCGACGTCGACGAGTGGCTCGTGCTCGACTCCGGCGGCCGCACGTTCGACCTGAGCGACGCCGCGTTCGCATTCGCGAGCTTCGACGTCGACGGGCCCGGGCTGGTGGGCCGGCGAGTGAGGCCGATGCTGCGCCTCACCTCGGCCGACGGCACGGTTCGCACTGCGCACGCCCGGCCGCTGCCAATCGCCTGGAACCGCGTGGCGCTCGAGGTGGGCGACTGGCCCGGCCGCAGCGCTGTAATCGAAGTGGCCGTGGGCATTCGCTGGAGCGATGTGCACGACACCGGGCGAGGCCCTTGGCTGCCGCTGCCCGAAGGCGACGGCCCGCACTGGTTCGAATTCAGAGTGGGTCGAGTGGGGTTCACGAGTGCACCGCGCACGTTCTGACGCTCCGAACCCCATACTGCCGGGCTTTCACCCAGACCCCAGCATCTGCCGGGTCGGCGACGACTACTTTCTGGTCACCAGCACCAACGAATACCTGCCGGGCTTGCCCGTCTACACGAGCACCGACCTCGTGAGCTGGCGCCAGATCGGCAATGTTGTCACACGCGACAGCCAGCTCGACCTGAGCGCTGCGCCGTCGTCGCTGGGGCTATTCGCTCCCACGCTGCGGCACCACGCGGGCACGTTCTACCTCACCAGCACGCTGGTGGGCTGGGGGCACTTTCTGATGACAGCCCAAAGCGCTGCGGGGCCGTGGAGCGACCCGGTTCGCATCGCGGGGTCGGGGTGGGATCCGTCGTTGGTGTTCGTGCCGAGAGAGGGCGCGGTCGCAGCACGCGACGACGGCGCGAGTCACCGCGCGAGTCACCGCGCAAGTCACGGCGTCAGTCACGGCGCAAGTCACGGCGTCAGTCACGGCGACTACCTCGCTGGCGACGGCCGCGGCGCAGATGCTGGCGACCGGGCGTTCTTTCACTATTCGACCGGAACGAGCATCCGCGGCTTCTTCATCGACCTCAGCACGGGCGAACCCCTGAGCGACGAGGTCGAACTCTGGGCGGGCACCGGCGGCAACGCCCCCGAAGGCCCGCACCTCTACCTCGTCGGCGGGTACTGGTACCTCGTCATCGCCGAGGGCGGCACGAGCGCCGGCCATGCGGTCACCGTCGCCCGGTCGACTGCCATCGAGGGGCCGTATCAGCCGCATCCCGACAATCCGGTGCTCACCCACCGCGGCCTGTCGTCGCCAATTCAGTCGGTGGGGCACGCCGATCTCGTCGAGACTCCGAACGGTCAATGGTTCGCGGTCGTTCTCGGCAGTCGGCCCCTCGGCGGCCACGGTTACCAGTTGCTCGGCCGAGAAACGTTTCTCGTTTCGGTGTCGTGGCAGGGCGAAGCGGATGCCCGGTGGCCCGTCTTCGGCACCGACAAACGTGTGGCGCTGACCACAGGCCTCGCGGGCACCCCGGTCTCGTCAGCGTTCGCCGACGACTTCGTGTCGGGCACTCTCGACCCTGGATGGCTCTTCATCCGTACCGCCCACCCCACCTTCGCTCGCGTCGGTAACGGTGAACTCGCGCTCGCGCCAACCGCGGCCACCCTCGATGACGCCGGCACTCCGGCCTTCGTGGGGCGGCGGCAGAGCGCGCACAGCTACTTCGCGGAGGTGACCGTGCGGCTCGACGACGCGGCGGAGCACGACGACGCGGCGGAGTCTCTCGAGGGCGGCCTTGTGGCTCGCCGCGACGAACGCCATCACTACCGCATCACGATCGCGGATCGCGGTGCCGGGTCTGACGCTCCGCCCGGCGCCGATCGCTACGCCGTCGAGGTGATAACGCGAATCGGCGACCTCACGCAGGTGGTGGCGGGCGCATCCGTGTCATCGGGCGCCGTGCGACTGAAGGTTCAGGCTGTGCCTAATCTCGAGACGAATCCCATTACGGGCAGCGGATTCTTCGAATTCAGTTATCTCGTCTCCGACGAAGCGGGGTGGCACATGCTCGCCACATTGGATAGTCGCTACCTCTCTACCGAGGTCGCCGCCGGGTTCACCGGAACCGTGATCGGCATGTATGCCCACGGTGCACGGCGCACACACGACGACGCATATGCCGCAAACGGAATGTATTCGGGTGACGGTGGCCGAGCATCCACTTCGCCCGCGGCACACTTCAGCGGCTGGCGTTCGGGCGCCGACCCGACCAGAACCTCCACATCTGCCGACTCTCTGCCCCAACCGTCGAACTCAGAAGGAACCCGTGTCTGACACCGTGACCGAAACCGTGTACGAGAACCCTGTGGTCAAAGGCACTGCGCCCGACCCTTCGCTGATTCGAGTGGGCGACGACTTCTACCTCGCCACCTCGACGTTCAACTTCTTGCCCGGGGTGACGATTCGGCATTCCACCGATCTGGTGAACTGGCGCATCATCGGCGGCGCCATCACTCGGCCTGCCCAGTACCGTCGCGACGGCAAGCCCGGCGGTCTCATGCTCTTCGCACCAACCCTGCGCTACGCCGAGGGCACGTTCTACCTGGTGTGCACGAATGTCGCAGACGAGCAGGGCAACTTCGTGGTGAGCACCACCGATCCGGCGGGCGAGTGGTCTGACGCCGTCTGGATCGACACCGTCGCCTTCGACCCCTCGCTGCTCTACGACAACGGAACCTGGTACTACACCCGTCGCACGCTCGCGCCCCGGGCCGATGGGCGGCTGGGCCCGGTCGTTCAGGCCGAACTCAACATCACAACCGGTGAACTCGGTGAACTGCGCGAACTGACCCAGAACTACGGCGGATTCGTCACCAACGACATCGAAGGCCCGCACCTGTACCGCATCGGCTACTGGTACTACCTGTTCAGCGCCGAGGGCGGCAGCTGGAAGGGGCACATGCAGTCGTGCGCGAGGAGCCGTTCGCCGTGGGGGCCGTTCGAGCCCGCCCCGAACAACCCGGTTCTGACGCATCGCAACCGGGTCGGGCATCCCATTCAGACCCTCGGTCACGCCGAGTTGGTCGACGCGCCCGACGGATCGTGGTGGGCAGTCTGCCTCGGCACGCGGCACCTCGCACACGGCGGCTTCGTGTCGCACCACAACCTCGGACGCGAGACGTTTCTGCTTCCAGTCGACTGGGTCGACGGATGGCCGGTGATCGGTAGCGCGGGAACCACCGAACTCGTGGTGAGGCCCGGGCGCGCTCTGCCCGGCGCCTCGGTCGCGAGTTCGGCCGTCACTGCGAGAGAGATCCCGCTCGACATCATTCGCGCTGCGCACGGATTCTGGCGTGCGGGGTGGAACACGGTAGGTATCGCGCCCGACGGCCTCGACGCGCAAGGCTTCAGCGAGCGCAGCGGTGTAGACGCGAACGTGGTCAACAGCACGGCGGCTACCGGGCCGGAGGTGACCCCCGCGGGTGCCGGCGCACCCGTTGCCGCCGTTAGCGCGCAGACTGTCGATAGCGTGAGTCTGCCGTTCGGCACAGACCTTGCGAGCAACGGCGGCACCATCGCACTCGGTGCGGTCTTTCTCGCGCAGCGTGAAGACGATGCGGTGTTCGAGGCGACGCTCGACTCGATTCCGGATGCGCCGGCTGCGGCCGGAATCGCGGCCTACGGCGACGAGAACCACTACTTCTCGCTGCTCGTCTCGACTCTCGCCGATGGTTCACACCAGGCGCGCTTCACTCGAACCCTCGACGATCTCACCTCGGAGGCTGTCATCGACCTCGGCGCGGCTAGCGGCTCGGTTTTGTTTCGCATCGAAGCGACGGCCGCGGCGTACGCATTCTCGATTCGCCTCGGCGACGCGGCAGCGCCCGGCGCCTTGACCGAGGTTGGGAGAGGAACCGCCCGGCTTCTCTCGGCCGAAACCGCAGAGACCTTCGTGGGAGTTCGGTTCGCCCTGGTCGCGATTAACGGCACCGCCACAGGCATCGAGCCTGCGCGGTTCAGCGGCGTGACGGCCACGTCGTACTCGTTCACCTCGTTCGCCGACGTTGGAGCACCCACAGGCAGTACTCGCGGTCGATGACGGCGATTCATTCGGCGGCGCATTCGGGCCGCGCCGTCGCCGTGGCATCGGTAACGCAGCTGATCGTTGTGCTCGATGGCGCCGTGCTCACCATCGCGCTGCCGTCGCTCGCGGCCGACCTGAACGTACCCGTAGCCAGCCTGCCGTGGGTCGCGAACGCCTATGCGTTGGCCGTCGCCGGCAGCCTGCTGCTGGGCGGGCGCATCGCCGATCTGTTCGGCGCGGTGCCCTGCCTGCGGTTCGGGCTGGGGCTGTTCGCCCTCGCGAGCCTTGGCGCGGGGCTCTCGCCCACGTTCGGATGGTTGCTCTTCTTCCGGGTAATGCAGGGCTTTGGCGCGGCCCTGCTCTCCCCGGCAGGGCTCGCTCTACTCACCGATTCGACTTCGCCGGGGCACGATCGCGAACGCGCCATCGCCACCTGGTCGGTGACGGCCACCGTCGGCGGCACGGTCGGGGCACTCGTCGGCGGCACGCTTACGCAGGTGCTCGACTGGCGCTGGACCCTGCTCATCAACGTCGCCATCGCCCCGGTTCTGCTGCTGATGACCCGAAACATCGGCCGCAGGCGACAGGTGAGCGAAGAGCGCTTGCGGCGCGCGCACTTCGACATTCCCGGTTCGTTTCTGTTTCTGGTGGGCATCAGTTGCGTCACGCTCGCCGTGACGAGTTCGGTCGAGATTCAGATTCGTCTGGCAGGTGCGGTGGTCGCGCTGCTGGCGCTCGGAGTGTTCGTTCTGGTCGAACGGCGCAGCGAGCATCCGATTCTGCCCCTGGCGATCGTGTTCACGAAGCGGGTGGGAATCACCAACGGAGCCGCGATCTTGCTCATCGCCGGGCTTTCGGTGATGGGGTTCTACACGTCGCTGTACGCGCAGATCGTAACCGGGTTGAGCCCCGTGCAGACCGCGCTGTGGCTGCTGCCCTCTGCGGTGGCGGGGGCGGTGACGAGCAAGCTCGTTCCGCGGGTCATCACAAGGCTCGGCGAGAAGAGCGTTCGAACTGCGGCGCCGCTGGTGGCGGCGATCGCGCTCGCGCTGCTGGCCGTGGTGGCGCTGTTCGAGCCGCCGTTCTACGTGATGGTTCCGTTGATCGTGCTCGAGGCGGTGGGGGCGAGCACGGCCGTGGTGGTGCTGACCGCGGCATCCACTCGCTCGCTGCCGCCGCACCGCGCGGGCCTTGCCGGCGGCCTGATCACCACCTCGGGCCAGGTCGGGTCGTCGGTGGGTCTGGCGCTGATCACCGGCATCGCGGCGGCGGCCATCGGCGGCGGCAACACGAGCCTCACCGCAGTGAACCCCTCCGCTCTCGCCGGCCAAATGGCCATCGCGCTGGGCCTCGGGGCGCTCATCACCGCGTGCGCGTCGTACTTCGCCCGTCGCATCCCCCTCGGCCACGCCTTCCACTAACCCGCGCCCGACTGCGGCTCGCCTCCACCGAAGAGCCGGGCACTTCTCCGCGTCTGTTTTGCCTAAGCCTTGAGCACAGAGTGATCGCTTACGGATGCAGCGAATTCGGCCGGAAGCATGAAGGGCGGCATACCCAGCTGCACGAACAAGTGCAGGAGCGATTGACGGTGATACGGCTGGGCCGCCTGATTTGCGAGTTGCTGAGACGGAAGGAGTGACCCATCGTCTACCTCTTCGGCTGAGATGGGCCGACTGGGAGCCATCACCACGCCGACCCTTGTGCGAGCGAGCGCCAGCTCAGGGTCGCCAGCGGCGTCCTTCTCCGCGCGAAGTGTGACGACATACTGCGACTCGACATAGAGGGCATTCGTACTCACTGCGATGGTGGCGAGCACTACTTCGAAATTGATCTCCGCGGTAACACCGTCGGTTTGAATATTCGCTCGACGCCGGGAGTACGTTTCAAGCACGACCACGTCGGTGATCGAAAAACTCAGTTCGTCGGTCACTTTATTGACTCCCGCTGCGCGCCTTCTGGGCGAAGCAGCTCGTACGCAATCGCCGTGCGGTCTATATCGATTCGTCCAACATGAATCTGGGGCCCGACCGTCTGAATGGCTGCCGGGAGGGCGGGCGAAATAGTGAATTGTGGCGCCTGATGTTGCCCATCTGAAACGACAGAAGCGTACAGGTCATTCCATTCAGAGCCCGCACCGCGACGGTTCGAACTGAGCGGAGGGGCGACTCGCTCGCGCGGAACGAAGGAGACGGAGACGTCATACCCCAGCGCTCGTGCGTATCGACCTACGGTGGAGACCCTCAAATTCTCCTCACCCCCGAGCACCTGCGAGACTCTGCCTGCGGAAACGTGCAGCAGCTGCGCCAACGCGGCCTGGCTGATGTCTGGTCGATTCTGAAAAGCTGACTGAAGCAAGGAATGGAATTGATTCATCAGCGAGGCTGCTGCCAATTCGACTGCGACCGACGGGTCGGCTTCCATCTCGTCTAAGAGAGACACCCGATTGTCGTCGGCGGCTCGACGACGTGACCGCCTAGCAGGCGCGTCAGCCTTCGATGGCTGGATTTTCGTCATGGCTCAAGTCCTCTTTTCTCACTCGAATCGACTCATGAATGTTGTTCTGGCCTGCGGTCTGGCCTGTCTTAGCAAAAACGAAGCCGAGTCGAACGGAGTCGTCGAAATCGGGGAACCACCAATAGTCGTCCTCACGATGTGGAGACGCGTCACGATTCCTGATTCGATGTTTTGGCTGAAACGATCCGGTTCCGTCGGTGTCGTAGAACGTGAAGCGCTTTCTACTGACCTTGAACTCCCACACGCCGTCTTCGAGCACCTGCGCGGCGGTGCTATGGGCCGGTGTGCCGTCATCTGCAAATTTCATCACTATCGCCATGAGCTTCACCACGTCATCAGGCTGCCGTTCGTCTGGCCAGGGCTCGCCCTCAGCATGATCCGCCGCGAGGCACGTGAGCCAGCCTTGCGATCGCATCAACGATCATTACTCATTATATGATGAGGGGCGTGCTCTCCGCTTTCGCTGGAGGTGCAGCTGGCTAGGGCACGTCGCAGGTGAAGACGTGCTCGCCGTGGGTGACGCGGTGGTGCTCGCCCGAGGGCAGAGTCACGGCCGCGGTGACGCCCACCGGCACGGTGAGCGCGAGGGCGAAGACGCCGCCGTTGAGGCACCAGTCGGCCGCGATCAGCCCGAAGGGCGAGAGGTGCGAGATGCTCGCTGAGGTGAGGTCGCCGCCGAGGCGCGGCGCGATGCTTACGTCACGATAGCCGGGTGACGTGGGGGTGAGCCCGCCGATCACCCTGTGCATCCAGTCGGCCACCGCACCGAACGCGTAGTGGTTGAACGACGTCATTTCGCCCGGGTTCACCGAGCCGTCGGGCAGCAGGCTGTCCCATCGCTCCCACACGGTGGTAGCGCCGAGGTCGACCGAATACAGCCACGACGGATGCTCGTGCCCGAGCACCATCGCATATGCCGCGTCGAGCTGGCCGGCGTCGAGCAGCGCATCGAGAATCACCGGAGTGCCCAAGAAACCCGTGGCCACGGTGAAGTTTCGCTCGTCGACGAGTTCACGAAGCCGCTGACCGGCGAGCGCCAGCACGTCTGCGTCGGTGATGAGTCGCCACCGAATGGCGAGCGCATAGACGGTCTGGCAGTCGCTTCGCACGATGCCTTCAGGCGACACGAACTCTCTATTGAAGGCGGCACGGATGCCCGTGGCCAAGCGCTCGTACCGCTCGGCCTCATCGTGTCGGCCAAGCACCGCAGCCACTCGGGCCAACAGGTCTATCGATCTCGCGTAGTACGCGCTCGCCACAACATCAGGGTCGGCTTGTGCTTTGGCGGGCGCATCTGGCGGCGCGAGTGGATCGAGCCAGTCACCCAACTGGTCACCACCCAGCCAGAGATTGTCGGTGGTGTCGGCGGTCACGCGGTCGTGCCACCGAGTCATGCTCGGGTACTGGCGTTCGAGAATGGCGCGGTCGCCGTACGCCTCATACAGCGCCCACGGAACGATGACCGCTGCGTCACCCCAGCCCGCAAGCGGCTTCTCTTCGAGAAAGACGCGCGGAATCACGGCGGGCACGGTGCCATCGGGCAGCTGGTCGGCGGCGAGGTCGGCGAGCCATGAGCTCAGAAAACCGGAGACGTCGAAAAGGCTGGTCGCGGTGGGGGCGAATACTTGAATGTCGCCCGTCCAGCCGAGTCGTTCGTCGCGCTGCGGGCAGTCGGTGGGCACGTCGAGAAAGTTGCCTCGCATGCCCCACACCACGTTCTGGTGGAGTTGGTTGAGCTCGACACTCGAGGTCTCGAACCAGCCGGTGCGTTCGAGGTCGCTGCCGAGCACGACGGCTTCGACGCTGAGCAGTTCGGTGGCGGGATCCTCCGCGGCATTCAGGCCGTCGATGTCGATGTAGCGAAAACCATGAAACACGAGGTTCGGCTCGAGAAGCTCGCCGAGTTCGGCAGCCACGCTCGCCACGCCGGCGGCACCAGCCGCACCAGCCACACCAGCCACACCGCCAGCGGCATCCCAAGCGGCGCCGGCATCGCCGGTTCCCGCCAGAATGTACGTGTCGGTCACCTTCGCCGACCGCAACGGCCGAAGCGACAGCTCGCCGTTCTCGAGCACCTCCGCGTGGCGAACGCTGACGCGCTGGCCGGCCTCCCCGCGCACACGCAACCGCACCCAGCCCACCACGTTCTGCCCGAAGTCGACGAGCAGCCGCCCGCTCGCGGTCAGAGTGGTCGAAACCGCTGGCACCGTCTGCGTTTCGCGCACCGCAGGCGCAACCGGCGCAACCAGTTCGACCCCGGGCGACGGCACAACCGTGACTGCTCCGTCACGCGCGGGGCGCACGGGCAGGTGCAGGTCGGTGGTCTGCCCGTCGTAGAAGTCATTGGCCAGCACCCGCGAGCCACCGGCGCTCCAACCGCCGTCGCTGCCGATGGTCTCGCGCCGCCCATCGGCGAACGTGAGCTCGAGTTGCGCCAGCAACGCCAGCTTCTCGCCGTACGGATGCCCGCGGTGCAAGCTGAACGAAGCGATTCTGCCGCGATACCATCCGTTGCCCAGCAGCGCCTCGAGGTCGTTCTCGCCGGGCTGCAGCAGTGCGGTCACGTCGTAGTTCTGGTAACGCAATCGGTGGTCGTACGACGACCAGCCGGGAGCGAAGTGGTCTTCGCTCACGAGCGCACCGTTGATGCGCGCCTCGAAGATTCCGAGGGCGGTGATGCGCAGCCGGGCATCCACGAGCCCGTCGCTGACGTCGAACCGGGTGCCGAGTACGGGCGCGGGGTCAAAGATGCCGCCGCCGGTCGCCGGGGTGATCCACTGTGCGCTCCAGTCGCCCGGTTCGAGCAGGGCGGCCTCGACGTAGGCGGGTGCGCTCCACGCCGAGTCAGCCACCGCGACCGCCTTGCTGCCGCCGTGGGCGTGACCAGCCGTAGCGCCAGTCGCGTCGCTCGCCTCACCAGCAACCTCGGCGCACGCGCGCATCCGCACCGCTACTCGCTCACGCGAGGTCAACGGCCCGAACGGCCACGCCACCAGAGCCTGTTCGTCTCCGGCGAGATGGATGCCCGTGCGAAACCCATCAGCCCGAGTGAGTTCGAGCTCGACCCCGCGTTGGCGCCACCCGGGTTCAGCGGAGGCATACCGCCACGACAACCGCGGCCTCGCAGTACCGACAACGGTGATACCAGCGCTCAAGCCGTCGCCGTCGCCCTCACCACCGCCCCCAAGGCGCGTTCGTAGGGTCGGCTGAAGCTGCTCGAAGCGAAGAATACCGTCTACCGAGGCCCGGTAGTGCGGCTCACCCTCGACGCTCGAGCGTTCGAGTGAAGTGGTCACGGTCGTTTACTCGAGCCCTGAACCGGCGACGCCCTTGGTGAACCATTTCTGGAACACGATGAACACAATGAGCACCGGCAGCATGCTGATGACGGCTGCCGCGAAACTGATCGACGGCGAGATCGACGAGAATTTGCCACCCGCGAGTGGGGCGAGCGCCACAGTCAGCACGCGCGTACCGACGCCTGGCCCAGACAACAACGGCCAAATGTAGAGGTTCCAAGCGGTCAAGAAGGTGACCACTGAGTACGCCGCGATGATCGGCTTCGCCAGCGGCAGCGCGATTCGCGTGAACACCTGCCACCAGTTGGCGCCGTCGATGCGTGCAGCTTCGATGAGGCCGTTCGGCAGCCCGGCGAAGAACTGTCGAAACAGCAGCACACCGATGGAGGCCTGGCCGGCGACCGGCAAGATCATGCCGAAGAACGTGCCGATGAGGCCGAGCTTGAACGTCACGATGTACGTCGGAATCAAGATCAGGTTCGTCGGCATGAACAACGGAACGAGAAAGAGCGCGAAAACCGGGGTCGCCCACCGAAACGGAATCTTCGAAAGCGCAAAGCCAGCTGGCAAGCAGATGCCGAGCTGAATGATCAGAACGCCGCCCACGAAGACGAACGAGTTACCAATGGTCTGCGGGGTGAGGTAGTTGAACGCCTGTACGAAGTTGTCCCACTGCGGCGACGAAGGCAGCAACCGCGGCGGGTACTGAACGATGTCTTTGTAGCTCATCAGAGAACCCGAGAGCAGATAGAGCAGCGGCAGCGCGATGATCACGCCGAAGATGACGATGCTGGTGTAGCGCCCCAGCCGAATCTTTCCGGGTTTCATTTGCTGCTCCTTGAAGTAACGGCGCGGCCCACAACGACGATGGCAACGATGACCACGAGTTGCAAAACCGAGAGCACGCTGGCGTAGCCCACGTCTTGATGAGTGAAGGCCTCTTGATAGGAGTAGAGGCCGAGCGACCGGCTGGCGTTCAGCGGGCCACCATTGGTCATGATGAGTGAGACGTCGAGCGAGCTCGAGGCGAAGTTGATGACTTGCAGAACCGCCACGATAAGCGTGGTCGGCAGTACGTTCGGCCAGGTCATCGACCAGAGCGTGCGCCAGGCGCCGGCGCCGTCGAGAGCAGCCGCGGCATAGATGTCGTCAGGCACGCGCTGCAGTGCGGCGAGGTACAGGATGATCACGATGGGTAGCGCGAGCCAGACCATCATCACGACGAGCGCGGGTACGGCCGTGGATTGGGTCTGCAAGATGTTGGGTATCTGAATGCCCACCGCTCGGAACGCGGCTGCGATGGGGCCTTGGCGCGGGTCGTACAGAAAGACCCAGAGCACGGCCGAGACGGCCACCGAGAGCACCACGGGTATGAAGTACAGAACGCGAATCGCGCCGACGGCGGGCATGTTCGCGCTGACCAGCACCGCGAGCATGAAGCCGATGATGGTGGTGGGGATGACCCCCAGAACGATGAACTCCATCGTGACGCCGAGCGAACTCCAGGCCGACGGGTCGTTGAAAAGTTTCGCGAAGTTGTTGAGACCGACGAACTTGGGTTCATTGAAGAAGTTCCAGCTGAAGAAGCTCAGAACGATTCCGGCGATCGTCGGAATGACGATGAAGACGATGAACAGAATCAGGGCCGGGGTCAGAAACGACCAGGCGGTGAAGGCATCGAGCTTCGAGTAGCGGGTACGGGTTTTCATGACGAGCGAGGGGAATGCCGACCGGCTTCGGCCGGCATTCCCCTCTTCCTCCTGTACTTATTCGGGTGACGGGGCGAGAACTATTGCAGCAGCGCGTTCAGCGTGTCTTGCGCTTCGCCGTACGCCTCTTCAACGGTCTTGCCACCCAGCACGACCTCTTGCGCGGCCTGCTTCAGCGTCGGAGCCAACTGGGTTGCCGCTGCCTGTGGAATCGCGGGCGGCAGAGCCGCGTTGGTCACCGCGTACTGCGTTGCCGGAATCAGGTTCGCCGGCACGGGGTTGGAGTCTTTCAGCCACGCACCGTTCGTCAGACCCTGGGTGGTTGCCGGAATGACACCGTTCGGTGCCGCAGCAGCCATACCGCCGTCAGCGGAGTAGAACCAGGCCATGAACGCCCAGGCCAGGTCTTTGTTGTTCGACTTGGCGCTG
The DNA here is from genome assembly GCF_014640255.1 of Subtercola lobariae. Lineage (GTDB taxonomy): Bacteria > Actinomycetota > Actinomycetes > Actinomycetales > Microbacteriaceae > Subtercola > Subtercola lobariae. The sequence continues at coordinate 316,875 of NZ_BMGP01000006.1, read as the reverse complement.
ATCGAGAGGGCGTATGAGCCGCCACCCACGATGGGGTTGCCGTCGAGAGTCGGCAAGTTCGCCACATCCCAATCGTCCGTCAGCGTCGTGCGGTCTTTCGCGATAGCGGGGCGGGTATCGAGCGACATGGCCGCCTGACCACCAGAGAAGTAGTTCACGTCTTGCGCGGAATCAGGGTAGGGCGAGCCCCAACCTTCGGTGTAGGGCTGCAGCAGCGTCTTCCATACCGCGATGCCCTTGGCGTCGGCGAACTCGAACTTCTTCGTGTCGGGGTTGTAGATGGTGCTACCGCCGGCCTTCAGCGCGGGGTAGTCCACGAAGATGGCGTCTCCGGCACCCATCGGGGTGCGGATGCCCCAATAGGAGCCGCCCGAAGCAGTGGTGATCTCCTTGGAGACTCGGTAGAGGTCATCCATCGTCCACGATGAGGTGGGCAGGTCGGTGATGCCGGCCTTGGCGAAGAGCGTCTTGTTGTAGAACAGCATGGTCGAGTCGGCGCTGACCGGAATGCCGGTGATCTGGCTGCCGTCGTCGGAGTTGTACTGGTTCAAGAACGCCGGAACGTAGTTACTGCCCGAGAGACCGTCTTTGCCGGCGTCGAGCCACGGCTTGAGGTCGAAGAGCAGGCCATTCGACTGCAGCGTCGTGTTCAAAGTGTCGTAGTTAAACACGATATCGGGAACCGTGTTGCTCAAACCCTCGGTGACCAGCTGCTGGATGTAGTCAGACTGATTGTCGGGTACGGGAGACAGCGTGATCTTCACGCCCGGGTTGGTCTTGTTGTAGTCGTCGACATAGGTCTGAAACTGGGGAATGAGCCCCTGGTTCATCCCGATCGACAAGCTGCCGCTCGTCGGGTCTGCTGAGCTGTCGCTGCCGCCGCTCGGCGAGCTGCAGGCTGAGAGCGTTGCGCCGGTGAGCCCGACGACGAGTGCTGTCGCAGCAATGCGTGCGACTGCGCCTTTCTTGGTGACCACTTCGTCACGTCCTTCTCTTGGTGGTGTGGTGTGTTTCGGGAGGGTGAGAGATGAACGTGCACCAGGGCATGTCGACCCTCTCGCGGATCTGACAATTATTTGATACGTTTCATCCGAACCAAATATATGCACTGCAACGATGAGGTGTCAATGATGAAACGTGTCATATCGAATTCTACAGACCTGTTGCGGCCGTCGTTCGACGCGCTCGATGAGGTCATTCGCGGCTGGTGGTCGACAGACGTCGTCGACGCAGACGACCCGCGTCGCGCCGCCGTAGAGTCGATCGCGCTGCCCTTCCCGTACGTTGCAGGGGCCGCCCCCACCTCGCCCGACTGGTACACGACAATGTTCAACTGGGACGCGTATTTCAGCAATCTCGCACTGCTCGTGCACGGCCGGCCAGAGCTCGTGCGCAACGCCATCGAGAACTACCTCTTCATGGTGAAACGTTTCGGATACATGCCGAACGGCAACGAGGTCGCGCTCGCCACTCGGTCGCAGATTCCGCTGTTTCCCGACAGCATCTGGCGTTACGTTCAGCTCACCGGCGACGACGAACTGCTCGCCAGGGCCTACCCGCTGCTCGTTCGCGAGTACACCGAGTACTGGCTCGCGCCGCACCACGCCACACCCACCGGTCTCGTCACGAACCGCGACCTGGGCGACCCCACTCTCGACCCGCGACTCTCTGCCGAGGCCGAGACCGGGCTCGACTGGACCACCCAGTACGACGGCGACATCACCCAGACCAACCCCGTTCTGACGAACTGCGCTCTTGTGGTCTACGCCGAGACCCTGGGAGCGATGGCCGACCGCCTCGGGCTTTCGCCGAGCATCCGCGAGTCGTATCTCGAGCAGGCTGCGGCTCGTGCGGCGCTCATTCGGCAATACTGCTGGAGCGAAGAGCGCGGGCAGTACCTCGACTACAACTTCGTCACCGGAACGCACGTTTCGGTGCTCGGCGCCACGTCGTACTGGGCGCTCTGGGCGGGCGTGGCCACTGACGAACAGGCGGCGGCGATGGTGGATGCTCTGCCGCAGTTGCTCGAACCGCACGGCCTCTCGACCACCGAGGCCTCACGGCCAGACCCCGAGCTCTTCGCGCTGCCCTACGAAGATCTGCAGTGGACGTACCCTGCCGGCTGGCCGCCGCTGCACATCATGGCGTGCTGGGGCCTCGATCGCTACGGCTTCGCCGACGAATCGCGTGAGATCGCCTCGCGCATCGTGTCGACCATCTCACGCAACTACGACGAGACCGGCCAGCTCTACGAAAAGTACAACGTGGTCGACGGCTCGCTCGTGCTGCCGAACTCGCGCTACGGCACGATCACCCTGCACGGCTGGACCTCGGCCACGGTGGTGCTGCTCGGCCGCCGCCTCTTCGACGACAGCACCATCGACGAGACCCTGGCGGCGGTGCGCCTGCCGTAGCGTGCCGTGCCGGGTATGCAGGCCCGCTCGGGGAGTATTCTAGGCGCGAACGAGAGAGGGGGTGCGGGTATGGCGTCGAAGAAGTTCGTCAGTGCACGGCGGCTCAGTGAGACCGTTGTCGAATCGACCATGAAAACCATGAAGATCGAGGGGCGCACGCCTATCACGTCGCCCCGTGTTCGAGCGGTCGGTAGCGGCGATCTCGTAAAGCGGCTCAAAGCGCACTCGCACCGTACCGTACCGTTGGCTGAGTTTCGCAGCCCCTATAACGACACCCTGTCGAGCCTGATGACGCGGAAGCATTCGTCGACGGCGTTCGCTTCGACACCAAAGCCGACTTGTATGCGGGCTGAGGCGCAGGCTTTGGCAGATGCGCGCGAAGAGCTGTACGCGGGCATCAGCTCCGGCGAGCTCAGCACTGACGACCTCACCACGCCATACGCACTGACCGATATCCACGCGGCATGCTACGGCAGCATCTAGAAGTGGGCGGTGCCATACGGGTTCGCGAACTCAGCATCGGCACTGCTGCTGGCCATGACCGGCAACCAAATCTTCGACTGGAACGACGATCCCGTCTACTTTGAAGCCCTCCGGCGCGCCGATGCCAGCATGAACCCTGACGAGCTTCTGAGGCTCATGGCGGCCAAGGTGCTGAGCGACTAAGTCATCAGAGGTCGAGGCGCCACGCACCCTCGTAGCCGAGGAGCACGAAGCCGAGGGCCTCGTTGACGTCGAGCATGGGGCGGTTTTCTTCGGCGTTCCAGGTGAGTACCGATGGATGCCCGGGGTGCTCGCGCTCGAGAAACTGCAGATTCGCGACCTTGACGAGAAGGCCGAGGCGATGACCGCGGTGTTCGCGCAGCACCAGGGTGTCTTCTTGGCTGACGGGTCGAGCCCGATCGTTCGGAACGGCCAGCTGGCTGAAGGCGACGAGCCTGCCCGTCGGTAGGTGCTCGATGGCCGCGGTGAGGGTGTCGCGCGTGCTGGCGGCACAACGGGCATCCGACGCTGCGACCCGCTCGGCGCTCCAGATGTCTTCGGGCTCGTCGAGGCCGGCGGTGGGGGCATCGGTCGACATGCGCGTGAGCAGCGTCGCCAGGTCGGCGAGCCATTCAGCGGGAGTGGGGCCTGCCCAGGTGTGCACGCGGTAGGGCGAGCGCACTGACGAATCGGTTGCGGCGTCGGCGCCATGGCGCTTCGTCTCGCCAGCCGCCGACTCGGCCACGCGGTTCGAGTTCTCAGACAGGTCGGCAGCAGTGTCGACCTCGCCGCGCTTCGTCTCGCTGGCCGACTCGGCCTCGCGGCGGAGGGCCGCCAGGCGCGAAGCGTCAGCGGGCAAGGTGAAGCGGCTGGCGCGCTCCACCTGCTCGAGGCGGTAGCCGCGGGCAAGCAGAAAGCGCACCTCGCGGTTCTGGGCGGCGACGCTGCCGAAACCCGTGGGCGGCCGTAGCTGCTCTCCGCCCGCGACGCGCGCGACGGGCGAGACGGCGTAACAGACGAGGCGGGTCTGGCCGAGGCTTCGCGCATACTGCTCGACCACGGTCGCGAGCGCCGTGCCGATCGACCGCCCCTCGAAGTTCGGGTGAACATCCACATCGATCCAGCCGACTTCTGAAACGCCGCCGGGAGCTGACGGGTCGAGTTGGGTCTCGTGCACGGCGCGGCCCACGACGGTTCCGGCCGCGCGCGCCACCCACAGCGCTTTCGGCTCGTGCGGGTCGAGCCACGTCGGCAACATTTCGGCCGCTGGATAGCTGACCTCAGAGGTGCCATACGCCCGCGTCTCGCTCGCGTTGCGCACCTCGACCCCGGCCACGAAGTCGCGGGCATCGGGGCCGTCGAGCGACTGAGGAATCGCAATTCGCTCAACGCTGAACTCCGTCATCTTCTGAACTCGGTCATCGTCGTTTTCCACTCGCCAGGCCGCAGGCTACTCCGGCTGCGCGCCAGCCCACCCCACCGACCGTGCCGCCGCCGCGCTGGCGGCACGCATGGCGGATTCGTTCGAATCGCCCGCCGCGAGCCGCGCGGCGAGGGTACCGCAGTAGCTGTCGCCGGCGCCCGTCGTGTCGACCACCTGTGTGACGGCCGCCGCATCCACTTTCACGTCGCCCCACCGTGAGCCGCGAGAGCCGAGCGTCACGAGCACCGAGCCCGGTTCGGTTCCGGATGCCCGCAGCCCATCAGCCTCGAGCTCGTTCACCACCACGGGGTCGGCGAGCGCCAGAACCTCAGGCGACAGCAGCGCGAAGGGGGCGAGGTTGAGCACGACGCGGGCCCGGGCATCCGCTGCGATTCGCACCGCGGCCGCCACAACCTCGAGGTCGAGTTCGAGCGACACGAGCAGCACATCGGCGGCGGTCATGCCGTTCGGTTCAGACTCGTAGGCCGTGTCGGTGGTATCGAGGCCGCCGGCGCCCCGCAGCACCTCGAGGTCGTCGAACGTGACGCGCGCGTTCGCTCCCGGCGACACGATGATGGTGTTCTCGCCGCCGTCGTCGACGGCGATCAGCGCGTGCCCGGTGCTGACACTCCTCGTCACGGTGAGGGATCGCACGTCGATCGAGCGCGAGGCGAGCCGTGCCCGGTAGCTCGCCCCGTCGGCATCGTCACCGACCCGCCCGACGAACACCACCTCGGCTCCGGCTTCGGCGGCGGCAACCGCCTGATTGGCGCCTTTGCCGCCCCAGAACGTGTGCAAGTCTCCCCCGCGAACCGTTTCGCCGGGCAGTGGATGCCGTTGCACCCGCACCACGGAGTCGACGTTCAGCGACCCCACCACAAACACCCGGCCCACCAGCGGCCCCTTTCGTCACGACGCCGCCAGCCTACCCGCGCCCGCGCGCTGCTCGCACGCGCCCACGCTCCCGTGCCTGCCCGCTCCGGACTCGCCGCTCCTGCGCCTCGATCGGCACCCGTCCACTTTACGAAAAAACACCTTAAAGGCTCACATTGAGTGCTTTTGCGTAAAATCGACGGTTCGTGGCGCGGGCGAAAACCCGAAAGGCGTCAGCTTGTGGCGGCCGCGGTGGGAGACGTCAGGTCGTAGAGGGTGGTGCCGTCGACGGTTTGGGCGGTGAAGTGGGAAGTGACCCAGCTGCTGATCTCCGACGAGACCGAACTGCCGCCGTTGGGTGTGCCGATGGAACCCGACGAGATGAAATAGTGAATCTTGCCCTGCGCCACGTAAAGCTCGAACTGCTCGAGAGTGGGTGAGGGGTCGCTTCCGTTGAACCCGCCGATGGGCATGACCGCGGCCTGGCTGGCCAGCTGGTAGCTCGCGGCGTTCTGCGAGCCGACAGCGGCCGCCGCCCAGGTGTAGCTCGCGGCGTCTGCGGCGAGGAGCGCGCTGACCTGCGAACTGACGGTTGCGCCGCCGAGCAGGCCGCCACCGCCACCACCACCGAAGCCGCCGCGAGTACCTGCGCCGCCGGTCGATCCGGTGCCCAAGCCACCCGTCGTTCCTGTGCCGCCCGTCGTGCCGGCGCCAGCCACGCCGTTCGCTCCGCCCGTCGTACCCGTACCGGTACCGGTACCACCCGCGCCCTGACCACCCGCGGCCGGCTGGCCGAGGCCCGCGGGCGGAGTTCCGCCGCGCGTTGCAGCCCCGCCGCCCTGCCGGATGCCCGTTCCGCCACCTCCGCGGCCGAAACCGCCGCCGCCGCCGAAGCCCGTCGACGATGCCACCGCGGGCCCTGCGGTCACGATCGACCCGGTGTGCCCAGTCGAGATGGTCTGCAGCGTGTAGGCGGTCGGCGCGAGCAGTGCCGCAACGAGCGTGACCACCACCGTCGTGATGCGCAGCGACGGCAGCCTCCACCGCATCACCAGCAGCCCGGCCGCCACGATCGACAGCACCAGCACAACGAACTTCAGCCACGGCAGCCAGTCGGTGGCTCGGGTCAGCAGTGCGAACGCCCAGATTCCCGTCGTCAGTATCAGGGCGGCAGAGAGCAGGCGCGCCCAGAGATACCGTCTGGTGTTCCAGAGCATGATGGCGCCGGCGCCCACGAGGCCCGCGACAGCCGGTGCGAGAGCCACGGTGTAGTACGCGTGAAAGATGCCCGCCATGAAACTGAACAGCAACCCGGTGAGAACCAGCCAACCACCGAACATGATGAAGAGGGCTCGCCGAGCATCCGTTCGCCTCTGCCTGCGCAGCAGAACGAACGACACGAGCATGAGCACAAGTGCGGCGGGAATGAGCCAGGCGATCTGGCCGCCGAATTCGCCGTCGAGCAGGCGCGTGATTCCGGTAGCGCCCCACTGGCCGCCGCCCAGTGCTGTGCCGCCGCCGGTTACGCTGCCGGTTTCGGCGCCGGTGAGCCGGCCGAATCCGTTGTAGCCGAAGGTCAGCTCGAGAAAGTCGTTGTTCTGCGAACCGCCCACGTACGGCCGCATCGAGGCGGGCACGAGTTCGACGAGCGCCACCCACCAGCCGGCCGAAACGATGACGGCGGCCAGCGCGCCCAGCAGATGCAGCAACCGCTTGCCGAACTTCACGGGCGACGCCCAGGCATAGGCGACGGCAAGTGGCGGCAGAATCACGAAAGCCTGCAGTTGCTTGGTGAGAAAGCCGAAGCCCACCATGGCCCCGGCGAGCAGCAACCATTTCAGCTTTCCGCTTTCGATGGCACGCAGAGTGAAATACACCGAGGCCGTGAGCAGCAGCACGAGCAGAGCATCGGGGTTGTTGAACCGGAACATCAGGGCCGCAACCGGAGTGCTGGCGAGCACCCCACCGGCGAGCAACGCCGCACCCGGCGAGAAATGCCGCCGTACGATCACGTATACGAGAGCCACGGTGAGCACGCCCATCAGCGCCTCTGGCAGCAGAATCGACCACGAACTGAGGCCGAAAAGGCGTACCGAGAGCGCCATGATCCAGAGGCTCGCGGGCGGTTTGTCGACCGTGATGGAGTTACCGGCGTCAGACGAACCGTATAAGAACGCCTCCCAGTTCTGCGAACCGGCCTGTACAGCCGCCGAATAGAACTCGTTGGCGTAGCCGCTCACCGAGAGGTTCCAGAGGTAGGCAACGGCCGTCACCACGAGTAGCCCGAGCATCGCCGGGCGCTCCCGCACGCGGTTCGTGGCCTTGCCGCGAATCAGCGAACGGCCGAGGCTCCGGATGCGCCCACCATCTGCCGCGGGCCGACCGGCCGCAGCGGGTCGCGCAAGAGTGCTGCTGGTCATCAGGCGGCGCTCGCTTTCTGGTTCGAAGAATTCTGGGGCTCTTGACCCGATGTGAGGGAGAGGTTCGAGACCACTGGCGTCACGGGTTTGGGTGACCGAAATACCCAGCGCCGCAACATCACGAACCGCAGAACGGTGGCAACGAGGTTCGCCACGGTCAACACGACGAGCTCGATGACGGTGCCGGCGTTCGGCGCGAACGCGTTCAGCGCTACCAATGAGCCCGAGGTGATCGCCCAGGCGATCGCAAAGACAATCAGGCCCTGAAACTGCTGAAGCGCTGCGCGTTCGGGCCCTCGAATAGCGAATGTAAAGCGGCGATTCGCCCAGGTGTTCGCGATGGTGGTGAGCAGAAGCGCGGCGAAATTGCCGCCCTGGGCCCCGAGAAGACCCTGAAACGCCAGATAGAGCAGTGCGTAAACCACGGTCGACAGCCCGCCGACGATACAGAATCGCACGACCTGCCCCAAGAATGACGGCCTCGCCACCCGCCCGATCGGCGAGCGCCCCAGCTCGGCGTACACCGACTGCACCGGAATGACGCCCCGAGCAAGGTCGCGCGCCACCCGAAACACCCCGCGCAGGTCTTGCTTGATCGTAGGTACGATGTCGACGCGGGAGTCGAGGTCGTCGATCCAGTCGACGGGAACCTCGTGGATGCGCAGCCCCGAGCGCTGCGCGATGACGAGCAACTCGGTGTCGAAGAACCAGGCGTCGTCGTGAACGAGCGGCACAAGCACCGCCGCGACGTCAGAGCGAATCGCCTTGAAGCCACACTGTGCGTCTGAGAAGCTGACCCCGAGCATCCCGTGCAGCAGCACGTTGTACGAGCGCGAGATGAATTCGCGTTTGCCGCCGCGCACGACCCGTGACGAGCGAGAAAGCCTCGTGCCGATTGCAATGTCTGAGTGCCCCGAGAGCAGCGGAGCGACAAGCGGTGGCAGCGCGGCGAGATCAGTCGACAGGTCGACATCGACATAGGCGAGCACCTGGGCCTTAGACGAGCCCCAGGCGAGTTTGAGTGCGTGGCCGCGGCCCTTGCGAAGAGTGTGAATGACGCGAACCTCAGCGAATTCGGTGGCCAGAGCATCCGCGATCTCGGGCGTGCGATCGGTGCTGGCGTTGTCAGCGATGGTGACCTGCCACGGCACCGACATCGCTTCGGCGAGGTAGGCGGTCAGTCGGCGGATGCTCGACTCGAGAGCGACCTGCTCGTTGTACACAGGCACCACCACGTCGAGGGCGAGAGAGCTCTGTTGCGGGTTCATGAAGATACTCTCGCTGGCTTGCCTCCGCGCGCTCTTTTGTTTGCCTATGAGCCTGCTATGACATTTGCGCGGCCACGGTGCGGCGGTGACATTGTCATCGTGTCGGCAGTGAGGTAACCTGTGGTCATACCACATGGTCTGACCACAGGATTGGATGCTCGCTCGTGACCACCACGGCACCCCACACTCGCGCGTGGCAAGACGTGCTCGCCCACATCGAGCAGCGCCTCCTCGACGGCAGCTTGCTGCCCGGCGATCACTTGCCGTCAGAGCGCACGCTCGCGGCAGATCTCGGCGTGGGCCGCTCGTCGGTGCGCGAAGCCCTGCGCGTTCTCGAGGTACTCGGGCTGCTGCGTACTCACACGGGTTCGGGCCCCGAGTCTGGAGCCATCATCATTGCGCGCCCCTCCGGCGGAATGTCATCTCTGATGCGCCTCCAGGTCGCGGCTCAGGGCTTTCGCGTCGAAGATGTGGTGAGTACGCGTCTTATTCTCGAGACCGCGGTCGCCGGTCAGCTCGCCGAAGCTGTGGCAGGCGACCGGATGCCCGACCTCCTGCCCGCGCTCGAAATACTCGACGCGATGGAGGTAGCCCCGCAGCCCGCCGAGCCCCCCACCCCGACGGAGTTTCTCGCTCTCGACGCGCAGTTTCATTTCTCGCTCGCCATGGCCACCGGCAACGAAGTCATCGCCGCCACCATGAGCGGCCTGCGCAGCTCCATCGAGAGCTACTCCACCGCCGGCGTTGCGAATCTCGAGTCATGGGCCGCTACCTCGGCACGCCTGATGGGCGAGCACCGCGCCATCATCGCTGCGATCGAGTCGGGCGATCCCGGCGCCGCCCGAGCGAGCGTCGAGGGCCACATCACCCAGTACTACGCCGAGGCCGGATTCGGCCGGCCCGAACATCCATTCACCCCGAAAGGCCCCCACCATGGTTGACCGCAGAATTCCGAAAGTTCGAGACCTCGCCCCGCTGATGCAGTTCAAGGCGCCCGACCTGAACGCGAAAAGGCGCCGCCTCGAATCGGCACTCACCATCGCCGACCTGCGCAAAATCGCCATGCGTCGCACCCCGAAGGCGGCCTTCGACTACACCGAGGGTGCCGCCGAGGGCGAAATCAGCATGGCACGGGCACGTCAGGCGTTCGAAGACATTCAGTTCAACCCCGCCATTCTGCGCGACGTCTCGAAGGTCAGCACGGGCTGGAACGTGCTCGGCGCCCCCGTTTCAATGCCGTTCGGCATCGCTCCCACGGGGTTCACGCGCATGATGCAGACCGAGGGTGAAATCGCGGGCGCGGGCGCAGCCGGTGCGGCGGGCATCCCGTTCTCGCTGTCGACCATGGGTACCACGGCCATCGAAGACGTGAAGGCGGCCAACCCGAACGGCCGAAACTGGTTTCAGCTGTACATGTGGAAAGACCGCGACCGCTCAATGGCTCTGGTCGACAGGGCAGCGGCGGCTGGTTTCGACACCCTGCTCGTGACGGTCGATGTTCCGGTGGCCGGTGCGCGCCTGCGTGACAAGCGCAACGGATTCTCGATTCCGCCGCAGCTCACTCTCGGCACCGTCGTGAACGCCCTACCGCGGCCCGAGTGGTGGGTCAATTTTCTCACCACCGAGCCCCTCGCCTTCGCCTCGCTCGACCGCTGGTCGGGCACGGTCGGCGAGCTGCTCGACTCGATGTTCGACCCCACGGTGACCTTCGACGACCTGGCCTGGATCAAGGCTCAATGGCCCGGCAAGGTGGTGGTGAAGGGTGTGCAGAATGTTCAGGATGCCCGAAAACTCGCCGATCTCGGAGTCGACGGCATCGTGCTCTCGAACCACGGAGGGCGCCAGCTCGATCGTGCGCCCATTCCCTTCCACCTGCTGCCCGACGTGGTTCGCGAGGTCGGATCTGAGTATGAAGTGCACCTCGACACGGGCATCATGTCGGGTGCTGACATCGTGGCGGCCGTCGCGCTCGGCGCGCGGTTCACGCTCGTCGGCCGTGCGTACCTCTACGGCCTGATGGCCGGCGGGCGCGGGGGGGTCGACCGCATGATTCAGATTCTCGGCGAGCAGATCGTTCGCACGATGCGCTTGCTCGGCGTGAACTCGCTCGAAGAGCTCACGCCCGAGCACGTGACGCAGCTCGAGCGACTCGTTCCGCGGGCGCGGGCGGCAGCCGCGGAGCGCGCAGCGGTCTGACCCCGCGCCGTTTTTCGGCGCTATCGTGAGACCATGCCCGCATTGAACGAACGCGCTACCGAGGCGCTCGGGGCGACCGAAGCGGCTCGGCTCGGGGTGGCGCTGCAGAGCATCCGGCAGCCATCGAATGCCGCGGGCAGTGCCGGTGCCGCGGTCGCATCGTCGGGCGGGGCGGAGCCCGCCTCACCACCCGACGCCGGCTTTGCGCTGACGGTGGGCGGCACGCGCGTGTCACTGGGCGGCGAGGCCGGCGCGGCGGTGCTCGACCTGCTGCAGCGCCTCGCCGACGGGCACGCCGTCGTGGTGGCCTCGACCGACAGCCTGCTCACCACCTCGCAAGCCGCCGAGCTCATCGGCATTTCGGCCACCTACCTGCTGCGGCTCGCGAACAACGGGGTCATTGCGGTGGAGTATCGCGGCACTCACCGGCGCTTTCGTCTCGCCGACGCCACTGCGTACCTCGAGAAATCGCGGCAGGCGGCGGCTGCGAAATCGGCTCAGCAGCCCGAAGCCCTCGCACCCGAGTCACGACACCCCGACGAGCAGGCGCCTTAGCGATCGCGCGACACGATCTGCGCCGCGTTCTGCGTCACCCACGTCAGCAACGGAATGAGTCGCTCACACAGGTCACGCCCGAGCTCGGTGAGCTGGTAGTCGACGCGCGGCGGAATCGTGCCCTGCACAGTGCGCAGCACCAACCCGTCACCCTCGAGCACGCGGAGCGTCTGGGCGAGCATCTTTTCGCTGATTCCGTCGATGGTTCGGCGCAGTTCTCCCCAGCGCAGGCTGTCATCTGACAGCGCAACGATGATCAGCACGCCCCATTTGCTTGTGATGTGATCGAGCACCGCGCGACTCGGGCAGACCGCCGAGAACACGTTCATCTCCAAATCGGCCGGCCACTCCGGGCCCAGCACACCAGCGACTCGCTCGCGCGCCGCCATCGCAGGCACCGTCGAAGTCGTCGAACCGGTCAGAGTCTCCGCCATAGTCGTCACAGTAAGTAACTTACCAAATAGTGGGTACCCTCCGTTGGGAAGTACGCTGGCAGCACCGCGGTTCACTTCATTGAACCCCGCGCCCCGCGCGCCAGACGAAAGAGACAAGACATGACAGATTCAACCCCCACCATCGTCGTCACCGGAGCAACCGGCGGCCTCGGCCGAGGCGCCGTCGACGCCCTGCTCGCCCGCGGCGTCGACCCGGCCAGCATCGTGGCTGCCGGCCGCAACCCATCGAAAGTGGATGCCCTGCAGCCCCTCGGCGTTCGCACCGCGGTCATCGACTTCACCGACCCCGCCTCACTCGCCGCCGCCTTCGAAGGCGCCGACACCCTCGTGCTCGTTTCGGCGAGCGAACCGGGGCAGCGGGTGCAGCAGCACATCAACGCCATCGACGCCGCGAAGGCAGCGGGCGTCACCCACATCGTCTACACCAGCGCCCCCCACGCCGACTCGAGCGCGCTCATCTTGGCGCCGGAGCACAAGGCGACTGAAGAATACCTGCAGGCATCCGGAGTCACGAACACTATTCTGCGCAACAACTGGTACAACGAGAACTACGAACGCGCGCTGCCGCAGATCGCGGCCACCGGCGTCTACCTCGCGAGCACGGGCGACGGCCGTGTCGCCAGCGCCTCACGCCTCGACTACGCAGAAGCGATCGCCGTTGTGCTGACTTCGCCCGAGACCGCCGGCGTCGTCTACGAGCTGAACGGCGACGTCGCCTGGACCGGAAGCGATTTCGCGAACACGCTCACCGACGTTCTCGGCCGCGACGTTCACTACGAATCGGTCTCGACCGAAGACCACGTTGCGGCCCTCAGCGCCGCCGGTCTCGACGCGGGAACCATCGGTTTTCTCACCGGGATCGACGCGAACATCGGCGACGGTCTGCTCGACTCGTCGGGCAACGATCTCTCACGTCTCCTCGGCCGGCCCACCACACCGCTGGCCGACACCCTGCGCACCTTCGTCTAAGGCGCAGGCGCGAGCAGCCGCCGCGGTCAGCCTTCGAGCAGCGACTTCAGTGTCGCCAAGTCGGAGGCGACCGTGGCCGAGTCGGCGTCGAACGCCTCTGCCGTGACGCCCGGTGCCGGGCACACGCTGATGTGACGCGAAGCAGCTGCACTTTCCATAACACTCATTCTGCGCGCCTCGACCGACACCGACTAGGGTCGAAATCATGGCACGCGACACCACCCATGCACTCTCTTTCGGCCAGAACGTCGGCGACTATGAACGAGGCCGCCCCGGCTACCCCGATGCAGCGGTTGAGTGGATGCTCGCCCAGAGCCAGCCCGGCAACTCCCCCTCTGACACCGAACCGACCTCCGGCGCAGCGCAGCTGGCGGTGGTCGACGTCGGCGCAGGAACCGGCAAGTTCACCTCCTCGCTCGTCGCCCGCGGGCTCGAGGTGACCGCGGTCGAACCCGACTCGGTGATGCGCGCGAGCCTGATTCGCTCCTACCCCACCGTCACTGCGCTGCAGGGCACGGGTGAATCGATGCCGCTGCCCGATGCCAGCGCCGACCTCGTGACGTTTGCCCAGGCCTGGCACTGGGTTGATGTGCCTGAGGCATCGGCAGAGGTCGCCCGGGTACTGAAGCCCTCGGGCCGACTCGCTCTGATCTGGAACATTCGCGACCAGAGTGTCGACTGGGTCGCCCGGCTCGGCGAGATCATGGGCTCGTCGGCCGCTGAAGACTACGACAGCCTCACGCCTCCGGTCGGCGACGCACTCGAAACCGTGGAGCACGGCCAGTTCTTCTGGGACAACCCGATGAGCCGCGACCAGTTGCTCGCCATGATCACGTCACGCAGCTACATCATCGCCCTCGAGCCCGAGGCGCGTGCCGAACTGCTCGTGCGGGTCTGGCGCCTGCTCGACGAGCATCCACAGCTCGCCGGGCACGACACATACGTCATGCCGTATCAGACCCGGGTCACGCTGGCTCGCCGCGCCTGAACGGCGACCGAACCGAGCCGGCCGCCGCTAGCGGGCCACTCACCTGCCCGAGCTACGGGTGCGTCAGCTGAAATGCTTCTGCGCCTTTTTGCCGGCCTTCTTCGCTGCCTTTTCGGCAGCCTTCGTGGCGTCTGCAGTTGCCCGCTTCGCGCCCTTCACGGCGCGAACGCGGGCCTTCTTCACCTGAGGATCGTTCCAGAAGCTGTTGACAGCAGACGAGATCTCTTTGTAACGCGCCTTGCCCGCCTTGGCGCCCAGAACGTAGGCCAAGAAGGCGATGATGACAATGAAAACGAACGTGACTTTACCGCGCATGAAAATCTCCCATCAAATGTGTTGATTCAATACTGTGCTTTGGGGGCGTCGACCAAAACCCCCTTGACGCTCTGCGTCAGGCGACACCAACCCGTCGCTACTTGCCCACCTCGTCGAGCGTGGCGTACTCGTCGTCGCTCAGCTCAATGGCGGCAGCCGCGATGTTGTCTTCGACGTGCGCGACAGACGACGTGCCGGGAATCGGAAGTATCACCGGTGAACGGCGCAGCAGCCAGGCCAGCGCGAGCTGACTCGGTGTGCTGCCGTGCTCGGCTGAGATCTTCGCAAGCGGCGAACCGTCGCCCGCCAACTTGCCGGTGGCCAGCGGAAACCACGGGATGAACGCGATGCCGTTCGCCTCGGCATAGTTCAGCACCTCTTCGGCCTTGCGGTTGGTGAGGTTGAACATGTTCTGCACCGAGGCGATCTCGGCGACGGCCCTGGCCGCTTCGATCTGATCGACTGTCACCTCAGACAGCCCGATGTGCCGAACCTTGCCTTCGTCTTGCAGCTTCTTGATCTCGCCGATCTGGTCTTCGAGGGGCACCGTGGAGTCGATGCGGTGCAATTGCAGCAGATCGATGCGGTCGATCCCGAGGTTGCGGAGGTTCAGTTCGGTCTGCTGACGAAGGTATTCGGGGCGGCCGACGGGAGTCCACTCGTTCGGGCCTTGGCGCGTGAAACCCACCTTGGTGGCGATGGCAACGCCAGACGCGTACGGGTACAGCGCCTCTCGAATCAGCGCGTCGGTCACAAAGGGCCCGTAGGCGTCGGCGGTGTCGATGAGGTTCACGCCGAGCTCCACCGCGCGTCGAAGCACCGCTACCGCGCCGTCGTGATCGTCTGGCTCACCCCAGACTCCGTGCCCAGTGAGCTGCATCGTTCCGTAGCCGAGGCGGTTGACCCTGAGGTCGCCGCCGATGTCGAAGGTTCCTGCTGCAGCAGCGGGCAGAGTGGTTGTCGAACTCATAACGTCTTCTTCTTTCGTGTTCGGTTATCTGCCCTGCAACGCTACGCCGTTCGGGTTTATTCGTCGTGGGCCCAAAACGTGTTCTCGGGGTCGAGTCGGCCGAGCATCCGGCCCATGATTCTGTCGAGATCAGTGATGTCTGCGGGGGTGAGCGGGGTGATGACGGTGGCCAGAACGGTGTCGACATGCCCAGGGGCGGCTGTGCGAACTTTCTGCCAACCCTCAGCTGTGAGGGAGACGTTGATGGCGCGCCGATCGTCATCGGAGGGGCGGCGTTCGAGGTAACCCCGCGCTTCGAGTCGGCTGGCGACGTGCGACAGCCGGGGCAGAGTCGAATTGGTACGTACGGCCAGTTCTGACATTCGCAACGTGCGGTGTGGAGTCTCCGAGAGCATCGCCAGCGTGAAGTACTCGAAGTGCGTGAGCTCGGAGTCCCGCTGAAGTTGCGAATCGAGAACACCCGGCAGCAACTCCACCACAGCGATGAACTTCGTCCACGCGCTGAGCTCAGCGGGCGTCAGCCAGCGCTGGCTCGCAACGCCCGATCGCGCTTCGTTCTCCCCCGCTGGCACCATCAACCAAGTGTATTCGCGGTACGGCACGGGGCCACGGAATCCGCCGGGCGCATCCGGTGCCGCGCCCGCTTCGGTGCCTCGACAGCCGCGATCACCCTAGAGAGACAGCCACGACAGCCGCGAGCGCCCCAGAGCGCTAGTGGCTCGCCGACACCTCTTCGACACTGCGCGGCAGGTTCGCAGCAGCCCACGTGGTGAGCGCGCGAAGGGCCGGCTCGAGCGCCTCACCTGATGGCGCGAGGCGATACTCCACCGTCACCGGCGGCCCCGCCTCGACCGCGCGCTGAATGAGCCCGGCTTTCGCCAGTTCGCTGAGCCGCTCTGAGAGCACGGAGTCGCTGATACCGTGCACCGCGCGGCGCAGTTCGCTGAAGCTCGCGGGCCCATCAGACAGGGTGCCGATGATGACGCCGTTCCAGCGTTTGCCGAGAAAGCCGAATGCTCGAACCAGGGCGCCGTCACACGCTCGCGGCTCGTGCGCAGAGCCGCTCGCGGCCCCCGCGGGAGCGTCACTGACATTGTGAGCTTCGGACATACACAGACTCTACCAACATTCGCCGACCCGTGCTAGGTTGACATGAGTTACTTCGTTTTTACTAGCGACACATTCTTGAGGAGTCACCATGACCGAATTCGCTCCGTCTTCTGAGCTCGATGAGCCGGGCATCCTGAACCCGGTTGATGACACCGTGCTGGCCGCCATCTTCACCGAGGGGCGCACCGCCAATGCGTTCACCGACGCCCCTGTAACCGATGCTGAGCTCGAGAAGATCTGGGAGCTCGCTCGCTGGGCGCCCACCGCAGCCAACTTTCAGCCGCTTCGGGTGCTCTACGTGCAAACCTCAGAGGGTCGCGCCAAGCTCGTCGACCACATGAACGACGGCAACAAGGCCAAGACCGCAGCCGCGCCGGCCGTCGCCGTGCTCGCGCTCGATTCGCGCTTTCACACTCACCTGCCCGTTATTTCACCGAACCGCGCCGCATTCGTCGACGTTCTCGAGGCCAACGAAGAGCTACGCCAGGGCTCAGCCGAGTTCAACTCCGCGCTGCAGGCCGGCTACTTCATTCTCGCGGTGCGTGCGCTCGGGCTCGCGGCCGGCCCCATGGGCGGTTTCGACAAGACGGCCGTCGACAACGAGTTCTTCGAAGGCACCAGCTGGCGCTCGGTTCTCGTGGTGAACATCGGCCACCCCGCCGAAGACGCCTACCGCGACCGCCAGCCGCGCCTCGAGCACTCCGAAGTGCTGCGCTGGGCGTAGCCTCGGCGCGCACCGACCCGGCGGCAAGGGTGCGGGCGCTGCTATCGCGCCAGAAAGGCTGCGGCACGGCGCGGCCAGGTGCGAACATCCGCACTCGACTCTGAAATGACGAGCTCTGAGCCTGCGATGAGTTCGTGCAGCTTCTCAGCCGTCGACACCGGATGCCCGGGGTCGGTCGCCCACGCCATAATCAGTGTCGGCTGGGTGATGCCCGCGATCACCTCGTGCGGAGGCAGATCGGTCTGACCCGCACCCCGAAAAACAGCGGGCAGCAGGCTCAGATCGACATCGGGTTGCAGCCCGTAGCCCGGCACGTCGGCGAACACCGCGGGAAGCGGCGCGTCTTTCATGGCTGCGGCCAGCTCGTCGGGCGTGCCATGCTCGAACAGGTCGGCCATCGCTGCGTACATACGCACCTGAGTTGCCCGGGTCTGCCAGGCCGTCGACGGCGCGCTCAGCACGAGCCGGTCGAAGCGATTCGGCAGGTGGGTCACGGCGTGCAGCAGCGTGCCCGTTCCCATCGACAGACCGATGCCCGAAACGGGAGCCGACGGCGAGTAGTAGTCGGCGAGCGCGAGCAGGTCGAGCGCGAGATTCGGCCAGGTGTAGTCGGCCGGGTTGGTCGATCCGCTCGACTCACCGTGCCCGCGCGCGTCGTAGCTGATCAGCCGGCGATGGCCGCCGGGCGCCTCGGGCGAGCCGACGAGACGGTAGTCGCCGATGCCCGAACGGATGGTCGCCGCCCTGCTTTGCGATAGCCCGTGCGCGCTGATCGCCACGGGTAGGTCGTCAGCGCCGGAGTCGGTGACTCCGAGCTGCGCACCTCTGATGTCGAGCACTTTTGACGTGGGTGTAATGCTCACGGCGTCTCCTCCGTATCGCGAGCTTCTGGCTCGTGGCTTTCGGGCGCCGCGGGTGGCGCAGGCGCGGCAGGCGACGCAGGCGCGGCCACCGTCGCGACGGCGGCATGAGCACCCACTCCGGCGTGCACGAGATGCCGCGACCCCGACGACTTCGCCAGCTTCGACGGCCACCAGATGCGCGCCCCGATGTCGTACGACAGCGCCGGCACCACCAACGATCGCACCAAGAACGTATCGAGCAGCACCCCGAACGCCACGATGAACGCGATCTGCACCAAGAACAGAATCGGCACCACGCCGAGCGCCGCGAAGGTCGCCGCCAGAACGATTCCGGCCGACGTGATAACCCCGCCGGTGGCCGCGAGCCCGCGCAGAATGCCCGGTCTCGTGCCGTGCACCAGAGACTCCTCGCGCACCCGCGTCATCAAGAAGATGTTGTAGTCGACCCCGAGAGCCACTAAGAACACGAACCCGAACAACGGCACCGAGGGGTCTGCCCCCGGAAAGTCGAACACGTGGTTGAACACCACCGCCGAAATGCCGAGCGTCGCCGAATACGACAACACCACCGTGCCGATGAGCAGCAGCGGCGCCACAATGGCCCGAAGCAACAGCATCAGCACCACCAGAATCACCAGCAAGACGATCGGGATGATCGTGGCCAGGTCGCGCAACGCCGTCGTATTGGTGTCGAGCGCGAGCGCAGTGACACCGCCCACCAGAGAGCCGGGCGCCGACGTGGCGAGCTGGTCTCTGAGGCCGATGACTACCTGCTGGGCCGCATCCGAATCGGCCGCGTCGGTCAAGGTCGCCTCGATGAGCACCTGATCGTTCACCACGACGGGCGGAGGCGTGGTTGCCCCCGGTTGCGCCGGGGCTCCGCCCTGCGAGCCGGTGTAGACGAACGCATTCGTCAGCCCCGCCGTGCCGCTCACCGCACTCAGAGCGGCATCGGCCTCACCCTGCGGCGCGATGACGACCACCGGGCTACCGCTGCCGGCGTCATAGTGCTGGGCGAGCGCCTTCTGCCCGTCGACCGACTGCGATTGCGAGAGCAGCAGATCGGTTTGCGGCACCCCGCTGGCGCTCAATTGCAACAGACCGAGGCTGAAAAAGCCGAGCAGCAACACGGTCACGATCCAGACGACGCGCGGGCGCCGGGCGATCATCCGCCCCACCGCACCCCACAGGCCCGGGATGCGCGCCTGCTCGGCGAGCGGCCCGCCAGAGGCAGCGGCCCCGGCACTCGCGGTCGCAGCTGCCGAGACTCCGGTGGTCGCGCTACCGGTGGTCGCAGCATCCGCGCCGCCCGTCGAATGCGCAACCGCACCCGCAGCGGGCTGCGCGTCGAGCTTCGGCATGAACGGCCAGAACGCCGCGCGCCCGGCCAGCAGCAGCATGGCGGGCAGCGCCGTCATCGCCGCTAAGAACGAGAACGCGATGGCGATGGCCGCCACCGGCCCGAGCCCCTTGTTCGAATTGAGGTCGGAGAAGAGTAGACACAAGACGGCGAGGATGACCGTGGCCGCCGACGCCGCAACCGGCTCAGCAGCGCGCCGCAACGCAACCACCATCGCGGCCCACGCGCTCGGTTCGAACCGCAGCGCCTCCCGGTAACGCGAAACGATCAGCAGCGAATAGTCGGTAGCCGCGCCGATCGCCAGAATCGCGAGAATGCCACGGCTCTGCCCCGTCACCGTCACCCAGCCGGCCTTCGCCACCGCGTACACCAGCAGAATGCTGCCCGTCAGCGCAAACGCCGAGGTCAGCAACACAATCACGGGCAGCAGCAGCGAGCGGTACACGATCAGCAGAATCACGAACACCGCGGCGAGCGCCACGAGCAGCAGAATGCCGTCGATGCCCGCGAACCCGGCACCGAAGTCGGCTCCGAGGGCGGCCGGACCGGTGACGTACGAGGTGAGCCCCGGCGCCGGATCGGTCGTCAGCACGCTACGCATATCGGCGACCACGGTCGTGCCGTCTGCACTCGACGCCACCGCCACGAACGACTGCAGCGCGTGCCCGTCGGTCGACGGGACAGCGGGCGAGACGCTCTGTACGCCGTCGATCGCGGCGATGTCTTTCAGGTCTGCAGCCACCGCTGCCTGCTCGGCCGGCGTGATCGCCGCATCGCTCGTGTACAGCACGATCGCCGGCACCGTATCGGAGCCGAAGAACTGCGTCTCGAGCGACTGCACCTTCGTCGACTCGGCACTGGCCGGCAGGTACGAACTCTGGTCGTTGTTCGTGACCTCGCTGATGGTGCCGAACGTCGGGCCGCCCTGTGACGAAATGAAAATCCAGATGCCCACGACGACGAGCGGCAGCAGAATGCGTAGCCAGCGCGGCGGAATCGCCCTCAGCTTGGGCATCAGAACCTTCTCGCGAACGGCAGCGGCTTACGCATGCGAATAAGCAGCAGCAACGGAATCAGCACGTACGGCCCGTTGTAGAGCAAAAACACCCCCGGATGCGGCGTGCGCCACTCCACTTCGCCGAAGAACTCGACACCGAACACCACGATGCCGGTCAGCGCGACGATCATGGTGGCGTAGATCACGGCGGGCAGCTGAATCCAGTTCCACCGGCGAATGAACGCCAGAACGAGCAGCACGTAGAACGGCATGTACACGAACGCCGAAAGCCCCGTGACGATGCGCATCCAGAAGGGCGGGTGCAGAAAGAGCGGGTCGTTCATCGATGAGTACGCGTAATTCCACTGCGCCGGCAGAAACGACGAGTCGGGCGTCTGCGCAATACCGACCGTGGGAATCAGGTCGCTGATCAGGCACGTCACAAAGAAAATCGAGAAGAACACCACGAACACGATGTCGAACGGGCGCTGCCGCAACGGCAACGAGGCGGCTTTCGCTGGCCCGTGCTCTGGCGGCGCGGCGGGCGCGGCAGCGGTCGGGCTGGTCGTGGCGCTGGTTTCAGACACGTAGCTCATGCTACCCAGGCGAGTGGATGCCCGGCACTCCCCCGCGCGCATACGCCCAGCCCTTGACGTCAGCCCTTCCCGAGCATCCGTACCCCCGCGCACCCGCCCGAAAACGCCCCACGCAACCCCGTACCATTTCGTACATGACCACTGATCTCGCCGAATCTGACATCACCCTGCTGCGCGAAGCGATCGCCGTCTCGAAGAATGCCGTCGCCGCCGGAAACCACCCCTTCGGCGCCGTGCTGACCGACCCCTCAGGCGCCATCGTCTTGTCGGCCGAGAACACCGTCAACACCGCAAACGACTGCACTGGCCACGCCGAAACCAACCTCGTTCGCCTCGCCTGGCGGGAAATCGGCCCCGAACGCCTCGGCGACTACTCGCTCTACACGAGCTGCGAGCCCTGTGCCATGTGCTGCGGAGCCATCTACTGGTCGGGCATCAACCGCGTGGTCTTCGCCATGTCAGAGGCCGAACTCAATTCCCTCACCGGCGACAACCCCGAAAACCCCACCATGTCGCTCGACAGCCGCGTCGTTCTCAACGGCGGCCAGCGCGCCATCACCGTGCTCGGCCCCGCTATCTCGGCCGAGGCCATCGCAGCTCACGCCGGCTTCTGGGGCTAACCACCCCCGCCGCTCTTCCACGCCCCGGCTCCCCTCCCACGCGGCACCCGCTCCCGCTCCCGCTCGCGCTCCCGCTCCGAGGCTCACGCCAAGTGAGCCACCTGCGCCCCAACTGAGGTCGGTGCGACAACCGCCCCAGCGTCGCAATGACCTCACTCGGCGCGTGTCGTTAGGGCGAGAGAGGTTTGCGGGTGAAGGTGAGGTGCGTCACACCCGAGGGCGAACTCACCGCCTCGATGTCGTAACGCGACTCGATGCCCTCGAGGCCCTGCCAGAGGTTCTCGCCGCGGCCCAGGATGATCGGGGATACGACGAGGTGAAGGTGGTCTATGAGGTCGGCAGCGAGAAACTGCCGCACGGTGGCGACGCCGCCCCCGATGCGAACATCCAAATCGCCCGCCGCCTCACTCGCGAGCGCCAGCGCTTCGGCCGGGGTCGCATCGATGAAGTGGAAGGTGGTGCCGCCCTCCATCTCGAACGGCGGCCGGGGGTAGTGGGTGAGCACGAAGACGGGCGTGTGAAAGGGCGGGTTCTCGCCCCACCAGCCGCGCCATTCGGTGTCTGACCAGGGGCCGCGTTCGGGGCCGAACTTGTTGCGGCCCATGATCTCGGCGCCGATGCCGGTGGCCCAGGTACTGGCGAACGCTTCGTCGACGCCCGCGCTGCCGCCGGGTGCACCCTGCATCGCGCGAAACGTGCTCGTGCCCATGAACCACTGCATGAGGCGGCCGTCGGCGTGCCCGAACGGGGCTTCGAGGCTCTGCCCCGCGCCCGCGCCGTACCCGTCGAGCGACACCCCGAAGTTGTGTACCCGTACTCTTGTCACCAAAACCTCCGAAGCGTGCAGAACGTACCACTGACATTAGAGACATTCGCGCGCCGATGTCGAGAACCGGGCGGCCGCTCCGACTCACCAGCGAAACACCAAGAAGAAATACGTGAAGGAGTGAGTGATGAAATACATGATCGCAATGTTCGGCAGCGCCGGCGAGATGACCGAGGTGCAGTCGCCCGAATGGATCACCGAGATGATCCAGTTCATGGTCGGCCTCGATGAGAAACTGCGCGAGTCGGGCGAGCTCGTGCTCGCCGAGGGGCTGACCGACGGCGAGCTGGCGAAAACCATTCGGCTCGAGAACGGGCAGCCGGTGGCAACCGACGGGCCGTTCGCCGAGGCTAAAGAGTCGCTTATCGGCTTCTGGATCGTCGACGTCGAAAGTGAGGCACGAGCCGTCGAGATCTGCGGGCAGATCGCGGCCTACTCGGGCGTGGTGGAGTTGCGCGCGATTGCGGCCGGTCCGCCCGAGGTGTGATGCGGCAAGTGGGTGCTGCAACCGTCGACCTGCTGCGTGAGTTGGCGCCGCAGGTCATCGGTCTGCTGACCCGTCGGTACGGCAATTGGGCGTCAGCCGAAGACGCCACTCAGGAGGCGCTGATCGCCGCCTCTACACAGTGGGGCGAGGGTGGGGTGCCCGAGCATCCGAAGGCCTGGTTGGTCACGGTGGCAACGAGGCGGCTGGTCGACGAGTTCAGGAGCGACGGCGCGCGCCGCGAGCGCGAGGCAGCGGTGGGCGAGTTCGACCCCGAAGAGATCGCATCCGGCGGCGAGTCTGCAGAAGACGACTCGCTCACCCTGCTCTTTCTGTGCTGCCACCCCGCCCTCTCTACCCCGTCGCAGCTCGCTCTCACGCTGCGTGCCGTCGGAGGCCTCACTACCGCCGAGATCGCACGCGCGTTTCTGGTGCCCGAATCGACCATGGCGCAACGCATCAGCCGCGCGAAGGCACAGCTCAGGGCCCTGCGCGGCGAGCCCGGGCCGCTCTTCAGCCTTCCTCCCGAGGCCGAACGCGCCGCGCGTCTCGCGGTGGTGCTGCAGGTGCTCTACCTGATCTTCAACGAGGGCTACACCCCCGGATCACGCCCGCGCGGCACCCACGGCGACCGATCGGCAGCTGAAAGCGGGGCAGACCTCACAACTGAGGCCATCCGTCTCGCCCGGCTCGTGCATCACGCCCTGCCCGAAAACGGCGAAGCCAGCGGATTGCTTGCACTCATGCTGCTCACCGACGCGAGACGCCCGGCCAGCCAAGACGCCGACGGCATGCTCGTGGCCCTCGCCGACCAAGACCGCTCCCTCTGGAGGCGCGACTTCGTCGCCGAAGGCACAGCACTTCTGACGCGCACCCTCGGCGCAGCCACGCTGGGCCCCTACCAGCTGCAGGCCGCCATTGCTGCGGTGCACGATGAGGCTCCGGATGCCCGCTCCACCGACTGGGCGCAGATTCTCGCCCTCTACGGCACTCTCGAGCGCATCTCGCCGGGAGCCGTCGTGACGCTGAATAAGTCGGTCGCGGTGGCCATGGTGCACGGCCCGCGTGCCGGGCTGGCAGAACTCGCAACCATCGCCGATGACCCGGCGATGCGCCAGACCCACCGATTCGACGTGGTGCGCGGGCACCTGCTCGAACTCGCCGGTGACGCCGAGGGCGCCCGCGGATGCTACCGCCGGGCCATCGCGGCCACGGCGAGTACGGCCGAGCAGCGGTATCTCGCGCTGCGTGCCGCGCGGCTCGGCCTCGGCGCGGGCGAGTAAACGGGAGTACTGCTACCGAGGGCCCCAAGCACAGGCGCTACCCTCGCTTTGACCCACCGGCGTGAGCAATCGCGGGGGCGAAGCGGGTTACCAGTAGTGACTGATCAACGGGCCCACCGCCGCGAGCGCAATGCTCACCTTGACGATGCCCACGATGCCACTCACCACGAGCAGACCCACGTAGACCCACAGAACACGCATGCCCGCGCGCAGCTGCGAACGCACCACCACCGTGCGGCCGATCATGTACGTGATTCCGTACAGAAAACTCCACGCCCAGTGAAAGCGGCGAGCGAGACCTTGTCGCCCCAGCCGCCGATAGTCGAGGTACGCGAAGACGACCGTGCCGATGTACGTGACCCAGCCGATGGCGACGAGCGCGTAATACCCGGCGCCGAGGCTCGAATAGACGGCCGCGTTGCCGAGCCTGGTGCTCGAGGCCGCGAAGATCGCCGTGAAGAACGGCGTCATGTTCCAACTCAGCACGCCGATGATCGACAGCACGGGGAGCAGCGCGACAACCCAGATGAAAGCGTTGTACGGCGTGTTCGCCGGCACCGTTTCGCCCAGACGCACTCCGCCGCTCGCCTCGGGGGCGGTGTAGACCGACGCGGCCGTGTCGTACACGTGGTCTGTCCAGGCCGAGCCGTTCCACCACCGCTGGATGCTCGCGCCCGACCCATCGGGGTACCATCCCGCCGGCGCCGCGCCACCTGCAGGGGGTATCTCGTTGCTCACATCTTCTCCTTCTGTCTTCGCACTGTTCGCGCACCTCGTTCGCGCACTCTGTTCACGGGCCTCACCAACAAGCTCGCACCCTGTTCGTGCTCCCCTCGGCTGGGTCGGCCGGCGCCCTGTCGCTGACTTTACCTCCAGCGAATGCGAGTACAAATCCGCCCCGCCCTGTCGCACCTCACAGCGACCACGACGAAGATGGACCCATGAACCCCACCAAACGGCTGATGTTCTGGCTGAAGGTGCCTTACGCCGCAGACGTGGCGCTGGCGCTCATCGCCGTCGCCCTGCTGGCCGGCGGCCGCTCCGTTGGCTGGTGGGTTCTCGTCTTCGCGGCAGTTCGCGCAATCGTGGGCACGATCGCCCTCGTCTGGATAGCCCCGCGCATGCTAGCCCGCCGCACTTCCCCACCGCCAACGCCCCGTTAACGTTGAGCCGGCATTCTGCCAACGCGTCAGGGATCTGACATTGAGTCAGGGATCTGACATCACGTCGACGGCCAGGCCCCGCGAGACGGTCTGCAGTCGTGCATCATTGGTCCACAACTCATCACAATGGTTAGCCTGAGCAGTCGCGAGATGAAGCGCGTCAGGCGCGGAAAGTCGATGCCGCGCCCGCAGCTCGGCCGCCCGCAGATACTGACCGGCCGCGATATCGACCGACCCGAACTGCGCGAACGCCTCAAGGTAATGATCATGGAGAGCGAGGTCATCGTTTCTCAACGGACCAACCAGGCATTCCATTTTGACGAGCGGACTGATGACGAACGTCTGTTCGCTCGCATCTGCCAAGCGCTGACGAACATGCGCACCTCGCGGGCCGTCGTCTTCAACGGCGTAGATGAGCACGCACGAATCGAGATACGTCACTCCCATGCGTCTCGCTCACTCGCGATCTGCTCGTCGAGTTCGCCAATCGATCTCGCCGAATAGCTAGGGGCTGGGTGGGTAGTCAGCCACGCGGCAGCACGACCGCCGGTAAACCGGGCAGATTCATCGAGCACGGGCACAAGTCTCACCACTGGCCGCCCTCGCTTCGAGATGACGATCTCCTCACCTCCGCTCGCGGCGCTCACGAGCTTCGAGAGACTGTTGCGTGCGTCTAGCACGTTGACCGACCGCATACCGTTCCTTTCTGGCCAGGTTATCTAGCCAGAATAGCACGAGAATTACTCATCTGCATGTTAGCGGTTGACGCGACCTCGGCCGAAGATGAGCCAGAGAATGGTGCCGAGCAGGCTCAAGAAGAAGGCCACGAGCATCCAGAGCAGCTTGCCGAAGAAGCCGTGATTCGGGTTTCGCGCGATCGAGACGATGGTGGCGATGAAAATGATGAAGAAGATGATGCTGAAAACGGAGGCGGTAATCGGATCCACGGGCGGAAGCACCACTTTCTGCGCACGGGCGGCGCGTCAGCCCCAGTGTAGCGATTCGCCGCGAGTGGATGCCCGGCAGAACCTTGCCGAGCTACACGGCGACAACGCGGCGCACCTCAGGCGCGGCGCTGCCTGACCACGAAACGAATGGAAGCCGCGGCGATGGCCACGATCACGGCCGAGGCCAGACCCAGCACCACCCACGACACGGCCATCCACCCGTCGAACGACGACGCGGCGAAGAACCTGATGGCGAAGTTCGTGGCCGAGGCGATGGGAAAGGTGAAGGCCCAGAAGGCGAGACTGAACGGAATGCGGCTGTACTCGGGCACCAGAATGAATTGCACGAGCAGCATGATGACCACGACTCCGGCGAACGCGTACTCGACCGCGCCAGCTTGGCTGCCCGTCGCCGCGAACCAGGCGATGCCTCCGGTGGCTGGGGGTGCCAGTAATACGGCAAGGGTTGGTTTGACGGCATCCGGCAGCTGACTACGCGTCATCAGGCGACCCGTCACGATGGTGCCCACGACGAGCCAGAAGAACACGCCGACCCCGAACGCGGCGATGGCGGCCTCGTGCGCGCCGACACTCGAGAGGCCGATGCTCGCGATGAAAGCTCCGGCCACCACCGGCAGAAAATAGCCCGGGTGTAGCGAGTCGATGTGCAGGTCGCCGATGATCCAGTGCGCGAAGAGCTGCGCCGCGACAATGCCGAGGGCGGCAACGAAGGCGGCCATGATGGAGGGCGCGGCAGCAGGAATGTACTGGCCGTAGTGCGTGGCCAGAACGATGCCGACCACGGGAATGTACGAAGCGAACGGGCCGCTGCCGGGGTGCGTCAGGTCGGCGCGAAATGTGCCGCGCGAGAACGCGCCGAGCGTGATGTAGATGACGCTGAACACGGCCCAGATGACCGTCGCGACGGCAAAAAGCACCTGCGCGGGCCAATCGGGGGCGCCGAGCAGGGTGCCGGCCGCGGCCCAGGCTGCGCCGAGCCCGCTGAGCCCGAGCGGAATGGCGAAGAGGTTGAGCCCGAGCCCCCGCGGAACCCGGCGCCCGACGCGAGCGATGCGCCCACCCACCGCGTCAGGCACCGAGCGAGTTCTGGTACACGCAGAGCCCGGTGTACGCGAGCTCGAGCCACGTCACGTCTACGCCCGACGCCCGGCCGCGGCGCGCGAGATCGCCCACGATCTGCTCGGCCTCAACCGCGCGGCCCTGCGTGAGATCGCGATACATCGAGGTTGCGAATAGCGAGCCAGGCTCGGTGAGGATGCCCGTGAGACGCTCGCGTGCACCCTCGCTCGGAGCGAAACCTGCCGCGGTCGCCACGGCGAACGCCTCACCGAGAATGCTCTCGGCCGCGTGGGCGCCTCCGGGGACCGCGACGATCTCGCCGATGGGAGCCCGCAACAGGGTGGTGAGTGCCCCGCCTGATGCGAGCATCATCCACTTCTCCCAGAGGTCGTGCTCGACGCGGGTGGAGAGGGTGGTGGAGAAGTCGGCGCCGGCCAGA
Source organism: Subtercola lobariae (assembly GCF_014640255.1). Classification (GTDB taxonomy): domain Bacteria; phylum Actinomycetota; class Actinomycetes; order Actinomycetales; family Microbacteriaceae; genus Subtercola; species Subtercola lobariae. The sequence goes on along the minus strand of NZ_BMGP01000006.1, from coordinate 289,054 downwards.
GATGCGTCGACCTCGTGCATCCGCTCGCTCAGAGAGCCGTCGAACTCGCCATAGGCCATGGCCGCGCCGGGGCCGACCTGGCGAATGGCTCCGTCATCGTCGAGTTGTACCGAGATGCGGCAGAGCCCACCGATGACGTGCTCGGCGCCGAACCGCTCGCGCAGCACGTCGATGTGCCGAATTCCGTTCAGCAACGGCAGAATGAGCGTGTTCGGCCTGATGGCGGGCGCCAGGTCATCGAGCGCCTGGTCGAGGGTGTACGCCTTGACCGACAGCAGAACAAGGTCAAAGCCCGCGCCGGCACCGGCGGCAGTGGTGGCACTGGCCCCGCTCGCCTCCTCGGCGGGGGCCCCGATCGAAGCCGCACCCGAGCCCGCGGCTGGGCCAGCAGCGGCAAGCTGTTCGGCCGTCACCGTCTTCACATCGACCACGAATTCGTCGGCTCGAAACGGCCGGATGCGAAGCCCGTCGGCCGCCAACGTCGCTGCCCGCGCTGGCCGCACCAGGTACGTCACGTCTCGGCCGGCCGCAGCGAGCTTCGCTCCGAAGAACCCGCCCACGCCGCCTGCGCCCACCACCAGAATCCGCACGATCTGCCGCCTTTCCGCCCTCTGAACGGTACCGCACGGCAGAGCTCACATCACCGCACGGCACCGTTCAGGGGCCCGGACTGCGCACTCGACGACAGCAGCACCGGCAACAGCGGCGTGAAGCCTCCGGATGCCCGCGCCCGACTACCGCGCAGGCCGCTCCGAAACGTTCCACGCCTCGTCGCCGATCACCGATTGCAAGTAGTCGACCGTCTCGGCGACCGCACTGCGCGCTTCGGCGAGCTGCGCGTCGAGCAACAGCTTGCCCTCGTGTTTCACCACACGACCGTTCACCAGAACGGTGTGCACATCGCCCCGACCGGCTTGAAACACCAGGTGACCTTCGGGGTTCAGAATCGGAAACAGCGTCGGTGACGCATCATTCTTCACCAGCACCAGGTCGGCCTTCTTGCCCACCGTGATGCTGCCGACCAGGTCGGTTCGGCCGATGGCGGCGGCTCCACCTATAGTTGCGAACTCGACCAGATCGGTCACTCGCGTCGAGAGACTCGTCACCGTCTCGCCTGCGGCGTGCGCCTCTGCGTGCTCGGTTCCGCGATCGGCATTGGCTGTGGCCCGCATCGCGGAGAACATGTCAGCGCTCCACCACGACGAGGTGTCAACCGACAACGAAACGTTTATTCCGTAGTTTCGGGCACGAAAGCCCGGCAGGTAGCCCTGTCCGGCGCTCGCCTCAGATTCTGCCGACAACGACACCGAACCACCGGCGGCGGCGATCTTGCGGTACGACTCAGGCGACAGAGTACCTGCATGCACGTGCGTCACCCGGTCAGTCAGAAACCCGTTCTCAGCAATGAGATCGATGCCGGCGTCACTGGTTGCACCCCACACGCCACTGTGCGTCGTCACCGGCACATCCAACTCACGGGCAGCCTCGAACCCCGCTCGTTCAGGAAACGACGGGTCACCTTGAACGTCGAAGGCCAGCGCGAAGCTCAGCATGTCGGTCTGCTGCTCGGCTCGCTGCCGTGCGAAGGCGCGAAACTCGGGGGTGGTCGCCCAGTCGGCTGGGCTCCCCGAGAAATTACCGTAGGCGAACACGAAACGGCCCGGCACCGCCTGCAACGCGGCGACGGCGGCCTCGCCATACTCGACGGTGCGCAACCCGTGCGACCAGTCGAGCGTGGTGGTCACTCCCGAATCGAGTGACTCCACTGCGGCCAAGAGGTTACCTGCATAGACGTCTTGCGGCCGAAAGTGGTGGCCGTGGTTGATGTAGTAGAAGTAGAAGTAGTCGGTCAGAGTCCAATCGGCACCGAAGCCGCGCAACGCGGTCTGATACATGTGGCGGTGCGTGTCGATCATGCCCGGCATCAGTATGCCGCCCGACGCGTCGATCTCGCGGGTGCCCTCAGGCACCGCTAGCCCTACACCGATGGCAGCGATCGAGTCGCCCACCACCAGCACATCGGTATCGCGCACGGTTCCCACAGCGGGGTCGACCGAAACGACCGTGGCGTGGCGAAATACCAGGGTCCGGGCATCCGTACCACCGTTGTCGCCGGAGAATTCAGAATCAGTCATGTTCGCTCCTTTACGAAAATCACCTGTGTTTTCGATAAAACGCTAGCCGCGACGCCCCGAGAGCGAGTAAATTTTCCACTCACCGGAACAGAGAGTGATGGCAACGATGCCGCTACCCGTAGATGCTCAGCCCATCGACAAGCGATCTGGCGTGGTGCAACGCGCCTTCGCGCTGCTGAGCGCGTATGACGAGAGCCACGTCGCCTTGCCGCTGCGCACCCTCGCGAGGCGCAGCGGTCTGCCGGCCAACACGACACTGCGCCTAGCCCGCACGCTCGTCGAATTGGGCGCGCTCGAACACGACGCCGAGGGCCGGTATGTCATCGGCGTCGGCCTCTTCGAAATCGCTGCTCTCGCCCCTCGCGGCCACGGGCTCAGAAGACTTGCAATGCCATTCATGGAAGACCTCGGCCGAGTGACAGGCCACCACATTCTGCTGAAGATTCGCGAGGGGGCCGAGGCGGTGCTGATTGAGCGACTGTCGCCGCACGGGTCAGAGCCGCTGTCGTTTCGCATCGGAGGGCGCCTGCCGCTCGACTCCACCGGCGGCGGCCTCATTCTGTTGGCGTACGCGCCGAACGACATTCAAGAGGAGGTCTGCCGAAGCTTCACCCCTCTACCCGGCTACGAAGCCGTTCAGAGTGGCGACGACCTACGCCGAAGTCTTGCCGCCATCAGACAAGACGGTTTCGTAGCCGCACGGCGATCATCGCCCTGGTTCTGTGCCGCGGTCGCCGCGCCCATTCGCGACGACTCGGGCGCGGTCATCGCTGCGCTGTCGGTCGAACTCAGAACAGACAGACTCGACAACGCCGAAGCGAACGCCCTCGTTCCGGCCGTGGTCACCACTGCGCGGGCCATCTCTCGGCGCGTTTCGCCTGGCCTGCTCTGAATAGGCATGATTTCTCTCAGGAGAAAACGCGGCCGAAAACCGATTTGGCTGTCAGGTGGTTGATTTGCGTCTCTACACCGGGGTTGATGTCGAAGTACGCATCGAGGCCGGCGGTGAAGTCGGTGACGAACGGGTGCAGCGGCGCGGCCGGCCAGTCGGTGCCGAACATGACGTGGTCTGCGCCGGCGAACTCGATGAGCGCGGCGAGTGTGGCCGGGCTGCTCGAGAGCGCTGTATCGAAGTAGAACTTACGCAGGTCGTCATGCACGTTCTGTGCGGACTGGCCCGGTGTGATTGCCGCGAGCGCCTCGAACCGACCCGACTGATACGGCACGAACCCGCCCGCGTGAGCGAGAACCACTTTAACCGAGGGGAAATCGCGCAACACACCGTTGATGACCATATGCACGGCGGTTCGCGTGGTGTCGAACGGCCAATCGACCCAGCCCATCGCCCCGGGAAGATCTGTCAGGCCCGGGGTGGGCGTGGGGTGAATCACCACGACGGCCGAGCGATCGTCGAGCGCCTGCCACAACGGCCGAAACGATGCGTCGCCGAGGTAGAGGCCGCCGGCATTGCTCATCAGCCCGACCCCGTCGGCGTGCAATTCGTCGAGCGCGTACACGGCTTCTGCCACGGCGCCTTCGACATCGGGCAGCGGAATGCCCGCAAAGAGCCCGAAGCGGCCAGGCCGACGTTGCACAAGCTCGGCTCCGAACTCATTGACACCGCGGGTAAGCTGGCGAGCCGCAGCATCGCTGCCGAGGTGAGCGCCCGGGGTCGTGAGCGAGAGCACAGCGGTCTGAATGCCGACGGCATCCATCATGCGCAACGCCTCGTCTTCAGACCAGTGAGGAACGCTTGGCAGTGCGCCCTCGATTTTCATCGCCGCATCGATCCACTGCGGGGGCATGAAATGCTGATGAACGTCGATGCGTTGTGATGTTCGCGCCATATGCTTCTTCGCCTTTCGCTACGATTACCGTGTCGGAAGTAAACCTACGTTTCGGCGCGAAAAGCTGGCAGATAGCTTCCACTCAGTGGAAAGCTATCTCTGGGTCGAGAGACTAGAGGTTCCCCCAGCGCGCCCGTGCCCCGAGGTACAGGCCGTAGGCGATGAGCCCCGCGCCCACGACGATCAAGATGACCACGCCGAACGGCAACGCCGCGAGAGAGGTCAGTGCGCCATCCATACCGCTCGCCTTCGACGGGTCGAGCGTGAAGGCGGCAACCACGAACAGAATGCCCACGACGGCGAGCGCCACGCCCTTCGCGATGTAGCCGACGATGCCGAGGCCCACCACCGCGCGACCCGTGGTGCCTGCGGGCACGCTCAGGTCTTTCGTGAACTTCTTGGTGATACCCCGCACCACGAAGAACACGCCGATGCCGAACACGACCAACCCGATGATGACCAGCAGAATGACCCCGCCGGGCGTCGCGATCAGCTTCGCACTCGCGCTCTGACTGCTGCTCGCCGAACTCTTCGAACCGCCGAGCGCGAAGGTGAGCGCGGTGACACCTATCGCGATATACGCCACCGCCTTGCCGAACTCAGACACCCGCTTGCCCCAGCGCTTCTTCGCGTCGCTCTCGCGCACCAGAAACCCGGAGATGATCTGCCACAGGCCGAGGGCGAAGAGCCCGACCACGATGACCCAGAGCAGCACCTCGCCCGCGGGGTTCGACGCGAGCTGGGCGAGCGCGCCCGACTGGTCGGCTTCGGTACCACCTGAGCCACCCGACGCCGATCCGTTCGCACCACCGCTCGACGCGCCAGAGACGGCGATCGAGATCGCAATAATGCCGATCAGCACGTGCAGCAGCCCATTCACTGCGTACCCGAGGCGGGCGAGCAGTTGCAGTACGGTGCTGTTCTTGGCCGTATCGGCGGCCTTCGTCGCAGAGGAGCCGGTCATCCCCTCAGCGTAACGACGCATCGCTGATCTGCTTCAGGGGTTGCAGGATGCCCGGGGGTGTGCCACGACGAACCCGTCAGGCTCTAGGCTTGAGGGGTATCTCACCAGAACTGACATCTTGAGGAGTCGAAGCGATGGTTGACAACATTGTCGACAAGGCGCCTGGCAAGCCGCTGCCGAGGCCGCTCGCCGGCCTGACGTTCGTGCTCATGTGGGCCGTCGCTATTGTGCTGTTCAGCATCGCCCACCTGGTGACCGACCCGCACGCCGGCGCGTTCGTCGTCGACACCGGCCTGGTTCTGCTCTCGGTGGGCTTCAGCATGCTGTTCATCGACTTCGCGCGCACGGCGGTTCGCGGGCTGCTGTTCGGGCTCATTGCGCTGGTGCTGTTCGCGATCGGTGACTTCGGGCAGATTCTCGTTCTCACCTACACGCTGCGCATTCTCGTTCCGCTGATGGCGCTGTTCATGCCGGTCAACCGAATCTCGGCGAACTTTCGTATCTTCGCGTAGAGCTTCTTCCCGGGCTTCTCGGCTGTGAGGTTGTGGGCCTCGCGCCCGATTGGGCGCCGCAGTACCGTGTGGATATGACTACCATCGTGCTGATTCCCGGTGCCGGCGGCGATAGCTGGTACTGGCACTGGGTCATTCCGCTGCTCGAGGCTCGCGGTTTCGACGTTATCGCACCCGATCTGCCTGCCGCCGACGAGTCGGCGACGTTCGACGACTATGCCGACGCGGTGGTGAGCGCCATCGGTTCGCGGCGCGACGATGACCTCGTAGTGGTCGCCCAATCGCTCGGCGGGTTCACCGGTGTGATGGTGAGCGAGCGCCTCCCCGTTCGGATGCTCATTTTCGTGTCTGCGATGATTCCCGCCTTCGGCGAATCGGCGGGTGAGTGGTGGTCGAGCACCGGCCAGGGCGAAGCCACCGCACGCTACGCAGTCAGCGGGGGTCGAGACCCATCGGCGCCCTTCGATGTCGACGAGATCTTCTTTCACGACGTCGCGGCCGACGTCAAGGCGGCCACCTTTGCTCGCGGCGAGACGCCCCAGAGCGAGGGCATTTTCTCCTCCCGGTGGCAGGCTACGCGGTGGCCAGCCGCCGAGGTACGGGTCATCGCCGGCCGAAACGACCGCCTCTTTCCACTCGATTTCATGCAGAAGATCAGTCGCGATCGCCTCGGCATCGAGCCGGTCGTCATCGACGCCGGGCACCTTTCTGCACTGAGCGCACCGGATGCTCTGGCCACCCTCATCGACGAATTTACTCATTCGGCGTAATGAATCGCCCTTTCTCGTGTCTCCCATTTGGGGGGTATTTTGAAAAGGGGTGATCATGAAAGCGATCGACGTCAGTTACGACACCGATTCGCGTGTTTTCGGCTTTCACAACCGGCACGGGCAGCGGGTCGGCATCTCCGTAGCGCCGGGCTGGCCGGTAGCGGCCGTCGGCACGGTGCTTGTCGCGTCGATGCTCGGCTCCGGCACTCTGATCGGCTACCTCGCCCGCGCCGCACATGAAACCAAGTTGCGACTCGTCATTCTGACCGTTCTCACCGACTCCGGTGAGCAGGTGGCCGGGCCAGTGCTGAGCGATCAGCTCGACGATGACGAAGCAGGCCTCATCATGCGTGCTGCGGCGCGCACCGACGACCCCATCAGTACCCTCAGACGCTTCGTCACCTTTCGCCCCGACCGCGGTCGGAGTTTCTCGGCGCATCAGTGACCGGCGGGCACGCCCTCCAGCGAATCAGCCGGCTTGCGTACGAAGAACGCCACCACGATCGCGCCGATGGAGATGATCGCTCCCACCAAGAAGGCCGCCCGAATACCGTCGACTTGCGCCAGAACGGGGTTGTCGCCCGCAATGACGAGATTCGTTGCCCGTGTCGACATGATGGTCACGAACAGCGCCGTTCCGGCCGCTCCGGCCACCTGCTGAATCGTGCCCACAACCGCTGAACCATGCGAATAGAGCGATGGCTTCACCGAACCGAGGCTCGCACTGAAGAGCGGGGTGAACAGCAGCGCCAAACCGACACTCAGCACGATGTGCACGATCAAGACCATCCACACCGGCGTGGTCTCGGTGACCATGGTCAACGACCAGAGAGCGGCGCTCACGATGATGGAGCCCGGAATGAGCAAGACACCCGTGCCGCGTTTGTCGTAGATTCGCCCGACCAGAGGCGCCAGCGCGCCCATCACCAGGCCGCCGGGCAGCAGAAGCAGGCCCGTCGACAGCGTGGTGAGCCCGAGCACATTCTGCAAGTAGATGGGCAACAGAATGAGCGTGCCGAAGAGGGCCATCATGCTGATGGCGAACATCACGATAGAGAGCGTGAAGTTCTTCGACAAGAAGGTGCGGAGGTCGAGCAGCGCCTTGTCACCCCGCTGCAGCTGAAGCTGGCGGAGAATGAAGAGCGCAAGCGCTATGCCACCGATGACGAGCGGAGCCCAGCTGGGCATCCACCCCACCGGCGCACCCCCGCCACCGACGGTGGTGAGGCCGTAGACCAGGCCGCCGAATCCGAAGGCCGAGAGAATGACCGAGAGCACGTCGAACGGCGCCTTGCGCGGCGTGGTCACGTTGGGAATACGCATCGCCCCAAGCACGAGCGCAACCACGGCGATGGGCAGAACGAGCCAGAACATCCACCGCCAGTCGAGCACGCTCAGAATGAGGCCCGAGATAGTGGGGCCGATGGCCGGCGCGACCGAGATGACAATCGAGATATTGCCCATGGTGCGGCCGCGTGACGCCGGCGGAACCAGCGTCATGACTGTGGTGATGAGCAACGGAAACATGATGGCCGTGCCGCAGGCCTGAATGACGCGACCCACGATGAGCATGTCGAACCCGGGTGCGCTGGCGGCAAGCAGTGTGCCGATGCTGAAAAACGACATTGCGGCGATGTAGACGGGTTTGGTATTGAAACGCTGGAGCAGGTAACCCGTGATGGGAATCACGACGGCCATGGTGAGCATGAATGCAGTGGTCACCCATTGCGCCTGCTCGGCCGGAATGGAGAGGCTGACCATGAGTTTGGGCAGCGCCACACTCATGATGGTTTCGTTCAGAATGACGATGAACGTGCTGACCAGCAGAATGCCGATAACCAGTCTGTTGCGAGCATCGAGGCGCCGTTCTTCGGCTTCAGAGGCGCTCGTTTCGCTCTCGGCGGCGCGGGCGCTGCTCTCGGCGGCACGGGCGCTGTTGTTCTCGATGAAGACTTCGGTGGGCGCCTCGCTGGCGATTTGTACGTCGGGGCTCGAATTGTCTGGCACCGGGGGCTCCTGTCGTTGCAAGCAGTAGGGAGGTGTGAAAAATCTGAGAAAGCTGTGGGTTCACGGTAAAAGCCGTGCGCCTCGGTCAATATTCCGGTGTGACGGTGAATTCTTCGTGCGTTTTCACGCTAACCGAGGCCACCGACAACGACCAGCGCGAGCATTCTGCTCCGCTAGCGCCTCCCCCGAAGCGCTTTGTGTACACCGTTCACATTACGCGAACGGGCCGCACGACGCTAGTCGAGAACGCGTTCGTAGCAGAGCGACTGCGGCGACTCGGCGTAGTACCCGAAACACGGAATGGGCAGGTACTGCTCCCGCTCATAGAAACGCACCGCGTCAGGTTGTGCGGGCCCCGTCTCGAGTTTCAGAACGGTGAGACCGCGCTCACGAGCTTCAGCTTCGAGGGCGTGCAAGATGCGCGTCGAAACGCCGGTGCCGCGCGCGGCGGGGGTAACGAACATCCGCTTGATCTCGGCTGCACCGGCACCGAGCAGGCGAAGAGCTCCGCAACCGACCGCTTCGCCGTCTGCCGAACGGGCGATGAGAAACACCTCGACATTGTCGGCTGTCGGCTTGGTTCCAGGTTCGGTGTCGGCGCCGTAGCGGTTGTCGAGCTCGAACCGCTGGGCCTGGCGCAAGCGGTCGCCGTCTGCGTGGTGCCAGTCGGCGCGTTCGATCGAAATGCTCACACCCTCAATTGTGCCGCACCCGCCGGTCACCGGATGCTCGTGGGCGAGCCTGCGCGTGCTCAAAGCCCGCCCCCGTGGCTGGCCGGCGCCACACCGCGCGACGCTCGCCACCCCCGTCGCGCTCTTCTTCGGGCTGCGCACGTCGTAGGCTCGAAGGGTGAGTCTGTCAGGCGTCATCATTCGCCCCACCACCGAAGAAGACTGGCTCGACGTGCGCGCATTGCGCCTCGAAATGCTCGCCGATACCCCCATAGCGTTCGGCGACACCCTCGAGTCGGCGCGGCAGCTCGGCGAGGGCTTCTGGCGCGAACGCGGTCGACGCGGAACGGCCGGCTCCGGCGCCAATCTCGCCGCCATCGATGAAACCACCGAGCGCTGGGTGGGCACCATGGGCGGCTACATCGACCGAACCGTCGGCCCCATGCTCGTGGGCGTCTACGTTTCGCCCGCCTACCGCGGCGTGACGCGCGGGGTCACGGATGCCCTGATGACGGGCATCGAAGACTGGGCTCGCACCGAAGCGGATGCTCTGACCCTCCACGTGCACTCTGAGAACTCTCGCGCGATCACGGCGTACGAGCATCGCGGATATGTGGCCACCGGGCGGCTCTTCCCTTACATTCTCAACCCGCACCAGCGCGAACTCGAGATGCGCAAGGCGCTCTGAGCCTTACGTTCGCGTCAGATTGGCTTCGGGATCGCTTCAGGATCGAGGCCGAGCGACCCGGCGCACCAGGTCTTCCCAGCCGTCGGCGACCCGCCGCATCTCGATCTGCTCGCCCCGGTTCTCATAGAGCACGAGCGCCGCATCGAGCGTCGCAATGAGGTTGAACGACTGAACATCGACGTCGCCATCGAAGCCCGCCTGCCGCAACAGAATGGAGATGTGCAGTTGCCCAGCCGCCCGAGGAGGCGAAACGAAACGGGCGTCGGGCCCCTCGTCGGCTGCGCGCAATAAGTCACCCTGCACCGCGAGAATCGCAATGCGTTCGCGGCCGAACGCCACGAGACGTTCGATCGGAGCCGCGCCGGGGCCGAGCGGCGGCGGACCGCTGAGAAACCGCCGCTGAAACTCGGTTTCGATCTCGTTGATCAGCTCGAGCAGCAAACCCGTGCGTGAACCGAAACGACGAAACACGGTGCCCTTGCCGAGGCCGGCGGCGCGGGCGAGCCCGTCCATCGTGAGATTGTCTACCCCGTTCTGCTCGAGCAGGGCGCGGGCCGTGCTGAGTAAGAGGGCGCGGTTGCGGGTGGCGTCTGCTCGCTCGGGTTGAGTGGGCTGAGCCAGAGGCAACTGCCGGGCATCCATTCACGAAATGTAGCACGAGCGGGAATAAACGGACCATGGTCCGGTTGTACCGAGCATCAACGGGTTATTCCGGCGTCGTGCGCCGGTTCGACCGAAACCTTTTACGCCTAGGAGCACACATGTCTGAAACCTCGATTCTCGTTCTCGTCGGCAGCCTGCGCGCCGGCTCCACCAACCGCCAGCTCGCCGAAGCCGCCGCAGGGGTCGCCCCCGAGGGCGTCAGCCTCACCATCTTCGAAGGTCTCGCCGACCTACCGTTCTACAACGAAGACATCGACGTTGAAGGCTCAGTTCCCGCCGCCGCCACCGCCTACCGCGCTGCAGTTGCCGCCGCCGACGCCGTGCTCGTGATCACACCCGAGCACAACGGAACCATTCCCGCCGTGCTGAAAAACGCCATCGACTGGGCTTCGCGCCCCTACGGCTCGAGCCCCATCTCGGGCAAGCCCGTGGCCACCATCGGCAGCGCATTCGGCCAGTTCGGCGGAGTTTGGGCACACGATGAGGCCCGCAAGTCGTTCGGTGTCGCTGGCGCTTCGGTGCTCGAAGAGATCAAGCTCTCGGTTCCCGGCTCGCTGGTTCGTTTCGCCGAACTGCACCCGAAAGACGACGCCGAGGTGTCGGCTCAGCTCACCGAGGTCGTCAGCGCCATCGCCGCAGCCGCGTCAGAGCAGAAGGCCGCCGCCTAGGCCTTCTCGCCTTTCGCGTCTCCTCCTTCACAACCACGCTTCGAGCCGCCCCGTGCACATTTTCTGTGCCGGGGCGGTTTCACGTGGATGCCCGGGGCGAGCATCGAGGCATGACAACCCTCACCGCAGAACACCCGCCCCAGCTCGACGAGACACACACCCTCACCCCTCCGCAGGGTGAGCCGCGGCAGTTCGACCCGCCGGAGTCGCCTCGGCGTCACCTGCTGCTCGACCAGCCGCTGCGTACAGACGCACACATCGAAGAGCGCGTCATGAGCACCATCGGCACCGCCTGCCGCCATCAGCTCTGGCTCCTCATGCTCACGTCGGCCGACCTGCAGGTGCCCCTTGCATTTCCGTGCGACGACTTCTCGGTCGAGCCTGACAAAAAGCAAGCTAACGTACTCTTGGCTTTCATCGCGGGACTCATGGCTGACCGTGGCGCGACTCAACTCATCGCTGTCTGGGAGCGCCCGGGTCGCGGCGCGCTCAGCCCCGCAGACGCACGGTGGGCTCAGCTGATTGCCCACTCTTGCGAGAGGCGCGGCATCCCCCTTCGAGCCCAACTCCTCAGCCACTCGCGAGGCGTCTGCCTTCTGGGGCCGGCCGACTTGGCGTCGAGCGATTCGCAACCGGCCGACCAGGAGACTACAGACTCGAAGCCTGCCGGCCCAAACTCGACCGACCTGGCGTCGGCCGACCCGAAGGCGACCGACCCTAGGGTTGGGGCAGGGGCTGGAGTCAGGCTCCCAAGCGCTTCCAATACGGCCTGAACTGAACACTGATGCGCGGGCCGACCGCCTGTTTCGTCTTCAGAATGGCGTGCTCGTGGGTGCGCTGGCAGCTACCACCCATCACCACCAGGTCGCCGTGACCAACGGCGAACCGGCGAACCTCACCGCCGCCCTTCGGCCGCACCGACAGTGTGCGTTCTGCGCCGACCGACACTATCGCCACCATTGTGTCGCGGTTAATCAGCCGACCCACCCGATCGCCGTGCCAGGCAACGCTGTCTTCACCGGTTCGATAAAAGCAGAGCCCCGCGGTCTCGAACACCTGGCCTTTCGGCCGGCCGTAATGCTCGTTGAGGTCGAGCTGGGCGCGCTCGAGCACAGCGTCGGGCAGCGCGCTCTCTGGCCCGAACCACGAAACCAGTCTCGGCACGGCTACAACGCGGTCGTACATCTCTCGCGAGTCGGCCTTCCACGGCACGCGCTGTGCGAGTCGCTCGAACAGCTCGTCGGAGTTGGTCACCCATCCCGGCCGCACGTCGAGCCAGGCGCCCTGCCCGAGCTCGACGCGATCGACAGCACCCCCCAGCGGCTCGAGTTCAGGCTCGGCCCCTGGCTCATCGAACAACGACTTCTGGTAAGCAACATCCATGCCTCCACGCTACACACATTCGAACATATGTTCTATTCTTTTCGGCAACCCATGCCAACTGATAACCTGCGAAGCAGAAAAGCGTTGTAGCTGATGTGGCCGGGGCACCCACACCGTTCGGTCCGTCGTCGAACCACGGCCGATTCCGGCCGTGACCTGCGTAAGGAGAAGCGTGTGAGCACGCCCGTTTCACCAGAGCCACAGCCTGTGCCCTCGCCCCGCCCACGAAACGTGCCGTTGCTGGTGATTCTCGGGGTGATCGGCGTTCTGCTCCTGGCGGTGATAGTGCTGCTCGCCTTCATTCTGTTCAGCCCGACCACGGTCACCACGGGAGCCCCGGTGACGGCATCGCCGACGAGCACAGTGACGTCAGCCCCGAACTCGTCGACGACACCCGGCGCAACGTCTTCGGCCGCAGCGTCGAACGGTGCGGCTGCCGGCACGGGCACCCAGAGCAAACCGACCCCGACCCCCACCACCCCGACCGCAGCGAAGAAACCCTTGATGCAGGTGTTCAACACCCACGGAGTGCAAGTCGTCTGTGTCACCGGCACCGACGCGGTGCCCGCCCAACTGAATTTCGACCTCACCTTCGACTATTCAGCGCGCGACACCACAGCCGTGTACATCGGAGTCGACACCGACGACGCCGTCGCCAACCCATTTGACGGGCCCCTGCCCGCAGTCGGCTCGGTCACCGTGCCCTTCAGCTGCTACGGCCCGCACACCTACAGCTTCGCCGCCGTCGGCGCCGATGGCTCGCGCGACGAAGGCTCCGTCACCTTCGTCAACCACGGCGACCCCGACCCCTACGCCAAGTAGGCCGTCACACGCCACATCAGCGTCACGCCGCCCCGCGGCACTACTCAGTGACGAGACGCATCAACCTGTTTTGGGGGCGCGCCCTCTCGCGTCGATCGAATAGGCTTACGGTATCGAGATGCGGCGTCGGAACGTCTCGATGCCAGCTCGGCGATTCGCCGGCTCGGTTTTCCATGGCGTATTCACTACGCATATTGGAGACCGTTATGGCCATTCTCGACAACAGACCCACCCTCGTCGTGGGAGCAACCGGCAGCGTGGGCGCGCTCGTGCTCGCAGAGCTCAGGCAACTCGGTGTTCCCGTTCGCGCCTCATCACGGCACCCTGAACCCGGCCGATTTCCCGCCGACGTCGACGTATTCGCCGCCGATCTCACCGACGCAGACTCCCTGATACGGGCCTTCGACGGCGCTCGCCAGGTGTTTCTTTACGCCAACCCGCACGGCGTCGACACGGTGATCACCGCCGCGCGTGCGGCAGCGCTCGAACGAATCGTCGTGATGTCGTCGGGCAGCATCATCCACACAACATCGGCCGGCAATGCCATCACCGAAGAGCACCGCCAGGTCGAAGACGCCTTCGCGGCCGCGGCTGACATCGCCGTCGTTCCCCTTCGCCCGCTGGTCTTGGCAAATAACGCTCTGAGCTGGGCGTATCCGATCAGGGCAGGCCGTGCGCTCGCGCTCTATCAGCCCGATGCGGCCACAGCGCCCATTCACGAGCGCGACATTGCTGCCGTGGCAGTCGCCGCACTCACCCGTGGCCCGAGTGCCGACGTCAGCGCCATGCTCACCGGCCCGGCCATGCTGACTCAGCGTGAGCAAGTCGCTGCGATCGCGCGCGCCATCGGCCGCCCCATCGCCATCGAAGAACTCTCGCGCGATGCGGCTGCCGAGCAGTTTTCACGCTTCATGCCCGCGCCAGAAGCCGAAGCCGTTCTCCAGTTTCTCGATGACGCGGCCGCAGGCAACTCGCCTGCCACAGACGCGACCTCGCGCATCCTCGGCCGCCCCGCGCTCACCTTCGACGAGTGGGCCACCGATCACTCGGCTGACTTCGCGTGACGCGTCGCCACCGCGCCTCGACAGTGGCGCACCGCCGCTTTCTCGACGCGGGCCGCTACCTCCGCCGCCTCTGACCGGTGGGGGCTTCGAGCTGCAGGATGCCCGTTCCCCCTCCACTCCTCCACAGAACGAGTTCAGCGAGAGTTCTCCCACCGGTTGCGGTCACCCACTGGTGGCGCACCGCTCGGCGTGCCTAGGCTGGGCCACGAGCCGGTGAGTATTCGCTACCGCTCAGGAGAGGTTCAGTCATGACAGATCAAGCCACGCCCACTGCCGAGACACCGGCCGCTGCCGCGCCCATTATCGCGGGTGAAACATTGGCGGCTGAAGCCCTCGCCGGCGCCTGGAACCCCACCCCGTGGCCGACCCGCGCGCCTGAGCCGCTCGAGGGCGAAGAGCTGCAGCGCGTCAACGCCTGGTGGCGCGCCGCGAACTATCTCTCCATCGGCCAGATCTATCTGCTCGACAACCCGCTTCTGAAAGAGCCGCTCAGTCGCAACGACATCAAGCCCCGACTGCTCGGCCACTGGGGCACGACCCCGGGGTTGAACTTCATCTACGCACACCTCAACCGCATCATCCAGCAGCGCGAGCAGGCCACGCTCTACGTCACCGGCCCGGGCCACGGCGGCCCAGGAATGGTGGCGAACGCCTACCTCGATGGCACCTACTCCGAGGTCTATTCGCCCATCGGCCAGAACGAAGAGGGCATGAAGCGGCTGTTTCGGCAGTTTTCCTTTCCGGGTGGCATTCCGAGCCACGATTCGCCCGAAACCCCCGGCTCCATTCACGAGGGTGGCGAGCTCGGCTACTCGCTGAGCCACGCCTACGGCGCGGCCTTCGACAACCCGAATCTGCTGGTGGCGTGCGTCATCGGCGACGGCGAAGCCGAAACCGGCCCGCTCGCGACGAGCTGGCACTCCAATAAGTTTCTCGACGCCGCACAAGACGGCGTCGTTTTGCCCATCTTGCATCTCAATGGGTACAAGATCGCGAACCCCACCGTTCTGGCACGCATCCCCGAAGACGAACTTCTCGACCTCATGCGCGGCTACGGTCACAACCCGCACATCGTCTCTGGCGGTTTCGACGACGAAGACCCGCTGCTCGTTCACCAGCGCATGGCCGAGACACTCGACGAAGTACTGAACGAGATCGCTGAGATCAAACGCCAGGCCGCAGCAGGCACTCTCGAGGGCACCGCACGCTGGCCCATGATCATTCTGCGCACCCCCAAGGGGTGGACATGCCCGAAAGAGATCGACGGCCTCCCGGTAGAGAACACCTGGCGCGCCCACCAGGTTCCGCTGGCCAACGCCCGTGACACCGAAGCGCACACGCGAATTCTCGAAGACTGGCTGAAGAAGTACAAGCCAGAAGAGCTCTTCGACGAGAACGGTGCACCGATCGAATTCATCACTCAGCTTGCGCCACGCGGCGAACTGCGCATGAGTGCCACTCCGTTCGCGAATGGCGGCCTCCTGCGCCGCGAACTCGATCTGCCCGACTTTCGCGACTACGGCGTCGAGGTCGCGAGCCCCGGGGCCAGCGACGATTCGGCCACGAAAGTGCTCGGCGACTGGCTCGCCGACGTCATAACTCAGAACCCCGACAACTTTCGTATTTTCGGGCCCGACGAGACAGCCTCGAACCGCTTGCAGGGCGTCTACAAGAGCACCGAGAAGCAGTGGAACTCTGCAATCTGGCCCATTGACGAACATCTTGCGAGGGCAGGCCGCGTCATGGAGGTGCTGAGCGAGCACCAGTGCGAAGGCTGGCTCGAGGGCTACCTACTCACCGGCAGGCACGGCATCTTCAACTGCTACGAAGCGTTCATTCACATCATCGACTCCATGGCCAATCAGCATGCCAAGTGGCTCAAGGTGTCGCGAACGATTCCCTGGCGGCGCTCCATCTCGTCGCTGAACTACCTGCTCTCGTCTCACGTCTGGCGTCAAGACCACAACGGTTTCAGCCACCAAGACCCCGGGTTCATCGACCACATGGTGAACAAGAAGGCAGACGTTGTGCGCGTTTACCTGCCAGTGGACGCCAATACCCTGCTCAGCACCTACGACCACTGTCTGCGTTCCGTCGACTACATCAACGTGGTGGTGGCCGGCAAGCAGCCCGCCCCCAACTGGCTCACGATGCAGGAGGCCGTGGCGCATTGCACTCGAGGGCTCGGCATCTGGCCGTGGGCCGGCACCGAGGTGCAAGGCGAAGAACCTGACGTCGTGCTCGCCTGCGCGGGCGATGTGCCGGCGCTCGAAACCCTCGCGGCGGCAGCGCTGCTGCGCGAACACCTGCCGAACCTCAAGGTGCGAGTTGTCAACGTGATCGACTTGATGCGCCTGGAGTCGGCGACCGAGCATCCGCACGGTCTGGCAGACGACGAGTTCGACACCATCTTCACCACTACGAAACCAGTGGTCTTCGCCTACCACGGCTACCCCTCATTGATTCATCGCCTGACCTACCGGCGCACGGGTCACAACAACCTGCACGTACGCGGCTATAAGGAAGAGGGCACCACCACTACGCCGTTCGACATGGTCATGCTGAATGACCTCGACCGCTACCACTTGGTCATGGACGTAATCGACCGCGTTCCGGGTCTTGCCATCGTCGCTGCGGGCCTGCGTCAAGAAATGCAAGACGCACGTATGCGCGCACGGGCATATACCCGAGAGCGCGGCGAAGACATTCCCGTGGTCGCGAACTGGAGCTGGTCACGCAGCAACGGGGTTGGGGTCTCTCAAGAGAGCTCGACGGCAGATGACACGGGTGGCGACAACTCCTAGCGGGCGACAACACGTCTCTGGCGCGACCGCATCACCGCGACGCCCTATCACCGCGACGCCCCGTCACGGCGACTACCGCGTCACGGCGATGACGTGGCCGTGACGGGCGCCGAGGGCTGTGGATGCTCGGCGCGCCGATCGAGAACCGATCTCGTCACCCCGAACACGCCAACCGCAACCGCGGCGCACGCCGATACGATGAAAGCGCTGAAAGCCGTGCCGTCATCGATGGCGATGCCGGTCAACGCCCCACCGAGGGTGACGCCGATCGACAGCCCGATCGACGGCCAGGTCAGCGCCTCAGTGAGACGACTGCCGTCGACCCGTGATGCGATCAGCGAGGTTCCGGAGATGAGAACCGGCGCGGTGACGAGCCCCGCAACGAAGATCATGCTGGCGAGCACCGCTGGGCTCTGAAACAGCAGGAGGCTCGGAACCACCACCGCGTAGGCGATCGTGCTCACCAGTACTCTTCGCGACGCGGCCCACCTCGCACTCAGCGGGCCGAACGCGAAACCGGCGACCACGCTGCCCACCGCAAACACGGCGAGAATGACTCCCGCGAGCCAGGTCTGGCCTGCACCGCGCGCCACACCGACCGCCGCAACGTCGATCGACGCGAACACCACGCCCACCCCAACGTAAACGGGCAAGAGCCCGGCCACGCCGGCGGGCAGCCGAAACCGTCTGCGCCTCGCTGGGCCACCAGCCGAGGCTGGCAACAATGCGACCACCGGGGGAGTGGTCGCCCGCTGGCTCCACAACCACGCACCGCCCACGGTGGCCACCACCACTCCCGTGGCGAACCCTGCCACCGTTCCCACCGAGGCCGCGATCACCGTCACCACCGGCGGCCCCACCACGAACACCAGCTCATCGCTGACCGCCTCGAGCGACAACGACGTGTGGCGCGAGGTGGGCGACGAAAGCATGCTTCGCCAGCGTGCCCGAACGAGCGAGCCCATGTCGATCGACGCGGCACCAAGCGCGAACGCCGCGACGAACCACGTCGGGGTGTGTGCGCCGCCCACAACCACACCGACGAGCGCTGCGGCGGCAAGAACGGTGGCGCCAAGACTGAACGGAACGACGAGTCGCTGACCACGGGCATCCACTGCCCGCGACCACACTGGCCCACCGGCAGCGATGCCGAGCACGATGGCGCCCGAAACGGCGCCCGCGAGCGCGAAACTGCCCGTCTGGCCTGCCACCAGCAGAATCGTCGCGATTCCCGATGTCGAGCGAAGAATGCGGCCGAGCCACCCCGCCACCACGAAGCTGCGAGCGCCGGGTAGCCGCAGAATGTCGGTGTACGAACCCACGAAGCGAATGCGCGCAGTCGTCACGCTTCACACCCTTACTGGCCGGCTCCCGAAGGCAAGAAGGCCTGCCGGCGGCTCGAGATGCGACAGGTCTCAGCTTATGAGATTCTGCGAAGCCCGTCACTCCGCGCCCCTGACCGCGCAACAAAGTAGGGTGGGGGTCAAGTGTTTCTAGTCGTCTGCGAGAGCGCGTATGCAACCGAAGCTGGTTCTGTTCACCGTCGTCGGCGTGAGCTTCTCTGAGCCTCGCGTCGCGTTCGATGTGGTGGTGCCACGCGACGACAGCACCCTCTTCACCGGGTATCTCGGCGTATTGCCCGGTGTGACGGGGGCGAACAATCACGATGAGACGTACGATCGCGTCGGCGACTCGCGCACAGTGCACCTCTCAGACGGCGGAACGTTTCGCGAAGAAATCGTTCGTTACGCCCGGCCCGCGGCTCCGGATGCTCAGCCCTTCGCCACCGCGAACGACCCCGCCAAAGGCAGCGCAACCATCGCCGACCTGATGGCAACCGGCGCAGTGACCCAAACACCGGCCGCGACGGGCCACTTCGACTACGACGTGACCCAGTTCACGGGCATCCTCGGCCGCATCGTCTCTGACGCCACCGCTCGCTGGACCTACGCTCCCGGCACACCGGGGCGCACCCGCATCACGTGGACGTACGGATACCGCCCATTGCCCGGCCGCACTTTTCTCGTTCGCCACATCATCGGGCCGCTCTGGATGCGCTACATGCGCCGGTCGATGGGCAACGCGCTCGCCGCCATCGTCGTCGGGCGGCAGCCTGCGTCGCAGCCGACATCACCGCCGGCGGGCGGTCGGAGTGCCTGAATTCATCGACATTCCGTCGCCGAGCTGGCCCCTCACCTTCGGAACGCCAGGAAATCCGTCGGTCGTCGTCGTGCACGACAGCTTCGGCCGCTTGCCGTACCTCGAGTCGTACGCCCAGGCGCTCGCCAATCGCAATTTCTACGTGGTCGTTCCCGACCTCTTCAACGGCCTGGCCACCATCGAAGCTGAAGGTGCAGACGAATTGCGCGGCGACATCGACATCGGCTTCGCGCTCGCCACCCTTGAAGACGCCGTTGAGCTCGGCCGAGGTCACGGCTTCGACGGTGCACCTGACGCGAGCATCCGCGCGCACAGCACCAAGGTCGGCGTCTTGGGCTTTGAAGTCGGCGGGTGGCTCGCCTTGCGGCTTGCTCAAGCCGGCTCAGTCGACGCGGTCGTCGCCTACGCCGCCGGACTGCACGACGACGAGCCAGGAATCGTGCCGTGCCCGGTGCTCGTGAACTTCTGCGACACCGGCGAATGGGGCGCCGGGTTCGAGGCCGATTCGTTCGTGAGCCGCCTGAAAGAGATGGGCACGCCCGTCAACCGGCACGCATACACAGGCACCACCAGCTTTTTCGCGAACGCGACCCTGCTCGACAGGCTCGACAAGAATGCCGCCGCTCTCGCGTTCGCCCGCTCGACGTACTTTCTGCAAGAGCAGCTAGAGGGCTGAGTGGATGCTCGGCTAGCGGTGCACGTCGAACAGGTGATGCACGGGGTCGTGTATGAAGTAGCGCGCGAGAGTGTCGACCGTGAACACCGACCCATCACTGCGGCGCCCCGTACGCTGCCATTGGTCATCGCGAACGTGCTCGAGCAGCACGGCGAAAGCCTCACCGGCCTCGAGCAGCCCAGCTGACACGATGGCCGGGTCTTGCTCGTTGTAGCGTTCGTCGATGGCCGTGGCATCCTGATCCCAGTTCGCGAATTCTGGGTCGTCTTCGTCGAGCATCAGGGCGAGACGGGTGCGAAAGATTCGAAACACGTCGCGCACGTGAGCCGAGTACTCGAGGGCTGACCACGTTTCGGCGTCTGGTCGTTCGGAGACATTCGGTCGGGCCAGCACCGCCGGCCAGGCCGCCGCATTCTCGCGAGTGAGCCGGGGCACGTCTACGGCGGCGGTCGACGACGAGTCGAAACCGCATTCTGGGCACTCGCGTTCGAGCACCCACGTCCAGTTCTTGGTGTCAGCAACGATAGGCATGCCCACAGCCTAAGCAGAGCACGGCTGGGCGTCGCCACGAAATTTCGCCAGCGAGGCGCAGATTGCTGCCAGCGCGGCTACCGTAGGGGCCATGAGCAGTTTTTCGCCCGACGTCGTCGGCGCAATTCTCAATCACATGAACAACGATCACCCCGAAGACAACCTCGTCATCGTTCGGGCGTTCGGCGCTGCAGACGCAGAACGCGCCGAGATGATCGACCTCGACACCGTTGGCGGCTCCTGGAGCGCGTGGCTCGTGCCCGACGACGAGACGCGTCAGGTCGTCATTCCGTGGCCCGCTGGAACCATCGAGACACGTGCCGAAATTCGCCAGCAGATCGTCGCGCTCTACGAATCGGCGGCAGCGGCCCTCGGGCTTCCGCCTCGCCATGGCGTCGAGTAAGGTTAGGGTCCACTTACCTAGGAGTCGCCGTGTCGAACGTCATCCCCTTCTCGCAGGCTCTTCGCGAGCGCACCTGGTCTGGTCACGGCGAAAGCGAAGGGGCTGGTTTCATGACCGACCTCATGAACGGCAAGGGCAGCAGAGACGACTACATCTCGCTCGTGGCCCAGCATTACTTCATCTACGAGGCCATCGAGTCGGCGGCCGAACGCATGAAGAACGACCAGACTGCGGCGCCGTTCATCTCCTCGAAGCTCACCCGGCTGCCGGCCATTCGTGAAGACCTGAGGTTTCTCCTAGGCGACGAGTGGCTCGAGCAGATCGAGCCGCTGCCCACCACTGCACGTTACGTCAAGAGAATCAGTGAGGTCGGTGCGACCTGGAGCGGTGGTTTCATCGCGCACCACTACACGCGATACCTGGGTGACCTTTCGGGTGGGCAGGTCATCCGCACCCTGATGCAACGCCAGTTCGGGTTCGAAACGAACGGTGTGGGCTTCTACCTCTTCGCCGACATCGCCAAACCGCGCGAGTTCAAAGAGACCTATCGAGCCCAACTCGACGCGGTCGACTGGAGTGCCGACGAGCGAGAGCGAGTCATCGACGAGGTCATCGTGGCCTACCGGTTCAACACCGAGCTGTTCATCGACCTGGCTGAGGCGAAGGCGGCTGCCGCCGCATGAATCGCTGCACGTCAGTGTCGACGATGATGTCGTTCGGCCTGAGCGGCCGAGTCAGGTAAAGCCCCTCGAGCGAGGTGAGTCGGCTGAGCGCCACGTACGTCTGGCCCGAACTGAAGACCCGCGAACCCAAGTCGACGACAGCCTTGTCATAGGTCTTGCCCTGCGATTTATGAATCGTCACGGCCCAGGCCAGGCGAAGGGGAAACTGGGTGAACTCGCCCACGACGTCTTTGGTGAGCAGTTTGCTCGTCTGCGAATAGGAGTACTTGTACTTCTCCCAGCTCACCGGCTCTACTTCGTGAACCTCACCGTCGACCTCGACCCAGACTGACCCCGAGATCTTGGTCACCGTTCCCACGGTGCCATTCACCCAACGCTGATCTGAGTCGTTGCGCAAGAACATGACTCGCGCACCGGCCTTCAATTCGAGGCTCTCTTCGGCCGGATAGGCACGGCTACCGAAATCGCCAGAAATCTCGGCCTTGGCCGTCTTCACAGCACCCTTCAGCCGCTTCAGCGCTTCGGCGTTGATGCGATTCACCGAGTCGTTGCGGGTGGCGAGGGTGATGGTGCCGTCGGTGGGCGGCGTTCTCGCCCCGGCGCCGTTCAGAGCATCCGCTATCTCTTTGGTCACCATGCCGTGACGAACGGCATTGAGCATGAACTTGAACTCGTCATCGTGCTGCCGGTGAATCTCGGTGAGCTCCACGATGTTCAGAACGGCCTCGCGCCACACCTTTGCGTCGAAGAACCACATCGACGAGTAATGGTCGGTGAAATACGCGCGTTCGTCTGAACCGCCCGGCACCGGGGCGAGCTGATACGGATCGCCGAACAGAACGATCTGCACGCCGCCGAAAGCCTCGAGTGGGCGCTGCCTCGCCTGCCTGAGGCTCCGATCGATGGCATCCATCAGGTCTGCGTTCACCATCGACACCTCGTCGATGACCAGAGTGTCGATGGTGTTGAGAACCTTGCGTACGTCGCCGCCCTGTTCGATGTCGTGGTCTGCGATCACGCCGATGGGCAGTCGAAAGAGCGAATGGATGGTCTGGCCACCCACATTGAGCGCAGCGACCCCGGTCGGGGCTGAGATCACCACCTGCTTCTCGGTGTTCCAAGCAAGGTGATTCAGTAGCGTCGACTTGCCGGTTCCCGCCCGCCCCGTCACGAACACGTGATTCTTCGTGCCCTCGATGAGCTCGAACACACGCTGCTGCTCGGGCGAGAGCGCGGGGCCGCTTACGGTCACCACGCGTGACTCATCGCGTCTTGTCGAGTCGTTGCAGCATCGCGTTGTATTCGTTCAGCTCGGCGTCGTTCGTTCGGTCTGCGTTGCGATCGAGACGCTTCGATTCTTTGGCGTCGCTTCTACCCCATTGAATGGCCACCACGATAGCCAGAATAACGGTTGGAATCTCCCCGATGCTCCACGCAATGCCGCCACCGGCTTGTTGGTCGGCGATGGCGCTCGCCCCCCAGGCCCGGCCCATCGAGCCATACCAGTCGGCGAGAAGCAGCCCAGACCCGGTCATCAGCGTGAGGCCGAAGAAGGCATGAAAAGCCATGGTGGCCAGCAGCAGAAGCAGCTTGAACGGGTATGGCAGTTTGTGCGGCACCGGGTCGATTCCGATGAGGGCCTGCGCGAACAGATAGCCCACGATCAAGAAGTGAAAGATCATCCACTCGTGACCGATGTGATCTGTTGTCGACCAGCGGAACAGCGGAGTGTAGTAGAAGGTCAGCAGGCTGGTGGCGAAGAGCACTGCCGCCACGATCGGGTTCGCGAGAAACGTGCCGACCCTCGAGTGAACGGTGAGCAGCAACCATTCGCGAGCACCGCGTGTGCCGTCGGTGCGTTTCTTGATGGCCCGCATCGCCAGCGTCACCGGCCCCGCTGACACCAGCAAGATCGGAATCATCATGGCCAGAATCATGTGGCCCATCATGTGAACGCTGAAGAGGTACTTTTCGTAGACGTTCATGAAGCCGTTGGTCACGAAGACGAGCAACAGCATTCCGAGAACCCAGAGCACCGTGCGGTACATCGGCCACGAGTCACCGCGGCTGCGCAAGCGCACTACCCCCGCGATGTAGAAGAAGATTCCGAACCCGCAGATGAGAAGCCAGAGCAGGTCGAAGTTCCATTGCGTGAAGAAGTTGCCGTAGGTCAGCTCGGGGGGCACCGGTGAGCCGGTCAGAATTTCAGCCGGGGTCGGGCTGCTCGGCAGAACTTCGGGAATCGGTGTGGCGGTGCGAGCGAGGGCCACGGCTACCCCCGAGGCGACGCCCATGAAGACCAACTCCGCCACCACGATGCGCCAGAACATGGCGCGCCCTTGGCCGTCGTTCAACCGGCGAATGAGCAATCGCCGATACATTGCTCCGATCAACCCGAGCACGATGAGGGCGGCGACCTTCACCAGTACGAGAATGCCGTACGGCGTCAGCAGACGGTCGAGAGACCCGATGCGCAGCTCGGCGCTGACGTAGCCAGACGCGGCAACGACGATGAAACAGATGAGCGCCACGGTGGAGTATCGAGACACGGCGTCGACAAGTCGGGCGTTGTCGAGCTGCTTCACCAGCAGAACGAGCGTGAGCAAACCCCCGAGCCAGACGGCGGAGAAGAGCAAGTGCAAGAAAAGCGCGGTGATGGCGGCGTCATGGCCGTCTGTGCCGGCCGCGTGACCCTGTTGAGCCATGGGCACGAGGGCCAGCGTTGCCAGAACCGCGACGAAGACCAGCGCTGTGAGGTTTCTCACCGCGAAGCAGAGAACGGTGACAGCGGCGGCAACGAGAGTGGTCTCGAGCCAGGCCTGTCCGAGTGGAACGGAACTCAGAAACTGCCCGAGAATCTGACCGAACTTCGAATCGAGACTGGCTGACGACGCCGTGACATTCAAAAAGCTCAAGAACCCTGTGATGGCCGCCGAAACGGTGAGCAGTGCAGCACCGGCAGCGGCCACGTCGAGGGCACGGTTGAACTCCGGTTTGTCGCGACGCAGCACGAACAATGCCAACAGCAGGGCGCCGAGGGTCAGTGATGCGCTGAGGTTGACGAACAGCGTGGCAATCGGGAGCCCGAATCGAACGAGCGGCCCCGGGTCTTCAAGCAGAAGAGCAGTTGCGCCGCCGCCGTACTCCAGCCCGAGAATCAGCGCGATGAAGGCGACAGCGACGAGCGCTGCCGGCCCTGCAATGCGAATCACTTTTGGCACCCGTCAACCCTACGTCAGCGTGCCTGTGAAGGCCGTCGCAGCAGCCGGGCTGTGCAGAACTCGCTGTCCACAGCCACGGCCGAGAAGAGGCCGCCTGAAATCAAGGGCCACGCGGCTCGTTAACGAAACAAGGGGCTCCGACCGAAGTCAGAACCCCTTGGAGGTTTCGTCTGCGAACTACTTGACCGCAGCCTTGAGCTTGCTGCCGGCGCTGATCTTCACCGAGTTGCCAGCGGCGATCTGAATGGCTTCGCCGGTCTGCGGGTTGCGGCCGGTGCGAGCGGCACGCGAAGTGCGCTCAACAGCGATCCACCCGGGAATGGTGACCTTCACGCCGTTCGACACCGAATCGGCGAGAGTTGCGAACAATGAGTCGAGCACCTCGTTGACGGCGGTCTGCGTCTGGCCTGATGCGGCGGCGACGGCAGCGACGAGCTCGGTCTTGTTGAGTGACTTATCAGCCATTTAGTGTCCTCCTCGGACCATCCTGCTGCCAGAGCAGCGATTTTTGTAGTTCTCAGTGAAGCAGTAAAGCACGGCAGCGGCCTCAGCGGGCCACATTTCGCTTGATTTCACGCGGATTGCCACGAGGGCCTGGTGAAGTCAAGCGACCGAGGGTAACCTACCAGCTTGACTTCGTAATGCCCGGCAACTCGCCACGGTGAGCCATTTCGCGAAAGCGAACACGCGAGATGCCGAAGTTCGATAGGTGGCCGCGGGGGCGACCATCCACTGCGTCGCGGTTGCGAACGCGCACCGGTGAAGCGTCGCGAGGAAGCTTCTGCAGACCGATGCGGGCCGCTTCACGCGACTCGTCGGTGCCGTTGATGTCAACGAGCGCCTTCTTCAGTTCGAGGCGCTTGGTTGCCCAGCGGGCCACAATGACCTTACGCTGCTCATTCTTTGCGATTTTGCTTGTCTTGGCCATGTGATTACCGCTCCTCTCTAAAGTCGACGTGCTGGCGAATAACCGGGTCGTACTTCTTCAGCACGAGGCGGTCGGGGTCGTTACGACGGTTCTTGCGGGTCACATAGGTGTACCCGGTGCCGGCCGTCGAGCGCAGCTTGATGATCGGGCGTACGTCTTGTGCTTTTGCCATTAGAGCTTCACCCCGCGAGCCTGAATCTCTTTGACGACGGCTTCGATGCCACGAGCATCGATGACCTTGATGCCCTTAGCCGAAAGCGTCAGGTTGACGTTGCGCCGAAGCGACGGAACGTAATAAGTCTTCTTCTGTACATTCGGGTCGAACCGACGCTTCGTGCGACGGTGCGAGTGCGAAATGTTGTGCCCGAAGCCGGGAACGGCTCCAGTCACTTGGCACACTGCGGCCATGATCTTCCTCCGATTACCGTAGAGCGGATGCCCTACCCAAGGTCTCTTGTCGGCACGCACAACTCTCCGAACGAATTGCCGACTCTTGTGAAAGAACCAGCCGAGAGAGAGTTTGCGCACATGCGAGTGGAGATACCACTCAACCAGCGTCCAAGCCTACGCGAGCGCCCGGAGATCTGCAAGTTGGTGCGGTTTCAGGCCGATTCTTTCACAGCCGGAACACACGACGAGCAATACCCGAACACGTCGACAACATGCTCCGCCTGACTGAAACCGTGCAGGCTGGCGACCTTCTTCGCCCACACCTCGACGTCGTCGGCTTCGACCTCGACGGCAAGTCCGCAGCTGCGGCAGATGAGGTGATGATGGTGGCCGCTCGAGCAGGCGCGGTACAGGCTCTCGCCCTCGGGTGACTGCAGTGAGTCGGCTTCACCCTCGCTCGCCAAATCGCTGAGGGCGCGATAGACGGTCGCCAACCCGATGTGCGAACCAGTCGTACGCAAGCTCGAATGGAGGTTCTGCGCACTGACGAACCCCAGCTGCGTGTCGAGGGCCGCACGAACGGCGTCTCGTTGCCAGGTGTTTCTTTTCATCACGACCTCCTCTTCACCGTTGTGACCGTGTCTTCGTTATCCACAACTTTAGCTCCGGGCGCCCGCGAGTTCGCCGACCCGGCCAGTATTGCCCCGTCGCTGTCGAACGCCACCGACCACACGACACACCACGTAGATCAAGAAGGAGATCGTTGTGACATACGGGCTGATCGGTATCGCCCCGCCGAGGGCGAGCATGATGCCACCCACGAGAGACACCACCGCGAAGACGGTGCTCAACAGCGGCACCAGAACGGGCGACGACGAGAGCCGCAAAGCCGCCGCGGCCGGTGTCACCAGAATGGAGAGCACCAAGAGCGAACCGACGATCTGTACCGACACAGCCACCGCCAGCCCCAGCAAGAGCATGAAGTACAGCGAGAGAAAGCGCGTCGGCACTCCACGGGCAGCCGCCACATCGGCGTCGACACTCGAGAACATCAAGGGCCTCCACGCGACCGCCAGGCCGAGCACAACAACGATCGAGATGGCGATGAGCGAGTTCAGCTTCGGGTCGTCGACGGCAACGATCTGCCCCGTCAATAACCCGAACTTGTTCGCCGAGCGACCCGGGTACAACGAGAGACACAAGATACCGAGGCCGAGCCCGAACGGCATGAGCACGGCGATGATCGAGTTGCGGTCTCGAGCGCGAGTTCCCAAGATTCCGATCAGTGCGGCGGCCACCAACGACCCGATGATCGAACCCTCGACCACCCCCACGCCGAAGAGCAGGCCGGCCGAGGCGCCGGCGAACGACAGCTCGCTGATTCCGTGCACGGCGAACGCCATGTCGCGCGACATCACGAAGACGCCGATCAGGCCTCCGACGACGCCGAGTACCGCGCCGGCGATGATCGAGTTTTGCAGCAACACCAGCAGTTCGCCGTAGTTGTCGAAGTTGAAGATCTGCGACCACAGGTCACCGCTCATGTGCCAAGCCCCTGGCTCCCAGCAGAACCGGTGACCCCGTCATGGTCTTCGTCGTGGTGGGCCGCGACGCCGTCAGGATGCCCGTGGGCTCCGTCTGGCGTTCCGACCACGATCACGCGGCCCTGTGACCGAATCACGTCTACGGGTGAACCGTACAGTTCGCTCAGCACGTCAGAGCGAAGAACCTCGTCGGGGGTGCCGATGCGAAAGCGGCCACCCGCCAGGTACAGCACTCGGTCGACCATGGCCAGCACCGGATTGATGTCGTGCGTGACGAACAACACTCCTAAATCACGCTCACGCCGCTGCTGGTCGATCAACTCGCTCACCGCACGCTGGTAGTTCAAATCAAGAGAAAGAAGAGGCTCATCACACAACAACAAGGCGGGGTCACCGGCGAGCGCCTGACCGACGCGCAGCCGCTGCTGTTCGCCGCCAGACAGATGCGAGATCGAAACGTCGGCGTAGGCGGTCGCTCCTACCGAGTCGAGAAGGGTGTCGACCCGTTTTCTTCGCCGTGTCGAGGGCCACGGTATGCCGAACCGATGACCCACCAAGCCGAGCCCCACGAGATCCCGTGCCCGCAGCGGCGTGCCATCGTCGGCGAGCTTCTGCTGGGGAATGTAGCCGATCCGGCGATTGCCGCGCAACACCGGCGACCCGAGAAACTCAATGGTTCCGCTCGTCAATTGCTGCTGACCGAGTATCACCTTCAGCAGGCTCGTCTTGCCCGACCCGTTGGCACCGATGACGGCGATGAATTCGCCAGCCTGCACGGTGAGATCGAGGCCACTCCAGAGCGTTCGATTGCCAAAGCTCAGCGAGGCGCCGGCCAGCCGCAGAACCGGTTGGCCGGCCAGCAGGTTGTCAGTGGTCATCACATCACGCTCACTGTGAGAGGGCAGCGCCGAGCGCCGCGAGATTGTCGGTCATCCAGCCCAGGTAGCTCTGGCCGGCCGGCAGCGACTCGGTCACGGCGACGACGGGCACCGACGCAGCGTGGGCCGCCCCGAGCACCGCGTCGGTCTGTGCACCGGTGGTTTGAGAGTTGTAGACGAGCGCAGCAACGCGGTGATCGGCGAACGGGGCAATCGTCTGCGAGAGAACGTCGGGCGCCACGTCTGTTCCGTTTTCAACGGCTTCGCTGAACTTCGCCGGAGTCTTGTCGACGAGACCGACCGCGTCGAGCAGATAGAGGGCAACGGGTTCGGTGATTGCGACTCCGGTGCCGGCGTAGAGAGACTGGAGTTGCTTCTCGCGAGCGGTCAATGCGTCGAGTTTCTGACTGAAGTCGAGGGCGTTCGCTTGGTAGAACGCGGCGCCCCTCGGGTCTTCGGTGGTGAGTGCACCGGCCAGCTCGTCGGCGACTTTCGAGACGGTTGCGAAGTCGTACCAGAGGTGCTCGTTGAAGCTGCCATCGGCGGGGTGCTGGTCGTAGCCCGAAATGGTTGCAGCGTTCACCACAATCGCACCGGGCTTCTTGGCGGTCGACAGCATCGAGTCGATGAAATCGTCGTAACCGCCACCGTTCTCGATGACGATCGACGCTTTCGAGAGAGCGAGGGCGTTCTGACCCGTGGCTTGATACTCGTGAGGGTCTTTGTCCGGGTTGTCGATAATCGAGGTCACCGAAACTCGATCGCCGCCGATGCTCTCAGCGATGTCGCCATACACACTCGTCGAAGCGACGATGCGAAGAGACCCTCCCGCGACCCCGGGTTGGCCACTGGAGCCCTGAGAACTGCTCGAGCCGACCTGTGCTCCGTCAGCCGTGGCCGTGTCGGCCGCGCAACCGCTGGCGGCCGCGACGAGAAACCCGGCTAAGGCGACCCCGAGCAGAGACCTGCGCGCATGCACGGTGAAGGGTCGAAGGCGTCGGGGCATCCACTGATGTTAGGGCTTATTGATAATGATTGTCAAAAGCGATAGCGCTCACCGCTCACCGCTACCCGCTACCCGCGGCAACACTACTCAATCGAGCAACAGCGCCGGTTCTTCGACGATGGCCGCGACATCTGCCAGAAACCGGCTCGCCACGTCGCCGTCGACCACACGATGGTCAAAGCTCGCGCCGAGGGTCGTCACGAACCGAGGCCGAACCTCGCCGTCGACCACCCAGGGGCGCTGTTTGATCGTTCCGAGCGCGATGATGGCGACTTCACCGGGGTTGAGAATGGGAGTGCCGGTGTCCATGCCGAACACACCGATGTTCGTAATAGTAATGGTGCCGTCGGCCATGTCGGCCGGGCTGGTGCGACCCTCGCGAGCCGTGAGGGTGAGTGATTCGAGCGCAGAAGCCAACTCGAGCAGGGTCATCGCCTGCGCTTCTTTGACGTTCGGCACCAGAAGGCCGCGGGGAGTGGCGGCAGCGACTCCGAGATTCACGTAGTTGCGCACGATGATCTCTTTGTCTGTCCACGCCGAGTTCACCATCGGGTTACGGCGCACCGCCCAGATGATGGCCTTGGCAATGATGAGCAGGGGCGAAACCTTGACGCCCGCGAAATCGGCCGAGTTCTTCAGGCGCTTCACGAATTCCATGGTGCGGGTCGCGTCGACGTCAACGAAGAGGCTCACGTGCGGAGCGGTGAAAGCGCTGGTCACCATCGATTTGGCGATGTGCTTACGCACGCCCTTCACCGGAATGCGCTCTTCGCGCTCATCCGCCCACTGCGGAGTCTCGATGTTGTGAAAGACCTTCGCCTGCGAGGCGTGCCGAATGACGTCGTCGCGAGTGATGTCGCCGATCGGACCGGTAGGTGTGACCTCGGCGAGGCTGACGTCGAGGTCTTTGGCGAGCTTGCGAATGGGCGGCTTGGCAATAACCGGCAGGCCTGTAATAGCGGGGGAGGAGGAGCCGACGGGGAACGATGGATGCTCGCCCGAACCACCCGCGCCAGTGGTCGCGGAAGCTCCCGAGCCAGTGGTCGCTGAAGCTCCCGCGCCAGAACCCGCTCGCTGCGGGGCTGCCACACCACGGGCATCCGCGCCGTCTGAGGCGAGACCACCGGGCGGAACCAACCTCGTGCGACGCCGGCTCGACACGTGGCCCTTGCTGCCGTACCCCACGAGCACAGCCCCAGGGCCTTGCTCCGCTTCACGTGAAACAGTTGCGGCCGCGTCTTCGATGACCCGAGCCACTTCGGCCAGCACAGGCGCGACAGCGGGAACGATGGGCGTCTCAGGCTCGTCGCCGAACACCCGGATGATCGGCGTTCCCACCTCGACGGTGGTGCCCTCGCCCACCAGAATCTCGCGCACCACGCCCTCGTAGGGCGACGGCAACTCCACGAGCGACTTGGCGGTCTCGATCTCGACGATCACCTGGTTGATGGTGATGGTGTCGCCCGCGGCGACACGCCACGACACGATCTCTGCCTCGGTCAGACCCTCGCCGACGTCGGGCAGTAAGAACAGTGATTCACTCATATCAGCTCTGCGCTCCATTCACGTCAGCACACCCATCACCATGCGTACACATCAGTACGCCAGCGAACGATCGATCGCCTCGAGCACCCGGTCGGCGTCTGGCAGATAGAACGATTCGATCTTCGACGAGGGGTACGGAGTGTCGAATCCTGAGACGCGCAGCACAGGTGATTGCAGCGAGAAGAAGGCTCGTTCTGCGACCGTAGCGGCAATCTCTGACCCCACGCTGACAAAGCCGGGGGCTTCTTGACAGACGATGAGGCGCCCGGTCTTCTCGACCGACGAGATGATAGGCCCGAAATCGATGGGACTCAGCGAGCGCAGGTCGAGAACTTCGACACTGACTCCCTCGTCGGCGGCGACCTGCGCTGCCTGAAGCAGGGTCGACACCATGGCGCCGTGCGCAATGAGCGTCACATCGGTGCCGGTTCGCACAACGCGCGTGGAGTGCAGTGGAACCGCACTCGCCGAGAAGTCGACCGGGCCCTTGGGCCAATACCGGCTTTTCGGTTCGAAAAACATCACCGGGTCGTCGGAGGCGATCGCCTCTTGAATCATCCAGTAAGCATCGTTCGGAGTGCTCGGGCTCACCACCCGCAGGCCCGCGGTGTGGACGAAATACGCCTCCGGGCTCTCTTGGTGATGTTCGACTGCACCGATGTGACCGCCGTACGGCACTCGAATGACAACGGGCATCGGTACCGTGCCTGACGTTCGGTTCGTCATCTTGGCGAGCTGGCTCGTGATCTGATCGAACCCGGGGTAGATGAACCCGTCGAACTGAATCTCGCAGACCGGCCGGTAGCCGCGCATCGCGAGCCCCACGGCTGTGCCGATGATGCCCGACTCTGCAAGAGGAGTGTCGAGCACGCGCTTCTTGCCGAACTCGGCCTGCAGCCCTTCGGTGATGCGAAAGACACCACCCAGGGTGCCGATGTCTTCGCCCATGAGAATGACACGTTCATCCGTCGCCATCGCGGCCCGAAGCCCTGCGGTGAGAGCCTTCGCCAGAGGCAGTTCCTCAACTGAAGCGGGCATCAGGCACCTTCTCGCAATGACAGTTCGTACGCGTCGAGCCAGGCATGCTGTTCGGCCACCAGCGCGTGCGGCTCAGAGTAGACGTTCTCGAACATCGACGAGAGCGGCGGGGCGGTGAGTGCGAGCGTGCGGTGCCTCAGGTCTGCCGCGAAGTCGTCGGCCTCTTCGATGGTCGCCGCGAAGAATGCTTCATCGGCACCCTGGGTGCGCAGATACGCCTCGAACCGCTTGATGGGGTCGCGTGCTACCCAGTAGGCGAGCTGCTCAGCCGTCTGATAGCGGGTGGGATCGTCAGAAGTCGTGTGCGCCCCGATGCGATAGGTGAGCGCCTCGATCATGGCCGGCCCCTGACCTGCGCGGGCTTCATCGAGGTGCTTACGGGTCGCCGCGTAGCTGGCGAGCACATCGTTGCCGTCGATCTGCACGCTCGGGATGCCGAACCCTCGTGCGCGTAAATACAGCGGTATGCGTGACTGAGTAGAGACCGGCACCGAAATCGCCCACTGGTTGTTCTGCAAGAAGAACACCTGCGGCGTCTGGTTCGAGGCAGCGAAGACGAATGACTCGCTGACGTCGCCCTGACTGGTCGATCCGTCGCCGAAGTACACCATGACGGCCGTGTCGACCTCAGGGTCACCCGTACCGACGAGCCCGTCGAACGCGACACCCATGGCGTAGCCCGTGGCATGCAGCGTCTGCGAACCGATCACCAGTGTGTAGTTGCGAAAGTTGCCGTTCTTCGGGTCTGTCGCATCCCACCCGCCCAGGCTGGCACCGCGCATCACCTTGACGATGCCGAGAATGTCGATGCCGCGCACCAACCCCACCGCATGCTCGCGGTAGGTGGGAAAAAGCACGTCTTGGGGCCTGGATGCCCGGGCAGAACCCACCTGCGCAGCCTCTTGCCCGTGGCTCGGTGGCCACAGCCCCATCTGCCCCTGTCGTTGCAGGTTCGTGCACTCTTCGTCGAAACGGCGGCTGATGGCCATATCGCGGTAGAACTGCCGGTGGTCGTCGTCGCTGAGGTCACTGAGGTAGGGCAGATACTCTTCTGCCGCCTCGCTCGGCGCGAATTCTCCGTCAATGGAGAGAAACTGAACCGTCGGCGAATTCTCTGCCACTGGCTACCTCATACTTCTGTGTTTGGGCCAGCTTCTAACGTATCGGCTCGGCAGTGTGCGTCTTTGAGAGGTTATGAACAATCTCTTCTGTAGAAGCCAGGAGTTTATCCACTGATTCTGACTCTCCGATCGACACTCTGATACCGTCGGGGTGAAAAGGCCTCGCCATGATGCCGTTCTTCGCCAGAATGGCGGCGGCCTCATTCGTGTAGTCGCCGGTGGTAAGCCACACGAAGTTGCCTTGCGGCTCGGGCACCGACCACCCTTGTGCCGTGAGGCCCTGCCAGATGTGGGTGCGCAGCCGAGCAATGTGCCCCACGCGCTCGAGCAGCTCGTCTTCGACGTCGAGCGACGCGAGGGCAGCGAGTTGCGCGTGCGCCGTGACCGAGAGGGGAATGCTCGCACTGCGCGCGGCATCGATCACATTCACGGGCCCGACTCCGTAGCCCACGCGCAGCCCGGCGAGCCCGTACGCCTTCGAGAAGGTGCGCAGCACCACGAGGTTGGGGTACTCGCTGAGTACATCAGTGCCTTTTACTGCCTCAGGGTCGGTGACGAACTCGGTATACGCCTCGTCGAGCACAACCAGCAGGTCGTTCGGAACCAGCGCCATGAAATCGGCGAATTCCTGCTTCGTGACGATGGTGCTCGTGGGGTTGTTCGGCGTGCAGACGATGATCAGCCGTGTGCGGTCGGTGATGGCCGCGGCCATGGCCGGCAGATCGTGGCCGTGGTCGGCCCGGTTGGGCACCTGGATGCTCACAGCCCCGCTCATGGGCGGCAGCAACGGATAGGCCTCGAACGACCGCCACGAATAGATCACTTCTTCGCCGGCGCCTGCAGCGGCAATGACGAGCTGAGCGAGCAAGGCCACAGAGCCCGCGCCGATGATGACCTGCTCCAGTTCGACCCCCCAGCGCGCTGCCAGCCGTGCCGAGAGTTCGGGCGCGAACCCGTTCGGGTAGCGATGCAACGTTTCGGCGGCCTGATTCGCCGCGGCGAGAACACCGGGCAGCGGCGGAAACGGATTCTCGTTCGACGACAGTTTGAAGCCGCCCTCGACGGCCTTGCCCTGGCGATACGGCGGCAACGCGACGATCTCGGGGCGCAGTTTGACCGGGGGAGTGCCAGAAACGCTCATCAGAGCATCCTAATTCACCCTGCTCGGCCGTCACTGGGTTTTGGGCGGGTTCTTCGCCGTGAAGTCAAGGCATTGCGGCGAATTCGCGCTCGCAATTCACTGAATGTAGCCCGTGCAAAGGTAACCCGACTCCTACCGCTTGCAGATAGGGCTCCGAAACATAGAAAGAGACTCTAAACCGCGGTACACGCGTGCGCTGATTCGCTCCACGAGGAGCGCGACTCGCACCGCACCGCATTGCATGACGATGTGAGGCACCACACAGATGATCAACCCCGCTTCTGCACTCGACGGCGCACTGGGCGACCTCAGAGACACGCCATTTCTGCTCGATGCCATGAGGTCGGCCGATGTGCTGGCCGAGGCGACCGACCGGTTCGGCAATGATTCGGTCGCTCGCCTCGTGCAGCTCATCGCCGATGACTCAGACACCCTCACCGCGATCGCTGCGATACATGCCTTATCGCGCATATACGACGACGAGGCCGAATTCGCGCTCTCGGAGCTGCTCTCAGACCGTCGCGCCTTCGTGCGCGAACACGCAGCATGGGCGTTCTGGAGCCGGCTGCCCCGGCTCGATGCCGTTTCGCGTTTGATTGCGAGCGTCATTGCGGGCGGCTTCGCTGGAGCGCTTGCCCAGCGCACATTGCAACAGTGGGCCGCATCGACACCCGATCACGTTGCACTGGCCCTCGAGGGAGCACTCATGGGGCAGAGTGCGGCTGAGCCGCGCGCCCGTCTCGCCGAGACACTGGGGCTCATTCCAGGCCGGGTGGCTGGCCGAGCGCTGAGTTATCTCGCCGACGACGAAGACGAGGCCGTGGCAGTTCGAGTGGCGGCCATGGCGTCGCTCGGCGACCGCAGCAACGAGCGCGCCGCGCGTGAGGTCGTGCAACGCCTCGCGACAACACCCGGCGAGCTGGGCGACGTCGCCCGGTTGGCGGCGTACGACATCAACCTGGCGCTGAACCCGCCTTCGGCAGCAGAGCCGAGGCAGAGTGTGCCGTCGCGTGGCCTCACCGTTGCGCAACTCTTTCTGCACGCTGACATCGATCGCGGTCTGACCAAGGCCGGTGCCGGCGACAACGGAGGTATCGCCACACTGCTCGTTCGGCTGGGCGATTCGCTGGTGCAGCAACCGGCGATCGACCGCGTGATCACCATGTCGCGCGGTTCGGCGGCAGACGCCATGCGGTCGCTGCCGAGTCGCGAAAGCGAGCTCGCGGCTGAGCCTGGCGCGGGCCCGAATACGCTCGCCGGCCGAACTGACGACCCGTGGACCGATGGCGAGATCGCCAGCCGCGCCGGGTCGGTCGTGGCACCCGCACACGTGTTCGCGCCGATTCCGCTGCTCGCCCCGCCGCTCTCGACCGCGAGCGCGTGGCCGAGCCGGGTGGCAGCCGAGCGAGGTATTCGGCGCGCACTGCTCGCCTTCGGGCCCGTGGATGTTCTGCACCTGCGCATGGCAGAGGTAGGCAGCATGGCCGCGGCGGCCGTCGCAGAACAACTCGGCATCAGAGTGGTCTTCACGCTCGCACCCGATCCTCACGCGGTCATTCACGCCCTCGACATGGCGGGCACCCTCACCCGGGCTTCGTTCGGAGAAGTCGACGAGCATGAGCACTACTGGTTTCGTACCCGGCTCGTCGAGCGTCTCGCTGGGCAGTCTGCCCACACCGTGCTTTTTCCGCGCCCCGAACTGGCAGCTGACCTGCACGAGTTGCTGGGCATCGACATCGAGGCCGAGCCAGATCGGTACACCGTCGTGGCAGAGGGAATCGACGTTTCGGTCATCGAGGCCGCTCTGCGCGAGGCGCAGGCTGCGCTGCAAACCGACGCACAGCCAGCGGCTGGCCCACAAAAGGCCTCGCCCGAAGAAGGGCGCTACGCAGCCGGCCACGACGACGCACTCGACCACGGCGACGCACTCGACCGGCCCGACACACTCGACAGGCTCGACGCGTTCGACCAGCTCGACGAGCTCATCCGCTCTCTTCCGGTGAACCGCCACGGCCTGCCACTGGCCATCAGCGTTGGCCGGCTGCACCACGTGAAGGGAATGGCGACCATCGTCGAGGCGTGGGCGGCCGACCTGGTGCTGCGTGCACGGTGCAACCTCGTGATCGTCGGGGGTGACCTCGCCAACCCGTCGGCCGACGAGCGCGGGCAACTCGACCGCATCGAGAAAACGCTCGCCGAGCATCCGGATGCCCGCGCGGGCCTGCTGCTCGCCGGCCACCGGCCCAACGACCTTGTGGCGCGCTGGCTGGCCGCGACACGCTACGGCAGACCGTCGCTCATCGCCCCTCGCGGGGTGTACGTGTGCGGCAGCCTGAAAGAAGAGTTCGGCATCGCGTTGCTCGAAGCACTTGCTGCGGGGCTCGTGGTGATCGCTCCGAACGGAGGAGGGCCTGCAACCTACGTCGCCGACGGAATCACCGGGTTTCTGATCGACACGCGAAACGCTGCCGGCATGAGACGCGGTTTGCGCGATGCGTTCGCCCTTTCGCGAATCAATCCGGTGCTCGAAAGTGCCGCCGAAGAATCGCGGGTGAACCGGGCTCAGCAACTCGTGCGCGAGAAGTTCACCATCGACGCCATGGCATCGAACCTCGCCGAGATCTACGGTCGGGTCGCGGCCGACGCCTCGCACGCCATCATCGGCGCCGATACCGGCACGGCTCGCCGCGCAACCGGCACCGGCACCTGCACCGGCACGCCGAGCCGTACCGCGACGGCCGCGACGACCACGAACACCCGAGCCGGAGACGCGCGGCGGTGACCCTGCTCGTCATCAGCCCCGACTACGCCTCGCACCTGCTGCCTTTGGCGACCCTCGCGACCGCGTGGCGAGACGCCGGCGAGCAGGTGATCGTCGCCACCGGCCCTGCCACCGCGTCGATCGTCGACGAGTTCGGGTACTCACGGGTAAACCTCCAATTGGGTCGGGGCTCGAACCCGGGCGTGATTCGAGCTGAAGACCAGCCCACGGGCGAAGACGACGCGTTGCGCGGCTTCTTCGACGCCACCCGGTCGGGAATGATCGAGACTCTACGATTTCAGGCCGAGGCCCGAAGTGCTGACCTGTTGTTCGATCCTGTGCAGAACGCGCGGCGAGTGCAGGCTGTGGTGGAGCAGACGAAACCAGATCAGATTCTGGTCGACCACCTCGCCTTCGGGGCGCGCTTAGGGCTCGACGCGGCTGGCATTTCGTATGCCGATGTTGTGCTCGGGCATCCATCAGCCCTGCCAGTCGGCACCGAGGTTTACGGTCAGCCACCGTTCTGGCCCGAGGCCTTTACACCGTCGACCGCCGAGCTCGCGAGCCTGCGAGCGGTCAACGAACGCGTCAGCCACGAATTCACCAGGCAGTGGAATGCCGCCCTCGCCGAATTGAACCCGGCGGCCCCACCTTCGCGAGACGCGTTTGCCGAACACGGGCCGCGAGTGCTCTTCAACTACCCCGAGCTGATTCACCAGCCAGAACGAACCGCAGCCCTGCCGCCGCACGCCTTTCTCGGTGCTGCCCTTCGCGACGACCCGCCAGACCTCGACGTGGCCGAGTGGCTCGAACAAGGCACCCTGCCGCTCGTCTACGTGAGCTTCGGCAGCTTTCTCTCGGTGCGCACCGACGTTCTGCTGCGGGTAGTGGATGCCCTGCGACCCTTGCCCGTTCGAGTGGCCCTGGCGACTGGTTCGTCTGACCCCGCAGCCTTCGCCGATGTACCGCAGCACTGGTTCGTGCGCAGCTATCTGCCGCAAGTCACCCTGCTGCGCCACTCTGCCCTGGCCGTGACGCATGCAGGCAATAACAGCGTCACTGAAGCCGTCGCGACGGGCGTGCCTATGCTCGCCTTGCCGTTCTCCACCGACCAGTTCGCGGGTGCGCGCGCCATCGAAGCGGCAGGGCTCGGCGAGGCACGTGCCCCGAACACAGCGAGCGCCTCAGAGTTGCGTGAGGCCATCGCGCGAATTCAGACCGGCCTGGCTCCCGCGCTGGCCACTGCGCTCGCCGCTACGGTGAACCTCACCCCGGGGCCGGCTCGTGCTCGCGACTTTTTGGGCGCTTCCGGCCAAGCCGCGTACCTGCCATAGTTGGGGCATGGCCCGATTTCTCGTCTCCCTCGTCACCAATGCCATCGCACTGTGGCTGACCACGCTGATCGTCACCGGGGTCACCCTGCAGCCCTATGCCGACAACAGCTTCGCCATCGTGGTGTCCTACCTTTTCGTCGCGCTGATCTTCGGAATCGTGAACGGCATCATCGGCACCGCGATTCGAATTGTGGCGTTTCCGCTCTACATTCTGACCCTCGGGCTCATCTCGCTCATCGTCAACGCGATTCTGCTGCTGCTGGCGAGCTGGGTGACGAGCTGGTTCGGTTTCGGGCTCGTGGTCGACGGGTTCTGGACTGCCGTGCTCGGCGCCCTGGTGCTCGCGATTCTGAGCGCCATCATCGGTGCCATTCTGAAGGCGATCTTTCGCGTCGGTCGCACCTCCGGGCGGCGCTGAGCCGCACGACCTCTGCCGCGGCCTGTTCATGAGCGATAGGCGAGAATAGAGCTATGCCTGACGACCACGCCCCCCGAACCGACGGCGTCTTTCGGGTCAGCATGGTCTGCACAGGCAACATCTGCCGTTCGCCCATGGCCGAAGTGGTTCTGCGTGACCTCGTGCAGAAGGCCGGGCTGGATGACCGCATCGCCGTCACTTCGGCCGGAACGGGTGACTGGCACGTCGGCGAAAAAGCTGACCCGCGCACCATCGAGGCCCTCGCCAGGCGCGGATACAACGGCCAGACCCACCGCGCCCGCCAGTTCGACCCGGCCTGGTTCGATGAACTCGACCTGGTCGTCGCGCTCGATCGCAGCCACGAGCGTGTGATTCGGGGCTGGGCCGAGAACGACGCTGACCGTTCGAAGATCAGGCTCCTGGCGAGCTTCGACCCCGAATCGGCCGGTATCAGCGACGTGCAAGACCCCTACTACTCCGACGCGGCCATGTTCGACCAGGTGCTCGGCATCATCGAGAGAAGCTGCCGCGCGCTGTTCGCCCAGCTCGAGCCCGCGCTTCGCCATCAGGGCGGCACGGGCATCCACACCCCGTCGACTGCACCGACGACCGCCGCAACCACGACCGACCCCACCCCCAGCGCTCGCCGCGGCGAGCCCAGCACCGGAGCCTAGAGCCATGTCACTGCCCCCCCAACCACTCAGCCCGCTCGACGGCCGGTACCGCCCGGCAGTGAGCGCCCTCGGCGAGTTTCTCTCTGAAGCCGGTCTCAACCGCGCCCGTGTCACTGTTGAGATCGAATGGCTGATCTACCTCACTGAGCACGAATTCGCGGGGTCAGCACGACTCACGCCAGCGCAGATCGAGAGTCTGCTCAGCCTCGCAACGTCGTTCGGGCAGCCTGAGATCGACCAGCTCGCCGCGCTCGAAGCCACCACCCGGCACGACGTGAAGGCCGTCGAGTACCTCGTTCGCGACCGCCTCGAGCAGCTCGGCCTCACGAGCACCGCCGAACTCACCCACTTCGCGGCCACCAGCGAAGACATCAACAACCTCTCGTACGCGCTCACCATTCGTGACGCGGTGACGGGTGTGTGGATGCCCGCCCTGCGCCTCGTCATCGAAGAACTGCGGCGGCAGGCCGTGCTCTACCGCGACGACCCGATGCTGGCTCGCACCCACGGGCAGCCCGCCACGCCCACCACCATGGGCAAAGAGCTGGCGGTCTTCGTCTACCGCCTCGAACGCATCGTGACCCAGATCTCGGCAACCTCGTATCTGGCCAAGTTCAGTGGCGCCACCGGAACTTTCGCAGCGCACCTCGCCGCCGATGACTCGCTCGACTGGCCCCACGTCTCAGAAGAGTTCGTGACCTCGCTCGGGCTCACCTGGAACCCACTCACCACGCAGATCGAGTCGCACGACTGGCAGGCCGAGCTCTACGCCCAGATCGCGCACGCGAACCGGGTGCTGCACAACCTCTGCACCGACATCTGGACGTACATTTCGCTCGGCTATTTCACCCAGATTCCGGTGGCGGGCGCCACGGGTTCATCGACCATGCCGCATAAGATCAACCCCATCAGGTTCGAGAACGCGGAGGCCAACCTCGAGCTCTCGAGCGCGCTGCTCGACTCGCTCGCTCAGACGCTCGTCACGTCTCGCCTGCAACGCGACCTCACCGACTCCAGCACGCAGCGCAACATCGGTGTTGCACTCGGGCATTCGCTGCTGGCGCTCGACAACATTCGCGGGGGGCTCGACCAGATCTCACTGAACCGCGCACTGCTCGCCGCCGATCTCGACGACAACTGGGAGATTCTCGGCGAAGCGATTCAGACTGTTGTGCGTGCCGAGATCACGGCCGGCCGCAGCTCGATCAGCGATCCGTATGCTCTGCTCAAAGAGCTCACCCGCGGCAAAAAAATCGGGCAGGCCGACCTGATCGCGTTCGTCGAGGGCCTCGACATCGGAGCTGCGGCGAAGGCGCGTCTCGTCGCCCTCACACCCGCCACCTACACGGGCCTCGCATCCACTCTCGTCGACTACATCGCCACCCCGCCGGCCGGCTCTGCCGACTAGTTCGAGCTCACGAGCTCGGGCGGTCAGTGGCCCTTCGGGCCGGGGCCGAGGTAGGGCGGTGGGGTCTTCGGGGTGCCGTCTTCGTTCTCGCCGGCGAGCTCGTCGACCTCGGCCTGGTTCGGCTTGAAGGTGAGAGTGAACATGGCGGTCACCACGAGCGACACGATGAACGCAATGCCGAAGAACACCGCGGCGAGCAGCGGCTGACGCGTCGAGAACAGCACGACGAGCCCGACGAAAGCGCCGAGAATCAGCGAGATGACGAGCAGCTCGACGGGCTTCAGAATTTCTTTTCGGGTGGGGCGGGCGGGTTCGGTCACAGTGTCGTTTCTTGGCTCAGCGAAGTGGATGCTGCGGGGCCAGGGCCCCAGCGGAGTGAAAGGCCACCGATGACGAGGTAGATGCCGAGCATCACGGCGTATCCCCCGAAGAGGCCGACAGCCGTCACCACGTCAAGCGGCACCACGAGAAAAACGAGAGCGAGCAGCGCCGTGAAGGCGCCTGCGGCGATCCAGTCTTTGGCCGCAAGGTGATCTTTCGTCGTGCGCGACCGAAGACCGCAGTACAACTCGAGGAAGCCGGTGAGGGCGCCGAACAGCGTCACGATGTACAGAAAGAAGGGCGTTCCGCCGGTGTTGAAAACAAGGGCCACCACGCCGAGCACAAGACCGATGACGCCTTGCGCCACACACAGTCGCCGGGTGGCAGGTACGGCAACATATCGGGCCGAGAGAACGGCCACGATCACCGAGGCGACCACGGCATACGACCCGAACACGAACAAGCCGACTTGCGAGGAGTGGTTCTCGGTGAAGGTCAGATACGCGGCGACGACGAACGCCGGAATCGCCCGTGCGATCGGCACGCCCCAATAGGGCGAACGACCCTCACCGGGTCCCTGTTCGACGCTCACCTGAAGCGGCCTCTTTCCGTTCGTGCTGACCCTCCATCATAAGTCGCCCCACCTGTGTGCTTTCTCGGCCTCCTTGCCGAGAAAATTAGGCGTGCGGCATGTCGGCGAAACGGGAGAAGTGGCCGTGGAAGCCGACCGTCACGGTGGCGGTGGGGCCGTTGCGGTGCTTGGCCACGATGAGGTCGGCCTCGCCGGCACGGGGGTTGTCTTTTTCGTAGGCGCTTTCGCGGTGCAGCAGAATCACCATGTCGGCGTCTTGCTCGAGCGAACCCGACTCACGAAGGTCTGAGAGCGCCGGCTTCTTGTCTGCACGCTGCTCTGGGCCGCGGTTCAGTTGTGAAAGCGCGATGACGGGCACTTGCAATTCTTTCGCCATGAGCTTCAGCGCACGTGAGAACTCGCTCACCTCTTGCTGGCGCGATTCGACGCGCTTACCCGAGGTCATCAGCTGCAGGTAGTCGATGATGACCATCTTCAGCCCCACGCGCTGCTTGAGTCGTCGGCACTTCGCCCGAATCTCGACGAGCGTCATGTTCGGGCTGTCATCGATGTACAGCGGCGAGTCGTTGATGCGGCCGCGGGTAGCGGCAATGGTCGTCCAGTCACGGTTCTCGACTGTGCCCTTACGCATGTTCTGCAGCGGTACCGACGACTCGGCCGACAGCAGGCGCATGGCGATTTCGCTGCGCCCCATTTCGAGCGAGAAGAAGATGGAGGGCATGTCGTGCTTGATCGAAGCCGCGCGCGCGAAGTCGAGGGCGAGCGTTGACTTACCGAGAGCAGGCCTCGCAGCGACGATGATGAGCTGGCCGGGGTGCAGACCGTTTGTCAGAGAGTCGAGCTCGGCGAATCCGGTGGGTACACCCGTCATCTGGCCCTCGCGGCCCTTGGCAGCCTCGATCTCGTCGATGGCAGCGTTCACGGCCGTGGTGAGCGGAACGTAGTCTTCGGTCTCGGTGTTGCCGTTCACGGCATAGATCTCGGCCTGGGCATTGTTGACGAGATCCATCACCTCGCCCTCGCTGGCGTAGCCCATCTGCACGATGCGGGTTCCGGCCTCGACGAGCCGGCGCAAGATGGCTTTCTCCGAGACGATGGAGGCGTAGTACCCGGCGTTCGCGGCCGTGGGCACCAGGCTGGTCAGCGTGTGCAGGTACTCCGCGCCGCCCGAGCGCGAAAGCTCCCCCGACTTGGTGAGCTCGTCGGTGACCGCGATGACGTCGGTCGGCTCACCGTGCGAGTACAGGTTGAGAATCGCGTCGAACACGAGTTCGTGCTTCGGAATGTAGAAGTCGGCCCCGCGCACAACCTCCACCACGTCAGCCACTGCGTCTTTGCTGAGCAGCATTCCGCCGATGGCGCTCTGCTCTGCGAGCAGGTCGTGCGGTGGTGTTCGTTCGTGGCCGCGCGTCTCGCCGCCCGCTCGCTGGTCGCTCGTCAGACCAAGATGAGCAATTGACACCGCTACTCCTTTTTCTTTCAGCCAGGCAAACAGCCTCACTATCAGGCTTACAGCCCGCCCCCGACACCGCCCGTTGGCCAGTGGCTTCGAGCAGGATGCCTAAGACTAGAAAGGGCGCACAACGCCTGACAAATCGGCCTGTGTATAACTCTGTGCACTAAAACGGAGAAACGCCGCGCGTCTTGTGCACAACCTGTGGAATGACCTGTGGAATGAAATTAACTTTGCCTA
Source organism: Subtercola lobariae (assembly GCF_014640255.1). Classification (GTDB taxonomy): domain Bacteria; phylum Actinomycetota; class Actinomycetes; order Actinomycetales; family Microbacteriaceae; genus Subtercola; species Subtercola lobariae. The sequence continues at coordinate 245,590 of NZ_BMGP01000006.1, read as the reverse complement.
CCGAAAGTGCCATTGACCTGCACTTTTACAATGCCACAGGCTGTTGATAAGTGGATGTTTAGACACGCACTTGAATGTTCACAAATCAGTAACGCCCTGTGTACAAAACACTTGACTTTCGGCAGAAATGAGGGGAGCCCCAGCGCTCTTGCGAACGCCGGGGCTCCCCTTTATCAGCTGTGGCTACTTGGCCGCAACCACCTGAATGGTGATGGTTGCGCTCAGGTCATCACGCAGGCGAATGGATGCCTCGTGGGTGCCCGTCGCCTTGATCGGCGACGTGATCTCGATCTTGCGCTTGTCAATCGAACCGAACCCGGCGGCGGCCACTGCATCAGCAATGGCGCTCGTCTTGACCGACCCGAACAAACGACCCTCTTTGCCGGCCTTGACGGTCAGCTTGACGGTGTTGTTCTCGAGAACCTGCTTGAGGTGCTGTGCTTCTTCGATGGTCGCGAGTTCGCGAGCGGTGCGAGCAGCTTTGATCGATTCGATCTGCTTTTCGCCGCCGCGGCTCCACGTCACCGCGAAGCCCTGAGGAATCAGGTAGTTGCGTGCGAAGCCGTTCTTGACCTCGACGACGTCACCTGCTGAACCGAGGCCAGAGACCTCGTGAGTGAGAATGAGTTTCGACATGGGTTAGCTCCTACCGGCCCGAGCCTGCGTATGGCAGCAAAGCCATTTCGCGGGCGTTCTTGACTGCACGGGCAATGAGGCGCTGCTCCTGAACGGAAACGCCGGTGATTCGACGAGCGCGAATCTTTCCGCGCTCTGAGATGAATTTGCGAAGGGTGTTGACGTCTTTGTAGTCGATGACGCCGACGCGAATCGACTTCGCCGGGGCGGCGTTCTTGCCGTCTTTCCCCTTGCGGATCGGCTTACGGCGATCGCCGCTGCTCTTTCCTGCCATGGTTGTGTTCTGCTTTCTGAAGAATAGAAGTTTTAGAAGGGTGTGTCGTCGCTGTAGCTGCCTGGAGTGTTCCAGACGTCAGCGCCGCCACCGGAGTTCGCCGAAGCCGGGGCACTTGCTGCCCATGGCTCGTCGCCACCGTTGCTCTGGCCGCCACCGACTTGACCGCGACCGCCACCACCACCGCCGCCTGCTCCGCCCGACGATGACGCACGCGTCACCTGAGCAGTTGCATAGCGAAGGCTGGGGCCGATCTCGTCTACTTCGAGTTCGATCGAGGTGCGCTTTTCGCCCTCTTTCGTCTCGTACGAGCGCTGGCGCAGGCGACCGGTCGCAACGACGCGGGAGCCTTTCGTCAGCGAACCGGCCACGTGCTCGGCGAATTCACGCCACACGCTTGCCCGAAGAAACAGCGCTTCGCCATCTTTCCAGTCGTTCGACGCACGGTCGAACGTGCGAGGAGTCGATGCGATGGTGAAGTTGGCAACCGCCAGCCCGTTCTGCGTGTACCGCAGCTCGGGGTCGCCGGTGAGGTTACCGACCACGGTGATTACGGTTTCGCCAGCCATGAGCGATTACTCCGCGGTTGCAGCGGCCGGAGCGGCAGCGGTCGCAGGAGCTTTCGGGGCGGCGCTGGTCGAAGCAGCACTCACCGAAGCGGCACTGACTGCAGCAGCCGCGCGAGCGGCAGGAGCAGCAGATGACGACGACGGAGCGCTGGCAGCGGCCTTCGGGTTGGCGGCCACGCGGGCAGCCTTCTCTTCTTTACGCTTCGATTCGGCAGCAACCTGAGCCATTGCCTCTTCGGCGCGAAGAACCTTCGTGCGCATCACTGCTTCTGACAGCTTCAGCTGGCGGTCGAGCTCTTTGGTGGAGTCGGCCGTAGCGGTCAGCTTGACGACGGCGTAGATGCCTTCGGTCTTCTTGTTGATTTCGTAAGCCAGGCGACGACGACCCCAGATGTCGACGTTGTCGACAGTGCCACCGTCTTTGCGGATGACGTTGAGGAATTTGTCGAGGCTCGGAGCCACGGTGCGCTCATCGATTTCTGGATCGAGGATGACCATGAGTTCGTATTTGTGCGTCACTAACCCACCTCCTTTGGACTAGATCGGCCACAGAATTTCTGTAGCAGGAGGGTGTGTGCATCAATCCGCGCCCGCGTGAGAGAACCCCACTGGGCGTAGACAACCTATAGAGCCTAACAGAACGAGAAGTTGAGCGACAGCGCCGAGGCATGATGTGACCCCTTAGAGTGACAGCGTGAATGTGTTGCGCGTCGCCCTTGTCTCGTTGCACACCTCACCCCTGGCCGTTCCGGGCACGGGAGACGCTGGCGGGCTCAACGTTTACGTCGTCGCCCTCGCCGAAGCCCTCACCGACCTCGGCGCCGAGGTCGAACTGCTGACGCGCCGCACCGACGACGAGGCGCCGGCCGTTTCGCAGACGCCGGGCGGCGTTACGGTGCGGTTTCTGCCGGCGGGCCCGCCGCATCCGGTGCCCAAAGAAGAATTGCCGCCCATTGTCGGGCGCTTTCAGTCTGAGCTCTCAGAACTGCCGCGGTACGACGTGCTGCACTCGCACTATTGGCTCTCGGGGCTGGCTGCCCTGCCCGTGGCGACCATGCAGCATGCCGTGCACATCCAGAGCCTGCATACGGTCGGCGCGCTGAAGAATGTCGAGCGGGCTCCGGATGCCCTGGCCGAACCCGAGGCGCGCCTGAACGCCGAGCGGCTGCTTGTCACGCGCTCGGCGGCGACCATCGCGTCGACTGAGGTGGAACGTGCGGCCATTGTGCGTGAATACGCAGCTCGGCCCGATCGGGTGCACGTGATCGCGCCCGGCGTCGATACCGCGCTGTTTCACCCAGACGCGCGCCGCGCCGCTAGCGCCGGAAAGGGCACTTCCGAGCCGTTTCTGTTGTGCCTCGGGCGTATTCAGCCCTTGAAGGGGTACGACCTGGCGATTCGCACCCTTGCTGCGATTGCGCCGGCACTGCGGCCGCGGCTGGTCATCGCGGGCACGGCCACCCCGGGGGCCGAAGTTTATTTAGAGGAACTGCGGGTGCTCAGCCTGCAGCTCGGTGTTGCACATTGCGTCGACTTCGTGGGGGCCCAGACGCGCGAGCAAGCCGCCGAGCTGCTTCGGCGCGCCACTCTGCTGCTGCTGCCGTCGCACTCGGAGACGTTCGGGCTCGTCGCGCTAGAGGCGGCTGCGTCGGGCACCCCAGTGGTGAGTACACGAACGTCGGGCATGGCGGTTTCGGTGAGCGACGGACTCAGCGGCGTGCTGCTCGACAGCCGAGACCCGGTGGTCTGGGCATCCGCCGTCAACCGGCTGCTCCTGAACCCCGCGGAACTCGCTCGCCTCTCGACTACCGCAGCGCGTTACGGCGCCCGGCATCGCTGGCGCAGCACGGCCGAGGCGACCCTTGCTCTGTATCGAAAAGCCGCTTCGGTATAGCTAGCTAGGATTGACGCCGTTCTCTGTTCACAGTGAGAACTCGTTTCAATTGTCGAAAGAAGCTGTCGTACATGGGTATCAAGGTCGCAATCGCCGGCGTCGGAAACTGCGCGAACTCGCTCATTCAAGGCGTCACGTTCTACCACGACGCGCCTGAGACCGAGGTCGTTCCGGGCCTGATGCACGTGCGACTCGGTGCCTATCACGTCGGTGACATCGAGTTCGTGGCGGCATTCGAGGTCGACGCGGCGAAGGTGGGCCTCGACCTTGCCGACGCCATTTGGGCCAGCGAGAACAACACCCTGAAGTTCGCCGACGTCGCCCCGACCGGCGTCACGGTTCAACGCGGGCCGACCCTCGACGGGCTCGGCGAGTACTACCGGGAGCTGGTCGACGAGTCAGACGCACCCGTTGTCGACGTGGTCGCATCCCTTCGTGAAACGGGTGCCGACGTGCTGATCTGCTACCTGCCGGTGGGCTCAGACGACGCGGTGAAGTTCTACGCTCAGGCCGCCATCGATGCTGGCGTGGCCTTCGTCAACGCGGTTCCCGTGTTCGTGGCGAGCGACCCCGTGTGGGCGGCCAAGTTCGTCGCCGCCGGGGTGCCGATCGTGGGCGACGACATCAAGAGCCAGGTGGGCGCGACCATCACGCACCGCGTTCTGGCGCGGCTGCTCGAGAGCCGCGGCATCACCATCGACCACACGTACCAGCTCAACGTGGGCGGCAACATGGACTTCAAAAACATGCTCGAACGCAAGCGCCTGCAGTCGAAGAAGATCTCGAAGACGCAGGCGGTGACGAGCAACATCGACATCGACCTGCCCGAGCGCGACGTGCACATCGGCCCGAGCGATCACATTCCGTGGCTCGATGACCGCAAGTTCGCCTTCGTGAGACTCGAAGGGCACGGTTTCGGCAACGCGCCCATCAGCCTGGAGTACAAGCTCGAGGTGTGGGATTCGCCGAACTCGGCCGGGGTGGTCATCGACGCCCTGCGCGCAGCCGCGATCGCGCGAGACGCGGGCCTCGGCGGGCCCCTCGAGTCGGCCTCGGCCTACTTCATGAAGAGCCCGGCGGTGCAGTACCCCGACGACGTGGCGCGCACCTTGCTCGAGCAGTTCATCAGTGCCCATTTGTGAGCCGCCGCCCCTGGGCCCACGCCGGCCAGAGGCTCCGCGCGTCGCTCGCGGCGGGTGGAGAGGTCGGTGGGGACGGCTCACCTTGGCAGAACATCACGTGCTGGTCTAGTTGCGCCGTGCCTCGCAGAATACGACGAGCGCGGTCGCCGCATTCTGCCGATCACGTTCGGTAATTCAGGCGCGGGCACTCCACCAGGCGAGCAGGCGGCGGGTGGCCTCCGCTTCGCCGAGCGGGCCCTCTTCGAGCCGCAGTTCGAGCAAGAAACGGTAGGCCTCACCGACCTCGCGTGAGGGCTTCAGGTTCAGGATGCTCATGATCTGTTCACCGTCAAGATCGGGCCGAGTCGAATCGAGCTCCTCCTGCTCGGCGAGCTCGGCTATGCGCGCCTCGAGATCGTCGTAGGCGAACGCCAGCTGATCGGCCTTGCGCCGATTACGAGTGGTCACGTCGGCGCGCACAAGGATGTGCAGGCGCTCGAGTAGGGGGCCGGCATCCCGAACGTAGCGGCGCACGGCAGAGTCAGTCCACGCGCCATCGGTGTAGCCGAAGAACCTCAGGTGCAGTTCGATGAGGCGCGCAACGTCGGCGATGGTGTCGTTGTCGTACCGCAACGCCCGCAAGCGCTTCTTGGCGAGCTTCGAGCCCACCACGTCGTGGTGGTAGAACGAGACGACTCCGCCCGGTTCGAGCTTGCGCGTGGCCGGTTTGCCGATGTCGTGCAGCACGGCGGCGAGCCGCAGAGTGAGGTCTGGTTCTTCGCCGGGAAAACGCTCGTTCTCGAGATCGATGGCCTGGTCGAGCACGGTGAGGCTGTGCTGGTACACGTCTTTGTGGTGGTGGTGCTCGTCTGTCTCCAGCCGCAGCGCCGGAACCTCGGGCAGAACGTAAGCAGCAAGCCCCGACGACGTGAGCAGCTCGACCCCGCGGCGCGGCTTCGGCGAGCGCAGGAGTTTGCTGAGCTCTTCGTTGACCCGTTCGGCCGAGATGTTCTCGATGCGCGGCGCCATATCGGTGAGCGCGGCGAGCGTCTCGGTGTCTGCCTGAAAGCCGAGCTGGGCGGTGAAACGCACGGCCCGCAGCATGCGCAGAGGGTCGTCGCCGAAGGAGACTTCGGGCGTCGAGGGGGTTCGCAGGGTCTGGGCGAGCAGATCATCCATGCCGCCCGACGGGTCGACCAGCACCTGCTCGGGCAGCTTCAGGGCAAGTGCGTTCACGGTGAAGTCTCGGCGCAGCAGATCGGCTTCGAGTGATGTGCCGAACTCGACCGAGGGCTTACGAGTGACCTGGTCGTAGACGTCTGAGCGGTAGGTCGTGATCTCGACGGTCTCGCCGCCGATACGCGCGCCGATGGTGCCGTAGGCGCGCCCGATGTCCCAATGGGCGTCGGCGAGAGGGGCGATGATGGCCAGAATCTCGTCGGGGGTGGCGTCGGTGGTCAGGTCGAGGTCGTGCACCGGCCGGCCGAGAAACGCATCACGAACCGGCCCGCCTACCAGCGCAAGCTCATGCCCGGCGTCGGCGAACGCCTGGGCCACCACCGAGACCGGCGGTCTGCCGGCCAGTTCGGCCAGGGCCTTCAGAGATTCTGCTACCGATTGCACCTCGTTACTTTACGGCAGGTGACCGCGCCGTGCGCCGTGCGATTCGCCCGCACGCCCTCGAACGCGCCGTTCACGGCCGCTGATTCTCTGCTCGGCGTGGGCCCACCGGCGGCGCACACATTGGCACCGTACAATCTGAGTTATGGAGCGGTCGGTGATTTCGGGCGTCCGCCGCGGCCTCGAACCCACGTTCCGGGTGGCCACTGCGGGCCGAAACGCGGGCTCTGCACGCAGGGGGTTCGGCGTTGCTCTGACCACCGTGTTCGCCCTCGTCGTGACCATCATGCTCGGGATGCCCGGGGCCCTGCCCGCGCGAGCCGACACCACCCCGACCCCCAACTCGACGCCGGGCGGCAGCAGCACCCCTGACACGGGCACCCTCGGCCTGGCTCTCGCACCCGACAACGCCGGAGTCATCACCACCGGCCAAGACCTCGGACTCACGGTCACGCTCTCGAACACCACCAGCCAGAACCTGCCGGCCACGACCGTGCACGTGTGGCTCGACCGCACCCAGCTCACTACTCGGGCCGCGCTGAGCGCGTGGCTCGCCGCGGGCTCCGCCGCGAGCGTCGCCTCGACAACCACGCCCGCACCAACCTCGGCTGGCGGCGCATCTGGCGGTACGAGCACCGCATCACCGACGCCGTCGCCGGCGGCCACCCCGGCTCCCACTTCAGCGCCCGGTGCAGCCGCGGCGCACACCCAGAGTGCGAACTCCATCGCCGTCGACATCACCAGCCCGGCCATCGCCGCCAACACCAGCGCCACTCTGCGCACATCGTTGCCCGCCGCCGGCCTCGGCCTCTCAGCCTGGGGGGCGTACGGGCTAGCCGCGACAGCACCCTCGCCCGACGCCGCGACCACGGGCGCAGCAGGCAGCGCCACACCAGACACGCTCACCGCGACCAGCGTGGTCACCTGGTCGGCAGGAGCCCCCGCAACGGGCGCCACCCTCGGCGTGATCATGCCGCTCACCGTCGCCCCCGGTGACAGCGGCCTCCTCACCGCGGCCGAACTCGCGACCGACACCGCGCCCGACGGAGTGCTGACCACCAAACTCGACTCCGTCATCGGCCGCCCCGTGACGCTCGCCATCGACCCCATGATCATCGTGTCGATTCGCGTGCTCGGCACTGCCGCCCCGCAGTCTGCGCTGAACTGGCTCGCCGATCTCGCGGCCGCGAACAACCCCACTTTTCCGTTGAGCTACGCTGACGCAGACCTCTCGGTGCAACGCCAGGCCGCAGCACCCGCGCTCCTCACGCCCACCTCATTCGACTACGCACTGTCACAGTCGAACTTCCAGTCGCTGCCGTCGCCAGATCCGTTCGCATTGCCGGGGCAGGTCGGGTCGGGCGGTATCGGCGGCTCCGGTTCGGGGGCAGCGGCCGGCGCGAGCTCGGCGAGCGGCACCGCAGCAGCAGACGCGACCGGCACCAGTACCAGCCCCACCGACACCGCGACCACGGGCACTGCCGCCACTCCGACTCCGACACCCACTCCGACGCCGGCAGCAGGCACCCTGCCCACCTTCGCAGATCTCACCACGTGGAACTACTCGCGCACCGACATCGCCTGGCCCGCCACGAACACGGTCAGCGGCACCGACCTCGACTACTTCGCCGCTTCGGGGCTCACCACGAGCATCCTGAGCTCAGACAACATCAGCGTGCCCGACACGGCTGTCACACCCAATGCGCCCGCGACCATCGGCGACAAAAACGTCATCATCGCCGATTCAGAGCTGACGGATGCCCTGCAGAACGCGGTGACTGCCGTCACTGAACCACCGCGTGACGCCGCTCTCGCCGAAGTCTCGGCCGAACTTGCCATCGTCACTGCGCAATCGGGCGGCCAGACACCCGCCCTGGTGGCGAGCCTCGGCAACGCCGCGCCCTCGTCTCAATTCGCGGTCAGCCACACCCTCGACGTGACCGAACTGCTGCCGTGGGCCGCCGAAGCGCCGCTCAGCACGATTCTCGGCGCACCGCAGACCGCGGGAGTCGCCCTGCTCGATCGGCCCGAAGCTGCCGATCGAGGCGGTGCCGTGGCCTCGATGCTCGACTACGAGCGGCAGGTAGGCCTCTTCGCCCCGGTCATCGACAAGCCCGACCTCATCACGGGTGAACAGCGCGCGAACCTGCTCGCCGTTCTCGCACAATCGTGGCTCGCCGATTCGACTGGTTTCACTACGGCCGTGCAGACGAACGACAAAGACTCGAACGCCACACTGTCTTCGGTGCAGATCGTCGACGGCAGCACCGTCAACCTGCTCGCCACCAACGGCGACGTGCCCGTGCCGATCAGCAATAACCTCGATCAGCCGGTCACCGTGACGCTGCAGGTCACGCCCTCGAACGGGCGGCTTGTGGTCGACCCCAGCAGCATCCAGGTCACCATCGAAGCGCATTCGCAGAAGACGGCGAAGGTGCCGGTGAAGGCGGCGGTCGCCACGGGTGAGGTCGAGCTGGGCCTCGAGCTCTACAACCGCGACGGGGTGCTGGTGAGCAGGGCCGCCCCGCTCGAAATCAACGTCAGCGCCGACTGGGAGGGCATCGGAACGCTCATCATCGGCATTCTGGCGGTGCTGTTCTTCGCCTTCGCGGTGGTTCGCCTGATACTGAAGCGGCGCAGGGCGCGGCGGGCCGGGGCGCCTGATGAGAACGGCGAGCCGGCTCAGACTCCGAATGCTGCACCGCCCGCCCCCGCCGATACAGCCGACCGCGACCCATCCGACCCCACCGAAGGCAGCAATGGCTGAGCGCAGCATCGCCCGCTCGAGCACCCTGCTCGCGTCGGGAACAGTCGCGTCGCGCATTCTCGGCTTTCTGAAGGCCATCGTGCTGGTGCAGGCCATCGGCGTCTTCACCTCGGCCAACATGTTCGCCATCGGCAACCAGCTGCCGAACACCATCTACGTCATCGTCGCCGGGGGCGCCCTCAGCGCGGTTCTGGTGCCCCAGATCGTGCGCAGCGCCCTGCATTCCGACGGCGGCAAGGCCTACATCAACAAGCTCGTCACCATCGCTCTGCTGACGTTGGCCGTCACCACCATCATCGCAACGATTCTCGCCCCTTTTCTCGTCTCCATCACCGCGCATGCGCTGCCGGATGATCAAGCCGCACTAGCGACCGCGTTCGCCTATTGGTGCCTTCCGCAGATCTTCTTCTACGGGGTCTACACGATTCTCGGCGAGGTGCTGAACGCCAAGAACTCGTTCGGGCCCTTCACCCTGGCGCCGATCATCAACAACATCATCGCGCTGGCCGGGCTCATCGCCTTCATCGCCGTGTTCGGAGCCGACCCAGAGGGCCTCCGCCCCTTGTCGTGGTGGACCCCGCAGTCGATCGCGCTACTAGCCGGAACCGCGACCCTCGGCATCGCCGTGCAGGGCCTCATTCTGTTCGCTTTCTGGCGCAGAGTGGGCCTCAGTTACCGGCCAGACTTCCGCTGGCGCGGAGTGAATCTCGGCGCCACCGGCAAGATCGCCGGCTGGTCATTCGGCATGATTCTGGTGACCACGCTCGCGGGCTTCGTCGAAACAAACGTGGTCGCCACCGCGTCGACCACAGACACCGCATCGGTGGCGGTGCTCGGCAATGCCTGGCTGATCTTCATGCTGCCGCACTCGGTCATCGCGGTCTCTATCGCTACCGCCTACTTCACACGCATGAGCGAGAGTGCCAGCGCCGGCGAGTTGCCGAAGGTTCGGCGTGACGTGTCGGCGAGCATCCGGCAGATCACCGTCATGATGGTGCTTGCCGCCGTCGTGCTGGTGGTCGTGGCGTACCCGTTCGGGCGTCTGATGAGCGACTCGACCGCCGGCGCTGCCGCCATCGGCGACGTGCTCATCGCGTTCGTCATCGGGCTGCCGGCGTTCTCGATTCTGTTCGTGCTGCAGCGCGCGTTCTTCGCGCTCGGCGACACCCGCACGCCGTTCTTCACCACGGTTTTTCAGGCCGTCATCTTCACCATCGGCAGCCTTGCCGTGCTGATCTTCGTGCCCGTGCAGTTCAGAGGGGTCGGGGTGGCCCTGATGCTGTCGTTCGCGGGCATTCTGCAGACGGTTCTGATCGCGATTCTCATTCATCGAAAGCTCGGCGGCGGTATTCGCCGAACGATTGAAAGCTTTGCGAAGGATGCCCTGGCAGCCCTGCCCGCATCCATCGCCGGTGTCGTGGTGTTCTTTCTCTTCGGCGGCGCCTCAGACGGCGGATTCGCGCTCTCGGGCCGCTTTCAGGCGGTCGTCGTCATGGTCGTCATCGGCGCCGTGATGGCGCTCGTCTACGCCCTTTCGCTTCGAGTGCTGCGCTCGTCGGAGTTCAGTGACGCGCTCGCCCCGATTCTGAGTCGCCTGCGCGGCAGCTGACCGGGGTGTGCCCGACGCCCGGCTCGGGCGGGCTCAGCGCGCGCTGCGGCCAGCGTCGACCGCCGCGAGAAACTCCCGTACCGGCTCGATGACGCCAGCCGCAGGCCGCAGCGTTGTGCCGTGATCACGGCCCGGCAGCCCGAGAAACGTGGCGTGCGGCATCAGCACGGCGGCACGTTCTGAGTCGAGGTAGCGCTGCCGATCATCCGTGCCGGCCAACAGCAACGTGGGCGTCGAAACGCCTGCGAGACGCTCTGCGGTGATGCCCAGCTCGGCCTCGACCTGCCGAAAATAGGCCCGGATGGCCGTGGCATCGTTCGCCATGAACGCCGCCGTCGTGGCGGGGTCGATCTCGTGCCCCGACGCGGCGGCCCAGCCGTCGAGAAACGCGCGCATTCCGCCCACCCCGAGCGCCTCGTCGTAGTTCTCGAAGAACAACTTACCCACGCTGCCCGCCGGCGAACGATAGGAGCCACCGGCCGAGATGAACGACAGCAGCCGTTCGGGGTGCTGCTCGGCGAGCGAGAACCCGGCCCTAGCACCGAACGAATACCCGAAGTAGTGAGCCTGCTCGACCCTGGCCGCCTCGTAAACGGCCAGCAGATCGGCCACCACGAGCTCCATGCGGTAGGCCTCTTGGCTGTGCGGTTTGCCACTCAGCCCATGCCCACGGAGGTCGACCAGAAGCAGACGGTATTCGTCGCGCAGAGCGCTCACGTAACCGAGCCCGCGCCAGATCGCCCGCGAGAGGCCAGAACCGTGCACCAGAACGAGCGGGATGCCGCCCGGCGCGCCCGCCTCGGTGAACGCAATGCGGGTGTTGTCGATCGGGTTGAAGGCTTCGCTCACGCCTCCATCTTGCCCTCTTGCAGCAGTTCGGCGAGCACGGCGGCCTCGCTGAGAGCGGGGTCGCGCGTGGCCGTCAGTAACGTGAGCCGGCCCGCTCTGGCTTCGGCGTGCAACAGCTCGAGCGCGTGCGACTGCGCCGAACCGGGCACCCGCAATTCTGCTCGATAGCGCTCTGCGAACTCGGCCTGTTTGGCGGGGTCATGGCTGTACCACGTGCGGAGCTCTGGCGACGGCGCCACTTCTTTCAGCCACTCGTCGAGGCGAGCGCGCGTCTTACTGACACCACGTGGCCACAGCCGGTCGACGAGTACCCGGGCGCCGTCGTCGTCGCGCGGGTCTTCGTAGACCCGGCGCACCCGCACATCGACCGAATCGGCCACTGTTTTCACCCCCCGCACCATCGTTCGCGACTAGCCCCGACACTGCCTGATCTTCAGCTGAAAGCCAACCCCTATAGCGGAATACCCGGCAGTTAGGATTGGTTGAACGCTTCAGAGAGCAAAGCCGGCGATCTGTCGCCGCATACAAGGAGCTTGTCGATGAGACAAATTATCATCATTGGGTCTGGCCCGGCGGGCTTCACCGCCGCCATTTATGCCGCTCGAGCCGGCCTTGAGCCCCTGCTCATCGCATCCAGCGTCGAAGCCGGCGGCGAACTCATGAAGACCACCGAGGTCGAGAACTTTCCGGGCTTCCCTGAGGGCATTCAAGGCCCCGATCTGATGACCAAACTGCAAGAGCAGGCCGAGAAGTTCGGCACAGAGGTTCTGCTCGACGACGTGACGAGCGTCGATTTCACGGGCGACGTCAAGAAGATCTCCACCGGCTACAGCGGCGAGTTCGAAGCCCAGGCGGTCATCTTCGCCACCGGTTCGGCGTATCGCAAGCTCGGCCTCGACGATGAAGAGCGCCTCTCGGGCCGCGGTGTGTCGTGGTGTGCCACCTGCGACGGGTTCTTCTTCAAGAAGAAGACCATCGCGGTCATCGGCGGCGGCGACTCGGCCATGGAAGAGGCGACTTTTCTGACCCGCTTCGCAGACAAGGTGTACCTCGTTCACCGCAAAGACTCGCTGCGGGCATCCAAGATCATGCAAGAACGCGCCTTCGCGAATGAGAAGATCGAATTCGTCTTCAACTCGGCTGTGGTGGGCATCAACGGCGAGAACACCGTCGAAAGCCTGGCACTCGAGAACACCGTCACCGGCGAAACGAGCCAATTGGATGTTCAGGGGCTGTTCGTGGCGATCGGCAACGACCCCCGTACCCACCTCATCCACGGTCAGCTCGACCTCACTGCCGCAGGCACCATCGCCGTGGCGGGCCGCTCGTCGAAGACCAACATTCCCGGCGTTTTCGCCGCTGGTGATGTCATCGATGACACCTACCGCCAGGCCGCCACGGCTGCCGCTTCGGGCACAGTCGCCGCCCTCGACGCAGAGCAGTACCTCGCGGGTTTAGCTGAGGCCGGCGCCATCGCCGAATTACGCGAAGCCGAACACGAGATCAGCCTCGTCGAAGCCGTCGCTACCCGGCGCTGACGTCACCACTACCCCTCCACAACCAGCAGATTTGAGAAAGTAGACCACCATGTCAAACGCAAAGACCGTAACCGACGCGAGCTTCGACGCCGACGTCATCAACTCAGAAGACACCATCATGGTCGACTTCTGGGCCGAGTGGTGTGGCCCGTGCCGCGCCGTCTCGCCCATTCTCGACCAGATCGCCGAAGAGCACTCTGACAAGATCAAGATCGTGAAGCTCAACGTCGACGACAACCCGCAGATCGCCGCGAAATACCAGATCACCTCCATTCCCGCCATGAAGGTCTTCCGTGGCGGCGAGGTCGTCAAGACCATCATCGGTGCCAAGCCGAAGGCCGCGCTCGAGCACGACCTGGTCGACTACCTCAGCTAGAACCGCGCACCAGGTGAAGGGCCCGAGCCGTGAGGTTTCGGGCCTTTTCTTTTCGGTAGCATAGAATTTCGCCTCTTTCATGGAAGTGCACGTGAGCAACCAACAGACCCCGAACACCGGAACGAACCTCGACCCCTGGTACAGCAACTACGCCGATCGAGCCGCCGGGCTGTCTGTCTCTGAGGTTCGAGCCCTCTTCGCCGTCGCCTCACGGCCCGAGGTCGTCTCGCTGGCCGGCGGCATGCCCGCCGTCTCAGCTCTGCCCCAAGACCTCGTCGTGACAGCAATGAACCGCGTCATGCGCGACGAGGGCTCCATTGCGCTGCAATACGGCTCTGGCCAGGGGGTTCCTCGTCTGCGCGAACACATTCTCGAAGTGATGGCCATGGAGGGCATCCGGGGCAGCGTCGACGATGTCGTCGTGACCACCGGTTCGCAACAGGCGCTCGACCTCGTGACCAAGCTCTTCATCAACCCCGGTGACGTGATTCTCGCCGAGGCGCCGAGCTACGTGGGTGCCATCGGCGTCTTCCGGTCGTACCAGGCTGACATCGTGCATGTTCTGATGGACGATGACGGTCTGATTCCGGATGCCCTGCGTGAGGCCATCGCGCGAGAGAAGTCGGCCGGCAAATCTATCAAGTTTCTCTACACCATACCGAACTTCCACAACCCGGCTGGAGTTACCCTCACCGCTAGCCGTCGCGATGAAGTTATGCAAATATGCCGGTCAGAAGGTATTTTGGTGATCGAAGACAACCCCTATGGTTTGATCTATTTCGACGGGCCTCCCCCCGCACCGATGCGCAGCACCGAAGACGAAGGCGTCATCTACCTCGGTTCGTTCTCGAAGACATTCGCCCCCGGTTTTCGGGTCGGCTGGGCCATCGCGCCGCATGCCATTCGCGAGAAGCTCGTGCTCGCAGCCGAGTCGGCCATTCTGTGCCCGAGTGCGTTCAGTCAGCTCGTCATTTCTGAGTACCTCGAGACGGCCGACTGGCGTGCGCAGATCAACACCTTCCGAGGCGTTTACGAAGAGCGAAAGAACACCATGCTCCAGGCGCTGAACGAATACCTGCCCGACCTGCATCACACGAACCCCGACGGCGGGTTCTACATCTGGCTGACCCTTCCCGACTACCTCGACACAAAGCAGATGCTGCCGCGCGCCGTCAAAGAGCTGGTGGCCTACACACCCGGTACGGCTTTCTACGCCGATGGCGGGGGTCGTAATAAGATGCGGCTGTCGTTCTGCTACCCCACTCCCGATCAGATTCGGCTGGGCATCCGTCGCCTCACTACCGTCATCAACGGTGAGATCGACCTGCTCGAGACATTCAATGCCACCGGGCCGCTGCAGACCATCCGTTCGAGCCGTTCGTTCTCGGCCCCACCCCCAGACCTGGACTGACTATGACTGATTCAACCCCAGCCCGCACCGTTGTCGTTCTCGCCGGCGGAATTTCACACGAGCGTGAAGTTTCGCTTCGCTCGGGTCGAAGGGTAGCCGACAGCCTGCTGCAGCGAGGGCACACCGTGGTCATTCGTGAGCCCGACAGCAGTCTTTTGAGCTACCTCGCTGACACCGCACCCGATTTGGTGTGGCCGGCTTTGCACGGTGCGAGTGGCGAAGACGGTTCGCTTCGCGCCCTGCTCGACGCCCAAAGCATCGCCTATGTCGGGTCTGAGGCCACCGCCGCGCAGCTTGCATGGCACAAGCCCACCGCGAAGGTACTCGTGTCGCGCGCCGGTTTTGCCACACCCGACTCCATCACTCTGCCGCGTGAGACATTTCGAGAGCTCGGTGCCTCTCAGGTGCTCAACGGGGTCAGTAAACACCTCGGCACTCCGGTCGTCGTCAAGCCGGCAATGGGCGGGTCGGCGCAGGGGGTGACGGTGGTCGAGTCAGAGGCAGAACTGCCTCGTGCGGTGGTCGATGCGTACACCTACGGCGAGACCGCACTCATTGAACGCAAGATCATCGGCACTGAGGTTTCGGTCGGCGTGCTCGATTCTGGCGCGGGTGCATTTACCCTGCCCGCCGTCGAAATCGTGCCGCGATCAGGGGTTTATTCTTACGAAGCCCGCTACAACGCGGGCGAGACACAGTTCTACACTCCCGCACGGCTGACTCCGAGTGCCGCTTCGGCCGCTGCCGAGGCCGCGCTCGCCATCCACGCCACTCTGGGGCTGCGTCACATTTCGCGCATCGACCTCATCATCGACGCCGAAGGAGCCCCGTGGTTTCTTGAGGCAAATGTGCTGCCCGGCCTCACCGAAACGTCACTCGTACCTCAGGCCATTCTCGCCGCCGGGCTCAATCTCGGTGAGGTTTACGAATCGCTGGGCGAGGCCGCCATCCGCGATGCTACCCACTGACCACACTTCACGAACTGAGTCTTCACGTCATTCGAAGCGTTTCAAGCGAGACTTGGTAGTCGAATCGGTTTTGTCGAAACGCGTCACTCGAAACGCGGACGACCTGAGCCTGTTGTCGATGCATCGCGTGCGCCAGCCATGGCGCCGAATCCATCGTCGCCCAGTTCGCCGAGAATGCGGTTGAGGTCTTGAATTGTGGCGAAATCGATCACAATCTGGCCGCGAGTCGCGCCGAGCGTGACTGTGACCCGGGTGTTCAGTCGGTCGCCGAGCCGCTCTGAGATCTCGTCGAGGTGGTCGTTACGCCGCCCAGCCGTCGGCCGAACGCGCCTCGCCTTCGGGGCACGGGATGCCGCGGCCTCAGCAGCTCGCACCGAAAGGTCTTCGTTGACGATCTTGTCGGCGAGACGAGTCATCTCGTCGACGTCGACGACCGAGAGAATCGCACGGGCGTGCCCTGCAGAGAGCACTCCCGCCGCGACCCGCTTCTGCACGGCCGTCGGCAGCTTCAGCAGCCGAATCGTGTTCGTGATCTGCGGGCGCGATCGGCCGATGCGCCCAGCCAGCTCTTCTTGGGTGATGCTGAAGTCTTCGAGCAGCTGCTGGTAGGCCGACGCTTCTTCCAACGGGTTCAACTGAGACCGGTGGAGGTTCTCGAGCAGTGCATCCCGCAGCATGTTCTCGTCTGCAGTCTCCTTGACGACCGCGGGAATGGTTGCGAGGCCTATTTCTTTGCTCGCCCGCAGGCGCCTCTCACCCATGACCAGTTCGTACTGCGGTGCATCACCCGGGGTGGCCGATGGGAGCGCGCGCACGACGATGGGCTGCAAGACTCCCACCTCTCGAATCGACTGCACCAATTCGGCGAGATCGTCGGCGTCGAACTCCGTACGTGGCTGCTTCGCGTTCGGAACGATGGAATTCGGGTCAAGGCTCGCGAGTCGAGCTCCCGGCACCGACACCAGTTCTTGCTCCCCCGCGCCTCGCTCGGCGAAGAACACATCGACGGGGCTGCCCGCGCGCGTCTCTTCAACCGAAGTGGGAATGAGAGCGCCGATTCCACGGCCGAGGCCGGTTCGCTTGGGGCTAGCCATTGGTGTGAACTCCTTTTCGTGCAATTTCTGATGCCGCTTCGAGGTATGAGAGTGATCCGGGCGACTGTGGGTCGTAGCTGATGACTGTTTGACCGTAGCTCGGCGCTTCTGAGATGCGCACCGAGCGTGGAATCACCGCAGTGAGCGTCTCGACCGGAAAATGTGCGCGTACATCATCCGCCACCTGCGATGCTAGCCGTGTTCGACCGTCGTACATCGTCAACAGGATGGTCGACACAGCCAAAGACGGGTTCAAGTGGCGTTCGATGAGCGAAATGTTCGAGAGTAGCTGACTCAGCCCTTCGAGAGCGTAATACTCACATTGAATGGGAATGAGCACTTCGCGCGCGGCGACAAAGGCATTGATGGTCAGCAGGCCCAACGATGGCGGGCAATCGATGAACACGTAGTTGTACGGATGCCCGTTCTCAGCCTCGCGCGCCAAGTACCGATCGAGGCTCTCGCGCAGCCGCAGTTCTCGGGCGACGAGGGGAACCAGCTCTATCTCAGCCCCAGCGAGATGGATGGTGGCCGGGGCGCAATACAGCCCCTCGAACTCAGCACTCTTCTGAACGACATCCTCGAGAGCAGCGTCGCGAATGAGAATGTCGTAGACACTGAGCACCTCGGCCCGATGATCTGCACCCACCGCCGTCGAGGCATTGCCTTGCGGATCCAGGTCGATCACGAGCACCTTTGCGCCAGTCTTCGCGAGAGCCGCCGCGAGATTCACTGTGGTTGTCGTCTTGCCAACCCCGCCTTTTTGGTTCGCTACGGTAAAGACGCGTGTTTCGGCGGGAAGGGGAAATTCGGCGACCGCAATCGCTTTACGTCGCTGAGCGAGGTCTGCAATCTCTCGCATCAGGGGAGTCGACGAGTCGAAGCCTGTCGATTCGCTGGTCATAACTACTTTCTTGTGCGTGGAGGTTTCACGTGAAACATTAACCGAAGAGTTCAATTGTGCAAACTCTGTGATCGTCACTTCGCCCGTCAGACCGTGGTCTCGCATGTTTCACGTGAAACATGATCTGACGCTACGATCTACGATCACATGGCGATCGCGCGAAATACCCGGGTTGTTTCGGGCAGAACCCCTTCACCCAACTCGAGAACTTCAACATCAGCCAGCTTAAACTTTCGGATGACTTTCTGAGCGGCTTCAATCTCGGCCGTCACACCACTGCCCTTCATCAACAGCAGCTCGCCGCCAGGTCGCAGAAGCGGAGCGCACAGCGGAATCAATTTCGACAACGCACTGACCGCCCGGGCGGTCACTTGATCCAAGCCCTCCGTAAAGCCCACATCTTCCGCTCGCCCCCGCATCACCGTCACGTTACCTAAACCGAGCTCAGCGGCCTGGTCGTTCAGCCATGTGACGCGCCGTTCCATCGGCTCGATCAAGACGAATTCGACATCCGGCCGAGCGATCGCCAGAACAAGCCCCGGCAGCCCGGCGCCGCTACCAATATCTCCGACCCGACCGACATGAAACAGGGGAGCGAGAATAACGCTGTTCAGAATGTGTCTCGTCCAGAGCCGGGGGAGTTCAAGTGGCCCGATGAGGCCGTACTCCTCGCCGTGTTTGGCGAGATTCGCGGTGAAACGGCGAGCAACATCCACTCGATCCCCGAACAGCTTCGTAGCTACGGTCGGTTCCGTCTCCAGCTGAGCGAGTAGTGCCGAGTAATCAGGCAAGCGCTTACGCCGAAGGCGCCGAAATCACGGTGTGCCGGTCTCGGCCCTCGCCCTCTGACACTGACACGTAGCCACGCTCCGCTACCAGATCGTGCACGACCTTGCGCTCATATGATGACATCGGAGCCAGTGCCACAGCGCTCTCGCCGCCCACCTCGATGCGGTCGATGGCAGAGCCGACGAGACGAGCGAGCTCAGCCTCTCGAATCTGCCGGCTGCCGCCCACGTCGAGAATCAGACGCGAGAAGCCTCCGGTCTTCGTTTGAACTGCAAGACGAGTCAACTCCTGCAAAGCCTGAACCGTTTCGGGATTGGAGAGGAGACGGAGGTTGCTGTCTTCTGACGAGTTCACCGACACATAAGCGCGCCCACCGCGCGAGTCGATATCGATGTCGCCGTCGAGGTCGCAGATATCGAGAAGTTCTTCGATGTAATCTGCCGCGATATCGCCCTCGTCTTCAACGCCGTGCTGGTCGCCAACCCCGTGCTCGTCGCCAACACCGTGCGCGTCATTCGCCGTCTCAGCGGTCAGATCGTCAGTGATCTGCCCATCGACCTCAGTTGTGGCGATCTCGCTCACATCACTCATTTCTTTTCACCTTGCTTTTTGGCCCTGTTCTTGTTCACTGGCTGCTGGCGCTGCGTCGTCTTCGGCGCCTCCATGACCACGTGATTGATGCTGCTGTCGGCGGCTCCAGCCACCTCGAGCTTGCCCTTTTTCGCCAGCCTGATCTCGCGCGCTTTCGCAGCCTCACTGCCTGGCGTCGGCATGTTTCTGATCACCAAGAACTGCTGGCCCATGGTCCAGAGGTTCGATGTGAGCCAGTAGAACATCACGCCGAGGGGGAAGCTGAAACCGGAGAACGCGAACACCAGCGGAAGAATGTAGAGCAGAATGCGCTGCTGCCGAAACATCGGGCTGTTCTTCGCCTCGGGCGACTGGTTGCGCGACATGATCTGCAACTGCGTGATGAACTGCGAACCCGTCATCAACACCACCATCACCACAGCGATGACCATGACCGCAACATCGCCGGTCTGGGTGGCCTGCTGAAAGCTCTCATGCAGGGGAGCGATGCCGAACAACTTCGCCGCGCCGAATTGCTGCGCGAGCTGCTCGTTCAGCGGCCCGACCCCGGCGTTGCCCTTCTGAGCATCGTTGAGCACCGAGAACAACGAGAAGAAGATCGGCATCTGCAAGAGCAGGGGCAGGCACGAACTCAGCGGATTGGTGCCCGTTCGCTTGTACAACTCCATGGTCTCTCGCGACATCGCCTCGCGCGAGTATTGATCTTTCTTGCCCTTGTACTTATCCTGAATTTTCTTCAGTTGCGGGGCGACTTCGAGCATCTTGCGCTGGCTCTTGATCTGCCGTACGAACACCGGAATCAGGGCGGCGCGAATGACGAGAACCATGCCCACGATCGCCAGAACCCACGTGATTCCAGCAGCGGGGTCGAGACCCACCCAGCTCCAGAAGCCATGGAACGCAACGAGAAGCAGTTCTACAACCCATTTGATGGGCCACAGAATCGTGCTGATAAAACCTGGAATGTCCATGTTTCGGGCTAGCCCTTTCTCTGGCTATTGGCTACGACGAAACCGAATCTGGTGACACGGAAGTACTCATGGCGGGCAGGCGGGGCATCGTCGACACCCCCGGCAGACCAGGGGTTACACCTCAGAATGCGGTACGAACCGAGGAGAATGCCGAGAACCAGCCCACGTTGCTGAATCGCCTGAAGCGTATACGACGAACATGATGGGTAATACCGGCACACATCGCCATAGAGCGGCGAAATGGTGGCCCGATACCCGCGGAGAATGAGAATCGCCACATTTCTCGGCAGCAAATACGTCCACACGAAAACCAGGCGTATCGTCGAGGCTGCTGACGAGAGCTGCCCCCCGGAGCTGATGGTCGACGTGGTCATGAGCGCACCGCAGCTTTCGAGAGCTCTGGAGCGACGCTTTCGAGCACCCCAGCCTTTCGCAGCGAGGCACTCACCTCGGTGCTCATTTCAGCGAATGAAGCGGATGCCGCACTCGGCAATGCCCGAATCACGACGTCGACTCCCGAATCCACCGACGGCAGCAGCGAGAAGCACGCCGCCTTCAGTCGCCTGCGAACCCGATTGCGAACGACAGCGACGCCAACCTGCTTCGAGACAATGAAACCGAACCGCGCCGGCGCACCCTCGACTCGACGAACATAGGTAACCGACAAGGGCGCGACAAATCTGGCACCGCGACGCACAGCAGCGCGATAGTGCTCTGCTGTCGTTACGCGAGCGTTCTGTGCCAGCACCAGCGAGAAATCGGCGGCGGCGAATTATGCGGAGAGCTCGGTGCGACCCTTACGACGACGGGCCGAAAGAATCGAGCGGCCGGCGCGGGTGCGCATGCGAAGGCGAAAGCCGTGCACCTTGGCGCGACGACGGTTGTTTGGCTGAAAAGTTCTCTTGCTCA
This sequence comes from Subtercola lobariae, assembly GCF_014640255.1. Classification (GTDB taxonomy): domain Bacteria; phylum Actinomycetota; class Actinomycetes; order Actinomycetales; family Microbacteriaceae; genus Subtercola; species Subtercola lobariae. The sequence continues at coordinate 224,700 of NZ_BMGP01000006.1, read as the reverse complement.
TGATTTGTCTCCGTGGGCCCAGCCGAAAGCGCCGGGAAGCTCGTTAGGGTGTGCCAGTGCACACAAGTCAACTGATTAAAACTACGGCTTAGAGTGCCAATGGTCAAACTGCCGACACTCAAACGCACAATTATCCACAGTGCACGCACAGGTGCTGTCGATGACACGCGGTGTGCATGAACAATGAACTTGATCTCGCTCCTACCAATCACTAGCTTAGATCCCTAGGTTTGTGACGGTGATGTGGGGAAGCAGTCACGCAATCGCAGATCCTCCCTCGCTTTCACGGGGTAGCCTTTCCCTCTCGACAGGAGCTCCATGGCCGACGATCCCGGTTCACCGGAAGCCAATTGGCGCACGGTTCTACAGACTCTGGCTTCTGACGAGCGCATCACGCCGCAGTTGCATGGTTTTCTGGGGCTCGTGGTGCCCAAAGGCATCATGGCTGGGTCGTTCTACCTCGAGGTGCCGAACGATTTGACGCGCGGGATGCTCGAGCAGCGCATCCGCGTGCCGCTCTTGTCTGCTCTCGGCAAACTCGACGATTCTTATGGGGTGACCAACTTCGCGGTGGTCGTGAATCCCGACATCAGCGGCGATGACTATCTCCAGCCCGCCGAAATCATCGAAGTTCTGCCCATCATCGCCGACACGTCACCCGTACAAGAGACGGTCGGCCCGCTTCGAAACAACGACACGCGCCTGAACCCGAAGTACAGCTTCGACAACTTCGTTATCGGCGGCTCGAACAGGTTCGCTCACGCGGCGGCCGTCGCCGTCGCCGAAGCGCCCGCCAAAGCGTACAACCCCCTGTTCATCTACGGTGACTCGGGGCTCGGCAAAACCCATCTGCTGCACGCCATCGGTCACTATGCCATGAGTCTGTACCCCGGCGTGCGGGTCAGATACGTCAGTTCAGAAGAGTTCACGAACGACTTCATCAACTCGATCGCCAATAACAGGGGCGCCGCCTTTCACTCCCGTTACCGTGACATCGATCTTCTGCTCATCGACGACATTCAGTTCTTGCAGGGCAAGGCCGAGACGCAGGAAGCCTTCTTCCACACCTTCAATACCCTGCACGACCACAACAAGCAGGTCGTCATCACCAGCGACCTGCCACCGAAACATCTCACCGGCTTCGAAGACCGCATGCGCACACGGTTCGAGTGGGGTTTGATAACGGATGTTCAAACCCCCGACCTCGAAACGCGCATCGCCATTCTTCGAAAGAAGGCGCAGAGCGAGAAACTCCAGGTACCTGATGAGATTCTCGAGTACATGGCATCGAAGGTCTCGTCGAATGTGCGCGAGCTCGAGGGAACGCTCATTCGTGTCACCGCGTACGCAAGCCTCACTCGCAACGCGGTCGACCTCGCGCTGGTGCAGACCGTTCTGAAAGACCTCATCACCCTCGACGACGACAACGTCATCGCGCCGGTCGACATCATCGGCCACACCGCTGACTACTTCAAGCTGTCAGTGGATGATCTGTACGGGTCATCACGATCACAGGCCATTGCCACCGCCCGACAGATCGCCATGTATCTCTGCAGAGAACTGACCTCGCTGTCACTTCCCAAGATCGGCCAGCTGTTCGGTGGCCGCGACCACACCACCGTCATGTATGCCAACAACAAAATCGGCAAGCTGATGACGGAGAAGCGCTCGATTTACAACCAGGTCACCGAAATCAGCACCCGAATCAAACACAATCAGCGCTACAAAGGCGTCTGAAAGTCGGTCACAAGACAATTCCACATGATGTGCACAACCCTGTGTATAACCACGCTCCGGGTGTTGATGACATGTGGAGGGCTGTGAGTGAACCTGAGCAGTCCCCTCCCTCACACCTCGGTAATTACAAGAAGTTTGCCCCTACTCTCTACATCTCACACGGTTGTAGTTCTCAACTAGATACTGTGATTTGCGGCAGTTCTCCACATATCCACGTCGGTTAAGAAGATTAATCATTAACCAATTAATTAGCTGCCCAATAACTTTCTCCGGTTACGGCTATGCGCCGACAAAACGTCGCACGCCAGCTCGGCCTACCGGATAGCATTGACCGACAATTACGTTCAAACTGAGGTGACGCGTGAAGTTCCAAGCCAACAGAGACGTTTTCAGCGAAGCAGTGTCGTTCGCCGTCAAGCTTCTGCCGCAACGAACCACGCTGCCGATCTTGAGCGGCGTGCTGATCGAGGCCAGCGGTGACGGCTTGACCCTCTCGTCGTTCGACTACGAGGTGTCATCACAGACGCAGATCACTGCAGACGTCGAAGAGCCAGGCCGCGTGCTCGTGTCGGGTCGTCTGCTCTCAGACATCGCGAATCGTCTGCCGAATGCACCGGTGCGGTTCTACACCGAAGACACGCACATCATCGTCACCGCCGGCTCAGCGAAGTTCACACTGCTGAACATGCCGGTAGAGGAATATCCGAGTCTGCCCCTCGTCGGCGAAGAGTCGGGGCTTCTGAAAGCCGACGACTTTTCAGCCGCCATCGCCCAGGTCGCCGTAGCTGCCTCACGCGACGACGTGACTCCTGTCATCACCGGCGTTCAGCTCGAGATATCAGACAACAGCATCTCGTTGGTGGCGACCGACCGGTACCGGGTGGCGGTTCGAAACATCGAGTGGGATTCGGGCACGTCAGACATTCAGACGGCAACCGCACTGGTACCCGCACGCACGCTTCAGGAGATCGGCAAGACCTTCGGCAACAGCGGCACGATCTCGGTGGCGATCACGAACACAGACGATCGAGAGCTCATTGCCTTCAAGGCAGATCGCAAGACCGTGACGTCACTGCTCATCAAGGGCAACTTTCCGCCGGTCAAGCGACTGTTTCCCGAGACGGTCGACAACTACGCCGTCATCAACACGGCCGACCTGATCGAAGCGACAAGGCGTGTGTCGCTTGTACTCGAGCGCGAGGCTGCGCTGAGATTCACCTTCACGATCGATGGCGTCACCCTTGAAGCCATCGGGTCTGAGCAGGCCCAGGCGTCTGAGTCGATCGACGCGCTGCTCACCGGCACCGACACCGTGGTTTCGTTGAAACCACAGTTCTTACTCGACGGCCTTGGTGCCGTGCATTCCGAGTACGTTCGCATCTCGTTCACGAAGACCGACAACCCCAATAAGCCGGGACCGGTACTCATCACGAGTCAATCATCTAAAGACCAGCCAGGGTCAGATGACTACAAGTACTTGCTTCAACCAAATCTGTTGCTTCGATAGGAGATCATCGTGAACCTCGGACTCATCGGCCTCGGCAAAATGGGTAACAACATGCGCGAAAGACTGCGCGAAGCGAAGATCGATGTCGTGGGCTTCGACAGCAATCCGGCTGTCAGCGACGTTCCCGATCTGGCTGCCCTCGCTGCGGCTCTACCCGCACCGCGCATCGTGTGGGTGATGGTGCCTTCCGGCAAGATCACCGACTCGGTCATCTCAGACCTCGCAGCGGTTCTCGAAGACGGCGATCTCATCATCGACGGCGGCAACTCACGATTCACTGACGACTTCAGGCACGCCGAAGAACTCGCACCCAAGGGAATCAGCTTTGTCGACGCTGGTGTCTCGGGCGGCATCTGGGGTCTCAAGAATGGCTACGGCCTGATGGTCGGCGGCAAGCAAGAAGATGTCGAGCGGGCGATGCCCATCTTCGACGCGCTGCGCCCAGAGGGCCCGCGTGCCGAAGGCTTCGTACACGTCGGAGAAGTGGGTGCTGGGCACTACGCAAAAATGGTGCACAACGGCATCGAGTATGCGCTCATGCAGGCCTACGCCGAAGGTTACGAGCTGCTCGACACGAAGAAAGACATCATCAAAGATGTCACGGGCACATTCAAAGCCTGGCAGCGCGGAACCGTCGTTCGGTCGTGGTTGCTCGAACTCCTTGTTCTCGCCCTTGAAGAAGACCCGGAATTCGTCGACATCGAAGGCTATGTCGACGATTCGGGTGAGGGTCGCTGGACTATCGAAGAGGCGATTGCAAATGCCGTTCCGGTTCCGACCATCAGTGCCTCGATCTTCGCGCGGTTCGTTTCTCGACAAGAAGACTCGCCCGCTATGAAGGCCGTAGCCGCCCTGCGTAACCAGTTCGGCGGTCACGCGGTCAAGAAGGCCGACTAACGCGCGGGTGCTAGTCACACACCTCAGCCTCACCGATTACCGAAATTATGCGCGGGCAGAGGTGGCGCTGCGCCCGGGTGCGAACCTGTTCGTTGGCAGCAACGGTCAGGGCAAGACGAATTTGGTCGAAGCTCTCGGTTACCTCAGCACCTTGGGGTCGCATCGAGTGTCGAACGATCAGGCACTGATTCGAAGCAGTGAGCAGGCGGCGATCATCCGGGCTCGGCTGCAGCACGACGGCCGCGAGGTCTTGGTCGAGGTGCAGATCAACCGGTCTGAGCCCAACCGCGGGCAAGTCAACCGTTCTGCGGTCAAACTGCGCGAGGTTCCCCGGTATTTCTCGAGCGTGCTTTTTGCGCCCGAAGACCTTGCTTTGGTTCGGGGCGACCCGTCAGGGCGCAGACGTTTTCTCGACCAGTTGCTGTTCGCTCGCACTCCGCGATTGGCCGGCGTCGCAACCGATTACGAACGGGTGCTTCGGCAACGCAACACCCTCTTGAAGTCTGCTCGGTCGTCGGGACTCAAGGGCGCTCAGCTATCAACGCTCGACATTTGGGATGATCGGCTCGTCGTGCTCGGGTCAGAACTCATTGCCGAACGAGACGCTCTCGTTGCCCGGCTTCGGCCGTTCGTCGAGAGGGCCTATCTCGCGGTGGCGGGTGCTGACCACTCGCCACGATTGAGTAGCAGGCTGAGCATCCTGTCGCCAATAAACGGCGACGACGAGCTGGCCGAAGTCGACGAGGGTGCGTCACCCTCGCGATGGGGTTCGCCGTTTCAGCGGCACGAGATCGAAACCGAGTTTCGTGTCGCCCTGGCACGGGTGCGCAGGCAAGAACTCGAGCGGGGAGTGACCCTCAGTGGGCCGCACCGAGACGACATTCTTTTTCAATTGAATGGTTTACCGGCAAAAGGGTATGCAAGTCATGGTGAATCGTGGTCGTTTGCTCTCGCGTTGAAACTCGCCTCTGCTGATCTGCTGCGAACAGATTCTTCTTCTGGTGACCCCGTGGTGATTCTCGACGATGTTTTCGCCGAGCTCGATCAGGCGAGACGAGCCCGGTTGGCCGCCGCCGTGGCCGATTACGAGCAGGTATTGATCACGGCTGCGGTTTTCGGTGATGTTCCCGCTGATCTCACTGCGCACACCGTGCGCATCGCCTCCGGAACGATTGTGGATGAACCGAGCGATGACTGAGCTAGGTGAGGCGAACGCCGGTGTGGAGCAGCCCGCGGAGCCCGTGTCTGAGACACGATCGGTTTACGCCCGGTTCAAGCGGGTCTTCGGCGATGCGAAGTCGACGACCCGCCCCCATGCGCGGCGAAACCGACTTTCCGCGGGCGATTCGGTGCCTTATGGCGGCGGCCGAGACCCCAAAGGTATCGGTTCGGTTGTCGATGGTCTCACAAGCGACCTGGGCTGGGCGGCCTCGTTGGCGAAGTCTGATCTGATGCTCGCGTGGCGTGAGATAGCGGGCGAAGAGACGGCCGAGCACAGTCATCCGACAGAAATAACCGACTCTGTTCTGAGCATCCAATGCGATTCGACGGCCTGGGCGACGCAGTTGAGATTAATGCGCACCATGATCATGACGCGTATCGCTGTGGAGTATCCCGATGCGGGCATCGAGTCAATACGCTTTCTTGCCCCCGACGCTCCCTCATGGAAAAGAGGCTCTAGATCAATTCCAGGGCGGGGCCCTCGCGATACTTACGGTTAGGAAGGCAAAACTGGTCACCCTATCGAAATAAACCCGTCAGAACGCCGCCAAAGCCGCCGAAGCAGTGTGATGTTTGGTAGAATAAAGGGTCGCCCGCCGTAAGTTTTGGAGCCAAATAATTCATGACATCACCACTAGACCAGTCTGACTCCGAAACCGAATACGGCGCCGATGCGATCCAGATTCTCGAGGGTCTCGAGGCGGTTCGAAAGCGGCCTGGAATGTACATCGGCTCTACCGGGCCGCGGGGTCTGCACCACCTGGTTTATGAGGTAGTCGACAACTCGGTAGACGAGGCGCTCGCTGGCTACTGCGACACCATTCTGGTCTCCATTCGTAAAGACGGTGGCCTGCGTGTTATCGACAACGGTCGCGGCATACCTGTCGACTTGAATGTCAGCCAGAACAAATCGACCGTCGAGGTGGTGCTGACTATCCTGCACGCCGGCGGAAAGTTCGGCGGCGGCGGGTACTCGGTTTCGGGCGGCCTGCACGGCGTCGGCATCTCGGTCGTGAACGCCCTGTCGGCAGAGCTCGACGTAGAGGTGCGACGTCAGGGGCACGTGTGGCGACAGAGCTACAAGCACGGAATTCCCCAGGCTCCACTATCGCAAGACGAGGTGTCAACCGAGACGGGTACGACGACGACGTTCTGGCCGAGCGCCGAAACGTTCGAGACGACCATCTTCGACTACGAGACGCTTCGCGCCCGCTTTCAGCAGATGGCCTTCTTGAACAAGGGTCTGCGCATCACGCTCACCGACGAGCGTGGTGAAGAAGATGTGGTGGTCAGTTATCTCTACGAGAAGGGGCTCGTCGACTACGTCGAGTACTTGAACCGCGCGAAGAAGAACGAGCTGGTGCACGACGAGGTCATCTCGTTTGAGAACGAAGACACCGAGCGCAAAATCTCGCTCGAGGTCGCCATGCAGTGGACCAATGGGTACACCGAAAGCGTGCACACGTACGCGAACACCATCAACACCCACGAGGGCGGAACCCACGAAGAGGGGTTTCGTGCCGCGCTCACGTCGTTGGTGAACCGGTATGCCAGAGACAAGAGCATCCTGAAGGAAAAAGACGAAAACCTGACGGGCGATGATATTCGTGAAGGCCTCACCGCAGTGGTCTCGGTGAAGCTCGCTGAGCCGCAGTTCGAGGGCCAGACGAAGACCAAGCTCGGCAACACCGAGGCGAAGGCGTTCGTGCAGAAGGTTGCCGGCACCGAGCTCGCAGACTGGTTCGATCGCAACCCGACTCAGGCGCGCGACATCATTCGCAAAGCCATTCAGGCATCACAGGCTCGCATGGCCGCTCGTAAGGCTCGCGAACAGACCAGACGTAAGGGTCTGCTCGAGGGCGGCGGAATGCCGGGCAAGCTCAAAGACTGCTCGAGCAGAGACCCCGCGAAGAGCGAGATCTTCATCGTGGAGGGTGACTCGGCCGGCGGTTCGGCCATTCAGGGCCGAAACCCCGAAACCCAAGCCATTCTGCCGTTGCGCGGCAAGATCTTGAACGTCGAGAAGGCCAGGCTCGATAGGGCGCTCGGCAACAACGAGGTTCAGGCCATGATCACCGCATTCGGTGCGGGCATCGGTGAAGACTTCAACCCCGACAAGGCGCGCTACCACAAGATCGTTTTGATGGCAGATGCCGATGTCGACGGTCAGCACATCACGACTCTGTTGCTCACTCTGGTGTTCCGCTACATGCGACCGCTGATCGAGCTCGGTTACGTGTACCTCGCCATGCCGCCGCTCTACCGCTTGAAGTGGACGAACGCGCCGCACGAATACGTCTACTCCGACACCGAACGCGACGCTCTGCTCGAGCACGGCGCCGCAGCCGGCAAGCGAATTCCGAAAGACAACGGAATCCAGCGCTACAAGGGTCTGGGTGAGATGGATTACCGCGAACTGTGGGACACCACGATGGACCCAGACACCCGCACACTGCGCCAGATCACGCTCGACGACGCGGCGGCGGCCGATGAGATCTTCTCCACTCTGATGGGCGAAGACGTGGAGTCGAGGCGCAATTTCATTCAGAAGAACGCCAAAGACGTTCGGTTTCTCGACATTTAGGCTTGGTGCCACTCGATGCGACGGGCTTCGGCCAGGGCATCCGGCAACCACAGCGACGAACTCGGCACACGACAGATAGAGAACGATGACTGACGAAACCCCCACCGGCGACGAGATCGCTCCCGACTCGCGCGGAGCCACGACCGACCGCATCGAGCAGGTAGACCTTCAGCTCGAGATGCAGCGCTCGTACCTCGACTACGCGATGAGCGTCATTGTCGGGCGTGCATTGCCCGACGTGCGAGACGGTTTGAAGCCCGTTCACCGCCGTGTGATCTATGCGATGTACGACGGCGGGTACCGGCCTGATCGGGCCTTCTCCAAGTCTGCTCGCGTTGTCGGCGAGGTCATGGGTCAGTTTCACCCGCACGGCGACTCGTCGATCTACGACGCGCTCGTTCGACTGATTCAGCCGTGGAGCCTGCGATACCCGCTCGCTCTCGGGCAGGGTAACTTCGGTTCTGCGGGCAACGACGGTGCTGCCGCCCCGCGGTACACCGAGACGAAAATGGCTCCGCTCGCGCTCGAAATGGTGCGCGACATTCAAGAGGAGACCGTCGACTTTCAAGACAATTACGATGGCCGCACGCTCGAGCCCGTCGTGCTGCCGGCGCGCTTTCCGAACCTGCTCGTCAACGGGTCGGTCGGTATCGCGGTGGGTATGGCCACGAACATTCCGCCACACAACCTGCGTGAGGTCGCCGCGGGCGCCATTTGGTACCTCGAGAACCCCGATGCGACGCGTGAAGAGCTGCAGAATGCACTCATTCAGCGCATCAAGGGCCCCGACTTTCCGACCGGTGCGCAGATTCTCGGTGTGAAGGGCATCCACGATGCCTACCGCACGGGCCGCGGGTCGATCACCATGCGTGCCGTCGTCAGCGTCGAAGAGTTGCAGGGTCGCACCTGCCTGGTGGTCACCGAGCTGCCTTACCAGGTGAACCCCGACAATCTCGCGATCAAGATCGCCGAGCTGGTGAAAGACGGCAAGGTCAGTGGCATCGCCGACATTCGCGACGAGACCTCGGGCCGCACCGGCCAGCGACTCGTTATCGTGCTGAAGCGCGACGCGGTTGCCAAGGTGGTGCTGAACAACCTGTACAAGCACACGTCGTTGCAAGAGAACTTCGGCGCCAACATGCTCGCCATCGTCGACGGCATTCCGCGCACGCTGCCGATCGACGGGTTCATCACCGAGTGGGTCGCCCACCAGATCGACGTCATCGTACGCCGCACGCAGTTCAGGCTGCGCGAGGCCGAAGACCGCATGCACATCTTGCGCGGGTATCTGAAGGCTCTGGATGCCCTTGACGATGTCATCGCGCTCATCCGTCGTTCAGAGACCGTCGACGACGCCCGTACCGGCTTGATGGCGCTGCTCGAGATCGACGAGGTTCAGGCCGACGCAATTCTGACGATGCAGCTGCGGCGATTGGCTGCGCTCGAACGCCAGAAGATCCACGACGAGGCCGACGCACTGCAGCTGAAGATCGACGAATACAACGCCATTCTGGCGAGCCCGACGCGCCAGCGCGAGATCATCGTCGAAGAGCTCACCGAGATCGCCACGAAGTTCGGCGACGACCGGCGCACCGAGATCATGTTCGGGTTCGACGGCGACATGAACGTCGAAGACCTCATTCCCGAAGAAGAGATGGTGGTCACGGTCACCCGCGGTGGCTACATCAAGCGCACCCGCAGCGACAACTACCGCAGCCAGCACCGCGGTGGCAGGGGCGTCAAGGGTGCCCAGCTGCGGGCAGACGACGTGGTCGAGCACTTCTTCGTCACCACCACGCACCACTGGCTGCTGTTCTTCACGAACAAGGGCCGGGTCTACCGTGCGAAGACCTACGAACTACAAGAAGCGGGTCGCGACGCGAAGGGTCAGCACGTCGCCAACCTGCTGGCGCTGGCACCCGACGAGCAGATCGCCCAGATTCTCGACATTCGTGACTACAAGGCGGCGACGTACCTGGTGCTCGCCACCCGCGACGGGCTCTTGAAGAAGACGGCGCTGAACGAATACGACACGAACCGTTCGGGTGGCATCATCGCGATCAACCTGCGTGAAGACGACGAGCTTGTGTCGGCGCTGCTGGTCGAAGAAGATTCGGATGTTCTGCTCGTCTCGAAGAAGGGCATGTCGATTCGCTTCACCGCCTCGAACGAGTCACTGCGACCGATGGGTCGCTCGACCGCCGGCGTCATCGGCATGAAGTTTCGCGACGACGACTTCTTGCTCGACGCCTCAGTCGTGTCTGAAGACGGGTTCGTCTTCGTGGTGACCGAAGGTGGGTACGCCAAGCGCACGTCTGTCGACCAGTACCGCATCCAGGGCCGAGGCGGTCTCGGTATCAAGGTGGCCAAGCTGCAGGATGCCCGGGGAGACCTTGCCGGAGCGCTCATCGTCGACGAAGAAGACGAGGTCTTGGTGGTTCTTGCCAGCGGCAAGGTGGTACGCTCTGCCGTGGCCGAAGTCCCGGCTAAAGGCCGAGACACCATGGGTGTTGTCTTCGCACGATTCGCCGATGAAGATCGCATAATCGCGCTGGCCAAGAACACCGAACGCACCGTAGTTTCGGAAGACGCTGCCTCGGCAGAACTCACCGAAGATGCCGGAGAGGAACCCATCGATGAGTAGCAATGTGGCCGAGAAGCTCGCCAAGAAGTCATCTAGACCCGCCCAAACGAAGCAAGTACGGCTGCGTCTGGTGTACGTCGACTTCTGGTCGATCTTGAAGCTGTCGTTTCTCTGGTCGATCATTCTCGGCATCGTGACGGTGGTGGCTGCGTTTCTCATCTGGTCGCTACTGAACCAGACGGGTGTGTTCAACTCGATCAACAGTGTGCTCACCGAAATCGCCGGGCAGGGCAACTTCAACCTCAACGACTTCGCGTCGCTGGGGCAGGTGATGGGCTTCGCGGTGATCGTGGCTATTCTCGACGTGATCGTGATCACTGCACTCGGTGCTATTGCGGCCGTTCTCTACAATCTGACTGTGAAAATCACGGGCGGGGTCATGCTCGGTTTTACGAACAAGTAGGTTTTGGGTAGGATAACAAGGTTGCGTTTTACGAACGCGACAGCCCACTCGGGGGTATAGCTCAGTTGGTTAGAGCGCTTCACTGATAATGAAGAGGTCCCAGGTTCAAATCCCGGTACCCCCACTGTGTTTGCTAAACACCGTGTTTACAAAACACTGCGTGTTTAGCAAACACATCTAGACAGCAACCCCTCTGGGGCCTTAGCTCAATTGGTAGAGCGCCTGCTTTGCAAGCAGGAGGTCAGGAGTTCGATTCTCCTAGGCTCCACGAAAACCAAAAATGCCGGCCTGAGCCGGCATTTTTCGTTTTGGCGTCGCGCGGTGTTTATTTTCTGGCTTGCACTTCTGGCACGAAGAAGAGGACCAGCCACGTTTGTGGCTGGTCCTCTTCTTTTTTGGTTGTTAGGAGGCGGGGGGAGTGTCTAGCTCGTCTTCGCTGATCCAGAGCTCGTCATCTGCGCGGAAAGTCTGCCAGACGGCGTAACCGATGCCGGCGGCGGCGGCGACGCCGGCTGCGATGGCGAAGTACAGGCCGATCGAGTGACCCTTCTTCACGGGTGCAGGCGGCTGCAGCTTGGCGAGAGCGCCTTTGACGAACGCATTTTCAGAAATGCCGAGAGCAGCGGCGGCTGAACCGACGGTGCCGCCGACAGCGGGGAAGACGTCAGACGTGAGCCTGGAGCGAACCTGATCGCTGGCGTGCTTCGCAGAGGCCACGTTGCGAGCAGCGTTCTGCGCGAACTGGCTCGAAGCGGCCTGAACACGAGGTACGACCTCCTCCTTGGTCAACGCTGCAGCTTGAAGCTTCGCCTCGGCTGCAACATGGTTGGCCCGAGTGAGAATGTCTTGCTGGTCGAGCCACAGTTCTCCTGCGCTCTTGCGCAGACGCTTGAGCGCCTTCGTACGCTTACGGGTGAGACTCATTGGAAACCTCCATCGGCTGAGAACGGCATCGTTGCAATCTTGCCATGCTATTGCTTCTACCCACGCATTGCGTGCCTGACTATCGGCTATCTTTACGCTGACGCTTGACTGAACGCAACCTGCCGTGTGTGAGAATTGAGGCATGGCCAAGCACACCCACGTCGCAACGCTCCACACGAACCTCGGCGACATCACTGTCAACCTCTACGGCAACCACGCCCCGCAGACCGTCAAGAACTTCGTCGGTCTCGCATCAGGCGAGCGCGAATGGACCGACCCGAAGACGGGCACAGCCACCACGGCAAAGCTCTACGACGGCAGCATCTTTCACCGCATCATTCCGGGCTTCATGATTCAGGGCGGCGACCCGCTGGGCAATGGCACCGGCGGCCCCGGTTACCGCTTCAACGATGAGATCAGCCCCGACCTGAACTTCAGCGAACCGTACATTCTCGCCATGGCCAACGCTGGCATTCAGGGCGGCCAGGGCACGAACGGCTCACAGTTCTTCATCACCGTCGGCCCGACCCCGTGGCTGCAGGCGAAGCACACCATCTTCGGCGAAGTGGCTGACGACTCGTCGAGGCGCATCGTCGACAAGCTCGCCGCAGTCGCCACCGACTCCTACGACCGTCCGCTCGACGCCGTCGTGATCGAAAGCGTAGACGTCACCGAGGCGTGACAACTCCCTATAACCCCGACAACTACTGCTACCGGCACCCCGACCGGCAGAGTTTTGTGCTGTGCCAGCGCTGCGGGCGCACGATCTGCCCGCAGTGCCAGGTGCAGGCTGCCGTCGGCGTGCACTGCGTCGAGTGTGCGAGAAGCGACAGGCAGAGTCAGCAGTACAGTCGGCCGCCACGGCTGGTTCGTGCCGCTCGGGCCTCGGTGCGGTCATCCACTGCCCCGGTGGTCACCTATGCGCTGATCGGCATCTCGCTCGTCATCTACCTGCTCGAACTCTTTCCGGGGCTCGGGGTGGCTCAGGCGCTGCTGTACGCACCGGTGTACACGCACCCGGGAATCGGGTTTCCGTTCGAACCGTGGCGAATGCTGACCTATGCGTTCGTGCAGACGCCGTTCACCCTGAACAATCCGCTCAGCATTGTGAACATCTTGTTCAACATGTTCTCGCTGTATATCTTCGGGCGAATGCTCGAGCCGATGATCGGGCGCTGGCGGTTCGCGCTGCTCTACGTCTTCTCGGCAATCGGCGGCGCTGTGGCCGTGGACTACCTGGCTTCACCCACGACGGCCGTGATCGGTGCCACCGGAGCGATTTTCGGCCTCATTGCGGGGCTGTTCTTCATCGCGCGCAAGCAGGGCGGCAATATGTCGCAGCTGATCGTGTTGGTGGTGCTGAACCTCGTGCTGGCGTTCATCGTCGGCGGGGTGTGGCAGGTCTACATCGGCGGGCTGGTTTTCGGCGCGCTGACCGGGTTGATCTACACGCAATTCAGCCGGCGAAGTCAGAAGAATACCGAGATTCTGATGCTGGTGGGGCTTGCTGCGCTGATCGTAATTCTGACCGTGGTTCGGTCGTTTTAGGCGTTCAATAGGCGTTTATCTAACCGGCCGTGCCGAGTTGTGCACAGAGTTATTCACACTGGGGATAATTACACCGGTGTAATTGCCCCGCGAGCGTGACGAGTGGTCAGCGCCGACGGGTTGTCAACGCCACCGAGTGGTCATCAAGAACCCGATGAATGCGACGCCGAAACCGATGAGGATGTTCCAGCTACCGAGATCGGGAATGGGAAACGTGCCCTGGCTGACGTAGAACACGATGATCCAAGCGAGCCCGACGAGCATGAAGCCGAACATGACGGGCTTGTACCAGACGGGGTTGGGTGTCTGGTCGTCACTCGAACGTTGAACGACTTGCTGGGAGGAACGGGTCTTGTCGCGGGCCATGCCGATGATTCTAGCTGGGAATGCTGATGGCCTGTCGAAACTCGTAGTGAAGTAGCCTGTTAGTAACTCAGCTTCGCTTCACCTCGACCTCGTAACATGGATGCCGTGCCAGAGCAAAACTCACCTTCTGACGAGGTTCCGACTCGTCGTTCGCAACGCGCCGACCTCCGTCGTGGCCGCGGCGATGGTTCGCGCGGCGGTGACGGCTCTGGAGATGACTCCAGTGACGACTCGGCTGGCGACTCCGGTGGCGAGAGCCCCACAGGCCGCAGTTCGTTGGTTCGCTCGATCATCGGCGTTGCCGGCGAAGTTCTGATTACCACCGGTGTTCTGGTTTTTCTCTTTCTCGGCTGGCAGCTATGGATTCAGGGCATCGCCTTGAACAGCACGCAGACCAACGATGCGTCTGGGCTTTCGCAGAGTTGGAGTGCATCGACCGTCGGCCCGACCGCCCCGGTGAACACCGCCTCACCTACCGCCCCCGCCGATTCGGGCACCACGTCGGGTGCAGCTCCTGTGGTGATGGCGGCTCCCGCAGAGACGAAACAGTTCGCGGTGCTCTACGTTCCCCGATTCGGTGCCGACTACAAGCGCACCATCTCGCAAGGTGTCGACGCGAAGACCGTGCTCAATGCGGGGGGCGCGGGCCACTACGAACAAAGCCAGATGCCGGGAGACATGGGCAACTTTGCTATCGCCGCACACCGCGATGGTTGGGGCAGCCCGTTCATCAAGATCAATGAGCTGCAAGTGGGCGACCCCATTTACATCGAAACGCAAGACGGCTGGTACACCTACCGTTTTCGCGACCTCGAGTATGTGAGCCCCGACGGCGTAGATGTGCTGAGCTCTGTTCCTCAAGTGCCCGACGCTGCGCCCACCGACCGACTGATCACGCTCACGAGCTGCAACCCGCTCTACATCGCCTCCGAGCGCATCATCGCGTACGGGGTACTGGAGTCGTTCACCCCGCGCAGCGCCGGAGCACCGGCGGAGATCGCCGGCATCAGTGGAAAGGGCGCATAGCCGTGTACGGAGCGTTGTGGCGGGTCTTGCCCGGGCCGGTGTGGGCGCGCATCCTGATTCTTCTCGTAGCACTCGCCGTGCTGCTGTTCGTGCTTTCGACCTGGGTTTTTCCGTGGGTCGACGGGCTGCTGACCCCCAGCCAACCGGTTACGGTTAACCAATGACTCACGTGCTCGTCATTGACAACTACGACAGCTTCGTCTACACGCTGAACGGCTACCTGCATCAGCTCGGCGCCGAGACCACCGTGCTGCGTAACGACGCGTTTTCGCCCGACGACGCTGCTGCCGCAGTCGACACGTACGACGCTGTGCTGATTTCTCCTGGGCCAGGAAAGCCGTCAGAAGCCGGTGTCTCGATCGCGGTCGTGCTCGCTGCGCTCGAGAGTCAGAAGCCGTTGCTCGGTGTGTGCCTCGGCCACCAGGCGATTGCCGAGGCGATGGGGGCCACGGTCACCAACGCCGAAGAGCTGATGCACGGCAAGACCTCGGTGATTGTGCACGACGACAGTGCCTTCTACGAGGGAGTTGCTCAGAACTTCACTGCTACCCGATACCACTCGCTGGCCGTCGTCGACGGTACTGTGCCTGATTCGCTCGTGGTCACCTCTCGCACAGAGGGCGGCGTCATCATGGGGTTGCGGCACGAAAGCGCCCCCATCTACGGCGTGCAATTTCACCCGGAATCGGTGCTCACCGAGGGCGGTTATCAGATGCTCGCGAACTGGCTGGCGGTGGCAGGGTTGCCGTCTGCTCAGGATGCCGCGGCAACGCTGAGCCCGCTGGTTACCGCTTCGTAGGGTTCGGTTTCGCTAGCTCTTGCCCGTGCAATAGGTGAGCGTTATGGTCGAGCCCTGTGGATTGTCGCCGGGCTGGAGCGATTGCTTGGTCACCGGGTCACCCGACTGGGCGGCACACGTCGAATCGGCATCGGTGTTCACGGTCAGGTTGAGGGCCTGCAGTGAGGTCATTGCGTCTTTGCGCGGCTGACCGGTGGTGTCGGGAACCGTCACAAGACCATTCGAGACGACGAAGTTGATCGTGTCACCGACGAAACTCTGGGTGCCGGCCGCCGGGCTCGAGCTGATGATGACGTCGGCCGGCACGGTCGGAGAATTCTGTTTGGTCGTCGAACCGACCAGAAGGCCGAGCGCGGTGACTTTCGGGGTGGCATCGGCCACAGTGCTTCCAGCGAAGTCAGGCAGCGCCACCGTCTGTTTGCCGAGTGAGACGTACACGCTGATCAGCGTCTGAGGTTGCACGATGGTGCCGGCGGGCGGGTCGGTGTTGATGACGTCGCCGGCGGGAATGGTGGGGTCGTTCTTGTCGAAGCGCTGCGTTACGAGATTCAGCTGTTGCAATGTCGCATTCGCGCTGTCGTATGTCTGGCCAGCGACGACAGGAATCTGCCGAGATGAGACGGGCATGATCGAGGTTTCGCGAAGGCTGAAAACCCAGAACAGAATGGCGATGAGAATGACGGCGACGCTCGCGATTCCCGCCCAGATCCAGATGACGGGTGGGCGCGACTGCGTGCGAACCGCGTACTCGTCGTCACCGGCCAGCTGCGTCAGGGCAGAATCAGACCCAGAGGTGAGCGTGGGCGGAGCGCCGAAGAGCGAGGCCTGAAAGTCTTCGGCAGGCAGCCGTTTTGACGGAATCTTGCCGGCACCGGCGATCTGCAGGTCGGTTTTGAAGTCGGCCGCACTCTGAAAACGAGCGAACCGGTCTTTTGCCAGGGCATGCGCCACGACCTGGTCGAGGGCCGGCGACACTTTCGGGTTGACGGAGCTCGGTGCAACGGGGGCTTCGCTGACGTGCTGGTAGGCCACGGCCACGGGCGTCTCGCCGCGAAACGGTGCGCGGCCGGTGAGAAGCTCGAACAACACGATGCCGGTGGAGTAGAGGTCGGTACGGGCATCCACTGACTCGCCCCTGGCCTGCTCGGGCGAGAAGTACTGAGCGGTGCCGAGTATGGCCGTGGTCTGTGCCACCGTGGCCGAGGAGTCGGAGATGGCCCGGGCGATGCCGAAATCCATGACCTTGACCTGGCCGGAGTTCGTGAGCATGATGTTGCCGGGCTTGATGTCGCGGTGCACGACTCCCGCGCGATGCGAGTACTCGAGCGCCGTCAAGATGCCGTCGGTGATGCGCACGGCTTCGGCGGGGTCGACGGGGCCTTGACGAATCAGGTCTTTGAGCAGGATGCCCTGCACGTACTCCATGACGATGAACGGCACGATGGCTTCGGCGCCACCGGGCTCGACGACGCGCTCTTCGCCGGCGTCGAACACCCGCACGATGGTGGGATGCGCCATTCGTGAAGCGGCTTGAGCTTCTTGGCGAAACCGCGTGCGAAAGATGGGGTCACCGGCGAGTGACGATTTGAGCAGCTTGATGGCGACTTGCCGGCCGAGTCGTTCGTCGCGCCCGACGTAGACGTTCGACATACCGCCACGCCCGATGATGTCACCAATGCGATATCGCCCAGCGAGGAGGCGATTGTCATCGGTCACGGTGGGGCTCCTGGTTCGGCTGGTTGATGGTCCAGAGTCGGGTGATGCGGTGATGGAAGATCTATTTCGAGGGGTCGGCTGCGGGTGCGGGTGACGTTGGCGGGGTTGCGGCCGTGATGGTGAGCTTGAGGGCCGGCGATGAGGCCGACTGCAGCCCTGACGACGCTCCATTCGCGGTGCAGGTCACTTTGTACGAGATGTTGATGTCTTGCGCCGTAGACGGTGCGATCAACGTGGCCTGCGGGTTGGCTCCGGGCGGAACCGCCACTGTGGCCGTGCCGGGGTCGAGATCGTAGCTGGTGAGGTTGTAACCCGAGGGGCAGCTGTAGGCCGCCCAGCTCACTACGAATGTGGCGTTGGCGACGACCTTCGCCGGAGTCGCGGTGGGTGTCGAGGTGGGCGCGGGCGGCGTGACCGCATCACCATAGACGGTGAGGTCGATCGTGGTGCCCTTTGTCACATTGCCCACCGGGCTGGCCTGGTAGACGACATCGACCTGGTCGGTGCTCGGGGCGGCGTTCTTGACGACACGGTTCGCGCCGAGGCCTTGAGCCTGCAAAACCGCAGCCGCGGCATCGAAGGTCTTGCCGATGAGGTCTTTTTCGTTGACCACAACGGTGTTCGAGGTGGGCGTGGTGGTGGGCGTCGGGGTAGGCGTGGGCGTCGGCGTCGCGCTTTGCGTAGACGGCGACGGGGTGGGAGCGGTGTTGCCCTTGTTGTTGGTGGTGAGCGCGATGATCGTGCCGACGAGCACCAGGGCGAGAATGATGATGAGAACAATGAGCGGCCAGGTCCACGGGCTACGCTTTTTCTTCTTTGTGGGGTCTTCGGCGTCGGGATCGGTGGCGGTGAGGCTTGCCGTGGTGGGGCCGCCCGTTGCTGCGCCGCCCGCGGCACCGAGCACGGTGGTCGCCTGGGTGGGGTCGGCGGCCTGCGGCATCATGACCGTGGCTGTGGCCGGTGGTAGTGCATGGCCACCGAGTACGGCGGGCACCGCGGCGGCGGCGAGAGCGATGTCGCCTTGCCGAAGGGCGGTGGCTGCGCGCGCGAGAGCCGCCGTCGAGGCCGGCCGGTCGGCAGGCTTCTTGGCGATGCACGACATGACGAGGTTTCGCACGGGCTCGGCGATGGTCACCGGCAACTCGGGCGGGGCATCGTTGATCTGCGCCATTGCAATGGCAACCTGCGACTCACCGCTGAACGGGCGCTTGCCGGCGAGGCATTCGTAGGCGACGATGCCGAGGGAATAGATGTCTGTCGTCGACGAAGCAGACTGGCCGCTGGCCTGCTCGGGCGAGAGGTACTGCACGGTGCCCATGACCTGACCGGTTGCGGTGAGTGGCACCTGGTCGGCGATGCGGGCGATTCCGAAGTCGGTGATCTTGACTCGGCCGTCTGGAGTGATCAGCAGGTTGCCGGGCTTGATGTCGCGGTGCACGAGGCCCGCGTTGTGCGCGGCCTGAAGTGCAGATGCGGTCTGCGCGATGATGTCGAGAACGCGGTCGGTCGAGAGCACGTGCTCGCGCTCCAGGATGACCGACAGCGCTTCACCCGGAACGAGCTCCATGACGAGGTAGGCACTGCCCTCTTCTTCGCCGTAGTCGAAGACGTTCGCGATTCCCTCGTGGTTGACGAGTGCGGCGTGCCTGGCCTCTGCCCGGAATCGCTCGAGAAAGCCTGGGTCGCCCAGGTATTCGTCTTTCAAGATCTTGATGGCCACGTTGCGGCCGATAACCAGGTCGGTTGCTTGCCACACCTCGCCCATGCCGCCGATCGCGATACGCGTCGACAACTCGTACCTTCCCCCGAAGGTGAGCCCTGCTGTGGGTCTCATTTATTCAGCACCGCCTCAAGTACTTTTTTGGCGATCGGAGCCGCAACGTCGTTGCCGGTTCCGGATTCGCCTAGTCCGCCGCCATTTTGTACCACTACTGCAACGGCAACCTGGGGGTTGTCTGCAGGAGCGAATCCTGTGAACCAGAGAGTGTACGGATCGCCCGTCCCGTTCTCCGCAGTTCCTGTCTTACCGGCCACACTGACTCCGTCTATTCTTGCATTAGTCGCCGCTCCGGAATTGACGGCCTCGACCATCCACGATGAAAGTGTCGAAGCTGTTACCGAAGTGATAGGTGTGTTCAGCGTTTTCGGCTGGAATTGCTGCAAAACGGTCAAATCTGGTGCCGAAATGGTGTCGACCAGGTTCGGCTGCATGATCACCCCGCCGTTCGCGACGGCCATCGACTGCTCGACGATCTGCATGGGCGACGACCGCACATTGGATTGACCGAACGACGAGAGGGCGAGTTGGGCCGGGTCGTTTTTGAGCGGCGGAAACTGGCTGGCCTCAACGGGGATGGGCGAGTCGAAACCCGAGTTGTACCCGTACGCGTTCGCCATATCGGTGAGGTCTTTCTGCCCCATTTCGACGCCCAGTTCGGCCATCGGAATGTTGCATGAGAGCACGAAGGCCGTCTCGATCGACACCGTGTCGCCGGGGCCGCAGGTGCCACCACCGGCGTTGCTCACGACGTTGGTGCTGTTCGGCAGCTGGTACCCCGAGAGGTTCGGAAGCTGGTGGTCTGCCGGCAGGTTCGCGTTCTGCAGCGCCGCTGACGAGGTGACGATTTTGAACGTCGAACCGGGCGGGTCGAGGTTGCCCCCGAGCGTGCGGTTGATGAGCGGCTGGTTCGGGTCGGTGTTCAGGGTGTTGTAGGTGTTGATGACCTGGTCGGTATCGTGCACCGCGAGGGCGTTCGGGTCGTAGTCGGGCTTCGAGACCATGGCGAGAATGCGCCCTGTTTTCGGCTCGACGGCGATAACCGCGCCCTGCTGCGAGCCGAGCGCGTCATACGCGGCCTGCTGAATCTTCGGGTCGATGGTGAGTTCGACGGATGCCCCTTGCGGGTTCTGACCCGTGACGATGCTGTTCAGCTGGCTCAAGAATTGCGAGCCCGAGGTGCCGGCGAGTTCATCGTTCAGGGCAGACTCGATTCCGCTCGAGCCCTGGTCGAGCGTGTAGTAACCGGTGACCGCGCTGTAGAGCGGACCATTCGAGTAGGTGCGCTGGTACTTGTACTGATCGTCGGAGGGCACCGACTGCGCAATGGGCTGCCCTTGCACCAAGATGGGCCCGCGTTGCTTCGAGTAACTCGCGTAGATGGTGCGTGCGTTACGGGAGTCGTTGGCCAGAGCATCCGCTGAGAAGAACTGAATCGTGGTGACAGACAGAAACAGGGTGGCGAACATCGCCAGGATGACGATGGTCACGCGCTTGAGTTCACGGTTCATAGGGCTACACCACCAGCCTTGGCTGACTGCGAACTGTGTCTGACAGGCGCAGAAGGAGGGCGACGATGATCCAGTTGGCCACCAGCGACGAGCCACCGGCCGCTAAGAACGGCGTGGTGAGGCCGGTGAGCGGAATGACGCGAGTGACCCCGCCGATGACAATGAAGCACTGAAGCGCGACCACGAAGGTCAGGCCCACGCCGAGCAGTCGGCCGAAGTCGTCGGTGCCCGAAAAGCTGATGCGCAGGCCGCGGGCGATGAACAACAGGTAGAGGCAGAGAATGGCGAAGAGGCCGGCCATGCCCAGTTCTTCGCCGATGCTCGCCACGATGTAGTCGCTCTGTGCCAGCGGTGTGATCGCCGGGCTGCCCTGGCCGAGCCCGGTGCCGATGAGGCCGCCGTTGGCGAGGCCGAAGAGGCCCTGCACGAGCTGGTAGCTGCCGCCGATGGCGTCGTAGTTCACCGGATCGAACGGGTTCAGCCAGTTCGCGAACCGGTCGTTCACGTAGGTCAGTACTTGGCTGGCGATGAGGGCGCCGCCGAGAAACAGCACGAAGCCGATGATGACCCAGCTGAGGCGCGCGGTGGCCACGTAGAGCATGACGACGAAGAGGCCGAAGTACAACAGGGCGGTGCCGAGGTCGTGCTGAAAGATGATGACGGCCATCGATGCGGCCCAGATGACCAGAATCGGGCCGAGATCGCGAGCACGCGGAAAACGCATGCCGAGAAATTTGCGCCCGACCATCGACAGGCTGTCTCGGCGTGAGACGAGGTAGCCGGCGAAGAAGATGGCGAGTGCGATCTTCGCCACCTCACCGGGCTGAAACGAGAACGGGCCGATGCCGATCCAGACGCGCGCCCCGTAAATTTCGCGGCCGATGCCGGGCAAGATCGGCAGCAGCAGAAGTACGCCCGAAATCACCATGAACACGTAGGTGTAGCGCTGAAGAACGCGGTGGTTTCGTAAGGCGATGATCACGACGAGGGCGATGATGATGGCGACCGCGCTCCACACCACCTGGCGTTCGCCCGTGCTGTCCCACCCCGAGACGCCCTGTTCGATGTCGATGCGATAGATCTCGGCGATGCCGATGCCATTGAGTAAGGCGGCGATGGGCAAGAGAAACGGGTCGGCGTTCGGCGCCACGAACCGCAGGGCGATGTGCATGCCGATGACGAGAACCGAGAGGCCGGCGCCGAGCAGAACGAGCTGGCCGAAGTCGACATGCCCGAGCGCGCCTAACTGCACGAGAATGACAGCGCTGGCGTTGATGACGCAGGCGAAGACGAGTAAGAAAATCTCGAGGTTGCGCAGCTTTTCGGGCACGCGGATGCGCCTCGTGGGGCGCGGGTCGGCCTGCACGAGCGGCGACGCTTCTGTGACGGGGCTGGCTGGGTCAGTCATGTGGCGCCGCCTCGGCGTTGGGGTGGCCCCGCGGCGGCCGGTGCGGGAGCAGGTGCGACAGACGGAGTCGGCTCGGGCGTCACCGTCGGCGACGGGGTCGTCAGGTCA
Source organism: Subtercola lobariae (assembly GCF_014640255.1). Taxonomy (GTDB): domain Bacteria; phylum Actinomycetota; class Actinomycetes; order Actinomycetales; family Microbacteriaceae; genus Subtercola; species Subtercola lobariae. The sequence goes on along the minus strand of NZ_BMGP01000006.1, from coordinate 202,524 downwards.
CCGGTGGGCGGAACGCCCGTGATGACCGCGTTCTCGAGACGCTTGACCACGGCCTGTGCCGCCGTGATGGAGTCTGCGCTGATGGTCGCCTGCACCTGAGTCTGCGTGTAGGCCGGCAGGGTGTTGACGGCTATGCCGGTGTCTTCGTACACGTGAGAGAGCGTGATGGGCCCGAGCGATTGCTGAACGCCCTGATAAACAGCCACATTGCCGTTCGAAGCGCCAATGAAGTACCTCGACTGCGTCCAGTTGTAACTGACCAGCAGCGTGATGGCGATAATGATGAGCACGACGATGCTGCCGATGAGCCACGTGAGCTTGCGGCGGCGGCTTCGGCGGCGGTCTTCGTCGATGAGTTCGTCGAGATAGTCGTCAGATTGTGCCTCGAAGTGGCTGGGCTGCGCCAGGCCGGTGCTGCGCGGGCGCAGGTGCAGGGCGGGCATACGGCTGGCCTTGCGGCCTTGCACCCCGTCAAAGGCAATGGGCCGTGATGCTGCACCGACCGTTTGAGCAATGTAGGTGCTGCCCGTGAACGATTCGCTGATGTCGACGATGACCACGGTCACGTTGTCGGGCGCGCCGTGGTCGAGGGCCTCTTTGACGAGCACGTCGGCGACGGTCTGCGGCGAGGCGTTGTCGGCCAGAGTCTTGGCGATGTCTTCGTTCTCGACCACGCCGGTGAGGCCGTCTGAACAGAGCAGCCAGCGGTCGTTCGGCCGGGTATCCATGACCTGAAGGTCGACGTCGGGCGTCGAATCGACGTCGCCCAGCACGCGCATCAGCACAGAGCGGCGCGGGTGCACCTTCGCTTCTTCTGCGGTGATGCGGCCGTTGTCGACCAGGCGCTGAACAAAGGTATGGTCGGTGGTGATCTGGGTGAGCTTGCCGTCACGGTAGCGGTAGATGCGTGAGTCGCCGATGTGCGCGAGCGCTACGCTGTGACCGACTCGCACGAGAGCGCTGAGCGTCGTGCCCATGCCGGTGAGTTCAGGATGCTCGTAAACAGCCTCGGCCAGAATGGCGTTCGCGCTGACAATCGCTTCTTGCAGCGCGAACTCGGCGTCGACGGCCGAACTGTATTCGCCGTCGATTTCGAGCAGTTTGTTCAGGGCGAGGGCGCTCGCGACATCGCCGCCGGCGTGGCCACCCATGCCGTCGGCCACAGCGAACAACGACTGGCCGGCGTAACCGGAGTCTTGGTTGTTCGAGCGCACCTTGCCGACATGCGACACGGCTGCGCTTTCAGTGACTAACGCCATTGTTTTCTCTGCCTACGTTTCGCCGGTCAGCGCCGCAATTCAAAACTGGTTGCACCAATTTTGATGGGCGTGTTCAGCGGAACGGGGGTAGGTTGGGTGACGCGCTTACCGTCGAGAAACGTGCCGTTGGTCGAATCGAGGTCTTGAATGACCCATTCGTTGTTCCAGTTCAGCAGCCGGGCATGGTGGGTAGAGGTGTAGTCGTCGCGAATGACCACGCTCGAGTCGGTGGAACGGCCGATGGTGAGCGGCTCGATGCCGAGCGCGATCTCGGTGCCGCCCTTCACGCCAGAGGTGATGACGAGCTTGTGGGCGTTGCTGGTGGTGGCTCGTGGATGCACGCCGGCACTCGAACCCTCGAGTGGCGTGAACACCGGAACTTTCGACTGCGGCGGCGGTGTTGGCGGGTGCGTTTCGCTCAGCGGCTTCGCGGTGGCGGCTGCGCCGACGATGAGGCCGGTGAAACTGCCTGGGGCGCTGGCACTCTGGGGCTGGCCGGCTGCTGCGGCGCCCGCACGTGCTGCGCCGCCAGGGGCTCCAGCGCTGGCTCCCGCTGCGGCTGCGGTTGCGGGTGCTCCAGCGCTCGCCGACGCTGCGGGAGCGGCCGCGCTCACGGGCGTCGGAGCGGCGGCGTTTGCTGGGTCTCGCAGCTTTCGTACGCGCTGACCGAAGAGATCTGAGCGCATCGCGTAGACGATGACGAAGACGAAAACCCAGAGCAGGGCGAGAAAGCCGAAGCGGAGGATGAGAAGGGTGAGCTCGCTCATAGATTCCACTCGAATCCGCCGGGTTGCGGTGGCTTGGGCTTATCTGGGGCTGGTGGCTGTTGCGGTGCGGGCTGGCGCGGCTCGGGCTGGTGGGGCTGCAGTGCGGTCTGCGGCTCTGCCACACTCGGGGCTTGTTCGGGTGCGGCCGACTGAGCGAGCACGCGAAACACCACGCGCGTTCGCCCGATCTGAATGACCGAGTCGGGCTCGACGATGCTCCGGGTGAGCGGCTGCCCGTTCAGCTGCGAACCATTCGTCGAATCGAGATCTTTGGCTTCGGCGTGCTTGCCATCCCACAGAAATTCGAGATGCTTGCGTGAGATTCCGCTGTCTTCGACGGTGATGTCGGCCTCGCGGCCGCGACCGATGATCGTGCGGCCGGTGGTGAGGGGGTACCGTTTGCCCGCAACATCGAGCACCGGGCTCCACGTGACGTCACGTTGGATGGTCGAACTCTCGATCTCGAGCACACCGGTGCTGAGTCGCCCATCTTCGGCCAGGGTCACACTCAACCCGCCGGCGAACTGAAAACGCTGGTCTGCGGCGTGCTTCTGAACGATGCCGGTGAGGTCGTCGATAAGCGTCGCGCCGAGAGCCGTCATGCGCTGGTAGTCGGCGGCCGAGAGCTTCACGACAAAACTATTGGGCACGAGAATACGGTCGCGAGAGACTATCGCGGCCTTGGTGTCGAGTTCACGCTTCAGAGCCGAGCTGATCTCAACCGGTTGCAGCCCCGACCGAAAGGTCTTAGCGAAAGCGCCGTTGACGGCGCGTTCGAGACCTTTCTCGAAGTTGTCCAGTATTCCCACACGTCTCCCATATTTGGTGCGCCAGACTCATCGTCTCGCACAAGGTGCCGGCATGAATGCTAAGACAGATGTTACTGGCCGCAGGTGTAAATTGACTGCGGCGCGACTCTAGCACCCCGCTCTTGGGGGTGACTAAGCGTGCCGCGGGCATGTGCACAGAGTTCACTGCGGGTGAGTTGTGAAGAAGAGGTGCGTGCCGCACGGGCATCCACGTTTTCGGTATTCATGAATTCGGTGCTAATCTCGCTGAGTTGGCGCGAGTGGCGGAATTGGTAGACGCGCACGGTTCAGGTCCGTGTGTTCGTAAGGACGTGGGGGTTCAAGTCCCCCTTCGCGCACCAGCAGCCCCCAGTGTTTCTGCGAGAGCAGACGCTGGGGGCTTTTTCTTTTGCCTAGCGAGTCACTCGCGCAGAACGAAGTAGTAGAGAAAGGCGCCGAAGGCCGCGAACATGCCGCCGAAGGCCGCGATGGCCGCTCCCAGCACGACCACGAAGAGGGTTCCGGCGGCGAAGACGAAGCCGAGGGTGAGTACCAAGAGGCCCAGCGCCAGAATGAGGAATCCGTACGAGAGCAGGGTCGCGTAAGCGGGGCGGCGCGGCGTGAAGATGGGGTCAGGTTCGGTCATGACGCTGAGCTTACCGGCGAGCATCCACTTGCCTGAACGCCAGTGAGTCACGAGGCGCGAAAGCAACAGGCGTGCATTCTCTGGCGAATGGATGTTGCGGCCCGTAGTCATGAGGCATGTCTGAACCGCATTCCGAGGCGTCGCGCATTCTCGGCGAACGCATTCGCGAAACGCGGCAGAAGCTCGGGCTGAGCCAAGAAGATGTGGCCGAGATGTCGGAGATGCACGTGACGAACGTGGGCAAGATCGAGCGTGGGCAGACCAACCCGAGCCTCTCGACCATCGTGGCGTTGGCGGGGGCGCTCAATGCTGACCCTGGGGCGTGGGTCGGTGGTTTGACGGCGGCAATGATTCCGGGCCGAACGCATCAGATCACGGCGGCCGAACTCATTCGTGAGCGAAAGTTGCGCGCCAGCTCGTAGCAACGGTCTGCCTCGCCGCACTGAGCGGCCACGGCCATGGTGAAGGCCACGCGGGAATCTAGATGAGCAGTGCGCGCAGCTGGTCGACCGAATGCACCACGGCGATGGCGCCCACGGCCTCGGCGGGTGATCCGTAGCCCCACTCGACCATGATGGGCGGGATGCCGTGCTCGGCGGCCCCCTCCATGTCGTGCACGCGGTCGCCCACCAGCACGAGGTTCGAGAGGTCGACGTTCTTTTCACGCAGGCGGCCGAGCGCCTCGTCGATGACGTCGGCTTTGGCGCTTCGGGTTTCGTCTTCGCTGGCGCCGGTGATCACGACGAAGGCGTGCTCGATGCTCAAGTGTTCGAGAATGCGATGTGCCTGCACCTCGGACTTCGATGTGGTGATGGCGAGCGGAATGCCGGCCTTGTGCAGAAACTTGACGAGCCCCACCATGCCCGGAAACGTGACGGCGTCGTCTTGGGGCCCTTCGCTCGCGGCAAGCCCGCGGTAGACGAGCAGCGCCTTCTGCGCCTCTTCTTCGTTCATTCCGGCGACGAGTTCGAAGCCTTGAAGAATCGGCGGCCCGACGAATTGCACGAGCTCGGCAGGGGCCGGCACGGGGTAGCCCATGGTGACGAGAGTGCGTGAGAGCCGGCCGATGATGCCGGGGGCCGAGTCGGTGATGGTTCCGTCGAGGTCGAAGAGGATGCACGACCACGGCTTGTGCGGGGTGGCGAGGGCCTCCTCGGCAGGCGTTGGCGTTGCCCCGTCGTTCTCGGGCGAAACGTGGGTTTCGGGTGCGCTAGTCATTTGCCGTAATTCTAGAGTGCGCGTGCAACGAGCGCGGTCCGCGGGCGCGTGTAGCGCATGTAGTGTGCTCAGTTATGCGAGCGGGTCGGGACGGTGACGATGGGTCGGCAACGAGGGATGCTGAGCCTGCCGAGCCCCAGCGGAAGCGGGTGACGCCGGGCCGGGTGTTCGTCGGTCTGCTGGTGGTTGTTGCTGCCGTGGTGGTCGTCACGGGCATCCTGCCGCCTGCCTCGTCAGTCGCGCTCGCTGTCGGCAGCGGGGAACGTACACGGTGCCGGCTGCCACAGTCGTTCGTGATCGAGCGCTGCTCGTGGTAGCTGGCGTGGTGGTTGCCGTGCTGCTGCCGCTTCTGGTTTCGGGGGTGCCGGTGTGGATTCCGGCGGTGGTGACGGCGAATGGCATCAACAATCTGCCGGCGTACCTGGTGCTCGAGCCCGCTGCGGCGGGTTCATCAGTGCGGCTTGCGGCGCTGCCGATCGGAGCCTCGGGCCGGCGTTGACCCAGAGGCGGCGGCGCACCAAAAAATTCAGAACAGCCTGGAGTCGCTATCGTCTAGGCCGCGCATGGCGTCGTAGTCGAGGAGGAGGGTGCGTATTCCGCGGTCGTGGGCGAGGGTGCGGGCCTGCGGCTTGATCTCTTGGGCGGCGAAAATGCCGGTCACGGGGGCGACGTGCGGGTCGCGGTTCATCAGCTCGAGGTACCGGGTGAGCTGTTCGACGCCGTCGATGTCGCCGCGGCGCTTGAGTTCGACCGCGACCGCCGCGCCGTTCGCATCGCGGGCGAGAATGTCGACGGGGCCGATGGCGGTCATGTATTCGCGGCGCACGAGGGTGTGGCCTTCGCCGAGCAAGTCGATCTGCTCGGCGAGGAGTTTCTGCAGGTGTGCCTCTACCCCGTCTTTGACCAGACCGGGGTCGACGCCGAGATCGTGCGACGAGTCGGTGAATACCTCGTGAATGGAGACCACGAGAAGATCAGCCGTTTTCGCGTGCGTGACCTTCCAGAGTTGGGTGATGCCAGCATTCCGCTGCTCGTCGTCTGGTTCGATGATTTGCAAGGTGCAGGGCGGGCTCATCCAATTGAGCGGTTTGTACGAGCCGCCGTCGGAGTGCACCAGAATGCTGCCGTCGTTCTTCAGCATCAGCAGGCGGGTGGCGAGGGGGAGGTGGGCGCTGAGCCTGCCGGCGTAATCAACGGCACATTTCGCTATGACAAGTCGCACCCGTAGAGCCTACGCGGCCCGAGCCGGGCCGCACACTACCGCGCGAATCGACCGGTGCGCTCTCTGGCAGCCGGGGCCACGATTGCGGCGAGAACCAGCAGCACCAGAACCACGAACAGGGCGTTCAGAATGCCGAAGTGCTGGCCGAGAAAGCCGAGCAACGGGGGCCCGGCGAGAAACGCCACGTAGCCGATGATGGCGACAGCGCTGACTCGTGCGGCGGCCGTCTTCGGGTCGTCTGAGGCGGCCGAGATGCCCACCGGAAAGCCGAGCGACGACCCGATGCCCCACAGAACGGCGCCGAGCATGGCCGACCAGAGGGCGGGCGCCAGGATGAACGTGAGCAGACCGATCGCCCCGATCAGGGCCGACAGCCGAAGAATCGGCACGCGCCCGAACCTGTCGAGAATGGGCCCACCGATGACACGGCCCACCGTCATCGCCACGACGAATACGCCGAACATGAGGGCGCCGGTGGTGTTGTCTTGATGGTGGCCATCGACGGTGGCGAGGGCGATCCAGTCATTGGCCGACCCTTCGGCGAAGGCCATACCCAGAATGATCAGCCCGATGAGCAACAGCCGGGAGTCGGCCCAGACGGCAAGCGATTCTTTCACGCGCAGGCGAAACGGGGTCTTCGCGCTGGTCGACGGGTCTTCGACGTCGACGGTCTGCGGAATAAATCTGACCGCCACGATGCCGGCGATGACGATGAATACCGCCATCACGCTCAAATGCACGCTCACCGGAACGCTGAGCGCAGAGGCGGCGGCGCCAAGACCCGCCCCGATCACGGTGCCGAAACTGAAGAACGCGTGCATCAACGGCATGAGGGTGCGCCCGATCGCCCGTTCGCTCGCGGCGCCTTCGACGTTCATCTGCACGTCGAGTGAGCCGTTGCCGAAGCCGAGTACGGCCAGAAAAACGGTGGTGAGGGCGGGTTCTGGCAGCACGGCGGCCGAGATGCCTACCCCGGCGAGCCCGATCGCGTTCAGCGTGAGCGAGAAGACGATTCCTCGACGTGGGCCCAGCTTCGCTAGAAGGTGCGGCGCAACGACGAGCCCGAGAATAGAACCTGCCGAGAGGCCCAGGATGATGAGCCCGACCGCCTCCGTGTCGAGATGCAGTTCGTCGCGAACGGCCGGCAACCGCGCAACCCAGCTGGCGATTGTGAGCCCGCTGAGCGCGAAGATGGCGAAAACGGCGTTGCGCCAGGCGGTGAGGCGCGCGGCCGTGGGCGGTGCGGCGACAGGCTGAGACATGATGATCCTGAGAGATAGCGGGTTCTAAGCCGAAAATCGAATCGATTCGAATGGCTTCGACTACGCTATCGATGTGGGCGTACACAATCAACCTCATGCTGGCCTCGCTTCGCGCGCGACGTTGGCCGACGTGGCGAAGCTGGCCGGAGTCTCGGGCTCCACCGCCTCCCTCGCCTTCAGTGGCGGTTCGATCTCGTCGGCCACCCGCGAGCGGGTACTGACGGCCGCCCGTGAACTCAACTACTCAGGGCCAGACCCGCGAGCGAGGTCGCTGCGGCAGGGTCGATCGGGCATCGTCGGGGTGATCATCGAAGATCGGGTGCTCAACTCATTTCGCGACCCTATGACACTCGCCGCGCTCGACGGCATCTCGCAAGAGCTGGGTGAGGGCAGCGGTTTGCTGTTGCTCACTGCGACGGGCGACGGGGAGTCGACCATCCAGAGCGCCGTGTTCGACGCGGCCATCTTCATGGGCTGCAGCCCGCATCTCGCCCGGTCGATCGAGATCATGCGTCAGCGAAACGTTCCGATGGTCGCGATCGAGGGGCAGGCTTTCGACGGAGTTCTGGCGGTCAACATCGACAATCGGCACGCGTCTGCCGAACTTGCTGCGCTGGTGCACACGCTCGGCCATCGGCGATTGGCCACGGTCACGCTGCCGCTGACGTCGGTGCGCGAGCGTGCTCAGCTCACCGACGAACTGGTGAAGACCGCGACCACCGCCGTCTCTCTCGACCGCCTATTGGGGGCACGCCAGGTTTTCGCGAACCTCGGCGGCATCGTGGCCGCCGGGTCATCGAGCGACGAGGGTTTCGCTGCCGGTATGGAGCTGCTCTCTCGACCCGCAGAAGAGCGGCCGACCGCGATTCTGGCTCAGAGCGACCTGCTTGCGGTCGGCGTGATCAGAGCTGCCGAAGCGTTGGCGCTCGTGGTGCCGCGTGACGTGACCGTGGTGGGATTCGACGGCGCCCGCATCGAGGGGTTCACCGATCATGACCTGACCACGGTTCGGCAGCCGGCCACCGAGAAAGGTCGAGCCGCAGGCAGCGCGGTAACGGCGCTGCTCGCGGGCGAGACACCGGGCGATGTGTCGCTGAGCTCGGTGCTGCACGTCGGCAGCACATCGGGGCCGCCCGCGGGCTGAGCGTGCTCGGTGCGTAGAGGCGCTGGCCTGCCAACCGTCACTATAGAGGTATGAAACTCACCGTTCTCGGTACCTCAGCACCGTTTCCCCGGCCCGGCAATGCGTGTTCGGGCTACCTGCTTGCCAGTGAGAATAAGGGGCAGAGCACGAACGTGTGGATCGACGCCGGCACAGGCACGTTCGCCGAGCTGCAGCGGCACGTCGATCTTGCCGATATCGATGCCATTTTCGTCTCGCATCGGCACGCCGACCACTCCGCCGACCTGTTCGTGGCCTACTACGCGCTCGAGGCGGGTTCGGTGCGGCCGAACCGCCGCATTCGCGTGCTGGGCCCCGAGGCGTTGGCCGATCGGCTGGCCGAATTTCTGGGTCCGGATGCCCGGCAGGGCCTTGCGGAGGTGTTCGACTTCATCGAACTCACCGGGTGGGGTGACGCCGTGGTGGGCGATCTGACGCTCTCGTGGGGCCCGGTCTCGCACGGAGTGCCGGCATTCGCCCTCACGGTGGCCGAGAACGAGGCCGAAGGCGGGAGCATCAGGTCACGCTTCACCTATTCCGGCGACACCGCTCCCTGCACCTCGCTCGTCGAGATGGCAGAAGAGTCGTCGGTGCTGCTCTGTGAGGTGGGCTACGCGAGGGAGGCGCTCGGCGTTCCAGCGGTTCACCACACGCCCGAAGACGCTGGTCAAAGCGCCGCAGCAGCAGGGGTCGAGACGCTCATTCTGACCCACATCGATGGGGAACTCGAGCCGGCAGATGCCGTGCGGCGGGCGCGAACGCATTTCGCCGGCCAGATCGTTATCGCCGAGCCGGGTGCCTCGTATTCCGTCTGAGCGCGAGGAGCCCGGCCCGCTCGACGCTCACCGGCCGAATCGACAGCAGAATTCACGCGGTCGACTTCAGCAACTGTTCACCGGATGGTCGCGGCGTCGTTTCTTCGCTGGCGTAGGTTTCGTCGGATGCCCACCACGACTCGACGCGCCCGGCTGCGAATAGCCGTCATCTGCGCAGCGGTCGTTCTGGCGGCCGGGGCCGGCGCACTGGCCATCACGCATTTCGGAGCGAGCGCCCCTCCTGTAACCACGGCGGGCAATGACGTCGCCGGCGACGGATCGATCGACGTGATCGCCGGTCTTGACAACTGCGGTTCAGGGTGGAGTTCGTCGACAGGGGGGCCGCTGACGTTCGTGGTGAACAACACCTCCATCGGCAACATCGACGTCTACTTGCAGAGTGCCGACACGGGTGCCGTGTATGGCGAGCTCGAGGGTCTCGGCTCCCGAGCCTCGGCGACGCTCTCTGCGGTGCTCGGCGACGGCAGCTATGAGTTCGTCTGCATCGGGGCCGACGCCCCCGTGACCACGGGAGCACAGGTCAGCATCGCGAATTCTGCCGCACGCTCTGACCTGACCCCGGGCGTGGTGCCGGTGACGCGCAACGACCTGTACCAGCCGACGCAGCAATACTCGGCGTGGATCACGGCACAGCTGCCCGTGCTGGCCGGCGGGGTCGCAGACCTGGCGACGAGCATCCAATCGGGTGATCGGGCTGCCGCTCGCCGCTCATGGATCGCCGCTCACGTGACATATGAAACGCTTGGTGCCGCCTATGGCGCGTTCGGCAACTCTGACACCGCCATCAACGGAACGCCGGGGGCCGGGATGACCGCCGAAACCGACCCCGACCTGACCGGGTTTCATCGCATCGAGAGCATTCTCTGGAGCGATCAACAGCTGAGCGCCGCCGCGCCTTTCGCTGCCCAGCTGGTCTCTGACGTGTCGACCCTCGAGACCACCTTCGCCACCACGCGGCTGGATCCGCAAGACGTGGGTCTTCGAGCTCACGAGATTCTGGAGAACAGTGTGCAAGAAGAACTGAACGGAAGCGATGACGCCGGCTCCGGCTCGACCTTCGCCACCATCGACGCGAATATCGAGGGCACCGAGCAGGCCGTCTTGCCCCTTCGACCCCTGCTCGCCGATCGCGGATTCGATCTGGCCACGCTCGACGACTGGCTCGCCCGGTCGACCGCCCTCGTCGAGAGCTTTCGGGGCCCCGACGGATCGTGGACTCCCCTGTCGAGCATCACCGCAGCTCAACGCGAACAGGTCAACGCGACGCTGAGTGAGACGGTAGAACTCCTCGCGCCGATCGCGGCCATCTGCGACATTCGACAGGGGGTCTGACGATGACCGGTGGGCTGCCTCGACGTTCCTTTCTCTCGGGCCTTGTCGGCGCGGGAGTCGCGGGGCCGTTGGCTGCGATGGCCGCGGCTCCGATCGCAGCCGAGGCGGCTACTCGCGCCAGCGAAGCTCAGAACGCTGCGGGAGGGGCCAGCGCTGCCGACCCGGCCGCTCGCATCCCGTTCGAGGGAATTAATCAGCAGGGTATCTTGCCGCCCCCGCAACGGGCGGCCGCATTCGTCTCGTTCGATGTCACCGCCGCGACCAGGGGCGAGCTGGCCGAACTGTTGCAGACCATCACCACCCGAGCCCGATTTTTGACGACCGGCGGCGCACCGCAGACCACGGGCATCAGTGCGCCGCCCGCCGACTCTGGCGTTCTCGGCCCCGAAGTAGCGCCTGACAACCTCGCCGTGACCGTGGCCGTCGGCGCGAGCCTGTTCGACGCGCGCTTCGGTCTCGCCGCTCTCAAACCGTCGCAGCTGCGCACGATGGAGGACTTCGAGAACGACGCGCTGCGCCGGGAGGTCTGCGACGGCGACCTGCTGCTGCAGATCACCGCCCAGAGCACCGACACCGTTCTGCACGCCGTGCGAGACATCGCCCGCGCTACCAGGGGCTCGATGCAGATCAGGTGGCGTCGAGACGGATTCGTGTCAGCGCCCCGGCCGTCGGGCACGCCGCGAAACCTGATGGGGTTCAAAGACGGCACGAGCAATCCCGACATCACCGATGCGGCCTTGATGCAGAAGCTCGTCTGGGCATCAGACGGCGAACCCGCGTGGGCGGCGGGCGGCAGCTACCAGGTGGTGCGCGTGATCAGGATGCTCGTGGAGTTCTGGGATCGGGTGAACATTCACGAGCAAGAGAACATGATCGGCCGACGCCGCGACAGCGGTGCACCTTTGACCGCCGTCGCCGAGTTCGACGACCCGCACTACGACCTCGATCCCACCGGCGAATCCGTTCCCTTGAACGCCCACATTCGACTCGCGAATTCGAGGTCGCAGGCCGACCTCGACACTCGTATTCTGCGACGGGCATATAACTATGACGGCGGCGTCGACCCGAACGGCAACCTCGACATGGGCCTGGTTTTCGTGGCCTTCAATCGCGACCTCGACAACCAGTTCGTGGCCATTCAGAAACGCCTGGCCAACGAGCCGCTGGTCGATTACATCTCGCCGTTCGGCGGCGGATACTTCTTCGCGCTGCCCGGGGTGCAGGGTGCGCGTGACTGGCTCGGCCAGGGGCTCCTCTCGGCCTGACTCCGTGCGCTGTGGCCCCCGTTTCGGGGTCCGCTCGATGAGCGTTCGATGAACGATAGGTGAACCGGTGCGGGAGTGACCGGATGCCCGCCGCGGCGATAGTTCGCACTGCCGTAGCTTGTCGTCTGCGCCCCACAGCTTGAGGTGCGCTGCCAATCTGCCCAGAGCCGCGTCTTTCGTTCGAAGAACCGAAGCGCGGCCTGGATCGCGTACGAAAGAGGTCGATCGATGACAGGCACCACACAGAGCCGCACGCGCGGCGGTAGACGCCGCCGCGCGGCATACGCGGCGTCGGCCTTCTTGGCCATCGCCGGAGCCACGGTCATCAGCGTCAGCGCGACCAGCGCATTCGCGGCGACCGGTTCGGGCGACAACTCAGGCGTGACGGCCACACCGATTCAGCACGTGGTGGTGATCTTCGATGAGAACATCTCGTACGACCACTACTTCGGCACCTACCCGAACGCCGTGAACGCGCCCGGCGAGACGCCGTTCACCGCGGCATCGGCAACCCCGACGTCGAACAACTACGTCAGCGACCCGGCGCTGTTGACCGCCAACCCGAACCAGTACCAGCCCGCCAGGCTCACGCCGGCTCAGGCCGTGACCTGCGACCAGAACCACCAGTACGGCGCCGAGCAGCTCGCCATGGACGGCGGCAAGATGGATCAGTTCGTGCAATACACCGCACAGGGCTGCAACCCGGGAACAACTCCCGTCTACGACGCGCCCGGACTGGTGATGAACTACTACGACGGAAACACCGTGGCCGGCCTCTGGAACTACGCGCAGAACTACACCATGAGCGACAACGCGTGGGAGAGCTCGTTCGGGCCCTCCACGCCAGGAGCGCTCAACCTCATCGCCGGGCAGACCCACGGCGGCCAGGCGGTCAACTCGCTGACCGGCGCTCCGACGAGCAGCGCCTACGACATTCAGTCGCCTGACTCGTCGGGCGTGGGAACGGTGATCAACGACCCCGACCCGTACTACGACGACTGCTCCGACAACTCCACGGCGAAGACGACCGGCGGCAACGCCACCGTGCAGATGCAAGGCAAGAACATCGGCGACCTGTTGAACGCGAAGAACGTCACCTGGGGATGGTTTCAGGGCGGCTTCACGCCGAGCACGCCGGCTACCGGCACGACTCCGGCCAGCTGCCTGGGTGACACCCACGCCAACGTGAATGGCGCCACTTCGATCGACTACTCGCCGCACCACTCGCCCTTCCAGTACTACGCGTCGACATCGAACCCGCACCACCTCGCACCGTCGTCTGACGACATGATCGGCAAGACCGACCAGGCCAACCACCAGTACGACCTGAGCAGCTTCGACACCGCTCTGGCGAGCAACAACCTGCCGGCTGTCTCGTTTCTCAAGGCTCCGGAGTACCAAGACGGTCACGCCAACTATTCCGACCCCGTCGACGAACAGCACTTCTTGGTGAAAGAGATCAACGCCATCGAGTCGTCGAGCGCCTGGCCGAGCACCGCGATCGTCATCAACTACGACGACTCCGACGGCTGGTATGACCACGCTTCGCCGACGATTCTGAACGGATCGACCGACACCAACGTGTACTCCAAGGGCACGCCGCCGGTCGTGTACGGCGATCAGCCGATGTGCCAGAGCGCACCTGCCGCAGCAGGCGGCTACCTCGACCGCTGCGGCCCGGGCCCGCGCCTGCCGTTGCTGGTGATCTCGCCCTGGACCAAGCAGAACAACATCGATCACTCTGCCATTGAGCAGACCTCGATCACCCAGTTCATTGAACAGAACTGGTCGACCGGAAGTCTCGGTGACGGTTCGTTCGACACCAGGGCGGGCTCGCTGAACCCGCTGTTCGACTTCACAAACCCGCAGCAGCGTGCGGTTCTGCTGAATGAGAACGGCACGGTCGGCTCGGTGGTTCCCGTGACGGTCACGGTTCCCACCACTCCGACCTCGACGCCCACTGCGACTCCGTCGTCGTCGGGCAGCTCCACTCCGGTGGCCGCGGGCGGCTCCCATCTCGCCAGCACTGGCCTGAATGTGGCCGTGCCCATCGGCGGCGCTGCACTGCTGGTTGCGGCTGGTGTGATCGTGTTCGTCGTTCGCCGGCGTCGCCACGTCGCCGAGTAACTGCAGGCTCGAACAGTACGAGGCGCCCTCGGCCTATGGTCGGGGGCGTTTCGTCGTGCTGCCGCCGAGCATCCACCGCGAACCTCGGGCGCGCAGCCCCAGAGTGAGGGCGCGGGCGCCGATGTAGCCGTAGCCGAAGGCCGCCCAGAGCCAGACGAGGGCGGCGTCTCCGGGCGGGTGAAACAGCACCACGAGAACGAGCAAGGGCGCGTAGCAGGCAATGTTCACGACCCCGGTCAGAGCCAGGTAACGGGCATCCCCCGCCCCGATGAGTACGCCATCGAGCACGAAGACGTACCCGGCGAGCGGTATTCCCACAGCCATGGCCCACACCGTGACGGTCAGCGCGCGCTGCACATCGGGGCTCGACGAGAACACCGGGCCGAGCAGTGGCGCCACGAACGCAAGGCCGACCCCGAGCACGATGCCAGAAGAGATGCCCCAACGCACGATGCGGCGTGTGACGAGCCCCACCCTGACCGTGTCTGAGGCGCCCAGACCGTGGCCGATCATGGCTTGGGCGGCAATGGCGAGAGCATCCAGAATGAAAGCGAGGGTCGAGAAGAGTGTGACGGCGATCTGAAAGGCGCCGAGCTCGGCCGTACCGAACGTGGCGGCGACGGCAACCGTGGCGAGCATTGCCGCACGCAGACTGAGTGTTCGAACGAACAGCCAGCTGCCGGATGACGCGGCCGAACCCACCCCGTCGAGCCCGGGCTTGAGGCTCGCGCTACTTGCTCGTGCGGCCCGCACCGCGATGACGATGTACACACTCGCCATCGCCCACTGCGCCACGACTGTTCCCGCAGCGGATCCGGCAATACCCCAGCCGAGCCCGTAGATGAACAGCGCATTGAGCCCGGCGTTCGCGGCGAACCCCGAAACCGCCACGACGAGCGGAGTTCGGGTGTCGTGGAGCCCGCGCAGCAGGCCCGTCGCGGCAATGACGAGCAGCATCGCCGGTATTCCGCCGAGCGAAATGTGCAGGTAGGTGGTGGCGTCGGCCGCGACACGGGGGTCAGTGGTGAAGAGCCCGACCAGTGCACCTGCGGTCACCGCTCCGAAGGCGACCACGACGACGCCGAGCCCCAGAGCGAGCCACATGCCGTCGATACCTGCGCGAATGGCCCCGGTGCGGTCGCCGGCGCCGAGTCGCCGCGCAACGGCAGGCGTGGTGGCGTAGGCGAGAAAGATGAGCAGCCCGATGGCCGTCTGAAGAATGGCGCTCGCGATACCGAGCGCCGCGAGCGGTACCTCGCCGAGATGCCCGACGAGGGCGGTGTCGACGAGCAAGAAGAGGGGTTCGGCGACGAGCGCGCCGAGTGCGGGTACTGCGAGCCTCAGTATGTCGCGGTCGAGTGCTCTGCGTTCAGCCGGGCCACGCGCGGCGGGTTCGCCGGGGTGATGACTCGGTTCGGGCATCCATTCACCGTAGCGCGGTGGTCAGAGGGCGCGCTCACATCGGCGGCCAAAGTAATGCGCATAGGCTTGGTGTATGACCTCTTCGGGTATCGATACTGCTGACCTTGACCCCACGATTCGCGCGCAAGACGACCTCTTCAGGCACGTGAACGGCAAATGGCTTGCCGAAACCGAGATTCCCGACGACAAGGCGCGGTGGGGCTCGTTCTACCTGCTCGCCGAGGCCGCCGAGCAGGCCGTGCAAGGGATCATCATCGAGGCGCAGGGTGCCGCAGAGGGCACCGAAGAGCGCAAATTCGGCGACCTCTACACCAGCTTCATGGATGAGGAGCGCATCGAGTCGCTCGGCACCACGCCCATCGACGGTCAGCTCGCGCTTGTCGACGCCATCGCCAGCGTCGAAGACTTCGTGCGCACGGTCGGCAAGCTCGAACGGCAAGGAGTCGGCGGCTTCTTCGGTACGTTCGTCGACAACGACCCGGGAAACCCCGAGCGTTACCTCGTTTTTCTGAACCAGGGCGGCATCTCGCTGCCGAACGAGAGTTACTACCGCGAAGAGAAGTTTCAGAGCATTCGCGACGCCTACCTGAATCATGTGCAGCGGATGTTCGAGCTCACCGGCTCCGGAAGCGGCGCTGAAGCGGGCGAAGGTAGCGCCCCCACCCGGGCGCAGCGCGTTTTCGACCTCGAAACCGCCATCGCGTCGCACCACTGGGACAACGTCAAGACGCGCGACGCGCAAGCCACCTACAACCTCTTCTCCTGGGCCGACCTGCTCGCCCTCTACGAAAGCGGTACGGCCGACTCGTCGCCCGCGGGCGCGCTCACGCTCTGGCGCGACGCCCTCGATGCCCCCGCCGGAGTGTTCGACGAGATCGTGGTGCGGGAGCCGAGCTTTCTCGAAGGGCTCGCTTCGCTGATCACCGAAGACCGCCTCGAGGCGTGGAAAGACTGGCTCGCCTGGAAGGTGATTCACGGCGCAGCCGCCCTGCTGCCCGCCGCCTTCGTGGAGGAGAACTTCGACTTCTACGGCCGCACGCTCACCGGCACCCCGTCGATGCGCGACCGGTGGAAGCGCGGGGTCTCGCTGGTCGAGGGTGCCATGGGCGAAGCCGTGGGTCGTATTTATGTCGAGCGATATTTTCCGCAGACGGCCAAGTCCGCGATGGATGTTCTGGTGGCCAACCTCATCGAGGCATACCGTCAGTCGATCACCGATCTGGCCTGGATGACCCCCGCAACCCGCACTAGAGCGCTCGAGAAACTCGACAAGTTCACACCGAAAATCGGTTTTCCGGTGACCTGGCGCGACTACTCGGCGCTCGCCCTCGACGCCGAGAGCCTCTTCG
Organism: Subtercola lobariae; assembly: GCF_014640255.1. GTDB lineage: Bacteria > Actinomycetota > Actinomycetes > Actinomycetales > Microbacteriaceae > Subtercola > Subtercola lobariae. The sequence continues at coordinate 185,869 of NZ_BMGP01000006.1, read as the reverse complement.
CAAATGTGCGTGCCACCAGCGAATTCGAGTTTCAGCGCGAACTCGGCAAGGTGGGTAAACCGCTCGACCGCGATGAATGGTTCATGACCCCGCAGACCATCAACGCGTACTACAACCCCGGGTTCAACGAGATCGTCTTTCCGGCGGCGATACTGCAATACCCGTTCTTCGACGAGGGTCGGGATGCCGCTGCGAACTACGGCGCAATCGGTGCTGTCATCGGCCATGAGATCGGCCACGGGTTCGACGATCAGGGTTCGCGATTCGACGGCGACGGTCGATTGACCGACTGGTGGACATCCGAAGACCGCGAAGCGTTTGAAAAGCTCACGGCCTCGCTGATCGAGCAGTATGACGCTCTCGCTCCTCAGCAAGTACCCGATCAGCACGTGAACGGCGCGCTGACCATCGGCGAGAACATCGGTGACCTCGGCGGCCTCGGCATCGCCTGGAAGGCCTACCTGATTTCGCTCGGCGGGTCAGAACCTCCTGTGATCGACGGGCTCACCGGCGCCGAGCGGTTCTTCTTGTCGTGGGCGCAGGCCTGGCAACAGAAGTCGCGCGATGAAGAGGCAATTCGGCTGCTGGCCATCGACCCGCACTCGCCCAACGAGTTTCGGTGCAACCAGATCGTGCGCAACATCACGGAGTTCTACAGCGCTTTCGACGTGACTGAGAGCGACAAGCTCTGGCTACCAGAAGAAGAACGTGTCACCATTTGGTGAGAGGTCAGAACCCCATGCGCAAGAATTCGCGTCGCGACCGGCCTGAGCTGCCCAGCGGGCGCAGGTCGGCCGAGGCGCACGACGCCGACACGTTTCGGCGCGGCTTCGTTTCGCTGACGAATCTTGCGCTCTCGGGGGTGCAGATCACGGCGTCGGCCATCGATGTGTCGACCGAGAAGGTGCTGTTCTCCATCGACGATCACCTGTCGGTGCCGACGGCGGGGCTCGGCAAGGTGCTGCTTCTCATCGAGGTGGCGGCGCGCCTGACGCAACGGGATGCCTCGGCCCACGGTCTGCTCGAACGAACGGTGGTCGACTCCGCCGCTGAGATGGGGCTGTGGCAGCACCTGCAAGTGCCAACGCTGCCGGTCGCCGATCTCGCGGTGCTGGTGGGAGCGACAAGCGACAATCTCGCCACGAACGTGCTGCTGCGGCGAGTGGGAATCGACGCCGTGCGCGCTCGCGGCGAGGCGCTCGGGTTGTCGCGGACCTTCTTGCTCGACACGGTTCGCGATCACCGCGGGCCGGATGACGCACCGCACTTCTCGGTGGGGTCGGCCCGCGAACTCGCCACGCTCTTTCGGAACCTGGCCGAGGGTGCTGTGGTCGATGTGGCGACCAGCCAGCAGGTTCTCGCCTGGCTAGGGCTCGGCGCCGATCTGTCGATGGTATCGAGTGCGTTCGGGCTCGATCCGCTGACACACCTGCACTCCGACCACGGGTTGCTGCTGGTGAATAAGACGGGGTCTGGGCCGGGCATCCGTTCGGAGGCGGGGGTGCTGCGCGGGCCCCGGGCGAGCGTGGCCTATGCGGTGACCATGCGGTTCAACGACGCCGAGCTCACCGGCCGGCTCGCTGTGCTTGACGGAATGCGCACCCTGGGCACCGACATTCTCGAGTACGTGTACTGATTCCTCGCGGGTCGCGCAGGAGTACGACGGCGGCCACCCTGATGGGGGGGGCAACGTGGCCGTCGAGTCGGGTGCAGGCGTGCGCGGCGGCTCGCACGACCGGGCTTCGGGTCAGGCACGTGAGCCTTGGGCGGAGCGGCCTGAATCCCATTCCGAACGCAGAATCGCGTAGATGGCGGTGTCGGCGAAGGCTCCCTTGGTGAAGATGTCTTCGCGAAAGTGCGCCTCCTGGCGCATGCCGAGGCGAGTGGCCAGGGCCGCGGAGGCGCTGTTGCGCGGGTCGAGGTCGGCGGTCACGCGGTGAGAGTTCAGTTCGGTGAAGGCGAAGGCGAGCATCCGTTCGGCCGCCTCGGTGGCATAACCACGGTGCTGAAAGTCGGGGTGAAAGGCCCAGCCGAGCTCGGCCTGGCGGTTCGAGACGCTGCGGAGAAAAACGGTGAGGTCGCCGATGACGCGGTCGCCGCTGCCGCCGAGGCTCGGTTCGCCCGGCAGAACGACGGCCAGCACGAGAATGTCGTTGTCGTTCTCGAGCGAGGTGAGCTTCAGGCGCCGGGCCAGGTGTTCGCGCGATTCGTCGCGGTCGCGCAGGCTCCAGAGCATGAACTCGACGACCTCGGGAATGCTCTGGTAGGCGTACACGTCGTCAAGATCGGTTTCGACGAACGGCCGCAGCACGAGCCGTTCGGTCTGAATCGGTTCGTGCACGGTGACCAGGCTCATGCCCCCCATTCTACGAACGCGGAGGTTATGCCGATGCGGCGTCGCGTGAGGCGATGGGCGCGATATTCGCGATCGGTGTATGTGCCACCGGCGCAGCGGGGGTGACGCCGAAGAGCGCGGTGAGCGCCGAGACGAACGAGTCGCCCTCGCCGGCACGGGCGAGTTCGCGGGCGCGAACGGAGGGGGTGTGCAGCAGAACTCCCACGAGATGGCGCAGCGCAGCCTCGGTCTCGGGAGTGCTGTCACCGCGGGCGTGCGCGCGGGCGATCTCGGCGTCGAGCACGTCGAAGAAGTGCGAGCGCAGCGCGACCACTGCCGGGGTCACGGCGGCCTCGGTGCGAGCTGCGGTGAATTCTGCCGCCGCCACATCGACCATCGCGCGCGCACTGGTCGTGGCGCTGAACTCGTCGATGGGAGCGTGCAGGCTGATCGTTTCGAGATCGAGTAGTTCGATACCCGACACGTGCGCGACCGTCGGGTCGACGTTTCGCGGCAGGCCGAGGTCGATGACGAGGCGGCGCTCACGGGCATCCGGCAGCCCAGCGGCAGCGCTGAAGTGCGCGGCGGTCAGAACGACGGTGGGCGATTGGCTGGCCGTGACGATGATGTCGCTCGCCGCGATGGTCGAAACGAGATCGTCGCCGAACACCTGCCCGATGCCGTGACGCGCGGTGAACGGCGCGATGCGTGCCGAGGGCGAGTACACGGTGACATCGGTCACGCCGCGTTCTTGCAGGGCGAGCAGGCTGACGCGCGCGTACTTGCCGGTTCCGACGAGTAGAACCTTCGCTTGAGCCCAATCGGTGACGCGGCTCTCAGCAAGTTCGAGGGCGAGGCGCACGAGCGACCGGCCGGCCGCGCCGACGCCGGTTTTCGACTTGACGTCACGTGAGGTGTGGGATGCCCGCTGAAACAACCGCTCGAGCGCCGACGACGTGGTGCCTTCGTCGCGTGCCTTCTGCAGCGCGCGCCGAACCTGACCGGCGATCTCGTCTTCACCGACCACCACCGATTCGAGCCCGCTCGACACCGAGAAAAGGTGCTCGGCAACAGGATCGCCCGACAGCAGGGTGACGGCGTCGACCACGTCTGCGGCATCGACAGACGACGCGGCGCTTACGGCTTCGATCACTTCGCGGGCCGCGAGGGCGGCACCGGCGGTGAGTGGCTCGTCAACGTCGAGGTAGGCCTCGAAACGATTGCAGGTTGCCAACAGAACAGCGCCTTGAATGAAATCGCTGTTCGCGACCAGAGTGTGTGCCACCGTCGGTGCACCGATCGAGAGCTTTTCGAGGAGGTCGAAGCTCGCGTTCCGATGGCTCGCGGTCAGGCAGATCAACACCAATTCATACTAATCGCCTTTCGAACGCAAATTGACGGGCTGTAGAACAGCTTCGAGCTCACTCAGAAATGCGCCCCATCTCGCACTGGGCTCAACGCACCGAAAGCGTCAGCGCTGGTAGTGAAATCGGCACTGGATGACAGTGACCTTCTCGTCGTCAGCGAGGTAGACCAGCCTGTGCTCTTCGGTGATGCGTCGCGACCACACGCCAGAGAGGTCATAGCGAAGCGTCTCGGGTTTGCCGATTCCCGTTGCAGGATGCCGCAACGTGTCGTCGAGGAGGCGATTCACTCGCGAAAGCATCGTTCGATCGGTCTTCTGCCACTGCGTGTATTCCGCCCAGGCGGTGGGCGTGAAGACGAGCTTCATGATCGGTCGAGTTCGTGCTCCTCCACCTGACCGGCGTGCGCCTCGTTCAGGCTGCGCACGAGAGCTTCGGCGTTGGGAAGCGAGCGGAGCAGGTAGGAGGTTTCACGAATAGCGTCGTATTCGGCCCGAGACATCAGAATCGCGCTACCGCGCTTCGAGGTGATTTCAATCTCGATGCGGTCGTCGTTCACTTGCTCGATGAGCCCGAACAGACTTTTTCGTGCCTCAGATGCCGTGATTGCCATGGCGGAGCCTCCTTCGAATGCGTACGACTTATCGTACCAGTCAGAAGGTAAGGAAATATCAATTAGTGTCATAGAAGTAGTGAATCACACACACGCGAAGTCGCCGCCGAGTTATCCACAGGGGCGCGAACAGCGGCGGCGCAGAAAACTTTGACACACTGGTGAGCGTGAGTTTAGACACCATAGACACCAGTCGCGATGTGCGCGAGCTGCCGGCTGGGCATCCCCTTCAGGTCGGCCGAACATCCGCGAGCCCGCTCGTCACCACCTACCAGGGGGTGCGCGGCGACAGTACTCCGGTGTGGTTCATGCGCCAGGCCGGGCGCTCGCTGCCCGAATACCGCGACCTGCGTGTCGGCACCGAGATGCTCGACGCGTGCCTCAACCCCGAGATGGCCAGCGAGATCACGCTGCAACCGGTGCGGCGGCACGGCGTCGACGCGGCCATCTTCTTCAGCGACATCGTGGTTCCCATGAAGTTGGCAGGGGTCGATGTGAGCATCGTTCCCGGGCGCGGGCCTGTTCTGGGCAATCCGGTTCGTACGGCTCAGGATGTTCGTGACCTGCCGACCCTCGACGAAGCCGCTCTCGCCCCCATCTCTGAGGCGGTAGCTCTCACGGTGGCGGCTCTGGGCGACACGCCCCTCATCGGTTTCGCGGGGGCACCGTTCACGCTCGCGGCGTATCTCGTCGAAGGTGGCCCGTCGAAAGATCACCTCGCCGCCCGCACGCTCATGCACTCCGACCCTGATGCGTGGGCCGAACTCATGCAGTGGACGGCCACCATCACGGGAGCGTTTCTGCGCGCGCAGATTCTCGCCGGCGCGAGCGCCGCCCAACTGTTCGACTCCTGGGCCGGGGCGCTCTCGCTCGCCGACTACACCTCGAAGGTGGCGCCGGCTTCGGCGCTTGCGCTGTCGCGGGTGCACGGGCTGACATACGGCGGCGACGAGGCCGGTGGCGGTGCCGGCGCGGCTGGCACGCGCGCTGTCGGCACTGAGTCGGCGGCACCCGGGGCGCACGGCGACACGGCCACGACCAATCCCACCCGCACCGTGCCCATCGTGCACTTCGGCGTCGGCACGGGCGAACTGCTGAAGGCGATGCACGACGTCGGCGCCGACGTCGTGGGCGTCGACTACCGCATTCCGCTCGACGAAGCGTCTCGGCGTCTCGGCGGCACCGTCACCCTTCAGGGCAACATCGACCCCGCGCTTCTCGCTGCGCCGTGGCCGGTGCTCGAGGCGCACGTGCTCGACGTTCTCGCACGGGGAAAGTCGGCGCCGGCGCACGTGCTGAACCTCGGTCACGGGGTTCCGCCCGAAACCGATCCGGCCGTGCTGACCCGGCTCGTCGAGTTCGTGCACGCACAGAACTAGCTGCTCGAAACCGTGGTGCTGCAGAAGAGCGTCGTCGTGGTCGGCGCGGGCGTGGGCGGCCTGGTCGCTGCCCGCGAGCTAGCCCGTGCGGGTTTCGCGGTGACGGTTCTCGACGCGGCTGAGCACGCCGGGGGGTGTGTTGCGACGCACGTGGTTGCGGGCATCCGCCTCGATAGCGGGGCGGAGAGTTTCGCCACCCGCGGCGGCACAGTGGCCGCGTTTCTCACCGAGCTCGGGCTGGGCGAGAGCCTGGTTTCGCCGAATTCGCGCGGGGCCTGGCTGCAACTGCAGAACAAGGCGGCGCCGCTGCCCAAGAACACGCTGCTCGGAATTCCGGGAGTGCCGCTCGCCACAGATGTGCGCGCGATTCTCGGCCTGGCCGGCGCTCTGCGAGCACAGCTCGACCGCGTGCTGCCCTTCGTGCGGGTGCGCAAAGAGACCGATTTAGGCGACCTGGTGCGCCGCCGCATGGGCTCGAAAGTGCTCGACAGGCTCGTGGCGCCGGTGGTTTCGGGCGTGCATTCGGCCCACCCAGACCTGGTGGATGTTCACGCCGTCGCCCCCGGACTCACCACCGCCATGACGAACCAGGGTTCGCTCTCTGGCGCCGTGATGTCACTCATCGCGCGTCGCGGTGGCGCCTCCACGCCGGCGGCTGGCGGTGGCCGCCCCGACATCGCAGGCGACCCCGCTGGCGAATCTCCTGCCAACGCGGGCCTATCCGCGCGCTCGCAAGCATCCAGTGCGGCTGCCTCGAGTGACATCTCGGGCATCGCTAGGTCGGCCGCCGCTACTCCGGCCGACGCTAGGCCGGTCGACGCTACTCCGGTCGGAGCCGCGGCAGTGGGGCGCGCGCGACCAGTCGGGCTGGCGCCCGGGGCTGCCGTCGGCGGCATCGACGGGGGCATGTACCGGCTCGTCGAGGCCCTGCTGGCCGACTGCGAACGGCTCGGCGTCGACGTGCAGCTCGGGGTGGGCGTGCGGAGCATCCGGCGAGTACCGTCGGCGTCTGATGGCGCAGCCGAGTGGATGACCGTGCTCGACGACGAGACCGTGCTCGGCTCGCACGGGGTGGTGGTCGCGGCCGGGTTTCGCGCCGCGCTCGACCTCTTGCGCGGCGCGGCTGACGCAGGCCCGAAGCCCTCGGTCGAGGCCAAGCTCAGCGGCGAAGCGCCTCTCGAATCAGACCTCACCCGCCTGACCACGGCCACGGGGTGGCCCGGGTCGAGTGTGGTGACGCTCGCGACGCTGGTGCTCGACGCACCCGAACTCGACGCTGCTCCGCGTGGCACGGGTGTTCTGGTGGCCGAAGACGTGACGACGGTCGGGGCGAAGGCGCTGACCCATGCCACCGCGAAGTGGCCATGGCTCGCCCGAGACGCCGGGCCGGGCCGCCACATGGTGCGCCTCTCCTACGGTCGCGGCGGCCAACAGCTACGGGATGCGCGGATGGCGTTCGCCCCCGACACGACCACCGCCGACGCTGCCGCGCCCGCCAGCCGCACAGCCCCGGCGGTCACCCGCGAGCAAGCGCTCGCCGACGCGAGCACCCTGCTCGGCGTCGAGCTGCGGCAAGGCCAAGTGCGCGGGTTCGCCCTGACCGAGTGGCGCGACTCGCTCGCCTTCGCGACGGTGGGCCACCGCGCCCGGGTCGATGAGCTCGTGGAGGCCGTGCACGGGCATCCGGGGCTCGAGGTAGTGGGCGCGTGGATTTCGGGAACCGGCCTGGCCTATGTCATCGACGGAGCGCGCGTCAAGGCCCGAGACCTCGCGCAACGCTTGGCCAGTGCATAGGGCTACGATTTACCTCTAAGCGACTCAACGACTGATCGGAGTAATCATGCGCGGAAAGCTGCTTTTCGTGGTCGGCCTCGGTACCGGCTACGTTCTCGGATCGCGGGCGGGTCGCCAGCGATACGAGCAGATCAAGGCGGGTGCAGACAAGGTATGGTCGTCGCAGCCCGTTCAGGCTGGCGTCGGGCAGGTTCAAGGCTTCGCGAACCAGCAGGTCGACAAGCTCTCGGGCAAACTCGCCGATCAGATTCGTAAGGTGTTAGGGCAGCTGCTCGGGCTCGATAAGGGCAACATCGAAGTGACTGTTGTGGCGAAACGGCCGGCACGGGCATCCACACCCCCGGTCACGACGGGTGACGACGGCGAGACACCGCTGACTCCCCCGGTTTCGACGACGGCCGCCGAATAACCCGGGCGCGACATGGCTGACACCCGCACTACCCCGCACGCCGATTCGCCGGGCACTGGCCTCGGGGCGACCCGTCGCACCCGGCCGCACACCGACAATGTGAAGACGAGGCAGTCACTCGCCGAGCTGGTGACGGCTCTGCCCGGGCTCGTCACCGCACTCGTGAAAGACGAGCTGGCGCTGCTGAAAGCCGAGCTCATCAGCAGGCTCTCGAAGCTCGGCATCGGCGCCGGTCTCATTGCCGCCGCACTCTTTCTGCTCTTCTTCGTTTTCGCCGTGCTCGTGGCGGCCGCTGTTCTCGGAATCGCCACCGCACTGCCGGCCTGGCTCGCGGCGCTCATCGTCGCCGGTGGCCTGTTCATCATCGCGGCCATTCTGATTCTGGTGGGTGTCTCATCGATCAAGAAGGGCATTCCGCCCGTGCCCGAAGAGTCGATCACCAGCCTCAAGAAAGACCTGAACGCCGTCAAGGGATTGGGTGAAACGCATGAGTGACCACTCGGATGCTCCGCAGGGCGCCCCCCTGGGCGCAGCCTCGAAGGCGGCAGCAGCTGGCCTGAAGAAGAATCAGCCGCCGACACCCGAGAAGCCTGCCGACACTCGCACTCGCGAGCAGATCAAGCTCGATGTAGTGAAGAACAGGCAAGACCTCTCAGACACGCTCGACGCCATCGAGTTCAAACTGAACATTCCGAAGCAAGCCCGGTTCGCTGCGAAGCGTGCCTCAGACAAGTTCGAAGAATTGCGGCGCGAGAACCCTGCCGTTCTGGTGGCTGGTGCGGCCGCCGTCGCAGCAGTCTTCGGTGGCGCGGTGTGGCTGACCGTTCGCGTGGTTCGGCGCTGATTGTGGTGGCGCCGAACATCGAGTGACCGGCCGCGTGGCCGCGAAGAAAGAAGAAAATGACAACCCCGACACCCGATCGGGCAGAGAGTTCTGCTGATTCATCCGCGTCGCCGCAGCCGTCATCGATTGCATCGACATCTGAGCCGCTCGGCGACATGGTCACCGCGTACACGTTGTGGGCCGTTTTTCGCCGCGACCCCGCGACGACCGCGGCCGGCTCCGGCTTCGACGGCTATGACGTGCCCTCCATCGTCGAAGAACTCGACGATGCGGTGCTGAGCATCGAAAGCGAAGACGTCACGCTGCGCGGCTGGTACGACGTGTCGGGTCTGCGGTCAGACGCCGACCTGATGGTGTGGATTCACGGCAGCACGCCCGAGACTCTGCAATGGGCACTTCGGCAGCTGCGCCGCACCGCGCTTCTTCGAGGCCTGCTGCCGGTGTGGAACGCCATGGGCGTGCACCGCGACGCCGAGTTCAACAAGCGCCACATGCCCTCGTTCATGCTCGGCAAACCGCCGCAGGGCTGGGTGACGGTTTACCCGTTCGTGCGGTCGTACGAGTGGTACCTGCTGCCCGACGCCGAGCGCAGCGCCATGCTGCGCGACCACGGAATGAAGGGCGCCGCCTTCCGCACCACGCTCGCCAACACCGTGGCGAGCTTCGCCCTGGGCGACTACGAGTGGATTCTGGCGCTCGAAGACGACGAACTCCTGAACCTCGTCGACATGATGCGAGACCTCAGGCAAACGGATGCTCGGCGGCACGTGCGCGAAGAAGTGCCCTTCTTCACCGGCCGCCGCATCAGCACGGCCGAGATCGTGGAGGTACTGCAGTGAGCGACCTGCCTGGAGTGGCCGACACGGGCATCACGGCGGCGCCGGTCTTCGCGACGGCCGGTGCGGTGCCGGAGGCACCTGAGACGCCGAGCGCTGGCGATGCGTCGAGCGTAGACTCCGTGACCGGCGCTGACGTCGTACCCGGCGCTACTGCCGCCGCGGCATCCGGTGCCGAACACGTCGAAGAGCCCACCACCTACGACGCCATCTTGCTCGCCTCGTTCGGCGGCCCCGAAGGCCAAGACGACGTCATTCCGTTCTTGCGCAACGTCACTCGCGGCCGCGGAATACCCGATGAGCGGCTCGAAGAGGTCGCCCACCACTACCGCGCGTTCGGCGGCGTCAGCCCCATCAACGAGCAGAACCGCGAACTGAAGGCTGCTCTCGAGGCCGAACTCGCGGCTCGCGGCATCGATCTGCCGGTGCTCTGGGGCAACCGCAACTGGGCGCCGTACCTGCCCGAGGCACTCGTCGAAGCCAACGAGCGCGGATTCACCAAGCTCATTGCCATCGGCACGAGCGCGTACAGCTCGTATTCGAGCTGCCGCCAATACCGCGAAGACTATGCGATGGCGCTTGACGAGACCGGGCTGGGCGGCGTGCTGCAGATCGATAAGATCAGGCAGTTCTTCGATCATCCCGGGTTCGTCTCGCCGTTCATCGACGGTGTTGCGGCAGCGTTCGACGAGATCGAGGGCGCCCTGCCCGGAATCGACCTCGGCACCGAGGTGGAGGTGCTGTTCTCGACGCACTCGATTCCGATGGCCGATGCCGACAGGTCGGGGCCGCCCGAACGCGGGTTCGGTACCGGCGGCGCGTACGAGGCGCAGCACCGGGCCGTGGCCGAAGTCGTCATGGCGGCCGTGGGGGTCGGCCGGGCATCCGTGCCGGAGTGGAAACTGGTGTTTCAGTCGCGCAGCGGGCCGCCCAGCCAGCCCTGGCTGGAACCCGATGTGAACGACGTGATCGCCGAGCTGCCAGCTACGGGCGTGCGTGCGGTGGTCATCGTTCCGCTCGGCTTTGTGAGCGACCACATGGAGGTCAAATGGGATCTCGACAAAGAGGCCACCGACACCGCCCGCGATAACGATTTGTACAGTGTTCGGGTGCCGACGCCGGGAGTTCATCGTGAGTACGTCAGCGGCCTGATTGACTTGGTTCTCGAGCGTGTGAACGGTGTGCCCACGGCAGATCGCCCCGCGCTCACCACGCTCGGCCCGTGGTACGACGTGTGCCGTTCGGGGTGCTGCGAGAACGTTCGCCTCGGCTTCAAACCGGCTCTTGCGGGGCTTACTCCGTAAGATCTATTGATCTGCTCCTTACCGAATCGCTCGAAAGTCATGACCCGAACCTTACGAATCGCCACTCGCGGCAGCGCGCTCGCACTCGCCCAGACCGGCATGATCGCTGCTGAGCTGACCCGGTTGACCGGGGTAGAGGTGCAGATCAGCGTGGTCACGACCGAGGGCGATACGTCACGGGCATCCCTTGCCAGCATCGGCGGAACGGGTGTGTTCGCCAGCGCACTTCGCGCCGTACTGGTTGCGGGCGAGGCCGACATCGTCGTGCATTCGCTGAAAGACCTGCCCACGGCTGCCTACCCGGGTTTGCTGCTGGGCTCCGTTCCGGCGCGCGAAGACCCCCGAGACGCTCTCATCACGCGCGACGGGGTCACCCTCGACGAGCTGCCCGAAGGTTTTCGGGTGGGAACAGGCTCGCCCAGGCGGGTCGCTCAGCTGCTCAGTCTGAGGCCCGATGCGACGGTTGTCGATATTAGAGGTAATGTCGACACCAGGCTGGCAAAGGTGTCGAGCGGGGAACTAGACGCCGTGGTGCTTGCTGCCGCCGGTCTCACCAGACTGGGCAGGCTCGACACTGTCACCGAATTCTTCGATCTCGCACTATGGCCGACCGCACCCGGCCAGGGCGCACTGGCACTTGAAGCGCGCGAGGAGGACAGCATTCCCGAGTTGGCACTGATACAACATGCAGACACGCGGCTGTCTATCGCGGCCGAGCGCGCGGTGCTGGCCGCCCTCGAGGCGGGGTGCACAGCGCCCATCGGGGCTAGTGCTTCGATCTCGGCCGAGGGTGGGGCCGATATTCTCACGCTGACCGCGGTGGTGTACAGGGCCGACGGGGCAGAAGAGCTCGGCAGTGAGCGGTCTGTGCGGCTGGCCGGTGGGGTGGCTGGCGCTGGCGCTGGCGCGGGCCCGGCCGGTTCTGGTGCGGCTGGCGCGACGGGCTCGTTGGCCGCCGGGCTCCTGCAGAGCGGTCTCATCGACGGCACCGACGTTTTCGCTGCTCAACTCGACCAAGCTGAAGCGCTCGGCGCCGAACTCGCTGCTCAACTGCTCGACGATGGCGCGGCAGAACTCGCCGAGCTGGGGGCACGATCGTGACCTTCTCGAGCGCCGCATCGCAGAAACCGCTGTACGGCTGGCGGGTGCTCGTTCCGCGCGGCGGGCCCTGGGGTCACGGCGTCGCCAGCGATCTGCGTGCTGTCGGAGCTACCCCCATCGTCGCTCCGCTGATCAACTTCGCCGCCACCGAGGATGCTCCCGCGCTCGACAATGCGCTGCAGCGACTGGCCTCAGGTGCCTTCGACTGGCTCACGGTGACGAGTGCAACCACGGTCGATGTGCTGTCGGCGCACCAAGCAGTGGTTCCGGCATCCACTCGCATCGCGGCCGTCGGCGAAACCACTGCGGCGGCGTTGACCGTCGCGGGTTACAAGGTCGACTTGGTTCCGCTCGAAGACAACTCGGCAAAAGGGCTGCTCTCAGAGATGAAGCAGTTCGAAGAGGCTGGCGCGTCGCTTCGCATTCTGACGCTGCGCAGCGAGCTCGCGAAGCCGGTGCTGACGAACGGGCTCATCAAGCGCGGGCACTCGGTGGAGTCGGTGATCGCGTACCGAACCATCGGCGTTCCGGTCGACCCCGCAATTCGTGCCGAGATTGCGGCTGGCGCCATTCGCGCCATTCTGGTGACCTCGGGCAGCGTGGCCGAGCAAGTGCAACTGCAGCTCGGGCCCATTCCCGAGGGCACAATTGTGGCGTGCATCGGCCCGGTGACGGCTCAGGATGCCCGTGGGTACGGTCTTCGCGTCGACCTCATCGCCGAAGACCGATCAGCGGAGTCGCTGATCGCATCTCTGGTAGAAGCGGCGCTGCAGTCACGCTGACCTGCTTCTCTCGCGCTGGCACGAGCCAAATCGGGGCGACGTTCTGGGAACGACGTGCCTGGGCCGAAGTACACAGCGCGGGCGCGTAGGGTTTAAGGCATGAGTTCTTACGGCGGCGGCCGCGACGGCGCCCTCACGGTCAGGCCGCGCCGGTTGCGCGCTACTCCTGCGATGCGGCGGCTCGTTGCCGAGACGCGACTGAACCCGGCCGAGCTGGTGCTGCCGCTCTTCGTGCGGGAGGGTAACGAGCCGCGCCCGCTGAGCTCGATGCCGGGCATCCTGCAGCACACCACTGAAAGTGTTCGGGCTGCGGTGAATGAGGCTGCTGATCTCGGCCTCGGCGGAGTCATGCTGTTCGGTGTGCCCGACGCCAAAGACGCCATCGGCTCGGGAGCAACCGACCCCGACGGCATTCTCAACGAAGCCACTCGAGTGGTCGTGGCCGAAGTCGGCGACGCGCTCGTCGTGCAGACCGACCTCTGTCTCGACGAATTCACCGACCACGGGCACTGCGGAGTGCTCGACTCTGAGGGCCGTGTCGACAACGACGCCACTCTGCTGCGCTACCGCGACATGGCGCTCGCCCAGGCCGCCGCCGGCTCTGAGCTGCTCGGCCTCTCTGGCATGATGGACGACCAGGTCGCCGCCGTGCGAGACGCCCTCGACACCAACGGGTTCGAGAACACCGCGGTTCTGGCCTACTCGGCCAAGTACGCCTCGGCGTTCTACGGGCCTTTTCGCGAGGCGGTCGGCTCAACGCTGCAGGGCGATCGCAAGACCTATCAGCAAGACCCGGCGAACCGCCGCGAGGGGCTCCGCGAAACCATGCTCGACCTCGAGCAGGGCGCCGACATCGTGATGGTGAAGCCGGCCATGAGCTACCTCGACGTGCTGGCCGACGTGGCTGCCATCTCGCCGGTTCCGGTGTGGGCGTACCAGGTGTCGGGTGAGTACGCCATGATCGAAGCCGCGGCAGCGAACGGCTGGATCGACAGAGAGCGTGCCATCTTCGAGTCGGTCACGAGCATCCGGCGCGCAGGGGCTGATGTGGTGCTGACCTATTTCGCGCCCGAGATCGCGCGAGCGCTGCGCGAGCCGCTGCTATGACGCCGAGTGCTGTTGTGCGTCACGAGAGGGTGCTACGTGTCTGAGTCTGAGGTTCTGTTCGCGAAGGCGAGCGTGTCGATTCCGGGTGGAGTGAATTCGCCCGTGCGGGCCTTTCGTTCGGTCGGTGGAACGCCGCGCTTCATGGTGTCTGCGAAGGGGGCGTACGTGACCGATGCCGACGGCATCGAGTACGTCGACCTGGTCAGTTCGTGGGGGCCCGCGATTCTGGGGCACGCGCACCCCGAGGTGGTTGCTGCGGTTCAGGATGCCGCAGCGCGAGGCCTCTCGTTCGGCGCGTCGACTCCCGGTGAGACCGAGCTCGCCGAAGCCGTTCGGGCGCGAATCCAGTCGGCTGGCCTCGCTCCCGTTGAGAAGGTTCGGCTGGTGTCGACGGGCACCGAAGCCACCATGACGGCCATTCGTTTGGCACGAGGATTCACCGGTCGCGACCTGCTCGTCAAGTTCGCGGGGCACTATCACGGTCATTCAGATTCGTTGCTCGCCGAGGCCGGTTCGGGGCTGGCCACGCTCGCGATGCCGGCATCGGCGGGGGTGACCGCCGCGACCGCCGCGCAGACGCTCGTGCTGCCGTACAACGATCTCGACGCGGTTCGAGCGGTTTTCGAGGCGCACCCGGGGCAAATCGCGGCGGTCATCACCGAAGCTGCCGCCGCGAACATGGGCGTGGTGGCGCCCGACCCGGGGTTCAATGCTGCGCTCGCGGGCATCGTGCACGAGCACGGAGCCCTGCTGATCGTCGATGAAGTGCTCACCGGTTTTCGGGTGGGGCCGGCGGGGTGGTGGGGGCTCGAGGTGTCGGGCCGGTCGCTGATGGCGGTCGGTGAGCGCGGTGAGCGCGGCGAATTCGGCGCGCCCGGGTCGCCCGTCGCGCCCGGCGACGGTACGGGGGCGGCCGACGCACGTGATCTGGGCGCTGACCTGCCCTACCAGCCCGACCTGTTCACGTTCGGCAAGGTTATCGGTGGTGGAATGCCGCTCGCGGCGCTCGGCGGCCGTGCTGACGTGATGGACTACTTGGCGCCGCTCGGCCCGGTGTATCAGGCCGGTACGCTCTCGGGGAACCCGGTGGCCGTCGCTGCTGGGCTCGCGACTCTGCGGTTGGCCGATGATGAGGTGTACGCGACGTTGGACGGTGCAGCATCCACTGTGTCGAATGCGGTTTCGGATGCGCTGGCGGCCGAAGGTGTGGCCCATTCGGTGCAGCGCGCGGGCAATCTGTTCAGTTTCGCGTTCGGCGAGTTCGGCGAGTTCGGCGCGTTCGGTGACACCGGCACGGCGGCGGTCGGCGGCGGTGACGGCAGCACCGCCGATTCGGGGCCAGCCCCGGCCATCCGCGGCCCCCGCACCTACGCCGAGGTTCAGGCGCAGCAGTCGTTTCGGTATGCGCCGTTCTTTCACCACATGCTCGACGCCGGAGTTTCGCTGCCGCCCTCGGTTTTCGAGGCCTGGTTCGTGTCTGCGGCGCTCGACGATGCTGCAATCGAGCGCATTGTGTCGGCGCTCCCGGGCGCGGCTCGTTCCGCTCGCGAGGTTTCGCAGGCAGACTAGAACCATGGCAGTTCTGTTCGTGCACCCCGATCGTTTGGAGATCAGGTTGACGCGAGCCGAAAAGCTCATGTCGTTGAGGCGCAGCGACATCGAGGTGCCGCTCGAGAACATCCGCTCGGCTGCGCTCACCGACGACCCGTGGGTGTGGGTGCGCGGAATCCGGGCGCCCGGCACCGCCATTCCGCTGACGCTCGCCGTGGGGTCGTGGAAGTTTCACGACGGCAAAGACTTCTTGCTCATCAAGGGCACGCGCACGTCGGTGGTGATCGACCTTGAGAACTCGGAGTTCTCACGCATCATCGTGACCACGCGCCATTCGCTCACGCTGCTGCGCGCCTTGCGCCTGCCGCCGCTCGAGTCGGCCGACGCGACGAAGATCGCGGCCGACTGACGCGGCTGAGTCGCCTGACGCGACTGAGTCGCCTGACGCCGACGCCGACGCCGTCGCGAGTGAGCTGCAGCTGCCACCCGAACTTGCCACCCGAACCTGCCACCCGAACCCGCCACCCGAGCCTGCCACCCGAACCCGCCACCCGAACTCGCCACCCGCCACCCGCCACCCGCCACCCGCCACCCGCCGGCAGTGGATCTAACCCGAGGTCAGCGCGTGCAACTCGCCGGCCACGAGCTGGGCGACGGCACTGTCGCCCGCGACAAGCTCGAGGCTCCGTTCGTATTCGCTCTGCGCCTCGTCGGTTCTGTGGGCGCACTCGAGCATTCGCGCCGCGAACAGATGCGCCAGGCCAGCGGATGATCGCTCCCCCACC
The DNA here is from genome assembly GCF_014640255.1 of Subtercola lobariae. Taxonomy (GTDB): domain Bacteria; phylum Actinomycetota; class Actinomycetes; order Actinomycetales; family Microbacteriaceae; genus Subtercola; species Subtercola lobariae. The sequence goes on along the minus strand of NZ_BMGP01000006.1, from coordinate 169,665 downwards.
CGCTCGAACAGCCACGCCGAACGCCGAGCGGTCTCCAGAGCTTCGTCATCTCGCCCGAGCGCATCGAGCCCGTGCGCTCGCGACTCGGTGACGCTTGCCACGAGCGCATCGAGGTCGAACTTGTGTTCATCGGCGACACGAATGGCTTCGTCGAGCGTCTCGAGCCCTTCGGCCTGCCCGAACTCGCACTGCGCTTGGCCGAGCAGATGCAATGAGTCCACGAGCTCCCACGGCTCGGGGAGCTGCCTTGCGCGGTTGACGGTTTCAAGAAGCACGTCGACCGCGTCAGAATCGTTGCAATCGAATAAGAGTCGACCGAGGGCGAGCCCCAGCCGAACGGCCTCGCGCATCGCGCCGCTCGGCACGGCAAGTGAAAGCGCGACACTCCAGCAGCTGTAGGCAAGCTCGTCGTTCTCGGTGGCCCGGTAGCTGTGCCCCAGCCAGTACAGAAGTTCGACGATCTCAGGCGTCGGAGCACGGCCCAGGTACGCCTCGTCGAGCACGCTCTCCACATTCACTGCCGCTGCGTCGCCGTCACCGGCTGCGAGGTGCGCGCGGGCGAGTCGAAAGCGAATGAGACTCGTGCCGGCTTGGTTCAGACGTTCGCACTCCTGCAGCGCCTGTCGCCAGGCCTCGACGACTCCGACCTGCACGCCCACTTCTTCGAGCAGCAGGGCGAGCTGGGCGCACGCGTCGATGATGCCCTTGCCGTACCCGAGTTCGCTGTACAGGGCGAGTGCACGGTCGGCGTCGCTGACGGCATCGTTCAGCGCTGAGGGGTCGAGAGTGCACGCGGCTCGCAGTAGCAGTGCCCTGGCTTTGGTCGCTCGATCGAGATCGTGCCGCACAAGGCGAGTCGTGGTCGCTCTGCCTGCCTCGAGCTGACCCGACAGCGACTGTGCGTGCGCCAGCGTCATCAGTGACCGCTGAATGTGCGGATTCTCGGGGTCGTGACCGCAGAGCTTCACCGCCTCGAGCGCGAGCACCGATGCCTCCTGCGGCTGCTGAGTGCGAAGAAGGCGTTCGGCCAGGGCGTTCAGGATGCTCAGCTCGACCTCCGGCTCCGCTCGCTCTTCGCGGGCCTGACGAAGTGCTGCACGCAGCGCCTGCTCGCCGTCGGCTCCGTCGGCTCGCCCGCCCCTGTCGGCGCCGTCCGCCCGATCAGCGCCGAACATCACGAGACCGAGATTCAACTCGGCCTCGGCGAGATCGAGGTGGCGAGCCGCAATGAGGGTGTCTGCTCGTAACCCGAGAAAGTTGAGAGCACGCCCGTCATCGCCACGAGCGACGGCCAGCGAAATCTGCAGGCCGTAGATCTGGCATCTGACGTGAAGCCGATCGACGCTAGTGCTGTCGCTCTCGCTGCCACCGTCGCTCTCGCTGTGGCCGCGGCTGCCGCGGTAGCCGGCGCCAGTACCGCCGGAGTCGTCACCTCCGCCGCCACCGCCGCCACCGCCGGCAGCTCGCACCTCGTGCTCGAGTGCTTCGTGGGCGTGCTGAAGCGCCGACTCTGCCGTGGCCGTGTCTTCGACGCTCGCTCTCTCGCGAGCGAGTTGCAGCCACAGCTCTGAGGCCGGTGCGGTGCGGCCGAGCGCCGAGAGCTGTGCCGGGCTCACCTCGTCGAACGGCAGCGCCAGGGCTTGGCGCGCGCGAACCGACGGCCGGTCGCGCCCGGCCACGTCGGCCACGTTGGCCAGGTCGAGCATCGCGACCAGACGCGCGGTGAAGTACTCATTGGCATGACGTTCGTCGAAGCATCTGGCCAAGATTCGCGCGGCCCGAGTGCATCGTTCGCCGAGTGAGTGAACGGTCAGAGTCGAACCGGGCGTCGAATCGAGTCGCAGATAGCCCGGTAGTGCAGAATCTGCGGTCACGAGAATCGCACGATCGCCGTGACCGGTGCCTACCAGCGCGCGGCAGACGCCCGCGAGTGCTCGCAGTGCCTCGAATTGAGCGTAGGAGTCGAGTGGGTCGGCGTCGAGCCAGAGCAGATGGCGTTCGATCAGGGTCAGCGCGCGAGGCACATCGCCGATCATCCCGCAGTACTCCAGGTGCGCAGCGAGCAGGGCCAGCTGGCGCGGGTTCGATCGAACAAGTTCGTACCCGCGTTGGTGCGAACTCGATGCTTTGAGGGGTTGCCTCGTGGCCAGGTAGACCGAGAGGCTTCGCGCGTAGGCTTCGGGCAGGCACGCTGCGCACTGCGATGTCGCGTCGAAGTACACGTCGAACGCGGCGGCCGACTCCGCGAAGCGCTCGGCGGCGGCGAAGTCGAGCGCCACGCGCAGGTGGTTGCAGGTGGGGCACGGCGTATACCGGTCGGGCGCCGCGTTGTGCAGCAGTGCCGTGATCGATTCGAGTTCGCCAGGCTGCCGAGTGACGCGGGCAACCTTCAGCCGGGCGTACAACCCGGCAGTGGGCGCTTGGCCGTTCGCGTCGACGAGGCTCTGCAGTCTCGCCAGCTCGTTCGTGATCGAGGCCAGCGAGCACGACGCATTTCTCGCAACGACCTCGGGAATGAGCACTGACTCGTTCAGCAGATCGATGGTTGCGATGCTCGCCGGGTAGACGGTCGGGTTACTGAGGTGCCGTGAGACACACCAATCGAACGCGCTCAGACGGGTCGTGGTGTCGCAGGTGTCGGCCGCAGCCGAGATGAGAGTGAGCCGGGCGGCGTAGCCGAGTGATTCGTCGCCGAGCGCATCGGCGAGAGTGACCGCTTCATCGAGAATGACTCTTGTGAGCGCCGGCGACGTTGCTTGTTCAGCCGCGATGAGCAATCGGGCGCAGTGCTTCTGAGGCTGCATGCGTCAGTACGGCAGGCGCCCGAGGGACTGGCCCGGGCTCCACGACGAGCGCACCGGCGCGCCCGTGCGCTGCACCCCTTGGGCCTCGACCGCCTCGACCGGCTCGACCGCCTCGACCGCCTCGACCGGCCCGACCGCCTCGACCGGCTCGACCGCCTCGACCGGCGCTATCGGAGCCGCCGCGACGGGCGCCACCCGAGACGCCGGGGCTGGCGCCACCCGCGGCGGTACGATCAGGTCGTCGTAGCTCGGGTCGTCGGGAGGAATCGGCGGATAGCTGAACGTCGACCGAGCCGTATGAGGTGCCTTGGCAGCAGTGGCAGCAGCGGCGGTAGCAGCAGAACCAGCGGCCTGTGGTGCCAGGGCCGCCCGGGTCTGGTGCGACGAACTGGCGTTCTGGGCCGCCTCTGCCGCCACGTTCGACACCACTGAATCGGCCACCGACACCCGAGTCAGCGCCGTACCGATCAGAGCGATGAGCCTCTCGAGTGGCCCCGTGCCGAGGCACAACCGCCAGGCGACCCCCAGCAACGCTGTTGCGCCGATGAACTCCAGAGTCAAGAAAGCACGATTGCCACCGCTGACCTCGCGTATCGCCGTGCCGATCGCCACCTGCATCGGCGAGCCCGGTGCGGCGACTCCACCGACAATCGCCGCCGCCGCAACAACGGTGGTCACGCTCAACGACAGTGAGCCCGGTGCACTGAAGAATACGAGTGCCCATCTCGCGGCCCGGCCGATAACAAGGCACAGGGCGAGACACGTGAGTGCTACCCCGCCCGCGGCGACGACAATCGGAACAGTAGCGGGCGCTCCGAACGTGATGCCCGTGAACCCGCCGGCGACCGTCGCCGCATTTTCGGTGCCCGCAGCGAGCTGCAGCCACCCCGGAAGGCTCACATTATTCACCGCCCAGAACCCAGCGATGCCTGCGGCACAGATCAGCAACCCAGAGCCGAGCAGAAAAAGTCGGGGCGCGAGGCGACGCAGAGGCAGCCGGCCGATGGCCATTCCGCAGAGAAAGAGCGCGATCCAGGGCAACACAAACGACAGCTGCCGAAGCGCCGCCGAACCCCCGGCGTCGAAAATCAGTCGCGCAAGAAGGGGAAAACCGAACGCGCTCGCGGCCGCAAGGCTGAACAGCAGCGCCGCACCGCAGCGGGCCATGACCACGTCGACCATCGAAAGTACCGCAATGTAGAGCAGCAGTTCTGCCGCCAGCAGGAGCGCGACGAAGTGCAGGTGCTGCGCCATCAGGGCGAGTGCCACAGCGCACACCGTGAAAAGGGAGCTGCGCAACACAACCCGAAAGCGAGCCTGCACCGAAGCTACGTCAGCGAAACCCTCGTACCCCCCTGAAAACAGGCTCACCGAGGAGCCCGCGACGGTGGCGAACAGAACGAGTGCAGCGGCGAACAGCCGATCAGGCGTGAGGGCCGCAGCCCAGCCGGCCGGGTTCGTCAGGGAGAGCGTGGCCAGATCGCTGAAGCTGAACGGGTCGCTCGCTGGCGATGCGCCCATCGTCATGCTCGCGGCGGCGCTCGCCAGAAGCAGAAACAGTGCCACGCCGCGAGCCGCGTCGAGGCCCACCACCCGGCGCTCGCCGCCGAAGAGCCGGGCGACCAGGCCCGATGCCGGAAGGGCGGCGACTCCTACCCGATAGTCGGCGGCCATCGACCCGGCGGCAATCGAGCCGGCGGCCGGTGTCGCGGCGGGCGCCGACCGGCGATCGGCGACTTGTGCCATAAAACGCAGCTCCTCATCATGAATGCAACACGTGAAGCATTCATGATAGCTGATTTTATCTCACTAAAGTACTGTTCTGCTGAGGGTTCTCTCGCGAGGCGCTACCTCCCCGCAGGCACTACCGCCGCACATCCACTACCGTGCGTCCGCGAATCTGCCCACCGAGAATCGTCGGCCCGGCGTCGAGGGCTCCGGCAAGGTCGGTGGTCGAGGTCATCGAATCGAGCAGGTCGAGGTCGAGTTCGGTGGCAAGCGCGGCCCACGCCTGCTCGCGCAACGCGAGCGGAGCATCCACTGAGTTCGCACCAGTCAACGTGACGGCTCGCAGGATGAACGGCATCACACTCGACGGCAGGTCGCCGCCCTGGGCGAGACCGCAGCTCACCACCACGCCGCCGTAGTTCGTCTGGGCGAGCACATTGGCCAGCGTCGCGCTGCCCACAGAGTCGATGGCCCCCGCCCAGCGCGCCTTCTGCAGAGGTTTGCCCGGATCAGAGAACTGAGCGCGATCGATGACGTCGGCTGCACCGAGCCGGCGCAGGTAGTCGCCTTCGGCCTCAGCGCGACCCGTCGAGGCGGTGACCGAATAGCCCCGGGCGGCGAGCATAGCAATGGCGACCGAGCCCACTCCGCCAGCTGCACCCGTGACTAACACGTCTCCGGCGGTCGGCAGGATGCCCAGCCGCTCAATCGCCAACACAGCGATCATCGCGGTGAACCCCGCGGTACCGATGGCGGCCGCACGCGAGGCGCTGAGGTTTTCGGGCAACGGAATCAGGGCATCCGCTCGCACCCGTGCGCGCTCAGCGAGGCCGCCGAACCGGCTCTCGCCGATGCCATCGCCGTTCAGCAGCACCAGATCGCCTACGGCGAATCGCGCCGAATCAGATGCCGCAACCGTGCCGACAAGATCGATGCCCGGGATGATCGGAAAGGTGCGCACTACCCCGCGGTTGCCGGCGAGCGCCAGACCGTCTTTGAAGTTGACGCTCGAGTACTCGACGTCGATGGTCACCTCGCCCGGTTGCAGGAAGTCGTCGTCGACCTCTCTGATCTCGGCCGGTTTACCTTCGTCTACAACGATCGCGCGAAACATGCTTCTACTCTAGGCACGCGCGGTGCAGCCGAGGTTGCGCAAAGGCACCGCGCGAGCGCGCTGAAGGTGCTTGTGCGCAACCCAGGTGACGACCTAGGCGTGCCTCAGGTGACGTCGCGGCGCCACGACGTGAAGTAGCCCAGAACGGCGGCGACCACGGCATACGCCAGCAGAACAAGGGCGCCCTGCCACCAATCGAGAGCCACGAGCGACGGAGCCGAGAGCGAATAGAAGCTCGACCCGACGAGAGCGTCTGAGGCTGAGCCGGGCAGAAACTTGCCCACCTGGGCGCTCCAGTCGGTGAGACCCGATGCGAAGCGCAGAATGGGTTCGACGAACTGAGTGAACGCCAGCACAATGACGATGGCCGCGACTTGGCTGGGCACGAGAACGCCTAGTCCAACACCCACCGCGCACCACAGCGCCATCGCCAGAATGGCTCGCCCGATGAGCGCCCAGATCGCAGATGAGCCTAATTGGGCATCCTGACCGAACGCAGCCATCAACCCCGAGCCGGCGCCCACCGATGCGGCCATGGCGAGCACACCGAAGAATGCGCCGAAAACGGTGAGCGCCACGAGTTTTGCCACGAGGATGCGCCCGCGTTTCGGCGTAGCCAAGAACGTGGGCGTCAGCGTTTTGAGGCGAAACTCGGCCGTCGTGACGAGAGCGCCGAGAAGCACAGGGAAGACGTAACCGATCGACGACCCGAAGCTGTAGATGAGCGGGGCGCGCTCTGCGCTCGAGATGACCGGGCCGCGGCTGCTGCCGACCGTGCCGAGAATCGCGGTCAGGCCACCCGCGACGAGAGCGACGTAGATCACCATGATGAGGGCGAGAATCCACCACAGTCTGGTGGTCGTGACCTTGGTGAATTCGGCGTGCACCGCGCGGCCGAGCGACTTCACAGTGCACCCTCTTCGCCGACGAGCGCCAGAAACGAGTCTTCGAGACCGGCGTGCTTCTGCGACAGCGAGCTGAGCGCAATGCCGGCCGCGAAGGCAATGCGCCCGATCTCGGTGGCCTCGGCGTTGTCGACGATGACGCCGCCGCGCAGGCTGCGAAAGGCGTACCCGGCGGCCTGCAGCGCCCAGCCGAGGCCGTCGCGGTTCGGTGAATCGACGATGACCTGCTTGCTGTCGACCATATCGAGGCTCGCGAGGGTACCGCGGTGAATGAGCTTTCCGTGCGCGATGATCACCACTTCGTCAACGCTCTGCTGCACCTCAGAGAGCAAATGAGAGCTGACCAGCACCGTTCGACCTTCAGCCGCCAGCTGGCGTAAGAAGAGGCGTATCCAGCGGATGCCCTCCGGGTCTAGCCCGTTGATGGGCTCGTCGAGCACCAGAACACTCGGGTCGCCCAGCAGCGCGTAGGCGAGTCCGAGCCGTTGGCGCATGCCGAGCGAGTAGCCCGCGACACGCCGATTCGCGTACCCCTCAAGGCCCACCTGTTCGAGCACCACGGCGACGCGGGCGCGGGGCAGCGCGGCGGCTTGGGCATAGATGCGCAGGTGGTCGGCGGCCGTGCGGCCAGGGTGAAAGCTCGCGGCTTCGAGGGCGGCCCCCACGGTGCCGAGGGGCGATGGCAGGTCACGGTAGGCGACGCCGCCGAAGGTGGCGGTGCCGCTGGTCGGGGTGACGAGGCCCAAGAGCATCCGGAGTGTCGTCGTTTTGCCGGCGCCATTGGGGCCCAGAAAGCCGGTGATCTGCCCCGGTTCGACGGTGAATGAGAGGTCGGAGACGGCTTCGACCGAGCCGAAACGTTTTGTGACGTTCGTGAACTCGATAGTGACGCCGTCTGGCATCTCACCCCTTCGTGTGCAGGCCCGGGTACAGCCTTTCGGCTGCGGTGCGGGCCCTCGGTCGTCGCAGGCGCTCAGCGCACCGAGGCGAGCCGTGGTGCACAATCGCTTGCGGATGATTGGCAACCAGCCTATGCGCTTGGCGGCATATTAGGGGGTGGATGTTCGTGGCGGGTCGGGCGCGAGTGATGGGATCTTGCGGTCAATCGGGTGCAGTGAGGGGCATGTGTGCCTTACGGTTAACGAATGGCGGGAAGTACCCTCGATTCGGCAGGCAGGGCCCCCGAGAGCGCGCCGATCGACCGCGAGAGCGCCGCCGAAGCCGCGTTGCCGGCAACGGTGCGGCCGCCCATCGAACCGTTGCCTCGAATGCAGCCGGCCCCGTTCGACCCCACCGCCGATGCCGCCTCGCTCGCCCCGCCGCTGCCGCCCAAGAAAGACCGCCGGGGCCGGCTGATGGCGACGCTCGACAACGTCTACTTCTTCTTAGGCGCCGCCTCGGCCGCATGGCTCGCCTACCTCGTGCTCTCGCAGTCGTTCAGTCACGGTTTTCAGTACCTGTGGTTCTTGATCGTCTTCTACGCGCTGCTCGCCTACCTGCTCCTGCCGCGGTTGCACAGCATGCTCACTCACATTTACGTGCCCGACTACTTCATCGGCCGCGCCCGCACGAACGAGGGCCTGCTCGGTGACCCGGTCAACCTCGCATTGTTCGGCTCTGAGGCTCAGCTGCACACCGCCATGCTGGCTGCCGGATGGCATCGTGCCGACGAGGTCGGCTTTCGCAGTGCGCTTCGCATCGTGACATCCACTCTCTCGAGGCGCAGCTACTCTGACGCACCGGTGAGCCCGCTGTACCTGTTCGGAAACATCCAAGACTTCACGTATCAGCAAGAAGTCGACGGAAACCCTGCCAAACGCCACCACGTGAGGTTCTGGAAGACGCCAGAAGGCTGGCTTCTGCCGGGCGGCTACGAGGCTGAGTGGATGGCCGCGGGAACCTACGACCGCAACGTGGGTATCTCGCTTTTCACACTGCAGGTAACCCACCGCATCGAGCGCGAAACAGATCGTGAACGCGATCACATCGTCGCCACCCTGCAAGATGCCAACCCTGAAGGCGTTTTCACCGTCATCCGTAACTTCTCCACCGGGTATCACGCGGTGAACGGCGGTGGTGACGCGATCACCACCGATGGCGATTTGCCCATTGTCGACCTCACTCGTGTGCCGGTTTCTGCTGAAGGGGCGGCGAGCGCCGAAGTCGTCGATTCGGCTCCGTTGCCGGCCGATGCGACGCTGCTCGGGCACGTGGTTCTCGACACGGCACGAGATTCGGCGGCGTCGAACCGGGTGAAGCGGCCCATCTCCATCTATTTGAGTTATCTGCTGATGATCATCCGTGGTGCCATTGGGGCTCTCTCGGTGATCGCGGTGTTCGCGACGTGGGCCGACTCGGTGGCGGCGGTGCGAATCGACCTGCCTTCGGGTGCCGGCATCGATGGCGATCAGCTCGCCGACATCGCCGTCTGGGTCATTGTGGGCCTCGCGATTGTGGCGTTTGTGGGCTACCTGGTGCTCGCGCAGCTGGTGTTCGTGGGGTATAACTGGGCGCGGTTCGTGGTGATGACGTTGAGCCTCATCACGGTGGCGAGCGTGGCCATCGAGTTCGTGAACAACCAGGCCGACCTCGGTACCACCACGGGCCTGGTCAACCTCAGCTTCGACATCTTGCTGCTCTTCGCGCTCTCGAGCCCCGACGCGCGAGCTTTCGCGCGCGAACGTCGCCTCGGCCGCAGAGAGCGCCGCGCTGCGCGCGCCGCTGCGGCCCGCTCCGCGGCCACCCCGCCGCCGGCGGCTCTCGCCGCCTAACCGAGATGCGATCGTTCTTCCGCTGAGTGAGAGGTTGCTCTCCTGTTTCGCTTTCTCTGCCGCTGAAAGCGGTAGAGGCGTTTCACCGTAAGACGATCGGTTGTGCATCCACCAGGGGTTGTGTCTGCCTCGTTGCGACTCGGCGTCAGTGTTCCGGGCGTTGCTCCAGAGCAGGTGCATACCGGACTGAGACGGACGTGGAATATGCATGTCGTGTTCGTGTTTTGATGCTTTCGCTCGCGGCTCTCACTGCGGTCTTCACTCCCTAACCCATTTACTATTCGGGATCCGTCTCGCGCATCCCGACCCACAACGATGCTCTGCCGCTACACTAACCAGTAGTCGCCTCAGACCCCGGCTGCTGGTTTCCCATCCGAGCGGACATCTCCCCTCGGAAAAGTCAGTTCGAAGTTCGGGATCGAGGCAGCGTGGTGACATTTCTTTCCCCCGCATTTCCCTCTCAATCCTCCGCGCAGGAGGCAGGCCAATGATCGGCCGCCGACCAACACGGCGGATCACGGCGGCTGGAAGGAGCTGCTGATGAGCAGGGTGGATGACCGGGTAGAAGTCAGCCCGGCAGCGAAGCGCAAGGGCAATGTGCTCGTGCGTTGGGTCACCTCGACCGACCACAAAGTCATCGGGTACCTCTACCTGATTGAGTCGTTCATCTATTTCTGTTTCGGCGGGGTCATGGCCTTGGTGATGCGGGCGCAGCTTTTCGAACCAGGCCAGCAGCTGTTAGCGACGAACGATCAGTACAACCAGCTCTTCACCATGCACGGCACGATCATGCTGCTGATGTTCGCGACGCCGCTGTTTTCGGGGTTCGCGAACGTGCTCATGCCGCTGCAGGTCGGCGCCCCCGACGTAGCATTCCCGAGGCTGAACGCTCTCGCCTTCTGGCTCTACAGCTTCGGCTCCCTCATCGCGGTCTCCGGCTTCCTCACCCCGCAAGGGGCCGCGTCGTTCGGCTGGTTCGCCTACGCCCCCCTCTCGAGTCAGACGTTCACACCAGGAGACGGCGGCAACCTCTGGGTCTTCGGGCTCATCCTCAGCGGCTTCGGCACCATCCTCGGCGCGGTGAACTTCATCACCACCATCATCACGATGCGCGCCCCCGGCATGACAATGTTCAGACTGCCGCTGTTCACGTGGACAACGTTGGTCACCGCCATCCTCATCCTGATGGCGTTCCCCGTGCTCGCGGCGGCACTCTCCGCACTCGGTATCGACCGGGTCTTCGGCGCGCACATCTACGACCCCGCTAACGGCGGCGCGCTGCTCTGGCAGCACTTGTTCTGGTTCTTCGGCCACCCAGAGGTGTACATCATCGCACTGCCGTTCTTCGGCATCATCAGCGAAGTGCTCCCCGTCTTCAGCCGCAAACCCCTGTTCGGCTACAAAACACTCGTCTACGCGACGATCGCCATCGCCGCCCTGTCGGTGACGGTCTGGGCGCACCACATGTACGTCACCGGGTCGGTTCTGCTGCCGTTCTTCTCACTGATGACCATGCTCATCGCTGTACCGACAGGTGTGAAGATCTTCAACTGGGTCGGCACCATGTGGCGCGGATCCGTCACCTTCGAAACACCGCTGATCTGGGCTGTCGGCTTTCTCATCACGTTCACGTTCGGCGGCCTCACCGGCGTCATCCTCGCGTCGCCGCCGCTCGATTTCCACGTCTCTGACTCGTACTTCGTGGTCGCGCACTTCCACTACGTCGTGTTCGGCACCGTCGTTTTCGCGATGTTCGCCGGATTCTATTTCTGGTGGCCGAAATTCACCGGCCGGATGCTGAACGAAAAGCTCGGCCGGTGGCACTTCTGGCTGCTCTTCATCGGCTTCCACACCACGTTCCTCATCCAACACTGGCTCGGAGTGGCCGGGATGCCGCGCCGCTACGCCACCTACTCCGCCGCCGACGGCTTCACCTGGATGAACCAAATCTCAACCATCGGATCGTTCCTCCTCGCCTCATCGATGATTCCCTTCTTCCTGAACGTCTACATCACCGCACGCCACTCCCCGAAAATCACAGTCAACGACCCCTGGGGATTCGGCCGCTCACTCGAATGGGCAACCTCCTGCCCGCCCCCACGACACAACTTCACCAGCATGCCCCGCATCCGATCAGAATCCCCCGCGTTCGACCTCAACCACCCCGAGGCCGGCATCCCCGTCGGAGTCGGCCCGGCAGCCGACGCACCAGACGCACCCCACCACAAGATCAGCTAAACCATCAGCCGCATCCTGAGAAGAACGCACCGGATCGTCACGTCAGTTGCTGCGCTGATGAGACGCTCCTTTCGCGCCTGATTGGTGGTGTCTATTCGGTGCTCCATGGAAGAGGCAGTGTTTCTACCCACCCGCCGAGAGAGATGTCTCCCGGCGGGAGAACGCATATTCCTGTCGCTGCGGCGAGTCCACGCATACTTCTTCGGCATACGTACAGGCCCACGACGAACACGGCGATGACAAACCCGATGATCGTGAACGGAACTGCGGGGCTGGTGCCGGTGCGGCGCTGCCGGCCCATCGGGCAGCCGCGCCTTCTGCTTGCCGCGGTCAGAGGCCCCTGCCGGCGCCTACGGCCCGATTCCGGCCTGGACGTCGTCGGCATAGCCTGGTTTTAACGCCGTTGTGGGCGCCCTCCGCACGTGTGAAGCGGAGAAGCTACGCCGCCGGGCGAAGGTCGCGCCGGACAAGCTTTTGCGCGTATAAATCAGCTGACTCTCGCCGAAGCCGAAAAACGATGCTGCTGGCGGAGTTAGTTGAGGGCGCGGGCGTTGTCGGGGAGGGTGCCGTCGCCGTAGAGGGAGATGGCTAGGTCGGCGAGAGCCGTGAGGGCCACGCGCTGGCTCCAGGGGCCGTAGGAGATGCGGGCTACGCCGAGCTTTTCGAGGGTGGACGGGCGCAGGGAGCCCGGAACGCCGATGACGCTGATGCGTTGGGGGCCGATACCCTCGACCAGACGGGCGACGGTGTCGGCGTCGAGTTTGCCGGGAACGAAGACGCAGGCGGCGCCGGCGTCGAGGAAGGCACGGCCGCGCTCGATGGCATCGGCGATCACGTCGTCGAGCGGGCGGGAACCGGCACGGAGGAACGCGTCGGTGCGCGCGTTCAGCACGAAGTTCACGCCCTCGGCCTGGCCGGCCGCCACCACTTCTGCCACGGCGGCGACGGAATCGGCGAGCGGCTTCATCTGGTCTTCGAGGTTGGCACCCACGACTCCCACGTCGATGGCTTTGCGCACGGTCTCGCCGGGCGCCCCGTAGCCTGCCTCGAGGTCGGCACTCACCGGCAGGTCGGTGGCTGCTGCGATGCGACCGACCATGTCGATCATCAGATCGACGGGAATCTGCTCACCGTCTTCGTACCCGAAGAGCGCCGCGATGCTGTGACTTGCCGTGGCGAGCGCGGTGGTCTCGGAGATGTCGGCGATGGCTTTGGCACTCACCACATCCCAAACGTTGACGACACTCAAGATTTCGGCGGAGGTGTGCAGGCGAAGAAGTTCGTCGGCACGGTGCTGGAGAGAAGCTGTGGGGTGAAGGGAGGTCATGGCCTCAGCCTATGACTCGGCTCCGACCGAAGGCGAGAGAGCCGCCTCCACTGTGTGCAACTCGCACCACACCGCCGTTGTGGAGGAGCAGTCGCCGCAGACGACGAGTTGCGCCCGACACGACAGATCGGCACAGTTCTGCATGGCGCTGGTCGGTGAGGCGCACCGAACGCAGGTGGCGATGGTACGAGCATCCGGAGTGAAATTCAAGGAGAGCCGGTTGTCGAAAACGTACAGCGACCCCTGCCAGAGCCCGGAGTCGCCGAACGTCTCGCCGTAGCGCGCGATTCCGCCGTCGAGTTGGTAGACGTTCGAGAATCCGCGCGCGGTCATCAGCGACGACAGCACTTCACAGCGGATGCCGCCCGTGCAGTACGTGACGACGGGCTTCGATTTGAGGTGGTCGTATTTGCCGCTCTCGAGCTCGGCGACGAACTCGCGGGTGTTGCTGACGTCGGGCACGATGGCGCCCTCGAAGCGGCCGATCTCGGCCTCGAAGGAGTTGCGCCCGTCGAAGAACACCACATCGTCGCCGGCCTGCTTCTGCGCCTCGACCAGCTCGTGCAGTTCGGTGGGTGAGAGCTTCGTGCCGCCGCCGACAACGCCGGAGTCATCGACGAAGAGTTCGCCCGGGGCGCCGAAGCTCACGATCTCGTCGCGCACCTTCACGGTGAGGCGTGGAAAGTCGGTGGAGAATCCGTGTGGCGCCGCGGGGGTCGCGGTAGTGGGGTCGAGCGCGGTGCCTTCGCTCCACTTCACGTCGAGGTTCTTGAAGGCGGGGTACTCGCGAGTTTTGCGCAGGTACTTCTTGACCGCGTTCAGTTCGCCGCCGAGGGTTCCGTTGATGCCCTGCGCCGAAATGAGGATGCGCCCCCGAAGCCCGAGGCTCTCGCAGAGGTCGCGCTGCCACAGCCGCACGGCTTCGGGGTCGGGCAGCGGTGCGAAGACGTAGTACAGAATGATCTTGGGCACGGCCATCAGGCGATTTTACCCGCTGCACCTGGGCATAGTCAGGGGCCGGCGTCAGAGCCAGCCGCGCTTCTTGAAGACGATGTAGAGGCCGATTCCCGAGCCGAGCATGAGGGCGAGCGCGAAGGGATAACCCAGAAACCACTTCAGCTCGGGCATGTTGGTGAAGTTCATGCCGTAGATGGCCGCCACGAGGGTGGGCGCAAAAAGCACGGCGGCCCAGCCCGAGATCTTCTTGACCTGCTCGCCCTGGGCGAGGCTGGTCTCGGTCATGCGCGTCATTTCGTCGTTCTGCTTCTGGGCGATCAGCGTCGAATGAACGGTGAGGGCATTCTCGAGCAGGGTTCTGAACGATTCCGAGCGGTCGATGATACGAATGACGTGGTCGAGCACGTCGCGCAGGTGGCGTTTGAGTTCGAGCAGTTGGGCTGCGTCGTCTTCGGCGAGTTCGTGAGCGTCGACCGGAGGGGCGGCGTCGCCCGGAGAGGAAGCGCCCGGAGAGGAAGCGACCGGGCCTTGCTCAGTCGCTTCAAGCCCCTCGATCAGGCTCTGCAGCATCTCCTCGAGAGGGTGCGTCGCCCGCTGAAAGTCGATGACCTCGCGCAAAAGATCGTAGATGCGGCGCGAAACCTCTCGATCGCCACTGAAAAGCTGATCTTCGATCTCATCGATGTCGTTCTCGAGACCTTCGAGCACGGGCGCGTATCCATCGACGACCAGGTCGATGAAGCCGTACAGAATCATTCGCGGGCCACCAGATAAGAGCTCGGGATGCTCTTCCATTCGCTTTCGAACGAGCCCGATATCGGGAAAATCTCCGTGTTTCACCGACACCACGAAGTCGGGCCCCATGAACACATGCACCTCGCCGAACTTCACCTTCTCGACGTCGTCGAGGTATTTCGCGGGGCGCAGCACCACGAAGAGCGTCTCGCCGTACCGTTCGAGTTTCGATCGCTGATGCCCGGTCAGAGCGTCGGTCACGGCGAGATGGTGCAGGCTGAGTTCATCTGCCACGGCCTGGAGTTCGGCGCGATCGGGGTGCACCATGTCGATCCAGGCCACGCCGTGGTTTTCACGCATGACCTCGAACGTTTCGTCGAGCGTGCGGGGCTCGGCCGTTCGCTTGCCGTCGACGTAGACGGCGTTGTCGGTGATGCTCGGCCCTTCTGGGTTGGGTGTGTCGTCGTTGGTGTCTGGGCTGTCGCCGCCGCTCGACGCGTCGTCGGTGACCGGTTTGCCGGTCTGGCCGGCGGAGCCGGTCGCGCTTTCTGCTGACGGATTCATCGGGAACTGCCTTTCGATGATCGCCCAGGCCTACCGGCCTCGGCACGTTCTTCGAGCACCGCCATGGCGGCGTTGTGTCCGCCGAGTGCGCTGACTGCTCCGCCGCGGCGCGCACCTGACCCGCACAGCAGCACCCGCGGGTACGGGGTGGCGACTCCCCAGCGTTCGGCGGGAGTGGAGAGGGGGGCATCGTCGTCGACGAAGGGCCACGAGAGGGGAGCGTGAAAGATGTTGCCCCCGGGCATCCGTAACGCCTCTTCGATGTCGAGAGTGGTTTTGGTCTCGATGCAGGGTTCGCCCGAAGCGTCGAGCAGCAGGCAGTCTTCGATGGGCTCGGCCAGCACGCTGTTGAGCGAGGCGAGCACGGCGGCCTGCGCTTCGGTTCTGAAGACGTCGTTGGTCTCGGGAGTGACGAGCCGGGTGGGGGTGTGCAGCGCGAACACTGTGAGGGTCTGGGCTCCGGCGGCCTGCAACTGGGGCGAGAGGATGCTCGGGTCGGCCAGCGAGTGCGAGTAGATCTCGCACGGCAGCGGGTTCGGCAGCTGCCCGGCGGCAGCCTCGAGGTAGGCGGCGTCGAGCTGGGAGTACGTCTCGTTGATGTGGAACGTTCCGCCAAAGGCCTGCTCGGGCGTGACGTTCGGGTCGCGCAGGCGCGGCAGGCGCGAGAGCAGCAGGTTCACCTTGACCTGGGCGCCCTCGGGTTTTGCTGCGGCTGACGTGGTCGACCGCGCTCGGCCGACCAGCCGCTCGAGTTCGATCGGTGCAACGTTCGAGAGCACGGTGTGGGCCCGGATGCTCTGCCGAACGCCCGCGACGACATACCGAATCGTCGCGGGAGTCTCGGCGGGTGAATTCGTGCTGAATGCTGCCAGGTCGTTCGCGCTCGCCGGCTGCGGCACCTTGCCGACGTCGATGGCCAGTACCTCGGCATCGGTGACGATCGTCGCGCCCGCCTCCACCGCGGCTCGCAGCAACTCGTCGGTGACGGCGCCCATGCCGCCGACCGGAACGTTCCACTCGCCTGTTCCCTGCCCGATGAGGTGATAGAGAAAGCACACGTTCTGGGCCAGATCTTCGTCGAGTGCGCGGGCGAAGGTGCCGATGAGCGCGTCGGTGAGAATGACCCCCCGAACCAGATCGTTCTGCAGATGCCGCTCGATGATCTTGCCGATCGGCCGCTCGATCATCGAGTGCCAAGTGCGATCGGCGTCGACCAGCGTGCGCGCTTCGCTGCGCCGAAGCAGCGGTTGCGTCAGGGTGGGCCAGAGCTTTTCGGTGAGGTCGCGGCAGTGCCTGTAGAACTCGAAGAAGAGGTCGGCGTCGCCTTCTGCGCCGACGGCGGCGAAGGAGGCGCGGGTGGCGGCGAGGTCGGTGGTGTCGACGAGCAGGCCGCGGTCGCCGCCGGCGGTATCGTGGGCGACCTGGGTGCCGCCGGTGTCGTTGAGGCTGCCGGTGTCGTTGGTGCGGCCGGTGCTCGCTGCGGCGGCGAGGGTGTTGTGGGGGGCCGAGCTATCCACCCCATTCGGAAAGCGCCCGGGAACGGGGGTGTACGACGAGTAACGGCGCTTCGCGAAGGTGAGGGTGAGCCCGAGATCGTCGATGATGCTCTGCGGCAGGAGGCTCACCAGGTACGAGTAGCGGGAGATGCGGGCATCCACCCCCTCGAATGGCGAGGTGGAGACCGCTGCGCCGCCGACCGCGGGCAGGCGTTCGAGCACGGTGACCGAGAGCCCCTCGCGGGCGAGATAGGCCGCCGCCGCCAGGCCGTTGTGGCCGCCGCCGACGATGACGATATCGCTCGTCGGGCCGGGTTCGGCAGCGGAGGGTTCGTTCACTCCTTGAGCATAGATCGCGCTTCTTCTGCAGCCGGGATTGCCTCGGTCGGGGTTGACACCGGCGCGGCGGCCGGCCTGCCCGGCAGCGTGAACGAGAGCGCCATCGCCAGCACGGTGAACCCGACCGCCCACCAGAACGCCTGGTCGAACGCCGACGCCAGCGCAGCAGAGCCGGGCACCGCCGCGCCCGAACCAGACCCCGCTGCCGTCACCGCTGCATCCAGAATCACGGCCAGAACCGCCACGCCCAGCGCCCCACCGATCTGCGTCGCGATTCGGGTCAGGATGCTCGCGTGGGGCACCTCGGGCCGCTTGAGCCCCAGGAAGGCCACCGACATCAGCGGAATCGTCACCGCGCCTAGCCCGAATCCGCGCAGCAGCAGTGCGCCCATCAGCCACCACTCGTTCGTCGCGGGTGTGGCGAGGGCGAATGGGATGGTGGCCAGCCCCACAATCGCGAACCCGACGAGAGTCACGACCTTCGACCCGACGCGGTCGGTCAGCCTTCCGGCTATCGAGCGGCTGAAGAAGGTGCCGATTCCCTGCGGCACGAGCAGCAGCCCGGCTGCGAGCGGGTCGAGCCCGCGCACCTCCTGCCAGTAGAGCGGTAGCAGCAGCATTGCGCCATAGAGAGACGCGCCCGAGAGGAAGAGAAGGGCCGACGCAGACGCGACCGGGCGGTGTTTGAAGAGCCGAACATCCACCAGCGCCTTGTCGCCTCGCCGCGACGCCCACAGAGCGAAGGCGACCAGCAGTGCGGCGCCCACGAGCAGGGGCACGAGAACGTCGCCGCGGGCGAACGCGCCCGGCTGGCTGACGTTCGAGAGGGCGTAGAGTACGCCGACGAGACCCGGCGAGAGCAGCACGAGCCCGAACAGGTCGAGGCGGATGGCCGGGGTCTTCGCGTCGCGGGGCAGCATGCGCCAGGCCAGGATGATGCCCACCACGCAGAACGGAACGTTCACCCAGAACAGCCAGCGCCAGTCGAGCGAGGTGAGAATGAGGCCGCCGACGACCGGGCCGAGAACTGGGCCGAGCACGGCCGGCAGAGAGACGGCCGACATGATGCGGCCGAGGTTCTTGCCATTGGCCGCCTGCATAACCAGCGTCGACATCAGCGGCAGCATGACCCCGCCGCCGATGCCCTGAAGTACGCGGAAGGCGATGAGGCTCTCGGCGCTCCAGGCGAGACTGCAGAGAATCGAGCCCACCATGAACACCGTGAGGGCGAACATCCAGAGCCGTTTGCCGCCAAAGCGGCTCTGACCCCAGCCGACCAGGGGAATCGTGACGCCGAGCGCCAACAGATAGCCGGTGCTGACCCATTGGATGGTCGCGACCGATGAATTGAGCTCGCGCGCCAGTGTCGGCAGTGCAACGCTGACGATGGTGGTGTCGAAGATGACGGCCATGGCGCCGACGATCACGACGGTGGCGATGCGCACTACCTCTGGGTCGATGCGCTCTTTGACCGCGCTTGCGCCGCCTGATGCCGTGCTCATGGGTGCCTCCGTTTTTTTGGGCCGCCGTGATGTGGCCTGCTGTCTCTGGGCTCGGTCTGGCCGGTTCGGTGAAGATACACTGATGTATCTTCCTGATAGACACTAACTCAGCGCGATAAGATGCACAAGTGAATCTTGACGTGAAGGCGCCCCGGGTGCCCGACATTGCGCCCGGGGCCGGGGCCGGGGTCGAGCCCGGGACTGCAGCCGAACCCGAACCCGAACCCGAACTCGAGCCGGCGCGCCGCCGCCGCGGCCCTGAACTCGAGCGTGCGCTGCTCGACGCCGCGTGGGCCGAACTCGTCGAACGCGGCTACGGATCGTTCACCATCGATGGCGTGGCTGAACGTGCGGCCACCAGCCGCCCGGTGATCTACCGCCGCTGGCCCGATCGCGAGTCGCTGGCGTTCGCGGCCATCCGGCACACCTTCGTCAGCCAACAGGTGCCCGATTTCGATACCGGCTCGCTGCGCGGCGACGTGCTCGCCCACCTCGAGCATGCGAGCTCGACACGGCTCGGTTACGCGGCCGTGATGAGCACGCAGCTCGGAGCGTTCTACCGCGATACAGGCACGTCGATGGCCGATCTGCGGCGGTTTCTGCTCGGCGACCGCGCCACGACCGTCATGGATGACATCGTCGCTCGTGCGGTGGCCCGCGGCGAGGTGGATGCGGCGCGCCTCACTCCGCGCGTGATGAGCCTGCCCTTCGACCTGCTGCGGCACGAAGCCCTGATGACCATGAAGCCGGTGCCGCAGTCGGTCATCGAGGAGATCGTCGACGATATCTTCCTGCCGCTGGTTCTCGCGCCGCATCCGCTCGCTTCGTGAGCCCGCTGAAGCGAATTGAGGCTGGTGTGCCGGGCTCAAACGGGCGTAGTGGGCTCACATGGCGCGAGCGGTGGCTGTGGGCGACGGCTGGCGCGAGTGATGGGGTGGAGCGAGTGCGGGTGCGGTGCGGGTGGTGGGCGGCGCGAGTGCGGGGCGGGGCGAGAGCGAGTGCTGAGCTGTGGGCGACGTTCGATGGGATGACTGAGGCGGGGTGCACGTTGGCGACAGGGCCGGGTGGGCACATGGCGAGTGTCAGCCGAACGATCTATTCTTCTGAGCACAATGGATGCCCTGCTCGAGTCGGCCGTGCCGCTCACCACGACGTACCGTCCGTCGCGGCCGCTCAACTTGCGGCAGACCGTCGGCACCCTGTTGCGCGGTGCGACCGAGCCGACCATGCGCTTCACGCCGAACGGGTTCTGGCGCGTGATGCGCACCCCGCTCGGCCCCGTCACCCTGCAGGCCGAGTCTGACGAGCGCGGTGACGTGCACGCTCGCGCCTGGGGGCCAGGGGCCGAGTGGGTTCTGGATGCCCTGCCAGAACTCCTGGGTGCGGGCGACTCCTGGAACGAGCTCGACCTGACGAGCGTGCCTATGCTCGCCGAGGTGCGGCGTCATCACCCGGGAATGTGGCTCACGTGCACGTCGCTCGTGTTCGAGTCACTCGTGCCGAGCATCCTGGAGCAGAAAGTCACCACGATTGAGGCGCGGAGGTCGTGGCACTACCTGCTGCGTAAGTTCGGCGACGCGCCGCCGGGGCCGGCGCCGGAGGGCATGCGGGTGCAGCCGAGTGCGCGGGGGTGGCAGCTGATTCCGTCGTGGGAGTGGCATCGGGCCGGGGTCGGCCCCGATCGTTCGCGCGCGATAGTGGGTGCGGCGGCGCTCGCGGCAGGCCTCGACCGTCTGGCGTCTGGCGGGGCACGCGGCGATCAGACGCAAACGCAGTCGAAGACACAGGCACAGACGCAGGCTCAGACGCAGATGCAGTCGCAGACGCAGACGCAGACGCAGTCACAGGCACAGACGCCCGCGGCGGTTCAGAGCGCCACACTCGGCGTCGGTGCGGGTTACTCGGTGAGGGCCGTGCGAGATGTCACGGGCGTTCTCGAGAAGCTGCAGTCGGTGCACGGCGTGGGGCGATGGACGGCCGCCGAGACGAGCCAGCGTTCGCACGGGCATCCGGACGCCGTCAGCGTGGGCGACTACCACCTCGCGGCGCACGTGGGCTGGGTTCTCGTGGGCAAGCCCGTCGACGACGACGGCATGCTCGAGTTGCTCGAGCCATGGCGCGGCCACCGACAACGCGTTGTGCGCCTCATTCTCGCAAGCGGCATTCCGAAGCCGCGCTTCGGCCCGCGCGCCACCATTCAAGACCACCGCTTTCACTGACCGCGGCCCGGTGCGGCGAGTTTGCGCGCCCCCGGTGAATGACCTCGGCCGGCTATGCGCGACAGCTCCCGGGGTATCGCAGACGGCGCTGCTCAGGCCTGCAGTGCCGCGAGGTTGCGGCGCAACACGAGCGCCAAGGCCACTCGGGCGAAGGGGCCGACCGCGTGCATCCACCAGGCCGACGGGCGCCACACCACCCGAATCGCCAGGCGCACCTGGCCGAAACGGTTGCGTTCGACGTGGTAGCTCTCCCAGCCGAGCTGCGGATGCCCGGCCAGCGCCACATGCGCGAACCCCGCCCGCGTGCCCGTGTCGCTCACCTCGTACACGCGGCAGATCACGCGGGGCCGCAGCGGCCCGAACGGAATACGGAACACCGAAACCGCACCCACCTCGACGCGCAGCGGAACATCGACGAACGCGAACCCCGATCCGCGCTGCACCTGCCACCTGAACAGCGCTGCCCGCGCCTCCTCGTAGAACGCGTCACCTTGCCCGATCACCCGCGACCGCTCGGTGAGCCGAAACCCCGCGGGAACGTATTCGGGATCAGCGGCGACCCGCCCGAACGCGGCCGTGTTCGGCGCGAGATCGTCGTACGCGTGACTCATCTGCCTATGGTCGCAGAAGCAAGCGCGACGCAAGTGAATCGCGGGCGCGCAAAAAGAGTGCGTTGGGCTGACGAATTCGGCGAATCTGGGTGCGCGGCGAGAAGTTCGTCTGTGGGTGTGTGGATGATCGGGGCAAACCCGAAGCGCCGGGATATTCTCAAGACATGCTCGACCAGGCGCACGACCCCGAGGCCATAATCGACCCGTCGAGCGACGAGACGCTCGAACCGTCTGCTGACGAGATGCACCTGCTTACCGACGAGACGATTGGCGAGAGAGGCGAGCCGGAGGCGCTCGCGGCGCTCGGCGGCGAAGCCGTCGCGCTCGTGCGGCGGTGGCTCGCCGAGAGCGAAGGCGCCCCCGTCGAGCAGTCGGCCGCCCGGCTCGCCGGCGTGCTCAAAGACCCGAACGGGCTCGCCTTCACGGTGGGGTTCGTCGACGGTGTCGCTCGGCCCGAAGACACGGTGGTCGCCGGCAAGAACCTCGAACAGCTCGCCGCACTCACTCCCGCGTTTCTGCCGCCGCAGCTGCGCGCCGCCATCAAGGTAGGCGCGGCGCTCGGCGAGGCGCTGCCCTGGGTTGTGGTGCCCACCTCGAAGCGGGTGCTGCGCCGAATGGTCGGGCACTTGATCGCCGACGCCAGCCCCGGCAAACTCGGCAAGGCCATCACCGCGCTTCGCGCCGACGGCGCTCGCCTCAACCTCAACCTGCTCGGCGAAGCCGTTCTGGGTGAGAAAGAGGCTCGCAACCGCCTCGCCGGAACCCTTGAACTACTCGCCCGCGACGACGTCGACTACGTGTCGGTCAAGGTCTCGTCGGTGGCCAGTCAGCTTTCGATGTGGGCGTTCGACGAAACGGTCGAGCGCGTGGCGAACAGCCTGGTTCCGTTGTACCAACTCGCCCTGCCGTCGAAACCCGGCGGCCAGGCCAAGTTCATCAACCTCGACATGGAGGAGTACGCCGACCTCGACCTCACGATCGCGGTGTTTCAGCGCGTGCTCGAACGGCCGCAGTTCGCAGAGCTCGAGGCGGGTATCGTGCTGCAGGCCTACCTGCCCGATGCGCTCGGGGCGATGCAGGGGTTGCAGCGATGGGCGTCCGAGCGCGTGGCGGGGGGCGGCGCGCCCATCAAGGTTCGGCTGGTGAAAGGCGCGAACCTGGCCATGGAGCGGGTCGATGCGATCATCCACGATTGGCCGCTGGCAACCTACGGCAGCAAACAAGACACCGATACGAACTACAAACGGGTGCTCAACTGGGCGTTGACGCCTGAGCGAACGGATGCCGTGAAAGTGGGCATCGCGGGCCACAACCTCTTCGACATCGCTTTTGCGTGGTTGCTCGCCGAACGCCGCGGCGTCACCGAACGCATCGACTTCGAGATGCTGCTGGGCATGGCTTCAGCGCAGGCCGATGTGGTGCGGCGGCACGTGGGAAATCTGCTGCTGTACACGCCCGTTGTGCATCCGCGTGAGTTCAACGTGGCCATCAACTACCTAGTGCGCCGGCTCGAAGAGAACGCGAGCGACGAGAACTTCATGTCGGCGGTCTTCGATCTCGACAGCGACACGGCGGTCTTCGACCGTGAGCGCGACCGGTTTCTGACATCGCTCGCCGTGCTCGACGCCGAACGTGCCGCGGGGCCCGCGGTGGCTCCGGATGCCGACGGCTCGACAGGCTCCTCCGTCGAGAGCACGGGCTCGGCCGACTCGGTTGCCGCGGCGCCGGCGGCCAACCGCACTCAAGACCGCGGCAGCGCCGAGGCGCTCGTCGCGCCACCGCGAGGGGTGTTCGAGAACACGCCCGACACCGACCCGTCGTTGCCCGCGAACAGGGAGTGGGCGCGCCACATTCTCGCGCGCGTGCCCGCGTCTGAGCTCGGCAACGCGACGCTCGCCGAGGTGCAGTACGCCGACCCTGGCCTGCTTGACGGCCTGCTCGATTCTGTGGCCGAGGCGGGTCGCGCATGGGGTAGGCAGCCAGCCGAGGTGCGCGCCGCCGCACTGCGCAGAGCGGGGCTCGCGCTCGAGGCGAACCGTGACCTTCTGCTTGAGGTGATGGCGAGCGAGACAGGCAAGACGATTGCCGAGGGTGACCCTGAGGTCAGCGAGGCCGTCGACTTCGCCCGCTACTACAGCGTTCTCGCGACCGAACTCGAGAAGGTGGAGGGCGCCACGTTCGTACCGCCGGCGCTCATCGTGGTGGCGCCGCCGTGGAATTTTCCGGTCTCCATTCCCACCGGCGGTGTGCTCGCGGCACTCGCGGCCGGCGCCGGAGTGATTCTGAAACCAGCCCCCGAGGCGCGCCGCTCGGCGGCGGTGATCGCCGAGTCGCTCTGGGAATCGGGCATCCCGCGCGATCTGCTGAAGCTCGTCGACCTGAGCGAGAATGAGCTCGGGCACCAGCTCATTACGCACCCGCTCGTCGATCGCGTGATTCTCACCGGCGGGTATGAGACCGCCGAGCTGTTCAGGTCGTGGGCTCCAGACCTGCCGCTGCTTGCCGAGACGAGTGGTAAGAACGCCATCGTCGTCACCCCGAGCGCCGACCTCGACCTGGCCGTGGCCGACATCGTGAAGAGCGCGTTCGGGCACGCGGGCCAGAAGTGCTCTGCGGCGAGCCTGGTGATACTCGTGGGGTCTGTCGCCAAATCGGCGCGGTTCAGAAACCAGCTCGTCGACGCCGTGACGTCGTTGCGCGTGGGGTATCCGGTCGACCCCGCCGCACAGATGGGCCCGCTCATCGTTGCTGCGGGCGGCAAGCTGCGCGGCGCACTGACCACGCTCGGCGACGGTGAGAGCTGGCTGGTCGAGCCGCGGATGCTCGATGAAACCGAGCGACTCTGGTCGCCGGGGGTGCGCACGGGCGTGGCCGCCGGGTCGGAATTTCACCTCACCGAGTACTTCGGCCCGGTGCTCGGCATCATGCCTGCGGCGAACCTCGGTGAAGCGGTCGAGCTGCAGAATGCGAACGCTTATGGGCTGACCGCGGGCATCCACTCGCTCGACGAAGCCGAAATCGAGCAGTGGCTGGGTGCCGTGGAGGCGGGCAACCTGTACGTGAACCGGGGCATCACCGGTGCGGTCGTACAGCGGCAGCCGTTCGGCGGATGGAAGCGCTCATCAGTCGGCGCGGGCACGAAAGCCGGCGGCCCCAACTATCTCATGCAGCTCGGCTCGTGGCGCACGGAGCCGGGGGTCGCGGGTGACGACATCAGTCTCGCGCCGCTGGGTGCCGAGGTCAGGGCGGTGCTCGAGGCGTCGACGGGCGGGCTCGATTGGCAAGAGTTCGAGGCGGTTCGCCGGGCGGCGGTGGGCGACGAAGAGGCGTGGCAGGGGTTTTTCGCCGCGAGCGACGTGTCGGGGCTCAGCGTCGAGCGCAACATTCTGCGCTATCGCGCCGTTCCAGTGGTGGTGCGATTGGCCGAGGGTAAGGCGTTCAGTGAGCTCGTTCGGGTGATCGCGGCGGGCACGCGCGCCGGGTCGGCGCTGGCCGTGAGCACGGCGGTGAAGCTGCCGCGGCCGCTGCGGGCGCTGCTGAAACAACGGGCGGTCAGGGTGTTCGTCGAGCGCGACGCACAGTGGCTCGAACGGGTGCGGGTTGCGGGTGGGTCTGCGTCGCGCATCCGGATGATCGGGGGAGACCCGGTGGCACTCGCAAACGCGCTCGGGGGGTCGCCCGACGTGGCGCTCTACACAGGCGAGGTCACCCGGGCGGCGCGCGTCGAACTGCTGCCGTTCGTGCGTGAGCAGGCGGTGAGTGTGACGAACCACCGCTTCGGCAACCCGAGCGTGCTGGCCGCGGGGCTGCTGCCCGGCGTCGGCGGCGGCGCGGGCGGTGGCAGTGGTGGTGGCGCCGCGTCAGTCGGTGGCGGCGGCGCGGATCACCTCGAAGTCGGCGTCTGAGAGCGGAATGAGCCCGCGGCGCAGCTGATAACCCCAATTCGGCCCGGAGGTCAGGTCGAGGCGATCGGTGACCTCGGCGAGCGGCACCGCGCGCTTCAGCGTGAGGTAGTCGACGCGTCGCCGAAAGGGATGAAAGTCGCCGTCGTCGGCCTGGTAGATGTCGTCGTCGATGATCGTGCCGATGGCGGTGAATTGCTTCAACGGGTCGCCGTCGGGGTAATCGGTGCGCGGCGAGTAGTAGGCGATCCAGTCGCCGCCCGACATTCGCGTCAGCCCCGACATCTTGCCGTGGTTGACCTGCGCGATGCCCAAGCCGACCCCGCGTTCGACGTGCGAGCGTGACACCACGCCCAGCCAGGCGCTCATCGCGGCGCCACCCATGAGAGTTTCATGCTGACAGTGTGCTCCCAGCCACCGACACTCGCTGGCGGCGCAGCCGGCCATGCCTTCGCGCAGACGCGAGAGCGACGCCGAGCCCGCCCGGCTCGCCGCCGCCTGAAATCACGCGCTGGGCTCGCCGAGCGCCTCCGCCACGATCTCGAGCGCACGGGCCGAGTGGATGCCCAGCTCCCGCACCCGCCCGGCGTACTCGAGCGCGGCGAGCTGCGCCTGACGCTCGGGGCCGACGCCGGTGGGGGCGATCGAGGTTCCGTTGCGGCCGCGGGTGACCACCACCTCGTCGCGTTCGAGCTCGCGGTACACCTTCGCGACGGTGTTCGGCGCGAGATGCAGCTCGTCGGCGAGCTGCCGCACGGGCGGCAGTTGCGCGCCCGCCACGAGATCACCCCGTTGAACGGCGCCGAGCACTTGCACGCGCAACTGTTCGGAGGCGGGGGTGCGCGAGAGAGCATCCACTCTCACGACGAAAGAGCCGGCGATCACGGCCGACCGCGGCTCACTGGGCTCAGTTGCTGATGGCGCAGTCATGTGGCCGCCGTCACCAACTCGCCCCGACGAGTCGCCGCGCCCCGGCGAAACGATCCGCCCCGCGCCGCGACACTGCCACCCCCGCCACGCCCTGTCGCTACCGCTTGATGAGGTTCGACAGCACGATGGCGCTGCGAGTGTGATCGACGTTCGGCGCGATGCGAACCCTTTCGAGTGCCAGCTCGAGGCTCGGAATGTCTCGCGAACGCATGTGCACGATGGCGTCAGCGCTGCCGGTGACTGTTCCCGCGTCGACCACCTCTGGCACGCCGGAGAGAATGCGCTTGAGCTCCGCCGGCGCGACGGTTCCTCGGCAGAAGAGTTCGACGTACGCCTCGGTCACCTTGCCGTCGAGAGAGGTGTCGAGCAGCACGGTGAAGCCGCGAATGATGCCGTCAGAAATGAGCTTGTCTATGCGTCGTTTTACCGCAGACGCGGAGAGCCCGATCACCTGGCCGATGTCACCGTATCCGGTGCGCGCGTTAAGTTTCAGCAAGTCGATTATTCGATAGTCGAGATTGTCCACTACGCGAGCCTACGGCGTTTTCTTGCGATGAGTGGCATTCAGCGCACCATTTCTGCGCGAGAAGCTCAACTATTGACATTACGAGCGTGCCAGACTAGACGCTTGGCGTGCTCCTCGGAGCTTGTAAGACAGTGTCCGCCATCCGTCCAGCAGCAGATCTAGCCCAGGAGGATGTCAATGTCTACCCCTGTTTCGTCATTCCCCGAAGTAGAAGACCGGCGCGCTTCCGACCGGCAAGCCGCTGCGCACACCTACCTCATGTGCCGCCCCGATTTCTTCACCGTCACGTACAAGATCAATCCGTGGATGGATCCCGCGATCCCCACCGATACATCCCTTGCCGTGCGTCAGTGGCAGACGCTCTACGACACGTACATCGCGCTCGGCCACACCGTCGAACTCATCGACCAGATCGACGGCCTGCCCGACATGGTCTACTCGGCGAACGGTGGCTTCGTCATCGACAACATCGCCTACGGAGCTCGTTTCACCCATCCCGAACGCCAGGCTGAGGGCCCCGCGTACATGCGTTGGTTCGAAGACCACGGCTACGACGTGCGGGTACCCGCGAACGTGAACGAAGGCGAGGGCGATTTCATGCTGGTCGGCGATACGATTCTCGCCGGCACCGGGTTTCGCAGCGCATCCGATTCCCATGCTGAGGTCGCGCGAATCTACGGCCGGGAGGTCGTCACGCTGAACCTCGTGAACCCCGCGTTCTACCATCTCGATACCGCCATCGCCGTGCTGAACGAGTCTGCCAGCCAGGCTCCGGATGCCGGGAACATCGCCTACCTGCCGAGTGCTTTCGACGCCCCGAGTCGCGCCGAACTCGAGCGCAGGTATCCCGATGCGATTCTGGTCAGCGAGACCGACGCCGGCGTGCTCGGCCTCAACTCGATCTCTGACGGATACAACGTGGTGATCGCCTCGCGGGCAACGGGATTCGAGGCGCAGCTGCGCGAACGCGGCTACAACCCCATCGGCGTCGACCTCTCCGAGCTGTTGCTCGGCGGCGGCGGAGTGAAGTGCTGCACACTGGAGCTGCGCCGATGAGCGCCCGGCCTGTCAGTACCGAAAGCGATCGTTCTGGTCGAGAGCGATCGAAGCAGTCGTCGCTCTCGTCTGAGGATGTCGCGCTCGCTGAAACAACGCTCGCGGCGATCGCCCGCGAAGAAGCACACGCGGCGCACAACTACCACCCTCTGCCCATCGTGGTGGAGTCGGGCGACGGCGCCTGGGTCACAGCGATCGACGGGCGGCGGTACCTCGACTGCCTGGCCGCATATTCGGCGGTGAACTTCGGCCACTCGAATCCCGTGCTGCTCGATGCAGCTCGCGCTCAGCTCGAACGCATCACGCTCACCTCGCGTGCCTTCCACAACGATCAGCTCGGCCCGTTCGTCGAGGCGCTCGCGGCCCTTGCCGGCAAAGACATGGTCTTGCCCATGAACACGGGAGCCGAGGCCGTGGAGTCTGGGCTGAAGGTCGCCCGCGCCTGGGGTTATCGGGTGAAAGGCGTACCCGACGGCCTCGCGAACATCATCGTTGCCGACGGCAATTTTCACGGCCGAACCATTTCGATTGTGAGCTTCTCCGACGACCTGTCCGCACGCGACGGCTTCGGGCCGTTCACGCCGGGCTTTCGCTCGGTTCCCTATGGCGATGCGTCGGCCCTGGCCGCCGCCATCGACGAGAACACTGTCGCGGTGCTGCTCGAGCCTATTCAGGGTGAGGCGGGCATCATCGTTCCGCCCGCGTCGTATCTGCCAGAGGTTCGCCAGATCTGTACAAACGCGAACGTGCTGATGATCGCCGACGAGATTCAGTCGGGCCTCGGCCGCACGGGCGCCACCTTCGCGTGCGACCGGGTCGGCGTCATCCCAGACCTCTACTTGCTCGGCAAGGCCCTCGGCGGCGGAATTGTTCCCGTGTCGGCCGTCGTCGGCAACGCCGACATTCTCGGGGTGCTGCAACCCGGCGAACACGGCTCGACCTTCGGTGGAAACCCGCTCGCCGCCGCAGTCGGCCGCGCGGTCGTCGACCTGCTGGCAACGGGCGAATACCAAGAGCGAGCGGATGCCCTGGGCAAGCGCCTCACAGCGCGCCTGACGGCGCTTCTCGGCCACGGGGTCGTCGCCGTTCGTACGGCGGGCCTCTGGGCGGGAATCGATATCGACCCCGCACTCGGTTCCGGCCGCGAGGTCTGCGAGCTACTCATGCAGCGCGGCGTCTTGGCGAAAGACACTCACGGGTCGACCATCCGTCTCGCCCCGCCGCTTGTCATCTCTTCCGAAGACCTCGACTGGGCCGTCGACCAGCTCGAAGAGGTTCTGGCAGACCTGCGTTAGCCGTTGGCGCGTCGGGGAGCGATCAGCCTTGCAGTGTCGAGCAGGGTGCGAGAGAACTGTGCCTCGTCATCGAGTACTTCTTCTCGCCGACCCGCCACTGAGAGAGCGGCGAGAAACTCGCCGTCGTCGCCGAACACGGGCACGGCGATCGCGGCTACGCCGACTGTGGAGTCATTGTCAGAGAGGCAGTAGCCCTGGCTGCGGCTCAATGCAACGTCTGCGCGCAGATCGTCTGCCTGAGTGATGCTGAATGAGGTGGCCGGCTGCGGGTCGGCGCTGCGGAGGAATTCGTCGAGGGAGTGCGGGCCGAAGGCGAGGGTGATTCGCCCCACACCACCGATATTCAGGGGCAGGCTGCCTCCCGGCTTGAGAATGAGTACTTGAACGCTCTTGCCGTGCAATCGACGTACGCAGACCGTTCGGTTCGACCTGGGAATGCAGAGAAACACGGTGAGGCGCGTTTCGTCGCGCAGCGTACGAAGCAGGTCGTCGCGCGTGAACCATTTCGCCGCGCTCGCCAGCGCGCTGTCTCCGAGCGCAAGCCAGAGCGTACTCAAGCCCACCGTTCCATCGGGATACTGCACGGCGAGGCCCGCGTGCACGAGCGCACTGGCCAGCCGGTAGGCGCTCGGCCGCGGCACGCCGATCGACTTGGCCACTTCGGCCGGCGGGAGCGGCCCTCTGGCCGCTAGTGTCTCAACGGCATTGCGGCAATGACCGAGCACTCGACTGGTACCTTCGCTGACCGCCATCATCACTCCTGATGTCCGAGCTGTGTCGATATGGTGCGCGCCTCGCTGCGAATGAGCTGGTCGTATTCTTCGAAGCGCGCGTCGCTGCCGGCGCGGAGACTGCTGAGGGTGATCGACCCGACGACCTCTGCGCGGTGGTTGAAAATCGGAGCGGCGACGCTATAGATACCAGGGGTGACATCTCCGTCGGAGATCGCGATTCCCGTTCTTCGTGCCTGCCGCAATTCGGCAGTGAGGCGTCCGAGGTCTGCTTCATTCATCGGATTGAGTTGAGCGGAGGCGAGCGCGCTGAGATAGCGTTCCTGAAACACTTCTGGCTCGAAGGCGAGAATCGCTCGTGGCCCGGCCCCCTGATGAAGGGGAAGGGAGCCGCCGATCGGCAACTCAGCTGTGCGGGTGTACCGACCGTCGATGCGTTCGATGCAGGCAGCACGGTTGCCGTCGCGCACACAGAGGTAACTGGTCTCGTGGGTCTGCTCGTTGATTCGGGAGAGGGCCGCGAAAGCTGTCTGCCGCGAATCGAGCGACTCTTCGACCGACTCGCCGACCGCCACGAGGTCGATACCGAGTCGCACCACCCCGCCTCTTTTGTTCTCGCGTTCGATCCAGCCGATCGCCTCGAGGTTGCTGAGCATGCGGTAGACCGTGGTGATGGGCTCATCGAGAGCCGCCGCGAGCTCGGCTGCCGTGAGCTCTCCGGTGTGGGCGAGGGCCGTGAGCACGCGCATGGCCTTGCTCACGGCGCTCATCCCCGTGGCGTCGGCGGCGACCTCGATTGAAGACACAGATCCTCCTGGTTTCTGGACACGACTCTACCGAAATTCGAACTACGCATCCGGACGCTCTTCAACGTGACTCGCACCGCCTATTGTCAATTTTCGAACATCATGTCCAAATTAACTAGACAACAAGAACTAATCCTTGCTATATTTCGAATGTAGACCTGAAATGGCATTGAGATCCGATGCAAATCAGGTGCACGAGGTCAAACCTGAAGCCGCAAGGGAGCGCACATGAAAAACCAATTCCGCCTTGACGGTGGCGTTGCGTTGGTGACGGGTGCGGGTTCAGGCATCGGAAAGGCCATTGCCCTCGGTCTCGCCGAGGCGGGAGCATCCGTTGCGGCAGTCGATCTCACGAACGATCGGGTGGCGGAGACCGTGGCCGAGATCGAGCGGGCGGGCGGCCGAGCCATCGATATCGCCGCCGACGTCACCACCGATGAGATCTCGGATGCGGTCGACGAAGCGCAACACACGCTCGGTGCGCTCAGTCTTGCTGTCAACTCGGCGGGAATAGCGGGTGCTGTTGCCGCTCGCGACATGACCGTAGAGCAGTTCGAGGGGATGTACCGCATCAACGTCACGGGAGTCTTTCGCAGCTGTCAGGCCGAAGCGCGTGCGATGGCGGCGAACGGTGGTGGCGTAATCGTCAACCTCGCTTCGATCAGCGGCATCGTGTCGCACCGCGAGATGCTGCAGGCGCATTACAACAGCTCGAAGGCGGCCGTCGCTCACCTCACGCGCTCGCTGGCCACCGAGTGGGCGGCCGACGGTATCAGGGTCAACGCTCTGGCTCCAGGCTTCACTCTCACTCCGATGAATCTGCGCGAAGAAGTCGCCTCAATTCGAGGCGATGTCTCTCAGCAGATTCCGCTCGGTCGTTTCGCCGAACCCGGCGAACTCGTGGGCCCCGCGATCTTCTTGCTCTCCGAAGCAAGCTCGTATTGCACCGGTGTGAACCTCGTCGTCGACGGCGGCTTCACATTGCTGTGATCTATGCCGGCTCCGCTCTGGAGAAGGCACCCCACCCGACTCGTCACCACGACGAGGCACTTACCAAAGGAGGTAAAGAGTCACATGAACATCGTCAACAGCCCGAGAACACGCACTCGCGCTCGAATCGTCGGAATGGTCGCCCTCGTCGGCTCCGCCGCACTCGTATTGGCCGGATGCTCGACCGATGCCTCAGCTTCGGCGGGCTCGACAGCAAGCGGCTCGAAGAAGATCGGCGTCTCGATGTCGTTCGTCAACCAGTTCTATTCGGCCGCTCAAGAAGGCATGCAAGACGAAGCGAAGGCCGAAGGCTATGAGCTGACCATTCAGAACGCACAGGGCAACAGCTCCACTCAGGTGAATCAGGTGCAGAACCTCGTGAGCCAGGGCGTTGGTTCGCTCATCTTCATTCAACTCGACGCGTCATCGGGAGGAGCTTCTCTCGACCAGGCAAGCGCCGCAGGAATTCCGGTCATCGCGGTCGACCAGGTGCCCACCAGCGGCAACTACGTTACGTATATCGGCAGTGACAGCGTCGCGATGGCGAAACAGGCGTGCGACTATCTGTTCAAGACCATAGGCGGCAGCGGCAAGGTCGCAATCGTGAACGGGATTCCGGCCTCGTCCACTCAGGTGCAGCGCACGCAGGGCTGTGCCACCTCGCTCAGCGCGAATCCGGGCATCGATGTGGTCTCGACAACGAGTGCGGACTGGGATCAGAACAAGGCCGTGAGCGTGTTCACGAACGTGCTGACGGCGAACCCCGGCTTGCAGGGCGTGTTCGCGCAGAACGATGACATGGCGCTCGGCGTGGCCAGCGCCATCCAGACCGCCGGCGCTCCGTCGATTCCACTGGTCAGCATCGACGGATTCCCTGCGGCCTACGCGGCGATCCAGGCCGGAACGATGACCGCGACGATGAGTCAGCAGCCCTACAACATGGGCAAGCTCGCGGTGAAGAACGCCATCCAGGCGATGAAGGGTGACGCAGCCAGCATTCCGAAGACGCAGATTCAGGATTCGGTTCTCGTCACCAAAGACAATCTCGCCGAAGCACAAGCCGCGCACTACTACGGCACCCAGGGCTGACACCCTCACTCCCTATCCATGACGAATGCCGCCGGCTCCGCAACTCGGAGCCGGCGGCTGAGGAGCAGACAGATGACCGAGAATGCAGCCACCACCTTGACGGCCACGGGGTTGATCAAGCGTTACGGCGAGGCCACGGTGCTTCGGGGAGTGGACTTCTCCCTGCGCGCCGGAACAGTGGTGGGGTTGATCGGCGAGAACGGCGCTGGCAAGTCGACGCTCAGCTCGATCATCGCGGGGATCAAGCAGCCCGACGGCGGCACGATGACGATAGACGGCGTCGCCTATGCGCCATCGGGTCCGCTCGAAGCACTGAACTCCGGGGTCGCGATCATCCACCAGGAGATCAAGATGATTCCTGAACTCTCGGTGGCCGAGAACATGTTTCTGGGGCGCGTTCCGACGCGGCGGGGGCGTGTCGACTATGCGGCCATGAAGGCGCAGGCGGCTGAGGTGCTCGCCCAGCTGGGCGTTCGTCTCGACCCTCGTACGCTCGTCGGCGGCCTGTCGACGGCCACCCAACAGGAGATCGAGATCGCGCGGGCGATTCTGCGCGAACCCTCGTTCGTCATCTTCGATGAGCCCTCTGCTTCGCTCGGGCAAGAAGAGACCGAGCGTGTTCTCGAGCAGATCGATCTGCTGCGCTCTCGCGGCACCGGCGTGGTCTACATCAGCCACCGTCTCGACGAGGTCTCGACGATCTCCGATCGTGTGGTGTGCCTGCGAGATGGGGCCAAGGTCGGCGACTGGGCGGCCGACGAGATCGACCGCGACGGGATGATCAGGGCCATGGTCGGCCGGTCTCTCGACCGCCGGGCAATCGAACCCGAGCCCCACGGCCCCACGGTGGTCGCGAAGGTGACCGGTCTGTGTTCCGAGCACTTCGACAACGTGTCCTTCGAGTTGCATGAAGGAGAGATTCTGGGTTTGTCGGGGCTGGTCGGTGCCGGGCGCACCGAGATTGTGCGTGCGCTCGCCGGAGCCGACCCGTTCCGCTCGGGTGAGGTGCAGGTACGAGGGCGGCGGGTGCGCATCCGAAGGATGAGCGACGCGATCGCCGCGGGCATCTACATGGTGCCCGAAGACCGCAAGACGCAGGGGCTCAACCTCAACCGATCGAGTGCCGAGAACATCGCGACACCGTGGGAGTCGCGGTTGGTGAAGGGCGGGTTCGTGACTCGCCGCTTTCTCAACCGTCTTAAGACGCGCATGGCCGACGAGCTCGACATTCGGGGTGACCTCGACAAGCCGGTGGGTCTTCTTTCGGGCGGTAACCAGCAGAAGGTGCTGCTCGGCAAGTGGCTCGTGCGCACACCGACCGTGCTCATTCTCGATGAGCCCACCCGCGGCGTCGATGTGGGGGCGAAAGAGGCGATTTACGAGATCATCCGGGGCCTCGCGGCCCAAGGCGTGGCTGTCATCGTCGTGTCGTCTGAACTCGAAGAGGTGTTGCTGCTGTCGCACCGCGTCATGGTGGTCGCGGGCGGACGTGCGCGCGATGTGCTCGACCGCGACCAGGCCACGCCCGAGCGCATCATGCAGCTCTCGGTGCCGTCGTGAAGCCATCGGCCCGCGCAGCATCGCCGATAACGAAGATCAAAGGAGACTTACTGTGACCAGTCAATTGAACCCAGCGGCGCCCGCTTCGGCGAGCGCACCGCCGAGCGCGCCGCCTGAAACGACGCCGGCCCTCTCGCCTACCAGCAGCCGACTTCGACACGCCCTGCGATCGATCTCAGGGCCGCTCGTCGGGCTCGTTCTGCTGATCATCGTGCTATCGGTGTTGTCCCCGGTGTTCTTCACGGCGAACAACCTGGTCAATATCCTGGTGCAAGTGTCATACATCGGCATAATGGCGGCCGGTGCGACGCTGGTGATCATTCTCGGCGGCATCGATTTATCCGTCGCCGCGGTGCTGGGATTCAGCTTCATGGTGGTCGCCGTTCTCTACCAGAACCTCGGCTGGCCGTTCTGGCTCTGTATCGTCGCCGGCCTCGCCGTCGGTGCCGGCGTGGGGCTGGTGAACGGCGTTCTGATCGCCTTCGGAAATGTGCAGCCATTCATCGCGACGCTGTCGACGATGTTCGCCGCAACCGGGCTCTCGCTGTACCTCACCAACGGAACACCTATTCTCGGCCTTCCCGACTGGTTTCAGGGTTTGTCGCACATCAGGGTCTTCGGCATCTCACTGCAGGTCTTCTTGATGATCGGTGTGTTCGTGATCGGCGGGCTGTGGCTGAAGTACCGCCCGGCGGGCCGCTCACTATATGCAATCGGCAGCAACGACGAAGTCGCTCGGCTTTCGGGCATCCGGGTCAAGGCGATGCAATTGCGCGTCTATGCCATTGCGGGTCTGTTGGCGGCTGTGGCGGGTCTGGTCGTGGGTGCTCGGCTGAACGCCGCGCAGCCGTCGGCCGGAAACTCGAGCGATCTGCTGAGCGTGATCGCGGCGGTCGTGATCGGCGGGGCGAGCCTCGCCGGCGGTATCGGGTCGATGCGCGGCACGTTCATCGGTCTGCTCATCATCGGCGTGCTGAACAATGGGCTCACCCTGCTCAACGTCTCGCCCTATCTTCAGCCCGTAGTCATCGGGGCAGTGATCATTCTTGCCGTGCTCAGCGACGGCAAGCTGATCGGTCAGCTGCGTTCACGGATGCGGCGCAGGTCATGACCGCGAGGGTGTGGAACGAGACGCTGTTCGAAGGTCGTGTCGTTGCCGTCAGTGGAGCCGCGTCGGGCATAGGTGCGGCGATTTCGCGGGCCTTTCTCGACGTCGGTGCGTCGGTGGTCGGCGGTGATATCGACGAGAAGGCGGTGCAGAGCTACGCCGACTCGCTGCCAGAGGCGATTCGCCCGAGGTTTCGCGCGGCCCGGTTGGATGTCTCGAGTTCGGCTTCGGCGAACGACTTCATTGCGGGCATCCGTACGCACGAAAAGCGGCTCGACGTGCTCGTCAACAACGCAGGAGTCGCCCCAGTGGGCTCGGTGACAGACACGACCGACGAGACCTGGCGTCACGTGATGGCCGTTGATCTCGACGGCGCCTTCTTTCTGGCCAGGGCGGCACTGCCCGTGCTGATCGAGGCCGCCGGCTCGATCGTCAATACGGCCTCGGTCTCTGGCATCGGCGCCGACTTCAACTACGCTGCCTATAACGCAGCCAAGGGCGCGATCGTGAATCTGACGCGCAGTCTGGCGATCGACTACGGCAAGAAGAGCGTGCGGGTCAATGCCATTGCGCCAGGGCCGGTGCGCACTCCGTTACTGGAGCGCAACCTCGACGCCCTGCCCACCCTCGAACGGGCCTTCGCGCGATTCATTCCGCTCGGCCGCATCGCCGAACCTGCCGAAGTGGCCGATGCCGTGGTGTTTCTGGCTTCACCGGCTGCATCGTTCATCACTGGTGCGATAGTGCCGATCGATGGCGGCGTGACAGCCTGGAATGGTCAGCCGAACGGCGATTTCGTCGACTAGGCAATCCGTTGCCGATTTTCTGCACCCACTTGTGAAAGGACCGCCATGAACGACGGTATGTTCATCTTCGACTGCGTAGTACACACGCAGGATTTCACCGATCGACAGATCGCGCCCGGAACCGACGGCAAGAACGTCGTTGCGCATCGTCAAAACCAGCAGAGCTTCAATCGTCTGATGGCCAGCAAGGGCGGCCCGGCTGACAAGCCCGATTTCTACAACCCGGTCGACCCGGATTGGGCGCGCGCTCAGCTCTTCGAGCGGTCGCAGACCGACATCGCAATGGTGCAGACGGTTCCGCTCTTCGGGCCGTGGAAGGATTCGCTCGGGCCCGCGCAGCTCTGCTACGACCTCGCTCAGCGCGACCCCGAGCGGCTGATCTTCTGCGGCGGCGTCGACCCGAGCTGGCAGGGTCTCGAGTTCGCGCTCGACGAGATGGAGCGTCAGGTGGTGGAGTGGGGGGCCAAGAGCTTCAAGTTCTACGGTTACCAGGATCGTGATCACCATTGGCGTGCAGACGACCCCGAGCTGGCGTATCCACTTTACGAGAAGGCGCTCGAGCTGGGCATCAAGCTGGTTCAGTTTCACAAGGGGTACCCGCTCGGCATGCATCCGGTCGAGGCGTTCCGGCCGAACGACCTGCAGATGGCCGCGTACGACTTTCCTGAGCTCAACTTCGGAATCCACCACATGGGCGACCCGTATGTCGACGAGACGATCTCGATCGCGGGGCGTTTTCCGAACATCCACCTCATGTTGCCGCTGTGGTTCAACCAATACTTTCTACAGCCGTACCCCATGCTGCACCGCATCGGGCAGGCGCTGCTGTCTGTGGGCCCCGACCGGCTCGCCTACGGCTCGGAAGGGTTCATTTGGCCCGACGTACAGGCGTACATCACGATGTGGGCGAATCTCGAGATGCCAGACGAGCTGCAAGACCGCTACGGCTACCCCGAGCTCACGCGCGAGATCAAAGAGAAGATCTTCGGTCTCAACTTCGCCGCGGCCCTCGGATACGAGATTCCCGAACAGTACCGCGGAGGCGACCGGGCGTGACCGTCGATCGAAATGAGCTGGCGAGCGCCATCGAATTCATCCGTCCGCGACTGCGCGGGCATGCGGGCGATATGGATGTGCAGGTCGACGATGACGAAGGCGTGGTCGAGGTCACCTTTTGGGGTGCGTGCGAGAGTTGCCCAGCGATGGCCGTCACGTACGCGGGGCTGGTATCGACGGCATTGGAGAAGGTGCCTGGTGTGACGGAGGTGCGTGCCGAGCAGGTGCACGCTTCGCCGAGAGCGCTGCTGAGCATCCGTCGTCGACTGGGAATCGTGTCATGAGTGTTCTCGTGGTGGGAGCGCACGGTGTCGCTGGGTCGGCGGCCGCAGAGCACCTCTCGTCGCACGGTCGGGCGGTGACGACCCTCGCCCGCAGGCCCGTGGCTCTCGACGACGGCGGCGCGGCGAACGATCGTCGTCACCTGCAGGCCGACCTTCTCGACACCGACTCCATACCCCGTGGCGCGCTGTCGAGCATCACGGAGATCGTGTACGCCGGCTACGCCGAGCGATCGAGCTTCGGCGAAACCACCGACCTGAACGCCCGGATGCTCAGCGGACTGCTGCAGGCCCTCGAACGCGATGGCGCTGCCCCCGAACGTTTTGTGCTGATGGGGGGAGGTAAGTCGTACGGCGAGCACCTCGGCCCGTACCGAACGCCGGCGAAGGAATCCGATCCCCGCCTGCTCGGACCGATTCTGTACAACCCGCAAGAAGACCTGGTGCAGGCCGGCGTTCGCCGCTTCGGCTGGAGCTACACGGTACTGCGGCCCGACGGAATCATCGGGCACAGCCTCGGCTCACCGATGAACATTCTCACCGGAGTTGCGGCGTTCGCCGTGCTGAGCCGAGAGGAGGGGGTGCCGTTGCGGTATCCCGGTTCGCTCGCCGGCTGGAATGCACTGCATCAGGCCACCGATTCCCGGATTCTAGCCCGGGCGGTGGCGTGGGCTCTCGACGCCGAGACCGCGC
The DNA here is from genome assembly GCF_014640255.1 of Subtercola lobariae. Lineage (GTDB taxonomy): Bacteria > Actinomycetota > Actinomycetes > Actinomycetales > Microbacteriaceae > Subtercola > Subtercola lobariae. Next base: position 131,526 of record NZ_BMGP01000006.1, on the reverse strand, counting down.
GCGACGAGATCTTCAACGTCACCAATGGCGATCATTTTCGCTGGCGACACCTTTGGGCAGACATCGCCGCATTCTTCGAGATGCCCCCCGCAGACCCTCAGCCGCTCGACCTCGCAAGCCACATGGCGGGCCTCGGGGGTGTCTGGCAACGCATCGGCGAACGAGAGGGTCTTCGCGAGAAGACCCTCGATGACTTCGTGCGCTGGCCGTTCGTTCAGGGCTGGATGGATACGGGCTACGACATGGTGCAGAGCACCATCAAGATTCGCCTGGCGGGCTTCGGCGACGCCATCGATTCGCATCAGAGCGTGCTCGATCATCTCTTCGGGCTCAGAGAAGCCGGATATATTCCACAGTAGTGATAGAAAGTGGACTTAGTGTCCAATTTATGTTAGTTTTGATCCACACCATCAAGGTCTCAGGAGCAGCGAAATGACCGAACGAATCGAACGACCGCCAGTGCGCGAGTTGGAGCGACTCGCGCGCCTCGTGCGCTGGCACGTGCTCAACACGGTCACCCAGAGCAAAGCCGGCCACATCGGCGGGCCCCTTTCGATGGCCGATCTGCTGGTGGCGCTCTACTTCTCGGAGTTGTCGATCGACCCCGAGCATCCAGACGACCCGGAGCGCGACCGGTTCGTGCTGTCGAAGGGGCACTCGGCCATCGGGCTCTATTCGGTTCTGGCGCTGCGCGGCTACTTTCCGATCGACGAGTTGGCGAGCTTCGACCACGGCGATTCCCGCTTGCAGGGGCACCCCGATATGCGACTGACCCCTGGCGTCGATGTGTCGAGCGGTTCGCTCGGCCAAGGGCTCTCGGCCGCGGTGGGAATCGCGCTCGGCGCGCAAAAGCGAGGGCGCGACTTTCATACGTGGGTCGTGCTCGGCGACGGCGAACTTCAAGAGGGAATGGTGTGGGAGGCCGTCAACTCCGCACGACGTTTCGGGCTGAGTAACCTCACGGCGATCATCGATCTCAATGGGTTGCAGCAGTACGGCTGGGCCGCGCAGCAGGGGCGAGACCGCTTCGACCGCAGCGAACCGTGGGGTCACGCAGACCTTCCGATGATCTTGCGCGGATACGGCTGGACGGTGATCGAGATCAACGGGCACTCGTTCGCCGAGATCTTCGACGCATTCGACCAGGTGAAGCGCGCGGCCGAGTCGGGTGCCGGGCCGAGCGTCATCGTGGCTCGCACCGAGAAAGGGCACGGCATCTCGTTCACGCGGGGAACGTACAAGTGGCACAACGGTGTGGCCGATGAAACTCAGCTGGCTCTTGCTCGTGCCGAACTATTGACAGAAGGAGACCAGTCATGAAGGCGCAGCGTGATGTGTGGGCAGAAACGCTCGTCGAGGTCGCGGGGCTTGACGACACGGTCATGGTGGTCGACGGCGACCTCGCAAACTCGACGAAAGCTGACCTGTTCGCCAAGGCCTTCCCCGACCGCTTCGTCGAGGTCGGTATCGCCGAACAGAACATGGTGGGCATCGCGTTCGGGCTGTCGACTCTCGGCTACCGCCCGTGGCTGTCGACCTTCGGAGTGTTTCTGACCCATCGAGCCCTCGACCCGATTCGGATGCTCGTGTCGCAGACTCACGCATCGGTGCGACTCGCGGGCGCGTACAGCGGCCTGCTGAACGGCAGCAGCGGAAAGACGCACCAAGACATCGAAGACCTGGCCATCATGCGGGCGATGCCCAATCTCACGGTGATCGCGCCTGTCGACGAAGTCGAAGCTGCCGCGGTAGTTCGATGGTCGTGCGCTCACGACGGGCCGGTCTACGTGCGACTTGCGCGCGACGCTGTGGCGCCGGTGCTGCCGGTCGATTACATGTTCGAGCTCGGCTCGGTGGTGGTGCTCCGTCACGGTGGGCCCGTTGCACTCGTATCGACCGGGGTGCAGTCGTCTCGCGTGTTCGACGCCGCTGAACTGCTCGCCGCCCAGGGCATCGATGCGCGCGTGGTGCACGTACCGACGATCAAACCGCTCGACGAGACGTCTCTGCTCGCTGCGATCGACGGATGCACGCACGTCATCACCATCGAAGAACACACGATCATCGGGGGTCTCGGCGGGTTGGTGGCGGAGACTCTGACATCGCACGGAATCGCCGTGCCCGTGACGAGACTCGGCCTCGCCGACTCGTGGTCGGAGTCGGGCCCGAACGAATTTCTGCTCGACAAGTACGGGCTCTCGGCCGGGCGTGTTGCCGAGCGAGTAACCGCTGCCGTGCTGGCCGACCTGCCGACGGCGGTGCACTGAACCGTGGCCGAACACAGAAGCCGTTCGACACAGTCGCCGCCCCGAGTCGTCACGCTTACGCCGGCTCCGGCGGTCGATCGTGTCTACGTCAGCGACGGCATTGTGCCTGGAGTGGTCAACCGGGTGAGTTATCAGAACTCCTTGCTCGCCGGAAAAGGACTGAACATCGCCCACGGGCTCTCGCTTGTGTCGCCGCATGTGAAGGCGGTTGTCGCGCTCGGCCCCATCGACGGCGCACCGGCTCATCGCGGTTGGTGGCCCGACCTCGCCGACGGCGTCGTCGAGGTGGTCGACGTGCGCCGCCCCGTACGGCAGAACTCCATCATCACGACCGTCGATGGGCACACGACGAACCTCAACGAGGAGCCCGCAGCACTCGATCCCGCTGAATGGGCGGCGACAGTCGATCGCACTCTCGCGATGATCGAGCACATCAAGGCTGACCGCCTGGTGATCGGCGGGGCGCTCCCACGGGCGGCCGACACGGGCGGCAGCGTGGATCTCGTTCCGCTGCTCGAACAGGCCCGCGCACGAGGGGCACTCATCGCGATAGACATGAGCGGAACCGCGCTGTCGCGCTACGCCCGGCATCCTCTCGTCGACATCATCAAACCGAACCTCTCAGAATTGCAGCAGATCGCGCTCGAGCCGTTGCGAACGTTCGGTGACGTGGTTGCGGCAGCCCGCGCAGTCATCCGGCATCATGGTGCACCGCTCACCGTCGTCGTCAGCCTGGGTGAAGACGGCCTTCTCGGGGTGCGCGCCGATGCGGTGAGCTGGGCGCCGGCGCTGACGGTTGCCGTCGCCAACACCACCGGGGCCGGTGACGCGGCCCTGGCTGGAGTGCTCAGCGTAATCGACCGAGAACCGAGTACCGAGCATCCACTCGACAAGGCGATCGCACTGGGGGCGACCTGGGGGTCTCTGGCCGTCGCCCACCCCACCAGCAGGCCGCCGCACCTGCCGGCGGAACCCCTCGTTTCTGTTCACCCGATCGATCTCGACCGAGAGCTCAGCGTGCATCGCGGCGCAGCTGCGCGTTCGGGTCTCACTGGAGTACACGCATGAATGACACTGAAAAACTACTGATTACCAATGTGCCGACCAAGCTCCTGCTCGGCGGCGAATGGCGTGCCGCAGAGGGGGATGCTCGATTCGACGTACTCGACCCCTCCACTGGCGAAGTGCTGTGTTCGGTCGCCGACGCCAGCCCGGCCGACGGCATGCGAGCGCTCGATCTCGCGGTCGCGGCACAGGCGGCCTGGGCGAGAACCTCTCCGAGAACCCGCAGCGACATTCTGCAGCGGGCATACCAGCTCGTTCACGAGCACGAGGATCGGCTCGCACTGATCATGACTCTCGAGATGGGCAAACCGCTGGCCGAGTCTCATGCCGAGATCGGCTACGGGGCTGAATTCCTCCGCTGGTTCGCCGAAGAGGCCGTTCGAGTGAACGGGCGCTACACACCTGTTCCCGAAGGAACGGGAACGATGGTGGTGACGCACCGACCTGTCGGGCCGTGCCTGTTGATCACGCCGTGGAATTTTCCGCTGGCGATGGCCACTCGAAAGATCGCTCCCGCGCTCGCCGCCGGCTGCACGGTCATCATCAAGCCGGCCGCGCTCACCCCGCTGACCACTTTGTACGTCGCTCGGCTATTCGAAGAGGCGGGGGTGCCAGCGGGGGTCATCAACGTGGTCACGACCAGCCGCTCCGGCGCCGTCTGCGCACCGATCATCGCCGACCCCCGGCTGCGCAAATTGAGCTTCACCGGCTCGACCGACGTGGGTCGTGCGCTGTTGCGCCAGGCCGCCGACTCGGTGCTGCGCACGTCGATGGAGCTCGGTGGCAACGCTCCGTTCATCGTCTTCGACGATGCCGACCTCGATGACGCTGTTCAGGGAGCGCTCGCGGCGAAGTTCCGCAACACTGGGCAAGCGTGCACTGCCGCCAATCGCTTTCTCGTTCACGAGTCGGTTGCCGATCGGTTCGCCGCGACGCTCGCCGATCGGGTGCGGGCCATGCGGGTGGGGCGTGGTACCGAGCCGGGTGTCACCATCGGCCCGCTTATCGACGATGCTGCAGTGACCAAGGCCGATTCGCTGGTTCACGATGCCGTGTCGCGAGGTGCGCGCTTGCTCGCGGGCGGATCTCCCATCGACGGAGCGGGCAGCTTCTACGAGCCGAGCGTTCTGACCGATGTCGATGCGGGTTCGCGTATTTTCGCCGAAGAGATCTTCGGCCCTGTGGTGTCGATCGTGCGATTCGGCAGCGAAGACGAGGCTGTTGCGCTCGCGAATGCCTCGGAGTACGGCCTTGCCGCCTACGTTTACACACGCGATCTGCAACGTGCCCGGCGGATGATCGAGCTCATCGACAGCGGAATGATGGGTGTCAACGCAGGCGTCATCTCAAACGCTGCCGCGCCATTCGGCGGGGTCAAACAGTCGGGGCTCGGGCGCGAGGGCGGTGCAGAGGGCATCTACGAATACCTCGAGACCAAGTACAGCCTGATTCCGAGCGCGCTGTGATGGGTGGTGCCCCGCTCATCGCGAAGATGGTGCTCCTGACCGTTCGAGACGACCGGCGCAATGAGTTGCTCGCCCTACTCGAAGCTACCCGCGTTGCGAGCACCCGCGAGCCCGGCACCCTTCAGTGGCAGCTGCACGATGACAGCGACGATCCCACGACGCTCGCGCTGTACGAAAGCTTTCTTAACGAGAACGCCGTCGAAGAACACGATCGATCCGCAGCTGCCATCGCCCTGGTCGCTGCGTTCGATGACTGCCTTGCGGCGCCTCCGATCGTTCATCTTTTGCACACCCGACAGACAGGAACATAAATCATGACGAAGACCCGAGTGCTGGTAACCGGAGCGGTGGGCTACATCGGCCAAGCGGTCAGCCAGCGACTTCAGATCGGTGGTTACGACGTGAGCGGCCTCACCCGCTCAGCCGCTGGCTTAGGCGCTCTGGATGCCCGGGGGATCACTCCCGTTCGGGGCGACCTCGACGATGTTGTGCTGCTCGAGCGACTCGCGCGCGACTTCGACGTGATCGTCGACACCGCCACCGCAGATCATGCGGAATCGACCGCCGCATTTCTTCGTGGCCTCGAAGGCTCGAACAAGACGTACGTGCGCACCAGTGGAACGGGTGTGTACACCGATCTCGCCCACGGCTCTGCGTCTGACAGGGTGTTCACGGAGTCGACGCTGCACACTCCGGCCGAGGTGGTGGCCGCGCGGTATGCCTCGGACTTCGCGGTGAGCGATGCGGCCGAGCGCGGCATCCGAACGATCGTCATTCGGCCCTCGATGATCTACGGCGACGGTGCGAGCGAACAGCTGCCGCTGCTCATCCGTCGAGCTATCATCTCGAACAGGAGTGTCTACGTTGGCGCGGGTGAGAACCGTTGGTCGAACGTCTACCTGCCCGACCTCGCCGAGGTGTATGCGCTGGCGATCGAGAAGGCTGCGCCTGGCAGTATCTATAACATCGGGGCTGGCGAAGAATCGCTCGGCAACATCGCCGCAGCCGTGGCGACGCTGATCGGTGCAGGGTCGGCCGAATCGGTTTCACCAGAAGAGGCGTTCGGCCTATTCGGGCAGCGCTGGGTGGAGGTTGCGCTTTCGAGCAACAGCCGCGTCGACTCTACGAAGGCGCGCGAGGAGCTGGGCTGGAATCCGTTGGGCCCGGCATTGGTCGACGATCTGACCGCCGGATCGTACAAGCGTGTCTGGTCATTCAAGGGTGACCCGCACGACCACACGCCAGCCCAGCACTGAACGCATCACACCACGCGAAAGACAGGGAATGACCATGGATCTGCACCTAGACGGCAGCCTGGTACTCGTCACGGCCTCTACCGGCGGCATCGGAAAAGATATCGCCGCGAGCCTCGCGCGCGAGGGAGCTCGGGTGATCGTGAACGGGCGAACCGTCGAGACGGTCGATGAGGCGATTGACGACTTGCGTACCCGCGTCGTCGGTGGGCGGTTTGAACGGCTCGTCGCAGACAACGGCACCGCAGAGGGCACGATCGAGACGGTGTCGCGCTTTCCCGAAATCGACATTCTCGTGAATAACCTGGGTGTGTACGGCGCAGTCGACTTCTTCGATATCACCGACGATGCCTGGCAGCGGATGTTCGAGGTGAACGTGATGAGCGGGGTGCGCCTGTCTCGCCACTACCTCGCTGGAATGCTTTCGAAGAACAGCGGCAGGTTGATCTTCATTGCCAGCGAGGCGGCCGTGACGCCATCAGCGGAAATGGTGCACTACAGCGCCTCGAAAACCATGGTGCTCGGGGTGTCGCGCGGCATTGCCGAGCTGACGAAAGGCACGGCGGTGACATCTAACGCGATCGTGGCCGGTCCGACAAAAACCGCCGGCGCCGTCTCGTTTATCGGCCAGGTGTATTCGGGCATTCCGTACGCAGAAGCGGAGGCGCAGTTCATGGGCCTTGGCGCCGCACGAGGAACCTCGCTGATCGGCCGGCTGATTGAGCCAGGGGAGATCGGTTCTTTCGTGGCCTACGTGAGCAGCCCGCTCGCGGCGGCGATCAACGGGGCCGCCCTGCGCATCGAAGGTGGCATTGTTCGCAGTGTGTTCTAGCCAGTAGCTCAGGGAGTGAACGGAGTCACTGTCGAGTTCGTCGAATTGTCGTCTCCGCACGCGCCTGCGAGCAGCTGCGTGCCCTGCAGGTTGCGAAAAGGCACCTTTGCCGCTCTGCAGAGGTGCTTTTGCGCAACCGTGACGTCGGCGCGGCACAACAAGCTGCCGCACGCACAAATAGATACAGTGTGGGTGTGAGCGATGTAGACACGGGGGTACAAGTCGGCGCAGAGCCACCTGCCAGCAACGGTAAGACGTTCTTCGGGCAGCCTCGGCAGCTCGCGAACATCTTCGGCGTTGAGGCGTGGGAACGGTTCTCGTTCTACGGCATGCAAGGCATCTTGCTGCTGTACTTGTTCTATCCGGCATCGCAAGGCGGCCTTGGTCTGCCCAAAGACACCGCCACCGGCATCGTGGGTGCATACGGCGGAGCGGTGTACCTCTCCACCATTCTCGGTGCGTGGCTGGCCGACCGCATTCTCGGCTCTGAGCGCGTGCTGTTCTTCAGCGCCGTGCTCATCATGTTCGGTCACATCGCGCTCGCCCTCATTCCCGGCGGCGCGGGCGTTGCAGTCGGCCTCATTTGCATCGCCATCGGCTCGGGCGGCTTGAAAGCCAACGCCACCTCGATTGTCGGCACGCTGTACAGCGCGGATGATCCGCGGCGCGACGCCGGATTCTCGCTGTTCTACTTGGGAATCAACCTCGGCGCTTTCATCGGGCCGCTGTTGACCGGTCTCGCTCAGACCACGCTTGGTTTTCACTACGGATTCGGGCTCGCCGCCATCGGCATGGCGATCGGCCTCATTCAGTACAGCATCGGCCGCAAGAACCTTCCGAAGATCGCCAGCATCGTGCCGAATCCACTGCCGGCGAGCCGCCGCAGCCGGGCGATCATCATCGGCATCATCGCAGTGCTCGTCGTCATCGTTGCGGTTCTCACTGGGCTGCTGAATATTAACAACCTGGTGACGGTGGTCATTGCCGTCACACTGATTGCGGCCATTGCGTACTTCGCGGTCATCCTGCGCAGCAAACGCATTACGAAAACCGAGCGCAGCCGGGTGTTGGCTTTCATTCCGCTGTTCATTACGAGTGTGGCCTTCTGGTCGCTGTACCAGCAGCAGTTCACGGTTGTCACGCTGTACTCGAACAGTCAGCTGAATCGAGACCTGTTCGGCTGGCAGATGCCGGTGTCGTGGGTGCAATCGATCAACCCGATTTTTGTCATCATTCTCTCGGGCGTGTTCGCTGCCATCTGGACAAAACTTGGCAAACGCCAGCCCGTCACCCCACTGAAGTTTGCCGGCGGCGCGATTGTGATGGGAATCGCCTTTCTCCTGTTCATACCGTTCGCGAACGGCGGAGCGGCCTCCACCCCGTTGCTCGCGCTCGTGGGCATTCTGCTGGTGTTCACCATCGCCGAGCTGCTGATCTCGCCCGTGGGGCTTTCGATCTCGACGAAACTGGCGCCGGAGGTCTATCGAACGCAAATGGTGGCGCTATTCTTTCTTTCGGTTGCGCTCGGCACCGCCATTTCAGGGCAACTCGCTTCGTTCTACGACCCGAACAATCAGGTGCCGTACTTCGGCATTCTGGGCGCCATCGCCATTGTGGTCGGTCTGCTGCTCGCGGTGATCACACCGTTCGTTCGGCGCCTGATGGCGGGCGTGCGGTAGCAGTAGCGGCGGGCGTGCGGTGTGGTGCGGCTGTGTCGGGGCGAACGGGCGCGCCGAAACCGTTGGCGTGCGCGGTGACCGCCGGGCGGGCATCCTGAACCCGCGGCCCATAGGCTGACGGTATGCGCCAGAAGAGAGCGGCCGACACGGCGAAGGCAGGTACCGTTGCGCCCGACATCGACTTCGTGGCGATCGAGGCCACACGACTGAGCGTGGGCAACGCAGAAGAGCTGGTCAGCGGAGATTATCGCGAGGGCGAGCTGTTCGAGGGCGCAGATCTCACCGAATACGACGTGAGTGGATGCTCGTTTCTCGAGTGCCGTTTCGAATCCGTTACTCTCACCGACGCCGAGTTTCGCGGCAGCCGTTTCATCGAGACCGTGTTCGCCGCCCCGTTCGCGCACAGCCTTAAGGCCGCCCGCACGACCTGGCGCGACGTTCGTATCGAGAACCCTCGCTGGGGTTCGGCCGAACTCTTCGATAGCGAACTGGATTCGGTTCACCTCCGCGGCGGCAAAATCGACTACCTCAACCTGCGTGGTTCGCGGCTGACCAATGTCATTCTCGAGGAGTGCTTCATCGGCGACCTCGACCTCGGCGGTTTCACGGGCGATCGGGTGGCGTTCGTGAACTGCCGCATTCAGACCCTCGATCTGACCCGAGCCACGTGCCTCAACGTCGACCTTCGCAGCTCAGAGTTCGCGGCCATCCACGGCATCGCCGGCCTCGCGGGCGCAACCATCGACGACGGGCAGCTCTCGCTGCTCTCCCCTCTGCTCGCCGACCACCTCGGTTTGCGCGTCGAACCCTGACCTGCGGCGCCGCACCGCAGCCACAGAAGACGGGCCACAGACAACAGCTGAAAGTTTCGACATTCGACGGGAGCTCACCCGAACGGCACTCCGCTGAATCGCCCCCAGGCGACGAAGACGGCTGCGGCGATGTACACCAGATTGATAACGGCGTGCGCTGCTTCGCCACGGCGTAGCTCTGTGATGGCGGCTCCGACTTGAATCACGCCCAAGCCGACCGCAGCGATCGGCACGAGTACGGGAACGATGTTCAGAACGCCTGGCAGAATCAAACCCACCGCGCCGAGCACCTCGAATGCCCCGAGCAGCTTGACGAAGGCTGGGCTGAAATCGTTTGCCCAGCCCGCACCGGGTGTCTGTGCCAGCTTTTCGTAGGAGGTCAACAGCTTGTTGGCTCCCGCGAACAAGAAGCCGGCGGCCATGAGCCCGGCGACAATCCACAGGGCGATGTTCATATCTGACTCCTTTGTTACGTTCGCCCCTTCGGGCCCGTCTCTTCTCATGACGACCCGAATTGGTGAAAGGTAACAGAGTGACTGAATCGAGACACGCGGATGCGGTTGCGGCGTTCGAGGCGCAGCGACCGCGCCTGCTCGCGGTCGCCCATCGGATGCTCGGCTCGCGTGTCGACGCAGAAGACGCGGTGCAGGAGACCTGGATTCGTTTCGCGCGACAAGAGCTCACGTCGATCGACAACGTCGGCGGCTGGCTCACAACCGTCGTGAGCCGTGTCTGTATCGACGTTCTTCGATCGCGTTCCGCACGACCGGAGTCGCTGTACGGCGATCATCTTCCCGAGCTCGTCGTCACCGAAGAGCACGATGCGGCGCCGGAGAGCAACGCCCTGCTGGCCGAATCAGTTGGAGCGGCCCTCCTCATCGTTCTGAATAGCCTCGAACCGAACGAACGGCTCGCCTTCGTTCTGCACGACCTGTTCGCGGTGCCGTTCGAGGAGATCGGCAGAATCGTGGGCAAGTCGTCGAACGCGACCAAAATGCTCGCAAGCCGAGCGCGCCGAAAGGTGCAAGGCGCCCCCCGACCCGGTGCCCGAGCTGTGGCTGGCCGCGCCGTTGTCGATCAGTTCTTGCGTGCTGCGCGCGACGGCGATTTCGAGGGTCTCATGGCGGTTCTTGATCCGAACGTGACGTCGCGCACCCATACCGCTCGGTCGCTCATCATCTCGACGGGGGCGAGCGAGGTGGCAGCGGCAGCGCTCCGCGGAGGCCGTGCGGCAACGACCGAACGCTCCGCTGTCATCAACGGTGAACCTGGCATCATTGCGCGAAGCACGAGCGGCCAGATCGTGGGACTGATGGCTTGTGCCATCAGTGAGGGTCGAATTGTAGACATCGTCGCGCTAACTGACCGTCGTCGGTTGGAAGCACTCGAAATTCCGAGCGAAGTTGACGGGAGATAGTTAACACGTCACAATAGTTGTGTGAGTACAAGTATTCGAAGCCGCGGTAGCTCGGCACGAGCGGCAGGCGTCAGCAGCTCCGCGGGGCGCGGCACGGCCGACGGCGCTCGGCGCAAACCCACGCCCAAGGCCCTCATACTCGCCATCTGCTGCATGAGCCTGTTCATCGTGTCGATGGATGCGACCGTGGTCAACGTTGCGCTGCCGTCGATTCGGGTGGATCTCGGCGCCTCGGTCGCCGATCTGCAGTGGGTTCTTGACGGCTACACGCTCGCGATTGCGAGCTTCTTGCTTCTGTCGGGCTCTGTCGCAGACCGGTTGGGTCGCCGCCGGGTGTTTCAGATCGGGCTCATCGTTTTCAGCGTCGGATCTCTGCTCTGCAGTATCGCGCCGAGCGTAGGGTTTCTGATCTTCGCGCGTGTGCTGCAGGGCCTCGGCGGGTCGATGCTGAACCCGGTTGCCATGTCGATCATCACTAACACCTTCACCGTGGCAAAGGAACGGGCGCGAGCGGTTGGCGTGTGGGGCGCGGTGGTCGGCGTGTCGATGGCGTTCGGGCCGCTGGTGGGCGGCGCGCTCACCGAGACGGTCGGGTGGCGTTCGGTGTTCTGGGTGAACGTTCCCATCGGCATCGCGGCGATCATCCTGTGCGCCATTTTCGTGCCGGAGTCGCGTGCGGCAACGGCTCGACGCTTCGACCCGCTGGGGCAGGTGTTCGTGATCGTCGCGCTTGTTTCGCTGGTGTTCGGGCTGATCGAGGCGCCGCGGCTCGGCTGGGGTTCGCCCGTGATCATCGGCCTGTTCGTGCTTTCGGCGCTCGCCGTGCTGATGCTCGTGAGGTACGAGCTGCGCCGACGTGAGCCGCTGATCGACGTGCGATTCTTTCGCAGTTTTCCGCTCAGTTCAGCTGCGATCAGCGCGGTCTGCGCGTATGCCGCTTACGGTGCCTTTCTCTTCGTGAACGCGCTTTACCTGCAGGATGTTCGGGGGCTCTCCGCATTTGCGACTGGCCTCTACATGCTGCCCCTCGCCCTCGCGACGCTGATCTGTTCGCTGATCTCCGGCCGCATGGTGGGGCGCTTCGGCACTCGCCCCTCGCTGGTGATCGCAGGAACTCTCATTGCCGCGAGCGCTCTCTCGATGAGCTTTCTGACGGCCACGACACCGAACTACATGTTGCTGATTTCGTACGTGCTGTTCGGACTCGGCTTCGGCATGATCAACGCACCCATCACCACGACGGCGGTCGCTGGAATGCCCGTGTCGCAAGCCGGTGTGGCAGCCGGGCTCGCTTCGACCAGCCGCCAAGTGGGCGTCGCGATCGGCGTGGCGCTGGCGGGAACCGTCACCGGGGCCGGTGCGATGGCGGCCATCGGGCCTGAGTTCGCGCTTGCCACGCATGCACTCTGGTACATCAGCATGGGCTGCGGTATCGCGGTGGGCGTGCTCGGCATTCTGGCGAGCACGCCGTGGGCTCACCGCACGACAGATCGCATCGGGCACCTTTTCGAAGAGCCTTCGGCTGCTTCGACCGCTTCCGCTGCGGGGGTTACGTCGTGAGCGCCGGCAGCACCGTTGTCGTCACACATCCATAGTCTGTTCACAAAGGAGTGAATGAATCATGACCGAACGAGCCGATGATGTCTGGGCGGCCTACATGGCACTCGCCACCCACAACCTGACGGCGTGGCGCCGGGCTGTCGCAGACGAACTCGATCTGCCCTTCGGCCGGGCGCGGGTGCTTCGGCGCCTCGTCGAGCGGCCGATGGGCATGAAGGAGCTGGCCGACGCGACGCTGATCGATGCGCCGGCCGCAACCGTCGCCGTCAACGACCTCGAACGTCGCGGGCTGGTCGAACGGCTCGTCGACCCCGAGAACCGGCGATCGAAGACGGTGTCGCTGACTCCGGCGGGTCGCGAAGCCTGCGCTCGTGTCGAGCTCGTTCGCCCGGCTGCTCCTGCGGAGTTCGCCGCGCTCGACCCCGACGATCTCGAGGCGCTCGCGGGCATTCTCGAGCGCGTTTCGCGTGCCGCCTCGGCTCGCGCTGCCGGGGCGGAGCCCGTCGTCGCACGAGGGTAAGGCGCGGTGACCTGACGCGCCGGGTCATCGGGCGCCACCGGTGTCACGTCGCGTGTGACCCAACGCGACGCGTCACGCCGCGCTACTGGGGTCACGCCCCGCCGCGCCGGGCGCCGGTGTTCGCCGCATATGGCGCTCTGCCGCGCGGTTAGCCTACGCGCCGAGCCCGCCCACGACCTCGAACCCGAAGTTGGTGAAGTCGCCCGTGAGCATCGGCAGGGCATCCTGAATCGCGGCCCTCACCGACTCGAGCTGCAGCGACGCGTCGTGCGCCTCGGCGCTCACCCAGAGCTCGTTCACGTAGACGAGGTCGGGTTCGGCATCGTTCGTTCCGACGAGGTAGTGCAGGCAGCCGAGTTCGGCGAGGGCAGACTGGTCGGCGAGCAACAGCGCGATCACGTCGTCGCGGTGGCCCGGTTGGGCGCGCATGGTTCCGGAGAAAGCGAAAGTCATATTCTAAGAATGCCGTGGGCAACCGGCATTGGGTAGCGTTGGCCTCATGAAAGCGATCACATTCGACACGTACGGCGGCCCCGAAGTTCTACACGAGATCGAGCTGCCCGTGCCGACGCCGGCGGCCGGCGAGGTGCTCGTGCGGGTGCGGTTCGCCGCGGTGAACCCGTACGACCTGAAGCTCCGGTCGGGGGCGATGCAGCGCAACGTGCATCCGACGTTTCCCGTGACTCCGGGCAGCGAGTTCGCAGGGGTGGTCGAGGCGGTTGGTGCGGCCGGGCCTGATGCGCCGGTTGCTGCTTCGTCGGGCGGCGCGGATGCTCGGCAGCACTCATCGGCCGCAGAACCGTCTCAGGCCGACCCGGCTTCTGGCAACACCCGCCTACCCTTGGCCGTCGGCGACCCCGTCTTCGGCTGGGTCTCGAGCGGATCGTACGCCGAGTTCGCGATCGCTCGCGCTACAGCCGTGCTGCAGAAACCCGCCGATCTGCACTGGGAGACGGCCGCTTCGATCGTGGTGGCAGGGGCAACGGCCATCCGGTGCCTCGCCTTGCTCGACGTGAAGCCCGGCGAGACTCTGCTGGTGCACGGCGGTGCGGGAGCAGTGGGGGCCGCGGCCGTGCAGCTTGCCGCAAACGACGGCGTCACTGTGATCGCGACCTGCAGCACGCGCGATGCCGAGGCCGTACGCGAACTCGGCGCCCACCCCGTGCTCTACGGCGACGGAGTCTTCGAGCGCGTTCGCGAACTCGCTCCCTCTGGCGTCGACGCGGTGCTCGACACGGCAGGAGCCGGAGTTCTGCCCGCCTCGATCGAGCTCGCCGGCGGCCCGTCGCGGGTGCTGACCATCGCCGACCCGGCCGCTGTCGAACTCGGCGTGACGTTCTCGGGCGGTGGTGCAAGCGAGCAGACTCCGGATGTTCTGCAGCGCATCGCCGACCTGGCGCTCTCAGGCGTGCTGACCACCCCGCCCGCGCGGCACTTCGCGCTCGCCGATGCCGCTGCCGCGCATGCCGCCCTCGCGGCCGGCGCCTTTCGCGGAAAAACTCTGCTCGACGCCTAGGCCCGTCTCTTCAACGAGACAGTTTCCTGGGAATTTGCACAAAAAAAGTTTCTCCCCTTCAGTGGTGGGCAGCGGAGCAAGATCCTCTGGATTTCGGGGGAAGGGGCTCTTTAATTGGTGAGGTTTCCACAACAATGAGCGTCCCTCATGACTTGAGACGTGCGGCTTCGGATTTGCTCTGCGCCGAATTGCACCCTAGGTTCTGATTTCAAGGAGGCCCCAATCTGGGGGTCAGGGGCCTAGCTTTTTGGGATCGTTGTGATTTCGTTTCGCCCTGCCTTGAAGACGGCCGCGTCGATTGTGGTTTCGTTCGTGCTCGTTCTCGGGCTCACCTCTCCGGTTCTCGCCGATGATGCGGTGACTCCGGCGCCGGCCTCAACCGCACCGGGCGAAGCGCCGTTGGAGCAGTCGCAGGTTCCGGAGCTGCCTTCGCCGGCTGCTCCCACCGACGACGCGCCTGATCCCATCGCCCCCGCACCGTCGGTTCCGGCGACTCCTGGCATCACCGCGGCCACACAGTCGGTGGTTAAGAATTTCGATCCCACGGGGAAGCCGGTTATCGCGGCAACCGAGTTCAGCGATACGTACGCGGGCCCAGACGGCATGAAGATCGCGGCGGTCTCTTCGACCCCGATCAACATTCAAGACTCGTCAGCGCCCGGAAACACCGATGGCTGGGTACCGATTCAGACCGATCTTCAGACCACGGGCGCGTGGTCGTGGCTCGGTCAGGGGGGCGCGAAGGTCGACGAGTATCCACTTCACCCGCAGTTCTCGCAGTACGCCGACGACAGCAACGTCGTGGAGATGACGAAGAACGGCAACACCATCGGATTCACACTCGAAGGCGCTGCGCATTCTGTCTTGGAGCGCGACCTTTCGCCGTGGTCGGATTCGAAGAATTACTTGGAATACACGAATGTGTTCCCGAACACCGATCTGGTGTACGACGTGACAGACGCCGGCGTGAACGAGGCGCTGCGCCTGAACAGCAAGCCGGAAACAGCGCCGGTGTGGACCTGGCAGGTCGACGCTGCCGGGCTCACTGCGGTCAAGAATGATGACGGCGGCATCACATTCTCCGACGCGACGGGAGCGTCTGCGTTCTCCATTCCCGCACCGACGATGTGGGATTCATCGGGCACCTACAACAAAGCCGACGCTTCTGCCCCTGTTCGATTGAGCCTCTTGCAGCAGGGCGCCAGTTACTTGATCAGTGTTGCACCCGATAAGGCGTGGCTGGCCGACCCCGCTCGCGTGTACCCGGTCTCGGTCGATCCATCGTTGGGTTCGAGCGACGACGATTCTGAAATGGCATACCGAACCACCGACGGAGTGCACACAAATCTCACGAATACGAACAATCACGTCTGGATCGGCAACTCGAATGGCAATGGAGTGTGGCGCACAGTCGTGCACTACAACTACGAGCAATTTTTCGGGTATCAGATCGTCGGCGCAGATATTGCTGTGACGGGCGTTTCGGGTGCCTATAGCCGAGATCGGCATGGAGCCGCGGTCAACGACGGACTCTGCTTCGGCCCGAACTGTGGCGGCGATCCGTTGGGTACCTTCACGGTAGACAACGCGAGCGGTGGCAACACAGACCCTGGTGACACTCGGCTCGGCTACCGAATCTCTGACTGGGTCGCGGCCGGCCAGGCTGGCCATCAATTGCTGCTTGCCGGTGACGAAACACCCGGGCAGTACACGCTCAAGGTCATCGACACCAGATTGTATGTCGGGTACAAGCCCTATCCGTCGGCGGGCACTTCGCCCGCTCCCTCTGATGGCGCAACAAACACCTCCTTGACGCCGACGCTGAGCGTCGGCGGTGAAAGTGACCCTGAGGGCAACGGTCTCTGGCGACTGACTCGCGTCAGCACGAGCCCGGGCGTAGATAGTGGGCCCTACGTTTTCGACAGCGGCTGGGGCGGCGATGGCCCAGTCACCGTGCCGAAAAACATTCTGCAACCAGGCACGACGTATTACTGGCGATCGTGGGTGCATGACGCGTATTACGACTACTACGCCGGGCATCCGGTCTGGCCGAATACCCCCGTATTCAGCTTTACGACCGATGATCCAGCGAAAGCTGACGGGGCCAGCGCGTCGCCTCCCGACAAAGCGGTCGTTGCGACGACCCAGCCGACATTCAGTGTGGCCGCTCCCACGGCGCCAGACGGGCTCGCCTTTCAATATCGCTTCAACGTCACGACCAGCAGCGACGCGAGTACAGGCCAAGTCGTGAGTTCGGGCTGGCAGTCGAGCCCGACGTGGACACCAACCGATTCGACGTCGTTGCAAGACGGCGGCACGTACTCGTGGGCGGTGCAGACGAAGAACAGTGCCCAAGTCTTCACCCCGCAGTGGGCGAAGAGCTTCAGCATCAACAAGCGAATCGGCGCGGGCGGCCCGTCACCGTCAGATTCAGCGGGACCGGTCGCGGTGAACCTCGCCAATGGCAACGTGAACATGACATTCGCCTCGCCGACGGTGGCGACGGTGGGCGGCTCGATGGGAATGGGCTTCTCGTACAACTCGCAGGCGCCGTCGAACGCGGGCTTGAACGCCGACTATTTCAATGGAATGCCGGCCACACCGACCACTTCGGCTGCTGACTTCGCGGGCGCAACGAAGGTGCTTTCGCGGGTCGACCCGCAGATCAACTTCGATTGGAGCGACGGTAACAACGGCACGCCGGGCTCGCCGGCGCCGGGGGTCGTCGACACCGACCACTTCCTTGCCCGCTGGACCGGTTTCATTCGCTCTCCTGACGCGACCGCGACGCAGTACCAGTTCGGGTACCTCCGCGACGACGGGGTGCAGATCTTTGTCAACGGCACAACGATGGTCGATCAGTGGAATACCGCCGCCGAAATAAGTTGGGGCGCCGGCACCACGGCCTTGTCGACCACTCCGGTGCCGCTGAAGGTGCAGTACTACGAAAATGGCGGCAGCGCGGCGATGCAGCTACTGGTTCGAAAGCAAGGTGATACCGGCCCAGGGATGATCGTGCCAGCGTCGTGGTTCACTCGAACAATCTCGACCTTGCCTACCGGGTGGTCGGCATCCACTCCCGTCGCCGGCCCCTCGGGGTTCTACTCGTCGGCGCAGATCAGCGACTCCTCTGTTGTGCTGACCGACGCCTCAGGCGCTGTTCATACTTACACGAAGAAAGCGCAAGGAGGATACGCGGCCCCGGCCGGCGAAAACGGAATCCTGACCCTGAACGCGGCCGGCCAAGTCAATCTGACCGACGAGTCAGGCACGGTCTATCTGTTTAACAGCGCGGGCAAGGTCTCTCAGGTCTCGAGTCCCCAAGAAGCGCTGAAACCTGCTGCACCCGTTGTGCAGTTTCGCTCAGATACCGGTGCGGTCGACACGATCAGTGATCGGCTCTCTGCGGTGACGCCGGGCTCGGCATCCACTGCGTACAGCAGGCAAGTCAAGTTCGTGTACACCACCGACACCCCGGCGCAGGCGGGGCTGTCAGGCGCCGATCTGGTCGGCGGTCGGGTTTGCAAAACCGACCCAGGTTCGTTCACCGCCACGGCCGCCTTGACCACCGGGCCGCTCTTGTGCCGCATCATCTATCCCGGCCACGTTGAGGGCGCCCCAGACTTCACTGAGCTCGAATACGACGCGAACGGCTACCTGGTTCGCATCACGAACCCGGGTAACGCTCAGTCGACGTTTCAGTACGACGCCCAAGGGCGAGTCACGACCATCCGCAACGTGCTGCAGAACGATTGGCTGCTCGCGACAAGCCCCGCACGCGCAGCGACCTCGACGAACGCGACCACCATTGCGTATGACAGCACGGGGCGCGCGACGAAAGTAGCGCTTCCCGCCCCTGATGGCGTTACCGCGTCGACTCAACCAACCAAGACCTACACGTACGGCGATTCTCTTGCGACCCCAGTGGCTGACACCACATATCTCGATGTGGTCGATCACACCTCCGGCACACCGTTGCCCAATACAAGGGTTGGCACCGGGCATGCTCAGACCGTGACCTTCGATGCCATGTTGAGAACATTGACCTCTACTTCAGCAATGGGTTTGGCGAGCAACACAGTGTGGAACGAGAAAGACCAGACGTTATCGGTCACAAACCCGCAGGGGCTCGAATCCACCACCCTCTACGACAGCCAGAATCGGGCCACAGACGCGTACGGCCCTGCCGCAACATCCTGCTTCGCGGCTGACCGAACGCCGACAGTCACCACAGCGTGTGCGAGTACGACGGCGCACACCCACACCGGTTACGACGAAAATCTGCAGGGCCTGAACGTCGCCTAATACGACAACGCCGGATTCACCGGTGTTCCCAAGGCCTACTCGCTCGGTGTCGACCCGGGCGCCGGCGGCGCCATCATCAAAGACTGGGGCACCGCGTCACCGAATCCCGCCATCACGACGAGCGGGTGGGCGGCACGGATGACCGGAACGATCACTTTCCCCGTCTCGGGCCGCTGGCAGTTCAAAACCACCTCCGACGACGCAGCTCTCGTCTGGCTCGACAATGCGCTGATCACCACCGACTTGTATCCCGGCGCTGTGCACGACTCGCAAGTCGGCTACTTCGATGCGACCGCCGGTCAGACGGTGAACATCAGAGTGGATTACATCAACGCGGCAGCGCAGGGCAGCGTCAACCTGCTCTGGGCCCAACCCGGCTACGGGTTCGCGACCATTCCAGGCACAGCCCTCAAACCCGGCTACAACTTGGCGACGAGTTCGACGGTGTTCGATAGCGTTCCCGCGGGCGTCACCGGTGTTTCGGCTTCAGCGGTATCACCGACCAGCACGACAACGACGTACGGCAGCTCGCCCTGGTTGGGCATGGCATCCTCGACCAGCGTCGACCCCACCGGCCTGAACCTCACCAGCGCGACCACCTACGAGACCACCGGTACCGGATATCAGCGTCGCATAGCATCCACTCTCCCCTCCGGTTCGAGCTCTGCGACGACGTACGGGTACTACACCGACAACGGCCCGTTCGAGACGGGCTTCGGTTACACCGCACCTGTTTGCGGTATCGCTGTCGGCACACCGCAATACGGGATGCTCCGCAAGACCACCACGCCCACGCCCGCCACGGGAAGTGCCGTGCCGACCTGGTATCTCTACGACGTGATGGGGAGGGTCGTCGGCACCACGAACGATTACACCTCGCCGTGGACCTGCACCACGTACGACCCCCGGGGGAGGGTTGCGAGCGTCTCATACCCTGCTTTGGGTGGGCAGCCGGCTCGAACCGTGATGACTTCGTATGCCGTGGCCGGGAATCCCCTCTCTGGGTCGGTCACCGACAGCTCGATAGTGGGTACGACGACAACCGCAGGCAACGTGTCGGCGAGTATCGACCTCTTAGGCCGGCAAGCGTCATACACAGACGTTTGGAACACCGTCACAACGCCCACGTATAACGTGCTCGGCCAGGTCAGTAAGGTCGTCACCGTTGCAGAGTCAGCCGCAGCGACCACGACCGAGGAGTTCACGTACAACGTTGACGGCCAGGTCACTCAGCAAAAAGACAATGGTTCAGTGATCGCGACGCCGACCTACGGCACGGCAGGGGTGGATGTGGGTCAGCTCACTTCTGTCGACTACCCGTCTGGCACGGGTAATGCGGGGAACGGCACTTCCCTCTCAGCGATCACTCGGAATACGGTTGGCGCAACGACTGGCATCAGTTGGTCGTTCCCCGCCCAGGCTGCTTTGTCAGACGCTGTTGTTCGATCCCAATCCGGGCGGATCCTGCGCGACACCACAGTCGACGGCACCGTAGCCGCACAGAACTCGACATACGGCTACGACGCCGCCGGTCGATTGATCAGCGCGAGCATTCCCGAGCACACTCTCGGCTATTCGTATGCCTCAACTGGCGGATGCGGGGCCAACACTCAGGCGGGCATGGACGGCAACAGAACCACTGCGACCGACGCTGCAGACGCGGTCACCACGACGACCGCGTACTGTTACGACAACGCAGATCGGCTGACCTCGAGTACAGTCACCTCTCCGGTGACGGGCGCGAATACCGCAAACGCGGGGCTGACCGCGTCGCAACTCACGTACGACGCCCATGGCAACACGACGAAACTCGCTGATCAAACCCTCGGATATGACGTGGCGAATAGGCACATGACGACGACTCTCACGAGCGGAACGACGATTACTTACGCGCGTGACGCGTCAGACAGAGTGGTATCTCGCACGACCTATGTGCCTGGCACTGGCGCTGGCACGGGAACCTCGGTCACGTATTACCTCTACGGCGCGAGTGTGTCTCCCATTATGGTGAAAGACGGCGGCAGCGCGCCTTCTCGCATGCTCGCTCTACCCGGCGGCGTGAATGTTGTCTCACCGGCGACCGGCGACCAAACCTGGTCGTACCCGAACATCCACGGCGACAACATGGTCACAGCAAACCAAGCGGGCACCCGCTCTGTTCAATACCGTTACGACCCGTTCGGGCAGCCCATCACCAGCAGCAACGTGATCGGCACGACCACCGCCGACGACACGGTGCCGAACAACCTGCCGGGAACCGCCGACTATGGCTGGCTCGGGGGCAACGACAAGCTCTACGAGCACGAGGGCTCCATCGCCACCATCGAAATGGGCGCCCGTCAATACGTCGCGGCCCTGGGCCGCTTCCTCGGCATGGACTCCGTAGAGGGCGGCAACTCAAACTCGTACAACTACCCCAACGACCCCATCAACGGCTCCGACCTTTCGGGCAACATGAGTCCAGACACCTTCGAGCATTATCTCGCTATGGGTGGAACAAGCATCCATCAGGCAGGCTTGCCCAACGGAGGATGGACGTACAAACATACTTACTCCATCGGAACCACTTCTCTGTCTGCTAGCCAGATCATGACAAGTGTCTCTACCCATTTCGGAGCTTTGTTTCCGCCGTTGTGGAGGCTCGACGGGTCTCAGAACGGCGCTCAGCTTCTATCCGTTGGGCAAGTCGTGCACACGGAATTCATGGGTGTGAACTCTTCTTCGACCGCCGGGGACGTTCGAGTCACTGCACTCGGAGCAACTGGATGGACGTTCATGTCTTTGCCCGGGCATCCCGACTACCCGGGTACTGTGAGCTTTTCGTTTACCAGCGCGAATGGGCAAGGCTATCTCACTGTTTGCGGAGGATCGGGAGCGTCGGCACCAGGGGGTTTGGGTGCACAGGCATACGACGCCTTCACCGACCTGTTGTGGAGCGAATTCGCAAACAACATCGAAACTGACACGGCGGGCCTCAGCAAATGGTGAGGCGAAACGAATCGCGGAAGGAGGCGCGATCATTCGCGCTAGTCAAACTGATCGCTCCTGTCGTTGGGGTGCTTGTTGGTGTGACCACATCGATCGCAATCGCAAACCGCATCGATTCGACCGCATATTTCCAGGTCTTTCTCGTATTCGAGGCCGCTGCCGGGCTCGTAGTAGGTCTCCTGAGCGGCATTCTCGCGTGGAGCGCGCGCAAATTACTAGAAGAAACGCGATTCCCTTTCTCGAAAATCATTCCGATAGCGGTAGCCGTTGTTTCTTTTGGTGCGGGATGGTGCGCCTTCTCCTTGCTATTTGAAGAGACAGTGCAATCGATCCTGCGAACGGTAGGAGGTATTGGCGTCGGCTTACTTGCTGCTGCCTTGTGGGTAGCTTGGCCAGCTCGACGAATTGAATCAGGTGACCGCGATTAGAGGTCTGCCCGTCATACTCGAAAAATGCAGACGATTGGGGCGACTAAGCGCCTTCGAAATGGGCGCCCGTCAGCACGTCGCGGACCTCGGCCGTTTCCTCGGCATGGACTCCGTAGAGGGCGACAACTCAACTCGTACAACTACGCCATCAACGGCTTCGACCTCTCTGGCGACATGCGCAGTGACCTTAAGAGTGCTACTTCTGTTCATCGACTTCGGTTCCCGTGGCCCGGTTGCCGTAGTGGCTCTTGTGGTTGGCGTTCCTTCATTGGCCGCGATTTTGATTGTCTGGATGCCAATGCAAATCGTTGCAAATCTCCGTGAGGTCACCGAAGTCAGGCAGATGAATCGCGCCTCGACGAATGCCATGAGCGTCACCGCTGTTTTCCAAAATATCGGCAAATATTCTGGGAAAATCTCGTCTGCCGCGGCTGTCCTGGCTATTCCTGCGGCCTTCACACCGTTTAGCGAGACTCTAGTGCCCGCGCTCGAAGCAGTGGCGGCCGGCGGAGCAATCATCTCCACTGCCGCCACCTGCGCCGCGGACATAATAAACGCAAACTGCGCTACGTCGGTCGCGCTAACTGGTATGGGCTTCCTGACAGCAAATTTGGTACGGCCCGGAATGGAGGCCGTTTCGAACCGAGAAATTTCGGGCCTTGCAATTGGCTGGATCTCCGGACAGCATCAAGTCTCATTGATTGATTTTGCCAGCGCGTGGTGGAATAGCTAACGGTGAAGGATCTTATGGAGAACCAGACGCATGCTTCGAAAGCGACAGGGCACAAATTCGGTATTCCGCGCGGGTCCTCGTCGATAATCGTTTTCGGAGTAGGCGGGGTATGCCTCGCACTGGCCCAGGGGTTTCGGCAGGGGGGCACCTGGTCAGCCCTATCGCCGATCGTCATCCTGGTCACCATCGGCTTGGTAGCTCTTTATGTGAGCGTGAGCGTGCTCGGAATATTGTTCATGGTGGGTTCTAGAGGCATCAAATCACGTCTCCAGCCGGATGTTGTCCTGAATATTGCACGACGAAAAGACATCGAAAAGGCATTTGCTCAGATTGAACGACATGGCTTGCAAAGATTGCCCTTTTGCTTCTATCTGGTGGCGGGAAAGCAAGGTCTCAGCCTCCGGGCTGGCCCGTCGACCTATGCTGTCCTAACGGAGTTCACCTGGGATCAGATCGAAAGCATAAAGAGTGCACTTTTGCCCGGGCCAAGCAGGCCTTCGCGTGGAGTCATCCTTAGTGTCTCTACAGACAAGAAACAGGTTGAACTTCCGTTCGTAATCCTGGGTCGAGGTTTCGCGGGTACCTTTCCGCTCTCAAATCGAGAGATAACGTCGACTCTGGAGAGGCTCTCCGCTCTGAGCAAGGCATATACCAGTGGCGGCAGGCGGCCATAGGGCGCGGTTTGCGCTTTTTCCAGGTCCCGGAGGGAACCTGGAAGGGTATGGCGCGTCTTCTCTGGCGCAGCTGTAAGCATTCGCCAGCATCATGGACGGCAAGCTCCTCACTTGCGGCGACGAGGAGGTTGCACGTCACGACGCGGGTCGAATTTCCATCGGATGGAGCAAAATGAGTGCGAGCAATTGGGCTGAAATTGTCGTAGGGCTAGCGGTGGCTGCCGGTGGTGTGCTGCTCATCGTATTTCGAAAGGCTTACGCAAAATTCAATGCTTTCTCTCAAGGACTCTTCGGCCCCATCGGGGGCCCCGGGGCGCGCGCGTCGACGCCAGGTCTCTATGTTGTTATTGGCATCCTGCTCGTTTTGTTCGGATTGGGAATCGTTGCAGGTAGCGTTTTTTTGCATTGACGCGCAATCCCAATCGGGCAACCGTCAAGACTGCGGTGTTTGCCAAGACTCGTCGATATGTGCCGGAATCGCAGGGCGATAGCCTTGCGGAGGGGGTGTGGAGCGATGCCAGTGGCTCGATGGTCACTACTGGTCAGATGGTAGGCGGTGCCGGCCTGGGCGTACTAGCGATCGCCGCCTGGGTAGCTTGGCCAGCTGGACAAGCTTTGCCCGCCGCGCGGGACTCTGACGAAGGGTGACTCTCTCTAAGGCGAACGCTCAACAATTGCGATCGGAACCGGCCGGAGTTAATTATGAGATATAATCAATACATAGGCAGATTCGGGCGACTGCTGAGACGATGAACGAGAGGAACCGGTAGATGACGAGCAGTGAAGCTATTCAAGTCGTCACGGGAGGGTTGATCGTCTCCGCGATGGTGGGGCTCTTTATTTTCCGACGAGCGTTCTTTATTTCCGCTGCTTGGCTTCACAGTTCCCTGGGTGAAAGAGTGGCCCGGAACATGAATCCGACCCTAGTGTTGGTCGGCTCGATAGCGGGATTGTTTTTCGGTATCGGGGTAATTGTTAGCGGCATAGTGGGCTACCGGTACTCGCCGCCGACAGACATTGGCGGCTAGTGGAGGCGCATCGCGAACTGCGTTCGTACCGACCTGCTCTGAGGAGGGTGATAGTTGTCTTAATTGCCATATTTAGCACGGCGGCCTCGACGATTGCCCTCTATGCAAACGGGAACGCAACATCTCTGATCGCCTCGACCGTTCTCGTGTTTCCTTTTTCCCCGCTTCCACTTTTTGTGATGTTCCTTCTAGGTGTGCCCCTCACTCTCATCTTCGGCCAGGTTCTCGGATCGATACTTGCAATCACCTTGCTCTTTGCGGCGAATCTGGTCGCCGCATGGATTCAGATCCAAATATGGTCAATGTTTCGACGGCGTCGAGCCGGGCCCTAGCCTCAATCCGGGTCGGAGAGGTGCAATAGTCCGCCGCGGCCCTCCGTGGCTGGCTTTCACATCGTGTCGCTGCTAGGAGTAACTGGAAAAAGTAGAAATGCAGCCTTTCAACCGCTTTGAAAACCAGAAGCATGACTCGAAAGCGAAAAGGCACAAATTCGGTGTTCCGCGCGGATCCTCGTCCCCGCCCGCGCGGCACTTCGCCCTCGCGGCCGGCGGTTTTACCAGCAAGACCTGCTTGACGTCTGACCTTCGCGCAGGCCCGTTCGCCCGAATGAGACCGCCACGCCGTATTGAGCCCGGTATACCGGGCGCAATACGTCGCAGCGGTCTCACGGAGCGGTGCAGCGGCTCAGCCGCTGACGTCTCGCCGCTGCTGCGGAGGGACAGGCGGGCGGCGGGTCAGATCATGTCTGCGTACGCGGGGAGGTCGGGGGTCAGCGCCAGGCCGGAGATGTCGCGCCAGGCGAGCTGCAGGGCATCCACTGCCCGCGAGGTTTCGGCGGGCGACTTGTTGATGGGCAGGCGGAGGAAGCGTTCGAAGGCGCCGTCGAGTCCGAAACGGGGGCCGGCCGTGATGAGCACGCCGCGGGTTCGGGCGGCGAGAACGAGTTGTGAGCTGGCGGGGCGGCCAAGGTTGACCCAGGCGCAGAGGCCTCCGTCGACGTGGGGAACGTGCCAGTCGGGCAGCGCTGACGCGAGAGCTTCGGTGAGGGCGTCGCGGCCGGCGCGCAGTTCGGCGTGGCGCACGGGCAACAGCTCGGCGGTGCGGCGCACGAGTTCGGTGGTGGCGAGTTGTTCGAAGACGGGGGTGCCGATGTCGCTGGATGCCCGTGTGCCGAGAAGGCGGCGAATCATGGGGCGTGCGGCGCGAATCCAGCCGATGCGAAGGCCCCCCCAGAAGGTTTTGCTGGCGGAGCCGAGAGTGATGACGTCGCCGTAGGCGCCGAGGGGGAGGTAGTCGACGGAGTCGGGGCGGTCGATGTTGAGCTCGGCGGTGGTTTCGTCGGAGACGAGAACCGTGCCCGAGCGTTCGGCGGCCGCGACGAGGCGGCGGCGCAGGTCGGGGCTCATGGAGGCGCCGGTGGGGTTCTGAAAGTCGGGCATGAGGTAGGCGAGGGCGGGGGCGGTGCGTTCGAGGGCTTGAAAGAGCGACTCTTCGTGCCAGCCGCCGGCGTCGGGCGCTGGGGTTGGGGCAGGCGTGCCCGTGGTGCGTGCCGAGCCGCCGCCCGGTACCGAGCCCGACGTCACCGGCACCGCCACGAGCCGCGCCCCGGCCGCCATCAGCGTGTCAGACGCGTGAGGGTAGGTAGGCGTCTCGACGATTACCCGATCCCCCCGCGTGAGCAGCGTTCGCGCCACCAGGGTGAGCGCCTGCAGCGCCCCGCTGGTCACCATGATCTCGTCGGGGTGCGTCGGCAGCCCGCGTTCGGTGTACCGGTCGGCGATGGCACGCCGAAGCTCCGGCAGCCCAAGGGGCTCGTAGCCGAGCGTGGCCAGATGCGGCCCGATCTGCTGGGCCGCGTGTTGCATGGCCGCATCCACACCCGAAATGGCGGGCAGCGCGGCCTGCGTGAAGTTGATGACGCCGGGTGCCTCGCGAGGCTCGGTCTGGTCGACGGCCGGGTTCTTCGCGATGCTTCCGGAGCCGCGAACGCTGTGCAGGTAACCGGATGCCCGCAGCTCGGCATAGGCGGCCCCGATAGTAGAGCGGCTGAGCTTCAACCGCTCTGACAGCTCGCGTTCGGCGGGCAGGCGGCTGCCGCCCGCAATGCGCCCGTCGGCGATGAGCAGGCCGATGCGATCAGCAAGCGCACGGTAGGCGCTGCCGTCGGTGAGCCACTCGCCGAGCATGGCGTCGAGGGCGCGAGCTGAGAGTTGAAGCGCGGTCATCGAACCAGTGTAACGAAATTGGTCTGTTGACGCCAGGCCAATTCTGCAATTGGATGGTGATTGGCCTTGCAAACGAGGCTGTTTTGGCCAACCAAGGCCGAATAGATGTGAAACGGAGTGGGTTGAGATGGTGTTTCTGATCGTTCTGGGTGTGATTGGCCTGGTTGGTGTTGTTGCGAGCGTCTTCGCCATTGCCGGCGGCGGATACTCAGGCGTACGCACCCGAGACGATGCCCACTACCGTTCGACTTTCGACCACGCCGCGTTTCACGCTCGGCCCGTGCCCGCAGGCTTCGTGCCGCTCTCGACGGCTCCGGATGCCCGTGCGGCCCTCGACGCCCCGAGTAGTTTGGGAGCAGACGCCGCGCTGACCGCACACACGGAGCAAACGGCACAGACCGCACACACCGAGGAGACCGCAGCATGACCACCCGCACCCGCCCCTTCGCCCAGGTCGACGTCTTCTCGGCGGTGCCCTATCGCGGCAACCCGCTCGCCGTCGTGCTCGACGCCACCGACCTCGACGACGAGGCCCTTGCCCGCTTCGCCGCCTGGACCAACCTCTCTGAAACCACGTTTCTCCTGCCGCCGACCGAGGCGGGCGAAGCCGCCGGCGCCGATTACCGCGTGCGCATCTTCACGCCCAGTGGCGAGTTGCCGTTCGCCGGGCATCCGACTCTCGGGTCGGCGCACGCCTGGCTCGAAGCCGGCGGCGTCGCCCGAGCCGAAGGCACCATTGTGCAAGAGTGCGAAATTGGTATGGTGCCAATTCGCCGCGATGGAACGCGCTTAGCCTTCGGGGCCCCGGCCCTTCGGCGCAGCGGCCCCATCGGCCCGGCCGACCTCGCGGTTATGGCCGAGATACTGCGCCTCGAGGCAGCAGACATCGTCGACTCCAACTGGATCGATAACGGCCCCGGCTGGGCGGGCATTCTGCTGCCCTCGGCAGAGGCCGTGCTCGCCCTCGAGCCCGACT
This sequence comes from Subtercola lobariae, assembly GCF_014640255.1. Lineage (GTDB taxonomy): Bacteria > Actinomycetota > Actinomycetes > Actinomycetales > Microbacteriaceae > Subtercola > Subtercola lobariae. Next base: position 103,782 of record NZ_BMGP01000006.1, on the reverse strand, counting down.
TCACCGCGCTAGGCGGGCGTTCTATCGGGGTGGTGGGGCCGTACGGTGATGCCGCCGCCGGGCATCCACAGTTCGAAGTGCGCGGATTCGCGGGCAGCGCCGGCATCGCCGAAGACCCGGTCACCGGCAGCCTCAATGCAGGCCTCGGGCAGTGGATGATCGGGGCAGGCCACGCCCCGACCGCCTACCTAGCCGCGCAAGGCGCCCGTCTGGGTCGCGACGGTCGGGTACACGTCGAGCAGCTCGGTTCCCAGGTGTGGGTGGGCGGAGACAGCATCACGTGCATTTCGGGCACCGTGCTGCTGTAGCTCGCCGCGCCTCTGCTGCCCGATCGTCGGAGCGGAGAATCTGGCTGCTGACCCCTGGCGCACGCCGGGCTCAGTACGGCGTGCGATGATGAATCGGTGACACCCCAGCTCCCCGACAGCGCGCGTGCCCGGCGTCGCCGCTGGCCCGTGGTGCTTGTGTCGATCGTGGCCGTGGTGGTTCTGGTGGCGGCCGGTCTCACCGTGGTGGCTTCGCTCGTGATCATCCGACCGCCCGCCGTTTCGTCGCTCGCGGGCGCGAAAACGGGTCAGTGGAGCAGCGTGGCGTTGCCTGAGCCGGCCGAGAACGGCGACGGCTCGGCGTACACGATGTACGTCAAGCCCGGCTCGAGCAAGAACCTAATGATCTTCTTCGGCGACGGCGGCATGAACTGGAATGCCGCCACCGCGCAGCAGCCCGTCACGCTCGGCTCGAGCATTTTCGGCGGGGGCAACTTCTCCAGCCCGAACGTGCCGTTCTACGTGGTCAATACCTTCGGCGGAATGCTCTCGACCGAGTCGCGCAACCCGTTTGCCGACTTCACCAGCATCTACATTCCCACGACAACCGGTGACCTCGGCGTCGGCGACGGCACCGCCCACTTCTTGACCGAAGCGGCAGGCGGCGCTGGCAGCGGAAACGCGGTCGTCACGGCGAAGTTCAACGGATACAACAACACCACCGCTGCCCTCAACTGGGTCTACGCGAACGTCGCCGACCCCGCGAAAGTGCTGGTCGCGGGCTCAGGCACGGGCGGGTTGACCGCGGCCTTCTGGCTCAGCAAGATCGGCGACCACTTCACAGACGCGCCGCTCTACGAGTATTCCGATAGCGCCTATTACGCCGCGACACAGCTCGCCTATCTCTTCGACGGCGTGTGGGATGCCCAGTTCGAGAATCGGTTCGGGTACGCCGTGACCCGCAATCCGCTGAAAGACGCCATCACCTACAACACGGCCCGCTTCGGCGACAGGCTCACCACCCTCATCTCGCAGACCCTGCTCGACAAGACCGACGCTGCTTTCTCGGCCGATCTCGACGAGGGCTACTACTCACCCCAAACCGGCGCCGACTGGAATTATGGGCTCAAACAGACCCTGCGCGCGCTGCGTGCCGCCCCACAGCCGCCCGCTCTCTTTCTCACCGACTTCGGCGCAGACGAACACGGCGAGACGCCGCACATTTTGGCGACAAACTCCCGGTTCTGGGCGGCGACGCAAGACGGCATCACGCTCGACACCTGGCTGAGCGACGCGGTCATCTCTTCTTCTCCACAGTCTGCCGGTGTGGGCTTTTTGTCACAGTGAGCGTCTTGCGGCTCGGCTGACCGGGTTGTTCGATGGTTGACTGGGCAGATGGATGCCGCACCAACCTACATCGACGACTTCGCCCACTTCATCACCGCCTCCCCCTCGTCATACCATGCCGTCGCTGAGGCGGCCCGCCAGCTCGACGCCGCGGGTTTCGTGCGGCTGTTCGAGACCGACGAGTGGCCGCGCGGCTCGCTCTCCCGCGGCTCGCTGTCACGCGGCGACGAGGAGTTCGCGGCGAGCGATGCTGGCGCCGAACGACTCGTGCCGACCGACTCCGCACGGCGTCACTACGTCATTCGCGATGGCGCCATCATCGCCTGGATCGTGCCCGCTTCGGCCGGCCCCACCACCCCGTTTCGTATTCTCGGCGCGCACACCGATTCACCCGGCTTCAAGCTGAAGCCGAAGCCCACCACGGCGTCGAACGGGTGGCTGCAGGCTGGGGTCGAGGTCTACGGCGGCCCTCCGCTGAACTCCTGGCTCGATCGTGAGCTCGAACTGGCCGGGCGCATCGTCACTCGAGACGGGGGTGAGTACCTCGTGCGCACCGGGCCGTTCATGCGCATACCGCAGCTGGCCATCCATCTCGACCGCGACGTGAACAATGGCTTGAAACTCGACAAGCAGCGGCACACGAGCCCCGTCTTCGGCGTCGGCGACGTGTCTCAGGCCGATCTCGTCGACCAGCTCGCCGGTCTCGCCGGCGTGCCGGGCCTCTCGGGTGCTGATGTTGCGGGCTACGACATTCTCACGGCCGACACCGCGGCACCTCAACGTTTCGGTCTCGACGGGCAGCTGTTCGCAGCCGGCCGTATGGACAATCTCAGCTCGGTCTACGCCGGCCTCCGCGCGCTGCTCGAGGTGGCGGCGGCCGCGGTGGCGAGCGCCGCGGTGGCGAGCACGAGTATCAGCGTCTTCGCCGCGTTCGACCACGAAGAACTCGGTTCTGAGTCGCGGTCTGGCGCGAGTGGCCCGCTGCTCGACGACGTTCTCACCAGAATCTCGGGCGGCCTGGGCGCGACCACAGAGCAACGGCTTCAGGCGTACGCGGGCTCGTGGTGCTTGTCGGCCGATGCAGGGCACTCCGTGCATCCGAATTACCCCGAAAAGCATGACCCCGTGAACCGGCCCATTGCCGGTGGAGGCCCCCTGCTGAAGATCAACGCCAATCAGCGGTACGCCACAGACGCGCTCGGCGCGGCCCTCTTCGCCGCCGCCTGCGATCGGGCCGGCGTCAGCTATCAAGAGTTCGTGTCGAACAACGACGTTCCGTGCGGTTCGACCATCGGCCCGCTGACCGCCACCCGCCTCGGCATTCGCACGGTCGACGTCGGAGTGCCCCTGCTCTCGATGCACTCGGCGCGCGAACTCGCCCACGTATCCGACCCGCCCGCGCTCGCGGCGGCCATCGCGGCATTCTTCGCGCCCGCAGGCTGACGCCGGGCAGTAATCAGCTCTACTTTCCGTCTTCGAAACTATTCTTCGCGACTCGCGTAATGAAAGCTCCCGAAATGCATCTCTTGAATGACGGGCACGATGGTGCCCGTTTGCACCTTCGAGCTGCTTGGCGTGTTAGCCCGGCCTCAGTGCTGCCGAATTCGAGCGAAGGCAGTCATGGAATCACTACTCACACGAAAGCGGTTACGGGGTGGCGCCCTTCTCCTTAGCGCATCCCTACTCGTCAGTGGGGCGGCTCTGCTCATCGCGCCGACCCACCCGGCGTCCGCGCTTCCCGTGGGCTGCACCATCAGTCCAGAGCTTCAGGCCTCGGCGCAAAGAGAAGGTATTTCGTGCCCCGACCCTTCGGGCGGCGGAGATACCGCCCATGTCGGCGGCAAATCCTCATCGAACTGTCTTTATTCTCCTGACACCACCCAAATGCCACTTGGGATGCTGTCGTTTCTCCGTTTCGCGAGTTACAGTTTCAGCGGAGTGTACGGTGGCGCTCCGGCACCGGGATCACGGTATGACCAGGCCAACTATGTCTTGAACGGCGAGATTATCGGTGTCATTCGGTACGACATTCGCTCCAACGGCACCTGGCGCTTAGAGGTCGCGAACTACCAAGTGGCAGGGTGGGAACAGTGGAGTACGTTCGACTGCTCAACAGGAAGCAAGGGCTTCGTCAATCAACTGGCAGAGCTGCCCGCTCGGCTGCCAGCGCCGCCAGTCAATGATCCGCCTTATCCGCCCAATCCGCTAGGAGACGCAACACCGCCAGCGACCTCATCGGTACCGATGACGCCGACAGGCGACGTTCACGCAGACTCGCTTGTGACGCCGCTGCCTGGTACGACAGACGAGTACCTTGACCGAGTGAACATCACCAACGCGGGTGCGGTCAGAACAGGTGTCGATGCGCTTTTCAACGCCACGTCATATTCGATTCAGGACTATTTGACGGTGCCGTCTGACGCGACGTGCTCGACCGCTGAACAAGCTCAGCACTGCTTTCTGCCGGATCTTGCTCCTGGCGCTTCGGAGACCCTCGTTCTTCACACCAAGAGGCGAGCGGGAGTGTCTGTTGAAACTCCGATTCTGATGACGGTTGGAAACCTCGGCAGGAGAACGATTCAAGATTTTCCAGGAGATGCTTCGTATCCCATATTCGGTTACGTTGAAAATCTGTATGCCGTTGCAACGCCCGCACCGATTCTCGTCGCGCCTGTTCCCGTCACGCCTGAGTGCAACCCGACTGACTCGGATCCACAGCCTGTTACAGCCGGTGTGAATACCCGCCTCACGACGTTCTGCAAAGCGGCTGCCGGTTTAGGCATGAGCGTGACGGCCTCGCACGGCACCGCAACGATCGATAGCTACGGATCGATCCGGTATACCGGCGACCCGGCGTGGCGTGGCACCGATACAGTGTCGGTGACCTCGAACAACGGGGTCGGTGTGAATAGCGCCGCAACCACGTTCACTGTGAACGTCGTCGCCACTGCGACCGCTGCCGACGACAGCTACACCGTCTCGCAGAATCAGGTATTGACCCCAACGTCAAGCCTGATGGCGAACGATACGATTCCTATGCAGGCCGGTTGGATGGTTCAGGCGGGTGCGACGCCGACACAGCACGGAACTGTGAGTCTGAACGCGTTAGACGGTACGTTCACCTACACGCCGAACCCCGACTTCGTCGGTACTGACAGTTTCTTGTACAGGCTGAGCGGGCCTGCCGGTGCAAACTCGAACGTAGCGAAGGTCACGATCGTCGTGCAGGCACACTAGCTGAGCTGGCGATTCATGTGGCGCCGCAGTAGCTCGCGAACCGGCTACTGCGGCGGAACGACCAGGCACCACTCGTTACCCTCGGGGTCGAGCAGTACCTGAAACGAGCCGGCGGTGTCGCTGTGGATGCCGCCGGTGCGACGGGCGCCGAGGCGTTCTGCGGCCTCGATGGCGGGGCCAAGGGCATCCACTCGCACGTCGAGGTGTATACGATTCTTCACTGACTTCGGCTCGGGCACCCGCTGAAACGCGATCTGCGAGAACCCCGGCGGCACGATGTACCACCACTCATCATCGCGCCGCGTCGGCTGGCCGCCTAGCACCAGTGCCCAGAATCCGGCTAGCTCGCCCGGGTCGGCGCAGTCGAACACCACTTCGTCGATGATTCCGATCATTCGCCAATTTTAGTTCGCCGCATCCGGGTGTTCGGGCGCCACCGTGGGGCGCGGCTGCAGGATGCTCGGTACTGTCTCACTATGAACGTGCCAAGCAACGATGTGGCCGACGGAGGTGCGCCCAGTACGTCTGCGCCCAGCACGGTTGCGCCCAGCACGGCTTCGCCCGGCACAACCGACGGCGGCGCAGCCGGCGGCAGCGCCGCCGAGCTCAGCATTGTCGTCGACCTCTATCACCTACCGCCCGCCCAGTTCACGGCCGCCCGAAACGCACGCGCCAAAGAGATCGTTGCCGCGGGAGATCGCCCGCTTGCGCAGGCCGTGCGGGGGCTGAGTCGCCCGTCGGCATCGGCTTGGGCACTGAATCGCCTGACCGCCGACGACGGTGAAGCGAAAGATGAGGTCGTACGCCTCGGCGATGCTCTTCGTGACGCACAGCAGAACCCGAACCGCGAAACGCTCAGCGAGCTGGCAACGCAGCGCAGAGCTCTCATCGCACGCGCGACGAAGTCTATCGAGCGCCTTGCAGCAGAGAACGAGGTAGCGCTCAGCGCTTCGGCCCTGATCGAGGTCGAGCAAACCCTCGCGGCGGCGCTCGCCGACCAGAACGCCGCTTCGGCTGCCTTCAGCGGACGACTGGTTCGACCGCTTCAGTCCATCGGGCTCGACGAGGTCGACCTTTCGGGCGCGGTCGGTGGGCCTGATGCCGAGCCGATGGTCAGCCCGAAGCATCCATCATCGAAAGGCGCCTCTTCGGCTACCGACATCAACGAAGCCGAGTCAACCGGCTCGGCGCAGGCCAGTCACACACGTGGCCGCGACCACGATCGCCGAGCCGAGCGTGAACAGGCTCGTCGGCTCGCTGCCGAGGCCGAAGACGCCGCCACCACGGCCGAGAACTCGATGCACGAAACCCAAGTCGCACTCAGCGAGGTCGAGTCGTCGCGCGCCCACGTCAATAACGAGGCCGCCGATCTCACCGCGCAGATCGCCCAGCTGCAGGCCCGAGTGGATGCCCTGCAGCACCAGCTGAACGAACTCTCCACCTCGCGCAAAGCCCTCAGCGCCCAGCTCTCCGAACGAAAAGCGGAGGCTCGACGCCTGCGCCAGGAGGCCGCCGAAGCACAGACCCGGGAAGAGACTCTCGAAGCGCCCTAAGAAGCGCTCTAAGAAGCGGCAGAAGTATTCAGCAAACTGTTCAGTCACCTGAATAGATGCTACGATGGTTCGCATGAGTCAATTATCGAGCGAGCCAAACGCGGATGCCGCGCTCCCGAGCTCGACTCTGGCCGCGAGCCCGGGCACGATTCCGGCCACTGGCCTGACCCCGAGCCTCGCCGCCGATCTCCGCACCGTGCTCGGCCAGCTCACCCGCCGACTTCGCGAACAGTCCAACAGCGGCGACTTCACCCACTCGCAGTCTGCGGTGCTGGTTCAGCTCGAACGCGATGGCCCCACCACCATGAGCGCCCTCGCCCGCACTCAAGGCATGCGCCCGCAGTCGATGTCGACAATCGTCTCAGCGTTGCTCGAGGCGGGAATCGTGGCCGGGGCGCCCGATGCGAACGACCGACGCAAGACGCTGCTCTCGCTCACCAACTTCGCGCGAAACCAAATCGCTGCCGGCAGACTCGCGAAAGAAGACTGGTTGCTTCGCGCCATCAGCACCACGCTCTCGCCCGATGAGCAAGAACACCTCGTCACGAGCATCCCCGTGTTGCGGAGGCTCGCGCAGTCACTGTGACCCCTCGGCCAGCACCGACAGGCCCACCCAAACCTCCAACCCCCGAATTCCCCTCAGCACCCGAACCCAAGGAGCACCACCATGCCTGTGACCACCCTCGACCGCCGCACCGCCCTGATCGTCATCGACCTGCAGCAGGGAGTCGTCGCCTTAGATGTCGTTCATCCCGTGGCCGACATCGTCGCCCGCGCGGTCACGCTCGCTGACGCGTTTCGTGAGCACAGCCTTCCCGTCGTTCTCGTCACTGTGACGGGTCGGCCGTCAGGGCGCACCGACCGCAATCAGGGTGCCGCACCGACCGTGAGCCTGGCAGCCCAGCTTCCGGCCGGCTGGGCAGACCTCGTGCCCGAGTTGACTCCGCAGCATGACGACCTACTCATCACCAAACAGACCGGCAGCGCCTTCCCGAACACCGGGCTCGACACGGCGCTCAAAGCTCAGGGCGTGACGCAGGTCGTGGTCGTCGGAATCTCCACCAGCAACGGCGTCGAGTCGACGGCCCGCTCGGCGTACGAGTTGGGCTACAACGTCACGGTCGCCGTGGATGCTGTGACCGACGCCAGCGCAGACCATCACGATCACTCCCTCAGCACCGCCCTGCCGCGCTTCGCCGAGACCGGCACCACAGACGAGATCATCGCCCTGCTCGCCAGCACCCGCTCATGAGTGCGCCCGGCACCCCCGCGGAGCCGGCCACCCCGACCCCTTCAGCCGCAACACCGCCCGGCGGCGGTACGTCGGCCGCGCCCAGCCCAGCCATAACCGCGGCGTCGGCCCCGCCCGCCCCGGCCTCCCCGCCCACCCCGACCACCTCGCCCACACCCCCGCCATGGGCGGCGAAACCGTTCAGCGCCCGCTTCACCGCACCACTGCTGCTGGGCTCCACGCTCAACCCCATCAACTCGTCGATGCTCGCCACCGGCCTGGTGGCCATCGGTCTCGACTTTCACACCGGCCCCGGCCAAACCGCAACACTCATCTCGGTGCTCTACCTCTGCAGCGCCATCATGCAGCCGACCATGGGCAAACTGTCGACCCTGTTCGGGCCGCGCCGCGTGTTTCTCTCGGGCATCCTGATTCTGCTCGCGGCCGGCATCATTGGCGCGACCGCCCCCTCGTTCGGGTTTCTCGTGGTGTCGCGGGCGCTCATCGGCATCGGAACCTCTGCGGCCTACCCCACCGCGATGTCGCTGGTGCGAAAGCGTGCAGACAGCGTTGCAATGGGCGTGCCGACGCGCGTGCTCGGCAATTTCTCTATCGCGTCGCAGATCACAGTGGTGTTCGGGCTGCCGCTCGGCGGCGTGCTGGCGGGCGCGTTCGGCTGGCGAGCGCTGTTCTTCGTGAACATTCCCCTCGCGCTGGTGACGTTCGTGCTCACGCTCATCGGCGTGGCGAAAGACGAGCCGGTGCAGCGCAAGGGCCGACTGAAGGTGTTGTTCGCACTTGATCTGCCGGGCATCCTGCTGTTCGCAGCGTCTATCACAAGCCTGCTGATCTTCTTGGGCAGCCTGGCTGCGCCCATCTGGTGGCTGCTGCCGGTTGTCGTTGTGCTGCTCGCGGGCCTCATCGTGTGGGAACGTCGCGCAGCCAGCCCCTTGGTCGACGTGCGGATGCTCGGGGCCAACCGCCCGCTGCAGAGAACGTACATTCGGCAGACCTTGGTCGCCCTCGGAACATACTCCACCCTCTACGGCACCAGCCAGTGGATGGAGCAGAGCCGTCACCTCGACCCGACCTCCGTTGGACTCATTCTGTTGCCGCTTTCGGGCCTCAGCATCGTTATCGCTCGCGTCGTGTCGGGGCGCGGATGGATTCGCTGGCCCCTCATTCTGGGTAGCGTCGCCCTGCTCGCAGCGGCGGGCGTGATGTTCACCATCACGAGCGAGGCGAGCATTCTCGTGCTGATCGGCATGTCGTTGCTGTTCGGGTTCATGAACGGATTCAGCGGCTTCGCCAACCAAGCAGCCCTCTACACCCAGGCTCCGGCCGCTGAAATCGCAGTGGCATCAGGGCTTTACCGAACGTTCGCCTACATCGGCGCCATCTTCTCGTCGAGCCTCATCACCATCACGTTCGGTTCGGCGGCAACGGATGCCGGGTTCCACACCCTGGCCTGGGTGATGGCCGGCATCGGTGTCGTCGTGCTGCTCTTGACGGTGTTCGACCGTGCCATTCCGCGGGTCGCCGCGAAGTAGCCGCGCCGGCCGTGCTGCCGTGCGCTGCCTCTCTGCCTCGCTGCGACTTTGCCGCTCTGCCGCTTTGCTGCCCGGCCATTCGGCCGCTTTGCCGCCTCGGCTCCGACGTTCGCAGACGGCCCGCTTCGGAGCACGGGCGCGGTGCCTGGCAGACTGACGGTATGACTTCAGCACGCACGCTCTGGGTTGCGACCTACACCACCGACTCGGGGCGCGACGGTGTGGGTATCGGCGCGGTGCGCTTCGTCGACGGCTCGGTTGCGTCTGGGGGCGCCGGTGGTGGCGTGCAGGATGCACGCGTCACGAATTCAGGCGAGGTCGGTGCAGGCGAGGTCGGTGCAGACCTGGGGGGTGCAGACCTGGGGGGTGCAGACCTGGGGGGTGCAGCCGCGGCCGACGGCGAGCAGGGCGATGCCGCGCGGGTGGAGTGGCTTGGGCGCGCAGTGGATGCTCCATCGCCATCGTTTGTGGCCGTGCATCCCACCCTCCCGGTGGTCTACGCCGTGGCCGAACGTGCCCAAACCGTGGCGGCGTTCCGCTCGGTCGACGACGTCGACGGCGTGCCACAGCTCGAGCCGCTGGGCTCGGCGTGGCCGGCGGGGGAGGCCGTCTGCCACGTGGCTGTCGATAACCTCGGGCGCTTCGTCACGGCCACCTGCTGGGGCGACGGCCGAGTGCTGCTCTACGAACTCGCGTCAGACGGCGCGCTCATCTCGCGCTTCGAGGGTGCCCCGGCAGCCGACCCGCACGCGGAGTCCGCTGCCGCCGAAGCCGACACCCAAGGCATGCTCGCCCGAACCGGCTTCGCCCCGCGAACCAGTCGCGCCCATTGCAGCCTGATGCTGCCCGACGGTCGCATCATGACCACCGATCTCGGTTTCGACCTGGTTCGCGTCTGGAGCTACACCCCCGGCACCGGCCTCGTGCTCGACCACGAAATCGTGCTGCCGTTCTGGTCGGGCCCGCGCCACCTCATCGCGCACCCCAACGGAACGGTGCTGATCATCACCGAATACTCCGTCGAGGTCGTTGTGCTCGCGCCCGGCGCACCCGCCGTTACCTCGATGCTCCCGGCCGCAGCTGAAGCTGGCGCTCGGCCGGCACGCGTGGCTTCGATGCCCGCCTCGCCCAACGGTGAATCGGCGTCTGGGTCAGCGATCTTCGGCGTCGCGCAGGTCAGCCCTCCGACACTGCGTGAATCGGCGTCTGCGGCAGCGATCTTCGGCGTCGCGCAAATCGGCCCTGCGACGGCCCGTGGCGCGCAACCCTTCGACGCGGGCGCCGAAATCGCGCTCTCCACCGACGCTGCCTTCATGTACGTCACCGTTCGGGGGTCGAATAGCGTCTCGACGCTGCGAGTGGATGATCGGGGCCGCGTGCATCCGCTCGCCGACGTTTCAAGCGGAGGAGACTGGCCGCGGCACCACCTCGTACTCGGCCACTCCCTGCTCATCGCCCACGAACGATCGAGTCAGCTCACCCTCTTCACCCTCGACCCGGCTACCGGCCTGCCGACGGGCCCCACCCAGCAACTCGCCGTCGAGGCCCCCACCGGCCTAGCCGTAGCCTGAAGGCGCCGCTGCCTAGTGGCGCTGCCTAGCGGCGCGCCCGGCGAGCGAAGCGCGGGTACGCAATGCCGAACAGGATGCCGACCACTCCGAGGCCAGTGATTGCGGCCGCGAGCATCACCGGCTGCTGTGCCGCAAGACCGGTGCTCGCGAGCTCGCCCGTGCTGAGGTTGTTCGACCCGCCCGACCCTCCGGTCGTTCCGGTAGTGCCACCCGTTCCGGTAGTGCCGCCGGTTCCCGTGGTTCCGCCCGTTCCGGTAGTGCCCCCGGTGGGAGTGGGAGTGGGAGTGGGAGTTGGCGTCGTGACCGGGTCGGTTGCCGCCCCCACGAGGTCGAGATCTTCGATGACGCTCGGTGGCTCCGGGTCAGCCGACACTTGGGTACCGACGATGTGCACCGTCGCGTCGAGCGACCCGCTCTCGGTCGGCACGTACGCGATGTCGAAGGTGGCCGATTCTCCCGGCTTGTACACCGCCCCCAGATCTCCGAATGACGAGTTCGAAATGACTACGCTCGTGACCGGAGCCCCGGCATGATCGCGCACACTGACGCCACTGTTCACGAATCGCAGCGGAATGATTCCGTCATTCGTCAGCGTCACCGTTCGTTTCAGCGAGTCGCCCGTGGTCAGTGTTCCGAAGTCGACCGCGCTGCCACCGCCCGAGTTCGAGATCGCGAAGTGCGCTGGGTCAGTGGCGTTTGATGTGCCCTTGAAGCTCAGTACTCGCGTGAGGGGAGTGGCGGTGTGGTCTGCGTCGGTTGCCGTGAGCGTGATGTCTTTCTGCGAGACCGTGCCTGCAGCGGGAGCCGTGTAGGTGACTTGAAAGCTCACAATTGCGTTGTGTGCGATTCGTGTCGTGGGGCTGAACATGATGTTGCTCGCCGCGAAGGGAGCAGCGAGAGTGGCGAGTTGCGAGCCGTCGATGAACACGTCATCATCGCCGTCATTGATGATGTCGAACGTCTGAGTTCGCACCGTGCCCTGTTTCACCACGCCGAAGTCGGGCATGCCGGAGGCGAGCTGAACGTCGAACGGGGTTGCCGCTTGGGCAGGAGCCGCGATGCCGACGGCGCCCGCCATGACGCCGAGAACGGCGAGCGCGAGCGCCGCGCGGCGACCGGCCCGTGCAGGGGTGGGGGAATGCTGAAGCACCATCGAGAATCCGCCTTGTGTTCGTGACGTCGAAGGGCCAGGCACAGGTGCCACACCCTTTACTGAGCATCAGTCACGATAGCTTAAAGGCGAATATTACTCAAACCCGTGTCTAAGTCGTCACTTCATGGGTGGCGCGGCGGGAGGCTCGTCGCCAGAAATAACCTCGGTCGGCGCCTCCGATTTTGCGGCAGCGTTACGCGGCGCGACTTCGGGCGTGGCCTCTACGATCACGAGCGTGTCCGCGGCACCAGCCGCCGAACCGGCTGCCGAGACCTCAGCTGCCGAAGCCTCAGCTGCCGCAGCCTCAGCTGCCGAAGCGTCAGCCGCCGCGACAGACGCCGCCTCCTCCGAAACCGCCGCCGCAGAAGCCTCCTCCGGCGTCAGTTTCTCCGGCGACACGATCTCATCCACCGGCCGCTGCACCAGCTCCACCACGATGAGCACGATCACGGCACCGAACAGCGTCCAGAACGTACCGGCCGGCGTAATGGGCCTGGTCAGCAGAATGATGGCCGCCCCGATGACCGCAACCGCGGCCCGAATGGCGTACCGCAGCTTGTAGACCCATTCGCCGAAGCGCCCGGTCGTGAACCCGCGGTGCGCCGCCGCACCCCGCAACCACGCCGCACCAGACCCCGCCAGTGCCCGAGCCGCCCGCGGAAAGCGGTACGGCCCCGCGAGCCACGCCACCACGGCAATCACAATCGCAAGAATCGCTATCGACGTGGCACTGCTCGAAACGAGCGCGAGAATGTGCGTGTACAACGTGTCTGCGACGTCGCTGGGTATGTACGCGGGAGAGACGGCCCCGATGAAGATCAGATGCCCCACCCCGACCCCGGCGACCGTCAGAAACATCGCGAGGGCCAAAGCCACTGCGGCCCAGATGAGCGCGAGCGAACGCCGCCGAGCCACGAGCACGCCCGCCACCAAGAACAGCAGCGCGATCCACGGCAGCCATGCGCCAACGGCGATCGCCAGGTTGTAGCCGAGCTGCGCCTGCACCACAGAGTCCGACTGCGCAATGACGATGGTCTGATTGATCTCGGGAATATTCGCCGCGAACGTGACCCCCTTCGACACCAGCACCTGTTTCACCTGGTCGATGATCGGCCCGAGCGCAATGCCCACCTCACCGTTGCCGTTGATGGTCAGCGCGGCATTCGGGTCGTTCTGCATCGCGGCGATGAGCTGATTGTGACTCGTCGTGAGTGCCTGCCGCCACACCTCGGCGAACGCATCTGACTGAACGAAGGCACTCACCGCGTTCGTCATGACGCTCCGGATGCCGTTGGCCGCCACTCCCTTGAACGAATTCAATGCCGTGGTCGCCGCCGGCCCCAACCCGAGCCCGGCTATCGAGTCGAACACGTCACTGGTCAGCTTGTCGATGTCGATGTGGTTGTCGATGGCCGCCACGACCTCCGTGGTGACGTACGACTGAACGGCAGGATCCTTGGCAAGCGGTGCAAACGTGTCGACGAAGGTGGTCGTGTCTGCGAGCTGTAGTTTGGCCCAGTTGGCCACGATGGCCACCGGCGCGAGCAGCGTTCCGATCAGAATGAGGGCGGTGGCCAGTACCGTCCAGCCTCGGCCACGCGGTTTGTGCGGCTTGGGCGAAGAGGCCGACCCCGTGGCATCCGGAACCGCGGCCTGCACAGACACGTTCTGCAACTCGTCGCGCAACCCGGTGTTCTCTGAGCGCAGTTGCTCAACGAGTTGTTCGAGTTGTGCTTTCGTCAGCTGTGCCATGTGTGCCACCCCATTCTGCCCGGAGTCGCGTAGCTGCGTCGGCGCGACTCTCCCACCTGAACGATAGTCTCACCGCGCCCCTTTCGGCTCGGTTCGCGGTGAGACTGAGTTCAATCGAGATGACCGCGAAAACGAGCTCAGGCCGCGGCGAACTGCGGGTAGAGCGCCTCGATGGGGGCGGCGAGACCCTGCTTCACGTCGGCGCTCAGCTGGTCGGCGAGAACTTCGAGTTCGCCCGCTTCGAGCCCGTCATAGGCGGCGGCCACAACGTCTGCGGGGTCGTTCATGGGCGCTTCGATTCCTACGGTCATCGGCGTTTCGGTGTAGCCGAGGTGTAGCCCCACGACCTGGGTGCCTTGCGGCGCCAGCTCGATGCGCAACGAGTTCGTCGCCGACCAGAAGGCGGCCTTCGAAGCGCTGTAGGCGCCCGAGAGGCCGATCCAGCTGAGCACGGAATGAACGTCGACGTAGGCGCCGCCGCCGTTGGCGCCCACCACGGGTGCGAAGGCACGGGCGACGTTCAGCGCGCCGAAGAAGTTGGTCTCCATGATGCGGCGAATCTCGCCGATCTCACCGGTGGCGATGGGCGCGGTTCCGGCTACGCCGGCGTTGTTGATGACGATGGTCGTGTCGCTCGCGGCTGCCGCAGCGGCGGCGACGGATGCCTCGTCGGTCACATCGAGCGCGAGCGGAACGACTCTGGGGTCTGCCCATTCCTTCGGCGTGCGGGCGGTCGCGTAGACCTTTGCGGCCCCGCGAGCGAGGGCCTGGTTCACGAATTCGATGCCCAGACCTCCGTTCGCTCCGGTGACGAGAACGGTTGCGCCTTCGAGGGTTGTCATGGTTGCTCCAAACGGGGTTGAGGGAGGTGCTTCCCCAGCCTCAACGCCCACCTGACTTGGATATTCCCATTCAGCCCGATCAGGCGTGCGGGCAGTAGAGCTGCGTTCGCTCACCCGAGCGATCGACGACGTGCTCAGACATCGGGTTTCCGCAGAGCGGGCACGCGCGGGCGAGGGCCGCCTGGGCCTTCGATTCTGCTGATTCGGTGTCGAAGGGGCCGAGCGGAGGTGGCCCGAGGTACGGAAAGAGGCGGCCATTCAGCCAGTTGCCTACTCCGCCCGACTCTCTGATGGTGCTACGGTGCGTTTTCTTAGTGCGCATACTGTTAGTGTACTAACTAAATGATCGAAGTGGGCGGCGAAGGGCAGATGGAGCGAGACGATGAGTGACGCGCAGGGCGAACAGGGCGCGCACGGCGAGCCGAACATCCTCGCGCTCGAGAACCAGGTGTGCTTCGCCTTGGCGATCGCCGCCCGCAATGTGATCGGGCTCTATCGGCCTTTGCTCGAACCCCTCGGGCTGACCCACCCGCAATACCTCGTGATGCTGGCGCTCTGGCAGCAGAACCCTCGTTCGGTGAAGAATCTCGCCGGGGCCCTCAGCCTCGAGCCGGCCACTCTCTCGCCGCTGCTCAAGCGCCTCGAGGCGGCGGGCTACGTTGCCCGAGAACGCAGCAGCGTCGACGAGCGGATGCTCGACCTCACCCTCACGCCCCGAGGCGCCGCGCTGCGTGAGGTCGCCCTGACTATTCCGCCGCGGGTGGCTTCGGCGCTGAACATGAGCGTGCCCGATCTCGAGCATCTGCGCGGAGTGCTGCACGGGGTGATCGCAGCGACGTCGGCGCGCTGACCCAGGCGCACCCGCGAACTCGAGGTGCAGTGGCGATCGCGCTGACTGGTCACGTCACCCGCTGAATCGCCGTCGTGTTCGGTATATTCGAGCTTCACCCCTTCAGGAGAACGCTCATGACCGACGGCATCACCATCACTCGCACGTTCGCTGCTCCCCGCGAACTGATTTACGCCCTCTGGAGCACCCCCGAGCACTTCTCGGTGTGGTTCGGCACCGAGGCGGTTGCGGTTCCGCTCGAGACGCTCTCGATGGATGTTCGGGTCGGCGGCGCCTGGGCAGCCACCATGCACATTCCTGACGGCCCCATCATCAACTGGGTCGGTGAATACCTCGAGGTCGATCCGCCCGCGCGGCTCGCCTTCACCATGACCGACGACCCCGCGAATGCGGCGCGCGAGCCCGTCACGATCGATCTCGTCGAGGTCGCCGGCGGTACCGAGATGACCATGACGCAGTCGGGCGGCAACCTCACCGAAGAGCAGTACGCGCAGACCATCGTGGGCTACAACTCGTTCTTCGACGTGATGGAGAAGATCATCGCCGAGCAGCAGGAGTAGATCTTTGACGCAACTCCTTCGACTGCCGCCGTCGCACGAAAGAAGTCCCCATTCAAGAACGGGGCCTTCCTTCGAACCAGGCTTAGCTGGTGTGGCGCTTGCGGCGCACCAGTACGAGCACTGCCCCGGCGAGAAGCAGCAAGGCGCTCAGGCCAGCGAGTGCGGTCGCGTCGAGGCCGGTTTCAGCGAGCGTGCCGCTCGCCGAAGTAGCGGCGGTCGTTGTCGGAGTCGTCGGGGTGACGACGACGACGGGTGTGACAGCTGCGGCGGCGAGGGTGAATTCCACTGGCGCGGAGGGTTCGGAGATGATCGCGATCAGGTTGCCGTCGGAATCGAGGGTGACCTCGGTGGCAACGGCGGTGTAGTCATTCGGCTGCAGAGCGAGAGTGACTGTCCAGATGCCCGATGTGGGATCCACCACGATCGGGTCTGTCGGTTTGGCCGGTGCCGCCTTGGCCTTCGCCTGCGCTTTCAGCGCCGCAGTCGGCGCGATGATGAGCGCGATATTCGCGCCGGGCTTACCGGTGCCGGTGAACGTGACAGTGCTGCCCGTGAGTGCCTGACCGTTCGTCGGGCTGGTGATCACCGGTGCCGGGAAGAGGGCAGGAGCCGGTAGCGTGAAGCTGCGGATGACGGTGCCGTGACCCGCGCCGTTCGAAACCTGGTTCACAGAGACGGTCTGGTCAACAGTCGCGTCATCGGCGTACGTTCCCGTCGTTGTCCACGAGCCGTCGGAGACGACAGCATCAGTTGTTCCGGGAATCGGGTCGCCCTTCGAATCGAGCACGTTCACAGTCGAGCCGTCAGCACCCGCGCCACTGAAAACGACAGTGCGTGAATCGAGGGCCTCACCCTCGGTCGGGCTCGTGACCGTGAGACCAAAGTTCGAGGCTGGAAGGTTGAAGGTGCGTTTCACCTGCGGAATACCACTGCCGCCGAGGAGACCGCCGACCTCAATGGTCTGCGATGTAGCCGCGTCGTCAGCGTAGGCCGGCAACGTCACCTGATAGGGAGTGGCAACGCCGGAGTCGCCGGTGACATTGGTGCTACCCAGCACCGTCGTGCCGTCAGCGGCGTACACGATGACCGTCGCGGAACCATCGACCGAACCCGAAACGGTGACGGTTCGCGAATCCACAGTTGAACCCTCGGTCGGGCTCGTCACCGTGAGTCCGGCATCCGCCGCACTAGCCGAACTAGCAGCAAAAAGAGCCCCGCCAACCGCGAGAGACAGAACTACTGGAACAGCCAGCACCTTCCGCCAAGAAAACGTTCGTGACATTGCTTTCCTTAGTACAGAACGAGGAATTACTCCGCTGCGCCGGCGTTTGCCCCATCAAATGGCAAGATTCCCAGGAACCCCCGAAACCTTTACTGAAAGTAACAGCTAAAACTCAGAAACGGTAGGGTTGACAGGCCTAGAAAAAGATGATGCTAGCGGGGTGTCAGGCCAGCCGCGCGCAGGTGATGCAGAGCTCGGCGGCGGGCAGGGCATCCAGTCGGTCGAAGCCGCCGGGCTGACCGCAGCGGATGCACGCCCCATATGAACCCGCGCCGATGCGCGAGGCGGCGCGGTCGAGGGCGGCCGACCCCACCGCGAAGTCGGCGGTCAGACCGCTGAGCCGCGACCACTCCGATGAGAGCGTCGGGCCCTCTGGGTCGTGTTCGTCATCAGCGTCAGAACCGTTACGAGCCGCCCGAACTTCGTCGAGCGTGCCGGCTAAACGAGCTTGTTCGGCGTCGAGCGCCAGCCGCTGCGCCCGGAGGGTGCGTTCGAGCTCGGCGAGCTGGGCATCCGTGAGCGGTTCGGGCATAATCGCCCCAACTGTACGCCGCAAACCGGCGCACAGACCGCGACGGGCGTCAACTCGCGGCGGCGGCCGCCTGCAGCTCGGGAATGAGCTTCTCGAGGTAGGCCGCCGTGTCGTGCCAGCCTTCCACTGCGAAGCACTCCACGCCGAGAGCCTTGACGGGGTAGTCGTTGCCGTCGGGGTCGAGGCGATCGCCCACGAAGAGCATGTCATCGAGCGGGATGCCCGTCATCTCGGCGAGCTTCTTCATGCCGTATGCCTTGTCGATGCCCTGGCGGGTGATGTCGACCGAGGTCGATCCGCCTGAACGCACCTCGAGGTCTGGTAGCTCGGCCTGCGCCGCTTCGCGGAGGGTGTTCTTCTTCTCGCCCGTCGGATCCCACGCGGTCTTCTCGGCGACGGGCGCACTCTGGCCGAGCGCCGAAAACGTGATCTGCGAACCGCGGTCTTCGAGAATGGGCCCCCAGGTCTTCGTCTCCCAGTAGCCGAGTCGGCGGGCGACGCGCTCGACCACTTCGAGCGCGCGGGTCTTCTCGTCGTCGGTGAGGTTCTGGGCGTAGATCTGAGTCCAGGCGTCATCGGTGTAGCGGTAGTACTGGGTGCCGCAGGTGGGCATCAGGTGCAGGCGTTCGAGCGCGGCGTCGCTCGCGCCCTGCAGGTTGTCGATCACCTGCATCTCGAACTGGGCGATCTGTCCACCCGAAATCACGCACACCTCGACGACGCCCAGAAGCCGCACGAGCAGCTCGGCCATTTCGGGGTCGAGGGGCGATTTCGACGGCGCGAGCGTGTCGTCAAGGTCGAAGGCAACGAGGCGGGGAGTTGTCACGTGCGGGGTTTTCCTGTCGGTTGGGCGCCGGATGATCGCGGCGTGCACGGCGGGTTCGAAACGGCACAGCGCGGAACTGTCTGCGCGGCAGTGTCTGCGTCTGAGTAGTCAGCGCAGCTCGTGCGCGTTCGCTCTAGCGTATTCGACCCGCAGTCGATCCGCGATTTCGCGGCGCACGTGTTCACCGCGCGGTCGATAGTCTCGGCGCCCAGCCGGCTTCGGCGGCTCAGATACTCGAGGAATCATGCAGTCAGGCGTCGACGAGGGCGTCGAGTAGCAGGGTGCGCACCTGAGCGATTGCGGCGATTGCGGCGTCGGTGCCGGGGGCAGGGGGCGATGGGGTCTTCGTGGGTTGCGCCGCGGCTGCCTCGCCGCGCGGGAGACGCGGCGTACTCGCGAGAGCGCGGCGTGCTGCGCCGACCGCTTTCGCGATGGCGCCCAGGCGCGCGGGGCTCGGGGGCGGCAGCGCGGCGGAGGGTACTGCCGAAGAGGGGGCCGCGGTGGGGGCTAGGCGGTCGACGAGGTCTGCCACGAGGGGCTCTAGTGCTGCGACTGCGGCGATCAGGTCGGCCGGGTGGGGGGAGTGGCGCCAGAGTCGGGTGAATCCGCGGTGGGAGCGAACGGCCCGCGCCACGGGTTCGACGAGGTCGAGTTTCTGCTCGAACAGGGCCAGCGCCGAAAGGCGCGCGGTGGGTTCGGTGCTCGGGTGAACGGCCACCGAGGCGGCGGCCAGAGCATCCGCCAGCCGCTTTCTGACCACCGCCTCAGTGCGTACCGGGAGGAGAAACCAGGAGGCGAGAACCCCGCAGAGGGCACCGACCACAATGGCCACAATGCGTTCGCCGAGCAGGGGGCCCCCTGTGAGCACGCTTGCGCCGGAGGCCGTTTGCAGCAGGGCGAGAATCACGGTGACGCCGGCCGCCCAGAAGGCGTAGTTGATGTCGCGCAGCCAGAGGGCGAAGAAGAGGATGGTGAAGATGGCGATGGTGACGGTGGTGCCGCCTTCTGCCCCGAGCATTTCGGTGAGGGCGACCACGGCGACGGTGCCCGCTACGGCGCCTGCCACGCGCAGGATGCTCTTGTACACCACGTCGCCGCGGCCGCGGTTTCCGGCGCAGACGATGAACGCAGTGAGTACCACCCAGGCCCAGTGGTCGGGGAAGACGAGGCGGCCCACGATGAACGCGGCGGCCAGCGCCACCGCGAGCTGCGCGGCCATGCGGGTGCTCGGGAGGATACGGCGGGGCTGCGGGCGGCTGGGTGGGGAAACGGCGACCCTGGTGGTCGGTGACGTGGCGGCTGTGGGCCGGGATGCGTCGGGTGATGTGGCGGCTGTGGGCCGGGATGCGTCGGGTGAAGTGGCGGCTGTGGGCCGGGATGCGTCGGGTGAAGTGGCGGCTGTGGGCCGGGATGCATCGGGTGAAGTGGTTGCATCGGCGGGCCGAGGCGGAGGGCCAACCATACCGTCGGCATCGGCGCCACCGGCCGCGGAGCCGCCCGCCGCTGCGTCACCGGCCGCGGAGCCCGCCACGCCATCGGCCGCGGCGTCGAGACGGGCCGACGCCTCGAGGTCTCGGCGGGGCAGAAAGCCCGACACGCGCGCCAACCACTGCAGCAGCTCGACCCACGCGACGGCCACCAGCGCCGCCACAACACTGATCGCAATCGCCAGCCACGCGGGCAACGAACGTGGCAATTGCACGGGAACAATGAGCACGGCCATCAGCGGCAGTGACAGAACCGATCCGAGGCGTGCGGCCCGGGGCCCGAACCGGCGCACCCAAATAGAGAGCGACAAGCCCAGGATGAACACCAGCGCTCCCACGGGGAACACCGTGCTGAACAGCCACGCCACCCCCGTCGCGGCGGCCGCCACCAACGGAATCAGCACGAACCGCTGCAGCAGAGCGCTCTCGCTGGCCTTACTCTCGGTGCGTGAGAACGTGATCGTCAGCACCACGGCGAGCACGGCCGGCGTGACTCCGACCGCGAGCGGCAGCCCGGCGAACCACATCGTGAAGAAGCTCGCGAGCGCTGCCGCCATGGTCACCACGGCCCGCCGCAACAGCAGCAGCCTCGGGTCGAACCGCGTCACGACGGCGGTGCGGTCGGCGGCGTTCTGCCGGGCATCCACTCGCCCGCCCGCCGCCCCCGCTCTCGCGCTCGCCGCCACCCTACTCATGCCCGAAATGTTACGCCGCAACGCGTCTCGGTGCTCTGCTCAAGATCTGCCGCTGCTGCCGCCTCGCTCGCGCTCGTCTCGGCCGCCCCGCTCCGCCCCGCTCCGCCCCGCTCCGCCCCGCTCCCGCTCCGCTTCCGCTCCGCTTCCGCTCCGCTCCCGCTCGTCCCGCGCTCCGGATCGGAGTTCTGGTGGGGCAGATCGGGGCGGGGCCGAACTACAGAGGTGTGCTGGAGGTCAAGGACCCGGGAGCTGATCGGCGCGGAGCAGAAACGCCGTGCGGCCCGAGGCGACGCCGTTCACCTGCACCTCGATGGCGTGCTCGCCGGGGTGGTATGTGCGAGTGGTGATGCGTTTGAACGAGTGGCGGCGCTCGTAGGTGACCGATTGCCCTGGGCCGAGTGTGGTCGTGGTGAGTTTGAAGACCTTGGTGGTCTGGGTTCCGTTGGCTTTGCGGTGATGAACGACGTAGTCGACGACGAGGGTCGCGGGCTGCGCGGTGGGGTTCGTCAGGCTCACGCTGAAGGCAAGCTCGTCGCCGATGGTGACTTCGACGAGCGGCAACGGGTTGAGCGGCACCGGGTCGAGCGGCACCGGGTTGAGCGGCACCGAATCGAGAAGGCCCCGACCGAGGAGGGCCCGGCCGAGGAGAGCAGAGTCGAGGTGCGCTGGGTCGAGAACCACTGGGTCGGGCGGCTCGGTTGCGCGCAACACCGGCCCGGTGACCGCGACGCCGTGGTTCGGCGAGAATCCGAACAGCGCCATAGTAGCCCCGTGGCCCTTCTTCACGAGAGAACGGAGGCCGTGCCGAACCACGTGGGCCGTATTGGCGTCGGGAGCGAGCATCCACTCAGCCGCAACCGATGCCGCCAGATCCGGGCTCTGCCGACTGAGGTCGTTGAGATGATTCGCCACCGAGCGCCGCACGTAGTCGCTCTCATCGCGATACAACGCGTTGATGATGGGCAGCGTGCTCTCGGGGTTCTCGAGCAGGGCCGCAACGCGTTTGGCCCACGGCAGAAACGCGCGCGTTCCTTCGCTCGCGAGGCGCCGAACGTGCGGGTCGGGGCTCTGCACCCAGCTCAGGATGGTCGGCAGCGCCCGCGCGAGGTCGGCCTGCAGCAGCCCACGAATCGCGAACTCGGCCGTGAGCCGCGGAGTCAGCTCTGCAAGCAGCGCCAACGCATCGTCGAAGTCGTCGGGCCGAACCGGGGGTTCGAGCGCCCGCGCCGAAACCGCCTCGGTCACCGGCCAGATCAGCCACCCCGTGAACCGCGCGTCGGTCATCGCGACGCGCACCGTGGCGGCCAACTCGGCCGCGCTGCCGGGCAGGTCGCTCAGCAGAGCGTCTTTCAGCAGCTCGCTGCGTTGCCGCAGAGCGAGCGGAGGCAGCTTCTCGGCGCTGGCCCGCAACGCGGCGAATGGATGCCCGGGCAGCACGCCCTCGAGCACCCCGATGAGTCTCGCCAGAACATCGGGCCCGAGTAGTTCGTCAGCGGTAGGCACCCACCCATCCTCCCGCGAACCACCGACACCGCCCGCCGCCGCTCGGTCGCGGGCCGTCAGCGTTCAGCGTTCGGCCGTCAGCCGTCAGCCGTCAGCCGTAGAGCTTCGCGCGCATCGTGGCCAGCTCAGGCCCGAGTATGGCCAGCTCGGCGAGCACGTTCACGAGGGCTGCGGTGTGAGCATCCGTCGGCGTGAACACCCCGTCGGCCACGTGCTGCCCCACGAACGTGAGCTCAATGCCGGCCATCGCCGCCACCATGCCCGTCGCCGCCATCACCGGGCGCATCGCCGCAACCCCACGGCTGCCGCTCGAGGCGCCGCCGTAGGCCACGAACGCGACCGGCTTGCGATGCCACTCTACGAAGAGGTAGTCGATGGCGTTTTTGAGCGCGGGCGAATAGCTGTAGTTGTACTCGGGGCTGATGAAGATGAACGCGTCGGTGCCGGCCACACGCTCACTCCAGGCGAACGTGTGCGGCAGGCTGTAGTCGTGAAAACGTGGATGCTTCGGCTCATCCATGAACGGAAGATCGAGCTCTTTCAGGTCGCAGAAGTCGACCTCGAACCGTTCATCGGCAGCGGCCACATCGCGCACCCATTCGGCGACCGGCAACCCCACCCGAACCGGGCGAACACTGCCCACGACGATCATCAGCTTGACCATTTGCGGCACCTCCTGCTTCAGCAGCATACTTCTGCGGCGCCAGCCGGGGCATCACTTCTTCAGAGCGAGTGACGGGAATCGAACCCGCGCTATCAGCTTGGGAAGCTGAAGTTCTGCCATTGAACTACACTCGCGTGCTCCCAGAATAGCAGCGCGTTCACCGACGCACTCGCAGGTTCACCGTGCTTCGGGATGCCCGGGGTCAGCCTCAGCGCAGGTAGGCGTTCACGATCAGATCTCCGCGAATGTCGCGCAGAGCATCCAGCAGCCGCGCGACCGACGCCGAGGTGACCCCGGATGCACGCACGTCGTGGGGCCCGAGCGGCTGCAGTTGTGCGCAGCGAACTCGCACCACTTCCCAGCCGGCAGCTCGCAACAACCGGTCTTTGCGGCGGTCGGCGACCTCCCGTTTGCCCACATGCTCGAGCCCGTGCCGCCCGATGGTGTCGTACTCGATGGCGACGCGGAGGTCGGCGATCACGATGTCGGGCCACACTTCGAGCCGACCGAAGAACGGCCTGCTCGTGCGAACAGCATTCGGCGTCAGATCGAGGTCGAGTCGTTCTGAAAGCAGCATCCGCAGCTTCGCTTCGGCCGCAGACGCTGGTTTCGGGGCCAGCGGGCTCACAAACGCTTCGCCCGCAGAAATTGAGCCCGCCGAGCCCGACGCGCCCGCCGCGCCGGCTGGGGCGCGCCCGGGCCGCCGTGGCTGCCGAGTCGCGGCGCGCTTCGGCACCGCCGCAGCAGAGCACTCGGGGCACCACGACGAACGCCGCCTCGTGCGCCCAGGCCGTTCGCGTTGTTCGGTCGGCGTAGCCACGAACGTGTGGCCCGAGTCGCAGCACCACGTGAGGTACACCTCGGCCGCGGGCGGAATCTGAGTCAGCGTGATGCCGTTGTTGAGGTCGGGGTGGTACTGCCGAATGAGCACCGGATACGGTTGCCAGTCAGCCCGGTAGCGCCCGATCGGGTAGGGCACCTCAGTCTCCTTCGACCGTTGCCTGCGCGCCCACCAGGCGCTGATGTTCTCTGCCATCGGTTCTCCCGACGCAGACGCTAGCGGCAGCCACTGTCAGCGGGGTGACGTAGCTTTGCGGCATGGAGCGGTGCAGCATCCACTCGCCTGAAGGCGGTGCAGTCAGCGGTGCGGCGAGCACTCGATTGAGCGATGCAGGCGAGAGTGGATGCCCGTACCCCGTCGACCCCGAAGCCCCCCTCGCGCTCTGCTCGCCGCCTACGATTTCGTGGCGCGAGACGTCGGCGTGACCGACGTGCTGCCCACCCCGTGCCCGGCCTGCGGCTCGCGACTCGGCGTGCGTTACCCCTCGGGCTGGCTCTGCGCGGTCTGTGAATGGAAGCTCGGTGACGCGCCAGACGGCGAACTGACCGCACCGCGAGTGGATGTCGTGTATTACGTTCGCTCGGCGAACACCATCAAGATCGGCACCTCAGCTAATCCGCGTGGGCGGCTCGCTCAGCTGCACTTCGACGAGCTGCTCGCCTTCGAACGCGGCGACCGCCTCCTCGAGCGTCGCAGGCACAAGCAGTTCGCGAGCCACCGCATCGCCGGCAGCGAGTGGTTCACTGCGAACGAGGCTCTCGAGCAGCACGTCTCGGCACTTCGCGCCGGAGTAGACGACCCCTGGGGGCTCTACCACCGCTGGGTGAGCGAGGCTATCGCGTTACGCTACTGAGCTGCAGCAGTGAGCCCTTTGAGCTCATCGAGGCAGGCGTGGATGCACTGGGCGAAGGTCACCTCGGGGCCGGCGCCCACCCACGTGTCGAAGCCCACCTTGAAGACGCTCACGCCCGACTCGGCGGCCATTGTCGCCGCCAGCTCGGGCACTCCGCGACCGTGCAGTGCGTGCGCTGCCGCTGCACTCAAGGCGTCGAGCTTCAGCAGCTCGCGCTCGTGCAAGCTCGCGTTCGCCGCCACGACGGCGGCCCGCTGAATGGAGTAGGGCCGGTTCGGCTCCATGCGCTCGGCCGCCTCCTGCATGGCAGCCGTCACGATATCGATGGGAGCCATGTTCACCGGAGCCCCCGTGATGGCGCCGACCACACCAGAGAGCAGCTCACCCGACCCCTCGAAGAGCACTTCACGCTTGTCGCTGAAGTACCGAAAGAACGTGCGTTCGGTCACCCCGGCTCGCTGAGCGACTTCGAGGGCGGTGGTCTGCTCGAATCCGCGCTCGGTGAAGAGCTCCAGTGCGCTCTGCATGAGGCGCCCCCGAGCATCCGGTTTCCATCGGCCCATGCGGCCATTCTACTGAACGGGGCGGGTGCGATGTCGGGCGCTGACATGACCCACGTGAGTCGCCGCAACGCCGCTTCGACGCCGCTGCCGTCGCGACCCCGCCCCGTCATGTCGCCCGCGCGCCCCACCGCTGACGCCCTAGGCTTCTGCCATGAGCCCACTCTCACGGCGGCAGTTCTTGCTCACGGCCGGCACCTCGGTCGCCGCGGCCACGTTGCTCGCGGCCTGCTCGGGCCCGGGGCCCACCCCCGTCTCGCCAACCGCGACGCCCACCTCCACACCGGCGGGCCTTCCCGTCTGGACAGACCTCGCCACCCAGGTGAAAGGCACCCTCGTTCTGCCGAGTGACGCGAGCTACGCCACCGTGAAGCTCACCGAGAACCCGCGCTTCGACGGCGCCCAGCCGCTTGCGATACTGCAAGCATCCTCAGCCGCCGATGTCGCGGCCGGCCTCGCCTTCGCGGCGAAGTACGCGCTGCCCCTCGCCCTGCGCGCCGGGGGGCACAACTACGAGGGCTGGTCTGCGGGTGGCGCGCCCGGCACGGGAGTACCGGCGTCATTCGTCATCAGCACCGCCACCCTCACCGATGTCACCCTCAGCTCTGATCAGAGCACCGTGCAGGTGGGCGCCGGCGCCAGTCTCGCGCAGGTCTACAACACGGTCGGCACCGCGGGCCGGGCCGTCGCGGGCGGCTCCTGCGCGACGGTCGGCGTCACCGGGCTCACCCTGGGCGGCGGCGTCGGCGTGCTCGTTCGCGCCTTCGGCCTCGCCTGCGACCAGCTCACCGGAGTCGAGATCGTGACCGCCGATGGCACGGTGCACGAGACCAGCGCCAGCACCGACTCCGACCTGTTCTGGGCGTGCCAGGGCGGTGGTGGTGGCACCCTCGGCATTGTCACCGGTCTCACGTTCGCCACCAAAGCGGCCCCGCCCGTCACCACCTGGTACGTCGAGTGGCCGTGGTCGGCCGCGGCCGACGTGATCGCAGCCTGGCAGACCTGGGCGCCGTCGGCCGACAACGATCTCTGGTCGACCCTGAAATTGCTCGGCGGCGAAACGCATCAGGGCGACCCGAGCGTCTCGGTCTCCGGCACCTGGATCGGTGAGCAATCAGCGCTCGCGGCCCAGCTCGCTCCCCTGCTGAACGGAGTGAGTGCGTCGCCCACCACGAACCAGTCGTTCCACCACACCTACGTCGACGCGATGATGATCGAGGCGGGCTGCCAGAACACTCCCATCGCCCAGTGCAACACCGGCCCCGGGGGCGCACTCACCCGTGAACCGTCGTCGGGAACATCCAACATCGGTTACACCACCCTCGACTCGTCGGGAATTAGCGACCTCATCGCCCAGGTCAACGCGGCGCAGAACGTTTCGGGCATGACCGAGGGCGGCATATCGATGGATGCTCTGGGGGGCGTCGTGGCGACCGTCGACCCTTCGGCAACGGCCTTCGTGCACCGCAAGGCGCTGATGACCGTGCAATATACGGCGACTTTCGCGGTGGGCGCAGACCCCGCACCCTTCGATGCGTACGTGCGTACCTTTCGCACGACCATGACGAACCACTGGCAGAACTGGGCCTACGTGAACTACTGCGATGCCACGGTTCCCGACGCCGACACCGCCTACTTCGGCGCGAACCTGCCGCGCCTGACCCAACTCAAGCAGCAGTACGACCCGCACAACCTCTTCACGCAGCCGCAGTCGTATTGACAGGTCGGACTACTCGTCCACCCGCCTGCCCCACGCGCCGCCCACCCGCCGGCCCGGCGCGCGGAGCGACACTTGCGGACCACAGCGACCGCCTAGGCGCTCGCTCTCGCCCGGAGACATCGCGGTCGCGGCCGACGGGTTGCGCGCGGGGTCAGCAGTCGGCGTTGAAGTCGATCGGTACGGTGATGCCTGTGATGGCGCCGTTCGTCGCGGTGACCACCGTGCCCACCGTGCTAGAACTGCCGCCCGGAGTGGCCGACTCGAGCGCGTCTTGGTAGGTGCCGTCATCGCGGGTGAGCGCAGACGAAGGCAGATTCGCGATGTACGACTTCCAGCTTCCGCCCACGCGCGCGCCGAGAGCGGTGCTCACGTCGACCGTGGTCGGTGCGGTGCTTGCCGACAGGATGAACGTGCTGGCCGCCGAGGCATCAGAACCCAGGTACGTGAGTTTCACTGCGCCCCAGTCGTACGTGGTCTGGTCGGCGTTGCACTTTCCGGCAGGCAAGAACGTCGGCTGCACGCTGCCGAAAGCCACGGTCAGGGCGTTGACCGCCGGAGTTACTCCGTCGAAGTACCCCGCGTTGATAGTGCCCTCCGACGCCGAGACGACGATGCCGTCGGCATCGAGCGTGACGCTCTTCGCGCTCGCCGGCTCCGGTGTCGCGGTTCCGGTGGTGGTCGACGTCGGCGTCGTGGTCGGCCCGGGTGTCACCGTCACCGTGACGGTGGGCGCCGGGGTCGCTGCACCCGAGCATCCGGCGAGCACAACGGTGGTCAGGGCGGTGGCCGTCAACACGGCGGCAAGGCGGGGGAGTCGATTCACGCCCCCCAGTATGGCGTGCCGCCCACCGCTGCATCCGCGGTCGCCCGCATGGCGCTCCCGTGTCGACCCCGCCGCCACGAACGCGGCGCGCCGAAAGGTAAGCTGGCGGCGTGCTTCTCAGCGACCGCGATATCAGGGCCGAACTCGACAGCGGGCGCGTCGGGCTCGCGCCGTATGAGCCCGCTATGGTGCAGCCGTCGAGCGTCGACGTGCGGCTCGACCGCTTCTTTCGGCTGTTCGACAACCACAAGTACCCGTTCATCGATCCGGCCGAAGACCAACCCGAGCTGACCCGCCTCATCGAGGCGAAGGCAGACGAGCCGTTCATCCTTCACCCCGGCGAATTCGTTCTCGGCTCGACCTACGAGCAGGTCACGCTGCCCGACGACATCGCCGCGCGCCTCGAGGGCAAGAGCTCGCTCGGCCGGCTCGGCCTGTTGACTCACTCGACCGCAGGGTTCATCGACCCCGGATTCTCGGGCCACGTCACCCTCGAGCTGTCGAACGTGGCCACTCTGCCCATCAAACTCTGGCCCGGAATGAAGATCGGCCAGCTCTGCTTCTTTCAACTCTCGTCTGCCGCCGAGCATCCGTACGGCTCAGCACAGTACAGCTCGCGTTACCAGGGCCAGCGCGGGCCCACCGCCTCACGCTCGCACCTCAACTTTCACCGCACTGACGTCTCGGGCGACCCCGCCTAACCGCGCCTCGCCCCCGATGCGGCGACCCGCTGGGCCCACTCAACCCGCGCTGTCGTTCTTGGGCAGCGCGTCGAACGACTCCTCGAAGATGTGCCGCGGATGCTGCGTCACCGCGAGCGACACCGTTTCGCGCCCGGTGGCGGCCTCGACAGCCCAGCCCGCGATGACGCGAATCTTGCGCCGAACCGTCGGAATCACCGCCCCGTGGTACGCCCGGTGCGCCAGCCACGCCGGCAGATTGCGCAGTTTCACGCCGCGAATGGGCCCGAGGTTCAGCAGCGCGGCACCGTGGCCGACCCCGAACCCGGCAATCGTTCCGAGCGAGGCGTGCCGATACTCGTGCACTTCTTCGCCCCGGATGCTCGCCAGAATGCTGTGCGCCAGAAGTACTCCTTGACGCAACGCGTTCTGCGCGTTCGGCGGATAGTACGCCGGCTGCTTCGCGGCCGTCAGATCGGGAATCTGAGCGTTGTCACCCACCGCCCACGCCCCTTCGACGACCGACCCGTCATCTCGTACCACCTGCAAGCGAGTGTTCGCCACCACGTGCCCCTTCGGCCCGCGCGGGGCGTTCGTGTGGTCGAGCGCCGGGTTCGGTTGCACGCCGGCTGTCCAGATGATGGTGTCGGCCGGCACGATCTCACCCGTGCTGAGCTCGACGTTTCCGTCGACCGCCGAGGTGATGGTGGTCTTCAGCCGCACGTCGATACCGCGCTCGCGGAGTTGCTCGAGGCTCCACTTCGAGAGCTCGGGCCCGACTTCCGGCGCGATGCGGTCGAGCGCCTCGATCAGCACCCAGTGCAGCTCTGAGATGTCGAGCGCGGGGTTTGCGCGCACCGCGATCTTGCTGAGGTCGCTCAGTTCGCTGAGGGCTTCGACGCCGGTGTATCCGCCGCCGACCACCATGAACGTGAGGGCCTTGGCCCGGGCATCCGCATCGGTGTGTGCAGCAGCAAGAGCAACCTGTTCGAGCACGCGGTTGTGCGTGTAGACGGCCTCTTCGATGGTCTTGAAGCCCACCGCGTTGTCGTGCAGCCCTGGGGTCGGGAAGACGCGCGTCACGGCGCCGAGCGCGAACACCACGTGGTCGTAGTCGAGGTCGAGTTCAGACCCATCGACAGCAGTCACGCGCGCGGTCTTGGCATCGACGTCGAGCGAAGCCAGCGAGCCGCGGATGATCCGCGAACCCCGAAGCGTTCGCCGCAGCGACACCGCAACATCGCTCGCCGCCACGTGCCCGCCGGCCACCTCGGGCAGCAGCGGCTGGTACGTCATATAAGGATTGCGGTCGACCACCACGATGTCGAGCGGAGTCTCGCCTCGATGCCGTTGCAGGCCGAGGGCGGTGTAGAGGCCGGCGTATCCGCCGCCGAGAATGAGAACGCGCTGCTGGCGAGGAGTCATGCCTTCGAGCGTAGGCGCGTAGCCTGCCCGCGACCAGCCCCCCGTCTGCTGCTGCGAGTGTCGTGGGCACAGCCCCAGATGCAGCCGAGCGAGGCAAGATGGAGGGATGACCGACCCAGGCGACGACATCACCGCACTCAAGCGGCTCGTCTACGCCCGCGACACTTCCGCTGCCGAACGCGAAGCCGCCGCTGCGAGTCTCGCGAACGCTGAAGCGTCCGAGGCGCAACGGGCCGAAGAGCGTCGCGCCGCCGAGTCGAATGCGGTGGCTCTAGCGGCAGCGGATGCACTGCGGCGCCAGCACCGACGCCGAGTCACGGCGCGAATCGCCATCTCCACTGGCGCGGCGGCCGTGATCGCCATCATCGCCATCGCGGGCATGGCGACCTTCGGCGGCTCGGGGCTTTCCGCGTTGAGCGATGCCGCTGCAGCCGGATCGCCTGGCGCCGCCGCCTCGACCGTCGCCGGCTCGCCGCTTCAGGGTTCGGCGCCTGATACCGCGCCGGGAAGCTCCGGCGAGGCGCCGGGCACGGGCTCGGGGGCCGCGGGTTCAACCTCAGACCCCGGCTCGGGCGCCGCGGGTTCGACCTCAGCCGCCAGCGCGGGCGCCGCGGGTGACGCGGCCTCAGCTGCCGCCGCCTCTTCCGCGGCAGCGGCCTCGGCCGCCGGCGCCGCCGCAGCCTCCGGCCAGACCGGCCTCATCGTGCCGGGCACGGCGTCGAGCGCCTCCGTGCAACTGCTGGCGCCCGCGTTCGCGCCCGCCACGATCTTCTCGAACGCGCAAGCCGCCGCCGATCATCCCGGCACCGTCATACCCGGCGACACCGTGGAATCGTCGTATCGGCTGCTCAGCCGCGGCCAGTACACCCCCGGCTCCGCCTTCGCCGCGCTGACCCCCGACGGCCGAGTCTGCCTCGTGGTGTTCGGCGGAACCACCGACTACGGCGAAACCTGCCAGAGCGCAGAGATCGCCGAGATGAACGGATTGCAGGCGAGTGTGACTACCTCGACCATCCTGAGCCCCCGTTCGGGCTCGAACATGGTGGTGCAAGCTCGTTTCGATGCCAATTGGCAGGCCGACGGCGGCTTTCAGCTGACGGTGACTGACCCGCACTAGCCGCGATAGCCTCGAAGAGTGACCTCCTCGCCCTCTCGAACGCTCGCCGCCGCCCTTTTCGACCTCGATGGCACCCTCATTGACTCGACGCCCGCGGTCAACCGCTCGTGGATTCGCTGGGGCGAAGAATGGGGCATGACGCCCGACTTTCGCGAAGGGATGCACGGCCGGCCCGCTCGCGACATCATCGCCGCGCTCGTGCCCGAAGACCGCTTCGAGGCCGCGTTCAACCGGGTCGCCGAGCTCGAACTCGCCGACGTCGACGACATCGTGGTGCTCGACGGGGCAGCCGAGCTGCTCGGCAGCTTCGACGATTCCAGGCGCGCGATCGTGACCTCGTGCACCCGGCCGCTCGCGGCGGTTCGCATCGCTGCCACCGGCATTCCGGCGCCCTCCGTCGTCGTGACAGTCGACGACACCGTGCGCGGCAAGCCCGACCCCGACCCGTTTCTCGAGGGTGCGCGCCGACTCGGCGTCGACCCGCGCGACTGCGTGGTGTTCGAAGACGCCCCCGCCGGCCTCGCCGCCGCGCGAGCCGCCGGATGCTTCACGGTCGCCGTGGTGGGCACGCACCAGGCCGCCGAACTCGACGCCGACATCGTGGTCGCCTCGCTGGCCGACATCGTGGTGACGCCAACCGAGGGAGGGTTCACCCTCCAGACCCGGTGACTAGCCGAGCAATTGCGGCAGCTGCAGCGACAGCCACGGGCTGAACGCCCACGGGGTCGCCTCGATGGCGGCCAGCAGACGCGACGGCTCGGCCCACTGCGTCTCGGCTACTTCGTCGGGGTTGGGCGCCAGAGCATCCGTCAGCGTCGCCACATACACCGGGCAGATTTCGTTCTCGACCACGCCAGAGGCGTCGACGGCACGGTAGCGAAAATCGGGCAGCGCGAGTTCGAGCGAAGCCAGAGTCACGCCGAGCTCGGCTGCAGCGCGGCGGCGCACGGCCGACTCCATTCCCTCGTCGGGCCCCGGGTGGCCGCAGAACGAGTTGGTCCACACGCCCGGCCACGTGCGCTTGGTCAGCGCTCGCCGGGTGACGAGGATGCGCCCGGCTTCGTCGAAAATATGGCACGAGAAAGCGAGGTGCAACGCGGTGTGGCTGGTGTGCACGAGCGCTTTGTCGGCGACACCGATAGGCAGCCCGGCGTCAGACAGCAGCACCACCTGTTCGTTGGTGAGGGTCATGGCACCTTCTTCCCGCTTCGCGACGCCTTTCACAGCCAGCCGAGCATACCTTTCAGCAGAGCAGTTCAGGTATCCGAGCGCAAGGGCTTGACGGCTTCAGCGGATCTTTTGGCACCGTGGGTTACGCTCGCAGAGTGGACCCATACGACCTCGTCGTCGAGGCGCAGCGCCGACAGAGTCAGGTCGATGCTGTGCTCGACCGCTTCTTCAGCCTCGCCAAGAGTCGGGCGAGCGCGGTCGGCCCGCGGTACCTGACCCTCTGGCAGACGCTCGAACGCAATTCAGCGGGCGGCAAGCGCTTTCGGCCCACCATGGTGATGGGTGCGTACGAGGCTCTGGGCGGCACCGATCACGAGGCCGCCGCACACGTTGGGGCGGCCTTCGAACTGCTGCACACCGCGCTCATCGTGCACGACGACGTGATCGACCGCGACTTCATCAGGCGCGGCGGCGTCAACGTGTCTGGCGTCTACCGTGACTTCGCTCAAACAGCGGGCATTCCGGTGCCGGCCGCCGAGCATCGCGGGCTTTCGGTGGCCGTGATCGCCGGTGACCTCGCCCTGTTCAACGCGTTCCGCATGATCGACAAGGCGGGCGTTGGCGACGAGATGCGCACCCGGCTGCACGACATCTTCGATGAAGCCATGTTCGCGTCGGCCGCAGGAGAGCTGCTCGACGTCGACTTCTCTCAGCTCAAGTCAATGCCAACGGTCGACGAAGTCGTCGACATGGAACGACTGAAGACGGCCGTCTACTCGTTCGAAGCGCCGGTCGAGGCTGGCGCCGTGCTGGCGGGCGCGCCCGAAGAGGCCGTCTCGGCGCTCGCGATGTTCGGCCGCAACATCGGCATCGCCTATCAGCTGGTGGATGATCTGCTCGGCGTCTTCGGAGACGAAGCCGCCACCGGCAAAACGACCATCGGCGACCTTCGCGAGGGCAAGCGCACCGCGCTCATCGCGTACGCCTCGGCTCGCCCCGAGTGGATCGAGATCTCGCGCTGGCTCGGCCTGCCCGACCTGACGAGGGCACAAGCGGGCGTGGTGCGCACCGCGCTCGAAGACTGCGGAGCACGTCAGTACGCCGAAGATCTGGCGCGCGAGTACGCGAGCAGAGCATCCGCCGCCCTCGATTCGCCAGCTCTGCCCGAGGCGGCACGGGTCGAGTTTCGCCCGGTGATCGACTCTGTTCTCGACAGGGTGCGATGACGTCGGCCGCGCGCACGCTCTACGACACGGTGGCCATCGAGACCGCGAGCATCGTCATTCGCCGGTACAGCACGTCGTTCGGGCTGGCTTCGCGCCTGCTCGGGGGTGAGGTGCGACAGCACGTCTCGAACATCTACGCGCTCGTGCGGCTGGCCGACGAAGTCGTCGACGGGGTCGCGGCATCGGCCGAACTGGCGCCCGATGACATTGCGAAACTGCTGTCGACCCTCGAGCACGAGACGCTCGACGCCATCGCGGTGGGTTACAGCACGAATCTCGTGGTGCACGCGTTCGCGCTCACCGCTCGCGAGGTGTCGTTCGGCGCTGAACTCGTGGAGCCGTTCTTCGCTTCGATGCGGGCAGATCTGACCGAGGTCGAGCACACCCCCGAGAGCTTCGCCCGCTACGTGTACGGCTCAGCTGAGGTCGTGGGCTTGATGTGCCTCGCTACATTCCTGCACGGGCATATAGTTGCGGATGTTCGGCGAGCCGCCCTCGTCGACGGAGCCTGTCACCTCGGCGCTGCCTTTCAGAAGATCAACTTCTTGCGTGACCTCGCCGCGGATTTCGCGGGGCTCGGCCGCAGCTACTTTCCGGGCGTCACCGTGTCGACGTTCAGCGAGGAGTCGAAGGCCGCGATTCTCGACGACATCGACAACGATCTGCGTATCTCACGGGCGGTGCTCGGCGACTTGCCGCCGTCGAGCCGGCGCGCGGTTGCTCTCGCGCAGGGCCTGTTCGCCGAGCTGACCGTTCGGCTGCGCTCGACGCCAGCAGCGGTGCTGGCCGAGACGCGCATTCGGGTGCCGAACCCGGTGAAGCTCCGTATCGCGGCGTCGGCCGCGGCAGGGCGACTGCCACCGACGCCGCAGCACCGTGTGCCGGTCAGCTCGCCACTTCAGCCCCGCCCGCCCCTCTCGAAGGAGCCTCGATGAGTGCAGACGACCCGCGCGCTAACCCTGACTTCGACGAAGCAGTGCCGCCAGATCAGGCAGAGACGGTGGAGATCACTCGACTCGTCGAGATCGACGGTTCAGAAACGGTCGAGATCGCCCGGCTGATCGAGGGTGACGCCTTCGATGACGTGCTCGGCTCCGCCAAGCCGCACGCCGTCGTCATCGGCGCCGGCATCAGCGGGCTTGCCGCGGCGGGCTTGCTCGCCCGCGAGGGCTACCGCGTGACGGTCGTCGAGAAGCAGAGCGCGGTCGGCGGTCGAGCGGGTTTGTGGGAGAAAGACGGCTTTCGGTTCGACACGGGGCCTTCGTGGTACCTGATGCCTGAGGTGTTCGACCACTTCTACCGGCTGATGGGCACGACCGCCGCCGATCAACTTGACCTGCAGAAGCTCGACCCGGGCTACCGGGTGCTGTTTCAAGACGAGTACAACGCCATCGACATCGCGGCCTCGCGCGAAGAGAACCTCGATCTGTTCGAGTCACTCGAGCCCGGCTCGGGTGTGCGCATGGCCGGGTATCTCGACTCGGCCGCCGAAACCTACGATCTGGCCAAGCAGTACTTCTTGTACTCCACCTTCGAAGATCTGCGCCCGCTTCTGAAAGGCCCGGTCACGCGGCGTTCGCCGCGGCTGGTGCGGCTGCTCGTCGAGTCTTTGAACAGCTTCGCGGGGCGCACTGTGCGTGACCCGCGGCTACTGCAGATTCTCGGCTACCCGGCCGTGTTTCTCGGGTCGTCGCCATATTCCACTCCGAGCATGTATCACCTGATGAGCCATCTCGACCTCGATGATGGGGTGCTCTACCCGCAGGGCGGCCTGAACACCGTCATCGAAACGATCGAGAAGCTCGCCGTCGACGCCGGGGTCGAGATCATCACCGATGCCAGCGTGACCCGCATCGTGACGACCGATGACGAGGTCGAAGCCGCCGCGCATCCCGAGCCCGAACCAGGCCCGTACGACTACGACACGCACGAGTTCGACACGAACGTGCTCGACCGCGACGAGCTGCGGCGGGTGCTGTCGGGCGAGGTCGACTACGACCCAGTGCGGCACGGTGGCGCGAGCGCGCAAAGGGTGAGCGGTGCGGGTGCGCCGGGAGCCGATGCGTCGCGCGCGAGCACAGCGGGCGGTGGCGGCGAGGGCGCGGGCACGACTGTCGGCGTTGGCGTTGCCGGCGGCGACGAACCCGCGATGAGCGAGGCGGCCTCGAAGGCCGGTGCGGTGCCGGCCCGCGTTTCGGGCATCCAGTACCTCGACGAGGCAGGAACGGCCCACTCGCTCGACGCCGACATCGTGGTGGCGGCCGCCGACCTCGAGCACGTCGAGACCACCATGCTGCTGCCTGAACTGCAAACCTACCCGGCGAGCTATTGGAAGAAGAAGGTGGCCGGCCCGAGCGCCGTGCTGATCTATCTCGGGGTGTCGGGCGAGCTGCCTGAGCTCTTGCACCACACGCTGTTCTTCACGAAGAGCTGGAAGGCCGACTTCACAAAAATCTTCGGAAAGACCGGCCCCGCGGGCCTCGGCCCCCGCGGGCAGACTTCGGTGCCGAGCCCCGCATCGATCTATGTCTGTCGGCCGAGCGCGACGGATGCCTCGGTGGCGCCCGAAGGCAGTGAAAACCTCTTCGTGCTGGTGCCGATTCCGGCCGACCCCGGCATCGGGCACGGCGGCGAAGACGGCAGCGGATCACCGCAGGTCGAGGCGATCGCCGACGAAGCCATTGCGCAGATCGCGAGCTGGGCGAAAATCCCTGATCTCGCTTCACGCATCACCGTTCGCCGCACCGTGGGGCCCGCCGATTTCGCGGCAGACCTCAACGCCTGGAATGGCACCGCCCTCGGCCCCGCCCACACTCTCGGCCAGAGCGCGTTCTTTCGCGCCGGCAACGTGAGTAAGAAGGTGAAGGGCCTCTACTACGCGGGCGGCTCCACCATTCCGGGTATCGGCTTGCCCATGTGTCTCATCAGCGCCGAACTCGTCATCAAGCGCCTGCGCGGCGACACCTCGACCACGGCTCTGCCCGAGCCGCCCCTGACGCTGCGCGACGAGGCGCGCGCACCCGAACCCGACTCGGCCGCGGCCGCCGGACCGGCTTCGGCCACCGCACCTGTCGCCGGACCGGCTTCGGCGACCGTGCCTGCCGCCGCCGCGCCTGCCGCCGCCGAACCGGCCACCGCGGCCGAACCGGCCACCGCCGCCGAACCCGACTCGGCCTGATGGGCGTTCTCTACCTGCTCGGCCTGCTCGTCGCCCTCACCGGAATGGTGCTGCTCGATCGCCGCTTTCACCTCTTCTTCTGGCGTGACGCGCGCCGCGCGGCCATCGTGCTCGCCGTAGGCGTGCTGTTCTTTCTCGGCTGGGACGCGGCCGGCATCAACCTCGGCATCTTCTTTCGCGGCGAAACCAGCTTCATGACCGGCATCGTCGTGGCCCGCGAGCTGCCCCTTGAAGAGCTCTTCTTTCTCGCCCTGCTCTGCTACCTCACCATGAACCTCTTCACGGCGGTCGGGCGGATGCTCGAGCGGTTCGCTCCCGAACGCACCGCTGCCGAGCATCCTGAGCCCCGGCGCGATCACGGGGAAGCGTCATGACGTATTGGGGCCTCAACGCGTTCTTTCTCGCCGCCGCGGTGCTGCTCGCCGTGATCGCTCGCGTCGTGCGTCGCCGCCCACGGATGCTGCCGCTCGTCATCACGGCCGTCGTTCTGCTCGTCATCACCGCGGTTTTCGACAATGTGATGATCTCGATCGGCCTGGTGGGGTACAACCGAGCACTCATTTCGGGAGTGTTCATCGGCGTGGCCCCGCTCGAAGACTTCGCTTACGCGCTCGGCGCCGTGCTGCTGCTGCCCGCGCTCTGGGCGTTGCTGCCTGCGCGACGTGCACGTGATGGGGCGGTGAAGCGGTGAGCACCTTCAGCCAGGTGCTGCTCTCGTCGCGACCGCTCTCGTGGATCAACACTGCGTTTCCCTTCGCGGCCGGCTACCTGCTCACGACCCGCGAGGTCGACCTCACGTTCGTGCTCGGCACCCTCTACTTTCTGATTCCGTACAACCTCGCCATGTACGGCATCAATGACGTCTTCGACTACGAATCCGACCTCAGAAACCCCCGCAAGGGCGGCGTCGAGGGCGCGGTGCTCAGCCGAAAGCTGCACAGACCCACTCTGATCGCGGCGGCGGCCACGAACATCCCGTTTCTCGTCTACCTCGTCATCGTGGGCTCACCGCTGTCGTGGCTGGTGCTCGCCATCAGCGTGTTCGCCGTAATCGCCTACAGTGCGCCGAAGCTGCGGTTCAAAGAGCGCCCGTTCGTCGATTCGCTCACCTCGAGCACACACTTCGTGAGCCCCGCTGTCTATGGCCTCGTTCTGGCGGGAGCGTTCTTCACGCCCGCACTCTGGGCGCTGCTCGCCGCCTACTTCTTATGGGGAGTCGCCAGCCACGCCTTCGGCGCCGTGCAAGACATCGTGGCAGACCGCGAGGCTTCGATCGCCTCTATCGCTACCGTCATCGGCGGTCGCCAGACCGTGCGTTTCGCGTTCTTCGCCTACGTTCTCGGCGGCATCCTGATGCTCTTCACCACGTGGCCCGGGCCGCTCGCCGCACTGCTCGCCGTGCCGTACGCGCTCAGCGTGCTGCCCTTCTGGTCGATCACCGATGCGGATGCCGAACGAGCCAACGCCGGCTGGCACCGTTTTCTCTACCTGAACTTCGCCACAGGCTTTCTCGTCACCCTGCTACTCATTTGGTACTGGGTCATCACACCCTTGCCGGGCTTCTACCTCGTCGGCACCTTCTGACGCGGGTCAGGGTGCGACGGTGGCGGGTTTGGCTGACACCGGGATGAGCACGACGAGGCCGATGGCGAGCACGAGTACGATGCCGAGGATGCCCCAGTACTGCTCACCGCCGATGGCTACGAAGACGGCGAATGCCGTGGGGGCGAGAAAGGTTGCGGCCTTGCCGGTCGTGGCGTAGAGGCCGAAGATCTCACCCTCGCGCCCTGCCGGAATAAGCCGCGCGAGAAACGACCGGCTAGCCGACTGTGCCGGCCCCACGAAGAGGCAGAGCGCGAGCCCAAAGATCCAGAACGCGGTCTGACCCGCGTCATGGAGGAGGAATACCGCCGTTCCGCAGACGACGAGGCCCACCAAAGCGGCCACGATGACGGGCTTCGGGCCGATGCGGTCATCGAGCCGACCGACAAGTACCGTCGAAATACCGGCGGTCACGTTTGCCGCGATAGCGAAGATAATTACTTCGCTCGGAGAGAACCCGAAGGTTCCGGCGGCCAAGACGCCACCGAAGGTGAAGACTCCGACCAGTCCGTCGCGAAACACCGCACTGGCGATGAGAAAGTACAGAGTCTGCCGACTGGTGCGCCACAGCCGGGCGATGTCGTGGCCTAGCCGCACATACGAGCCGAAGAAACTCACCTTCGGGCGCGCCACCTTCTCGGGCACGTGGTATTCGGGAACGGCGAGCAGAACGGGCAACGCGAAGATGCCGAACCAGATGGCAGCGATGAGCATCGACACCCGAACCGAGAGTCCGTTTGCGCTCGTCACCCCGAAGAGCCCCACATCGGGGTGGATGAAACCGAAGTACACGATCAGCAACAACACGATGCCGCCGAAGTAGCCCATCGACCAGCCGAACGCGCTGACCTTGCCGATGGTGCGTTTTGTCGACACGCTGAGCAGCATCGCGTTGTAGTTCACTTGAGCGAACTCGAAGAACAGCGTGCCGGCAGCCAGCAGCAGCAGCCCGAGCCAGAGGTAGTTCGGCGAGGCTTGCACGAAGAACATGAGTGCCAGAATGAGCACCACGATGTAGCTGTTCACGGCGAGCCAGAACTTGCGACGACCCGAAGCGTCTGAGCGTTGGCCGGTAATGGGAGCGAGCACGGCGACGATGAAACCGGCCACACCCAACGTGGCACCCAGCATCGCCGAAACAGAATCCACGTCGCCGAACGGGTGATTCGTGCTGTTGCCGGTGAGGTAGACCGTGAACACAAACGTGGTCGCCACCGCGTTGAGTGCCGAGCTGCCCCAATCCCAGAGCCCCCAGGAAAGTACGTGTGAACGGGGGATGATCGTGGTGGGCTCGGTATCGCCTGCCGCCGTTGCAGTCATGTGCACA
The DNA here is from genome assembly GCF_014640255.1 of Subtercola lobariae. GTDB lineage: Bacteria > Actinomycetota > Actinomycetes > Actinomycetales > Microbacteriaceae > Subtercola > Subtercola lobariae. The sequence goes on along the minus strand of NZ_BMGP01000006.1, from coordinate 64,359 downwards.
CAGTACAGTTCACGGGTAAACCACAGGTGTATTGAAACTTGAGTCGACGTAGCTCAAGTTTTGCCTTTTCGACTTGACACCGGATGCTCGCCTGGTAAACTTGAGCGTATAAGACTCAAGTACTCATCAGCTACATGGGTCTGAGACATCTTTAGCCGGCCGCAAGGCCAAGAAGGAGTAAAGCACATGGCTCGTGCAGTAGGAATCGACCTCGGAACCACCAACTCGGTTGTCTCCGTGCTCGAAGGTGGAGAACCCACCGTCATCGCAAACGCCGAGGGTTTTCGCACCACGCCCTCCGTCGTCGCATTCACCAAAGACGGCGAGGTTCTCGTCGGCGAGACCGCCAAGCGCCAGGCCGTCACGAACGTCGACCGCACCATCGCGTCGGTCAAGCGGCACATCGGTACCGACTGGACAGTCAACATCGACGACAAGAAGTACACACCTCAAGAAATCTCTGCGCGCATTCTTGCAAAGCTGAAGCGTGACGCTGAGGCGTACCTCGGCGACAAGGTCACCGACGCCGTCATCACCGTTCCTGCGTACTTCGGCGACGCCGAACGTCACGCCACGAAAGAGGCCGGCGAGATCGCAGGCCTGAACGTTCTGCGCATCATCAACGAGCCCACCGCGGCCGCCTTGGCCTACGGCCTCGACAAGGGCAAAGAAGACGAACTCATTCTGGTCTTCGACCTCGGTGGCGGTACGTTCGACGTCAGCTTGCTCGAAGTGGGCAAAGACGACGACTTCAGCACCATTCAGGTTCGCTCTACCGCCGGTGACAACCGCCTCGGTGGCGACGACTGGGATCAGCGCATCGTCGACTACCTGATCAAGCGCTTCAAAGACTCCACCGGCGTCGATGTGTCGAATGACAAGATCGCCAAGCAGCGCCTGAAGGAGGCCGCTGAGCAGGCCAAGAAGGAGCTGTCGGGTTCGCTCAGCACGACCATCCAGCTGCCCTACCTCTCGCTGACCGAGAGCGGCCCGGCCAACCTCGACGAGACGCTCAGCCGCGCCAAGTTCGAAGAGCTGACGCAAGACCTGCTTGCTCGCACCGAGAAGCCGTTCCAAGACGTCATCAAAGAGGCCGGTGTTTCTGTCGCCGACATCTCGCACGTGGTTCTCGTCGGTGGCTCGACCCGTATGCCCGCCGTCGTGGCACTGGTCAAGAAGCTGACCGGGGGCCGCGAGCCGAACAAGGGTGTCAACCCTGACGAGGTCGTAGCCGTTGGTGCTGCACTGCAGGCCGGCGTGTTGAAGGGCGAGCGTAAAGACGTTCTGCTCATCGACGTCACCCCGCTGTCGCTCGGCATCGAGACCAAGGGTGGCATCATGACCAAGCTCATCGAGCGCAACACGGCCATTCCCACCAAGCGCAGCGAGACCTTCACGACCGCAGACGACAACCAGCCGTCGGTGGCCATTCAGGTCTTTCAGGGCGAGCGTGAGTTCACCCGCGACAACAAAAACCTCGGAACGTTCGAGCTGACCGGCATCGCGCCGGCCCCGCGCGGCATTCCGCAGGTCGAGGTCACCTTCGACATCGACGCCAACGGCATCGTGCAGGTCTCCGCGAAAGACAAGGGCACCGGCAAAGAGCAGACCATCACCATCACCGGCGGGTCGAGCCTCTCGAAAGAAGACATCGAGCGCATGGTTCGTGAGGGCGAAGAGCACGCGGCCGAAGACAAGAAGCGCCGTGAGGCCGCAGAGGTTCGCAACACCAGCGAACAGCTTGCGTACTCCATCGACAAGCTGATCAAAGACAACGAAGATAAGCTGCCCGAAGACGTCAAGACTGAGGTTCAGGCCGATGTGGATGCTCTGAAGAGCGCCCTCGCCGGTGACGACGACGAGGCGGTGAAGTCGGCCTTCGACAAGCTCAACGAGAGCCAGTCGAAGCTCGGTCAGGCCATCTACGCCAACTCGCAGGCCGAAGAGGCTGCTGCGGCATCGGCAGCCGAGGCTCCGGCCGACGAAGCTGCCTCTGACGAAGATATTGTTGACGCAGAAGTTGTTGACGACGAAGAGTCGAAAGAGCAGAAGTAACCATGACCGAAGACGAATCAAAGCACGGCAACAACCAGGGCGATGATGAGTCAGGTCAGGGCGAGCCGATAGGCGACGACGCCTCGTTCATCGAGGCCGAAGGGCCCGATGTCGAGGTGCCGACCGGCGGCGAAGACGATGACGAAGGCTATTCCGAGGCAGCAGAAGAGGGGGAGACAGTGGGCGACGGCGAATTCAACGCAGACGACCTCAGCTTTCTCGACGCTGTGAGCGCCGGAGAGACGCAAGACTCCGACTTGGCCGCCGAGCGACTCGCCGACCTTCAGCGGGTGACCGCCGAATACGCGAACTACCGTAAGCGCACCGAGGCCAACCGCGAGATCGAGCGTGAGCGCACGGTCGGCGAAGTGGTCAAGGTTTTACTGCCGGTGCTCGACGATTTCGACCGTGCCGAGAAGCACGGCGATCTCGCCGAGGGCCCGTTCGTCTCCATCGTGGCCAAGCTGCGGGCAGGAGTCGAGCGATTCGGTCTCACGCCGTTCGGTACCCCTGGTGACCTCTTCGACCCGAAGATTCACGAGGCCATCTTTCAGCAGCCCAGCGCCGATGTTCAGGTCGAGACCGTGGCCGATGTCGTCGAAACGGGCTACTACCTCGGCTCGTCTCTCCTGCGCGCGGCCAAAGTCGTCGTAGCGGTGCCGAATGGCTAGCCAGGATTGGTTCGATAAAGATTTCTATAAGGTTCTCGGCGTTTCGAAAGACGTTGCTGCTGCCGACCTGAAGAAACAGTATCGAAAGCTGGCACGCCAGTACCACCCTGACTCCAACCCCGGTGACCCTGCCGCAGAAGCCAAGTTCAAAGAGATCAGCGAAGCCAACTCGGTTCTCGCCGACCCCGAACAGCGCAGAGAGTACGACCAGATTCGCGCGATGGGTTCTGGCGCTCGCTTCACGGCGGGTGGCCAGGGCCAGTCGGGCGGCTTCGAAGACGTGTTCGGCGGCATGTTCGGCGGCGGTGCCGGTGGTCGCGGCGGTGGCGCCAGTAACGCCAACTACTCGTACCAGCAGGCCGGCTACGACGACCTGCTCGGTGGGATGTTCGGCGGCAGCCAAGGCTTCGGCCAGCCCAGTGGCGGCTTTCGCGGTTTCGGCGGCCCGACTCGTGGGCGAGACATCAGTGCTCGCACCACGGTCGACTTCGTCACCGCGACCAAGGGTGACACCATCAAGCTGCAGACGGCTGAAGGCGGCACCATCACGGTGAAGATTCCGGCCGGCGTTTCAGACGGCCAGAAGATCAAGCTGCGCGGCAAGGGCGAGAAAAGCCCTGATGGCGGCGAGCCCGGCGACATCGTTCTCACGGTGTCGGTGCGCAAGCATCCCGTGTTCGAGCGCGACGGGCTGAACCTTCGGGTGAATGTTCCGGTCACGTTCGTCGAGGCCACGCTCGGCGCGACCATCGAGGTTCCGACGCTGGGCGGCGACCCCGTGAAACTGCGCGTCGCTGCGGGCACGCCGAGTGGGCGCGTTCTGCGCGTCAAGGGCCGCGGTGTCGAAACAGCCAAGGGCACGGGCGATTTGCTTGCCGTTGTGCAAGTGGCGGTTCCGTCGCACTTGTCGACCGAGGCACGTGAAGCGCTCGAAGCGTTTCATGCTCTTGAGCCGCAAGAGAACCCACGGGCCGAACTGCTCGCTAAGGCGCACGAGTAACCAGCACGCGACACGATATCCAGCACGCACGCAGGCAACGGCAGTAGCAGCGAACGGCGAACAGGAGGGGCGAAATGAGCATTCCAGTGAATGAAGACGCCCCCCTGTTCGCCATTGCTGTTGCCGCTGAACTGGCCGAGATGCACCCCCAGACCCTTCGGCAGTACGACCGCCTCGGCCTGGTCGTGCCGAAACGCACGGCCGGCAAGTCACGCCGCTATTCGCTGCGCGACGTGATGCAGCTGCGCGAGATAGCGCGGCTGGGCGCCGAGGGCATCACGCTCGAGGGCATCCGCCGCATTCTCGAACTCGAGAACCTGAACCAGCAGCTCGCCACGCGCATTCGCGAACTCGAGAGCGCCCTGGCCGACGAACTACTCACCCGCCCAGGCCGCCGCGTCTTCGCGGCAGGCACCGAGGGCGGCGCCGTCTCCCTCCGCAGCGGCGCCCGCACCCAACGCCGCACCGAGGTCGTGGTCTGGCGCCCCTAGGGCTTCGATAGCCCTCGCCCCTCATCCCCACGCACACCTGAGGTTGCGCAAAAGCACCTCTGCCGAGTCTCCGAGGTGCTTTTGCGCAACCTGCGAGGTGGGCAGGGTCGTGTGGCTGCGGTGCTTGACTCGGCGTGTTCGAGGGTGCTGATGCGGGCTGCGAGAATGGGGGCATGACCACTGCACCCCTGGGGCTTCTTCTCGATATCGACGGGCCCATCGCCTCGACGGTCACGCGGTCGATTGTGCAGCCGAGCATCCTGGGCGACCTGGTGAAGCTCGTTCGCGCGGGGGTTCCCATCGCGTTCATCACCGGCCGCTCTGACGTTTTCGTGCGCGACGAGGTGGTCGCGCCGTTGATGGCGGCGGGCCTCGGTGAGGCGCTGGCTGCGGGCGGGCGGATGTTCGTGGTCTGCGAAAAGGGTGCGGTGTGGTTCACCGTGGGTGAGCACGGCGGGGGCGAGGTCGAGGTCGACACTACGGTGGCGTTGCCCGCGGAGTTCGCCACGGGCATCCGGCGCCTGGTGACCGAACGGTTCGCAGACTTCATGTATTACGACGAGGGTAAGCGCGCCATGGTGTCGGTGGAGCAGCTGCCCACGATCGATGCCGACACCTATCACGTCGCGCAGCTCGACTACAACGAGGCGGCCTTCGAGGCGCTCGTCGAACGAGGGCTCGGTGCTCGGTATGGCGATCGCGAGGTGCCGAACGCTGCGGGCGATGTTCCGTTTCGCATCGACCCCACCTTCATCTCGACCGACGTCGAATCGGTCACTCTCGACAAAGACCGCGGGGCCGAGCGCGCGGTGAGCTACTTTCGCGAGCAGGGCGAACTGCCGACGCTCTGGCGTTCGGTCGGCGATTCGCGCAGCGACTACTCGATGGCCGACTACCTCTACCAGGCGGGCTTCGATGTTGCGCACGTGGATGTTCGGCCGGCCGATGGGCTACTCGAACGCCCCTATCGGGTCATCGTCGAGGGCGACCTCGTGCACGACGAAGCGGGCGCCGCGTTTCTCGCCTATTGGGTCGAGAAGCTCGGGCTATAGACCCATGCGGCGATCGTCAGCGATGATCATTCGACGAGAGGTCGGTGGGCGACAGCGTCGTCGCTGAGACATCGTTCGACGCCTGATGCGACACGGGCTTGAAGTCTGGTGTAGACCTCGCCCGGCTGACGGCTCGGCGCAGCTGAAAGCCGTGCCACGCGTCGCGCGTACGCCGCACGAGCAGACCGACCGAGAGGTCTTCGTGAATGCAGTAGGCCAAGATCAGCAGCACGGCTCCGGCACTGATGGTCGCGTTGCGAATGATCTGCGACGTGGTGTCGCCTTGCACAGCATCGGGAATGTCCATGGTCTCGGCGATGCTCACCGAGGCGAAGAAGATCGAGACTGCAACCAAGATGTGTGTCTGCAGCCCCCGTTTGATTCCCGCAAGCGCGAAGAGCACGATCACCCAAGCCGCGTACCAGGGGTGAATCACGGTCGACGAGAGCACCGCCGCGGCGAAAGCCAGAGCCAGCCGAATCAGGGGGTCGATCGGGCGCATCGTGAGCATGATCCAGGCCACGAACACCACCATCAGGCCGAGCGCGCCCAGCCTGATGACTTCTGACGCCATCGAGCCGTTCAGCCCGACCGCGTCGAACAGCCCGCCGATGGTGCCTGAAACGGCGGTGACCGGTGCGTACCAGTGCGAGACCGAACCCGGGGTGGTGAGTGTGTAGATCCAGCCGTACCCGACGTTCGTGATGTAGCCGAGGCCGACGAGAATGGCGCCCGAGATGCCGAAGGTCGCCAGCCAATATTTGATGGTGCCGCGCAGAGTGCGGTTCTGGCCGGCCCAGATTATACCGACCACGGGCAAGGCGAGAAGAGCGATGGGCTTGACGCCGATGGCGGCCGTGACCAGCAACGTCGCCACGAGCGGATGTTTGCGCAGTGCGTAATACAGCCCGGCGACGAGGCAGAGCAGCATGAGCGCATCGTTGTGTCCGCCCACCACGAAGTTGAACATGATGAGCGGGCTGGCCAGAACGAACCACAGAATCTTCACGGGGTCGAGCTGCCGCAGACGCGCGATGCGATAGGCGTAGAAGGCGAGGCCGACGACACTGAGCACCGCGATCATCCGGAACAGAGCAATGGCGGTGATCGGTGACGTGCCCACCGCGCCCACGATGACTTGCTCGAGCCAGAGAAAGATGGGGCCGTAGGGCGTTTTCGCGTTCGCCCACATGGGGTCGACGCCGATGTTGAACCAGCCCGGCAGGGCCGAGATGCCATCGATGTAGGGGTTGAAACCGGCGAGCATGAGCCGGCCCTGAGCCACGTAGGCGAACATGTCGCGGGTGTAGAGCGGCACGCTGCAGATGAGCGGAATGGCCCAGACCACGCTCGTGACGATGACGCGCCGCAACGCTTCGGCAGGTTTGCTGCGAAGCTGAACCCCGAGCTTCAGCCACGCGATGATGAGCAGGATGCTCGCCAGAATCACCACGATCGACAGGGTGTAACCCGCCACATCGCTCGACCGCAAGACGTTGATCACAGGCCAGCTGAGCACGTTGGTGCCGGGGCCGAGCCAGCCGACGCCGAGGGATCCGAGCGCTATGAAGAGAGACGCCACCAGCCCCAGAATGAGCGGTGAGCCCGATTCTCGTTGCAGAAATCTCTTCACTGTAAACACTCTATGAGATGGTGCCTGTAAAGGGCATGGTGATGGTGTTAATGGTGGCGCCGGTACGGCTTTTTGGGTAAACTTGAGCTAGGTCGACTCAAGTTTGACCGACACTTTTCTCGTCAGGGCGCGTCAGTGCGCCGAATACCAGCAGAAAGGTAAGACCCCCATGCAGCCGCAGAGCGGTCAGCAGGCCGAGGAGCAGCAGAGCGCCCTCGAGAAGTACGGCGTCAATCTCACCGAGATCGCGGCGCTCGGCAAGCTCGACCCGGTGATCGGTCGAGACGCCGAGATTCGCCGCGTCAGTCAGGTGTTGACACGGCGCACCAAGAACAACCCCGTGCTCATCGGCGAGCCCGGCGTCGGTAAGACGGCCGTCGTCGAAGGGCTCGCCCAGCGCATCGTCGCGGGTGACGTCGCCGATTCGCTGAAGGGCAAGCAGCTCGTCTCGCTCGACCTCGCGGCGCTGGTCGCGGGCGCGAAGTACCGCGGCGAATTCGAAGAACGGCTGAAGGCCGTGCTGAAAGAGATCAACGACGCCGACGGGCAGATCATCACGTTCGTCGACGAGCTGCACACGCTCATGGGTGCGGGCGGTGGCGAGGGGTCGGTCGCGGCCTCGAACATGCTGAAGCCGATGCTCGCCCGCGGTGAGTTGCGGCTCATCGGCGCCACCACGCTCGACGAGTATCGCGAGTTCATCGAGAAAGATGCTGCTCTCGAGCGCCGCTTTCAGCAGGTGTTCGTGGGCGAGCCGACGGTCGAAGACACGATTGCCATCTTGCGAGGCCTCAAAGAGCGCTACGAAGCGCACCACAAGGTGTCGATCGCCGACGCCGCGCTCGTTGCCGCTGCATCACTGTCGAACCGGTACATCACCGGGCGGCAGTTGCCCGACAAGGCCATCGACCTCATCGACGAAGCGGCGTCGCGCCTGCGCATGGAGATCGACTCGGCCCCCGTCGAGATCGACGAGCTGCGCCGCAGCGTCGACCGGCTGAAGCTCGAAGAGCTTGCACTGAAGAAAGAGAAAGACGACGCGAGCAAGCAGCGGCTCGAGAAACTGCGTGCCGATCTGGCGGCGCGCCAGGCCGAGCTGGGCGTGCTGCAAGAGCGCTGGGATCGCGAGCGTGCGGTGCTCAACCGGGTGGGTGAACTCAAGACGCAACTCGATGCGGCACGAATGGCAGCTGAGAAGGCGCAGCGTGAGGGTAACCTCGAGCGGGCATCCAAGTTGCTGTATGGCGAAATTCCCGTGATCGAGCGTCACCTGCGTGAGGCCGAGAGCGCCGAACAGAACCCTGACGTCGAACGCATGGTGAGCGACCAGGTCACCGAGGCAGAGATCGCGGCCGTGATTGCTGCGTGGACGGGCATCCCGGTCGACCGCCTCACCCAGGGCGAGACCGAGAAGCTGCTCAACCTCGAGAACGAGCTGGGCAAGCGGCTGATTGGGCAGAAGACGGCCGTTCGCGCGGTCGCCGACGCGGTGCGCCGCACGCGAGCGGGCATTTCAGACCCGAACCGGCCGACGGGCTCGTTCATGTTCTTGGGCCCGACCGGTGTGGGCAAGACCGAGCTGGCCAAGGCGCTCGCCGAGTTCTTGTTCGACGACGAGCGGGCGATGATCCGCATCGACATGAGCGAGTACGGCGAGAAGCACTCGGTTGCGCGGCTGCTCGGTGCGCCTCCCGGCTACATCGGCTACGAGCAGGGCGGTCAGCTGACCGAGGCCGTGCGGCGGCGCCCCTACTCGGTGGTGCTGATGGACGAGATCGAGAAGGCCCACCCCGAGGTGTTCGACGTGCTGCTGCAGGTGCTCGACGACGGGCGGCTGACCGACGGCCAGGGGCGCACGGTCGACTTTCGCAACACCATTCTGATCTTGACGTCGAACCTCGGCTCGCAGTACCTCGTCGACCCGGCGCTCTCAGATGCGTCGCGCGAAGAGCTGGTGATGCAGGTCGTGAGGCAGGCATTCAAGCCCGAGTTCATCAACCGGCTCGACGACATCGTGGTGTTCTCGGCGCTTTCGCACGACGACCTCGCCCAGATCGTGTCGCTCTACGTCGACCGGCTGGCGCGGCGTGTTTCTGAGCGCGGGCTGTCGCTGGCCGTGACTCCGGATGCCCGGGCCTGGCTCGCAGACCGCGGCTACGATCCCGTGTACGGCGCCCGGCCGCTTCGACGGCTCATGCAGCACGAGATCGACGACCGCCTCTCGATGGCGTTGCTCAGCGGCACCATCCGCGACGGAGAAACGGTCTACGTGGGCCTCGCGCCTGACGGCTCGGGTCTTACGGTGGCGGCGGCTGCCCCCGGCGAACTCGCCGCCCTGCCCGACGCCTAACCGCCTCGTTGCGCTGCGGCGCGCGCCATAAACGGCGCCCTCGTGCGAAAGTGCGGTGGTTTCGGACGAGAGCGAGCGCCTAGGCTATCGCTCTCGTCCGAAATCCTCGCGCGCACGGGTGCCGCGGATCGGGGTCGGGCGGCTCGGCGCGAGAGCGATGGCAGCCTCGTCCGCGCGTTCCGGCTAGGGGCGGGCGGCGAGAATCGCCGCGATGCGGTGCGGCACGGTCTCGTCTTGCAGCGAAGTCGTGTCGCCGAGAGGGCGGCCGTCGACGAGGTCGGCGAGCAGGCGGCGCATGATCTTTCCGGAGCGGGTCTTGGGCAGATCGGGCACGACGATGAGCAGGGCCGGCTTGGCGATGGGGCCGATCTCGTGAGCTACGTGGGAGCGCAGGGCGTCAGACAGTGATGCCGACAGATGCGCCCAGAAGGCAGGGTCACCAGCATCCTGAGCCGAAATCTCGGCCGAGGGAATGACGAACGCGGCGATCGCCTCGCCCGTGGTCGGGTCTGATACGCCCACGACGCCGGCCTCGCCGACGGCGGGATGCGACACCAGCGCCGACTCGATTTCGATCGTCGAAAGGCGGTGGCCCGACACGTTGATGACGTCGTCGACCCGGCCGAGCAGCCAGATGTAACCCTCGTCGTCGTATTTGGCTCCGTCGCCGGCGAAGAAGTAGCCGCGCTCGGCGAAGCGCGCGAAGTACGAATCGCGGTAGCGCTCGGGGTTGCCCCACACCGTGCGGGCCATCGACGGCCAGGTTCCGGCGAGCACGAGGTAGCCGCCAGAGCCGTAGGGCACGGTTTCGCCCTGCTCATCGACAATGAGGGCCGAGAGCCCGGGCAACGCGAACGTGGCGCTACCGGGTTTCAACACGGTCACGCCGGGCAGCGGCGCGATGATGGCCGAGCCCGTTTCAGACTGCCACCAGGTGTCGACGATAGGCGCCCGCCCGCTGCCCAGGTTTTCATGAAACCAGACCCATGCCTCAGGGTTGATCGCCTCGCCTACGGTGCCGAGCAGGCGGATGCTCGAGAGATTCCAATTGCCAGGCAAACCCTCTGAGAACCAGGTCATCAGCGTGCGAATCAGCGTCGGCGCCGTGTAATACGTCGTGACGCCGTAGCGTTCGATGATCTCGAAGTGCCGCCCGGTATGCGGAGTGTTCGGCGTTCCCTCGTAGATGACGCTCGTGGCGCCGTTTGAGAACGGCCCGTAGAGCACATAGGTGTGCGCCGTCACCCAGGCCAAGTCGGCCGTGCACCAGTACACGTCATCGGGTTTGGCGTCGAAAGCGGCCCAGTGGCTCCAGCTCGCCTGCGTGAGGTAGCCGCCGCTGGTGTGCACCAGGCCCTTCGGTTTGCCGGTGGTTCCGCTGGTGTAGATGATGAACAGTGGATGCTCGGAGTCGAAGTACTGCGCCTCGTGGGTCTCTGCGGCGGCAGCAATCGCGTCATGCCACCACACGTCGCGGCCCTGCTGCCACGGAATCTCGGGCGTGAGATCGCCCGTGCGCCGAATGACCAGCACGTGCTCGATGGTGTTGACCCCGGTCTCGGCGTTGCCTCTGACTGCTTCGTCGGCGTTCGCCTTGACTGCGACCGCTTTGCCGCGCCTGAACTGCCCGTCGCTCGTGACCAGCAGTTTCGCCCCGGTGTCTTCGACGCGAAACTTCAGCGCCTCGGCCGAGAACCCGCCGAACACGAGCGAGTGAATAGCGCCGATGCGCGCGATGGCCAGGGTGACCACGATGGTTTCGGGAATCACGGGCAGGTACACGACCACACGGTCGCCCTCACCGATGCCGAGCGCTTCGAGCGCGTTCGCCGCTTTCGCGACGCGGCGCTGCAGTTCGGCGTAGGTGATCTGTTCGCGGTCGCCCGGTTCACCCTCGAAGTTAATGGCGATTGTGTCGCCGCGGCCCGCTTCTACGTGGCGATCGACGCAGTTGACCGCCACATTGAGGGTGCCGCCGACGAACCACTGCGCCTCGGGCACGTCGATCGCTCCGTCGAGCTGCAGGGCGGGTTTCCACGTGTGTGCGGTGTGCCACGGAGTGTGCCAGTCGAGCCGGGCCGCTTGCTGCTCCCAGTACGCCACGGGGTCAGCGGATGCCCGCCCATACTCACTCGCGTCGACATTCGCCGCGGCGCTGAACTCTGTGCTCGGAGCGTAGCGGCGGTTCTCGCGCAGGAGGTTCTCGATGGTGCCCGGCGTTGCGGTGGGGGCAGCGTTAGTGGGTGCGGATTCTGCGGTCACTGTTTCGACGGTAGCGGGTTGCGCGGTGCGCTGAGGCGTGCGGTGTCATGCGCGGTAACGCTCGCCGAGCATCCGGTGCGCGCACCGCCTCGAACGGATCAGTCGTTGATGGTGACGATCTCGGCGAGCGACTTGCGGGTGCGTGGAGCGACCTCGCGGCTGCGGGCTCCCTCGTCGGCCAGAGCCTCGGCGGGTGCGACCGTGCCGAGTGCCGTGACGGTGACCGGCTCCCAGCGCTCGTCGAGCCCGAAGGTCTCACGGAGCCCTGCAACCTCGATGCCGCCCATCTGGTGCACGTGCAAGCCGTCGGCGTGCGCCTGCACCGAGAGGTGAGCCATGGCCTGGCCGAGGTCGTAGTGCGCCCAGCGACGGGGAGTGCCGTTGTCATCGATGACCTCGGCGATGGCGACGATCAGCACGCTCGCGTTCGGTGTCCAGGCCTGGTTGAAGCCCATCAAGTTGGCGTTGATCAGGTCGAACGTTGCGGTGCCGCGGCGGCCGACGATGAACTTCCACGGCTGCGAGTTAGCGGCCGACGGCGACCAGCGCGCTGCTTCGAGTGCGGCGGTGAGGGTGGTTTCGTCGATTTCGCTGGTCGGCTCGAACGAGCGAGGGCTCCAGCGGTCGGTCAACACATCGAGAATCGGCACGCTGGTTTCGGCAGCGCGACCGGCGATGGTGGGTTCGGGGGTGGTGGTGGGCTCGGTGAGCGTCATGAGTGGCTCCTGTTCAGAGTGGATTTTCGAATCGGGCACCATTGCCACGGTGAGTACAACCGTATGGGATGCCGTTTATTCCATACGTTCGCATAGTTTTGCGAGGGCGGCGGCGAACGCATCGACGTCGGCTTCGGTGGTGTCGAACGCGCACATCCACCGCACTTCGCCGGTGGCGGGGTTCCAGTCGTAGAAGCGAAAAAGCTCTCTGAGCTCGTCGGCGACCCCGGGCGACACGATAGCGAACACCGCGTTCGACTGGGTCTGCTGCGTGAGGGTGACCCCGGGCATCCCGTCGACCGCGGCTCTCAAGCGCTGAGCCATGGCGTTCGAGTGCGAGGCCGACCGCAGCCAGAGGTCGCCCTCGAGCAGCGCGATGAGCTGAACCGACACGAAACGCATCTTCGAGGCGAGCTGCATGTCGAGCTTGCGCAGGTAACTGAGGCCTTCGGATGCCCGGGGGTTCAGCACCACGACGGCCTCGCCGTAGAGTAGGCCGTTCTTTGTTCCGCCGTACGAGAGCACGTCGACGCCGGCATCGGTGGTGAAGGCGCGCAGAGGTACGCCGAGGTAGGCGGCGGCATTCGAAATGCGCGCGCCGTCGAGGTGCACGGTCATACCGTGTTGATGAGCATGGTCGGTGATGGCCCGAATCTCGTCTGGGGTGTAGCAGGTGCCGAGTTCGGTGGTCTGGGTGATCGACACGGCGAGCGGTTGGGCGCGGTGCTCGTCGCCCCAGCCCCACGCTTCGCGGTCGATGATCTCGGGGGTGAGCTTGCCGTCTGGGGTGTCGACCGTGAGCAGTTTGAGGCCGCCGACGCGCTCAGGTGCGGCATTCTCATCGGTGTGGATGTGCGCTGTGCTCGAACACACCACCGCGCCCCAGCGCGGCAGCATCGACTGCAAGCTGAGCACGTTCCCGCCCGTGCCGTTGAAGACCGGAAACGCTTCGGCCGCCTCGCCGAAGTGCGCCTTCATCACCTGTTGCAGTCGCGCGGTGTAGACGTCTTCGCCGTAGGCAATCTGGTGGCCTTCGTTCGCGGCGGCGATCGCCTGCAAGACCTCCGGATGCACGCCCGCATAGTTATCCGACGCGAACCCGCGTTTCGTGGGGTCGTGCAGGCGCTGCGCACTTTCAAAGGCCGCAGGTGCGCCCTGGTCGGCCCCGCCTGCACTCGGGTCGACCGTTGGTGTGTTGTCAAGGATGCTCGGCAGATGCGTTCGCGATGGGTCAGTCACGGCATCCAGTCTCTCGTACCTCTCGCGCACTCGTCTTGCGTTCGGCGCAACGCCCCCGCGTGCGGGCCCGGCCGTTGCGCCAAGGTCGCCGCCTACCGGTCTACTCCTTGCCGAAAAAATCAGACGATGAGCTAAATGATCGAGATGAGCCTTGCATCAGACCTCGATAGTGATCTATTCTCATCTTCATGGCCCCCGCCCGAGGGGTCTTCGGTGGGGGCCGCAAGCGTGAGCTTTGCGCGTGCCGAGATCACGTTTCTACTACATCACGAGAGCAGGGGCACGTGCGCCCATCCATCCGAACGGCGGCGCTGTGCGCTGCAATTCTCGCTGCTGCCGCATGCTTTTCGGCGGTCGCCCTTCCTTCCGCGCTTGCCTCGACCTTGTCGATAGCCGAGATTCAGGGGTCTGGTTCTGCCAGCCCGTTCGTAGGTTCGACGGTGACGACTCGGGGTTTCGTAACCGCCGCGTATCCCACGGGCGGTTTCAACGGCTTCTACCTTCAGACGGCAGCGACAGGGGGTGCGGTCGACCCATCGACTCATCACGCGTCTGACGCTGTTTTCGTGTTCATCGGGGCCAGTGCGGCACCCGTGACTGTGGGCGACTACGTCGAAGTCACCGGCAAAGTCAGTGAGTATGCCGGTCTGACTGAAATCTCTGCTGCAGTCGGCGGTGTGAACCACGCAGACCCGGCTGGGCTCGCCGCTCCCTTGCCTGCGACAGTCGCCTACCCCGCGACAGACGCGCTGCGCGAATCGCTTGAAGGAATGCTGGTCGCTCCCCAGGGCGCCTTCACCGTCACCGGGCTCTCGTCGGCAGCGCAATACGGGCAGATCGAGCTCGCCGCTGGAACGACTCCGCTCGTCGCTCCCACCAGTGCGGGCGGAGTCGGTAGCACGGCGTATGCGGCCACTGTGGCCGCAAACCTGGCGAAAGCAGTGTGGCTCGACGACGGTGCGAGCACGAACTTCTCTGCAGCCGCCAATACCTCGAAGCCGGTGCCCTATTTGTCGGCGCCGGTGCGAGTGGGCGCCGCGGTGACCTTCACGAAGCCCGTCGTGCTCGACTACCGAAACAACGCGTGGCGTTTTCAGCCCACCGCCGAGGTCACCGGATCGAACGAAACGCTCGCGTCACCCGTTGTCTTCTCGAACACCAGAACCGCACACCCTGCAGACATCGGCGGCACTGTCAAGCTCGGTACGTTCAACGTGCTGAACTTCTTTCCCACCACTGGTGAAGACCGAACCGGATGCACGTTCTATGCCGATCGCGCAGGCAACCCGGTCACCGTGAATAACAGCGACGACCCGGGCTGCGGCGTGCGAGGCGCGGCAACCGAGGCGCACTTCGAGCAGCAAGAGAGCAAGATCGTGGCCGCCATTTTGGCTCTCGGCGCCAATGTCATCTCGCTCGAAGAGATCGAGAATTCGGCCAAACTCGGCATGAACCGAGACCATGCCCTCGGCATACTCGTCGACGCCATCAACAAGGCAGACGGCGGAACAGACTGGAAGTACGTGCCCTCCCCGGCGCTCGTTCCCTCTGCCGCCGACGAAGATGTCATTCGCACTGGGTTCATCTACCGCAGTTCCATCGTCGAACCAATCGGCGAGTCGGTCATCTTGCTCGGCCCTTCTCCGTTCGACGACGCCCGGGAACCGGATGCTCAGCAATTCAGACCCGTCTACGGCGACCCAGACGAAACATTCCTCGTCGTTTCGAACCACTTCAAGTCGAAGACCGGCACCGGGGCAACCGGAGACAACGTCGACGCCGGAGAAGGCGCTTACAACGGCGACCGAACCCGCGAAGCGCATGCGCTCGTCGATTTTGCTGCTGGCCTGAGCTCGAGCATGCACGACGACAAGGTGTTTCTGATCGGCGACTTCAACGCGCTCGAACAAGAAGACCCCGTGATCGCCGTTCGGTCGGCTGGCTACACCGACCTCGGTGCCGCCACCGGTAAGGCGTCATATTCGTTCGATGGCGAATCCGGCTCTCTCGACCACGTCTTCGCTTCGCCTGCCGCCGCAACAATCGTTACCGGCACAGACATCTGGAACATCAACTCCGTCGAGGCGCCGGCTCGCCAGTACTCGTATGTGAATGCGAACGTCACGAACTTCTTGAACCCCAAAGACCCCTACCGATCGTCGGATCACGACCCACTGCTGGTGGGTTTGAGGCTCGCGCTCAACACCCCGCCCACGCTCCCTACCGGAGGCACCAAATGAACCGCCCATTCACTATGGCTCTCGCTGCAGCCATGCTCGTGGCAACAAGTACGGGGGTTGCGGGCATCGCCGCCGCTCCGGCTGAAGCCGCATCGACGATCTCCCTCGATCTCCTCAGCATCAACGACTTTCACGGCCGCCTCGAGGCAGGTGGTGTTGTGGCAGGCGCCGCCGTGCTCGCGGGCGCTGTCGATCACTACACGGCAGCCAACCCGAATACCGTGTTGGTCTCGGCAGGTGACAACATCGGCGCATCCACTTTCACGTCGTACATTCAGCAAGACAAACCGACGCTCGACGCATTGAACTCGATGAAGTTGAGCGCTTCTGCCCTCGGCAACCACGAATTCGATCGCGGGCGAAGCGATGTCGATGGCCGGGTGATTCCCACCGCCGATTTCCCCTACCTTGCAGCGAACCTGTACGACACGGCCACGGGCAAACCGGCGTACGACCAGTACTCCATCTCGGTGGTCGACGGCGTACGCATCGGGTTCGTCGGAGCCGTGACCGAACAGCTGCCGTCACTTGTCGGGTCGTCAGCGCTCGCCGGTTTGCAGGTGAAGCCCATCGTGCCCGAGGTCAACAGGGTCGCCGACCAGCTCTCTGACGGTGACCCGACGAACGGTGAGGCTGACGTCATCGTGCTTTTGGTGCACGAGGGCGCGGCCACCCCCGCGCTCGCCGACTCCACTGACGATTCAGCGTTCGGCACCATCGTGACCGGTGTCGATACCAACATCGACGCCATCGTGTCTGGCCACACCCATCAGGTCTACAACCATGCGTTGCCGGTCTCCGGATGGCCGGCCGGCCGTATTCGCCCGGTGCTGCAAGCCGGCGAATACGGTGAGAACATCGGTCACCTCGCAGTGAAGGTCGATGAGACCACGCATGAGGTGCAGTCGATGACTTCAGAAATCGTTCCTCTCACCAACCCCGACACCTCACCGCGATTTCCTGCCGACCCGGCAGTGTCAGCAATCGTGAGTGATGCGGTCGCCGTGGCAGCGGTCAAGGGCAACGAAAAAGTCGGCAGTATCACCGCCGACTTCAACAAGGCGAAGCAAACGGGCGGCGTCGAAGACAATCGCGGTGGAGAATCGACACTCGGCAACTTCGTGGCAGACGTTCAGCTCGACGCGACGAAAGACGCCGGTTCACAGATCGCCTTCATGAACCCCGGCGGTCTCAGAACCGATCTGACCTACGCCTCATGGGGCCCGGGAGATGCTGACGGAAGTGTCAGCTATCGAGAGCTCGCCAACGTGCAGCCGTTCGCTAACACCCTTGTCACCCTCACACTGACGGGCGCTCAAATTCGCCAGATTCTCGAGCAGCAGTGGCAGCCCAGCGGGGCAAGCAGGCCCTTCTTGAAGCTCGGAGTATCGCGCGGATTCACCTACACGTACGACCCGACCAAGCCGAGCGGAGCTCGCATCACCGACATGACACTTGCCGGCCACGTGATTTCTGCCACCGACTCCTTCACCGTGACGGCAAACAAGTTCTTAGCCGACGGTGGAGACAATTTCACCACCTTCGCATCGGGCACGCACCGGGCCGACTCGGGCAAAATCGATCTCGACTCGATGGTCGACTACTTTCACGCCCATCCCGTTGTTTCACCCGACTACAGCCAGCGCGCCATCGGCGTTCACCTGAGCGCACCCGACGCGAACGGCTATTCGCCCTCAGACGCGATAACCGTGACCCTCTCGTCGCTGCTCTTCAGCGGGGGTGAAGCGCCTGCGACGCGCGTCGAACTCGACTACGACGGTGTGGCCGTTGGCTCAGCAGCCATCGACCCGACCGTCGTCGACACAACCGATGAAGTCGGCCGCGCCGCAATCACGGCGACGATTCCGGGTGATGGCGAGGCGGGTATGCACTACCTCACGGTGCGGGTGCCCGAGTCGAACACCTCGGCCGTTGTTCCTCTGCAGATTTCGGCGCTGCCGGCATTGCCGGTCTCAGCCTTGAACGACGGCAATCAGACGGTCTTCGCGAGCGTCGCGGCCTCACCGAGCCCCGTGCAGGCGGGTTCCCTTGTGCATCTCGCCCTTGCCGGGCATGACGGGCGCACGGTTTCGGTGGTGGGCTATCAGCCGCAGCTGAAGGTAACGACGGCAGCGGTGCGCGGCGGGGGAGTGGATGTGCGGGTTCCGGCCGGGTATTCGCCGGGCGAGCATCCATTCGCCGTGTACGCCGGCGACGGTTCTCTCATCGGGTGGGCGGAGGTGACAGTCACGAACCCACGCACGTTCTGACTCTGGCGCGGCGGTGTACTTCTGACGGGCGAGAGGGCAGAGTAGGCAGCATGCGCACGCTCAGAACCCTGATCTTCATCGTGGTGACCCTGGCGGTGCTTGCGGTCGTGCTGGTACCGCTGACAATCGCGGTTGCGCACGTGGTTCCTGGGTCGCCGGCGATTGTGACCGGGCCGGCGCCCGATGTTCCGGGCCAGCCGGCACCGAGCTTCGCGCCCTGACGAACCGGTACACGAACGTGTGGGCCGCCGGCGGGGCAACAGCGTGCCCGGTCGGCGGTGCCAGCAGCGTGCCCCGCCCGACCGGTGCCAGCAGTGAGGTCAGTCGATAACCGAGATACCCGTGATGCCCGCCGTCTGCTCGATCACTCCGGTCATCTTCTTCGAAAGCGCCTCGAAGAACATCGACAACGGAAATTCATCGGGAAGCACCGCGTCGGTGAGACCTCGGGGTGGCCCGTCGAGGGGCAGGGCATCCGCGCCCCTCGACCACACCGATGCGGGGTTCGGCGTGACGGTCGACGAAACGAGCTCATAGGCCGCGAGCCAATGCGCCGTTTTGGGTCGGTCGATCGATCGCCAGTACAGCTCGTCGATGGCCGCACCCAAGGCGATGACCTGATCGGCCACCTCTGGCCAGTCGAACGTCAGCCTCGTGTCTGTCCAGTGCAGCACGTGCTTCTGGTGGAGCCACGCGAACAGCAGTTGGCCGCCGAGGCCGTCGTAGTTGCGCACTCGGGTACCCGAGATGGCGAATCTGAAGACCCGGTCGAAGATGACCGCGTATTGAACCCGCGCGGCTGTGGCCACCGTCTTCGCCGAATAGCCGGCCGAAACACCGGTCCGTTCGATGCGCACTGCCTCGCGAAACGCCGTCAGGTCGCAGCGCAGTTCTTCGAGCGAATACAAGAAGAACGGCATGCGCTGCTTGATCATGAACGGGTCGAACGGCAGATCTCCGCGCATATGTGTGCGGTCGTGAATAAGATCCCACATCACGAAAGTCTCTTCGGCGAGGTGCTGACTCTCGAGGAGTTCGGCCGCCCCGGCAGGCAGTTCGAGGCGGGTGACCTCGGCCGCGGCGCAAACGACGAGCCGAAAGCGTGCCGCTTCACGATCGGCGAAAATGGCGCCCCAGGTGAATGCGGGAATCGCGCGCATCGACACCGTTTCAGGAAACAGAACGGCCGAGTTCGTGTTGTACCCGTCGGTGAAATCGAGAAACCGCAAGGGCACGAACAGCTTGTTCGAGTAGTCGCCCGCCTCGAGTTCGGCAACGAAGTCGGGCCAGATGACCTGCATCGCCACCGCCTCGAAGAGCTTGTCGGGGCTGCCGTTCTGGGTGTACATCGGAAAGACGACGACGTGCTGCAGGGCATCCACTCGGTGCAATTCGGGGTGAAATGCCACCAGCGAGTCGAAGAAGTCGGGCACGCCGAAGCCGCCGGTGACCCAGCGCTCGAAGTCGCGCACGCTCGCGGCAAGGTAGTCGGCGTCGTACGCGAAGTCGCCGGCGAGTGCTCCCAACGCGTCGATGATGGTGTCGACGAGTTCGTGCAGCTCACGGCTGCGGCTCACGACGGCCGGGTCGACCGAGCCATCGGGCCGCTGATACCCCCGAAGCGAGGTCACGGCGGCCTTGAGGCTCGGCCACGCCGCCGGCAGCGAAACGGATGCCCGGCTGGCGCCTCGCGAAGGCTCGTCTTCGACGACCTCGGGTTCGCCGGTGATGGCGTCTGTAGTGAATTGAGACATGAGAACCTCCGATCGTGACTGAACTGCAGGCTGAGCCGCCCCGCTGAGCTGCGGGTGTTCTACGACCCTAGGCAAGATTCGTCAGCGATTTCGTGAAGTTCCGGCCGAATTCGTGCGCGGGGGGCAACCTGGTGCGAGTTCTGAGCGTCGGCGAGGCGTCTGGCGCTCGAAGCCCGAGCGAACGAGAACCACGCGCTACCGCGTCAGCCCGAGCAACAGATCGACCCGCAGGCCGTGCCGCGTCTTCACGATGGCGGCCGGAATGCGCGGCGTTCGCCCCGCGGTCTCGAGGCGGGTGAGGGTGTCGATGACCGCCGCCTCAAGACCTCGCGGAACCCAGCCGACCACCCCGGTCATCCGCGAGTCGATGAAGAAGCGCACCGCAATGGGTGCGTCGGTGCGCTCTTCGTCTGCGGTGCATCGCGCCACGAAGGCCTGCAGATCGCCACGCGAGCCGATTCGGCCCTGAGCGTCGCTAATGACGTCTTGAAAGGGGTCGCTGCCTGCCAATTGCAAGGTGACCTTGGTGTTCTTGGGGAGCATGTTGAAGCGGTAGTCGGCGAGCTTTCCGCTGCCGACGTCTTTCTTGCCGAAGGGCGCGGGCTCGGTCGATGAGGTCGTCACGCCACGATTTTACGCTGGCTGCTGCATGTACCACTCCGTGAAGTCTGAGGCGCGGCCGTCTTCAGCCAACCGAATGACCCACAGATTGTTGAACGTGCGGTGCTCGCGCGGGTAGTCGGTGACGGCCTCAATGGTCGCGACGTCGGGCGTGACGGCGAGCGGATGCCACGCGAAAACCGCATCGCCCGGCAGGTCTTTGATGGCCACCCAGCCGGCCACGATTTCGTCGTGAGCCGTCCACGGTGCGGCGTACGGCTCGGTGCGGTAGGTGGCATCGGGCGTGAACAGCGCCCTGATGTCGTCGGGCTCGTTCGTCTCCCACGCCGTCTCGTACCGGTTAATCCAGTCGGCGACGGCGAACTCGGCAGCATTCGTGGCCCCGGCGCCGGCGCCGGCGCGCGCCGAGGCTGCCGGATGCCCGCCCGGCACCTCTTCGATGGGTGAGTCAGTCATTCCACCGTTATACCCCGCCGAGGTCACCTCGTCGTGGGGCTTGTCTCGAGCCCGCGATTCGCGCAAGAATGCCGCGCCGCGCTCAGCTCGCGAGCCACTCCTCGATGGCGAGCTTCGAGCGCGCCTTGAGCTCGGCGGAGCCACCGCCGCACTCGATGGAGCTCCAGGCGCAGGCGGCGAGCTGAGCATCCGTCAGCCCCAGCACCGAGCGACAGAGTTCGTATTCTGAGAGGATGTTCGGCCCGAACAGCACCGGGTCGTCGGCGTTGATCGAGCAGCGCACCCCCGCATCGAGCAGCACTCTAAGCGGGTGGGCATCGATTTCGCCGACTACCGACAGCAGCAGATTCGAGGTGGGGCACACGTCGAGGCAGACGCCGTCGGCGGCGAGCCGCGCCATCAGCGCAGGGTCTTCGACGCTCGTGACCCCGTGCAGAATGCGGTTCGCTCCCAGCACTTCGACGGCCTTCCACACCTGCTCCGGCCCGGCGAGTTCACCGGCGTGCGGCGTCGAGAGCAACCCGGCGGCCCGGCCAATGGTGAACGCCTCTTCGAAGTCTTCTGCCGGATGCCCGCGCTCGTCGTTCGCGAGCCCCAACGACACGACACCCCGACCGGCGAAAGCAGCAGCCACCGCGGCGTAGGCGTTTGCCACCTCCACGCTCTCGGTGCGGTCGATGGTGATCATCAGCCCGATCTCGACACCCCACTTCGCCCCGGCCTCGGCACACGTGTCGATCATGATCTGCAGCGCCCGCTCGACCGGGCCGAACGTGTCGATGTAGAAGTGCGGGCTGGCGCCGAACTCCACGTAGACCACACCCTCGCGTGCGGCGTCTTCGACAGATTCGTCGATCAAACGAAAGAGATTCTCTGGCTCTACCAGCACGGCGAGCATGCTGCGGTAGGTCGCGCTGAACGCCGAGAAGTCGCTGTAGGTCTGCGTGAGATCGGGCAGCTCGATTTCGATGCCGGCCGCGACGCACATGGCGGTCAGGGTTTCGGCGCGAATAGCCGCCTCCATGTGCAGGTGCAGGTGGCCTTTGGGCAGCTTCGCCAGGTCGCGCGTCGAATCTGCTGCTGCGATCGTGGTTGACGTCGTTTCTGTTGCACTGTCGGTCACAGCGCACCTCCTCTGATCAGTGATTCGATGAATGCGGGCACGAACGAAGGGTGAACCGCCGTCACCGCGATGGTATCGCCCACCGGCTCGATGGGCCACGGCACGGCCCGCCCCTCGGCGGTCTGCATGATGCGCCCGCGAGTGGTGAACCCGTCGTGCGTCACGTTCGCGGGGCCGGTGACACTCGCGGCGATCCACTCGGGGTGCAGCATCAGCGCCGCCGCGAGTCCATCGTGCACGGGGCTCACGCGACGACCCCAGGCGAGCCGATAGAAGTCGAGATACGACTCCAGGATGCTCGCCGCGAACTCCCCGGTCAGAGTGCCCGAGCGGTGCAGCGCCACCAGGTCTTGCTCGTCCGTGATGGCCTGTGCGGTGGCGTTCACTCCCACCATCAGCCGCCGGTTCGCGGGAGCGGCGAAGACCAGCCGGGCCGCATCCGCATCGTTCTGAATGTTCGCGTCGAACATGTCGCTTATGCCAGGCGCGGGGAACGGGCCGCTGCCGCCCATGATGGTGATCGAGCGGAAGAGCGTCAGCAGTGTCGGCTCGAGTTGCAGCGCCAGCGCCACGTTCGTGAGTGGCCCTAGCGTCAGCAGTTCGATTTCGCCCGGATGCGCGCGGGCCTCGTCGACGAGAAACTCTGCAGCGGTCTGCGTCAGAAGCGTGGGTGCGCTGGGCATCGGCCGGTCATCCACGCTCAGCACGTCGCCCAGCCCGTCGTAGCCGTGCACGTAGTGCGCGATGTGCGGGTCAGCTTTCAGCGGCGCTGCGGCCCCGCGCGCGATCGGCGTGGTGCCGCGCCCGGCGAGCCCGAGCACGTACCAGATGTTGCGCACCGAGTCGTCGATGACGCAATTACCGTACACCGCGGTCACTCCCACGAGCTCAACCTCGGCTTGCGCCGCCAAGTACAGCAGCGCGAGTGCGTCGTCGATGCCCGTATCGGTGTCGACGATCACCCGCCGCGTGATGATGTTCATCTCTGGCCCACCTCATCCATTCGACGCAAAAGCGCGGAATACGCGCTCATAGCGGCCCTTTGCGTCAAACCGATGGCGCGGGATGAGCGGGGGTTCGGGGTGGGGGCGGGGGTGGGCGCGGTCATAGGTCGAGGGCCACGGCCGCGTCGAGCGCGGCGATGATGGAGTTCTGCCAGCCGCGCTTGAGGGCCCCGGCATCGTGGTCGTAGAGGCTCGTGCCGTCGACGAGGTTCGACGAGCAGGCGCAGATCATGCCGGCACGCAGACCGCGCAACCGCGACACCACGTAGAGGGCCGAGCTCTCCATCTCGACGTTCAGAATTCCGAGCGAGTTGAGTTCGGCTATCCAGGCGGGCGTCTCGGCGTAGAACGCGTCGTCTGAAGCGTTGATGCCCGATAGTACGTGGTAGTCGGTGCCCGCGCCGGGCAGCGCAAGGGCGGCGGCACGAAGGGCGAGTGTCAGCTCGAGGTCGGGCACCGCCGGAAACCCGGGGTGCGCATACGCGGCGGTCGTTCCGTCGTTGCGCAACGTTCCCTCGCTCACCAGCAGGTCGCCCGGGTTGACTCCAGGCTGCAGGCCGGCCGACGACCCCACGCGAATGAACGAGGTGACCCCGACCCGAGCGAGTTCTTCGACCGCTATGGCCGTCGACGGGCATCCCATGCCCGTAGAGGTCGCCGTGATGAGCTTGCCCTTGTAGAACCCCGTCATGGTGCGGTGCTCGCGGTTGTGCGCCACGTCGGTCACGTCGGTCAGCAACTCTGCGATCAGCGGCACCCGAAACGGGTCGCCCGGCAGCAGCGCCACCGTTCCGACCTCGCCCGGCGCAACGTCGATGTGGTACTGCCGGGCATTCTGGCCGGCCTCAGCTTTGTCGATGATCTGCGACATCACTCACTCTTTCTTGCGTTTGGTGAATGCTGCGCCACGAAACGAACCCTGTGGCGACGGATGCCCGGCGGCGCCGGCGAGCGAAGAAGTACTTATGCGGCGCTGGGCTTGACCTCTGGCGCGGGTGTCACAGCGCGCGCCGACCTCGGCCCCGGGCATCCGTCGCCCACGCATGCAACCCATGCGCGAGGAACACCGCCGCGCGGCCTCACTTGCCCGCAGCCTTGCCCGCGTTCGGCCCCCACTTGGCGAGCACCGCCGTCTCGACGAACGTCGCCACGGTGTACAGCAGAATCGACACCACAGTGATCACCACCACGATCGCCCAGATCTCGTTGTAGAGCGATTGCGACTTGGCGGTCGTGATCGCAGCGCCGAGCCCCTCGTACGTGAACAGCCACTCGTAGAGCATCGCCCCCGTGATGGCGCCCGGCACCGCGATGCGCATCGACGCGAAGAAGTAGGGCAGGGCGGTGGGAATCGCGACCTTGCGCATGATGGTCCAGCGACTGCCGCCGTACACCCGCACGAGGTCGACCGATTGCGCACTCACCGAGCGAAACCCGAGCGTCAGGTTCACGAGCAGCGGAAAGAACACCACGATTCCGCCGATGAACGCCGCCGTCACGAGCCCGTTGCCGAAGATCAGGAAGATCACCGGCGCCATGGCGAGCAGCGGCACAACGCGCAGCAGCATCGCGATGGGCATGAACATGAACTCAATGGGCCGAATCAGCGTGAACGCAATCGAGATGACGATCGACGAACCCACCCCGAAGATGAACCCGATCAGCGCGTGAAACAGCGTCACCCAGAGCAGCCCGGAGATGAGCTCGCGATTCTCGGCGGCCGTGGTTTTGCTCTTGGGAGCATCCACGAACAAGAAGTTGAAGACATCGACCGGCGTCTTGGCGATGAACGGGTTCGCGTGCAGCAGCTGAATTGCGAGGCTCCAGAGCAGCACGAGAATCGCGCTCGAAATCGCGATGGTCAGCACGGTGGTGCCGATGCGCCTGAACACGTACTTCACCGTGCTCGCGGTCTGCGCACTCATCGCGGCGCGCGCGACCATGGGAGCCTGGGCGGGGGCAGCGGTTGCCATCAGAACCCTTCCCCGGCGCGCGCGTCACCCTGCGACCACGGCGTCACGAGCCGGCCGATGCGCCCGATGACGAAGTACGCCAGCCCCGCGATGCCACCGCAGATGAGCGCGAGCGCCCACAGCTTCACCGAGGCAGCCGTCGCCTGCGCGGCCAGCAACTGAATACCGATTCCCGAGTCGACCCCGAGCAAGAAGTACTCGCCGAGCACGGCCCCCAGAAACGCGGCCGGCGCAGCAAGCTTCAAGGCGGCGAGGATGCTCGGAACAGCCGCAATGAGGCGAACCTTTCGCAACTGCGTGAACCTCGACCCGCCGTACGCCTTCACCACATCGAGCTGGGTCTCGCTCGCGGCTCGTAACCCGAGCAGCGTGCCGATCACGGTGGTGAAGATGACGCTGAGCGCTGCCAAGAAGATCGACGTCGTGCGGCTGCCGGCCGGCGACAACAGCGTCACGATGGGCGCGATGGCGGTCAACGGGATGCACGAGCACACCACCGCGAGCTGAGTACTCAGCCCTTCGAACCACGGAATCAGCAGCACGATGAACGCCAAGAAGAACGCAATCAGGTTGCCCCAGATGAACCCCCAGAGCGCAGACATGCTGGTCACCGCAATGGCGTTCCAGTACACGCTGTCAGTGAGGTCGTGCACCAGCTGCTGAAACACTTCGAGCGGCGGGGGCACCGAGCCGGTCACCGAGAAGGCCGTGACCGCCACAATCTGCCAGACGACCAGAATCACCACGATTCCGATGACCGCACCCACCCACGGCGGCATCTTGTTGAACGAGCCGAGAAACGATCGGCGGTTCGCGCCGGTCGCTTCTTCGGCGCCAAGCGCGATGCTTTCGGCGTATTCGGTTTCTTGCTCTCGCAGATCAGTCATCTTCGACCGTTCCGTGAGCCCCGAACAGAATCTCTGAGATCTGGTCGACGTAGGCGTGAAACTCGGGTGTTCGCATGAGTTCGGGCAGCCGCGGGCGGGGCAGGTTGATCTCCACGACTTCGGCGATGCGGCCGGGCCGGGCACTCATCACGGCCACCACGTCAGACAAGAACACGGCCTCACTGATTCCGTGAGTGACCATGAGGGTGGTTGCGGGTTTCTCGCCCCAGATGCGGAGGAGCTCAACGTTCATCCGCTGCCTGGTCATGTCGTCGAGGGCGCCGAACGGCTCGTCGAGCAACATGATGGTCGGCTCCACCGCGAGGCAGCGGGCGATGGAGACGCGCTGGCGCATACCGCCTGAGAGCTGGGCGGGCTTGGCGTTCTCGAAGCCCTTCAGGCCAACGAGGTCGATGAGGCCGTCGATGAGCCCGGGAGCCGGCGTGATGCCCGCCACTTCGAGCGGCAGGCGAATGTTCTTGGTGACCGTGCGCCAGGGCAGCAGGGCCGAGTCTTGAAACGCGATGCCGGTCTCGTGGCCGCGCTGAATCTCGCTGGCGTTCTTGCCGTTCACCACCACGGTGCCGGCGCTCGGTTTCTCCAGCCCCGCGATGATGCGCAGAATCGTCGACTTGCCACAGCCCGAGGGGCCGAGCAGTGACAGGAACGAGTCTTTCTTCGTTCCCAGGTTGATGGCCGAGAGGGCCTGAACCGACTTGCGGCCGAGTGAAAAGGTCTTCGTCAACCCCTGAATGTTGATGCCAGAGGCGAGTTCTGGCGTTTCTGCGGGGGTGCTGGTGGCAAACCCGGCGGCGCTGAGAGACGAGGTGGCCATGGTTCCTTACTTCTTTTCGTGTGAGGTGTCGGTGCCGCCGAAGCGGCACCGACACGGTCGCGCGTGGGTGCGCGAAGCCACGGGTGGTGCGTTATGAAGCCGCGGTAGGAATAGTCAACGGCACAATCAGCTCAGGATGCTCGGCGTAGACCTCTTTGATGAGGCTCATGTCGAACAGCTGATCTGCCGTCACGGCGGTACCCATCGCGGTGAGCGACTTGATGTTCTCGGCGATCAAATCGTCGGTCATGGTGAACAGACCGTTCGCGTTCGTGTCGGCGGTCACGATCAGGGCGTTCTGAGCGGTGGCCTCTGAGGTCTGCTCGGTCTGATCGAGGTCTTGGTCTGCACCGTACTTGGTCACCGCGTAGGTGGCCGACTGCGTGGGGCTGTTCACCGCGTCGGTCCAGCCCTTGATCTCGGCGACGAGAAACGCCTTCAAGAGGTCGCGCTGCTTGTCGATGGTGTCTTGCGTCACCGTGAAGGTCTCTGCAACGAACGGCAGGCCGTTGTCAGCGAAGCTCAGCACCACGGGGGTGAAGCCGTCTTTCGCGGCCAGAATCGGCTCGTTTGTCGTGTACGACATGTGTGCGTCGTAGGCGCCGGTCTCAAGTGGCGAGATGTCGTACTGCGTGGTGACCAGCGTCACGTCGGCGTCGGTGAGGCCGTTCGCGGCGAGGAAGCCTTCGAAGATGGTCTGGTTGCCGCCCGACTGCACGCCGATCTTCTTGCCCTTAAGGTCGGCGACCGTCGCGATGGGAGTCTTCTCTTTCAGCGACAGCAGACAGAACGGGTTCTTCTGGTAGGTCGAGGCGATGATCTTCAAGTTCGCGCCCTGCAGCACCGAGGGGCCGGTGATCGACGGTGACGACAGGCCGACGAGCGCCTGGCCCGAGAGCAGTGCTTCTTCGGCGCCCGTCTGGCCGCCACCGGCGAGCAGCGTCACTGCCTGGAAGCCTGCGTCGGTGTAGTAGCCCTTCTCGGTGGCGAAGTACTCACCGGCGAACTCGATGTTCTTGATCCAGGAAAGCTGCAGGGCGATGGTGCCGAGGCTGCCAGGCGCCGCAGAAGCAGCTCCCGACGCAGCGGCGGTGCTGCTGCCCGAGGTGGTGGAGCCGGTGCTGCAGGCTGCCAGAACGGCGGCGCCACCGACGGCCAGCGCGCTGAGGCCACCGATGCGCAAGAACCCGCGACGGTCGAACTGCTTGGTCACAACAGGGGGAGGGGTGAAGGCGTTCATGAAAACTCCAAACGGTCGGGTTCGCAGGGTGTGGCAGCGAAATGCTGTGAGTCGCGCGCCGAAAGTCCGAGCGCGTTCGCTATCCGAGAAACGCTAGTTCGCCATTGTTACCGCCGCATTTCGGCGGTGTTGCCTTCGCCGCACGAGCCTATGAACCGTTAGCGTCGTTTCATGACACTCGCGTTGCCCGACAAAGATGACGGTGCCGATCGCCGAGAACTGCTGCTCGACCGCATCGTCGACTATGTGCTCGAACACGGAATCACCCAGCTGACCCTGCGCGGCCTGGCGACCGCGGTCGGGTCGAACAACCGCATGTTGCTCTACTATTTCGGCAGCCGTGAAGAGCTGATTGTGGCTGCGCTCGCCGCGGCCGAAGTCAGGTTTCCGAGCATGGCGGCCGTCATCACCTCGTTCGACGCATCAACCGCGCCTCTCAGCGAGCGGCTCTTCTCCGCCTGGGCGACCATCTCCGACCCGGCCAACCTGCCGTTCCATCGGCTCTTCTTCGAGATCTTTGGCCTCGCCGGCTTCGAGCGACAGCGTTTCACGACCTTCCTCGGCGAGGTGGGCACCGAGTGGGTGGCGCATGTCGCGGCCGTCTTCAGGCAGGCGGGGGTAGTGGATGCTCAAGCCGAACTCTTCGCGCACGAAATCGTCGCTCTCTGGCGGGGCCTACAGACCACCTTGCTCAGCGGCGGTGATCTCGCGGTCATCGACAGCGCGGCGCGCGCCGCGACCGCCGCTCTCCTCGCTCGGGTCACTTCCGTCGATCCCTGAGCTCGGTGCGCCGCCAGAGCGACACCTCCAGACGAGATGAGCCATGTGGGGCGGTCGCTCTCGACCGCAAAGGTCGCGCGAGCGGCGTAAAAGCACGGGCAGGTTACAGAAACGCCCCCCGTGTAAACACTGTGTTTCTCCGCTAGACAGTCGTGTGAACCATTTGGTTCACTGACACCATGAAGCAGATTCATTTGGGCGTGTTCGAGGTTGCCGGGCCGCAGGTCGGTGGCACGTTGAGCTGGCCGCATCCACTCGCCGAATCGGCGCGCTTTCACGAACTCGACCACTGGATTCACATCGCCCAGCTGCTCGATGGCGCCGGCTTCGATTTTCTGTTCTTCGCCGACGGCTTCGGCTTTCCGTCGATCGGTGGCGACCTGCCCGAGATGGCGGCCAGGGGAGGCATCAACTTTCCCTCGATGGACCCGGCGATGATGATCTCAGCCCTGGCGCACGAGACCGAACGCCTGGGGTTTGTGGTGACGAGCTCGACCGGTCTCGATCATCCGGTGCAGACTGCTCGCCGGTTCGCTACGCTCGACCACCTCACGGGCGGCCGGGTGGGCTGGAACATCGTCACCGGCGCCTCGCAGAACACGGTCGCCGAGCTCTTCGGGCACGAGACCATGAACGCCCACGACGCGCGGTACGACCAGGCCGACGAATACCTCGACCTCGCCATGACGCTCTGGGAGGGCTCGTGGGAAGACGATGCGTTCGTCGCCGACAAAGAGGCGCAGATTCTGGCCCACCGCGACAAGCTGCATCGGCACGAGTTCGTGGGTGAACACTTTCGGTCGTCGGGGTACTTCACGGTCGACCCGTCGCCGCAGCGAACCCCCGTTCTCTTTCAGGCCGGAACGTCGGCCCGCGGGCGCGCCTACGCCGCGCGCAACGCCGAGTGCGTGTTCGTGCAGGGCACCACGGTGGAGCAGACGGCCTTCAACGTCGCCGACATTCGCGCGAAGGCGGCCGAGTGGGGGCGCGACCCGAACTCGCTGAAGATCATGGTGGGGCTGACGGTGACGGTGGCGCCAACGCACGACAAGGCGGTGGCTTTGCGGGCAGAGTTCGACGATCTGCAGACCGACGAGGTGGTGGCGGTGCTCTACGCGGGCAACACGGGCATCGACCTGCTTTCGCTCGATCCCACCCGAGACCTTACTCAGATTCTGGATGCCGGTGGCCCCATCGGGCAGATGGGTCAGAGCAACATAGACCGGTTCGTTCCGAAAGACGGCAGCACGCCCCCGACGGTGCGTGAGATTCTCGACCAGTTGAGCGGCCGAGGTACGCGCGGGCTGCAGCTGACCGGCAGCACCACAGAGGTGGCCGACGAGTTGGAGCGCCTCATCGACGCCACCGATCTCGACGGGTTCTTGCTCGAGCCCATCTTCGCGCCCGGCGACCTCGAAGACTTCGCGCGCCTGGTCGTACCCGAGCTGCGCCGCCGCGGCCGGATGCCCGCCGAACCCGGCACGGGCACTCTGCGCGAGCAGATGCTCGGGCGCCCGGGCCCGCACCTCTCCCCGGATCACCCCGGCACCCGCTTCAAGGTTTCGCGCCCGGCTGCTACTACGCCCGCCTCGGCGATGGTCTCGGAGTAGTGGAGATCGAGCATCCGGAGCCTGAGCGAGTTGCGCGCCGAACTGTCGACGGCGAGGTGATCGAGTGGCTCGAGGTGCCGCCCCGCGCCGCCGCCTTGGGTCTCGAGCCGCACCCCGAGGGTGGCTGGTACCACCGAACTTGGGCGTCATCCGCGGTGACGACGGTCGACGGCGTCGGCCGCCCCGCGGCCACGTTGATCTACTTCTTGCCGCCTCCGGGCGAGGCATCGGCATGGCATCGGGTGGACTTCGACGAGATCTGGCTGTGGCACGGCCCCGACCCCGTGATGCTCCAGCTCGGGGGGAGCGGTAGTGCTCCTGCGTTCTCGGGTGAAAACGTCAAGATCGTGACGCTCGGTGGCGGTAACGGCGAGCGTGGTGGCGGCCAGGGGGCTATCGAGCATCCACAAGTCATCGTGCCGGCCGGCGTCTGGCAGCGCACCGTGCCGAGCGACGGCGAAACTCTTGTCAGTTGCGTCGTCTCGCCGGGTTTTTCGTTCGACGCGTGGGTGTTGGCCCAATGAGCGCGACCGACGCAACCGCGCGCCCTGAGCCGCAGTCGGGCGATCGCGTGCTGCCCGCCGACTTCGTGGTCACCATGAATGGCGCACTCGACGTAATCGCCGACGGGGCTGTCGTGGTCAGGGGCACTCAGATCGAGGCCGTCGGTGCGGCATCCGCGATTCTCGCCGACTACCCGCACGCCGAAATGACCGCGCTGCCCGGGCGGCTGCTGATGCCGGGGCTGGTCAACGCGCATCACCACTCAGGGGTGCTTCGCGGCACTGCCGAACATCTACCGGTGTGGGAGTGGTTGCGCCTGCACATCGACCCGATGCACCGCGTACTGCGCCCCGACGAGGCCGAGGCCGCCTCCTGGCTCTGCTACGCAGAAGGCCTGCTCAGCGGAACAACGACCGTCGTCGACATGTGGCGCTTCATGCAGGGCAGTGCACGGGCAGCGGATGCTCTGGGTAACCGCCTCGTGACCGTTAACTATGTCGGAGCCCACCCCGACTACGACTACTTCGACACCCTCGACGACAACGAGGCCATGCTCGAGCAGTACGGCGGCAGACCGGGCGGCGCGGCGGGCGGCGGCGCCGGGGGCCGCATCTACCCGTGGGTGGGGCTCGAGCATCCGTTCTACGCCGACGAAGCCGGCCAGCAGCGGGCGATCGCGCTCGCCAACAAATACAACGCCGGGTTCTACACGCATTGCAGCGAGAGCGAAGTAGAGGTGGCAGAGTTCGAGGCGCGCTACGGCGCACGGCCCATGTTCGCGCTCGAGAAGCTGGGGTTCTTCGATGTTCCGCGCGCCATGATCGCGCACGCCGTGTGGCTCGACGCGGACGAGGTGGAGCTGATCGCGGCGCGCCGAGTGGGTGTCTCGCACAACCCCGTCAGCAACATGAAACTCGCGAGCGGCATGGCTCCCGTCGCCGAGTACCTGGCTGCCGGAGTCGCCGTAGGCCTCGGCACCGACGGCGAAAAGGAGAACAACAACCTCGACATGTTCGAAGAGATGAAGGTCGCCTCGCTGCTCGGCAAGCTGCGAAAAATGGATGCTGCGGCCATGGACAGCTGGCAGGTTCTGCAGATGGCGACCATGGGTGGCGCCCGCGCGCTCGGCCTCGACGCGTCGATCGGCTCGCTCGAGCCGGGCAAGCAGGCCGACCTCATCGCGGTGCGCACCGACACTCCGCGCATGACTCCTTTGATCGGCGAAGGCCCCTACGCGAACCTGCACCACAACCTCGTGCACGCCGTTCGCGGCAGTGATGTCGACCTGACCATGGTCGACGGCCGCATCCTCGTGCAGAACGGTCAGCTCGTGACCGCCGACCTGGGCTCCCTGATTCAGGATGCCCGTTCCGTCGTTCCGGGCCTCTTCGCCCGCCGTTCGGCCTACCTGGCCTCCGTCTCGGCCACCTCTCCCGACGGCCCCGCGGGCCTCTTCACCGGCTCTTAGCCGCCCAACTGCTACCCGCGCCGGCCCGAGCGCTCGGCGAACCTGTCGAGCGCAGCGAGAATCTCGTCGCTACGCCAGAACACCGAAGATCGGTACTCGGGCTTTTTCTTGAGCACGCCATTCTGCTCGAGCTGGTTCAGAAGCCGGTAGATGTTAGTCGGATTCAGGCCGAGGGTTTGCGCGGCGGAATCAGCGGTGACGACCGGCTGCCTGGCGAGCAGGTCGAGAAGTGCCCAAACGCCTGAATCTGCGCGCGCTTTTATCTGTTCGCGCCAGCTGGCTTGAATGCCCCGAATGTCTATCACCAACTCTTTGGCGTTGGTGATGGCGAGAAACGACGACTCGGCCGTGAGCGTCACGATCGTATCGATATCGCCCTCCCGGTACTGCATCAGCGCTTGGTGGTAACCGTTCGTGTTTGCGAGAAGACCTGCCGAAACCGGAACTGTCACGTTGTGAGTCAGCTGTTTCGCCCGCATCATCGCTTGCATCAGCGCTCGCCCCGTGCGACCATTTCCATCGGTGAATGGGTGAATTGTTTCGAATTGAGCGTGTGCCACCGCTGTTTGAGCGAGCCGCGGGAGATCACCGCGCCGCGCGAAGATCATGAGATCGTCGACTAGCCGGGGCACCCGTCGAAAGTTCGGGGCAACGAACAGTGCGCCGACAGGGCTGAGTGAGCTCGTGCCGATCCACACGGCTTCTTCGCGCCACGAGCCGCCTTGGTGATGAGCGTCGCCGGTCATCAGCTCCCGGTGCATTCCGAGTACTGAGTGAGAGGTCAGGTCGTCAGAGAGGTCGAGTGCCGCCTGCATCGCCCGCGTATTGGCGACGATGATCTCCGCGTTCTTGCGTGCTGCGTTCCCGCCCGATCGATTGGCGAGCTCCGCGGTCAAGACGGCGCGGGCGCTCGCTGTCAGGTTCTCGATTCGAGAGGATGCCGCCGCCTCAGAGCGCAACAGCAATGGTGCGAACGGGGCGATCTCGCCGTTGAGCGACTCGTCGAATCGAATCAGCTCATTGCTGGCCTCTTCAGCCATCGCTGCGGAGGCCGATGACAGTCGAAGTTCTCGCTCAGCGATGAAGGGTGGGATGCTCGACGTGTAATTTATTTCGCGAGGCACTGCGACGGTCGCCTGAACTCCCCAGGTCGCACTCTTACTGACCCAGACTTCGTGCTCAGCCTCTGTGGCGGGCCACGACCGGCCTGCCGAAGGTCGCGTCTTGTCCATTCTGCAACCTTTCGTAACGTAATAATCGCCAGCTTTGATTTTATCACTTAGTCGGTTAAGTGATAATGCTATTGTTCACGATTATTAGCTAGCCCCGTGAGATTCGAAGCGAAGGTGAGCCACAATGATCGTATGACGCACCCGCTTTACGACCTGCCCAAAGCCGAGCTGCACCTGCACATCGAGGGCACCCTCGAGCCTGAGATGGTGTTCGCGCTCGCCGAACGCAACGGGCTCGAGTTGCCCTACGAGAGCGTCGACGACCTGCGCTCGCGGCTGCAGTTCACCGACCTGCAGTCGTTTCTCGATCTGTACTACGCCTGCAGCGCGGTGCTTCGCGAAGAACAAGATTTCTACGATCTGACTGCGGCGTACCTCCGCAAGGCGCACTCGCAGGGGCTCCGGCACATCGAGATGTTCTTCGACCCGCAAGCTCACACCGAGCGGGGTGTGCCCATCGACACCGTTATCGACGGGCTGAAACGCGCCCTCGACGACGCCTTCGAGGAGTTCGGCATCACTGGCGGCCTCATCATGTGCTTCATGCGCAACCTGCCCGTCGAGTCGGCGTTCGCCACGCTCGAGTCGGTTGCCGACAGGGCCGCGGCCGGCGACATCATCGGCGTGGGCCTCGACTCCACCGAAATCGGCTACCCGCCCGAGATCTTCGAACTCGTCTATGCCCGGGCTCGTGCCCTCGGCCTGCACTGCGTCGCCCACGCGGGCGAGGAGGCCGGCCCCGAGTTCGTCGAAGGTTCGCTCGACGCGCTGAAGTGCGAACGCATCGACCACGGAATCCGCAGCCTGCAGAACCCCGCCCTCGTGGAGCGGTTGCGCGCCAGTCAGGTTCCGCTCACGGTGTGCCCGCTTTCGACCGTGCGGCTGAAAGGGGTAGAGACGATGGCCGAGCATCCACTGCCCCGGATGCTCGAGGCAGGCCTTCTCGTCACCATCAACTCAGACGACCCCTCGTATTTCGGCGGTTACGTGGGCGACAACTACATCACGGTGCAAGACACCTTCGGGTTCAACGACGCGGCGATGGCGGCGCTCGCCATGAACTCGGTGGCGGCCTCTTTTGCGTCGGCGGCGCGCAAGGCCGAGCTGCGTGCCGAGGTGGCGGCGTGGTCGGCCGCGCACTGAGGTCACGGCGTCGTCGGCGACCCGCCGAGGCTGCTGCGGCCTAGCCGGCCGCGCGCGCCCAAGCCTCTATGTCGGGGTAGAGCAGCTCGATGCGTGGGGCCCGATACGTGGGCCGGGCATCCGGTGCCTCAAGTCGCTCGATCAGCGCAGTCGCGCACCCGAACGCCGCCGCCGGGGCGAGGTCGTTGCGCCAGATGTCTCCGACGCTGAGCAGGCGGTCAGGATGCTCAGCGAGCCCATTCTGGGCCAGAAGCCGCTCGATGATGCCCGACATTCCCGCCGGTTTGCGTGCCGACGTCACCACTTCGTCGAAGCATTCGGCGAGGCCGAGCGTGCGCAATTGTTGCGTGACGCCGGCTTCGGGCGCGTTCGTGACCAGCACGATCTGGGTCCGCTCTGGCAGGCCCCCAAGCAGGTCTGCCAGACCGTCGGGCGCAGTGGTCTCAAGTGAGCCGCTCGCCAACTCTTCGCGGCTGCCGGTGTAGGCGACGCTCAGCTGTTCGTCGGTGATTCCGCGTGAGCGCGCCAGCCGCTCGGCGGCCTCGTACCCGTCGACGCTGTTCGCGATGACCTCGAGCGCGTCGTTCAGCGCGGGCGCATCGTGCTGCCCGGGCGTTTCACTCGTCTCGGCCGCGCCACCCATCTTTGGCTCACTGCTCGGCCCAGCCGCTTCGCCCGACCCGCGCTCGGCCCGCGTCAGAAACCGTTCGACGCTTTCCCGTACCGACGGTCGCCCGCTCGAGGTGGCTTCGCGAGCTACGAGGGCCTCGTCGAGCAGCCGCGCGTACGCGAACACGGGTGCGTCGCCGAGGCAGACGGTTCCGTCGAAGTCGAGCACGAGCACCTGCGTATAAGAGGAAGCCATCCATCGATCATGCCGTAGCCGTAGCCGTAGCCGTAGCCGTAGCCGTAGCCGTAGCCGTAGCCGTAGCCGTAGCCGTAGCCGTAGCCCGGAGTCGGAATCCGCAGTCGGAGCCGGAGCCCGTAGCCGTGGCCCGTAGCCGGAACCCGCAGTCGGAGCCCGCAGTCGCAGCGCGCAGTCGCAGCCGGAGTCACAGCCTTAGCCCGCAGTCGCAGTCGCAGGCCGCCCCCGTAGGCTGGGCAGCGTGCAGCTCGACGACTTGGCTCAGCGTGCCCTCGGGCTCTGCCGGGCATCCGATACCGAAACGCGCGTCGTGCTCGGCATCGCCGGAAGCCCCGGCTCAGGCAAGACCACGCTCGCCACGGCGGTGGTCGATCGCGTGAACGAGCTCGCGGGCATCTGCACGGCCGTTCACCTGCCCATGGACGGCTTTCACCTCGCCAACTCCGCGCTCGACGCGCTCGGCCGCCGCGCCCGCAAAGGCGCCATCGACACCTTCGACGGCTGGGGGTACGTCGCCATGCTCCGCCGCCTCGCCGCCGAGC
Organism: Subtercola lobariae; assembly: GCF_014640255.1. Taxonomy (GTDB): domain Bacteria; phylum Actinomycetota; class Actinomycetes; order Actinomycetales; family Microbacteriaceae; genus Subtercola; species Subtercola lobariae. Next base: position 28,343 of record NZ_BMGP01000006.1, on the reverse strand, counting down.
GCGACCACACCGTCTACGCCCCCGGTTTCGACCGCACCATCGACGAGCCTGTTGCCGGGCAGATCGCGGTGGCTCCGGATGCCCGCCTCGTCGTCACCAAGGGCAATTACTTGCTCGTCGACGACCCACCCTGGTCACTCGCCCGCCCGCTCTTCGCCGAAACCTGGTTCTGCGCGACCCCCGCCGCGGAACGTTCGCGGCGGCTCGTGGCCCGACACCAGCAGTTCGGGCGCACCCTCGCCGAGGCGCGCCACTGGGCCGACGAGGTTGACGGCGCAAACGCCGCCCTCATCGAGCCGACGGCGGCCCGGGCATCCATCACCGTCGACGACTTCTGAACCTCACCTTCTGGCCAAGGCCGCGCGGCACCTCAGTTGACGACGTGCTCGAACACGATGCTCGTGCGTGTCGACGCCACCGACAGATGCGCCGACAGGTTCGACACCACGAACTCACGCAAATGGTCGCTGTCGCGGGTAGCCACGTGAATAACGAAGTCTTCGGCCCCGCCCAGAAAGAACAGCTCCACCACCTCGGGCAGCCCCCGAATTTCATCGCTGAACGCCTGAATGCCGTGCCGGGCACCCGACTTGATGCTCACACTGATCAGCGCCTGCAGGCTCAGCCCCAGCGCCGCGGGCGAGATGCGCGCCGTGTACGCCGTAATGACCCCGCGATCTTCGAGCGACCGCACCCGCGAGATGCACGTCGACTGCGCAATACCCACCAGCTCGGCCAGACGACTGTTGGGCATCCGCCCGTTCACCCGCAAGAGCGCGACGAGTTTCGTGTCGACCTCATCGAGTGGCGTCACCGAATTCGGCCGAGGCACAGAGTCGCGGCCAATGGATGCCCGTGGATTGTTCGAACTAACCATGGCCCCTGACGCCCTTCGCCGAAGAATCGCTGCCCTAGAAGCCAGTATCACGCAATATCCACCGAATTAATCTGCATGAAACGAGCATTTCGCAGAATTGACCTATCGCGTGCGAGCAACGATGGCGCAACGAAGACGAAGACGGAGACAGCAATGCTGATAGGCATTCCCACCGAGGTCAAGAACAACGAGAAGCGCGTCGCCGCAACTCCCGCCGGCGTTCACGAGCTGGTCAGGCGCGGTCACAGCGTTGTCGTGCAAGAAGGCGCAGGCCTCGGCTCGCGCATCACCGATGAAGACTTCACGGCCGCCGGCGCGCGCATTCTGCCCACCGCCGACCAGGTCTGGGCCGAAGCCGACCTGCTGCTCAAAGTAAAAGAGCCGATCGCACCCGAATACCACCGCATGCGCCCCGGCCAGGTGCTCTTCACCTACCTGCACCTCGCCGCCTCCCGCGAGTGCACCGATGCCCTCATCGCGTCGGGCACCACCGCCATCGCCTACGAAACCGTGCAGCTCGAGAACCGCAGCCTGCCGCTGCTCTCGCCGATGAGCGAGGTCGCGGGCCGGCTCTCGGCGCAGGTCGGCGGGTACCACTTGATGAGCGCGGCGGGCGGCCGAGGCATCCTGCTCGGCGGCGTACCCGGAACCCCCAAGGCCAAAGTCGTCGTCATCGGCGGCGGCGTTGCGGGCGAGCACGCCGCAGCGAACGCGCTCGGCATGGGCGCCGACGTCACGGTGATCGACCTTTCGCTGCCCCGCCTTCGGCAACTCGAGGTGCAGTTCGGCGGGCGCATCCAGACCCGTGCGTCGAGCGCCTACGAAATCGCCGCCCAGCTTCGGGATGCCGACCTCGTCATCGGCTCGGTACTCATTCCCGGTGCCGCTGCGCCAAAGCTCGTGACCGACGCCATGGTCGCCGACATGAAGCCCGGGTCAGTGCTCGTCGACATCGCCATCGACCAGGGCGGATGCTTCGAGGGGTCGCACCCCACCACCCACGACGACCCCATCTTCGAGGTGCACAACAGCATCTTCTACTGCGTCGCCAACATGCCGGGCGCCGTGCCCGAGACCTCGACGACTGCGCTCACCAACGCGACCTTGCCGTACGTGCTGACGCTCGCCGACAAGGGTTGGCAGCGGGCGGTTCAGGATGATCGTGCCCTCGCCTCAGGCCTGAACATCCATGCCGGGGCCGTGACCAACGCCCACGTCGCCGCCGCGCTCGGCCTCCCCTACACCCCACCCCTCGACGCAGCCGCGGCCTGACGCGCGGAAATTCCCGCGCTTTCGGCTCCCTTCCCGCACGCATCCGTCGTTCGCGTTGCGCAACAGCACCCTGAACGGCGCGCGGCGGAGCTACCTCCGCGGGCCACATCAGTGCTCTAGCAGGGGGACGGCGCCGCGGTGAGCGCGGCCGGCAGTGGCGCGCCCGTGTCGAGGTGGGCGAACCACGGCAGCACGGTGTCGAGCGCCCGAAACGCCACCAGCCCGTGCCCCGTCTTTGCGACGCTCACGTACGTCACCTGGGTGCCGAGCGTGCACTCGTGCTGAGCGAACTCCACGGTGTCTTGCGGGCGAACCAGCGTGTCGATGTCGCCTTGGGCGACGTAAAGCGGCACGGTCAGCCCCGTTTCACCCGGAGTGTTTGCCGCAAGCAGCGACGCCCACGGCGCGGTCGTCGTCGGGTCGGCGGCGAGGTAGTTGCCGATCAGCGGCGTCGCGATGGCGTGCAACTGCTTGTTCTGCGAGAGCAGACAGAGGTCGTACATCGAGGGCGTCGCCGCCACCCCGGCCGGCGTCAGAATTGACGAGAGCGTCGCTCCCGGAGTCGACGGCCCGTACACGTTCGCGTACGCGGTAAAGGCGTAGGAGCCGATGCTGACTCCCGATACGTCGCCGATGTCTGCCTTCAACAGGCTGCCCAGCTGCGTGGCGGGCGCAGCGACGGCCACGCCGAGCAGGTTCAGTTCGGGGGCGTAGCTGCGGGCATCCTGAGCAGCGAAAAGCGCAGCGTGGCCACCCTGCGAATGCCCCCACAGCAGCAGTTTGTCGTTCGCCGCCGTCTGCGGAATCTGGCGAGCGGCCCGCGCAGCGTCGAGCACGCTGTTGCCCTCGGTCGTGCCGATCAGGTACGAGTCGGGGCCGGCCGCGCCCATGCCGGGGTAGTCGGTCGCCGCCACGACGTATCCCGCCGCGAGCAGCTGCCCGAGGCCCTCGACGCCGAACGGATCGATCAGCCCCGAAAGCGAAGGCGGCTCGACGTTGAGCGAGGGTGCGCACTGCTGTGCGGCACCGGTGGTGGGATGCCCCCACGACACAATGGTGCGCCCATTAGCAGGGGCCGGCCCCGTCGGCGCCAACACGACCCCAGAAACAAGAATGTCGTGGCCGAGCACATCTGTGGAGTGGTAGAGCACCCGCCACGCCTCGGCTCCGTTCGGCGCCCCGAGCACCCGCTCAGAGCGCACGAGCTGACCTGGTGCGCCCGCAACGATCGGATTCGGCAGCACGTAAAACGCTGCCTCGGTCGCGTTGTCGATGCCGCCCTCGACCGCTTGCCGCTCGATCGCCGAGTAGCTGCCCGTGATCAGGCAGACCACAGCCGTCACCACGACGATCGCGACAACCCGCAGCGCTCGGCCAGGTGCCGTTCGCCCGGTTGACCGCTCGTTCATACCCACACTTTACGGCCGCAGCGCCCGCTCGGAGCGCATCGGCGAACCAGGCAGCGCGCGCTCGAACTGGCACGCAGCCGCCCGCCCGCTCGTACCGTGTCGGTCAACCCCATCGTGGGTCACTCGTCGCTCACGCCGCTATTCGGTCAGCGGCCACCACCTCGGCAGCAGCCGCCCATACGCGTGAAGCACCGCGTCTATGCTTCGCGGCTCGTCTTCGCTGAGCCACCCCGTGATGACGCCCACGGTTCCGTTCGAGATGTACCGCGCGGCGAAATCGGCCAGCCCCGGGTCAGGCTGCGCACCGTCGTCGGCGATCGTCAGGGTGTGCTGGTCGACCAACAGCCGAATGGATGCTTCGAAGTGCCCCGCCAGCATCGCATGCAAGCTGTTCGCTCCGCTGGCTTCGCTCAGCCCGAAGCGGTAGATCGCCGCATGCTCCTCGACGTGCTGCAGCACCGCGCGGGTGACCTCGATCATCAACATGGCGTCGGTGCTCGGCAGCGTGGGCATCGCATCGTCGTCGGCTTACGTCACGGCCAAGCACGGCTGATCGGCCTCACGAAGAACGCGGCGCTCGAGTACGGCGCGCAGAACGTGCGCACGAACGCTGTTGGCCCCGGGTTCATCCAGACGCCCCTCATCGACGCGAACCTCGACGCAGACGCGAAGGCGTACTTGGCCGCGAAACACGCGCTCGGTCGCCTCGGTCAACCCGACGAGGTCGCCGCTCTGGTCGCCTTCTTGGCGAGCGATGCCGCCTCGTTCATCTCGGGCAGCTACCACCTGGTCGATGGTGGATACGCCGCACAGTAGATGCTCGATTCAGGGGTGCCGGCTCGGTCGCACTGCCGTGTCGACGCCCCTTCGTGAGACATGGTAGTGTTTTCCCTTGTGTGAAAAGCGTGTCTTACACACTTTGCGCCCGTAGCTCAGCTGGATAGAGCGTCTGACTACGGATCAGAAGGCCGGGGGTTCGAATCCCTCCGGGCGCACCACCGAAAACCCCCGCCTGCCGGGGGTTTTCTTGGTTTGATGAAGGTGACTCGCTCTGGATAGCTACTGCGATAGCCTGAGGCTATGGCACGTGGCGGCGTCGGAACGACGAATGGCATCACCCTGCTGCAGCTCAAGTACTTCGTTGAGGTTGCCGTAGAAGGCTCCATCACCGCAGCCGCCGACCTCAGTTACGTGTCGCAGCCGACCATGTCTGCCGCGATGAAAGACCTCGAGGCGCGCGTCGGTCGCGCACTCTTCACCCGTTCCGCACGCGGAGTCACCCTCACCGAAGACGGCACAGAGTTTCTCGGCTACGCCCGTCAGGTCGTCGAGCAGGCGGAGCTGCTCGAGCAGCGCTACCTGGGGCGGCCGCGTTCACGACGGCTCCTCGCCGTCTCCGCGCAGCACTACTCCTTCGTCGTCGATGCTTTCGTGCGCATGGTGAACGCCTCAGACGCGGCGGAGTACGAATTCACTCTTCGTGAGACTCGCACGTTCGACATCATCGAAGACGTGCGAACGCTCCGAAGCGAGCTCGGCGTTCTCTACCGCAACGACTTCAATCGAAACGTCATCAACAAGCTGCTCCGCGAGTCGGGCCTCACCTTCAATCCGCTCTTTCTCGCCGCGCCGCACATTTTCGTCGCGCGCACGAACCCGCTTGCCCAGCGCGAGCGCGCAACTCTTGACGACCTGGAGAACCTGCCGCGGCTGACCTTCGACCAAGGGGCCAACAACTCGTTCTACTTCGCCGAGGAAATACTCTCGACCCGTTCCTCGAAGCAGAACATTCGGGTGAGCGATCGGGCCACCATCTTCAACCTCATGATCGGTCTCGGCGGTTACACCATCTCCACCGGCATCATCTCCGACGATCTCGATCCGTCGATCACCGCGGTTCCGCTCGACGTTGACGAGCGCATCGAGATCGGGTGGATCGGGCACACCTCTGTGCCGCTCACCGATCAAGCCCAGGGTTTCGTCGCCCAGTTGCGCGATGTCGTCACCGACTTCGGGGTCGAACTGTTGGCATAGGCAACGCCTATAGCAACTTATCTTGAGTCTCGATGGTGCTATAGCCGTCGATCGTGCCTACTCTTGAATCTCTCAGAGAAGGCATCGCATAACATGACGAACGAATTCACGTTTGGTATCACCACCACGCACTTCGACGAAGATTACTCCCCGTCGAACAGTTCCCGAAGCACGACGAACTTCGCGAACCTCGCCCGAGGCGACGATCGCCAGCAGAATCTTCGCACCACGTTGGCGATGATCGACGATCGCTTCAACGACCTCGCGTCTTCTGACAATCCGAAACGGGATCGCTACTCGGTCGAGCTCGAGATCGTTTCTATCGACCTGCACCTGCCGTCAGACGGCGCTTATGAAGCATTTCCGCTGATCGAGATTCTGGATACCCACATCGTCGACCATCAAACGGGCAAGCGTGTTCACGGGATAGTCGGAAACAACTTCTCGTCGTACGTTCGCGATTACGATTTCAGCGTGGTGTTGCCAAAGCACAGCGCAAGTGCATCTGGGCTTGCCGTTCCACGGGACTTCGGAGACCTGCACGGCAAGCTGTTCAGGCATTTCCTCGACTCAGATGCCTACGTCGAGCGCTTCGAGAAGCCGCCCGTGATCTGCATCAGCGTGTCGAGCAAAGAAACGTACCGTCGCACGGGCAATCGCCACCCGGTGCTGGGCATCGAGTATGACCAGGATGCGCGCTCGTTGACCGACCACTACTTCGCAAAGATGGGGCTGAACGTGCGGTATTTCATGCCGCCGGGAAGCGTCGCGCCGTTCGCGTTCTACTTCGTCGGCGATCTGACCAGCGACTACTCCGATCTGGAGCTCATCGGTCTCATCAGCACGATGGAAGCGTTCCAGAAGATTTACCGCCCAGAGATCTACAACGCCCATTCTCCGGCCCCAGAGGTCTATCGACCGAAGCTGGAGAATCCAGACTATTCGCCGGTCTCAGTTGCCTACGATCGCGAAGAGCGCGGCCAGCTGGCGATCATCCAAGGCAAGCTCGCCGAAGAACGCTTCATGAACCCGTTTCATGACGTGCTCGAGCGATGGGCTGCGAACTACCCCCTGCCAACCCGACAAAACGCGGAGAATCAGCCAGCATGAACCACCAGTTACCGACCTCGATCGTCGGCAGTCTGCCGAAGCCCTCTTGGCTCGCGCAGCCGGAGCAACTCTGGTCGCCCTGGAAGTTGCACGGCGACGAATTGATCGAGGCCAAGAAGGATGCGCTCGGCCTAGCAACCCATGAACAGCGACTCAGCGGCATCGATATCGTCAGCGACGGCGAACAGACTCGTCAACATTTCGTCACGACGTTCATCGAACACCTGAGCGGCGTCGACTTCGAAAAACGAGAGACGGTACGCATTCGCGATCGTTACGACGCGAGCGTGCCGACCGTCGTGGGTGCGGTGACTCGCGACCGACCCGTTTTCGTGGAAGACGCGAAGTTTCTGCGCCAGCAAACCGATCAACCCATCAAGTGGGCTCTGCCCGGCCCCATGACGATGATCGACACGCTGTACGACGGGCACTACAAGAGTCGCGAAAAACTCGCCTGGGAGTTCGCGAAGATTCTCAATGAAGAGGCCAAAGAACTCGTAGCGGCTGGCGTCGACATCATTCAGTTCGACGAGCCTTCATTCAATGTCTTCTTCGATGAAATGAAGGAGTGGGGGGTGGCGGCTCTGGAGCGGGCGGCAGAGGGTCTGGGTAGTGAAACCGCCGTGCATATTTGTTACGGCTATGGCATCAAAGCCAACACCGACTGGAAGGCAACGCTCGGGTCTGACTGGCGCCAGTACGAGGAATCGTTCCCTCTGCTGCAGAAGTCGACAATCGACATCGTCTCATTGGAGTGCCAGAACTCTCACGTTCCCCTCGAGTTGATTGAGCTCATCCGAGGCAAGAAGGTCATGCTCGGGGCCATTGACGTCGCCAGCCATACGATCGAGACCCCTGAAGAAGTAGCCGCCACCCTGCGGAGCGCGCTCGAGTTCGTCGATGCAGACAAGCTGTATCCGAGTACGAACTGCGGCATGGCGCCGTTGCCCCGACGGGTTGCACAAGACAAGATGGTCGCCCTCGCGGTAGGAGCCGAAGTCGTCAGAGCAGAACTCAGTCAGCCCCGGGCAGCGGTATAGCAGCGTTTGCTGCGCCCGGAGGGTCGAGCGAGCTAGCCTTTCGTCATCACAACGTCGTCTGGCAGCGGGTGTGCGGTAAACCGTGCACTCACATCGTGGCCGACCGAAGGAACATCAGTATGATCTCGACACCATTCACTACCGAACTCGTGCAGGGAGTCGCCGAGCTCGAAGAGACGGCGCGCGGGGTGGCGCTGCACCGGCTGCCCGGCTGGGTTCGTCAGCAGTTTCCTGACCCGCAGCTGCTCGCCGTCGAGGCTCAGCCCTCCGGCGTGCGACTTGAATTCTCGACGACTGCTACCCAGATCGAGCTCGTCACGCACACCAATCGCGTGGTCTATAGCGGTACCGACCGCCCGCGCGGCCGTGTCGACGTGCTGGTCGACGGTGTGCTGCACACCCGCGACGAGCTCTCGGGCGGCGACTACACCGAAATCGACCTGCAGGCGGGTTCATCTTCGGTGCATGAGGGCCCAGATCACACCACCGTGGTTGCCGCACTTGCACCCGGCATGAAGGCCATCGAAATGTGGCTGCCGCACAACGAATCGGTCGAACTGATCGAGCTGCGCACCGATGCGCCCGCGCTGACCCCGCCCTCGGCTGCCCCGCTGTGGCTGCACCACGGCAGCTCCATCAGTCACGGCTCCAACGCGCTCGCACCCACCGAGATCTGGCCCGTCGTCGCCGCGCGCACGGCCGGCACTGTGCGGTTGACGAACCTCGGTTTCGGCGGCAGCGCGATGGTCGACCCGTTTATGGCACGCGTGATTCGAGACGCGCCGGCCGACATCATCAGCGTGAAGCTCGGAATCAACGTCGTCAATTTCGATGCCATGAGGCTCCGGTCGTTCGTACCCGCGGTGCACGGCTTTCTCGACACCATTCGCGACGGCCACCCCGACACGCCTCTCTATCTCATCTCGCCGATCTTCGCCGGCATTCACGAGAACACTCCCGGGCCCGGCGCCCTCGACCCTGCCACCCTCGGCACCACGCAGGTGCGCTTCATGGCAACCGGCACCCCCGCAGACACCGCGCAGGGCCGCCTCACCCTCGAAGTCATTCGTGACGCGCTCAGCGCCGTTGTCGAGCGGCGAGTGGATGATCGGAACCTGCACTACCTCGACGGGCTCGCCCTCTACGGCAGTGACGACGCCGCAACTCTCCCGCTACCCGACGCGCTGCACCCCGACACGGCAGCCCACAACCTCATCGGGCGTCGTTTCGCGGCCGTCGCTCTCGCGCCGCACTAGCCGGCCCCGACTGATGCATGTGCGCCGTCGCGGTGCAATCAGATGTCGAGTACGAGTCGTCGCCCGATGCAGCGTGAGACGCACACCATCATGGTTTCGTTGGAGGCTCGCTCTTCGTCGGTCAATACCGAATCGCGGTGGTCTGGAATGCCTTCGAGAACGGTCGTTTCGCAGGTTCCGCACACGCCTGCACGGCAGGAAGACAGCAGGGTCACGCCGTTCTCTTCCAGCACCTCGAGAATAGTCTTGTGCGGAGGCACGGTGAGGCTCAGCCCACTCTCTGCGAGCTCGATTTCGAATGACACCGCATCTTCATCGAGCGTGTGGGTCTGAGGTGTGAACCGCTCGAACTGGAGTGTGCCGGGCGGCCAGGCCGCGCTTCGCTCTTGAACCGCTTCGAGAAGCGACTCGGGGCCGCAGAAGTAGACCAGTCTGCCTTCGACGGGAGTGTCGAGCAGCTCGCCGAGGTCTACTCGGCTCTGTTCGTCTGAAGGGAAGAATCGAACGCGGTCGCCGTACTCGGCGAGTTCATCACGCAGAGCCATCGTTGAGAGCGAACGGCCGCAGTAGGCGAGGCTCCACTTTTTACCCGCTGCCTCTACGGAGTCGATCATCGGCTTGAGGGCCGTAATGCCTATTCCGCCTGCAATGAAGAGGTAGTCATCGGCGTCACGCACCGGAAAGTTGTTTCGCGGTTCTCGCACTTCTACCCGCGTACCGACCTCCCAATTGGCGTGAACGTGATCTGAGCCGCCGCGCCCGCGTGGCGGCGGCTGGTGCTTGACAGCGATCTGCCAGGTCGCAGAATCTGCGGGGTGACCGCACAATGAGTATTGGCGGGTGATCTCCGGCGTAATGAGCACGTCGATATGAGCGCCTGGTTCCCAAGGGGGCAGGGGCCGATCATCCACTGGCCGAAGTGTCACCACCAACGCGTCGCCGTCTCTGCGCCTGCCGCTGACGACCATCGAGAGAATGGTGTCATCGGCAGGCATCAGAGAAGAGGCTTCGCGGGAGACGTTCTGAGATATCGCAGACAAAGAGAACTTCCGTACCTAACGGCTCAGGCTAACGAGCGTCATCGTTGAACAGCACATTCAGTGCCGTCGGGCCATGGAACGGCCACCCGGCTGAGGTGATCGGGCGTGCAGGGTCAACCGAGATGTTCGGGAAGGCCGCGAACAGCTCTTCGAGCCCGACTCGTGCGATCTGCGGCCCGAGGGCGCTGCCCACGCAGCTGTGCCGCCCGTCACCGAACGCGAGGTGCGGATGAGCGTACCGATCGAGGTCGTAGAGCTCGCCGTGCTCGTAGTACTTGCTGTCGTGGTTGGCAGAGCCATAGACGAGTCGCATGATGTCGCCCTTGTGAATCTGCTGGCCCTGCAGCACCAGATCGTGCTTTGCGGCACGGGCAGGCCCTGCATAGAGCGGGCTCATCCAGCGAAGACCTTCAGAGATCGCTTTGGGCAGCAGGGTCTTGTCGGCGATCACTCGCTGCAGTTGTTCTGGCCTTGTCGTGAGGCCGAAGAAGGTGCTGCCCAGGGCGTGGCCCGGCTCCTGCAGCCCGCCGAGCAGCACGATCAGCATCGAGGGAACCAAGGCGTCGATCGACCGGGTCTGCCCATCGGTCGACTCGGCGTGAATCCACCGGGCAATGACGTTGTTCGGGTCTTCAGTATCTTCTTTGGCCTTGCCCTCGAGATACTCGCGAATCTCTTCGCGGGCACCATCGGTGAGCGCGAAACCATCGGGGTTCGCGAATGAGCCGTCGGGGTTTCGGGCCATGTTCGTCGAGCCGGTCTTGAGCTGGTGAAACCACCGGCGCAGGGTGTCGGTCTCGACGTCGAAGAACCCGTACGAGTCGGCGACGCTTCGTACGCTGATCGGTTCGAAGTAGTCGACCAGCAACTCGGCTGTGCCGCCCTGCGTGCGCAGCTTCTCGATCAGACCCTTGGCGGTCGGCCGCATACGGCTCTCGATCTGGCCTCGAATAGCGCGAGCGCTCACCGGCGTCGCCACGGCGTTGCGCAGATGCGTGTGGAGGTCTCCTTCTGCACTGGTGACATTCGGGTCGCCGAACACCCGAGTCGCGAGCGGCGAGCTCACGGCCTCGAAGTTCTCGGTGTCGTTGGCGATCTCCTTGCAGAGATCCCACGACGTGGCCGCCCAGGTACCGAGCGCGGGTATCCACGCAAGGGGCGCCTCCTCACGCAGGCGGGTCGTGGTGTCTTGCGGGTGCAAGAGAGACTCGATGGTGATCTCGTCGATCCAACTCGGCGCGAGTTCGTCTCTGAGCTGCGTGCTCCCCGTGGTTGACTCAGTCATTTCGTCCTCCTTGACGTTCACAGTTCACGATGGGTTGTTGAGGTGGTACGTGCGCTTAAACGCGGGGGTTGCCGTATTCGACGATGCCGGTGATGTCGACATCTGCCCAGCCTTCTTTCGCGACCTGCAGGTACGAGTCGCGCGCGGCGGCCGTTACAGGGAAGGTGCTATCGCTCGACGCGAGCGCCAGGGTGAGACCGAGATCTTTTGCGGCCAGCGGGCTCGAGAACCAGCCCTTGTGGTCGGGGTCGAAGAACCCTTCCAGCCGCGCACGCAGGCCGCCTTCGGGTACCGTCGGCGACGCGTCGAACATCTGCGCCAAGGCTTTGTCGTCGACGCCGGCCTCGCGACCGATTCTGACGGTTTCTGCGTAGACGGCGACGTTGGCCAGCATCATGTGTGTGTTGAGCAATTTGATGATGGATGCCGTTGCCGGCGTCTCACCCAGATCAAGCACTGTCGAGAACTGCTCCCAGAGCGGGGCGAGGTCTGTGCGGGCGCCCTGTGACCCGGCGAGCAACAGAATGGCCGCGCCTTTTCGCACTGCGGCGGGTGCGGCGAGCACGGGTGACGCAAGAAAACGATCTCCATAGGCTTCGACGAGTTTCGCGTAAGCGTCGGCCGATACCGTCGAGGTGACCACGATGTATCTACCCGCCCAGGCTGAGCGAGGGTTGCCCTCGGGAACGGCGAGCGCGAGCACGCTCTTGTCATCAGACACCGACACGAAGATGGCGTCGGTGTCGTCGGCGACAGCGTCGGGCGAGGCGAGCTCGGTCAGCCCTTCGGCGACGAGCCCGTCAGCCTTGCCCGGCGTGCGATTCCAGCCTTGCACTTCGGTGCCGGTCTCGAGAAAGCGCCCGGCGAAGGCGCTGCCCATGAACCCCAGACCCATTACTGCTATACGCATGTTCTTTGCTCCATCGTTGCGGAAGACTCACGTCTCCACGTGTTAGTCGGATTGACGTGCGTCACTGCTGCTCGGGTACGAGGGGCTCGAAGCCCACTTCTTCCATGCGCCCTGCGCCGCCGAAGAAGTGCAGTACTTGGCAATCCACATCGCCGCGGTTGCTGACCTCGTGCCAGCCATCGCGGGGCACAATCAGAATCTGCCCGACTCCGATTTCGACGGCCTCATCGCCCTGTGGAACGGTCTCGAAGAAGACCGCGCCCGTCAGCGGCACCAGAAACTGGTCGGCGTGCGGGTGACGGTGCATGCGGTGAACGAATCCGGGTGGAAAAGTGACCACATCGACCAGCACGTCTGGCGTGCCGGTGCGCTCGGCGCCTGCGATGTGGCGGTTGAATTGGCTACCGACAATATCCCAGCGGGTGACCTCCACCGGCGGAATCTGGTTAATGTCGATGATCTCGATCTTGGGCATGAACATCCTCGTTCTCTACGTTGTCGCCCCATGCTAGATCGCGCGATGCGATGACGTCAAGTGAACAACATCGTTCTTTATTAGAGATCAGCAATGTTCACTATGAGCGAACTAGTGGTCCACATGCAGCTGGCTGTAGGTGCCCTTGAAGAAGACGAGAGGCTGCCGCCCATACGCATCGAGTGCGCCCAGCTCTACTACTCTGCCCACCACTATGTAGTGATCGCCGGCCTCGTATTCGTCTTGCAATTCGCAGTCGACCCACAGCAGGGTGCCCTCGAGCACGGGGTTTCCCATCTCTGAGACCTGCCAGTCGAGGCCGGCCCACTTGTCGGTGCCGCGACGCGCGAAGATGTTCGACAATTCGTGTTGGTCTTCGGCGAGAATATTGACGCAGAATCGCCCGGTCTCACGAATGCGGGGGTAGCTCGTCGACGTTTTCATTACGCTGAACGAAATCAGTGGCGGTTCAAGAGAGACGCTGTAGAACGACTGGCAGGTGAAGCCGATCGGCCCGTCGTCATCGGTTCCGGTGATGATGGTCACGCCAGAGGCGTAGTGTCCCAAGCTATCTCGTAGCTCGCGAGGAGTGATCGTGGTCATGGTTCAGCCCTTTCTTGCGGTTGCTTCTCCAGCCGACAGTAGGTCGAGGCACTGCCGAAGTCAAGACTTTAGACACAAAATTGTTCTCTATTTTCCTCAATCAATACTGAATCGCTGCTGGTAGATTCGATTTTCACGAACGTCAGCGTGGTCGGTGCCTGGTGGGCACACCGAATCAGCTGAAACCTATTGAGCGAGGCGAACAGTGGCGACGGCGACTTCCATCACTACCGATGCACCGAAGGCGACCCGGCGGCGAGGCGGAAAACTGCTGCAGGCCATCTATGAGACGACGCTCACAGATCTGGTCAACAACGGCTTCGAGAATCTGACCTTCGACAAACTCGCGGCTGCGACGGGCACGGGCAAAGCTTCGCTTTACCGCAGATGGTCGACGCCAGATGAGCTGCTGATGGCTGCCTTGGCTGATCCGGTTGTCGGGTACGGCGACCCGGTCTTCCCTGACAAGGGCAACATTCGTGATGATCTCATCGAGCTGCTGTCGCACCTGGCCGAGAGCCTCGATCGCCCCCATGGGCGCGCCATGCTGCTCGTGTTGGCGCACCGCACGACTCGCCCAGAGCTCTACGAGTTGGTTGAGCGGATGCTCTTGCGACCCCACGAGGCGATGACGCTGCAGGCGTTCGAGGCCGGCGTAGAACGTGGTGAGGTCGACCCTGATGTCGTCAACGAACGGGTCTTGCTGATGGGGTCGTGGTTGGTGACCAGCGAATACAACCGGCACGGCCAGATTGATCAGTCCGAGGTGGTCGCCATCATCGATGAGATAATTCTGCCGGTCATCACTCCTCGTGATTCTGTCGAAAGGGGTGGCGTCGTAAAAGCAGTGGAGTCGTAGCCGGCTCGACTAAAGTTGGCTCCATGAGCTAGGGAACAAAAATGTGCCTAAAGCCTTGACTTTCGTTCAAGGCGAGTCTTATTCTGACTTTCGGGACATTCGGACCCCTTCCAAAAATGCTCAGTGAGGAGCCATCGGTGTCACATGCGACAGTCCCCGTCAAGACTCAACATACTTTTCTCTCTTCGGTTGAGGCGCTCGCGCCCGTGATCAAGGCGAGTTCCGCCGATCTCGAGCGGGCCGTGATTCCCGAAGACCTCGTTCAGGCCTTCGAAGATGCTGGCATCTTCGACGCCTGGCTGCCGGCAGAGTTGACGGGGTCAGACTTCGACCCAGTGGATTGGCTGCGAGCAATCGAAGAGATCTCGTACATCAACGGCTCCGCCGGCTGGTTGGCCTTCATCGTAGGGTCGAACGTGCGAATGCTGTCATGGACCCCCGAGCAAACCCGGCGCTTTCGCGAGATCGTGGGCGGGCGTCTCTCGTTCGCCATCAACGGGGTGCCACGGGGTCGTGCGATTCCGGTCGAAGGTGGTTATCGCGTATCGGGTCGCTGGTCATTCTCGAGCAGCTCGCCCTTCTCGACCTGGCACGGCGGGGCATCCCTCGTCATGGGCGAGCATGGCCCGGTGGCTACACCAGACGGGGGAGTCAAGATGATTCTCGCTACCTGGCCGGCCACGAACAGCACGCTGTACCCGACCTGGGATGGCCTGGGTCTGCGCGGCACTGGCAGCGACGACATCGAGGTCACCGACCTCTTCGTGCCGGCCGATCACGTGCGAGAAGAGTTTCTGGCAGTGACGACCGACGCTCCGGCCTACCGCGTTCGGTCGCTCGCGGTGCTGTGCCACGGCGTGCATGCACTCGGCGTGGCACAATCGGCACTCGACGAGTTCGCTCACCTCGTCTCGTCGAAGCCGTGGGTCGCGCCCGTGAACTCCGCGGCCCCGGTGTCTGCGCCGATGGGTCATAGCCAGAGCCACCGGATCGCCTTCGCCAAGGCCGACGCGCTGGTGCGTGCAGCTCGCGCCTTGTTGTACAGCGCGGTCGATGCTGCCCTCGTGGCGGTCGAAAATACCGAGAAGACACCGCTCGAGCACGATGTCGCGCTGCGTCAGGCGAACATCTTCGCCGTTCGCTCGAGCCGTGAGGCCATCGAACTCATCTTTCAGCTTGCGGGCACCAGCGCTCTTTATAAGGGAACCCTGCTCGAACGCGCTTTTAGAGACATTGCCACGGCGTCGAACCATTTCCAGGTCGTCGAGAGCCAGTACGAGTCGGTCGGGTCATACCTTCTGACCAAAGACTCCGACGGCGGGCCGTTTCTCGCGGGTACCCCCTTTATTTGATTCGACAGGTAACAACGAAAGGAGTTGTTGTCTTGTCTGAGACTTCAACAATGCGTGCGGCTGTTCTCGAGCGGCCTGGTTCCCCCGATGTGCTCGTCTACCGAGAGGTGCCGATTCCTGCCGCAAAGCCAGGGTGGGTGCTCATTCAGGTGAAGGCGTTCGGTCTCAACCGAGGTGAGGTGTCGACCCGGTCTGGGTTCGGTCTGAACCTCGGCGGCAATGTGGTTCCGCTGCCGAGAATTCTGGGCGACGAGGCTGTGGGCGTTGTCGTCGAAGCCCCGGGCGGCGAGTTTCAGCCCGGCCAGAAGGTCGCGGTGTTCAACGGCGAGGGCATGGGTCGCCAATTCGATGGCGCCTACGCGGAGTACGCCTTGGTGCCCGTCACGAGCGTTCTGGCCTTTGAGACCACCCTCGAGTGGTCGACTCTTGCGGCCATGCCGCAGATTCTGAAGACGGCATACGGTTCGCTGCAGTTGATGAACCTGCAGCCGGGTGGTTCCATTCTGATCCGTGGCGGCACATCTGGTGTGGGCATGGCTGCTGCTGCACTGGCAAAGCGAATCGGGATGACCGTGTTCGCGACATCCCGAAGCGAAGCCAAGCTCTCCGACCTCGAGGCTTACGGGGTGGACTACCCCCTGCTCGATGACGGCGACATCGCGTCGCAGGTTCGCGCGGTCTTACCCGACGGCGTCGACTCCGCGCTCGAACTCATTGGCACGGTGACGCTGCACGACACCTTGCGTGCCGTGAGGATCAATGGGGTCGTCTGTTTCTCTGGAGTGCTGGCCAGAGAAATCATCATTCCCGACTTCAATGTGCTGAACTTTTTGCCGTACGGCGTGCATCTCACGCGATACGAGAGCGGCGTGCTGGGCCCGTTGCCGCTCGACGTGTTCACGGAGTTCATTCGCGCTGTGGAGTCGGGCGAGCTGAAGATGCCGCTGCGTGGAGTGTACGAGTTCGACAACCTGGTGCAGGCACATCGCGACATGGAAAGCAGCGTCGGCAGCGGAAAGAACGTGGTTGTACTGTGAGCTACACCAGGCCCCTTCTGCAGGTCATCGTCGCCAGCAGCCGCCCCGGCCGCATCGGCGGTAGTTTCGCCGACTGGTTCGCCGATCTGGCCATCCAAGATGATCGATTCGATGTCGAAAAGGTCGACCTCGCCGAGGTGCGGCTTCCGTTCGTCGATGAGCCGAAGCATCCGAGACTCCGGCAATACGAGCACCAGCACACCAAAGGCTGGAGTGCGACGATCGACCGAGCGGATGCCTTCGTGTTCGTGACGCCCGAGTACAACTACGGCTATAACGCGGTGCTCAAGAATGCGCTCGATTTTCTGTGCCACGAGTGGGCCGACAAAGCCGTGAGCTTCGTCAGCTACGGCGGCATCGGTGCCGGCACGCGAGCTGTACAACAGCTCAAGCAGGTCGTCACGACGCTGCGGATGGTACCCATCTTCGAATCGGTGAACATCGCTTTCGCCCCGCAGAAGGTACGCGCCGATGGAACGATCGACGCCGACGAACTTCTCACTGCCGCTGCCATTCAGACGCTCGGTGAGCTGTACCGGGTCACGAGCTTGCTCCGCCCGACCCCAGTAGACGCCGTCGGCGCTGTCGCTGATCCCTCGTGAAAGGAAACACCTTGACTACTACAGACTCGCATGTCGGCCGCACCGCGGTCGTGACCGGTGCGGCAGGCGGTTTCGGTACCGCTATCGCTCTCGAACTCGCGCGTCGCGGCGCCGACATCATCGCCGTCGATATCAATTCGGCCGATGAGACCGCAGCCGCGGTGCGGGAGACCGGTCGCCGTGCCATCGCGCTACAGGCCGACATCTCAGACCCGGAGCAGGTCGCAGATATCACTCCCGACATGATCGGGTTCACCGGTCGCGTCGACATTCTTATCAACAATGCGGGCGCGTTTCCGTTCATCGACATCTTCGATCTCGATTACGCGAAATGGCGGCAGACGTTCGCCATCAACACCGACACCCAGTTTCTGATGGCCACCGCCGTCATGCGCTCGATGCGCGAGAACGGCTGGGGCCGCATTGTGAACCTCGCCTCGAACTCCCTCGGGCTCGCGGTTCCGCAGATGGTGGCGTACATGTCGGCCAAGGGTGCCGTCGTGGGTTTCACGCGGTCACTCGCGACCGACCTCGCACCCTACGGCATCACCGTGAACGCGGTGTGCCCGACAGCCTCGCGCACACCGGGCGGTCATAAGTTCATCGGCGATGAGATCATCGACAGCGTGGCCGGAATGCAAGCCATAAAGCGTGCCGGTGTTGCCGAAGACATCGTGGGCACGGTCTGCTTTCTCTCCAGCGACGACAGTGCCTTCATGACGGGTCAGACCGTTGTCTGCGACGGCGGGCTGATGCGGGTCTGACCAGCACGCAGAAAGACGGATGCCGGCTCCATAGTGGGGAGCCGGCATCCGTCTGTTAAGGCAGCGGTGTAGCGGGCGGCGGGTGCAGACGGCAGAGAAAAGTGGATGCCTCGCACCGGTGATTCGGCACGAGGCATCCACTCGCTCTACGTTCAGTGCGGCTGCGGGATGTAGTTCTGAGTGATCTGCTTGTACTCGAGAAAGTCTTCGATGCTTGCAGAACCGCCGAGGCGCCCGAGGCCGCTGGCCTTGTATCCGCCCTCTTCGAACTCGATCGACAGGTTCGCCCAGCTGTTGATCGAGATGAGGCCAGCGTCGAGTCGACGCGAAACTCGCATCGGCCGGTCGATGTCGCGGCTCCAGATGCTGGCGCTCAGACCGTACTTGGAGTCGTTCGCCAGGGCGATCGCTTCTTCTTCGGTGTCGAAGATCTGCACGGTCTGCACGGGGCCGAAGGTCTCTTCTTGAACGATTGGCAGCGTGCCGTCGGTGACCTTCAGCAGCGCGGGCAGGTAGAACGCTCCGCCGGCCAGAGCAGGGTCGTCACTGGGGCCGCCGCGCACGATCACTTCGGCGCCTGCCGCGACGGCTTCTTCTACCAGCCGGTCGACGCGCGCTACCGAGCCGGTGTCGATCATCGGGCCGATCTGGCTCTCGGGGTCAGACGCGGGGCCGGCCTTGATCGATGAGAGGGCACCCGCGAGCTTCTGGATGTACTCCTCAGCGATTTCGCGCTGAACCAGAATGCGGCTTCCCGTCATGCAGAACTGGCCCGCAAACACCACGGATGAGGCGACCGCAGTACCCACCGCCACGTCGATGTCAGCATCGGCGAACACGAGGTGCGGCGTCTTGCCGCCCAGCTCGAGACCAACGCGCTTGAAGTTCTCGGCGGCGTTGCGTGCGATGATTCTGCCGGTCGCTGTGCTGCCGGTGTAGCTGACGACCGGTACCTGCGGCGACGACACGAGCAGCTGAGCCACATCGGAGCCAGACTCGATGACGACGTTCACAATTCCGGCGGGAAACTCGGGCACGCTGGCGAAGATCTCGCTGAGCAGCGCGCCGCTCTGCGCGGCCTGGTGTGGCAGCTTGAGCACCACGGCACAACCCGCGGCGAGAGCAGGCGCCAGGGCGCGAATCGAGAGGTAAGCGGGTGAATTCCACGGCGCGATGAGGCCGGCGACGCCGACCGCCTGACGAATCGAGATAGCCTGCTGGCCAGGCAGTGTGTCGGTGGCGCGGCCGTGCGGCTGAACCGCGAGCCCGGCCGCGAATCGCAGCGCTCGCGGAATGAAATGCGCTTCGAAGGCGGCTTCGCCTGCCAGCTTGCCGTTCTCGCGGCAGAGCGTGTCGGCGACCTCGCCGATGCGGGCGTCGTAGGCGTCGGCGAGGTGAGAGAGCGCGGTCGCTCGCACCATCGCGTCGATCTTCCAGCTCGTTTCGGCGAACGCGCGCGCGGCCGCGTCGATCGCGGCCTGGCCGGTCGCGGTGTCGGCGTCGGCGAAGGTGCCGATCTTTTTGCCCGTAGCCGGGCTGATGCTCGTTCCGGTGCGGGCCGAGTCGACGAACTCGCCGCCGATCCAGTGCTTCACGGTGATACTGGCGGCCGCGTCATCTTCGACGACGGCCTGAGATGCCTCGATGGTCATGGTTTCTCCGTTCTCATGGTTCTGTTGGTGATAGTTCGGTCTGGCAGATCAGGCACGGCCCTCGGCCGCGGGTACAGCGATGCGCAGCAGTCGCGCTGCGTTTTCATGCGAGATGGCGGCGCGCTCGGCGTCGGTGAGCGCAGCCGTCTCGATGAACTCGGTCGCGGTTCCCATTTCTTCGAAGGGGTAGTCGGTGGCGAACAGCACGTGGTCGATGCCCATAGCGTCGATGGCACAGCGCAATGGCGCGTTGTCGCAGACGCCGCTGGTGGTGACATAGAGGTGGCGCTTGAGGTATTCCGACGGGTTTCCGAGCGCGAGCTCGATTCCGCGGTGGTTGTGAAAGCCCCAGCGCGAGTCCAGCCGCCAGAGCACGTACGGCAGAGCTTCGCCCATGTGCCCGAGCAGCAGTTTCGCGTTCGGGTGTCGGTCGAAGACGCCGCCGAAGATGAGCCGCAGCACGTGTGATGACGTGTCGAGACCCCAGCTCCACATGGGGCCGATGAGCTCAGGATGCCCGGTCAACACGTCTGCGAAGTCGACGCCGTTCGCCGGGTGCAGGTACAGTGGCACGTCGAGTTGCTCGGCCCGCTCCCACACCACGTCGTAGGCGGGGTCGTCGAGGTACCGGCCTTGGGTGTGAGCGTTCACGAGCGCTCCGCTCATGCCGAGCTCAGTCACAGTGCGCTCGAGTTCGTCGGCCGCCGCATTCGGGTCTTGCAGGGCGAGCGCCGCGAAGCCGCCGAAACGGGTGGGATGATCGGCAATCGCTCCCGCGAGAAAGTCGTTGACCTCACGCATGTGGCGCACGGCCGTGGGTGCGTCTGCTTCGGCCTGAAGGCCGGGGGAGTTCAGCGAGAGCACTTGCACGTCGAGACCGGTCTCGTCCATGAGAGCGAGCCGCTCGTCGAATACGTCGAGCAGTCTCCGTGAGGCGTCTGCCCACGCTTTCGGCTGGGCGATGTCTGCTGCGGCCGCCCCATACTTCACGAGGTCTGGCGTGACGAAGTGCTCTTCGAGACCGATGGTGAACATTCTCGCTCCTTTACGAATATGCAGATGTGTGCTTAATAGTGAACGATATCGTGTCTTAGGTCAAGAGTGAGCAACTCGAGAAAGCGTGATCAAACTAATAGACAAATGTGACTCTAATCTATTGACTTCGTATTTGGCCTGCCCTTAGATGGGAAACGACGGCAAGGGTGCCGGGAGTCCGGAGACTGCCGCCGTTTAGTGCAAGGACTTGCATCAGAACCGCAAACGGAAGGCGTAAGCAATGAAGCTTCATAGCGCACGAACACGGTCATACATCAGACCGAAGAGAACGATTTTGCTCGCAGCAGTCACGCTCACGGCGGCGTTGACTCTGGCTGGTTGCTCGGCGGGCAGCTCAGACGATTCGGCGTCGAGCACCGGAAATCCCGGCGGCATTCCCGTCAAGATGGGAATTCTCGGGCCGCAGACCGGTGCATACGCCGCTTTTGCCGGCGTGGGAGAGCTGCAGCGCGGGTACGAGCTCGCCGCAGATGACTTCAGCAAGAAGTACAACATCAACTTCACCGATGAGGTTGTCGACGACCAGAGTGACCCGGCCGTGGCATCGCGAGCGGTGCAGACGATGCTCAACGACGACAAGATCGACGTTCTTCTCGGGCCGGCGACTTCTGGCTCGGCCCTTCAGATAGCGAGTGTGGTCCAGTCAACCGGTCGCCCGTGGCTGAGCCCGAGCTCGAGTGCCGACAACCTCGTCGACATGTCGATTCAGCCGAACTGGCTCTTTCGCACCATCAACTCCAATGCCATGGCGGCGAATGTAGTCGGACAATACCTTTACGCGAACAATGCCAAGGTGGGCCTGATCTACTCGACAGACGCCTTCGGGCAGTCGAGTCTGGCTTCGATGCAGGCCTACGCTCAGAAGGCCGGCAAAGACCTGGCGGTTGAACCTCTGGCTGCGGGCGCCCCCGACGTCTCCGGCGCCATCCAGCGTCTGAAAGACGCCGGCGTCAACTCGCTCTACATCACGATGTCGAACGGTGCAGATATCGCTGCGGTCACCAAGGCGATCTCAGACGCGAACTACAAGCCCAACCCGATGGTCGCCACCGGTCAAGCTGAAGGACCGGAGTACTCGAATGTCGCATCGCCGTCGGATTGGGCAAACCTGAAGATCGTCGATTCCCGCGACTTGACCTCGAAGCCGGTGCAAGACCTCGCGGCTGAATACAAAGCGAAATACGGCTCGCCGCCGTCGCGTCTGTCGACGGTTGCCAACACCTACGCGGCCGTGCAGCTCTACATGGCCGCGGTCGCCAAGGTCGGCAGCGCCACGAACTACGAGGCCGTGCGCAAGGCCATGGAAGACATCACCGACTTCTCGTCGCTCGGTGTGGACTTCGGCACCCCGTTCTCTCCCACAGATCACGACTTGTTCGATGCAGACCCCTCGAAGTGGTTTCTTCAGGCCCTCGACCCGAACGGCAACCTGATCTCAACCGGTTCTGTACCTCAAGGATAAGAAATGCTGCAGCAGATACTCACCGGCCTGCTCATAGGCTCGCTTTACGCACTCATCGCACAGTCGGCTGTTCTTGCCTACATGACGACTCGAACGATCAACTTCGCTGTCGCGTCGGTGATGAGTGCATCCGCGTTCCTTGCGCTGGCGCTGGCACCGTTCGATTGGCTCACCACGCCAGGGCGAATCGCGATCGTGGCGATTCTGGCGACGGCCTTCGGCGCGGTGCTGTTCAGAGTGGGTGTCGCACCATTCTCAGGGTCATCGGAGCACGACATCCGGTGGATCCTGAGTCTGGTGGCGCTCGGCCTGGTCTTCGATGACCTCATCTTGAACAGCCAAGGTGGGCAAGTTCACCGGCTCGGCTATGCCACTATTCCGGGCACCCTCACCATCGGAGATGTGACGCTCTCGAATCAGTTGATTCTGATCGGGGTGGTGTCTGTCTCGATCATCGGCATCATCGAACTGGCTTCGCGCTATACCGGTATCGGCCTGCGCATGCGCGCGGTGGCCGAAGATCGAGGCACCGCCGAACTCATGGGAATTCGCACCAATCGGATTCGCATCGGGAGCTACGCGGTGGGAATGATCGGCGTCAGCATCGGTGCCGTGCTTTGGAGCGCCCAAGTGGGCGTGTCGCCAGCGCTCGGCAGCCCGCTTCTGCTTGCGTCGTTCGGCGCCGCCATCATCAGCAGCTTCACGTCGATAGGCGGTGTTCTGGTCGGCGGTGCGATATTCGGTGTCGTGACGCAGTTGTCGAGCTACATCTTCGGTTCAGCGATAGGGCAGGTCTCGGGTCTGATTCTCGTGATTCTCGTGCTGGTGCTTCGCCCGCAGGGCATATTCGGCAAACGGGCTCTGGAGAAAGTGTGAGTAAAGTGGCGACATTCAACAAGACACGACTCAAGGGTTTTGCCTTCGCTGGCGGTTTGACGATTCTGGCCGTTGTCTTCTATCTGACGGTCAGCTCCGGCGCGGGATCTGCCCTCTCGCAGGCTCAGCTCATCGGCCAGGTGGCGGCACTGACCTTGGCCGTGGTCGGCATCACGTTCTTGGTCGGTCGCGCCGGTATGCCTTCGCTCGGCCAGGGTGCATTCGTCGCCATCGGGGCCTATACGATGTCGTACCTGCGCATGCAATACGGCTGGCCCACCTGGCTGGCTGTGCTCGTCGCAGTGGCGGCATGCGCGGTTCTCGGCGGAATCATCGCCTGGGCCACGGGCCGATTGCGTGGCCCCCAGCTCGTGATCGTCACGCTCTTCGGCGCGACGATCGTCTATGTTCTGATTTCACAGCTACCGGTGTTCGGCCAATTCGCCGGCTACCCGAACTCAGAGCAGAACGGCACGTCTTCTCTGCCCGTAGTGCAGGTGTTCGGCATCTCGCTGACGCCTCCGCTTTCTGCCGGTCAGGCGCCCACCCTCGTCGCCGTGCTTCTCGGGGTGCTCGTTCTGACCCTCATCGGAGCGCGACGCCTGATGCGCTCGAAGTGGGGGCTGTCGCTTCTCACCATTAAAGAAAGTGAGCTTCTGGCGGCGCACCTGGGCATCAATGTGTTGTGGCGCAAGATCTCTGTGTTCGCCCTGGCCAGCGCCCTGGCAGGTATGGCCGGTGTCGAGTACGCTTTGCTGTTCGGGCATTTGCAGCCCGAGTCGTTCGTCTTCGTTCTCAGCATCAACCTCTTGGTGATGGCGATTCTCGGCGGCAATGGCACCGTGCTTGGTCCGCTGGTCGGTACGGCGATCATCCTCTGGCTGCAGACCTCGCCGTATGTCACCAACTTCGTGAAGTGGGAACAGAAGGCGATCAGTCATCAGTGGTATCTGTCTTCTCAGGGCATCATCGGCGTGATTCTCATTCTTCTCATCATTTTCATGCGCGAGGGTATCGTCGGCACGGTGTCGCGCGTCTTTGCGAATCGATCGGCCAAGCGCCGCGGCCGCACAGAACAGCATCTTCCGAGCGCTGAGCAACAACCGGCGCCGATCGACGAACCTCCATATATAGAGGAACGAAATACCGAAGAGCGCAGTGCTGATAAGGAGGTACGTGCAGGCGCCGTGCTCTCGATCAGCGGTGTCGGTCTCTCATTCGGTGGTATTCGGGCTGTCACCGACGTTTCGCTCTCCGTTGATGCCGGTGAGATTCTTGCCCTCATTGGCCCTAACGGCGCGGGCAAATCGACTGTCGCCAACATGATCTCGGGGGTGTACACGCCTGATCGCGGCACCATAACGTTGAATGGTCGTGACCTGAAGAGTGTTCCCGCTCACCTGCGTCGTCGTGGGGGCATCGCGCGAACCTTTCAAGCCCCGATTCTCTTGCTCGATCGCTCGGTGATCGAGAATGTGCTGGCGGGGTCGAAGAGCCTGGGCACGCAATCGTGGTTTCGCGGAATCTTCGGTGGGCCCTCTGCGCATCGCCAGGGGGAAGCAGATCTCGCAGCCGCGCAGCACGCGCTCGAGCGTGTCGGTCTGCTAGAACTGGCGGAACTACGGGCCGGCGACCTGTCATATGGGCGGCAGCGAGGCGTGGAGTTGGCCCGGGCGATCGCATCGTCACCAGAGGTGCTGATTCTCGACGAGCCGGCGGCTGGTCTGAACGCCAGCGAGGCTGCGACGCTCTCGACGCTTCTGCTGCGACTTCGTGACGAAGGGCTCGCGATTCTCATCGTGGAACACGACATGCCGTTGGTGCGCCGCACGGCCGGCCGCATTGTCTGTCTTGCTTCTGGTCAGGTGCTGGCGTCGGGGCTGCCCGACGAGGTCTTGTCTGATAAGCGAGTCATGCGGGCCTATTTGGGATCCATCGCAGCAGAGATCACAAGTGAACCGAAATCGAGCGTTGTGGAGCCAATAGCATGAGTCTTGTTGCGAAAGAACTCACTTCGGGGTACGGCAAGATCGCCGCCCTCCACGAGATCTCGATCGAGCTGGTGCCAGGAACTGTGCTGGCCGTGGTCGGGGCCAACGGGGCTGGCAAATCGACTCTGGCCAAGACTCTCGCCGGCAGTCTTCGTTTGCAGTCGGGAGATCTCGAGCTCGACGGAAAGTCGATCACCCGACTAGAGGCCAACGCGAGAGCGCGTCACGGCATCACGCTTGTGCCGGAAGGCAGGCGCCTGTTCGGGTCGCTCACTGTGGCCGAGAACATTGCGCTCGGTTCGACCGCTGCGGGCTCGGGCAAGGCCAAGGGGCGCGAACTCGTCGCCACCATGATGGAGTCGTTTCCCGCCATCAAAGAGTTGACGCACCGCCGTGCCGGTCTGCTGTCGGGCGGCGAGCAGCAGATGGTCGCCATGATGCGTGCTGCAGCAGCGAACCCCCGCTACTTGATTCTCGACGAACCATCGTTGGGTCTGAGCCCGTTGCTGGTCGATGAGG
This sequence comes from Subtercola lobariae, assembly GCF_014640255.1. GTDB lineage: Bacteria > Actinomycetota > Actinomycetes > Actinomycetales > Microbacteriaceae > Subtercola > Subtercola lobariae. The sequence continues at coordinate 2,862 of NZ_BMGP01000006.1, read as the reverse complement.
TGCTTCGACTGGTCGGGCTCATTGCAACCCAGACGGGCGCGGCGATTCTGTTGATCGAGCAGTTCGTCGATCGTGCGTTGCGCGTGGCCGACAATGCCATCGTGCTGCAGCGGGGGCGGGTGGTGGCGCGCGGCACCGGTGCCGAACTGCGTGCCTCTGAGAGCGTTCAGGAAGCGTACCTTGGTGGATGATCGGCGTTCTGCCCGGGCGGATGGCAACGGGCATCCGGAGCATTCAATCGCTGGCACTCACCTTCAGGACAACACATGCGCGCAGTAAGCATTCACGAAACCGGTGCTCCAGACGTTCTTCGTCTGCGTGACGTCGAAGACCCGCAGGTCGGCGAGAGTGACGTGCTCGTCGCCGTCACCTATGCCGGGGTGAACTTTCTCGATATTCAGCAGCGCCGGGGCCTCTACCCGGTGCCGTTGCCTTTTGTGCCGGGTGTCGAGGGCACCGGAGTCGTCGTAGAGGTGGGGTCGAAGGCAGACCCGACATTGCTCGGTGCGCGCGTGTCGTGGTTCACGGGCCGGGCGAGTTATGCCGAGCGAGTCGTTCTGCCGGCGAACCACGTCATCAGGGTTCCCGACGGGGTCGATGACACGTTGGCCGCCGCCATTTTGGGCCAAGGCGTCACGGCGTACTATCTGACGTCTGCCGTGTATCCGGTCACAGCGTCAACCGTGGCCCTTGTGCATGCCGCTGCGGGTGGCACCGGGCGGCTCATCACCCAGATGATCAAGCACGCGGGCGGTACAGTGCTCGCGGTCGCCTCCACGCCGGCCAAATGCGAGATCGCGCGCGCCGCCGGTGCCGACCACGTCTTCGTGGCTGATGCCGTGCGAGACCCCGATCTCTCGCAGCTGGCGCGCCAGGTCATGGATATCTCGGGCGGCGTCGACGTGGTTTTCGACGGTACGGGTACGCCGACACTGAATGCCAGCATCCGCTCTGTCAAACAACGCGGCACCTACGTGCTGTACGGAACGTCAGGCGGCGGTATCGATTCGATTCCGCTCGCGCCGCTCAGAGAACGTTCGTTGTTCTTCACCTTCCCGCGGGTCAACGACCACGTTCGCGAGCCGCACGAGATCGAGTATCGAGCCCAGGCGTGCTTTGATCTGCTCGCAGGGGGGCACCTCGATATTCTCGTGGATGCTCCGTACGACCTTTCCGATGCGGCCGCCGCACACCGTGCCATCGAAGCGCGTCAGACGACAGGCAAGGTGTTGCTCATGCCATAGTGGCCACGAGAGCGGCTCGTCAGTCTGTCGATCGTCAACCTATAATGACGCTCAATGAATGAACCTGCTGCAGAAGACGCTGCGCCATCTGGTCTTGACGTGATGGCGGAGTTCATCGCTGTCTCTAAGGGTCTGAAACAATGGTCGCGTTCACGAGTGGAGCGTTACCCGCGCATGACCATCGGGCGAGCAGGCCTGCTCGTAGGCCTCTACAAGCACGGTGCGCCCATCGGAATGGCTCAATTCGGTGCAGTGAACGATCTCTCGAAGCGGAGCATGACGGTGATCGTCGACGGACTCGTACGAGAAGGCCTCGTTCGCCGCAGCCCTCACCCGAGTGACGGGCGAGTGACGCTCGTCGAGTTGACGGCCGAGGGCGAGGAGCTTGTGACAACAGAGTTGATTCCCGCACACGCGGAAACCGCGGCTCTGCTCGACGAGCTATCGCTCGACGAGCGGCAGAAGTTCATTCGAGTTCTCGGGCGCGTTTCTGAGCTCCTCGAGGAGCGCGACGTCAGAGTGTCGCTTCCGTTTCTTGACGGAAAATCTGCGCTGACCTGATCGCCCGAACCGGGTCTGGTCACTGCAGTTCAGAGCAAGACGATAGTATCAATTGATACTATTAGAGTAAAGTTTTCGCGGTTCTGGTGGCGACCCTGCCGCTATGTTCACCGTGTGAAGAAGTCGAGGGAGACCATTGTCATGAAGACCGCACTGATTACCGGCGGCAATCGCAGCATCGGGTTATGGACCGCGCGCGAACTCGTTCGAGAGGGCTTTCACGTGTTTATCGGCTCGCGAACTCTGCAGAGTGGCGAGGAGGCAGTGCAAAAATTGCACGATGAAGGGCTGACCGCTGTTGAAGCCGTGCAGCTCGACGTGACCGATGCTGATTCCGTGGCGGCAGCTCGCGTCACGATCGGTCAGAAGACAGATGTGCTTGACGTTCTCATCAATAACGCCGGCATCAGCGGTGATCGGCCGCAGACGGCGACAGAAGCCACCATCGAGAAATTCACACTCGTGTACAACGTCAACGTTCTGGGTGTTGTGCGCGTCACCCAGGCATTCCTCGACCTGCTGAAGAAGTCGCCTGCGCCCCGCATCGTCAACGTTTCTTCCAGCGTCGGATCTCTCACGCTGCACAGCGACCCCTCGTGGCAGTACTACGGCAACAAGCCCGCCGTGTACGCTTCATCGAAGGCAGCGCAGAACATGTACACCATCATTCTGGCCAGTGAATTGCGCGATACGCCTTTCAAGGTGAACGCGGTCGACCCCGGGTTCACCGCAACGGATTTCACGCGGTATCACGGAACCGGCGCGGTCGACATCGCAGCAGCCCGTGTAGCGAAACTGGCCCTGCTGGGCCCTGACGGCCCAACGGGCACGTTCGTCAGCGAAGAGAACGACCCTGAGCACGGCCTCATTCCCTGGTAACCACGGGCATCCGCCCCCCAAGAAAAATCGTGTGTCGAAGGAGACCGCTGTGCGTATCGGAGTTGTTGCTGAGACGGCTGAGGGTGAGACGCGGGTCGCTGCGACCCCCTCTACCGTCGCCCAGCTGATCAAGCTGGGATATGACGTGAGTGTGCAGGCGGGTGCAGGCGGGGCTTCT
>NZ_BMGP01000005.1 GCF_014640255.1 Subtercola lobariae | reverse complement strand
TCGACAGTGTTTCGGCGGCCATAGCGAGAGGGAAACGCCCGGCAACATTCCGAACCCGGAAGCTAAGACTCTCAGCGCCGATGGTACTGCAAGGGAGACCCTGTGGGAGAGTAGGACACCGCCGGACCCAACGTAAGACTGAGGCCCACCCCAACAGGTGGGCCTCAGTTGTTTAACCCGTGAATCCCTGACGGGGATCACACCAGCCAATAGGCTGTACCTACATCTACACAGCGCGCGCATCAAACAGGAGGAGTGTCATGAGCGATTCACCAGACAGGGAGAAACGCCCAGGCCGCCGTGACGATGGCGCGCGATCAGACGGAGCGCGCAGCGGCTCCGCTCGGCCGAAGAGCTCACGTCCGCAGCACAGCGGTGAAAAGCGTCTGTGGACAAGTGATGGCAAGCCCGCTCGCAGTTCCGCGCCCGGTGCCCGCGACAAACAGCGCGAACGAGGCGGCCGTCGCGACGAAGAACTCACTCCAGAGGAGTTGCGCGCCCGCGAACTACGCGCTGTACGCCCGCATCACGATGACCCTGAGATCGACGACGACGTCTCGGTCAAAGAACTCGATCGTCTTGCCTACAACGAATTGAAGACTCTCTCGAAGGAGAACGCCGAAGGCGTTGCGAAGCACCTCGTGATGGTCGCTCGGCTGATCGACGAAGATCCCGAGCTGGCTCACAAGCACGCTACCTCTGCTTCGCGTCGAGCAGGCCGCATTGCTATGGTTCGCGAGACGTTGGCGATCACCGCGTACGCGACAGGCGACTACGCGCTGGCAATTCGTGAGCTGCGTACGTACCGACGAATTTCGGGCTCGAACGAGCAGCTCGCCTTGATGGTCGATAGCGAGAGAGGCTTGGGCAGACCTGACCGCGCTCTCGAGCTGGGCCGTTCGGTGGAGCGTTCGACGCTGACGCCAGCGAGCCAGGTCGCTGTCGCGATCGCCATGTCGGGGACTCGACTTGATTTGGGTCAGCCGGAGTTGGCTCTCGCTGAGCTCGAGATTGCCCAGCTCGACGCCTCGCGTGCCTACAGTTACAGCCCTGATCTCTTCTGGGCGTACGCCGAAGTGCTCGGCGACCTCGGCCGGGAATCAGACGCGGCAGCCTGGCGTGACAACGCCGAGCGCGCCGAGGCGGCACTCGATGCCGTCGATGCTGACGATGACATGATCGAGGTCTTCGAAGAAGAGGTCGAGTACGTCGATCTTGCCGCCGAAGACGAAGAGACCGCCGAAGACGAAGAGACCGCCGAAGACGAAGAGACCGCCGAAGACGAAGAGACCGCCGAAGACGAAGAGACCGCCGAAGTCGAGCACGCCGAAGACGAGGAGAATGGTGAGCCTGTTCAAGACGCGAAAGAGTGACGCTGCAGTGACCCCGCTCGACGGTATCGATGTTGTTCTGGCCGATCTCGACGGGGTCGTGTACACGGGGGCGAATGCGATCGATTATGCCGTCGACTCCTTGAACAAGGCAGCCGCCGAAGGTGTGCGCGTCGGTTACATCACGAACAACGCGTCGCGAACCGACGTTCAGGTCGCCGAGCACCTTTCGAGCTTCGGTCTGAAAGTGGTGCCGCATGACGTGGTGACCAGCCCCCAAGCCGCCGTGAAGCTGCTCGCGGGCCTGGTCGAGCCGGGGTCGCTGATTCTGGTGGTGGGCGGAGTCGGGTTGACCAGTGAGGTCGAAAAGGCCGGCTTCACCGTGACCAGGCAGGCCGCAGATGAGCCGGCAGCAGTCATTCAAGGTTTTGCGCCCGATGTCGCCTGGAAGGATCTAGCGCAAGCGAGCTTTGCGCTTCATCGCGGCATTCCGTGGGTGGCGACGAACACCGACTGGACGATTCCGGTGGAGGGGGGCATTGCGCCCGGCAACGGTACCCTGGTATCCGCCGTGCACACGGCCGTGGGAACGTTGCCGGTCGTGGGCGGCAAGCCCGAGAAGGCGATCTTCGAGGCCGCAGTTGCCCGGTTCGGCGCTGAAGTGCCGCTGTTCATCGGGGATCGCCTCGATACCGACATCATCGGGGCGAATCGGGCGGGCATCCGCTCAGCCCACGTTCTGACCGGCATTGACGGTGCGAAACAACTGCTCGCGGCCGACACAGACTCGCGGCCGACTTTCATTCTGGATGATCTGCGGGGGTTGTTCGAGCCGTACCCGCCCACGGAGCTTTCGCACGACAACACCGTGGCGACGGTAGGTAAATCCGTGGTGCGATTGCGCGGAACGTCGGTCGAAGTGGTGAAATCAGGCGACTCGCAGGTCGACGTGATTCGCGCTGGCAGCGCACTGATTTGGGCGTCTGGTCAGCCGATTTACGGGCTGAACGTTGCGCCTGAGCTCTACAGCTGAGGCTCAGGGTAGCCTAAAGAGGTGACAGACGAGGTGGTTGAGCAGGCCGGTGGCGAAGGTGAGCTGCTGTCGAGGCTGCGCGTGATCGAGCAGCAACCGCTTGACGCTCGGGCCGGCGCATACGTTCAGATCTACGACGAACTGCGAACGCGGCTCGAAGGGTCAGATCAGTCCGCAGCGCGTGGGTGAGGCGAGGCTCGACACGGCGTTGGCCGAAAGCGGGCTGGCCCGGTCGCGAAACCATGCCGCGCAGCTCATTGCCGATGGCTTCGTCAGTATCGACGGCGTGGTGACCGTGAAGCCGGCTGCCAAGGTTCGTGAGGGTCAGGTTCTGCATGTCGAGGGCGAAGACCAGTACGTGAGCCGGGCGGCTGGCAAACTCGTTGCGGCGCTTGATGCCTTCGACGGTGTCAGCGTCGACGGTCGGGTGGTGCTCGATGCGGGCGCTTCGACCGGCGGATTCACGCAGGTACTGCTCGAACGCGGCGCCCGACGTGTCATTGCCGCCGATGTGGGGCACGGTCAGCTGTCACCGGTGGTGTCGGCGGATGCCCGGGTCTCGGTCGTCGAGGGTTACAACCTGCGCTTCGCCACGCCCGAGTCACTCGCCGAGGTCTCCGGTATCGCTGAGGCACCGTCGTTGGTGGTGGGCGACTTGTCGTTCATCTCGCTGACCACGGTGCTGCCGGCATTAGTCGCCGTTGCCGAGCCGGGAGCCGACTTCGTGCTGCTGGTGAAGCCGCAGTTCGAGGTGGGGCGGTCGGGCATCCGTGAGGGAGTCGTGCGAAACGCTGGGCTTCGGGCCGATGCGATTTCTGCTGTGCTGTGGGCCGCGTTCGACCTCGGGCTGGGTACGGCCGGGCTCCTCTCCTCCCCAATCATCGGAAATGCCGGAAATCATGAGTATCTGGTCTGGCTCAGCGCCAGTGCGGGTAGCAATCCGACAGAATGGAGAGACCGCGTTTTACGAGTTTCAGGAGCACATACCCCGTGACCACACCCCGTTTCATGCTTGTTGTGCTGCACACGGGGCGTCGAGACTCGGTTGACGCGGCGATGCAGGTGTGCGATCAGCTGGCGGCGGCCGGGGTGACGCCGGTGCTCGACTCGGGCGACCTGGCTGACATCGCCGAGCGTTTGACTGATCCCTCAATCATCGGTGTGCTCGGTGACGGTGTGGAGATCGCCGACCTCGAGCTGGTTGTCGTGCTCGGCGGCGATGGCACCATTCTTCGCGCAGCCGAGGTGGTGCGCGGATGCTCGGTTCCCCTGCTCGGGGTAAACCTCGGTCACGTGGGTTTTCTGGCTGAGAGCGAGCGCGAAGATCTGCGTGCGTCGGTGGAGCGCGTGCTCGACGGCGACTACACGGTCGAGGAGCGCATGACGCTCGACATCGTCGTGACGGTGGGCAACGAGGTCGTTTATGAGGGGTGGGCGCTGAACGAAGCGACCGTGGAGAAGGCCAGTCGTGAGCGCATGATCGAGGTGGTGATCGAGGTCGACGGGCGGCCGCTGTCGAGCTTCGGGTGCGACGGTGTGGTGATGGCGACGCCGACCGGATCGACCGCGTATTCGTTCTCGGCGGGCGGCCCTATTGTGTGGCCGAGCCTTGATGCGTTGTTGTTCGTTCCGCTGAGCCCGCATGCGCTGTTTTCGCGGGCGCTGGTGATCGGGCCGGAGTCGGTGCTTGCCGTGGAGTTGCTCGAGCGTACGCCGGGCGTTGGTGTGCTGTGGTGCGATGGGCGGCGCGGGTTCGATTTGCCGCACGGGGCGCGTGCCGAGGCGCGGAAGTCTGATGTGCCGGTGCGTTTGGCCAGGCTGACGCACGGGCCGTTCTCCGATCGGCTGGTGCGCAAGTTCTCGCTGCCGGTCGACGGGTGGCGCGGGCCGGTGAAGACGGGCGATGACGCCATTGGTTAGGTCGGGCGCCGCCGTGGCGCGCGGGGTCATTGACGAGATCACCATTCGCGATCTGGGGGTGATCGCTGACGCGGTGCTGCCGCTCGGGCCCGGGTTCACTGCGGTGACCGGGGAGACCGGGGCGGGCAAGACGATGGTGGTGCAAGCACTCGGTCTGCTGATGGGCGAGCGTGCGGTCGCCGGGCAGGTACGAGTCGGCTCCGCGCAGAGCTGGGTGGAGGGGCGCTGGCGTTTGCCGGTGAACTCTGCTGTTGCCGAACGGGTTCGCGACGCCGGGGGAGAGATCGATGAGCTTCTGGGCGAGGGTGCGGGGCAGCGGGGCCTGGGCGAGCTGATTTTGTCGCGCTCGGTGTCGGGGGAAGGCCGCAGTCGCGCCATCGTGGGCGGCCGGAGCGCTCCCGTGGGTGTGCTGGGCGAGCTCGGTGAACGGCTGGTGGTGGTTCATGGTCAGTCGGATCAGCTGAGGCTACGATCATCCACTCAGCAACGGCTGGCACTCGACCGGTTCGCGGGGCCCGGGTTCGCTTCGATCTTCGAGAGTTACAGCGAGGCATTTCGAGCCTGGCATGAGCTACAAGACGAACTCGACACACTGGTATCGCAGCGTGATGAGCGCATTCGTGAGGCTGACGCGCTGCGGGTCGCGGTTGACGAGATCGACGCGCTGTCGCCGCAGCCGGCCGAAGACGTCACGCTCGCGGAGCGCGCCAGCCGGCTCACCAACCTCGAAGACCTGCGGGTTGCCGCCGCCGCAGCCCGCGAGGCGATTTCGTCTGACGACCTCGATGGGCATGCCGATACGGTGACGCTGCTCGACGGTGCGCTGCGCCAGCTCGAGCGGGTGAGCGGCCATGATGCGGCACTCGAGCCGATTGTGGAGCAGCTGGCGAGTGCGTCGTTTCTGATCGCCGAGATCTCGACCCAGCTGTCGAGCTACCTGGCCGAGCTCTACACCGATGGCGGAGCCGAGCTCGACGACGTGCAAGAGCGCCGTGCCGAGCTCTCGGTGCTCGCGCGAAAGTACGGGCCGAGCCTCGACGATGTGATCGAGTACTTCGCCGCGGCCGGCCCCCGGCTGCTCGAACTCGACAACGACTCCGATCGCATCGAAGAACTGACCGACGCGGTAGCCGAGCGCGCGGCCATAGTGGATGCCCTGGCCACCGATCTGACGACCGCTCGCTCAGCAGCGGCAGTGCAGCTGAGCGCCCTCGTGTCGGCCGAACTGACCGCGCTCGCCATGGGCGGCTCGCAGCTCGTGGTCGAGTCGATCGAAGGCACCGAGCTCACGGCGAGCGGCCGCGACACGGTGCAGTTTCTGCTGGCCGCTCACGAAGGCGCAGAGCCCCGGCCACTCGGCAAGGGTGCTTCGGGCGGCGAACTCTCGCGCATCATGCTCGCCATCGAAGTGGTGCTGGCCGCAACCGACCCGGTTCCTACGTTCGTCTTCGATGAGGTGGATGCCGGTGTTGGCGGCGCCTCGGCCATCGAAATCGGCCGCCGGCTCGCGCGGCTGGCCGAGGGGTCGCAGGTCATCGTCGTGACCCATCTGGCGCAGGTGGCGGCGTTCGCCACCAATCACCTCTCGGTGGTCAAAGACTCCGACGGCGCGGTGACTGAGAGCAGTGTGCAGCAGCTTCGCGGCGAGGCGCGGGTCGCCGAGATGGCACGACTGCTGTCGGGCTTGCCCGACTCTGAGAGCGGGTTGGCCCACGCTCGAGAACTGATCGAGCTCGCCGCCAGCGGGTCGAAAAGGTAGTCGGCCGCTTGTCTACTGTTAGAGTGGAACTCCGTGGATGATCATCAAAACGACCCCCAGCCCGGAACACCTGTTGCAGGTGCGAGCGTCAGCTCGTACACAGGTCAGAGTACAAATCAGAGTACAAAACTGACGAAGCACATTTTCGTCACGGGTGGTGTCGTTTCTAGCCTCGGCAAGGGGCTGACCGCCGCGAGTCTCGGCAATCTCCTCACTGCACGCGGGTTGCACGTGGTCATGCAGAAGCTCGACCCGTATCTGAATGTCGACCCGGGCACGATGAATCCGTTTCAGCACGGTGAAGTGTTCGTCACCGACGACGGTGCTGAGACCGACCTCGACATCGGCCACTACGAGCGTTTTCTCGACATCAACCTCAACCAGGCCGCGAACGTCACGACCGGGCAGATCTACTCCACCGTCATCGCGAAAGAGCGTCGCGGCGAGTACCTCGGCGATACCGTTCAGGTCATTCCGCACATCACCGACGAGATCAAGCGGCGCATGCGGTTGCAGGCTCAGGGCGATGACGCGCCCGACGTGATCATCACCGAGATCGGCGGCACCGTCGGCGACATCGAATCGCAGCCGTTTCTCGAATCGGCCCGCCAGGTTCGTCACGAACTCGGCCGTCGCAACGTGTTCTTCGTGCACGTGTCGCTCGTACCGTTCATGAACGCTTCGGGTGAGCAGAAGACCAAGCCCACGCAGCACTCGGTGGCGGCGCTGCGGTCGATCGGTATTCAGCCCGATGCCCTGGTGTTGCGAAGTGACCGCCCGGTCTCCGATTCGAACAAACGCAAGATCGCACTGATGTGCGACGTCGACGAAGACGCCGTGGTGAACGCGATTGATGTGCCTTCGATCTACGACATTCCGACGATGCTGCACAACCAGGGCCTCGATTCGTACATCATCGACCACTTCGGTTTGACGACCGGCGAAGTCGACTGGTCGGGCTGGTCGCAGCTTCTGGCCGCGGTGCACGAGCCGAAGCACGAGGTGACCATCGGGTTGGTGGGCAAGTACATCGACCTGCCCGACGCCTACCTCTCAGTGACCGAGGCGCTTCGAGCGGGCGGGTTCGCCCACCGCACGAAGGTCAACCTGAAGTGGATCGCCTCCGACAATTGCGAAACGCCCGAACAGGCGGCCAAAGAGCTGAGCGACATCGACGGCATCTGCGTTCCCGGCGGGTTCGGGGTTCGCGGCATCGAGGGCAAGCTCGGCGCGCTGCGGTTCGCCCGCGAGAACGGCATTCCGAGCCTCGGCCTGTGCCTCGGGCTGCAGTGCATGGTCATCGAGTACGCCCGCAACGTCGTCGGCCTCGACGACGCGTCGTCGAGCGAATTCAACCCCGATACCCCCTTTCCGGTCATCGCGACCATGGCCGAGCAGGTCGACATCATCGCCGGGGGCGACCTGGGCGGCACGATGCGCCTCGGCCTGTACGAAGCGAAACTTGCGTCGGGTTCGCTCGTCGAGCAGCTCTACGACGCTCCGACGGTCGAAGAACGCCACCGCCACCGCTACGAAGTGAACAACAACTTCCGCGGCCAGATCGCCGACGCCGGCCTGTGGTTCTCGGGCACCTCGCCCGATGACCACTTAGTCGAGTTCGTCGAGCTGCCTCGGGATGTTCACCCGTACTATGTGGGCACGCAGGCGCACCCCGAGCTGAGGTCGCGGCCGAATCGGGCGCATCCACTTTTCGACGGGCTGATCGTGGCCGCACTCGAGCGTCAAGAAGCCAGCAAGCTCTTCCCCGCGGAGGTGTGAGGTGAGTGACGCACCGCGCGACGAGCCCGTCGACCTGAGTGTCAGCCGCAGCGACGTGGTGTTCGCCGGCAAGATCTGGGATGTACGCAGCGAGACCTTCGACTACAACGGTAAAGACACGCTGCGCGAGTTCGTCGACCACCCCGGTGCCGTTGCGGTGCTGGCCATCGACGACGACGATCGCGTGCTGCTCATTCAGCAGTACCGGCACCCCGTTCGCTCGCGCGAGTGGGAGATTCCGGCAGGGCTACTCGACATTTCGGGTGAAGACTTTCTGGTGGCCGCCCAACGCGAGCTGGCCGAAGAGGTCGACCTGCGCGCCGACACCTGGAACGTGCTGCTCGACTACGCCACCACGCCCGGTGGCAACAACGAGCTCATTCGCATCTACGTAGCGCGGGGGCTGCACGCCACCGACACGCCTTTCGATCGTGAAGACGAAGAGGCCGACATGCAAGTGCGCTGGGTGCCGCTCGACGAGGTGGTGGCTGCCGTACTCGACGGAACGCTTCAGAATCCGTCACTCGTCATTTCGTCGCTCGCCGCGTATCGGTCGCGAGTTGACGGCTGGGCCTCGCTCAAACCGGCCGACGAGCCGTGGCCGGAATGGTTGCGGCTGCACAAGTGAGCGTGGCGGGTGAGGGGTTGCCGGGCATCCACTCGCCCATCGACGGCTACCTGCGCCACCTGACCATCGAACGCGGGCTGGCCGGCAACACGCTGGCGGCATATCGACGTGATCTAGGGCGGTACGAAACGTGGCTGACCGCGCACGGCGTCTTGTCGTTCGACGACGTGGGCGAGGCGCAGATCAGCGAATTCACCCGGCAGCTTAAGGCCGAAATACCTGACCCGCAGACGGGCCTCGTTGTGCCGCTCGCTTCGTCATCGGTGGCACGCATCGTGTCATCGGTGCGGGGGCTGCACCGGTTTCTGGCCGAAGAGGGCCAGACCGTAAACAACGCGGCGCGTGAGGTGAAGCCGCCGAAACTGCCGAGCCGTCTGCCGAAGGCGATTTCGATCGAGCAGATGACGCTTCTTCTCGAGGCGACGGGCGGAGACGAGCCGAACGCGCTGCGCGACCGGGCCCTGCTCGAGCTGCTCTACGCAACAGGCTGCCGAATCTCTGAAGCGGTGTCGTTGAATGTGGATGATGTGCCTCACGGCTCCGACTTCGTGCGGGTTCTCGGCAAAGGCAGCAAACAGCGGCTGGTGCCGGTGGGCAGTTTCGCGCGGGCGGCGCTCGACGCGTATCTGGTGCGGGTGCGTCCGCTCTACTCGGCGCGGGGCAGGTCGACGCCCGCGCTTTTTCTGGGGCTTCGTGGTGACCGGTTGAGCAGGCAAGGCGCGTGGCTGATCATCCAGGCGGCTGGGCGTCGGGCGGGACTCGAGGCGCACATCTCGCCGCACACCTTTCGGCACTCGTTCGCGACGCACCTCATCGCGGGCGGGGCTGACGTTCGCGTTGTTCAAGACCTGCTCGGCCACGCGTCGGTCACCACGACCCAGATCTACACCCAGGTGACGGCCGACACCCTGCGCGATATGTACCAGACGGCGCACCCGCGCGCCCGCTGACGTCAGCGGCGCGCTTCCCGGGCCCAGGCAGATGCGACGGTAGGATTGGGGCACCGCCCTGGGAGAGGTCGGGGTACGTGAGGAGCAGCGCCTGTGATGGCTAAGAAGAACGTCGGTGCCTCTGAACTGCCGGGGCTCGAGGCGCCCGTTCTCGGGCCGACGGGCCGGCCGTTTCGAGTGTTTCCGGCGCCGCCGGTTCTGAAGAGCCACGGGCCCGCACGCATCATCTCCCTCTGTAACCAGAAAGGTGGGGTCGGCAAGACCACCACCACCGTGAACCTCGGCGCAACCCTGGCTGAGGATGGCCGGCGAGTGCTCGCCGTCGACTTCGACCCTCAGGGTGCGCTTTCTGCGGGGCTCGGCGTGAGCACGCACGACAGCCTCACCATTTACGATCTGCTGCTCGGCACCGAGAAAGACCCTCGCGCGGTCATTCAGAAGACGAGCGTGCCGAACTTCGATGTGATTCCGGCCAACATCGACCTGTCGGCCGCCGAAGTGCACCTCATCAACGAGGTTGCTCGCGAGACGATTCTGGCGCGCGTGCTGCGCAAGGTGAGCGACGAGTACGACGTGATTCTCATCGATTGTCAGCCCTCGCTCGGGCTGTTGACCGTGAACGCGCTGACTGCCAGCCATGGAGTGCTCATTCCGCTCGAATGCGAGTTCTTCGCGCTGCGAGGCGTCGCTTTGCTCGTCGAAACCATCGACAAGGTGCGCGATCGGCTGAACCCGGCCATCAAACTCGACGGCATTCTGGCCACCATGTACGACTCCCGCACGCTGCACTCGCGCGAGGTGATGCAGCGGGTCGTCGAGCAGTTCGGGCCCGAGGTGCTCGAGACGGTGATCGGGCGCACGATCAAGTTTCCTGATGCGAGTGTTTCGGGTACTCCGATCACACAATTCGCCCCCGAACATCCGGCCGCCCAGGCGTACCGGCAGCTCGCGCGCGAACTGGTGTTTCGTGGCGCGGTCGCCTAGCCAGACCTCGAGGGGTGCCGGTCGCGGCGCACGGGTGACGGATGCCCGTGCCTTCGCCGACGGCGAGGTAGCCCCCAGCACACCCGGCTTCTCGCTCAGCCTCTCGAACTTCGAGGGGCCGTTCGATCTGCTGCTGTCGCTGATTTCGAAGCACGAGGTCGACATCACCGAGATCGCGTTGAGCGCGGTGACCGATGAGTTCTTGGGCTACCTCAGAGCGCTCGATTCGGCGGAAGAGCTGGAACGGGCATCCGAATTTCTGGTGGTGGCGGCGACCCTGCTCGACCTGAAGATCGTGGGGCTGCTGCCGCAGGGCGAGCTCGTCGATGCCGAAGATGTGGCCCTCTTGGAGGCGCGCGACCTGCTGTTTGCGAGGCTGCTGCAGTATCGGGCGTTCAAGCAGGTCTCGGCGTGGTTTGCGACGAATTTCGACGAAGAGGGCGGTCGGCACGCGCGGAGTGTTCGTCTCGAAGAGAAGTTTCGGCAGCAGACGCCTGAGCTGGTGTGGACTCTCAGCCCCGACGATTTTGCGGCGCTCGCGATGATGGCGTTGACGCCGCGCGAGGTGCCCGTCGTGGGGCTCGAGCACCTGCATGCCCCGCTGGTGAGCATTCGGGAGCAGGCTGCGCACGTGGTTTCGGCGCTGCGGTCGGGCGAGCCGGTCTCGTTTCGGCGGCTGATCGAGGGCATCGTGGAGAAGGGAATCGTGGTGGCGCGGTTTTTGGCCGTGCTCGAGCTGTATCGGCACGCCGCGATTTCGTTCGAGCAGCTCGAGCCGCTGGGCGAGCTGACCATTCGGTGGAGCGCCGAGAACTGGTCTGACGAAAATCTCTCGAACTTGGGGGCCGACTATGACAACTGAGGTGAATGAGCTGGCACCGGATGCACCCACCCTCGACCTCGAACGAGCACTCGAAGCGATCTTCATGGTCGCCGATGAGCCTCAGGGGCTGGTGGCGCTCGCCACCACTCTCGGGCGCCCGGTGGCGGCCGTTCGGCAGACCATCGAGCGGCTCGTCGACGACTACGACGGCGTCAACGGCACGATTCGGCGCGGGTTCGAACTGCGTGAGGTGGCCGGTGGTTGGCGGTTGTATGTGCGCGGTGAGTATGACCGCATCGTTCGCGAATTCGTGCTCACCGAGAATCCATCACGGCTTTCGCAAGCCGCGCTCGAGACGCTTTCAGTCATCGCCTATAAACAGCCGATCACACGCAGCGCGATCGCCTCGATTCGCGCCGTGAACGTCGACTCGGTGGTTCGCACGCTGCTTGGTCGCGGGCTGATCACCGAGGTTTCGACCGACAGTGAAACCGGCGCCATTTATTATGGAACGACAGACGTGCTTCTCACGCAGCTCGGGCTCAACTCGCTCGATGAACTTCCCAGAATTTCACCACTCCTAGCCGATGGTGCGGAGGGTTTTGATGACCAATTCCATTGACAATGGCGCGCCCGGCGGTGCGCCCGGCGCGCCCGAGGGCGTGCGCCTGCAGAAGGTGCTCGCCTCGGCGGGCGTCGCCTCGCGCCGGGTCTCTGAAGACCTGATCACGGCCGGCCGCGTGCGTGTGAATGGCGAGGTCGTGCGCGAGCTCGGCCGTCGAATAGACCCCGAGAACGACAAGGTGGCGGTCGACAATGTCGCCGTGCAGCTCGATACCACGAAGCGGTACGTCATGCTGAACAAACCCGTGGGCATCGTCAGCTCGCTCGCCGACCAGCACGGGCGACCCGATCTCTCGGTATACACGGCCCAGTTCGAAGAGCGGCTCTTCAACGTGGGCCGGCTCGACGCCGAAACCTCGGGGCTGCTCATTCTCACGAACGACGGCGAACTGGCGCACGTGCTCGCGCACCCGTCGTTCGGCGTGATGAAGACCTACATCGCCCGCGTCGAAGGGCGGGTTTCACCGCAGACCATCGCCCGGCTGACCAAGGGTGTCGAGCTCGACGACGGCCCTATCGTGGCCGACAAGGCACGCTTGCTCGACAGTTCGGGTGGCAGCAGTCTGGTCGAGGTGACCCTGCACTCCGGCCGCAACCGCATTGTGCGCCGGATGCTCGAAGAAGTCGGCCACCCCGTCACCGAGCTCGTGCGGCGGCAGTTCGGGCCGCTTCATCTCGGCTCGTTGGGGTCGGGGGAGTTGCGCGACCTGAACCGCGACGAACTCGGAGAGATCTTGACGCTGTCGCGCGCCGCGAAGACAGAGGGCTCGAATGGTTGAGAGCAGATTGACCGGGCCCGTGCGCGTGGTCGGCGTGGGGCTGCTCGGTACGAGCATCGGCCTGGGCCTCAAGGCGCGCGGGCTCGACGTGATTCTCGCCGATGCATCGCCTACGCACCTCAGCATCGCGGTCGACTACGGGGCCGGGCGGCTGGCCCACGAGGGCGATGAGCCGCAGCTGATCGTGGTGTGTGTTCCGCCCGACGTCACGGCGCGAGTGGTCGCTGCCGAGCTCGAGGCGTTTCCGCACGCGATTGTGACTGATGTGGCGAGCGTGAAGCTGGCGCCGTTGCATGAGCTGCGGGCATCCGGAGCCGACGTGTCTCGGTACGTGGGAACGCATCCACTCGCCGGAGCGGAGCGCGGAGGCCCGTTGTCTGGCCGCGCCGACCTGTTCTTGGGGCGGCCGTGGGTTATTGCCGCGCACGACGGCATTTCGTACCAGCGCGGCAGCGCCATCGACGACCTGATTCTCGACCTCGGCGGAACGATCGTGGAGATGACGCCCGAAGACCACGATCGAAGTGTGGCGCTGGTGTCGCACGTGCCGCAGGTGATCTCGTCGTTGATGGCCAGGCGGCTGATCGATGCTCCGGGTGCTGCAGTGAATCTGGCTGGGCAGGGTATTCGTGACGTGACACGTATCGCCGCCAGTGACCCGCAACTGTGGGTGCAGATACTGGGGGCGAACGCGGGGCCCGTGGCGGGCATCCTGAACCAGTTTCGGGTCGACCTCGACCGGCTGATCGAGACACTTGAGGCGCCTGAAGCGGTGGGTGCGAGTCGTCGGCTGGCCGAAGAGCTGGCGGGTGGCAATGCGGGGGTGGCGCGTATTCCGGGCAAACACGGGCTCGACCGGCGGTACTCGCAGCTGGTAGTGATGGTGGATGACCGCCCGGGCGAACTGGCGAGATTGTTCACCGAGGTCGGCAACGCCGACGTGAACCTCGAAGATCTGCGGCTGGAGCACTCTCCGGGCGCGCAGGTCGGGTTCGCCGAGATCGCTGTGCTTCCCGAGCGTCTCGGGCACCTGACCGAGTGGTTGATCGAGCGCGGATGGCGGATCGCAGGATGACCGGGAACTTCACTCGCGGGCTGCGTGCCCGCTTCGGCGACACACGAAGGGCGCGCGCATGACCGCCATCGTCGTCGCTATAGACGGGCCCGCCGGCAGCGGCAAGTCGAGCGTGAGCAAGCAAGCCGCACGCGAACTCGGCTACGCCTACCTCGACACGGGCGCCGCGTACCGTGCACTCGCCTGGATGTTGCTCGACCGTGGGCTCGACGCCGGAAACCCTCTGGTGGTCGTCGAATCGCTGGGCGAATTCGACTTCGCCGTCGGCACCGACCCCGACCAGTACTTCGTGAAAGTCGGCCCCGACGACGTGACCGTGGCCATTCGCGAGCCGTGGGTGACCAGCGAAGTGCGGCTCGTGGCGCGGCTGCCCGAGGTGCGCGAGCACCTCATGGCGCTGTTTCGGCGCATCGTGGTCGAGGCCGCCCGACCCGGCATCGTGGTCGAAGGCCGTGACATCACCACGGTGGTCGCGCCAGATGCTACCGCACGAATCCTGCTCACCGCGTCAGAAGAGGTTAGAATGGGGAGGCGTTCGAAAGAACTCGTCGATCAGTCGGCCGCCGTCGTCGGTGAACAGCTGCGATCACGAGACCGGGCTGACTCCCGGGTCGTCGACTTCATGAACGCCGCAGACGGTGTAACCACCGTCGATTCCACCGAACTCGACTTCGGCCAGACCGTTTCTGCGGTGGTCGATGTTGTACAACGTGCAGTATTGAGGGCTTCCCATGGTTAACATTCACAGTGCCGATCGAGACACCGACGGTGGCTTCGACGACTTCGAAGGCGCCTCAGACGCGCTCGTCGAGCGTCTGTCAGACATTGAGGAAGACCTGTCGATTCGCCGCGCCGAGGCGCTGCGCACAGGTCTCGCCGACTACGACCTCGGCGACGACGACCTCGCGATTCTCGATGCCGCGACCGACGACCCCGACGCTATTACGTATCTGCCCGCGCTGCCCGTGCTGGCCATCGTCGGCCGCCCGAACGTGGGCAAGTCTGCTCTGGTGAACCGCATCATCGGCCGCCGCGAGGCGGTGGTCGAAGACACCCCCGGTGTGACCCGCGACCGCGTGAACTACAAGGCCGAATGGGCCGGGCGCAACTTCACCATTGTCGACACCGGCGGCTGGGAACCGGATGCCCGTGGCATCGACGCTTCCGTCGCAGCACAGGCCGAGATCGCCATCGACCTGGCCGACGCCGTGCTCTTCGTGGTCGACGCGAACGTCGGCCCCACCGCGACAGACGAGCACGTCGTTCGTATGCTCCGCAAAACCAAGAAGGCCGTCTTTCTCGCGGCGAACAAGATCGACGACGTGCGCCAAGAGCCGAACGCCGCGTCGCTGTGGTCGCTCGGCCTCGGCAACCCGTACCCCGTCTCGGCCCTGCACGGCCGCGGCGTGGCCGACCTGCTCGACCAGATCATGCGCGTGCTGCCCGAGATTTCGGCCGTCGCCAAGCAAGAAGTGGGCGGCCCGCGCCGGGTCGCGATTCTCGGCCGGCCGAACGTGGGCAAGTCATCACTGCTCAACCGGGCTGCCGGCGAAGAGCGCGTGGTCGTGAACGAGCTTGCGGGAACTACTCGTGACCCGGTAGACGAGCAGGTCGAGATCGCGGGCAAGGTCTGGCGCTTTGTCGACACCGCGGGCATCCGTCGCCGCGTGCACCTGCAGCAAGGCGCCGACTTCTACGCCTCGCTGCGCACCTCGGCCGCGCTCGAGAAGGCCGAAGTCGCCGTTGTCATGATCGACGTGTCTCAGCCGGTGAGCGAGCAGGATGTTCGCATCATTGACCTCGTGCTCGAATCGGGTCGCGCGCTGGTGCTCGCCTTCAACAAGTGGGATCTGCTCGACGACGAACGCCGTCGCTACCTCGAGCGGGAGATCGAGCAAGACCTCGCGCACGTGTCGTGGGCGCCGCGTGTGAACATCTCGGCGAAGACCGGGCGACACATGGAGAAGCTGGTTCCGGCGTTGGAGCTCGCACTCGAGTCGTGGGACACCCGTATTCCCACCGGAAAGTTCAACGCCTTCTTGGCCGAGCTGACTGCCGAGCATCCGCACCCCGTTCGCGGCGGCAAGCAGCCCCGCATCTTGTTCGGCACGCAGGCGTCTTCGCGCCCCCCGACATTCGTCTTGTTCACCACGGGCTTTCTCGACCCCGGTTACCGCCGCTACATCACGCGCCGCCTGCGCGAGATCTGGGGCTTCGAGGGCAGCCCCGTCAACGTGAACATGCGCGTGCGCGAGAAGCGCAAGCGCTAGCCCGCCCCCCTTCCGCCGCATGGATCACAAAGACCGCCCTCAGGCTCGCGTTTTGGGGCGGTTTTTGTGATCGATGTTCAAGTACGGAGGGCGTGCCGGGCGGCGGAGCGGACGGCCGCCGTGAGGGCTGTGAGGGTGGGGGAGTCGAGGTTCCAGCGCTGCCAGTAGAGGTGCACGTCGACCGGATGCTCGGGGTCGAGCTCGATCAGCGTGCCTTCTTCGAGCGCGGTGAGGCACTGCTGCTCGGGGAGTAATGACCAACCCAGCCCGAGCAGGGTGGCGCGCGCGAAGTCTGCGGTGGTGGGAATGTAGTGCGTGGGCGTTCGAGCTGCGGGATGCCCGGGCGCCGCCATCACGTCATGTCCAGCCTGCCGCGCACGCAGAAACCCCGTCTGTAACTCGTCTTTGCGGTCGAAGTTGAGCATCGGAGCTGCCGCGAGCCACGCGAGGCTCGCCCGCGCCTCCGCGCCGAAATCTCCTCGGTCGCCCCGTGGCGGTGCCTCGGCGTTGCGCAAAGGCACGTTCGCAGCGACGGCAAGGTGCTTTTGCGCAACCGCGGCTGCAACCGCGTCCGCGTCGCCAACCGCAACCACGTCCGGAACCGGGACCGGAACCGGGACCGGAACCGGGACCGGAACCGTGGGCGCCCAGCGCGCCGCGAAGGCGGGGGAGCAGACGGCGCGGTAGCGCATGATGCCGAGGGGTTCTGAGGTGCATCCCTGTACCGGATCGGCCGTCGAGGTGACCGCGGCCATGACGGTGCCTGAGCGGAGGAGCGAGGTGGTGTGTTCTTGATCGTCTCGGTAGAGGTCGAAGACCGCGTTCAGGGTTTCGGCGAGTGGTGCGAGCGCTTCGAGAAACCAGGTGCCGAGGCTGTCGGCGTTCACCGCGATGGCGATGGAAACCGCGGGTCTGGGGCGCGCGCGACGACGGGTGCCTGATGCGTCGCGGGCGCCGTCAACGGCGTCGTCGTCAGCGTCGTCGGCAGGGCCGTCAGCAGCGCTCCAGCCCAGGTCGTCGATGCCGCCGCCCAGCGCGACCCTCGTGTCGTAGTCGAGCAACTCGGCTAGCCTGGCGTACCGCAGCACGATGTCGCCGGCGGTGGTGGTTCGAACCGGATTCGTGCGCTCGACCAGAATCTGGCCGACCGACTGCTCCATGCCTTTGATTCGCTGAGACACGGCCGAGGCGGTGACGTGCAGGCGCACGGCCGCGCGCTCGAAGGTTCCCTCTTCGACGAGTGCGAGCAGGGTGGTGAGCTGGTCGAACTGAAAGCTTGCCATTAGCTCAGCTTAGGCAATGTAAGAAACATTAGCTGTACTGAATACGTGTCTGCTTCTAACGTGAAAAGGTGACCTTCGAGACCACCCTCCTGCCCGCCCTCCTCGGGCTGCTCACCGGGCTCTCTCTCATCATCGCGATCGGGGCGCAGAATGCGTACGTTCTGCGGCTCGGCATCGAGGGGCGCGCTCGGCTGATACTGCCGGTGGTGCTCGTCTGCGCGGTGTCTGACGCGGTGCTGATCACCGCCGGGGTGCTCGGCATCGGCGCGGTGATTCAGGCGGCGCCGGCTGCGCTCGTTGTCATTCGCGTGGTGGGCTCGGGGTTTCTGATCGTGTACGGGTTGATCGCAGCGTGGCGAGCCGTGCATCCGAAGGCCTTGAAGGCCGCCGACGTGAACTCGAACGTGACGCTCAAGGTCGCTCTGACCACGATGGTCGCGCTGACCTGGCTCAACCCGCACGTATACCTCGACACGGTGATCTTTTTGGGGTCGGTGGCCAATCAGCAGGGCGCCGACCAACGGTGGTGGTGGGCCGGCGGAGCCATCGCGGGCAGTTTCATCTGGTTCTTCGGGCTGGGCTTCGGGGCACGACTGCTGAGGCCGTTTTTCGCCCGACCGAGCTCGTGGCGTCTTCTCGATGGGTTCATCGCGGCGGTGATGTTGACCCTCGGAATGCGCATGGCCGTAGGGTTTTAGGCCGATTCGCGGGCGAGCGGATGCTCGGCACTCCCAGCGCTTTGAAAGCTGGTTGTCGAGCATCACACAACTGGCTGCCAGAGTGCCTCGGCTATCGTGGAGCAGCGCCGCTTCGTGTCTTCACACACTTCGCAAAGAAGCGGCGCCCGACCAACAGGCCATAAAGAGGGGTGAGTGTTCGCATGACAACTCCGCCTCCTCCCGTACCCCGATCTCGGGCCGAGCGCCCGGGTGGGTATTCGCCGCCTGCATCGGGTCAGGATGCCGGTGGGCGTTCGGGGCGTGGCTCGGGCGGCGGGGGCCGGTTCGGGTCAGGGTCTGGGTCGGGTTCAGGGTCTGGTTCGGGTTCGCGGCCGGGCGGTGGCGCGCGCGGTGCTGGTGGCCGCTCGAACGGCGGCGGGCGCGATGTGGCGAGCCCGATTCCGCTGCTCATCGGGGTGGTCGCGGTAGCGCTCAGCCTCGCGATTGCGGTTGTGACGGCGGTGAATGGTCGGGCATCCAGTGTCTGGTTTCTGACGCTGCCGATTATTGAGCCGGGGCAGTGGTGGTTGAGCCTCGTGGGGTACATTCTGACTCCGCTCGTGGTGATCTTCGCGTTCGGGCTGAATCGCATTTGGCAGCGCGACGGGCTGCGCGACCGCGCCTTCACGCCGAAGCCGGGGTACAGCCTCGCTCTGAAATGGATGGTCGGGGCCGGCTTTCTGCTCGCCCTCTGGCACATCGTGAACCTGGCGACAGTGGTTTCTGAGCAGTGGGTGAACTCGTGATGCGGCGGGTAGTGACCGTGCTGCTCGCGGCAGCGGTGGCCGTGGGTGCGAGCGTCGGACTCGGTGCCGCGGCGGCCGTGCCGGCCGCAACCGCGAGCGCGAGCGGCGCGACTGGGTCTGCGAATGCCGCGAGCGCGATCGGCGACACGGCGGCGACGAATGCAGCGGCGCTCGCCAGCGCCACCGGCAGCACCGTGCTCGCGGCGACCAGCGGCAGCGGCACGTCGTCGTTGTCGACGACCGGGAGTGCCGCCATCGACGATGTGCGGCGCTGCATCGCCACGAACAGCCAGCTCGACGTGTACTACCTCATCGATGCGTCGGGCAGTCTCTACTCCGACGTCTCGGGTAGCACGGCGACCGATCCCGACTTCGTGCGGGCCGACATTCTCGGCAACAGCCTCAAGCAGCTGGCGAACCTCGGCAACGGGGTGCAGGTCAACTACAGCGCCGGTTTCTTCGGCACTGAGTTCAAGCCTGCCGTCGACTGGACTCCGGTCACCGCAGACACGGCAGACGCGCAGGCGACCGCGCTCAACCAGGCGATTCGCAACCAGCCCTCACTCGGCTACACGAATTGGGGCGCGGGAATCGCAGGTGCCCAGGCCGCGCTCGCCGCCCAGCACGCCGCGAACGGCGGCTGCCAGATGCTCGTCTGGCTCACCGACGGCGCTCTCAACCTGCACGACGACGACGCGCAGAACGCGGCAGCGCTGAACACGCTCTGCGGCAACACCGTCGACGGCTCGAGCGAGCCGGCCGACGGCCTCGGTGCTTTCAACGACATGCGTGCCAGCGGAATCGTTGTGGTGGGAGTGCTGCTCTCGGTAAACCCCGACCCCGCCGACGCCACACAGACGCAGTACATGCGGCCATTGGTGGAGTCGTCGGGTGAGGTCAACGGCACCACTGTGACCTGCGGGCAGTCGCCGCCGCCCAGCACCTCGGTGAATGGCGCGCTCGTTCAGGCGACCGACCCGACGCAGCTCGCGACCGTGTTCGCGAACCTCGGGGTGCTGATCAACGGCGGGTATCCGCAGCCGTTCGACGCCGACGGCGGCTTTCAGGTCGACCCGGGGGTATCGACTTTCACGGTGCTGACGGTCGATCCGGCGTGGTCGCTCGCGGCACCGGCGGGCTCGGGCATCCCGAATCTGACGGCTTCGAGCACCGAGCCCGGCGTGAAGATCACCACGACCGGAGGCGTCACCGAGATCGACGTCGATGTTTCATCGGCCGCCTACCAGGGCCATTGGATGCTCACTACCCCGGCTGGAGGCGACCGAGAGCTGTATCTCTACAGCGGGCTGAAGATCGTTCCCGACACAAGCAACGCCCTGATCGCCGGGGTCGCCGGCACCCTGAAGGGCACGATTGCCACGACCACGGGTCGCGCGCTCGACCTCAGCAACTACACCTACTCACTCGTGGTGTCGAAGGTGCCGGCCGACGGATCATCGGCGCAGAAGATCGGCACGGCGACGGCTACGGCCGACGGATCGTTCTCGCTCGACTACACGCCCGGTGCCGACGACGGCGGCACGATGAACCTGGTCTACGAGCTGAACCCGCTCGCCACCGCGAAGAGCAACTCGACGCTCGCCTCGGTGAGTGCGTCGCAGCAGCTTCAGGTTGCGATTCCGGCGAACTTTCCCACGGTGACGCCGTCGAGTCTTGCGCTCAGCACGCTGATGGGCTCGAAGGGCAAGGCCTCCGGAACCCTGACGCTCACAGCACCCGCCGACGGTTCGGCCGGGTCGGTGTGCTTCCCGAACGGCGTGACGCCGCAGATCGTGAACGACCCGGCCGACCGTTCGAGCAGCTGGCAGTTCACCTCGAACGCGCAGCTCGCGAACGGCTGCGTCGCCGTGCCCGCCGGTCAGAGCGTGACGGTCGATCTGGCGGCCACCAACCCGGTCGCCGCCAACAGCTCGGTGACGGCGAAGCTTCCGGTGGTCTTGACCGCGGCCGACGGCTCGGGGTTGCCCGAAACGGTGCCGGTCACGTTCTCGACCACCAGGCCGGTGAACGCCGCCGCGTTCAACCTCACCGCGGTCATCCTGATCGTTCTCGGGCTGTTGATCGCGCTGTTCATGCTGTGGCTGATGAACTTCGTCACGGCCGGTATCGCGCATGGGCGACAGCTGCTGCGTGGGTCGTTCCCTGCCACGATCAGCCAGCAGGGCAACATCGAGGGCGCTCGCGGCACAGACCTCTCGGCAGCATCGCTTGACGACTTCGCCTATCAGCGGCAGCTTGATACCGTGAAGAGAATGACTGACGCCGATCTGGGTGCCCTGCGCTCGAAGCCGGGGCTGTTCAACACTCGGTATGAGATCGAGGCGCCTGCCGGCAGCCGAGTCTTCACACCGTTCGCGGCGACAGGTTCTGCCAGACGCCTCGGTCGCTCGCGCGGCGACATCGAGCGCGGGATGATCGCTCCCATGCCCGACCAGCTCAACAAGCTCTGGGCTCTCGTCATTCGCGACGCCGATCTGCTGCAGTCACCGGCCGCCGGCCCGATTCCGGCAACCCTGGTCGTCTATAAGCGCAACGACCCGCGCAACCACGACCAGTTCATGGAGCGCATGCTCGACGTCACCCGTGACACGAAGCTCTGGGCGAAGGTGTCGCGTGCCCGTGTCGTGGTGGGGGAGCAAGCGAGTGGTGGCGCCGGAGGCACCGGGAGCACCGGCAGCGGCATCAGTGGAGGAAATTCCTCCACCTCGACGCGCTCGCCAGCGATTCCTTCGCCGGCCGCGCCGACTGCCAGCACCTCAGCTACCGCACCGACCGCGGCCCGACCCCCTTCATCTTCCGAACCATCAGCTCCACCGGCGCCGAGTGCGCCGCGCGGCGGCGATCAGGCGGCTCCGGCCGTGCCCCGGGCATCCAGCCCCGACGGCGCCGGTGGAAACCAGCCGCCCCCACCACCGCCCAGACCCAGGAGGCAATAAGCCATGCTCAGACCTTTTCTCATCATCGGCGTCGGCGGCTCGGGCGGTAAGACGCTGCGCGGGCTCAGGCACGCACTCGAACTTCGGCTGCAGCAGGCCGATTGGCATGACGGACTGCCGGATGCCTGGCAGATGCTGCACTTCGACACCCCCATCACGCAAGACGGTGCCGACTACCCGCAGCCGTTCATGCCGCCCCAGAACTACAAGGGGCTCGTGGCTGGCGGTGGCGCCTACGAATCAGTGTTCGGCGGCATCGTGCACGGCAAGAAGATTCCGGCGCAGGTGATGGACGACGTGGTGCGTCAGCTGCCCGACCCCAAGCGGGTTCCGGTCGATGTGACTAAGGGCGCCGGGCAGTTTCGCGCCGTGGGCCGCGCGGTCGCCCTGAGCAAGCTCAGCGACATCGCGAAATCGGCGCAAGAAGCAATCAACAAGATGAGTGACGCCAAGGCGCTCGGCCAGCTGCGCACTCTCGGCGATGTGCTGAAGGCGAAGGCCGACGGCGGCATCACGCCGAACCCGACGGTGATCGTCGTGTCGTCGATCGCTGGAGGATCGGGAGCCGGCCAGTACCTCGACGTGATCGAGGCGATCAAGGCCACCGCGAAAACCCACCCGTGGGCCTATCAGTTCTTCAGCCTGCTCTATGCGCCCGATGTGTTCGATCAGATCAAGGGTTCGGGGGGCATCCCGAGCAATGCGCTTGCGACGGTGGCCGAGACGATGAACGGTTTCTGGACCAAGAACCCTTCGGAGTCGACCATCGAGCTGTTCAAGAGCAAAGGGCTGACTCCGAGCTATGGCGGTGCCCGCGACAAGGTCGGTGGTGCCTACCCGTTCATCATCGGCCGCCAGAACTCGAAGATCTCGTTCGACAACCAGGGCGAGGTCTACTCCGCGCTCGCGACCAGCATTTCTGCGTGGATGACCGATGACCGGGTGCAGGGCGACATCGACGAGTACGCCACCGGCAACTGGACGGCCAACGTGGGCGCCAACAAGCTGAGCGACGAGTCGCGGCTGATGCGCCCGATCGATCAGTCGCCCCCGTTCTCGAGCCTCGGTTTCGGTCGCGTGACGCTCGGGCGAGAGAAGTTTCTCGACTACGCGGCGGAGCGATTCGCCCGATCATCCATCGACCGCATGCTCTACTGGCACGCCGAGAGCGACCCGAGTTTCAAGGAGCGCACCCGCGAAGAGTGGATCGAGCTGAAGGCGTCGTGGGCGCTCGCGGGGTTCATCAGCGCTTCGCGGCTCGACGAAGAGACCGAAGAGCGCAACGACGTGATCAATGCGCTTCGGGATGCGACGGGACAGAAGGCGCTACAGCTCGACTTCGAGAAAGACGTGTTCGAATCGTCGAGCGCGCCCAGTTCGCTCGACAAGGCCGGCGGGCTCGACATCTCGGTCTGGTACGAGCGTCTCACGGCGGAGTACAACGACAAGGCCGAACGGTACCTGGCCAAAGACACCGCCAATCGGCAGGTGAAGCTCAACGAGTGGCTGGCGAATGAGCCGGCGCACATCATCCACACCGTCGAGCAGGCGGTCGGCGAGCACGGGTTGCCCGTCACCGTGGAGCTGCTCAACCGGGTCACTCGCGTGATCAAGAGCGCTGCCGAGACGCTGACCGCCGAGGCAGACACCCGCCGCGGCTGGATTCGCCAGCTGCCGAGCTACATTCACGAGGAACTGAGCCGGTCGTCGAATCAGAACTCGATTCGGCCCGAACAAGAGCCCGTCGACCTGGCCGTCGGGCGCATCGGTCAGGCGTTCGAGTGGGAGTCGGAGGCGCGCCTGCGCGAGTGCGCAAGCGCCCTGCTCGTGGAACTGCGCCGCGACTTCATCGAGCCTCTGAAGAACCACCTCGCCTCGAGCCTGGTGGCGCTGCAGTCGCGCGTCGCCGAGGCGAATCACTCCGACGGCCGCATTAACGAGTTCGAGTTCTGGCCGCGCCAAGACGACACCACGGTGCCGCGCAAGTACGAGCCCGCTCCGAACGAACGCTTGCTGGTCGAGCACGTCGACTACCCGCAGGAGTTCGAGCAGCTCGTCTCCTCGGCGGCCAGCGGTCTGAAGTTCGGCGATGCCATGCCGCGCATCATGAACACGATTCTCGTGGGCACCGTCGGCGATGAGGGTGTCGAGCCCGAGCAGCAGTGGACGCTCATCCGTAATTCGCGTTCGTGGAAGCCCGTGGTCACCGCCGAGGCGACCCACGTGGTGAACTCGCCGCAGCTGCCGCGCTTCGAGTTCGCCGATCAGCCCGAGGTCTACGTCGACCGTGCACGGGTGTGGATGCTGCGCCAAGGCACCGCGTTTCAGAGCTACATCACCGAAGACCTGCGCAACTACTTCGACCAGGTGCACGTCGACCCGGCCGAGTTCAAGAAGCGCAAAGACAAGTTCACGGAGCAGCTGCGTGCGGCGCTCGGATCGAGCGAGCCGCTGGTCAAGCTCAACCCGTCGTTGCTCAGCGAAGTGCATGGCAAGTCGATCGGCGAGGGAACGCGTCTCGTGTTCAGCTCGATTCCATTCGAAGAGGGCACCGAGATGTTCGAGGTGACGAAGCATGCGCTCGTCACGCAGGGTGTGTGGGACGATTCCGTTTCGAAGGGCTGGTTCGCCGACGCCAAGGTCGACGGCATCGAGATCTTCGCGATGTCGGGTTTCCCGTACCAGCCGTTCGTGATGGATTCGGTGATGGAACCCATCGCCCGTGGCTGGCTCGCCGAGTCGAACAACGTCAATTCACGCGCCGCGTTCTGGAAGTGGAAGCGCTCGCGCCTGCTGATGGAGTCGGTTCCGGCCGACCCCGAGGTGATCGAGTCTGTGTTGCGCGGCTGGTACGTGGCCAAGTCGCTCGGCCAGCTCGCCGTCGATGCCACCGACGACGCCCGCGGCCCCGCGCTCAGCGTCTGGGATCCGGAAGCCCTCGAGTACGCGCACTTCCCGCATCCGCTGCTCTACCCGGGTATCGCGCCGTCGAACGACTACCCGGGCATCGTGCTCGAGTCGCTCATCGTAGCGATGGCTCTGATCAGTTCCGAAGGTTCTCTGAAGCCGCTTCGTGCTTACCATGTGCTCATGGATCTCGGTGGCTCATCGGCAGGCCAGCTCTCGCGCACGCTCGAAGGCTGGATTCGTGACGGCCGGCTGAGCCCGCACGCTCCCGAACCCGATGCGACCCGTGCCGGCATGCCCGCTCAAACCCTGGCAGGCCGCCAAGAAGCGCTGCGCGTCTTCCTCGAAGACGAGCGCGAGGAGTTCGTGGCCGAGATCGCCACCCAAGACCTGAAGACCAGCGTCTACAACTACCCCGTGAGCTGGGAGATTCGCGACGACATCGTGCGTGTTCTGTCAGACCTTCGTGACGGCGTGGTCGAGACCAAGGCCGCGAAGTCGGGCATCTGATGACGCTCAGCAGAGCAACGGCCGGCTCGGCGGCCGGCCACGCGCCTGGGGCGAGACGCTAGTGGCCAGCAGGGGAGTGTGGGCTGAGGGTGCGGTGAGCATCATCCTGTTGCCGAGCGGTGAGCAGGGTGCGAGCCTTGCGGAGTTGGCGGCGAAGTGGGTGGAGCTTTCGCTGTTGGGCCCCGCGCTCTGGGTCGAGCCCGAGCGGGTGAGCATGCTGCCTGACAGCCCGCCGAGCATCCGGGCCTGGGCGCTGGGTGTCGACACGAATCACGACCTTCAGCGCATCGACGTCGACCTGTTCGAAGCCCTCGCTCGTGAGCCGCTGACCCTCGTTCGGCTCGTGAAGGTGCGCTCGGCGCTGCCCAGCAGGCAACAGGATGCTCTGCAAGACGCCATCGCTCAAACGGTTTCTGACTACATCACCCTCTCGCTGCCCTCGGTGAACCCCGACTACAGCCACCTGAAGGCGCACACCGAACTGCTGAAGGTGAACCTTATTTGCGCGCCCACCGAGTTTCAGCTGCGCCAGCGGGTGGAATGGGCTCAGAACGACCAGGGCATCACGCTCGTCGCATCGCCAGAAGACCGCTCGAGCCCCTGGGCCGGCGACGCTTTCGTGCGCGACAACGAGCGGTTCGTGGGCTTCGCGCTCATGCACATCGCCACCGTCAGCGGCATCTGGAACGGTGTGCCCACCGGCTCGCTCGACACCTTCGAACGCGAAGCTTCGGCAGCCAGCGGCATTTTCATGCCGCGCGTGTTCGTGAACGGCGTGGTCACCGATGGGCTTGCCCGCCGGGTGGCCGCTCAGGTGCTGACGCAGGCCGCCGACCCGAACTCAGCGCTCATCGACCCCTCGCGCGGGGTGCCGGCCGACGGTACGGCCGCGATTCCGGATGATCGAATCGACGACTACGTCACAGCCATGGTCGATGCGGCCTTCGCCCTCGACGACGCGAAGCTCAGCTACCGGCAACCCGCCATCGACCGAGTAGTGCCGCGGGAGCGCGTCGGAGCCTTCAGACAGCTCGGCATGTTCATTGCGTTCGGCTTCGAGAAACTGCGGTGGATGCCGCACTGGTTCTTCGCCTGGATTCGTGGCGGCTTCGCGGGCATGATGCACAACACCTTTCAGGGCGAGACTGGTCGGCTCGAGGTGGTATCGGGCTTCGAAGAGAAGGTCGACACGCGCGACCAGCTTCTGCTCGCCACCCGTTCGTCGGTGCTCGAGGCCGAACAGAAAGCGCACGAAGCCCTGCATTCGCCGGCGGCAGCGAGCGCACTGCGTTCGACGCCGCGACTGTGGACGGGCCTTCGCGAGCTCGTGTTCGGCGCGCTCGACGGCAGTTCAGACCTCGTGGGCCGCGGTTTCTCGCCCATCGAAGAGAAGATTCCCGTCTTCGGCCGGGTCAGCGACGTGCTGCCCGACGCAAACGACGAGTGGGTGTTTCCGGCCGACGCCGTGCCGCCGGGCTTTCCGGCGACGGTCAGCTCGAGCAATCTGCACGACGGCGCGACGCTGCGTGACGACCTCACCGAGGCGATTCGCGTGCATTCGGCCGAGGCCGACGGGCTCGCCACGCGCTACGCGCACGCCCAGGGCGAATACATCTCGGCGGCCAAGCGCTTCGAGACGCTCAAGCAATACCTCATCTCAAACGGTGCCATCAGCCTGAACGAAGCGGGCGAGATCGCGGCACTCATTCCAGCGCTCGCTGACGACGTGGTGGGTGGCTCTGACGACGATCCGTATGCGGCGCTTCGGCCCTACCTCGCCGAGTGCATCGCGCTGCCCACCAAACTCGAGTCGCTCGAACACACCGGCACCGACATCGGGGCCGAACAGGCTCGGGTCGCCATCGCCGTGGAGCAGTACCGGTCGGCGCTCTCGTCGTTCGAATTCTGGCTCGGCCAGCGCGAGCGGTCGTTCTTGTGGAAGACGCTGAACCGCATGAACGCCACCCGCGACCGGGTTCGCACCGACCTGGCGTACTTCGAGCACCGCCTCACGTCGGTGCTGTTGCCGGCGCCGGGTGCTCTCGTGCGGTTGCGCCAGAGCTTTCACGTGCGCACGGTCGTGTCGACCATCATCATCGTTGCGCTCGGGGCGCTGCTGTTTTTCCTTCCGCGACTGTTCGGTTTCGTTCGCGACTGGAGCCTGTATCCGGCCGATTGGATGATCGTGACGGGGGTGATTGTGGCGATCATCCTCTTCGTCACCGGCTTCTTGGCCTCGTATTACCGGGGCTGGTCGTCGTATGACCGAACGGTGAACACCACCCTCGAAGAGCTGCATCAGCTTGCCGACGCGAGTGCCGAGAGCCGCTCTGAACTGAACCGCCTCGGCAGCCTCTACTCGCAGGCGATGGACTGGCTCGAACTGCTCGCCGTGTCGCTCTACACGCCGTGGTCGGTCAACCCGGCGTGGCTGAACACCGGCCTCGACAACGTCGACGACCACACCATGCCGTTCGCGATGCAGATCGCCCAGGCCTACGAAGGCAACTCTGCCGAGTCGATCAGACTGCAGCACTCGGCGGCGCACAGCCTCGTTCGGGTCGGTTGGCGTGCCGAAGCGTTCGAAGAGATGCTCGCGCAGATCGGCTCGCGGCTCGGGCTCTCGGCCGATCAGCTCGGCCTCGACGCGCTCGATCACGATTTGCCGCACGCATCGAACAACTCCCGGCGCATCGTGCGGCAGAACATGACCGACGAGAACCTGCTCGAAGCGGTGGCTCGGGTGCGGCTACGCGAACTCATCGCGGCCGTGCAGGGCGGGGCGCTCTACGAGGCGCGGCCGCACGTCAGGCGACTCGTCTCCGACCCGCTTGCCGCGCTGCAGTCTGATGCGGCCGGAATCGACACCGGTTCGAGTGCGGGCTCGGGTTCTGGGTCTGGTTCTGGTTCTGGTTCGGAGTCGCTCGAGTGGGGAGCGTTTCTCACCGAAGCGCTCGGCGCTGAAGGCGACCCCATCACGCCCCTCAGCGCCCTCGGCATCGCGCCGTTCGAGCTGCAAGACGGGCACCACCACGCGCCGTCGACGTACCTGCTGCTGCCGCAACGACTTGCCCGCTCAGCGCGGCCGCAGCCGGGGCACGAGCTGCACATCACGACGTACAGCGACGCGGTGGCACGGCCGCTCGACATCGTGGTGCGGGTCGATCTGGCCGGCCCGTTGCCGGTGAGCGCCGTGCACCTGTGGGGTGACAGCACCCGCCGGCACCCCGAACTCGCCGAGGCGCTCGCCGCGGTACAGGCGGGCATGAACGGCGGGGTCGATGCGCCGGGGAGTGGCCGGGCATCCACTGGCGCCCCCGCACTCGCGCCGCGCTGCCCTCGCTGCGGCAAGACCACCTGCCCCGCGGCCGACCCGCGCTCGGGTGCCGCGTGCATCAACAGCGGTATCTGACGCGCACCCCCGCGCCCGCCCCCGCCCGCCACTTCGATATGGATCACGAAAATCGCCCTTCCGCGGCCCGGGAAGGGCGAAAATCGTGATCCATTTCGTCGGTCGGCGCGGGCGACGGGGCGTGAATAGAATTTGAGACAGAACTAGCCACGGTACGGAGGTCGTTTATGCCCGAACTGCTCGCCACTTGCGTTGTGCACGCGCTGCTGCCCGACGCGGGCTCGGTCGGAGTCACCGCCATCGACAAACGCCCGGTCGACGGGCCCGTTGCCGTGCGTAAGCTCGGGCTGCATGCCGATGTTCAGGCGAGTCGTAAACACCACGGCGGCCCCGAGCAGGCGCTGTACGTTTACTCGCAAGAAGACGCCGAGTACTGGCAGGGCGAACTCGGCCGGTCGCTTCCGGCCGGGTGGTTCGGCGAGAACCTGCGCGTCTCAGGGCTCGACCTGGGTGCCGCGCGCGTGGGGGAGCAGTGGCGCATCGGCCCGACCGTCGTGGTCGAGGTCACGTCGCCTCGAACTCCCTGCGCCACGTTCGCCCGCTGGGTGGGCGGTGCGGATGCCCGCGGCTGGGTCAAACGGTTCGCCGAAGCCCAGCGAACCGGCCTCTACCTTCGCGTGGTGAAGACCGGCGCCATCGAGGCCGGAGACACCATCGACGTGTTGCACGTGCCATCCACTGCCCCCACCATCACCCAAGTCTTCGCGGGCGTCTGACCCCGCGCCCCCCAGAACTTCGCGAGGGGCCACCCATGAGCGATCACAATGAGTCGCCCAAAACGGCGCGGGTGGGCGACTTTTTGTGATCTCAGCCTCTGTGGGCTGCCTCGAAGGCGTGAAAGTCTGAGAGGGATTGGGTAGCGTAGGCGAGCGCCCAGGCGGTGACCGCGTGGTCGAAGACCTCTGAGGTGCCGAGGTAGCCCGCGATGACCGCCGCCTGCTCGCGGGAACCTGAGCCTCTTTGATCTGCAGCACGAGCGACTCGCCCTGAGGGCCGGTGAGAATGAGAATGTAGCAGCGGGTGCCCACACTGCCGACACCAACCACACGCATCACCACGTCGGTCACCGTGAAGTGGCCGAGCAATAACGCAATGTCGGCGGGAACCGCGCGCTTGTACTGCTCGAACAACTCCAGCACGAGCTCTTCGGTGGCGTCGGGAATGTGCGTCAGCACTGGCGGATCTTCACGAATCAGCAGCCGCCCGTCGTCACCGCGTTCGGCGATCTTCTCGATGAACGCCTCAGACGTGCGCTTTCGGGCCTGCCCGGTCGCCTTGTCGAGCACCTTCTGCGCCGCCGAATCGAGGTACGGGTCGGGCGCCTCGGTGTCGATGCGAAAGTAATACCGCTCGAGAACCGTCAGCTGCATCATGTCGGCGAGCCCCTCACGGTAGGCCTTCGCCGCTGCACGGGCCGCTAGCCTGACGTTCGCTTCACTGAAGTTCGACTCGCGAGCACCTACCACTACGCTCGCGACGAGCCGTTTTACATCCCACTCCCACGGCGCCACTGCCGCCTCGTCGAAGTCGTTCAGGTCGAACACCATCGTGCGCTGCGGGCTCGCGAACAGCCCGAAGTTGCTCACGTGTGCGTCGCCACAGCTCACCACTCGCAGCCCGGTGTTCGGTTCGTCACGCAGGTCGGCGGCCATGATGCCCGCGGTGCCACGGTAGAACGCGAAAGGGCTGGTGAGCATCCGCTCGTTTCTCAGCGGAATCAACTCCTGCAGCCGGCTCTCGGCCTGCTGGTTCAGGATGCCCAGCGGGTCTCTGTGCGGGTCGGCGATGTACTCCGCGTGAAGCCGGCGGGGTACCTCTTTGCGCAGCGCCTTACCCCGCGCGAACGCTTCGGCCTGAGACACGCGGTCGTCAGGCTCCTCGAGGTTCCACTTCGAAATGGTCATGCCGGGCATCCTTCGGGCTCACATACCTGGATGCAACGGTATCGGTTTCGCGGCTGGCGCGATGTGGGGCTAATATAGACAAGTTGTCTCCACGGGCTGTGGCGCAGCTTGGTAGCGCACCTGACTGGGGGTCAGGGGGTCGCAGGTTCAAATCCTGTCAGCCCGACATAAGAAAACCTAGGTCAGAGGCCGGTCTCGGAGGCTATCCGCACCGGTCTCTTTTCTATTTCCGGGTACGGTCCACCCGCGATCGATGTCAAGTGTCCTTGACATGGTGCTTCGCTTTGCCTACGATCAAACCATGACAAGGCACCTTGACTCCGGTGGTGAGTCGTCAGTCGAACGACGACGGCGTCGAGTCTTTCGCGTGCGACTCTGGTCAGGAGTTGGCTGTTACCTTCTCGCGAGCGTTGCGCTTTTCCGGTGGGGTCAGGCAACCAATCCATGGCGGCTCATCTGGGCTGTGCTGCCGCTCCTCTTCATGGTGTGGGTAGTGATCGTCATCGTGCTGCGTATTCGCCAGATGGACGAATACCAAGTGAAGCTTCTCTTTCCGGGCCTCGCCGTGGGTTTTACGGTATCTATGTTCGCTGCGATCACTCTCGGTACTCTCAGCGCTGCCGGGTTCAGCGTGCCGAACGCCGGCTGGCCAGTAGCCCTTATCGGAATCCTCTCCTGGGAGTTTACGAACCTCATCACGGGTGCTCCGAAAGCCTGATGGAGAGCCTCATTCGTTCGGAGCGTGAAGTGCGGGGATGGACCCAAGCGATGCTCGCCGAACAGCTGAACGTCTCACGCCAAACCATCGTCGCAATTGAGACCGGAAAATACGATCCCTCGCTCCCGCTCGCTTTCCGCATCTCCAGCCTCTTCGGGAAGCCAATCGAAGGCTTGTTCTTCCCGGAAACCACTCCCTCAAGATGACTGTGCGAAAGATCCTTCGTAACGCGCTTCTCAACAGCTATCGGCACTGATACTGAGCAGATCGCGTCATTTCGACGCTAGGCTAATTTGTCGGGTCAAGGGTCGCACGTTCACAGCCCGTCAATCCGCCAGAGAAGTACGCTCGGCGCGCAAAGCCCCGGATCGCTGAGGGTCTCCAGGGCTTTTGTCGTCGAGAAAGGCAGGGGCGATATGGAAATCGTCATCATCACCCTCGGCTGCCTGGGCGCGTGGTTGCTGTTCGCCGGGCCTATCTATCAGGCCGCGATCGAGCTCAGCGAGCAGACGGATGTTCGCGAGCAGTTCGAGGTGGTGTCGAAAGCGATACCGCAGCCTGCCAGGGTCAGCCCGTGGTGGTGGTTGCTGCCACCCGCGGCCTATATCATCCATCAGCGCCGCGAGAAGGAGTACCAGAAGCGCGTCATGTCGAGCTTCACCGATCAGCAGCGGGCTGAGGTGCTGGGCTTCATGAGCAAGGCGACCGGCTGGATCATCGTGGCCGCCGGCGCGTTTCTCATCGCCCTCAAAGAGACCTGGGAGCTGACGCAGCTTCTCGACTGGAGTTTTGCAGTGTTCGCGGCCATCACCGTGGTCGCAGGGGTTCTCTCGGTGCTGCACACGGTGTTGCGGATGCGGCTGACCGGGCGGGTAGCGGCCTACACGACCGACGCACCACACGCCGATGCCGCGAGGCCCGACGCGGCGACGACCGACCAGTAGGCGCGCGAACCGGAGACCCCCTTGCCATTTCATGATCAATTCTCGACAATAGATGGATGCTCGCCGAAACCCCATCTGCCCTTCGCATCGTCGTGGCTGACGGCGGCTTCGCCGAGGTCACGGCCGACCTGATCACGTTCGATTCGGGTGCGGCGTGGTTCTGGGCCGAAGGCGCTGCGGTGGCGTGTCATCTGCTGCGCGACATCGAACGAGTGGAGCTCGTGCCACCGATGACTGCTGCCGAGAGGCATACGAGTGCGGTTTCGTCGCTGGCACTTGTGGTCGAAGAGGTGAGGCGCGAGCATCCACAGGCCTATCGGCGCTGGAGCGCACACGAAGACGCACTCTTGCTCGACGGCCGCCGCACCGGCGCCACTCTCACCGAGCTCGCCGAGCGCCACGGCCGCCAGCCGAGCGCCATACAGTCGCGGCTCGCCAAGCTGACGGCGCCGCGCCCGGAAGCACCCGCCGCCCCTACTTGACCCCGCGAATCGGAATGATGAAGAGGGCGCCCACGATCGCAGCGACGGCTCCGGAGAGAAAGAGCGCCGAGTAGTTGTGCGTGACCGTCGAGGTTGCGCCGATGGTCAAAATCGCGGGCGCGATAGCCGGCACCAGTGATGACGCCAGCGTGCTGGTCAGCGTGATGACGCCCATGTCTTTTGCCGGGTTCGTAGGGTCAGGCAGAATCTGACTGACCAGTGCGAGGTCGACCGCGAGGTAGATGCCTTGCCCGGCTCCGACGATGGCGATCGCAACGAGAAAACTCGGGTATGAGGTCGCATTCGCCGCCGTCACCAGCCCGATGGCAAACACCACGGCTGCGGCCATGACGAACGGCTTGCGACGCCCGATTTTGTCAGACACTTTGCCGGTGATGCCGCCGAAGATCAGTGCAGCCACCGTCAACGTCAGCGTCGAAATGAAGACGGCGCGGGCAACGGATACGGCGTCGAAGTGCAGCGCAAAGATCAAGTACAACGCTTGATAGCCCTGAACAGAACCGACGCCCAAGAACAGCAGCAGCCGGCTCCACCACGCCCAGGCGAACGACGGATGCTTGATGGGGTTGACCCAGAACGTGCTGAAGAAAGCGACCGCCGTGAACGGTGGGCGAAGCTCACGCGGAAACGGGCGGTCTTTCAGAACGATGGCGAACAACAGCACACCCACGATTCCGACCGCAGCCGGTACGAGAATCATGCCGGCGAGGTTCGGTGAGAACAGCTGGGCGATGAACAGCCCGACAACGGCACCGATCGGCAGCGCCAAGCCGACGATCGCAGAGGCCGGCCCGCGCTTCAGAGGTTCGAACTGGTCGGGAATGACCGAGGTCACTCCCACGATGGCTGCCGCGAACCCGACCTGAGTGAAGACGTTCGAGAGCACGAGCAGGCCCACCGAGTTCGCCGCGAAGGTGAGCAGAGCGCCGATGGCGATGAGCACGGCTCCCACGATCAGCAGCGGCCGACGCCGGCCCGTGCGCCACGTGATGCGGTCGCTCAGGCGGCCGAAGAGCGGAAACGTGATCAGCGCCACGACCGCTCCGAGGCCGATGGCGAGCGACAGAATGGTGACGGCGTTCGCCTTGTCGATGAGCGTTGCCTTGACCGACAGCGTCAGAACGACGGGCACGAGTTCGGCGATTCCGGCGCCGATGGCCGCCGCGCCGAGAAAGAACAGAAACCCGTTGCGCGGGTTGGGCCAGCCGCCTGGGGGAGCGGCGTGGGGAGAAATTGTCGCCCCGGCCGCGGCCAGGTCAGGAGTCACGGGATTCGTCATTGCGGGCACCTTTGCATCGCGATTCATCACGGTGATGAACTCTTCGACACAAGTAATAGCACAAATGGTTATAACTATTACAGCCTTTCTCAGAAATTGATGTGGGCCCCCCGCCACGACTCTCGAGAGTGCGTTTGGCGGCGTGCCTCCGGTAACGTCAGGGCATGGCCGCGCGAACAACCCTCACCCGAGCCGAAACTCTCGTTGCCCAGGTCGAGGCCGATATCAAGGCGCGCGGGCTGAAACCCGACGACTGGATCACCAACAAACAAGAGCTTCGCGAGACCTCGGGCATGGCGCGTGCGACGGTGAACGAGGCGGTGCGTTTGCTTCAAGACCGGGGCATGGTCGTGCCGCGACCCGGGCCCGGGGGAGGCCTCTTCGTGGCGGCGCAGCATCCCATCGTGAGGCTCGGGCGAACGTTGCTCGCGGTGGGCGATTCGTCGTCATCGATCGCCGACGCCATCGAGGTGCGTGAAGAACTCGAGGGCCTCATCATGGCGCAGGCGGCGGCGCACCGCACGGCTCGTGACGTTCGTGACCTGCGTCGCATCGCCGAGTCGATTTCGGCGGGAGACCCCGATCGCTACATTCGCGACGTGTGGGCCCTCCATCGCAGAATCGCTGCGATCGGCCGCAATGACGTACTTCGAACGACTTACCTCGGGCTGGTCGAATACGTCGAGTCGCGAGCGGTGGGGGCGACCCGCGAAGACACCCCCGATGATCCGGCGTACTTCGCCCATCGCATCGAATTGCACGTGGGCTTGGTTGACGCCATCGAGTCGGGCGATGAGAAGCTCGCCCGGGCGGCGGCCCAGCGGCACGCGCACAGTTCGTAGGCCACTCGGCCTGTGTGCCGTGCTGGTGGCCTTGGTGCATCCGTTTGACAGAGTCTGATGCTCGCGCCTATCGTAAATGGTTATAACTGTTATGACAGAGAGGTCATCGCATGTCACTCATCGCTCTCGAAGAGCACCTCTTCACCAACGACATCAATCAGCGACTCGGCGGCCGCCTGTTTCCGGGTTTCGCCGATCGGCTCGATGACGTGGGCGAGCAGCGTCTGGCCGCGATGGATGCCGCTGGCATCGACCTTCAAGTGCTGTCGTTTCCCTCGCACGAGATTCAAGAGGCCGAGACGAGGTTGTCGATCGAGCTCGCTCACGACGCCAACGACCAGCTCGCCGCGGTTGTCGCGCAGCGGCCTGATCGGTTTCAGGCCTTCGCCGCGCTGCCGCTCTCAGACGTCGACGCCAGCATCAGAGAACTGCGGCGAAGCATTCTCGACCTCGGCTTTGTGGGGCCCATGCTTTTCGGCCAGACGCACGGGCACTTTCTCGACGAGCCGCAGTTCGAGCCGCTCTGGGCCGAGATCGAAGCACTCGACGTTCCCGTCTATCTGCACCCCGCCGAACCGCCGACAGCCGTTCGCGACGCCTACTACAGCAACATCGACGCCAGTATTGCGCGGGCGCTCGAGCGGGGTGCCTGGGGCTGGCATGCAGAACTGGGGATGCACGTGTTGCGCCTCGCCGCGAGCGGAACCCTCGAACGCCACCGTAGCGTGCAGCTCATCGTGGGGCACATGGGCGAGAACCTGCCGTTTTCGCTGCAACGTGCGAGCGATCAGCTCGGAAACCCCGGCGGTCTGCCGCGGAACGTCATGCAGACCGTGCTCGACCAGGTGGCCATCACGATGGCGGGCTACCCGTACGAGCCCGCGCTGCTCTGCGCGCTGCTGGTGTTCGGCGCCGACAACATTCTCTTCTCCGTCGATTACCCCTTCGCGAGCAACGTGCGGGCCGCGGATGCGCTCGCCCAGGCCCCGCTCAGCCCGCTCGACCGCGAGAAAATCGCATCGGGCAATGCCCGTCGCATCCTGAACCTGCGCTGAGTGTCGTCGCCCGCGAGGGGGTCAGGGCGAGATGCTCTCTTTATCGGGGGTAACCTTGCAGGCGTGCGAAAATTTGGTAGTACCGAACGGGCTCTCATGACGAGCCTCGGTTCGGCCGAGCGCAGCCTGTAGACGGCGCGAAGTGACAGCTTCTGTCGAGTCTGAAGGCTCGGAGACCCTAGAAGCACGAGAGCCCGGCAAGCCCCCGAGTAGAGGGCGCGGATCGCGGGCCGTCGTGCTCGGTGCGATAGCCGCTCTCGGTGTTGTGTTCGGCGACATCGGAACCAGCCCGTTGTACGCGCTGAAGACCGTTTTCACGCTCGATGGCGGCGCGGTGCGCCCGAACGAGAGCGACGTATACGGCGTCATTTCGTTGATGTTCTGGAGCATCACGATCATCGTTTCGATCAAGTACCTCGCCATTTTGATGCGCGCCGATAATGACGGCGAGGGCGGCGTGATGGCGCTCGCCGCGCTGGCGCAGCGGCTTTACGCCAAGACTGCGGGCAAGGCCGGAATACTGCTCGTGATCGGCATTGTGGGTGTTTCGCTGTTCTACGGCGACTCCATCATTACCCCGGCGATCAGTGTGCTCTCGGCGGTCGAAGGTCTTGACGTGTCGCTGCCGGCTATCACGCACTTGGTGATTCCGATCGCCGTGGTCATCTTGGTGGGCTTGTTCGCGGTTCAGCGATTCGGAACGGGCAAGGTGGGCCGACTGTTCGGGCCGATCATGGTGCTGTGGTTCATTGTGCTCGGGCTCGCCGGGCTTTTGATGGTGATTCAGTACCCGGCCGTATTGCTCGGTTTGTCGCCGAGCTATGCCGTGGTTTTCATCGTGGCGCATCCGGCAATCTCGTTCATCGCCATGGGCGCGGTGGTGTTGGTCATCACGGGAGCTGAGGCGCTGTACGCCGACATGGGGCACTTCGGGCGCTCGCCGATTCGTCGTGCCTGGTTCGCGCTGGTGTTTCCGGCGCTCATTCTGAACTACCTGGGGCAGGCGGCGCTTGTGCTGCACAACCCGGCCGCTACGGC
Organism: Subtercola lobariae; assembly: GCF_014640255.1. Lineage (GTDB taxonomy): Bacteria > Actinomycetota > Actinomycetes > Actinomycetales > Microbacteriaceae > Subtercola > Subtercola lobariae. The sequence continues at coordinate 377,068 of NZ_BMGP01000005.1, read as the reverse complement.
GAACCCGTTCTTTCTGCTGTTCCCTGATTGGGCGCGGCTGCCGATGGTGGTACTCGCTACCGCGGCAACGGTCATCGCGAGCCAGGCGGTGATTTCGGGCGCGTTCTCGCTGACACGGCAAGCCGTGCAGTTGGGGCTGCTTCCGCCGCTCACCATTCGGCAGACGTCTGAGCGCGAGGGCGGGCAGATCTATCTGCCGGCCGTGAATGCTCTGCTGTTCATCGGTGTCATTGTGGTGATGCTGGCTTTCCGGTCATCCGATCGCCTGGCTACGGCGTACGGCGTGTCGGTTACCGGGGCGCTGGTGGTCGATACGGTACTGCTGCTGCTGGTTGCGCGGCCGCTGTGGCACTGGCGGCCGTGGAAGCTCGTTGTTGCGGCCGTGGTGTTCGGTGGCCTGGAGCTCACGTTCTTGGCCGGCAACCTCTCGAAGGTGATCAACGGCGGGTGGGTTCCCCTGCTCATTGCGGCAGCGGTGATCGTGGTGATGACCACCTGGCGGCGAGGGCGACAGCTCGTGCTCGAAGATCGGTTGAAGAAGGAGGGCTCTCTTTCTCAATTCATCGACGATGTTCGATCGCAGAAACTGCCCCGGGTGAGCGGTATTGCCATTTTCCCTCACCCGAACAAAGAGAGCACACCGCTCGCTCTGCGGGCGAACGTCAAACACAATCACGTTCTGCACGAGCACGTCATCATCGTGTCGGTGACGATTGCGCGGGTGCCGCATGTGCCGCTGTCTGAGGCGTTCACCTACGACGATTTGGGCTACTTCGATGACGGCATCGAACATCTGAGCATCCGTTTCGGCTTCTCAGACCGGCCCGACCTGCCTCGCGCGCTTCGAGCCGCGTGCCATGCGCACGTGCTGCCGCTCGAAGCGGGGGCGTTCAAGCATGCGTCGTACTTCATCTCCCGCGGCACCATTCGTACCACCGGCGCCAAGAAGATGGCTCGGTGGCGCCGGTCGTTGTTCGTGGCGCTCGCGCACAACGCGGCCGACCCCGCCGCGCGTTTTGCGCTGCCGCCACTGCGCACCGTCACCATGGGCAGCGACGTAGAAATCTAGCCGATTCTGAATTCAGCCGGTTCGGGTGACCGCTCTGGCAATCCTTGCCGAAGAATTCCCGTCAGCATGCGCAAGCCGCGGTCACTAAGTGCGTCGCCTGGAAAGTACTCGTCAATGAGGGTGTCAGCATCATCAATGGTTGCGAGACCGCAGATCGTCATCAGCGCTGCGATGTCATCTTCGTCTCGGCCCGGGCGATTCGCCATCAGCTTCATGGCTAGCAGTGCCTCGGCAGAGAGAACCCACACAGAAACGTGGCTGTCGTCGTAGATGGGCTGCCACTCAGGCACCTTGCCCAGAGTCGGGATGAAGATCGTGGCATTGTCGTTCAGCCAATCGATGCGGATGCTCGCCGAGTCACCAGAGAGCTTGAGTCGTTCGACGAGCTCTCGCAAGCCCGCGATCAGGTCTTCGCGCTCGAGGCGCCGCGTGGGCATCAGACGCTACGCAACGTGTCAGCGTCGATGAGGATGCCCCGTTCGAGAAATTCAGCGGGCACTGCAGACCGATTTACCGGTGTTAGGTAGGTACCCGTGTTGAACGTCCAGGCCTTCTTGAGTTTGCGAGACGCGCGGGTCGTCCACGTTGGAGCCGGGAAACCCTCTTCGCCAAGGCGGTATGCGACCAGACCCGCGAGTGCGGCATCCCAATGCTTGATTCCGGTGGGTGCAGGTTCGGTAAGACCGAGCCCGTATCGGCCTTCGTTGTGTTCGGCGGCGAGGTTGTCGTTGAGCTGAATGAAGCTGCGAGCCGCTTCAGCGGGACGCTTGCTTTTGACGGCCGCGCGGATATGACCCGCAATTTCGGCCGCGCTCGCGCGGGTGGAGGGGATGGCGATGAGGCTGTGGTGGGAGCCGGCGAGAAGACGCTCGACGGTGCTCAACCGCGCGTCTCTGCCGTTTTCGATGGAGGAGACCGCAGTCTCGGCGACGCCAGTTCGCGCAGACAGTGCCTGTTGGGTGAGGCCGCTCGCTCGGCGTGCATTATTGATCAATACACTCTGGGCCATGGGCGCTGCTTCCTTAGATTGGCATAATATTACGAATAAGTAGTTTATAAGCAGTATAACTTACAAATTTCCGAACAAAATGAGCATACGTCAATGACAAATCGATGTGAATTCCGCATAAGAACCGCTCAGGCGCGGGCTACGCGGATGAGCCGGGCAGCGACCAGTGGGGGAGAGGGGGCGAGGCCGGCACGTCTGCTGCCGACGTGGGGTGGGCGGCTAGGGCCGTGGTCGACCAGACGAAATAGTTGGTCAGGGTGCGCCTGAGGGATGGGTCGCCGGGGAGGTGCGCGTCGTCGAGGGCGGCGATGAAGCAGGCGATGGCGCGCTGATCCATTTCTTCGTGCACTCCGTTTGCGGAATGCATGACGAGCACGTCGTGCTGTGAGCCCATCGAGCTGGTGTAGGTGGTGGGACCGCCCCACGCTTCGGCCCAATACGCGGCGAGGCGTTCGATGTGTTCGGGGTGCTGGCCGGGGTGACTGAAGGCGTGCGAGACCACGGGGTCTGCCAGGCAGCGTTCGTGCCAGGCCCGTGCCAGGGCTAGAACCGCTGGCGCGCCTCCAACCGCCTCGAAGAGTGAACCGACCATCGCTCAAGTTTCGGGCATCGCTGCCTGCCATGCAACAGTCGAGCCCCGGCCCCCGACCGCAGCGAAGAGCAGCAGGTTTCGGGTTCGTGACGGGGGGCTGGATGCTCTCCCAGAGTTTTTGCACAGATTTCGCCTCGCCCGCCGAGGTGGCCCCGAACGGGGTTAGCGTTATGAGGTGACCAGCGCGGCAACTGAGGTTCCCAACATCCATACCGTCGGAGAGCTGCGCGCCTCCGGCCATCAGCAGAAGCAGCTGCGCGAAGAGATTCGCGAGAATCTGCTGCTCAAATTGCGGTCGGGCGAAGACCCGTGGCCTGGGCTGCACGGGTTCGAGTCAACGGTCATCCCGCAGCTCGAACGCGCGCTGCTCGCAGGGCACGACATTGTGCTGCTCGGCGAACGCGGGCAGGGCAAGACGCGGTTGCTGCGCACCATCGGCGGGTTACTCGACGAATGGAGCCCGGTGATCGACGGCGCCGACCTCGGCGAGCATCCCTACGACCCCATCACGCACGAATCGCAGCGTCGGGCCGCGGCGCTCGGTGATGACCTGCCCGTGGCCTGGCGCCACCGCAGCGAGCGCTACGTCGAGAAGCTCGCGACCCCCGACACGAGCGTGGCCGACCTGATCGGTGATGTCGACCCGATGAAGGTGGCCGACGGCCGCTCGCTGGGCGACCCCGAGACCATTCATTTCGGGCTGATTCCCCGCAGCCACCGCGGCATTGTGGCCATCAACGAGCTGCCCGACCTCGCCGAGCGCATTCAAGTCTCGATGCTCAACGTCATGGAAGAGCGCGATATTCAGATTCGCGGCTACGTGCTGCGGCTGCCGCTCGACGTGCTGGTCGTCGCGAGCGCGAACCCCGAAGACTATACGAACCGCGGGCGCATCATCACTCCGCTGAAAGACCGGTTCGGGGCCGAGATTCGCACCCATTACCCCACCGAACTCGAGGCTGAGGTCGCGGTCATCCGTCAAGAAGCCGACCTGGTGGCCGAGGTGCCTGAGCATCTGATCGAGATTCTGGCCCGGTTCACACGCAACCTGCGGGCATCGTCGTCGGTCGACCAGCGTAGCGGGGTCAGCGCTCGGTTCGCCATCGCGGGCGCCGAGACCATAGCGGCGGCAGCGTTGCATCGTGCAGCTGTCACAGGCGAAGACCAAGCTGTCGCCCGTGTCGTCGACCTCGAAACCGCGGTCGATGTGCTCGGCGGCAAAATCGAATTCGAGAGCGGCGAAGAGGGGCGCGAAACCGACGTGCTCACCCATTTGTTGCGTGTCGCCACTGCAGATACGGTTCGCGAGCACTTTCGTGACATCGACTTCGCCCCGTTGGTCGACGCCATCGAAGACGGCGCCATGGTGACGACGGGTGAGCGGATGACCGCCCGAGACGTTCTCGCCGGCCTCCCTCCCATCGGCGAATCTGAACTGTACGACGACGTTTTCGCGCGGCTCGGCGCCACCAACGACGGCGAGCGCGCTGCGGCGATGGAATTGGCCCTCGAGGGCCTGTACCTGGCGCGAAAGGTCGGCAAAGACACCGACGGGTCTGAGACTGTTTATGGCTGAGAGGCGCACCGCTCGTGGATAAGCATCGCACTCGTTTTCGCCGCTACGAAGGCGGCGACCCGCTCGCGGCGCCCGTCGACATCGCCGAAGCGCTCGACGCCATCGGCGAGAGCGTCATGGGCGGATCATCGCCCGAGCGTGCCATGCAAGAGTTTCTGCGTCGCGGCGGCCAAAGCCAGACTGGCCTCGACGACCTCGCGCGGCGCGTTGCCGAGCGACGCCGCGACCTGCTGCAGAAGAACAACCTCGACGGCACCATGCAGCAAATCAAAGAACTGCTCGACAAAGCGGTGCTCGAAGAGCGCAAACAGCTCGCCCGCGACGTCGACATGGATGACGCCGACCGCGCATTCGCCGAACTGCGCCTAGAGACGCTGCCCCGTTCGCCCGCCGCGGCCGTCAGCGACCTCAACGGCTACGACTGGCAGTCGCGGCAGGCGCGCGAAGACTTCGAGAAGATCAAAGACCTGCTCGGCCGCGAGCTGCTCGATCAGCGCTTCGCGGGCATGAAACAGGCGCTCGAGAATGCGTCCGCCGCCGACAAGGCCGCCATCAACGAGATGCTCAGCGACCTCAACGAACTGCTCGAGAAACATCAGCGGGGCGAAGACACGCCAGAAGACTTCGACGAATTCATGAGCAAGCACGGTGAGCAGTTTCCCGAGCATCCTGCAAACATCGACGAACTTCTCGACTCGCTGGCCAAGCGCGCGGCCGCGGCCCAGCGCATGCTCAACTCGATGAGCCCCGCACAGCGCGACGAGCTGATGAAGCTCTCGGCAGAGGCCTTCGGCTCGCCCGAACTCATGCAGTCGCTTTCGCAACTCGACGCGAACCTGCAGGCGCTGCGCCCGGGCGAGAACTGGGGCGGCTCCGAGCAGTTCGACGGCGAGCAGGGCCTCGGCCTCGGCGACGGCACGGGCGCGCTGCAAGACCTCGCCGACCTCGACGAACTCGCCGAACAACTCGCTCAGTCGTACGGCGGCGCCCGCATGGACGACGTCGACCTCGACAAACTCGCCCGCCAGCTGGGCGATCAGGCGGCGGTGGATGCCCGAACCCTGCGTGAGCTCGAAAAGGCCCTGCGCAACAGCGGCACGCTGCGCAAAGACTCGTCTGGCCAGCTGAAACTCACCCCGAAGGCGATGCGGCAGCTCGGTAAGGCGCTGTTGCGTGACGTGGCGACTCGCATGTCGGGCCGGCAGGGTCAGCGCGAGACGCGCAAAGCAGGCTTGGCGGGCGAACAATCGGGCGCCACCCGCCCGTGGGAGTTCGGCGACACCGAGCCGTGGGATATTCCGCGCACTGTGCTCAACGGCGTGCAACGCCGACTCGGCGGGGGTGGCGGCAGGCTCATTACCATCGACGACGTCGAGGTGGGCGAGACCGAGGCGCGCACTCAGGCTGCCGTGGCGCTGCTCGTCGACACGTCGTTCTCGATGGCGATGGATGGTCGGTGGGTGCCCATGAAGCGTACCGCGCTCGCTCTGCACACCCTGATCACGTCGAGATTCCGTGGCGACCACCTGCAGCTCATCGGTTTCGGCCGGCACGCTGAGGTGATGGACATCGAGCAGCTCACCGCCCTCGATGCCATGTGGGATAAGGGTACGAATCTGCACCACGCGCTGCTGCTCGCGAACCGGCACTTTCGGAAGCACCCGAACGCGCAGCCGGTGCTGCTGATCGTGACCGACGGCGAGCCCACCTCGCACCTGGAGCCAGACGGGCAGGTTTTCTTCTCCTACCCGCCGCATCCGCAGACCGTGGCGCACAGCGTGCGTGAGCTCGACAACTCGGCGCGGCTCGGGGCGCAGATCACCATCTTCCGGCTGGGCGACGACGCCGGGCTCGCGCGCTTCATCGACTCGCTGGCGAAGCGCGTCGACGGCACGGTGATCGCGCCGGAGCTCGATGACCTCGGTGTTGCCGTTGTCGACTCGTACCTCGGGTCTCGTGACCCGAGTGCGCCCGGTGCGGGCAGTGCGGGAGGGGCGTATGGTGCTGCCTCAGACGGCACGCCGAGCGCGTGGCGAAGTGGCTACGGCGACTGGTTGGGCGGCGGTCGAGGGTTCTGGGTCGACCCCTGAACAGTGAAAGTCTGCGCGAGACGTGAGCGCTGCACACCTTCTCACGCGCGGCGTCACCAGCCGCTACCTGCGATAGCGTGAAGCAGACGAAAGGTGTGCCGCACGTGGTCACAGATTCACCCTCGAACAAGCCAGGCGAGATCATTCTGGTTCGCCACGGCGAGACTGCCTGGAGCCTGACCGGCCAGCACACCGGAACCACCGACCTTCCGCTCACCGAGCACGGCGAAGAGCAGGCGCGGGCCGTGGGCGTGGCGCTCGCGGGCCGCTCGTTCAGCCAGGTGCTCGTGAGCCCGCGCACCCGGGCCCAGCGAACGGCCGACCTGATCGGTTTCGGCCAGCAGGCCGTCATCGAGCCCGACCTCGCCGAGTGGGACTACGGCGCCTACGAGGGCCTGACGACGCCCGAAATCGTGGCCGAGCGCGGCCCCTGGAACCTCTGGACCGACGGCGTGCCACCCGGCGTCACCCCGGGCGAGACCAGCGAAGACGTACAACGCCGCGCCCTTGTAGTGCTAACGCGCGTGCGCGCCGACGTGCTCGTCGGCCACGACGTTCTGCTCGTGGCCCACGCCCACATCTTTCGAGCGCTCGCCGTTGCCTGGGTCGAGCTGCCCTCGACGGCCGGCCAAATCCTCACGCTCTCCACCTCGACCATCAGCGCCCTCGGCTACGAGCACGGCCAGCCCGTCATCGCCCAATGGAACGCGCCCGCTACCTGAAATCGTTAACGCTTCTGATCACACGCATTAAGCGGTATAGTGTCTGATATTGCGATCATTAGTGGAGTGACATGGTGAGGCCGATTTCGACGCGGGTGCAAAGCGCGGCTGCGACCCTAGGCCAGCAACTTTCGGTGTGGCGCAAACTTCAGGGTCTGACCGCACAGCAAGTCGCCGAGCGGGCCGGCATCTCGCGGGGAACACTGCAGAAAGTCGAATCGGGCGACACCGGTGTGAGTTTCGGTGCCGCGTTGAGCGTTGCGCGTGCTCTAGGGGTACTCGACGCGATGGTGAACGCAACCGACCCGTACGAAACCGATCTCGGTCGGGCCAGGGCAGACGAGGTGCTTCCAAAGCGGGTGCGCCGATGACGAGCATCCATGCGCACATCGAGATCGACGGAACGTCATCGCCCCTCGGTCAATTGTTCTCTTCAGTGCGAAGAGGGCGGCTGACCTCGATGTTCTCGTACGACGCCGACTATGTGAGCCAGTTTCGCGCGTATTCGATTGAGCCGGCGATGCCTCTTGTAGCGGGGCCGCAAGCGGTGGGCGGCGCTCTTCCCCGCGCCTTCGCAGATGCTGCGCCCGATAGATGGGGTCGCAACCTGATCGCGAGACGATTTCGCGCCGAGCGTCTCGCCGAGGGGCTGCCGTTGCGACAGCTGGCAACTCCGGGCGACGGGTGGGGTACGCGAGTGCGCTGACGATGCTCGAGGCCGCAGACGGAGAGAGGCGAGATTACTTCGAACTCGCTGAGGCGCTGACGGAATTCAGTTCTCAGACGACGTCTGATCTACGCCAACTCTGGCGCCGAATCGCGTTCTCGATTGCCGTGCACAACACCGACGATCATCTTCGGAATCACGGATTCTTGCGCGAACGATCGGGTTGGTCGCTCTCACCGGCGTTCGACATGAACCCCAACCCCGACCTAGCAGAGGGAAGAGTGACCTCGGTGGGAGGAGCAAGTTCGCCGATTGACGAGGTTGCTGCGCTGATTTCGAACGCTGCCGTTTTCGATCTAACGCACGATCATGCACGTCAGATTCTGTTCGACGTATTTACCGCGACTGCCGAATGGAAGGTCGTTGCGCGACGAAACGGCATTGCCGAGTCGGAAATCGCCGAGTTTTCTCCGGCGCTCGATGCTTCGATGAAGGCATTGCGCGACGCGGCGGAGTAGCGACTCGCTGAGCGAAGCGGCGGGGCGCCCGGGTCGAAGTTCAGCTGTGGCGGAGGAGGCGCACGGCGTTCGCCGTGGTCAGCTCGCGCCAGTCGCCGCCGATACGCTCGCGCCACTGTTCATCGAGCGACGCGATCTGCTCAGCGACGAGCGCCGGCGGCGCGAAGCAGTGGTCGCTGCCGAAGAGCACGTGCGAGTCGCCGACGAGGTTCACGAGCGCCGAGGCTTGGGTGGGCATGGGCGTGCCGGCCAGGTCGTACCACAGGTCACGCAGTGTCTCAGACGCCACGCGCTTCGAACCTGCCGGGTACGGAGCGGCCGGCAGCATCCGCTTCTGAAACAGATCGACCCGGTCGGCGACGAGCGGCAGCATCGCGCCACAGTGCGGAACGACGAGCTGCAGACCGGGGTAGGTCTCGAAGGTGCCGTCGAGTGCCAGGGCAATGACACTGCGCGTGGAGTCGAAGAGAAACTCGATCATCGAGCGCGGTAGATCGAGCGAGGTCAGCTCCCACCCGGCCGGAGACTGCGGATGCATGAACACCGTCGCCCCGCGCGAGTCGAGTTCGCGCCACAGCTCTGCGTTCTGCGCGTTGTTCAGGTAGGCGCCTTGTGCGTTCGAACCCACGGCAACACCGACAGCACCCAGCTCATCAAGTCCTCTGATGGCCTCGGCGAGCGAAGCATCTACGGCAGGCAGCGGCAGGGTCGCGAAGAAATCGAAGCGATCAGGATGCTCCGCACAGACCTCGGCGGCGAAGTCGTTCACCCGAATTGCGAGTGCCGCGGCGCGGGCATCATCGCCGAAGTGCACGCCGGGCGACGAGATCGAGAGTACTGACGTCGTTATACCGTTCGCGTCCATGAGGCGCAGGTGATCATCCACACTCCAGCTCGGCCAGCCGGGGGTGCCGTCGGGTACGACGAGGCCGGCACCTACGGCCTCTTCGACGTACCAGGGCGGTAAGAAGTGGGCGTGAATGTCGATCAGAGCGGGTGAGTTCGGTGCGTGCGTCATTGCGGGCGTCCTTCGTCGGCGGATGAACCGATTCGTGTTAAATCGTTGGATTATCGAAAGTCTATTGACTTAGTGGCAATCAATGCAGTCTCATTAGTTCAGTACTCAACGAAGAGGGGTTTGTCTGTGAAGGTGAAAGACGACATCGTCGCTGTCTCGTCTGGCGAGATTCAGGGCGTGAGCGAGAACGGAATCAGCCGTTATCTCGGTGTTCCGTATGCCGCCGCGCCGGTAGGCGACCTGCGCTTTGCGCTACCGCAACCGCACCCGGGATGGTCGGGAGTGCGCGATGCCACTTCTTTCGGTGCCACGGCGCCGCAGGCTCGGTGGGCAGACAACATTCTCGATGACGTGTTTCCGACGGTCGTCGTGCCTGGTGACGAGTACCTCAATGTCAACGTGTGGACGCCGGACGGGGCATCCGCACTGCCCGTCATGGTCTGGGTGCACGGCGGGGCTCTCTCGCACGGCTCGATTGTGCTCGACAGCTACGACGGAACGACTTTCGCTCGCGACGGCGTCGTGTACGTGTCGATCAGCTACCGATTGGGCACGGAAGGCTTTTCGGTTCTCGATGGCGCTTCGAACAACCTCGGTCTCGCCGACGTCATCGCCGCAGCGCGATGGGTGAAGGCAGAGATTGGGGCATTTGGCGGCGACCCCGACAACATCACTCTGTTCGGAGAGTCGGGCGGGTCGATTCTGATCGGAAACATTCTCGCGCTGCCCGACGTGGCCGAGATCTGCACGCGCATGATCTTGGAGAGCGGGCTACCGCGGGCCGAGACAGTCGAACAGGGACGACAGATCACCGTCGAGACGGCGGCGGTGCTGGGCGTAGAGCCGACGCGTGACGCGTTCGCCGCATTCAGCCAGGCAGAACTGGTGAAAGCCCAAGAGGAGGTGACTGCTCAGCAGTCTCCGCTCACGGGTGGAGCTCACTTCACGATTGTGAACGATGGTCAGATCGTGCCGGATGACCCGTCGGCGTTGGTCGCCACGGGGCCTGCCACGGCGATTCCGATTCTGCTCGGTACCACAACCGAAGAGGCGAATCTCTGGGTTCTGACGACGCCGACGAAAGACATGACCGCCGAGCAACTCGACGAGACGCTCGTCAGGTATCGCATCAGCCCGGAGACGGCGGCCGTCTATCGCGCCAACCGACCGGATGCCTCGCCAGCCGTTCTGCTGAGCGCCATTCTCTCTGACCTGCTGATGCGACTCGGCACGAATCGGCTCGCAGACGCGCGGCTCGCCAACGGGGCGACCACGCACGTGTTCGAGTTCGCTTGGCCGAGCCCGGTTCACAATCTCGGCGCTGCCCATGCCACCGAGCTGGGTTTCGTCTTCGACCGACTGCTCTCTGACGACTTCGTTCGACTCACTGGAGCCGACGCTCCCCAACAGGTCGCCGACGACATGCATGCCGCCTGGATCGCTTTCGCCAAGACTGGTGACCCCGGCTGGCAGCGCTGGAACGAAACCCGACCGGTTTACACCTTCGACGCCCCGCGTTCGGGCGTGACATACGCCCCGCGCGACGATGAACGCTCTGCCTGGAATCACTGAGCACTACTGCACAACACAGCACAGCACCTCCCTTCTGCACCTGCCCTGCACGCCTGAGATTGGAATAACAATGACGTTAGAAAATTCCGAAAGCCTCCGAACAGACCCTGTTGAAACGCAGACCGTCGAAGGGGCTATCGACCGGATGCCCCGACTCGGTCTGTCGAAACTGGCGGTCTTCGGGCTCGTTGCCGCCTTCTGCCTGGGGCTCTACGAAAGCGCGATCGTGCCGATTGCGCTGCCGAGCATGACAGCCGGCTTGAGCACCACGGCGACTGCGCTGGCCTGGGCTATCTCGCTCAACCTGGTCGGATTCGCCATCGGCGCCTACGTGATCGGCTACTTCGCCGACCGCTTCGGTCGCCAGGTGGGCCTTCGGCTCACGTTCACCGTCGTCGGTGTCGGCAGCCTGCTCTCTGCGGTGGCGTGGGATGCCCCGTCGCTGACGGTGTTTCGCTTCATCGCGGGGTGCGGCATGGGTGCGGTCTTGTCGCTCATCACGGGCTACATCGGCGAGATGACGCCCAGCGCTCGCCGCGGGGCGACGATTGCCAAGATCAGCTTGGTCTCGACCGTGGTCATTGTGATCATCTCGCTGGCCGCAGTGCCGGTGATCGCGGCAGCACCCCTGCTCTCGTGGCGCATCCTCATCGGTCTCGGTGCGCTCTCACTGCTCTTGCTGCCATTCATCAACAACCGCGACATCGTCGAGTCGCCGCGTTGGCTGGTCGAACACAGTGGGCTCGAGCGGGCGACCGCGATTGTGCGCAAAATGGAATCTCGTGCGCGCGGCGTACTCACCCCCGATACGACACCCTTCGTCGAACCGGAACGGCTGCTCAAAGCGGGAACACAGACTCCGTTCGCCGATCTCTTTTCTTCGCGCATCCTCGTCGGGCGCCTCATCATCATCACCCTCGTGCTGTTCTTGTTCTACGTGGGCTTCTTCGGCATCAGCACGTATCTCGTGTTGTTCTTGCAGGGCGCAGGAATCGCCCCCGCAGAGGCGTTGAGCATCACAGCGATCTCGCGGGTGGCCAGCCTGGCGGCCGCTGTGTTCATCATCTTCGTGATCGACCGCATCGAGCGAAAGCTGATCATCGCCATCGGAACCGTGATGATCATCGTCGGCGTGATTCTCGTCGTGGCCGGCATCGGCTCGGCCGCAGCCATGGTGGGCGCCTGCCTGCTCTCGTTCGGCACCGGTAGCATCGCCCCCGCCGCGTACACGTACGTTGCCGAGATCTTCCCAACCCGGGTTCGGGGCACGGGTGCGTCGCTCGCCGACGGCTTCGGTCACCTCGGGGGAGCAGCCGCTCCCTTCATCATCCTGCCGATCCTCGTAGCCTTCGGCCCCATCGTCGCGGGTATCGCGGTGATGATCGTGATGGCGCTGGCGACCATACTCATCTCCTTCGGGGTGAAGACGAACAAGCGCTCCCTCGAAGAGATCTCCCTCTAAGGGCCCCGTGCACGTTGCGCAAATGCACCTCGCGGAACCGGTAGAGGTGCATTTGCGCAACCTCATGCTTGCCGAAGATAGAGACGTGCGGGGTAGGGTCTAGGCATGGCAAGCGAAGCGGTTGTGCTGACGGTGGAGGGGCCGAACGGCCCGCGCGATGTGCGGCTTTCGAGCCCGAGCCGCGTGCTCTGGGCCGACTCCGGCATCACGAAGCTCGACCTCGCGAAGTACATTGTGGCCGTGGGGGAGGCGTTCGTCGCGGCGAACGGCGACCGGCCGCTGTCGCTGCAGCGCTTTCCTGAAGGCATCGACGGTGAGCAGTTCTTCTCGAAGAATCCGCCGCGCGGTGCACCCGAGTATGTGCGGGCGGTGCCGGTCATCTACCCGAGTGCCCGGTCGCATCCGCAACTCGTCATCGACGAACCGGCGGCGGCCGTATGGGCCGTGCAGATGAACACCGTGGTGTTTCACCCGTGGCCTTCGCGCGCCGAGAACTCAGACAACCCCGACCAACTGCGCATCGACCTCGACCCGCAGCCAGGCACCGACTTCGACGACGCCATTCCGGCGGCGCTCGAGCTACGAAAAGTGCTGGCCGAGGTCGGGTTGGATGCCTTCATCAAGACCTCAGGCAACCGCGGCTTGCACGTGTTCGCACCCATCGAACCCATCCGCGAGTTTCTCGACGTGCGGCACGCTGTCATCGCCGCTGCCCGCGAGCTCGAGCGACGGATGCCCGAGAAAGTGACAACGGCGTGGTGGAAGGAAGAGCGGGGCAGTCGCATCTTCGTCGACTTCAATCAGGCGAACCGCGATCGCACCATGGCGGGAGCCTACAGCCCTCGGGCGCTCGCCCATGCGCCCGTGTCGACTCCGCTCGAGTGGGCTGAGCTCGAGAATGCCGACCCGACGGTGTTCACCATTCATACGGTGCCTGGGCGGTTGTCGAAGGTCGGCGATCCGTGGGCGACGATGAACGAGCATCCGGGCACCATCGACGCATTGCTCGCGTGGTGGGAGCGAGACCTCGCGAACGGGCTCGGCGAGCTGCCTTTTCCGCCTGACTACCCCAAAATGCCGGGCGAACCGCCGCGCGTGCAGCCGAGCAGGGCGCGCAAAGAGGCCTGACCTGACTGTCAAATGGCAACGTGGATGACCTTGCCAGACTCATTTGAGGTTTCGTTCAGAATCACGGGTTAGGGTTGACGCTTCGCTCGCCGCGCCCTGAGAGGCCCCGGGCGTCACGCCGGCGCTGATTTCGCGCCGAGCTTTCGACACCGACTGTCGTCTCCCGCGCCTCGCGCTTTCGCCTCCCGGCGAACGAGTGCGCACTGCCGCTAACGAACGGCACCCGCGGGTGAATCGCACGTGCGCGTACCTAGCGCGCACAGGTCGGCCTAGCACGAGGATCCAATGCACCGCGAGTCACCCGCCCAACCCGAAACCCGAAGCACAACTCAACCCGAGCGCACGATTCACCCCCGCCGCACATCGCGCGACCGGATGCCCGCCCGCCACTTCTTCGGCCAGAAAACCCTCTTCGCGACCGCCGTGGTCGCCACGAGCCTTCTCGTCGGCACCGGCTTCGTGGTGCAGGGCAACGTCAGCTCAGCCCAGCGCGCTGCCGAGACCCAGCAGACGCAGCAGCAACTCTCTGACACCGTGACCACGTCAGCTGTTGTCGCCAATGCGCAGAACACCCTCTCCCGCGCCGAGCGCGTTGTTCAGTCTGCCGCGACAAAGGTCGACACCACCCAGCTCAGCACCTCGGTTGCGTCGCTCGATCAGTACACGCAGCTCGACCCGCAGACCGTGAAGACCCTCACCGTTCAGACCGAGTTCCAGTCGCAGAACGTTCAGGCTGCCGCCGCGCAGGCTGACCGCCTCGCCGCTGAAGCCGCCGCTGCCGCAGCCGCGAAAGCCGCCGCCGATGCGGCTGCTGCAGCGCAGGCCGCCGCTGAGGCGCTCGCCGCCGGCAACACCGTCGACGGGGCGAAAGCCACCGCCGAGAACCTCGCTTCGTCGAAGTACGGCTGGGGTTCAGACCAGTTCTCGTGCCTCGTTTCGCTGTGGCAGAAAGAGTCGGGCTGGTCATACCAGGCGTACAACGACAGTGGGGCAACGGGCATCCCGCAGGCCCTGCCGGGCAGCAAGATGGCGTCGGTCGGCTCGGACTGGGCAACGAACGCCACCACGCAGATCACCTGGGGGCTTTCATACATCGCGTCGTCGTACGGAACCCCGTGCTCGGCGTGGTCGCATTCGCAATCGGTGAACTGGTACTAACGGCGGGGCTCAGACGAGTACACGGCTGAGGTCGTAGGCCGTCGGCAGGTCGAGTTGCTCGAACGTGCACGAGCGCGCCTCGCGGTCGGGCCGCCACCGGTCGAACTGCACGGTGTGCCTGAACCGCGACCCCTCCATCTGGTCGTAGCGCACCTCGACAACCTTCTCGGGTCGCAGCCGCACGAACGACACGTCTTTGCTGCCGGAGAATCGGCTGCGCTCGCCTTCGCCCTTCACCGGGTCGCCGTTCTCGTCGCGCAACACGAAGGGGTCGAGCTCGTCGATCAGTTCGAGGCGTCGGGCATCGCTGAACGCCGATGCGCCCCCGACGCTCTGCAGCTCGCCGTCGGCGTCGTACAGCCCGAGTAACAGCGAGCCGACGCCGTTGCCGCTGGCGTGCATCCGGTAGCCCGTAACAACGGCGTCAGCCGTGCGGTGGTGCTTCGTCTTCAGCATGATGCGCTTGTTCGGGGCGTACGGCGCGGCGAGCGGCTTGGCGACGACGCCGTCGAGCCCGGCGCCTTCGAATTCGGTGAGCCACTGGCGAGCGAGCTCTACGTCGGTGGTTCGCTGGCTGAGGTGAAGTGGATGCCCGACCCCCGCCATCAGCGTCTCCAACCGCTCGCGGCGCTCGCCGAACGGCACCTCGAGCAGGCTCTCGTCACCCGCACCGAGCAGGTCGAAGGCGACGAACATCGCGGGGGTCTCTTCGGCGAGCTTCTTCACTCGGCTCGCGGCGGGGTGGATGCGCTGGGTCAGCGAATCCCAGTCGAGCTTGGCGTGCCCGGCGGCACCCTTTTGCACCACGATCTCGCCGTCGAGCACGCAGGGGCCGGGCAACAGCGTGCTGAATGCCTCGACCAATTCGGGAAAGTACCGAGTGAGCATTTTCGAGCCGCGGCTGCCGATCTCCACCGAGCCGGGCCCCGAGGTGCCGTCGAAGTAGACGATGGCGCGAAATCCATCCCACTTCGGTTCGTAGCTGAGGCCGCCGGCAACCTTATCGGGCAGCGGAACAGTGTCGACCGATTTGGCGAGCATGGGCGCGATGGGGTCTGAGGCGGCGGGGAGCATGACTCGATCATGCCGCAGCGAGCCGGTTTCGCACAGCCTCTGACGGGCGAACGTGGAGGCGCTGTCGACCTGTGCCTCGTACAATCGATGAGGCGACCCGAACACCCGAAGGGCTCGTCGACGTGCGTGCGAGAGGTTTGAGAACGAATGGCTAGTGGTTTGGCAACAAAATGCCCGGTTTGCGGGCTCTCCGTTGCCGTGGGGCTCGTCTCTCAGACGCTCATCCAGCATGAGAACAAACTTCACGAACGGTGTAGCGGCACGGGCATGGCTCCCGTGTACAAGGCGTCGGCCGGCGCTCCCCGAACGAGTGCGGCCCCGCGTTCAGCTGAGGGCGGGTCGCCGTCTCGCAGCACGTCGAGTGCGCGCAGCAGCTCTGCCGCCCGCCCGGCCGCTGCCACCAGCCCCGCGGTCAAGCGCGGCGTGATGGTGCGCCGCGTCGAGGTAGATCAAGACCGGCTGCGCGAACGCGAAGAGAAGCAAGAGCGCCTTCGGCTCGAGCGTGAGGCGCGTGCCCGTGCGCGCAACGAGTTCTATGAGGTCGAGGTGAGCGTCGCGATCGACGACGCCGTCGCCGCCGCCTCCGAGTCCGGCGAAGCCGATGAACCCGACGATCTCGACCCCGCCGCGATAGCTCGGCTCGAGCACGAACGCACTGACACAGACGTACAGTGAAGGCATGAGACTCGGCATCCACTTCTCGAACTTCACCCTTCCCGGCGGCGCGGAGGCTCTCGGCCCGACTCTTGCCGCGACAGCCGAGGCCGCTGAAGCGGGTGGATGCTCGCTCTTCACCCTGATGGACCATTGGTTTCAGATGGAGAGCCTCGCAACCTCGTACGACCCGATGCTCGAGGGGTACACCTCGCTCGGGTACCTCGCCGCAAAGACCTCCACCATGCGGCTCGGCTTGCTCGTCACCGGAGTCACCTACCGCCACCCCGGCCTGCTGGCGAAGATTGTCACCACGCTCGACGTGCTCTCTGAGGGTCGCGCGGTACTCGGGCTCGGTGCTGCCTGGTACGAACGGGAGCACCTGGGCCTCGGCGTGCCATACCCGCCCCTCGCCGAACGATTCGCACGGCTCGAAGAGACCATTCAGATCTGCCGGCAGATGTGGAGCACCGACGACGGTTCGTATGACGGTCAGTATTACCAGCTCGCCGAAACCATCTGTTCTCCGCAGCCGATTCAGAAGCCGGGGCCGCCTCTGCTCATCGGCGGTAGCGGGGAGAAGAAGACGCTGAAGCTGGTGGCGCAGTATGCAGACGCCTGCAACCTCTTCGATTTCGGCCTGGAGGGCGTCGCCGCCAAGCTCGACGTACTGAAGCGGCACTGCGACGACGTGGGGCGTGACTACTCGACCATCGAGAAGACTCTCATTGTGAACAATTCCCGATTCGACGACGTGGAGGCATTCTTGGCGTCGATGAAGGAGTACTCAGCGCTCGGTATCGACCTCGTTACGACGAGTCCGAGGGCACCCGACCCTGCTGGCTGGGTGACCGAGGTGACGGCAGCCGTCGTACCGCGGTTGACCGAGCTGTGACAGCACAAGGCCGCGGGCCAGCCGAAGAATAAGGCATCTTCCCCATGCCTCTCGGGTGCCTTAGAGCGAATCGTCATGGTTATCGAACAACCAGACGAAAAGAGCAGGCATCGTGCAATATTCGGCAGAGTCGTACCTTCAGCTTCACCACATGAGCGAGGCTGAGTTCACCCGTGAACTCGAGATTCGTCGCGTCGCTCGCGACCGCATCGACGAGAAACGTGGCACGCAGCACACTATCGGTGGGGGCCGTCACTTCTTTCGCCGCGGCTGAACCTCGCTCGGGTGACGAATGTCAGTGGCTGGTGGCAGCATGAGGGTATGCAATCAGTTTCGAGCGAGCTGCTCGTCGGTCGTGAAAGCGACCTCGAGCTGCTCGTGAGCGCGCTCGGCGAAGCTCTGGGCGGCCAGACGCGTACTGTGCTGCTCGGCGGCGAGGCCGGCATCGGCAAGACGCGACTGGTTGATGAGTTTCTGCGTCGGCCGCTTGCCCTCGAGAGTGGCGCGCTCGTTCTGCGCGGGCAGAGCATCGACCTCGATCGGGATGCTCCGCCGTACGCACCGGTCGTGTCGGTTCTTCGCGGTCTGGTGGCCGCCGTCGGCGCCGAAACGGCGCTCGAGGCCGCCGGCCCGGCTCGGGATGCACTCGCGGTACTGCTGCCCGAGCTGAGCGCTGAACAAGGCGCAGACGTCGATCGCTCACGCCGCGAGGGCGCCGAGCGGTTGTTCGATGCCGTGGCGGGGGTGTTCGAGGGCGTTGCGGGCGAGCATCCACTCGTCGTCATCATCGAAGACGTGCACTGGGCAGACCATGCCACGCTCGCCCTGCTGCGCTTTCTCGTGCGAATGCTCGACGGAGCGCGGGTGCTCTTCGTGTTCACCTTTCGAAGCGACGAGGTGGGGCGCGGCAGTGCGCTGCGGGCGTGGTTGCCCGAGCTCGACCGAAACCGCCGGGTCGAGCGCAGGGAGCTGCCGCGCCTGAGTCGGCGTGAAGTTCGGGCGCTGGCGACGTGCATCCACGGTTCGGCGCTCGATGTGCGAGATACCGACATCATCTTCGAGCGAACCGAGGGAGTGCCGTTCTTCGTCGAAGAGCTGGTCGGCTGCGAGACGTTCGTGGGGGCTGACAGCTTTCCTGAGACCTTACGCGGCATTCTGCTCGCCAGGTATGAGCTGCTGAGCGATCACGCGCAGGGGCTCGTGCGGCTCATTTCGGCCGGGGGAGTGCGGGTCGATCACGAGCTTCTGGCCGAGGTGTGCCCGCACACCGCCGACGAGATCGACCTCGCGGTACGTGAAGCTATGGCAGCCGGGGTGCTGGTGGTCGACGATACGGCGTACGCGTTTCGGCACGCGCTCGTGCGCGAGGCCGTGCACGACCAACTACTGCCCGGCGAGCGGGTACGTTTTCACACCACGTACGCCGAGGCGCTCGAGTCGGGTCAGACGGCGTCGTCGAGTGATGCCACGGCCATTTCGTACCACTGGATGATCGCGCACAACTCAGCTCGGGCGTTCGCCTCGTCGATCGCCGCCATGGGGCAGGCGCGCAATTCATACGCGTTTCTGACGGCGGCTCGCATGGGCGAACGCGCGCTCGAACTCTGGAACGAGGTCGCCGACCCCGAACGTGTCGCCGGCCAGACGCGGGTGCAGTTGCTCGCCGAGACGTCGTACATTCTGCGCAACGCCGGTGAGAGCGAGCGGGCGATCGCGCTCATCGACGAGGCACTGAACGAGGTGCAGGCGAGCGAGAGCGGCCCGAGCGGTCATGCCGAGCAGTACGCGCGCATGCTGCGCGACAAAGCGTCATACCTGGCAAATGTCGGTCACGTGGGGTCGATCGCTTTGTTGCGCCAGGCGCTCGACGTGATTCACCTCAGGCCGCGAAGCGTGCTGCGGGCTAACATTCTGGGCGAGCTGGCTGCACGACTCATGCTCGATGCCCGGTTCGCCGAAGCCATCGAGACGGCTGACCGCGCTTTCGCCGAAGCGTCAGCGGTCGATTCTAAGCCGCGCATGTCGGTTGCCGCGAACATTCGGGGCATCTCGAAGTTCGGGTTCGGCGACATCGACGACGGTCTGGCCGACCTTGCGCTGGCCGGTCGGCTGGCCGAGGGCAACGACTCCGCCAGGCTGCGGTACTGGGTTAATCAGTCTGACGCACTGAACCTGCTCGGGCGATTCGGCGACGCGGTCGCGACGGCCGAAGAGGGGGCCGAGCGGGCACGCCAGCGCGGAGTGGAACGCACCTCGGGAATCATGCTGCTCTCGAACGTCATCAGCCCGTTGTTCTCGCTGGGTGAGACGGCCCGGGCGAACGAAATGCTCGAACGAGCGCTCGACCTCGACCCGCCCATCGGCTTCAGCGCGCACCTTCAGCGTTTGAAGCTGCAGTCGGTGCTGGCCGGCGGAGACGTGGCCGAGGCCGAACGCTTGCTGCGCGGCTGGCGCTCAGGCCTGCGGTTGCAGTTGCGCATCGACGTGCAATCGCGGCTCGGGTTCGCCCTTGTCGCGGGAGAGATCGCGTTGGCGCGCGGCGACGTGCGGCAGGCCTGGGCCGAGGTCTCTGCCCTGCTCGCGGCCGAGCATCGAAGTTACCCCGCCTACGATCTTCCGCTGCTTCAGGCCGCGGCACGCACGCTCGCCGCGGCGCGCGTCACCGGGTTGCAGTTGCCGTCGCTCGAAGAGTCGACGCGGGGTCCCGGCGGCGCGGGTGCCCCGACGGGGCACCCCGGCGCAGCTGATCCGTCGGGGCCCGGCTTCGCGGCCGACCCCACGGGGCCCGGTTTAGTCGCCGACCCCACGGCACCCGGCGGTGAACTCGAGACCGCACTTCGGGCTGTGCTGGCCGACTCGGCCGCGTGGCCGACGGCCGCCCCGTTTGCGGCCGTTTTCGAGGCCGAACTCGGTGGGCCTCGCGGCACGGGCACCGACGCCGAGCTGTGGATGCTCGCGGTGACCGCCTGCGAAACACCCACGACCGGCGCACGACTGGCGCAGTGGGCGATGGTTCGTGCGGCCGAGGCGTTCGCGAACGGAGGAGACCGGGCATCCGCCCGGCTGTGGGCTCAGAAGGCCCGAGTGGCGGCGAGCTCGATCGGTTTCGTGTGGGTGGTCGACCGTGTGGTCGAGCTCGAACGGCGGGTCGGTGCCATTGCGGCTTCCGCCGCTTCGGCGACCTCGGCGGCGGCTGGCGGCAGCGGCAGTCTAGGCCGGACTGGCAGCGGTAGCAACGGCACCGGCAGCGGCGCCGCCGCGCCCGCGCCGGCCGACGGCGGTTCTGCAGCAGCCCTGCTCACCGACCGCGAACGCCAGGTGCTCGACCTGCTCGAGCGCGGGTTGACCAACAAGCAGATCGCCGAGCAGCTGTTCATCAGCGTGAAGACCGCAAGCGTGCATGTGTCGAACATCCTGCGAAAAACGGGCGCGACATCACGAACAGAAGCCGCCTATCTAGCGCGGAGTTTCGCTGCGAGTTCGTCGCCTTAGCACCGCGGCGAGGGCAGCGTTCGCCGGGTGCTGAAGATAGGGCATCCACCTCATTCGGCCCCCCGGCTTAGAGACGAGAGTCGTGTTCACCGACGCAGTTCGGGTCACGATCTCACTCAGGAGGCTCCGGATGTTCTTTCTCATCATTCTCGCCGTGCTCGCTCTCGTTGCCATCGGCGCGACCATTCTCCAGGTGCGCTCGGGCGGGTATAGCTCGGTTGCTACGCGACCCGGCACGCTGCCCGACGACCGTCGCTGAGCCCCGTCAGTCGCTGCCGTGCCGGGTCGCCGCGGAGCCGCCGTCGGGCCTCACCCCGCGGTGGCGGCGCGCCCCGGCACAGCATCACCAGCACCCCTGGCGTCGCTGACCAACGCTCATTACGCTTGAGCGCAGGCACGCACACGAAGGAGTCGTCGATGCAAGCGATCAGCCCATTTCTCTGGTTCGACACACAAGCTGAAGAGGCCGCTGAGTTCTACGTGTCGATCTTCGACAACTCGCGCATCCAGTCGGTCTCCCGCTACCCCGAAGGCTCGCCGTACCCGGCCGGCACAGCCATGGTGGCGAGCTTCGTGCTCGACGGAGTCGAATTTCAGGCCATCAACGCCGGCCCCCAGTTCACGTTCAGCGAGGCGATTTCGTTCTATGTGCACGCCGAGACGCAGGAGAAGATCGACTACCTGTGGAACTCGCTCATCTCAGGCGGCGGCGCGCCGAGTCAGTGCGGCTGGCTGAAAGACAAGTTCGGGCTGTCGTGGCAGATCGTTCCGCCGGTTCTGACCGAGATGCTCACCGACCTAGACCCCGAGAAGGCGGGCCGCACGATGCAGGCCATGATGACCATGTCGAAGCTCGACATCGCCACGCTCAAGGCAGCGCACGACGGAGCTTAGGCTGGAGGCATGACCTCAGCAGTAGACGTACTCACCGACACCTTCGACCGCGTGAACGGCATGGTTCACCGCGTGCTCGATGGCCTCGAACCCGAGCAGCTCTCGGCCCGGCTCGACCCCGAAGCGAACTCGATCGCCTGGTTGATCTGGCACTTGTCGCGGGGTCAGGATGCTCAGGTCGCCGCCGCGCTGAACACCGAGCAACTCTGGCAGAGCGCAGGGTGGGCCGAGCGGTTCGCTCTGCCGTTCGACACCTCTGAGACCGGTCACGGCCAGGCGGCCGACCAGGTGGGCCACGTCGGCGAGGCGCCCGCGGTGACGACGCAATTACTCGGCGACTACTTCGATGCGGTCAACGAAAGCACCCTGGCCGGTATCGCCACCCTGAGCGAAAGCGACCTCGACCGAATCGTCGACACGCGCTGGAACCCGCCCGTCACCCTCGCCGCACGCTTGATCAGCATTGTCAACGACGACATTCAGCATGCGGGGCAGGCTGCCTTCGTCAAGGGCGTTCTCAGCCGCCGGTAGGCAAGCGTAGCCTGGAAGAACGGCGCCAAACGTGGCGCCGTATTCTTCGCTTTCGAAAGGCACGTTCATGAAGGTGTGGTTCATCACAGGTACGTCACGCGGGTTCGGCAGGGAATGGGCTGAGGCTGCGCTCGAGCGCGGCGACAAGGTTGCGGCGACGGCGCGGAACGTCGACTCGCTGTCTGACCTCGTCGAGAAGTACGGCGACGCCATTCTGCCGATCGAGCTTGACGTCACCGATCACGATGCTGCCTTCGCCGCGGTCGCGACCGCGCACGAGAAGTTCGGCCGTCTCGACATTGTCATCAACAACGCGGGTTACGGCCACTTCGGTTTCATCGAAGAGATCAGTGAAGAAGATGCGCGCGCGCAGATCGAAACGAACCTGTTCGGTGCTCTGTGGGTGACGCAGGCTGCTCTGCCGTTTTTGCGCGAGCAGGGCGGCGGGCACATCCTTCAGGTCTCGTCGATCGGCGGCATCTCAGCGTTTCCGCTCGTCGGCATCTATCACGCGTCGAAGTGGGCGCTCGAAGGGTTCTCGCAAGCACTCGCTCAAGAGGTCGCGAGCTTCGGCATCCATGTCACCCTCATCGAGCCCGGCGGGTTCGACACCGACTGGAGCGGCTCGTCATCGAAGCACTCTGACGAGCTGCCGGCCTACGCCGAGATTCACAAGGGTGTGGCCGAAGCCCGCAAGAGCCGCGTCGGCACACCAGGCGACCCCGCCGCAACTGCGGCAGTGGTGCTGAAACTCGTCGACCTCGACGAACCGCCGCTGCGCATCTTCTTCGGCACCGCCCCCATCAACATCGCCAAGGCCGACTACGCCGGGCGCATCGAGACGTGGGAGAAGTACAGCGACTGGTCAGCCGAGGCCCAAGGCTGACCCCTGGTCGCGTATCGATTTGACGCAAAGGCCCTCTCTGGAGATTTTTGAGGTGCCTTTGCGTCAAATCGGCACCATTCTGCTGGGCGTCAGGTGGCGAGGAGCTCGGCAGCGGTATGGAGAAACGCACGCAGGTGCGGTTGACGGCGGCTGCTGAGCACCGCGAGGCAGAGCTCGTGAGGGGGAGCGTCGGCGAGCGGAACACGGGCGAGCGCGTCTGAATGGTAGTACGCGCCCACGCTCTCGGGCAGCACGGCGAGGCCGTGGCCGGCCGCAACGAGCTCGAGTTTCTCTTCGATGGAGCTGGTGTGGCGGCGCTCGCCGTCGAGAATCTTCTCGCCGTCGAGTTCAGCCTGCAGTACTGTCTTCTGGCTCGCCAATCGGTGGGTAGCGGGCAGAAAGACGACCGAGGTCTCGGCTCCCACGGCTATGGTGCGCAGGCCGCGATCTTCGAACGGACGTCGCAGAAATCCCACGTCGACCGTGCCGTCGAGCAACGCTTCGCCTTGCTCGAACCAGTTCAGTCGAACCAATTCGATGGCGCAGTCGGGATGCTCGGATTCGAATGCGTGCACAACGGGCGCCACGCTCAGCCCCGGCGCAAAGCCCACCGCAAGGTGTTTCGCGCCGCGGGCGGCTTCGTGCACCCCGCGAACCGTCGAATTCGAGGCGGCCAACAGCGAAGGTGCCGTTCGCTGCAGGTGCAGGCCAGACGGCGTGAGGCTCACCGAACGAGTGGTGCGTTCGAAGAGGTCGCAGCCGAGCTCGACCTCGAGTGCGCGAATCTGGCGACTGAGCACGGGCTGGGCGATGTGCAGGCGCTCGGCGGCGCGGCCGAAGTGGCCCTCTTCGGCCACGCGCACGAAGTAGCGCAGCTTACGCAGATCAAGATCCATACCTCGAGGGTATCACTCGTAATCCTCATTGATGTCTGATGGGCATCAATTCTCAGCAAAGGGTATTGGACGCGCGGGTAGCAGTGGACGCAGGCTTGATGCTGTTCCCAACGAAAGGCACCACCATGATTCAGCACACCATTGTGTTCTCGTTCACCGATCGCCAGGCCGAAGAGCAAGACGCATTCATCGCCGAGATTCGCAGCATCTGCCTCGACTCCGGACTCGCAACCGACTTCGTCTCCACCCGCCACATCGCCGCCCCCACCGATGAATATGCTCGCGTATTCGTATCGTCGGCGATGGTGCGGATGACCTGCGAAAGCCTTAAAACCCTCGAGCAGCTCGCCGTCTCAGCGCCGTTGCTCGGTTTTCAGCACCGTGAACAAGACCGCAAGCCGTACGGAGTTGTGTGGATCAACCACGCGCCCCTTGCCTGAGAGCGCGCCGTCGTCGTGGGCGGCTCGCTCGTCGTCGTGCGGCTTCAGCCGAGAAGTAAGCCGATGGCGGTGGCCATGCGTTCGCGGTAGTGCTCACGTAGGGTGACTTGGTGTTTGATGCCGATTGAGGCGCTGATCAGGGTTTGCGCGATGTGGGTGACGCGAGTCGAGTGCTCGCCGTCGAGATGCGCCGCAAGTTCCGCCGTGATGAGTGCTTCGAAACGCCGCGGGGTAGTTTCGACGATCTCGCCCAGCAGGGCGGGGTTCTCGTCGATGACCACCGTGATGTCGCCGGTCAGAGGCCCGATGTAGCGGCCTGCCCAGAGGTCGAAGGCCTCGAGCATCCGCTCTCGAAGAGGCCTTTCGCGTTCGGCGAGTGTGTGCTCGACGGCCTCGAGGTCGCGTTCGAGGGTTTGGGTCACCGCGGCGCGGAAGAGGGCTTCTTTCGAGTCGAAGAGAAAGTACAGGCCCGGGCGCGAGATGTGCGCCGAGCGGGCGACCTCCTCCATGGCGGTCTTGCGGTAGCCGAACCGGGCGAAGGTGACGATGGCAGACTCGAGCACGGCCGCGCGACGGCCGGTGTCGGCGGCCGCGTCTGCCGCCGCGCCGACGGCCGACTCTACGGCCGAGCCGGCGGCATGCACCGCCGCGCTCGGATCAGAAACACTCATGCCGCCAGCATAAAGCCTAGAGTATCTACTATACAAATCTTGTCTAATGTGTATAGTGACGTTATGACCCAAACGCACCCCATTACGACCCGATTCACCGCCTCGAGTACAACCGACGAGGTGCTCGACGGCGTCGATCTCACCGGGCTTCGCGCTATCGTGACCGGCGCCACCTCGGGGCTCGGAGTCGAAACCGCCAGAGCCCTGGCCTCCGCCGGCGCCGAGGTCACGCTCGCCGTTCGCAACAAGGCGGCGGGCGATGAGGTGGCGCGGCGCATCGCCGATTCAACACACGGTGCGCAGCTTCACGTCTCGCCGCTCGACCTCGCCGACCTGGCCAGCGTGAGTCGTTTCGTGGAGAACTGGCAGGGCGCACTGCACCTTCTCGTCAACAACGCGGGTCTCGTCACCGGCGGTTTCGAGCGCACGCCAGAGGGGTGGGAGCTGCAGTTCGCCACCAACCACCTCGGCCATTTCGCCCTCGCACGCGGCTTGCATGACGCGCTTTCTCGGGCAGCGGATGACCGTGGCGAGGCTCGTATCGTGTCGCTCAGCTCGACGGCGCATATGCGCTCCCGCGTCGATTTCGATGACCTGCACTTCGAGCGGCGGGGCTACGATCCTCAGATCGCGTATGCGCAATCGAAGACGGCCAATTCGCTGTTCGCGGTTGAGGCGACCAGGCGTTGGGCTTCGGATGGCATTTTCGCGAACGCGGTGAATCCTGGAGGCGTGGCAACGGGGCTGCAGAGAAACTTCACCGCGAAGCAGAAGGAATCGCTCGATGCCGCAGAGGCGGCGGGGGTTTTCACGTACAAGTCGGTCGAGCAGGGGGCGGCCACCACCGTCGTGGCGGCAGTCGCTGCTGAGTTCGCACAGACCGGCGGCCACTACCTCGACGACGGCCGCGAGGCGTACACCGTGCCCAATGACGCGTCGCTTGCCGAGCATCCGCACGGCGTCAAAGAGTGGGCACTCGACCCGGCCGACGCCGAGCGCCTCTGGGAAGTTTCGCGCGAGCACGTCGAAAACGCCGCCCGGTAACTGAACCTGGCGGCGCTTCGGGGGAGGGCTCGATCAGGCTGCGGCCTGCTCCAGCACCGCCTCGGCACGATCCGCGTTCCCTTCGGCGAGGCCGCGATCGATGGCCTTGCGCGAAGCGAGCCACATGGTCACGCCGACGACGAACACGATGCCTTCGGAGACGGTCAGCGACCAGATGATGCCGGGCAGCCCGAACCACAGGTTGCCCAGAATCACGATCGGAATGAACACCACACCTTGAGCCATCGACATCACGATGGCGGCTGTCGCTCGCCCGGTGGCTTGGAAAAGCGAAGTGATGAGGCCTGTGAATCCGTTCACGATCATGGCGACGAGTTGCGCCGTCAGAATAGTGACGCCGATGGTGAGCACTGACGGGTCGGAGACGAAGGTCGAGAACACCTGGTCGCGAAAGGCGAACACGACGCCGGCCGAGATCAGCACGATGCCGCCGACCGTGAGCGCAGAAACCCGCACAGCCGAGTTGAGCCGTGCTTTGTCGCCCTTGCCGAACGAGTACGCGAGCAGCGGCAGCACACCGAGGGTGACGCCCATGACCAAGAACTCGGGCACCTGTGCGATTCGAACCGCAACACCCATGGCTGCCAGCGCACTGTCGCCATAGGCGGCAGCGAGGTTGTTCAGCACGAGCGACGTCACGATCAGAAACGACGCCTGCAACAGTTCGCCGACGCCAACCCCGAAGACAGGCTTCAGTACGGCGGGAGAGAGCGTGAACCAGCGCGGGGAGAGGCTCACGTTCGCGCTGTTGCGCTGTAACCAGATGATGAAATAGGCCGCGACTCCGAGGTTCGAGAGTCCCATGGCGAGCGCGGCGCCAGCCACGCCCCAGTGCAGAACGAGAATGAACAGCACGTCGAAGACGACATTGGCCACGGTCGAAGCGATGAGGCCGATCATCACCTGGCGGGCGGCGCCCTCGGCACGCACGATCTGCTCGAGGCAGAATGCAGCGGCCAACACCGGCACGAAGGCGAGCATGACGCCCACATACGAGCTCGTGGCCGCCACGGCAGACGAGTCTGCCCCCAGCAATGACACGAGCGGGTTCAGCAGCAGCAGGCCTGCGATGCCGAACACGGCGCCGGAGATCACCGCGCCCCAGAGGGCGAACGACGAAACGTGCTTGATCTCGCCGGCCTTCTCGGGTTCATGCTCGGCAGCTCCGAGTAGACGCGAGATAAGGGCGCCACCACCCACGCCGAACACCCCGCCGATGGCCATGACCAGGCCGAGCAGCGGTGTGCCGAACGTGATGGCGGCGAGAAGCGTGGGGTCGTTCTGCGAGCCGATGAAGCCCGCGTTGATGACGTTGTAAACGGCGCCGACGATCATGGCGGCGGCCATCGGCACACACAGGTGCACGAGCGCGCGCACAATCGGTGCGGCAGAGAGGTACCAGCGGTTGGTGCCAACAGCGTCGGCAGCCCCCGCTTTCTGAAGTTCAGGGTTCGAGGTGCTCATGATTGCTCCTTTACGGGCAGGTTCGAGCGCGCGCCAGCGAACGCCGGCGCGGCGAGAGAATGTGGGAAGAACTGGATGCACGGCCCCCGCCGCGCCGAAACAGGCGCGAAGGGTGGTGCTGCTGCCCGCCGCTTTACCGGGCGGGTTGTATTACCGGGTGGGTTGCGGCAGGTGAGCCGTGATCTTCGTCAGTAATTCGTGCAGGGTGGCCCGCTCGGTTTCATCGAGCGGGGCGAGAATGGTGTCATCGGCAGCGGCTATCGCATCACCGAAGCCGGCGATCAGTTCGGCGCCTTCGGGTGTTGCGTAAACGCGTTTGCTGCGTTCGTTGCCGCCCTCGGTGCGGCGCTCAATGAGGCCGCGGCGTTCGAGCCCGTGGAGCAGGCTCGACACGCTCGCCGCACTCGTGCGGGTCAGTTGGGCAATATCGCGCTGAATAGAACCAGGGTTCTGCACCAGAAAGCCCAACGCGAACGCTTGCTCGTGGCTGAGTTCGCGCGTCTTGATCCAGTCTTCGCCCACCTTTCGCTGGGCCCAGCCGATCCAGCGCACCAGCTCGAGGCTGCTGCTGAATCTCATCTCCGGTTCGTCCATAGTTAGAACTCTAAAGGTTAGAGATCTAACTGTCAAGTCTCAAACTAAAACTTGTGCGTCTCTTTTTCGTCAGTGCCGAACCACGTCGTCAGCGCCTCTACCAGCCCGGCCTCCGTGCCGTCACCCACCCAGGCCACGTAGCCATCCGGGCGCACGAGCACGGCGGCCGGCGCCGCGACTTCGCCCAGTTCGGGCAGCTCCCACGCGCCGTCGTACGTCGCGACAACGGCACGAATGTACTGCCTCCACGGGCGCAGCAGTTCGCCTGAGAGCGGCTGCCCGAAGGTGATCAGCAGGGGCTGTGCCGCGTGCAAGAGCGTGTACATCTGCAGAGGGCGTTCGTCGACGAGTAGCGGCAGGTCGGGCATCCGTCGCCCGAGAAGTGGATGCCCGGCTGCACCGTTCGCGACGTCATACCGCACCCCGAGGCCCGAGAGCCTGGCACCCCACCGTTTGCGTGCCGCATCGAGCGACAGCAGCTCGACGACGGCCTCGGCCACGGCGACCGATCGCTCGTCTGACCGGCGCAACCCCACTTGCGCCAGCGTGTCGCGCAGCACCCGTGCTGCGACAGGGTGCCGCTCGCTCTCGTAGGTGTCGAGCAGCGATTCGGGCGAGCGGCCTGTCACCACGCGCGCGAGCTTCCAGCCGAGGTTTACGGCGTCTTGCACGCCGATGTTGAGCCCCTGGCCGCCAGCCGGATAATGCACGTGCGCGGCATCGCCGGCGATCAGCAACCGCCCCGACCGGTACGAGGTGGCCTGGCGGGCGGCGTCGGTGAACCGCGAGATCCAGGTGGGGGAGTGCACCCCGAAATCGGTGCCCCACACCGCGCGCATGGCGGCTCTGAGGTCGTCGAGGGTGGGCTCGGCGGCGCCCTGCCGTAGCTCGCTCTCGGTGACGACCACCCGAACCGTCTCGGAGCCCGGGGAGATGGGCCCGATGCCGTGACTGCCGAGGGCATCGTGTTTCATGCCGAACTCGGGCGGCGCGCCGTATTCGACCTCGGCGACCAGGTTGCTGACGGTGGCATCCCAGCCGGCGAAATCGATGCCCGCTGCCTTGCGCACCAGGCTGCGGCCGCCGTCGCACCCCACGACGTACTGCGCGCGCAGAGCGTGTGCGCCGCCAAGGTGGCCGTCGCCTGCGGTCGACTCTATGGCACCGTTGGTTGCGGTCGAGCCTGCGCCTTCGAGCACCGGATGCCCGTCGCCTGCGGTCGACTCTATGGCACCGTCGGTTGCGGTCGAGCCTGCGCCTTCGAGCACCGGATGCCCGTCGCCGAGCCGCACGGTCACCCCCGCTTCGTCGGGCTCGACTCCAGTCACCTCGCAGCCGTAGTGAATCGTCACGCCCAGTTCGCTCAGCCACTCGGCGAGGATCGCCTCGATGCGGTTCTGCCACAGCCCGAGCCCGTAGGGGTGCCGCGTGGGAAAGTCGCTGATGTCGAGCGTCACTTCGCCGAACCGCTGCACCTGTGCAGTCGTGCCCGCTTCGAGAAATCGCTCGGCGATGCCGCGCTGGTCGAACACCTCGATGGTTCGCGACTGCAAACCTCCAGCACGCGACCCGGCGAGTTCTTGGCTCGGCCGGCGCTCGAGCAGCGCCACCTCCACCCCGGCGAGAGTCAGCTCGGCGGCGAGCATCATGCCCACCGAACCGGCCCCGACAATAACGACCCCATACTGCTGCACAACGACCCCACTTCTCTCGGGCGTGAACAAGCCCGAACAGACAGTCTGCGGCAGAGGGGGGTTCTTGCGGCAAGCCCCGGGGTGAGAGATAATCTGATTACGGCAGGGATGTTCTTCCTGCCTTTTTTGTGCCCTCTCTCAGTGTGCGACGCTTTCTCAGTGTGCGATCGGCGGCGCGCTCAGCTCAGCTCGCACTGTCAGCGGCTCGCGACCGAGCAATGTGGCGAGCAGCGGGTCGGTTCCCTCGAAATAGCCCTGATCAGCAGCTTGGTACATGCCGAGCGAAAATCTCGCTACGAACTCAGGCCGGCCAGCGGCGATCTGGGCCGCGACCCACTCGTCAGGCTCCATGACCACGCGGGTCACCGTTCGCCCGGTCGCTTCCGATGCGATTTCGGCGACCTCCGCGAAGGTCGGGGCCGCGCTCGCCGTGAGGGTCACGGGCCCGTCGTAGCTGCTGAGCGCGGGGTCGGCGTTGATCGCTGCGATGATGATCGCCGCCGCCTCGGCCTCGTCGGCACGAGATGTCCACGACACGGGCCCATCGGCCGGAATCGCGAAGGTGCCCGTCTCGCGCCACGGGCCGATCATCCAGCCGAGGCTGTGGGAGTAGAACCCGTTGCGCAGCGACGTCCACGAGATACCCGAGTCGGCGAGCATCCGCTCTGTTGCAGCATGGTCGCGCCCCGGGCCGAAGGGTGTGTCGGGCGAGGTGCCTTGATGACTGGTGTACAGGATGCGCCCGACCCCCGCAGAGATCGCCGCGTCGACAGCGGCCCGGTGAAGGCTCGTCGCATCGCCGGCGGGATCGCTCGACGAAACGAGCAGCAGCTGATCTGCGCCGTCGAAGGCTGCTGGGAGCGTGCTCGGGTCGGCGAAGTCGCCGTGCCGCACGGCTACGCCGAGGTCGGCGAAGCGCTGTGCTGTGCTGACGTCGCGCGCGACCACGACCAGCTCGCTCGCGGGGAGGCGATCGAGTAGATGATCGACCGTGGCTCCGTTGAGGGCTCCGGTTGCTCCGGTGATGACGATCATGCTGACGACCTTTCGTTATCTCTGAAATCATCATCAGCGTAACAGCGATAACACAGTGATAGCAACAATGCGTTATCGTTGATCACATGGCTGAAACCACCGCTTCTCATCGTGCCGATACCCGATCGCGCATCGTGGAGGCCGCCGCACAACTTCTTCGCGACGAAGGGCCCGCCGCCGTCACGACGCGCGGGGTCGCCGAGGCTGCCACTGTTCAGGCGCCGACCATCTACCGCCTTTTCGGCGACAAAGACGGGCTGCTTGAAGCCGTGGCTGAACACGTGATGGCGACCTACGTGTCGGCCAAGTCGGCGGTCGTCGAAGCTGCCACGGCCGATGACGTCGACCCGCTCGACGACCTGCGCGAGGGCTGGCATGCGCAAATCAGGTTCGGCGTCGAAAACCCGTCGATCTTCCGTCTGCTCAGTGAACCCGACCGGGTGCGAAACTCTCCGGCGGCCGAGTCGGGTCGGCGCGTTCTCGAGGCACGCGTGCACCGAATCGCGCTCATCGGTCGCCTTCGCGTGAGCGAGCCGCGCGCGGTGGGCATGATTCAGTCAGCCGGAGTCGGCACCATTTCGACGCTGCTCTCGACGCCCACCGATCGCCGAGACCCGGCGCTCGCCGAGTCGATGTACCAAGCGGTGCTCGACCAGATTCTCACCGACTCACCGACGCGCGCTGACGAAGGTGTACTCGCGGCGTCGATCACCGTGCGCGCCCGAGTCGCCGAGCTTCCGGCACTGACCGACGCCGAGCGTCAGCTGCTCACGCAGTGGCTCGACCGTGCGATAGCGGCTCAGTAACGCGCATCCCTCCGCACGGAACGCGACATTTGCGGGCGGGAGGCGGCTGGGCGGGAGGCGGCGCTACTTCGTGTTCGAGGTGCGTCGGCGAAGGGTGAAGGCGCCCACACCGAGCAACAGCAGAACGGCAGCGCCGAGCGCGATGCCCGAGGCGTCGAGGCCGGTAGCCGCAAGGCCGGAGGTCGAGCTATCTGCCGCCGGCACCGGCGTCGACGTGCTGGCACTTGCCGACGGAGTCGGCGTAGCCGTCGGTGCGCTCGCAACATCGAGCGACACGGTGCAGGCCACGAGGTCACCTGCGGCCGGCGAGACACTGAGCTGCGTGACGCCGGTTGCGGCCAGCGACGGGTCGACCGTTCCGTTCACCGAACAACTCCACACCGGAGTGTAGGCGGCGAGATTGTTGCCCGTGAGGCTGAGCGTGTAGTCGTCGGCGCTCCGCTCACGCGGCAGCACGATCAACTGGCCAGTGGATGCACTGCTCCCGCCCGCGGTCGAAGCCGTTCCGACGACCGACGACTCCGCCGAGGTAACGCTCACCGTGAAGTCATCTCCCGCAGCAGCCCGGTTGACCACGTTCGCATCGAGCTGCACTTGTGCGCTCTGGAACGCAAACGCGACGCCTTCGAGCGCAGCCGCCAATTGCCCGGTTGTCATGGTCTGCGTGAACGTCGTGGGTTGCGTCGAACTGACGAGCGCTGTTCCGTATGGGCCCTGTGCGGTCGCGCTTCCGGTGCAGGTGATGGTGTTCGGGTCGACCTGCACGATGTCGGCCGGGCAGCCGTTTCCGTCTGGGCCGGGAGAGTAGGTCGCGATCTCTTTCACCCCGCTGTCAGACGTGAACGTAATGGTCTCGCCCGGTGCGGTAGCTTCGGCGTCGACTCCCACGAATTGCCAGCCCTGCACGGCGTTTCCGTCGGAATCCTTCACCGAGATATTGGTGAGCGAGATCGTCGAGACGCCGTCGAGACCGGATTCGTTGTAGCCCTGATAAAGCGCGGGCATACCGGGGGTACCCAAATAGATCTCGTTGCCGACGATCGCGCCCTGGTGGTCGCCGTAGGTCCACGTCGGAAAACCTGACGCGTGAACCTGCTGAGTACCCGAAGTGTGAGCAGTGAACGTCGTCGTGTATCCGCCAGGCAGCGTGATGCTGAACGGCTGCCCGGCGTCGCTACGGGCGATCGTGTCGTTGTACGAGCTCATGTCGATCCAGCACAGCGTGTTCGCGAACGGTCCGCCTGTTCCGTATCCGCAACCAACCGGCCCGCTGGCGTCAGCCTGCACGTGTGCCGTGGCAGTCGAGGTTGCAGCTGGCTGCACGGCCGGCGCCGCAGAGGCCGCAGCGGGCAGCGCGAGCGCAGCGACGGCGAGAGCCGCGGCGGCGAGCACCGCCCCGATGCGCGTGCGCGCAGAAGCGCGGTGTGACGGAGCCGATTCCTGTGCCGACGCGGTCTTCTTCACTGATCCCCCAACTCGAAGCTGGGGCCACTGTAACGTGGCTGGCGCGATTTCTCCACCCCCGCTGACGACGAACCGCTTTCGACGCCTCGCCGCACGAGCTCAGGCGGGTGCCTCCCACAGCTCGATCGGCAGGCCTTCGGGGTCGTAGATGCGCGCGAATCGCCCATACTCCGACCCTTCCCACTCGGGCCGCTGCTCGACTTCGATGCCGGCCGCCTTCAGTTCAGCCACGAGTTCGGTCAGGTCAGACACCCGCAGGTTCAGCATGAACGGCTGATCGGCTGCGAAGTAGTCGCTGTCTGATGCGAAGGGCGCGAAAACGGTTGCTCCCGCCTCCTGGTTCCAGGCGCGATCGTCGCCAGCGTCGATACCGAGGTGATCGCGGTACCACTGGGCCCGTGCATCCGGTTGCCTACTCCGAAAGAACAGCCCGCCCATGCCTGTCACGCCCATGTTCTGCTCCCGTCGTCGACCCGAAGTGGGTCTGCAGACATCATGCCAGGGTGGATGCCCGCGGCCCAGCCCGAACCCTGCCAAACCCAGCCCGAGCCTGGCCAAGCCCAGCCCGAGCCTGGCCAAGCCCAGCCCGAGCCTGGCCAAGCTAAGCCAAGCCAAGCCAAGCCCAGCCCGAGCCTGGCCAAGCCCAGCCCGAGCCTGGCCAAGCCAAGCCCAGCCCGAGCCTGGCCAAGCCCAGCCCGAGCCTGGCCAAGCCAAGCCAAGCCAAGCCAGCCCGAGCCTGGCCAAACCGGCCCGAGCAGCGACAGCCGACGCAGGCTGTGTCAGACCAGCCCGAGGTCGCGCAGGCTCTCGGCGGTGTCGACGATGGTCTGCTCGGGAGGGCGCGGGCGAAACCCGAGTTCGCGCTTCGCTTTCTCGTTGTGAATGACGAGCAGAGACGGCTCATCGCCGGGCGCCTCCTCGGTAGGAACGTTCTCGGCGAACGCTCCGAGCCGCGAACGCAACACCTGTGCCACGTCGAGGAAGGTGAGCGTGGGCCCGTCTGCGAGGGCCAGGTAGCGCTTGCCGGCGGCATCCGGAGTCGTCATCGCCGCGACGTGCAGCGAGGCCACGTCGCGCACGTCGGCGATGCCGAAGCGCTGGCGCGGCGCGTGAGTCATGGCGCCACTGATCATCGCGGTGAAGACCTGCAGCGACGAGCGGGCGTCGACCGTCAGGGTCGGCCCGGCGATCCAGGTGGGATTGATGACCGCGAGTTGGGTGTCGCCGCCCTCGTTCTCGATGAACTGCCACGCCGCCTGCTCGGCCACGGCCTTCGACAGCGGATACGCGGGCAGGCCCGGAGTCTCAGGGTCGGTGAAGTCGTCTTCGGTGTAGTCACGCACGGGTTTGGGGGAGTAACCGACCGCGGCGAACGACGAGGTCAGAACGACGCGCGGCACGCCGGCATCTCGTGCCGCGCGAAGCACACGAAGTGCGCCATCGCGCGCGGGCACGACCACGTCGTCGGGGTTCGCCGACTGAATCATCGGCGACGCGAGGTGGTAGACCCCGTCGACGTCACGGGTAGCGGATGCCCAGCCCTCGTCTTCGGTGAGGCTCGCGTAAACCACTTCGAGCCCCGCGACGTCAGCGCCCGCTCGCCCGAGCGCCGCGTGCAGGGCGGGTTCACTCGCGGGCGAACGCAGCGTAGTGCGCACCTCGGTTCCGCTCAGCAGCAGGTCGGCGACGAGTCGTGTTGCGAGGTATCCGTTGCCGCCGGTGACCAGCACGGGGCTCATGCGAGCACCGCCTCGAGCTCACCGAGCATGGCGTTCACTCGAGCGGATGCCTCGGCCTCGGCTTCGGCATCACCGCGGTCTCGGGCATCCCACAGCCCGGCTTTCGCCTCGAGGTAGTTCAGGTGCACGTGCAGGGTCGCGATCTCGCGCTCGATGCGTTGGGCGTGGCGGGCGAGCAGGTCACGTTGTTCACCGGCGGCGCTGCGGCCGAGCATCCGGTTCGCCTGGTAGGTGCGCATGTCTTCGATGCCCACGCCCATAGCGCGCAGGCAGGCGAGGGCCTGCAGGTTGTCGAGGTCGGAGTCTCGGTAGCGACGGTGTCCGCTGCTCTCATCGCGGGCGATGGGGCCGATGAGCCCCACCTCTTCGTAGTACCGCAGGGTCGGCTCGCTGAGTCGGCTGCGCTGCGACACCTCGTGAATGGTCATGAGGGTGCTTGTGCTTGTGGTCATAGTGCTATCTCAACAGACTTCAAGCGCTTGAAGTCAAGCCGAGCTTAGGCAATTCGCAGAACTTACGGCACGAGCCTCGGCAGAGGCCTCGCTGCCGGCTCACGCCCGTGCGTGCCAGCTCGCGGCCGCGCCAACGCTAACGCCAACGCCAACGCCAATGCTCAGAGCTCCGCGAGAATGCGCTCGACCTGCTGCGCCACGAGATCGGGGCGGGAGAGAAACGGGTGGTGGCTCGTCGGCAGCTCCACCGCGTGAGTGGCACGTTCGGCGTGAAAGCGCTGCAACTCGAGCGATGTGCTGCGGTCGTCGGCGCAGACGAGGTAGGTCGATTGCCTGCCCTGCCAGGCCGCGTTCGTTGTCGGAGTGCCGAACGCCTCGACCGATTGCCGGGTCACCCGCTCCCAGGCTCCGGCTTTCGTTTCGGCAGCTGTCACGTCGTGCCAGAACCGCTCGCCGAACGACGCGGCGTCGTAACCGGCTATGCCCAGCGTTCCGTCGTCGCCGAGGGCTATCGACACCGAGTCGGGCTCGTCGCCGGTGATCACGGCCTGCGATTGCCCCACGTCGGGCAGATACGACGTGATGTACATGAGGTGCGCTGCTGCCGGATGCTCGGCGCCCTGCGCTATGACCGTACCGCCGTAAGAGTGGCCCACGATCAGCGCAGTGTCGACCTCATCGAGCACGCCACGCAACGCAGCCGCGTCTTCGAGGAGCCCGCTGCCGTCGTACCCGGCCGCGCCCTCGCCGCACGACGGCAGCAACACGGCTCTGCTCGTGACGCCGGTGGCCGTCTGAATCAGCTCGGCGACAGGTCGCCACCACCAGGCCCCATCGCGCACCAACGCTCCGTGCACGAACACGATCTCGACCATCTGACTCGCTCCTTGTGTTGCGGGGCGCGATTCGGCGCGCGGCTTCGTTCACCATTTTGCCGAATCGCTCGGCCAGACATGGCGCGTTCCGCCGCGAGCGCAATCGCGGCGGCGGCTACGAATCAGAATCGAGCTCGCGCAAGGTCTGTTCGTCGAGGTACACACTGCCGGCGGCCACGTTTTCGCGCAGGTGCTCGGGGCTGCTTGTGCCCGAGATGATGAGGGTGTTCGGCGAGTGCGCGAGCTGCCAGGCCACACCGATCTGCGAGGGCGTCACCTCGAGGCGAGCCGCCGCCTGCTGAACTGACGGCAGGTCACTCACCTTGGGCAAAGCGCCAAAGCCTCCGCCGAGCGGAAAGTACGGCACCCAGGCGATACCGTTCTCTTCGCTGAGCGTAAGCAGCGGCTCGTCGCCTCGATCGGCGAGGTTGTAGATGTTCTGCACGCAGACGATTGTCACCGGCAATGCGCTTCGCAGCTGATCGACAGTGACGTGACTCAGACCGATACCGAGTATCTTGCCTTCGTCGCGCAGGCTCACCATTTCGGCGAGCTGATCTTCGAAAGCGACCACTTGGTCGCCCTCGGCGATGAGCCCCGGGGTGAAATCCATGCGGCGCAGGTTCACAATGTCGATACGGTCGGTGCCGAGCGTCTGCAGGTTCGACTCCACAGCCGCGCGCGATTCTGCGGGCCTCTGTGCGGCCGTCAACGGAATCGGTGCACCCGGCACGGGCTTGGCGCCGGCCTTGGTCGAGATGACGATCTCGTCTCGAACGCCAGAGAAACTCTCGCGCAACAGTTCGTTCGCGCGGCCATTGCCGTAGAACTGGGCGGTGTCGTAGTGGGTGACTCCGAGTTCGAGCGCCTGGTGCAACAGCGCCACGGCTGAGTCGTGGCCTTCGGCCGATTCGGCGGAACGGGTTACCTGCCCCATTCCGTAGCCGATGCGGGCGGTCTCGCGGCCGGCCAGGGTGAACGTGCCACCCGGCGTGGGGCGTTCGCCGGTCATCCGTCAACCCGATTCAGAACCTCATCGAGGTCGGCGATGCCGAACCAGCCGCGAGCGGATGCCCGGGCCTCGTCAGTGAGCGATGAGTACGGGTGCGGCGCGCCACCCGCGAGGCGAATGGTGTGTTCGAGGTAGTCGCGAATGAGCCACACATCGCGCGGCGACTCGCCGTTCACGGTGAGGGAGGCGTGTACGCGGTCGAGATCGAGATGGAGGGCGGCGGCGACGTCGGGCGCACTGAGGCCCGAACGAGCGAGGTTGATGGCCAGCTCATCGCGAGTTGCGGCGATCTGGCGGCGAGTGAGAGACACTGAACGTTCCTTACCCATCTCCTGCGAGATGTTGTCATATCAACATTGTGCGCCTAGAATGTAGATATGTCAACAATCGATAGCAGAGTCGAACCGGCGACGGCCGAGCTTCTCTCCGATGACGAGCGGCAGCTCTACTTCGCGTTCAAGCGCGCGCAAGAGATGTTACGTGCTCGCATTTCAGATGATGTTCGTGCCGCCACCGGGCTGTCTGACCCCGACGTCGCCGTCTTGATCCATGCTGCTGAGGTCGACGGCGGGGTGAGGCAGAGCGAGCTAGCATCACTGCTCGGCTGGGATCGAACGCGACTCTCGCATCACCTGTCGAGAATGCAATCACGCGGGCTGATCGAACGTACGAAAGTCGGCTCGGCGGTCGAGGTCAGCCTGACGGAGGCCGGCCTGGCCGTCATCGATGTGGTGCGCCCGATTCACGCGGCAGCAGTGCGGAGGCACCTCATCGAACCGTTCACCCCGTCGCAGGTGGTCTACCTCAGAGAGGCGCTCGAGCGTATCTCCGAACCAGGCGCCTGACGTTTGCGAAGAGGGGTCACCGATCCTGCTGCACGAGCCGCGCGTGCCGAGCGTGCTGAACTCGCATACTGAACTCGCATGTACCGAGAGCTGAGGCGAGACCCTTCGGTCGAGCTCACGAGAGGGCCGCCGTCTGGGCGTAGTTGCGGGAGAGTTCGCCGAAGGCCTCGGTCAGTTCGGGGGGCCGCAGCACCTCGATCGCCGCGTCGAAACGCCCGAGCGACGCCGCAAGGGCGCGGTACGACCACGACCCGAGTTCGAGACTGCACCGGCCTGGCCCGAGGTCTTCGACAACGCCGTCTGCCGCGAACGGCGCCACTTCTGCCGCCGAGAGATTCAGGATGACCGTGCCCATGCACGGCCAGCGATTCGCTTCAGACGATCCCTTGAACCGGGCAGCCACGTACTCAGCGACATCGCCGCCGGGAATCTCTCGGGGAACGAATCGCGAGCCCCTGGGCGTGCGGGGGCTGATGCGGTCGGCGCGAAAGGTGCGCCAGTCGTCGCGGTCGAGATCCCACCCCACAAGGTACCAGCGGCCGCTCGAGGTTACGAGGTGATGTGGTTGCACGCGGCGAGGCGCCGGCGGGGCGTCGGGCTGGGGTGTTGCGTCTGCACTCGGTTCACGCGCTGAAGCGATGCCATGTACGCGATCTGCCCCGGTCGAGGCGTTTGCCGCGCCGGCGAATGCGCCCGAGTGGGCGTTCGCGTAGTCGAAGCGCAGCACCTCGCGGGCACGCACGGCGGCCGAGAGCTCAAGAAGCACCTCCGGTGCCACCGCGGGCGCCCCCGAACCGGCCATTGCCGTTGGGGGCGCCATCACGGTGAACGCAAACGCGTCGAGTCGGTGCCGCAATCGCGAAGGCATCACCTGCCGCACGGTGGTCAACGCACGCAGGGCCGCTTCGCCGATGTCGGCGCCGCTCGCCGCGACAGAGCCGAGAGCGATCACCAACGCAATGGCCTGGTCGTCGTCGAACAGCAGCGGAGGCAACTCGCTTCCCGCGTCGAGCCGGTAGCCGCCATCGGGCCCCATCGACGAGTGGATGCTGTAGCCCATCTCTCTCAGCCGTTCAACGTCTCGGCGAACCGTTCGATGGCTGATGTCGAGGCGCTCAGCGAGAATCGCGCCCGGCCAGTCTCGCCGGGTCTGCAGCAGAGAGAGCAGCGTCAGGAGGCGAGAGGTGGTTGCGGGCACTTTCCCATGCTAATTCGAGTGGAGGACAGAAACTGACCTAGACCGCTGTGAGAGTAGGCGATGCCAGGCAGAAGCCCGGCAGACAGTGCTACAAGGAGCAGACATGAGCATCGCAGCATCCACTCACCTCAATTTTCACGGCACAGCGCGCCAGGCGCTCGAGTTCTACCAGAGCGTCTTCGGCGGTCAGCTCGTCGTCGCTAGCTACGGCGATTTCGGGATGCCCGCAGACGCGCCTGGGGCCCAGAATGTGGTTTTCGGCCAGGTCGAAAGCCCAAACGGGTTTCGGGTGATGGCCTACGACATCGCGGGCGAGCCGGTCGGCGGCAGAGCGGGCACCACCACCAGCGTTGCCGCATCCACTCGTCGGGAGAACGGGCTGACCCTGACCGATCAACCGTTTTTCGTTTCGGTTCGCGGCGACACCCTCGACGAAGTTGAAGGCTACTGGGCCGAACTCGCCGCTGGGGCGTCGATCATCGAGCCCCTCGCCGCCTCGGCTTGGAGCCCCGGCTTCGGTATGCTCACCGATGCGTTCGGCGTCACCTGGATCGTCGACGTGGTTGCGGCCTACAACGCCGACTAGTCACCGACGGTTCAGCTTTCGCCGGGGCCGAAGCCTTTCGACTCGAGCCAGGCCAGAACGTCGCTTGCCACGTCATTCCAGCCGCTGTCGAGAGTGAGGGAGTGGCCCTTGCCCTCGTACTCGTGGTATTCGGTTACCGAGGCGGTGTTGTCGGCGTAGAGCTTGGCCACCGCGACAGTGACTTCCTTCGGCACGGTGTGATCTTCGGTTCCCGAGGTGAGCAGCAGCGGCCCGCGCACCGCGGTGTGCGTGTCGACCGTGGCGGGGGAGTGGCGCACGAAGTTGGC
Organism: Subtercola lobariae; assembly: GCF_014640255.1. GTDB lineage: Bacteria > Actinomycetota > Actinomycetes > Actinomycetales > Microbacteriaceae > Subtercola > Subtercola lobariae. The sequence goes on along the minus strand of NZ_BMGP01000005.1, from coordinate 336,938 downwards.
GGTCGCGTCTTCGAAGAGCGGCTTGCCGGGGCCGGGGATCGTCCAGGCGGCGTGCAGTGCGTTCGACTCCTCGTCGGTGAGCACGTTGCCGAAGGCGTATTTGAACTGCTTCTCGTCGAGAGCGACGGTCTTCTTGCGGTTGGCCGGGTTGCCGAGCACCGGCAGACCCGACTTGAGCTGGGCGAACGGCAGAATCTTGACGCCCTTCACGGGCGCGGGGTCGATGGCAACGGCCGCCGCAACAAGATCGTTCGCCAGCAATTCTTGGGCGATCAGGCCGCCGAACGAGTGCCCCACGACAATCGGCTTCTCGTCGAACGTCGAGATGAGGTCGGCATAGTGATTGCAGATCTCAGAGATGCCCTGCTCGTTCAGGCCGTCGGGGTTCGCGCGGGTGGCTTCGACGGTCTCGAGATCGCCGGGCCAGCCGGGCGCGGTGGTCGCGTACCCCTTCTGCTCGAAAAGTTCTTGCCACGGCTTCCAAGCAGAAGAGTGAATCCACAGTCCATGGATGAAAACGACGTTCTTCGGCATGATGCTCCCCGTTCGTGTTCGTTCGTTCGGTTTGAGAGGTGGAAGTTCGGGTCAGAGGGTTTTGACGAGGCCGCCGTCGATGAGAAAGTCGGAGCCGGTGACGTTGCCGGCGCGATTGCTCGCGAGAATCAGCGCCAGATCGGCGACCTCTGACGGCTGTGTGAATCGCCCGGTCGAGAACCCGCCCTGCGCCGCCACGACCCGGTCGCGCGCCGTGTCGAAATCGACGCCCATGCTCTTCGCCGCCGTTGCCGCGACGCCGTTTTCGCCCAGCCAGAGCTGTGTCGCTACCGGGCCGGGGCTGATGGTGTTGAAGCGCAAGCCCTGCGCACCGAATTCTTTCGACAGCGCTTTCGAGAGGTTCCACACCGCGGCCTTCGCGGCCGAATAGTCGACCACCGGCGGGTCGGGCAGAAAGGCGTTCACCGAGCCGATGGTGACGACGTTGCCGCCTCCCCGCTCGATGAGTAAGGGAATCGCGGCGCGAGTCGTGCGCATGGCCGCGAGAAAGCTCAGGTTGAGGGTGTCGTTCCACTGCTCGTCGGTGATGGCGAGAAATCCGTCGAAGCGCAGCGCGACCGCGCCGACGTTGTTCACGAGAATGTCGAGGCCGCCGAAGTCGGCTGATCGCTCGATGAGGCGGGCCGGAGCATCCACTTTCGACAGGTCGACACTCTCGAAGAGCACCGAGCCGCCGGCCACCAATTCGTCGAGTTCGGGGGAGGATGATCGTGACCCGGCTATCACTTTGGCGCCCTCTGCGACGAGCCTCTGCGTGATGGCGAGGCCGATGCCCTTACTCGCGCCGGTGACGACGGCGACCTTGTCGGTCAATCCCAGATCCATGCTGAGAAACTATCGGCTGCTCGGCGAGAGCGCAACGCTCTTCTAGTGCGCTCTCCCCGGCCAGGTCAGACGTTCGTTCAGGCGCGTCGTTACGAATTCGTGTCGGCAACCTTGCCGATCAGGAGGTTTTCGTGCACCGCGGCGAGAATCTCGGCGGATTCGGTGCGGGTCGTGTAATCGGGGTGAACATCGATCCAGACCAGAGTGCCGTCGGCATCGATCAGCGCGACCGTGGGCATGGGCACGTTCGTCGTTTCGTCAGCGTTCATCGTTTCGAGGTCGAGCCCGCGTTCGAGTTGCGCTTCGCGGGCGCCGTCTGACGGGTGAGTGAGAATGCCGAGTGCTGAGGCGATGCCGTTGCCGGGGTCGGAAAGCACGAGGAATTCGAGTTCGTTCTTTTCCTTCATCGTCAGAGAACCGTCGGCCTTCTGCGGGCTGAGGGCGACGAGTGTCACACCGAGGTCTGCAAGAGGAGAGGCGAGTTGGTCGCGGTAGGTGCGCAGGGCGATATTGCAATAGGGGCACCACGCGCCACGGTAGAAGATGACGACGGCAGGGGCGCCGCCCAGAACTGCGCCCAGGCTGGTTGTGTCGCCTTGCGCGTCGAGCAGGTCGCCGTCGGGAAAAGCGGATCCGACCGGCAGCAGGCCTTCTGGCGTCGGTTGCAGTGACAGGGCCTGCTGTTCAGCGGTGAACTTGTCGGCAGTCGGTGACGGCGTGCTGCTCGCGCGCAGAACGGCGACCTGCTCGGCGATGGTGGGTGACGTTTGTGCCATGGCGTGCTCCTCGAATTCGTCTGACGGGGTACCTTCATTGTCTGAATTTGAGAATGTACCGGCAAGTACATTTTTGTTAGTCTTCAGTTATGTCGATCATCCCGACCAGCCGCGCTGTCTCAGCCCCGAACAGAGCGAAGACGCCGAAGGGGCAGGCCACCCGGGCACGAATCGTCGATGCGGCAGCTGCTTTGGTGTTCGAAGAGGGTGTGGCCGGCACCAGCCTCGACGACGTCGGCGCTGCCGCTCGGGTGGGTAAGTCGCAGATCTATCACTACTTCGCCGATAAGTCGTCGCTCATCAGCGAGGTCGTCACGAGGCAGACGATCGCCGTGCTGGCGGGGCAAGAGCCGCACATCTCGCGGCTCGACAACTGGGGGTCATGGGCGGCCTGGCGTGACCAGCTGGTGCGGGAGCAAGACGAGAACCATTGCACGGGCGGTTGCCCTCTGGGCTCCATCGCCAACGAGCTCGCCGATACCGACGAAGACGCCCGTGCCGTGCTCGTCGACAGCTTCGACCAGTGGGAACGAGCGTTCGCCGACGGAATAACGCGAATGAAAGCGGCCGGCGCGCTTCGAGCTGACGCCGATGCGGCGTCGCTTGCCTCAGCGGTTCTCGCCGCCGTGCAAGGTGGTCTTCTGCTCTGCAAGACGCGCAAGTCGACGAAGCCGCTCGAGGCGTCGCTCGACGCGAGTATCGCCTACCTCCGCACGTTCGCGCCGTGAGTGAAAAAGTTTGCTCGTGAGTCGCGGCGAGCCGAGTGCTAATCTCTATGGCATCGTGAGTTTTCGGCAGGAGGTGACACCCGTGAACGCAGTATCCGCACTGGGTGCACCCTGCAGTACACGATCAGGCGACTGAGTAGTCGCCACCGGGAGCGCCCAGCCACGCACTTCGCGAAAGGCAACTCCCATGAACTCAACACCCTTCAAGACCCTGCACGTTTCACTCGAAACAAATTCGAACGAATTCGGGTCTGACGAACATCCACACACCGTCGTTACGGACTTCACCCACTCAGTCGGCGAGCGAGCCGTCGTTCTCGGCGGCGGCGGCGCGGCTGGTAACGCCTGGCTGATCGGCGTCATCGCCGGGCTCTTCGACGGCGGCATCGATGTCACCGCGGCAGACCTCATGGTCGGCACTTCGGCAGGTGCGACGGCGGCTGCGCAGATCACGGCCGCTCGGCCGCCTCAGCTTCCTCAGCTGTCTCAGCTGTACGAAGAGATCCTCTCGGCGCCCGTGTCCTTGCCTGGGTCAGCCCCTGGGCGGGCGACGGCGGCGCAGGGCCACGGGCCTGTGCACGGGCCGCTCGGGTCGATGGTCGATCATCTGCAACGCACGAACGACGTCATCGCCGCTGCCGACGGCCCGGTCGACGTGCGCCGTCGCCTGGCCGCATCGGTACTCGAACTCGATGACGCATTCGATCTCGAGCGCCAGGCGCAGTGGCGCGCAACCGTGGCCCGTCGGCTGCCGAGCCCGCTGTGGCCGCGTCAATCGGTGCTGATTACCGTGGTGGATGCTCGAACCGGTGACCCCGTCGTCTTCGACCAACACAGCGGCATCGATCTCGTCGACGCCGTCGCCGCGAGCACCGCCGGTGGCGCGCCCTTCACAATCGGCGGCGTACCGTACTTCGACGGGGGATACCGGCGCTCGAGCGAGAACGCAGACCTGGCCGTCGGGCATCGCAGGGTGCTCGTGCTGTCGCCGTTCGGCGGCAGAACCCGTATGCCGCTCGACTGGAACATGCACCTGGCGCCGCAACTCGACGAGCTTCGCGCTTCAGGCAGCGCGGTGGAGACGGTGGTTCCCGATGACGTTGCGGTCGAGGCCTTCGGGGGCAACATGATGAACCTCGCTGCCCGGGCGCCGGCCGCTCGGGCCGGGTTCTCGCAAGGGCGAGCCCGTGCGGCCGAGCTCGCCGACTTCTGGGGCTGACGGCATCCGGAGCCGGAGCCTTAGCGTTAGCTTTAGCCTTAGTCGCGTGCGGAAAGCACGCAGAATTCGTTGCCCTCGGGGTCGGTCATGACCACCCACGGCTGCTCGCCCTGGCCGATGTCGCCGCGCTGGGCGCCCATGGCGAGCAGCCGCGCCACCTCGTCGGCCTGGTTGTCGGGCACGAAGTCGAAGTGCAGGCGGTTCTTGATGGTCTTCGACTCCGGCACATTCAAAAACAGCAGCGTCGGGTGCGAGCCGTCGGGATTCTGAATCTCGAGCTCGCCCTCGTTCTCATAGAGCACACTCCAGCCGAGCGCGGCCGCCCACCACTGCCCGAGCGTACGGAAGTCGCGGCAATCTACAACGATCTCTTCGAACTTCAGCGTCATGCTTCCACGCTACATCCGAGCCGCTTGCGCCTGCCATCTGATTGCGTGGCATGCGGTATGGATCAATCTACGCTCATTTTGTTTGACGAAAACATTTTGTCAAACTAAAATCACTCTATGAAATACCAGTTCACCCGATCTGCTCGGAGGCATCGAATAGGCCGCGCCGCCGCCTGGGAAGCGTTGAAAGCCGCAGGCGAGCCGACCCTGCAGGGTGACGGCACGCTTCTGTGGGTCGGGTCGGATGATCGTGGACGTGAACTCGAGATTGTCGGATCACCACGGCCCGACGAAGACCTCGTTCTCATCATCCACGTCATGCCAACATATTTCACAAAGGGGATTCGAAATGACTGACACCAGCAAGTACAACGTGACCGACAACGACCAGCTCGTCGATGAAGACGCAGACCTCGACAAGGTCATTCACAACTGGCCTGACGGCCGGCCGATGACCGAAGAGAATACCGCCCAGTACAGCGAGCAACGAAAGAAGGCGGGTCGCCCGTCCCTCGGCGAGTCGGGATCGTCGCCGAGTGTTGCCTTCAGACTCACGGCTCAGTTGCGTTCCGATGCCGACGCGCTGGCGGCCGAGGAAGGTCGACCCGTCTCGGCGATCGCTCGCGAAGCGCTCGAAGAGTACATCCGGCGTCATCGTGCAAGTTGAACCACGACAGGGCTTAGTAGTGCTCGCGGAAGTTGCCGATCAGGGTGATGGTGTTGCCGTCGGGGTCGGTGAGGGTGGCGAGATCTACGCCCGTGTTGGCGTGCTGGGTTTCGCCCGCCGAGATGCCGCGTGATGCGAGATCGCGAATGGTCGCGGCGAGGTTGTCGACGGCCAGGTTGACCATCGAGGTGCCCGCGCGAGCCGCGTCGACAGTCACCTGAAGCCATCCATTCGACGTGACGCGCCACTCGGCGAGGATGCCCGGCGTCGGCACGTTCGTCGGGGGTTCGCCGAGCATCCGTTCGTACCACTCGGCTGAAACCTCGAGGTCTGACACCGCACTGACGCTGAGCGTGTGGATGATCGTCATGATTCGACCTTCTTTCGTATGCTCGCCGCGCGCCGGCGCATCCATCAGTGCTGGTCACGCTTCTCCACATATTCCACGAGTTGCGGGCTTTCCACAACGCAGAGATTTGCGCAGATTCGCCAGGAACGGCGGCATAATCTCGGATGCGTGACGCGGGCTCAAACGCCCGCAAGAAAGGTGCAGATCCTGGTGAAATCACTTGTTGACCAACTAGACTTGGTCAGTATGACCGAGATGGTGAATGTGCAAGATGCGAAGACTCGACTCTCTGAACTGTTGGCGCGCGTGGAGCGCGGCGAAGAGTTCGTTCTGGCACGCAGTGGGCGTCCGATAGCGACACTCAAAGCTGTTGAGCGAGCACCTCGTCGCCAGCTCGGGTTCGCTCCGGGGCCAGAGTTGCCGGAGTCGTTCTGGGAGCCGATGAGCGACGACGAACTCGCCGCGTGGGGTGTGTAGTGATCCTGCTGCTCGATTCGCATACGTTCTATTGGGCCGTTCGAGCGCCGGGCCGTATTCCGGCGCTGGCGGTCAGGCTCATCGAAGACCCCGCGAATGAACTGCTGGTGTCTGCGGTGACGCCGTGGGAATTGGGAATTAAGTTTCGCAAAGGAAAGTTCGCCGAAGCCGGGCCATTTCTGGCCGCGTTCGCTCGGCACCTGAGCACGCTCGGGGCCCGCGAGCTGCCGATTTCAGGCGAGCATGCGCTCATCGCCGCGCAGATCGAGTGGGAGCACCGCGATCCATTCGACCGGATGCTCGCGGCTCAGGCGATCGTTGAAAACGCTGTGCTCGTCACGGCCGACGCCGCATTCGCGTCTCTGGGTGGTCTGCGAGTGATGTGGGCCGACCCGAGCGGGTCGTAGACGGCTGTTCGGCCGCGAGGTATTGACGTGGTACTTGTTTTTTGCAAGTGTTGAGGATGTTCATATCGAACGAGCGAGAACCGAATGCATGAGGAGATTTACTATGACCGCGATGTTCGTCAATCTGCCGGTGACCGATCTTGAGCGCGCGAAGACGTTCTATACCGCCATCGGATTCACCGTCAACCCGAAGTTCACCGACCACAACGCGGCCTGCGTCATTGTCGAGCAAGACCACAGCGCCTTCATGCTGCTGACGCGCGACTACTTTCAGACCTTCAGCGAGCGGCCTATCGGCGACCCCGCGAAAGAGGTTTCGGTGTCGACGGCGATCTTCGTCGACACTCGTGGTGAGGTCGATAGCGCTGTGGCGAGCGGCCTCGCGGCGGGTGGCACGGAGGCGCAGGCCGCGTCTGATTACGGCTTCATGTACCAGCGCCAGCTCACCGACCCCGACGGCAACATCATCGAGTTCGGCTGGATGGATCCGGTGGCCGCCGAACAAGGCCCTGAGGCGTATCTCAGCCAGCAGGCCTGAGAGCTGAGGTCTGCAGAGACTCGTGGCAGCACGCGATTACGGGCAGTACTCGGGCATTTCCAGGGCCGTCGAGCTGGTGGGTGAGCGGTGGGCGCTGCTGATCATCCGGGATCTGCTCGTGGGGCCCAGGCGGTATGGGGAGCTCGCTTCGGGGCTGGCCAGAATTCCGACGAATATTCTGGCGGCGCGGCTCAAGGAGTTGCAGGCGGCCGGGGTGATTCGGCGAGCCCCGCGATCGCGCGTCATCGTCTACGAGCTGACTCCGTATGGGCGTGAACTCGAGCCGGTCGTGCTCGCGCTCGGCGCGTGGGGGTTCAAGGCGCTGGGCGACCCACGCGACGAGCAAGTCATCACGCCCGATTCGATGACCATCGACCTGCGAACCGCTTTTCGCCCCGTGGTTGCTGCGCAGCTGCCCCCGACGGCGTACGGAGCGCGGCTTGGTGGTGCCGAGCTGGTGATTCGGGTGAATGGGTCTGCGCTCGATGTGACGCGCGGGGGCGGTGATGTAGATGTCGCCTTTGCGGCCGGCACAGGGTTTCGCCGGCTCATTTCGGGCGAGCTCGCCCCTGAACGCGCCATTGAGACGGGTGTGGTCGACGTGCTGCATGGGCGCCGTGAGCTGCTCGACCGCTTTGCGGAGACGTTCCATTTGGCTGCCGCGTGAGGCGATCGCTGCCGCGTGGGGTGTTACGGGGGGATCGCTGCCGAGTGAGGTGCCACGGGGGCAACGGCTCCCGCGAGGCGATCGCTGGGCGTGAGCGTTAGCTGCCGGGTGAGCATCCGCGCCCGCGCGTTGCCGCGGGGGTTGTGCCGCCGCGCGGCCCGCGCCAAGAATGGAGCATGGCCACTTCGAAGCGATTGACCCCATCGATTCGCCAGGTTGTGCTCGACACAGAGGATGCGCGGGGGCTCGCCGAGTTCTACCGCGAGTTGCTCGGCCTCGAGTACCGCGCGGGCGATGAGCCGCCGACCGACGGGTCGCCTGACGTGGCCGGTGCCGATTGGGTCACGCTGCTCGACTCCGGCAGCGGCTGGCGTTTCGCGTTTCAGCAGGTGGCGAGCCTGCCCGAGCCGACCTGGCCGGAGGGCCCGCGCCCGCAGATGCTGCATCTCGACTTCTCGGTCGCTTCCGCCGACGAGCTCGCTGAGCAGCATGCGCATGCGTTGGCTCTCGGTGCGCGTGTGCTCGACGATCGGTCGACGGATGCCGAAGAGCCGCTGTACGTGTATGCCGACCCGGCCGGGCATCCGTTCTGCATCTTCGTCGTCACGTCTGCCTGAGCGAACGGCCCTCAGTCGGTGCCCGAGTCAGCGTTCGAGATGGTGCCTGGATCATCGCCTGCGTCAGCGCCCGAGGCGGTGCCCGAATCAGCGTTCGCGTCAGCGCCCGAGTCGGCACCTCAGCCGGTGCCCGAATCAGCACGCGAGACCGCCGCGGTGAATGCGGCGACGTCGAGCGGTGGCACCGGCAGAGCGCCCCGATCGGTGGCGCGCAGGCCGTCGAGCAGGAGCGTGAGGTACCGCCGCCAGAGGTCTGGGTTCGCCTCGCTCAGACCGTAGACGCTGTTGAGCATGGTGAAGATGGGCCAGATGTCGGTGGCAGTGACGCCGTCGCGAATGACTCCAGCGGCGGCAGCTCGTTCGAACAGCGGCTGCAGCGTCGCCACCAACGTCGCCGCCGCGAGCTGGCTGGGCCCGGCAGCCCCGGGGCCGTGACCAGGGCCGTGGAGGGTCTCACCGAGGCCTCGATCTCGAGCCTGATTGGCCGCGGTCACCTCGAAGAACGCCACGATGGCCTGCCACGGGTCTTCGATCGCCAACGCGTCTTGCACATCGGCCAAGGCCGATTCGATCGCCTCGTCGTACAGCGTCTCGACGATCTCGCGTTTGCTGGCGAAGTTGCGGTACACCGTTCCTACGCCGACGCCCGCCTGCGCGGCGATGTCTTCGAGGGTCGCCGAGAGACCTTTTCGCGCGAACACTTCACGCGCTGCCTGCACGAGTCGTTCGTTGTTGAGCGCCGCATCCTTGCGTTTCGGGCGAGGGCGAGAGCGAGGGCGAGAGCGAGCGGTACCGGCGTCCGCAGCATCCGTGCCGCCCATCAGCTCGCCCGCCCCGCGGATGCGCGCAGCTGCTCAGCCAAAAACTCGACCTCAGCGAAGACCGCGGGCGAGGTGCTCGCGAGGGGCGACGCCGCAGAACTCCGCAAGAACCGTCGAAACACCCGCACGAGCATCCACTCGGGAACAACGATCAGGGCGCTGAAGGCGCGCGGTACCGGTCGCGACGCCAAGCCGGTGAGCGTGAGTCGCATCTGCTTGATCATCGAGCGAAGGGCGTCGGGATGCCTGGCGAGCGCCTCAAGGCCGCCCGCCTCGTGCACAGCCTGGCTGAGCGGAACTTCGAAGGCGGCATGAGTTTTGAGCCAGGCATCCATTTGACGCTCGGGTTTGGCCCTGAACCCGACCGAACGAAAGAGTTGCACGACGCGCTCGACGCGCTCGGTAGTGCCGCCCCCGGGTTCGCCGATCGGCATCGCAACGAAACGGGTGAGCGGCGTACTCGGTCGGTAGCGCACGACATCTTCGTGCATCGTTCCGCCGGCGTTGGCGAAGCCGAGCAGAACGCGTTCGGCACCGATTTTCGCTGCGAGCGGCTGCAGCCCACCGGCCCAGTTGAGTAAGAACAGTACGTCGCCGCTGTCGCCATCACCGCGGCTGAGGTCGGCGATCGACTCGAGCACGCCCTCCACGTGGTGCGAGCGCACGATGACCAGGGTCACGTCGTAACGGCCCATCGCCCGTTCGGTGACGGGTACGGCGACCGATCGGATGACCGTGCTCTCGCCCTCGGCGAGCTGCACGCCGTGCTCGCGCAAGGCCGCCAAACGCGCGCCGCGGGCGACCAGTGACACCTCGTGCCCCGCTTCGTGCAGGCGAGCCGAGTAGAGGCTGCCGAGAATGCCGGCGCCGTACACGAGAACTTTCACGGTTACTCCATCTCGCGGTGCTGCACGCGCGTTCGGGTTGAGCACAAACGGAATGGGTGATTCCGCTATCGTCAGTATAAACGGAACTTGCTATTCCGGTTAGCGGTTTCATCGACGACTACGGTGAGACCATGAGCTTCGACGTCACGGCGGCTGCATACCTGAGTTTCATGGGCCGATTCTCCGAACCCCTCGCCGGCCTCTTCGCCGACTGGTCTGGCGTGCGACCCGGCCAGCGCGCTCTCGACGTGGGGTCTGGCGCGGGAGCACTCACCGAACAACTCGTCGAACGACTCGGCGCTGCAGCGGTCGCGGCCATCGACCCGTCGGAATCGTTCGTCGAGGCGATGAAGCAGCGCCTGCCCGCGGTCGACGTGCGACTCGCCGGCGCCGAACGGCTGCCCTTCGAGGCCGAAGAGTTCGACGTCGTGCTCGCTCAGCTGGTCATCCACTTGATACCGGATGCTCAGGCCGCCGTTCGTGAGATGGCACGAGTTACTCGACGCGGTGGTCTCGTCGCAGCCTGCGTCTGGGATCACGCCGGAGACCGCGGCCCGCTCGCCACCTTCTGGCAAGCCGTGCACGACCTCGACCCCGATGAACCGGGGGAGTCGAGCATGCCGGGCACGAGCGACGGCGATCTTGGGCGGCTCTTCGTCGAGGCGGGTTTGTCGGGCGTCGAATCGTCGAGCCTCACGGTGACCAGGCAGTACGAATCGTTCGACGATTGGTGGCAGCCATACTTGCTCGGGGTGGGCCCGGCGGGCGGCTACGTTTCGAGGCTGTCGACCGACGAGCGCGCCGCTCTGCGAGCTCGCTGCGCCGAGCTCGTGCCCGCAGGTTCGTTCGACGTCTCCGCCCTGGCATGGTGTGCCCGAGGCGTCGTCTAGCGGGTCTGGTCTTCTCTGCTGTCAAGACGAACCCGCCGAGGGTGCAAACGATCGGGCGCGTCGCACGAAACGGTACGCTCGAGCCATGGCGACCCCCGATTTCGTTCTGGCCCTGCGTGCGAAAGTCGGTCACGAGACCCTGTGGTTGAGCGGTGTCACGGCGGTCGTCGAGCACGACGGCCGCCTGCTCATGGTGAAGCGCGGCGACACCGGCGCCTGGACTCCGGTGACCGGAATCATCGACCCGGGCGAAGAACCCGCGGTCGCCGCCGCACGCGAGGTGCTCGAAGAGGCGGGCGTCGTGGCCGTGGCCGAGCGGCTGGCGTGGGTGCACGTGCTGCCGCCCATGACCTATCCGAACGGTGATCAGGCGCAGTACCTCGACATCGTGTTTCGCATGACGTGGGTCTCGGGTATCCCGTACCCGGCTGACGGCGAAAACACCGAGGCCGCCTGGTTCGCTATGGATGCTCTGCCGCCGCACTCCGATGGCTTCGCTGAGCGCATCGCCCACGCCCTCAGCGCTGCCTCGGCCGCCGACTTCGAGGTGTGAACGCACGGCGATCACGCCGTCGAGGCGGCGCGGTGGTCGCGGGCTCAGCCCGATCAGAAGCGGTCGCGCACGCGCTCCTGCATCGCAATGGCATCACGGTCGGGCAGGCGGCGAAGGGAGGCGTACGGCATCTTCAGGCGAAAGTTCGAGGCGAGCAAACGTTCGTTGCGGTCGAGAAAGGCCCAATAGCCGGCGGTGAAGGGGCAGGCGTCGTCGCCGAGACGCACTTTCGGGTTGAATCGGCAGCCGCCGCAGTAGTCGGTCATCGAGTTGAGGTAAGCACCGCCAGCGACATACGGTTTGGTTGCGACGATGCCGCCGTCGGCGTGCTGAGACATTCCGATGACGTTGGCGGCCATGACCCAGGGTGTGCCGTCGATGAACATGTCGGTGAACCAGTCGCTCAGGGCGGCAGGGTCGTAGCCGCGCTGCAACGACCAGTTGCCGAGAATCATGAGGCGCTGAATGTGATGGGCCCAGCCGCGCGCGTTCAGGCCCTCGATACTCTGGCTCAGGCAATTCGCCTCGACAGCGGCCGAGTCGAGTTCGAGAAACGCGCGAGGCAACGGATTCGTGGCCTGGAGGTAGTTGTTCGTGCGCGGGTACTGCTCGCCGAGGTGCCAATAGAGGTGCCACACGTAGTCACGCCAGCCGATGATCTGGCGCACGAAACCCTCGACGCTCGCCAGGGGTGCGCGGCCAGCGTCATACTCCGCGGCGACACGTTCAGCGACCTCGAGTGGGTTCAGCAAGCCGAGATTGAGGGGCGCGCTGAGCAGGGAGTGGGCCATGCTCCAGTCGCCCGTCAGGGTGGCGTCTTCGAACGGCCCGAAATCGTTCAGGCGGCTGCCGATGAAGTCGTCAAGAGCACGGTTCGCCTCGGCTTCGGTGACGGCGAAGCGCCGAGGAGCATCCGCACCGACCAACTGCACCAACCCGTCAGCCTGCCAGCGGTCGAGATCTTCGCGCACTTCGGCGTCGATGTGGTCTTCGGTGGGCCACCAGGGGTCGGGCAGGCCAAGAGTGACGGCGCCCTTGGGTGGTGCGTGCCGGTTTTTCGCGTCGAAATTCCACTTGCCGCCGACGGGGGTGTCGCCCTGCATCAGGATGCCCGTGCGCTGCCTCACCGAACGGTAGAAGTCTTCGAGCAGCAGCCGCTTGCCAGGGCGTGCGCCCGCCCATCGCGCAAAATCTGCTTCGCTCGTCACGAAGCCACGGCTCGGCAGCACTTCGGCGCCGAGCTTTCGCACGAAACGGCGCGCACTGTATGAAGTGGGGTCGATCACTTCGAGGTCAGTGCGCCCGTTGACCACCTCGCCATAGTGGTCTACCTGATGAAACTCCACGCGGTCGCCGAGCTCGGCGACCCGGTGCCGCAGCGCCGAGAGAATCAGATGCGCCTTGGCGCGGTGCATGGGCCGGCGCCCGAAGACCGACCTCGCCTCGACGAGCAGCATGCGGCCGCCGTCGTCGAACTGCGAGCCGAGCTGGCCGGCGAAGATCCAGCGTGTGCGAGTCATGGTAGTCAGCCAACCGTGTCGGGTATCAGATGTCACGCCCTTGACGCGGTGGCCCATTCGGCGAGCGCGGCTTCACTCTGTCAGAACCGCCTCAGCTGAGGGCCCGCGAGCCTCACGCGGGAGCCGATTTCGAATACGCTGAAGTGGTCAGAATGAGCGGGAATAGTTTGGCTACCGTGGTCGTTGACTCGAATATCGATGCAAACGCATAGACATTGCTCAAGTCGGCGATGCCTGCAGCGAAAGAAAAGAGGGCATCATGCAATTCGGAATCTTCAGCGTCAGCGATGTGACCACTGACCCCACGACCAACCACACCCCCAGCGAGCACGAGCGCATCAAGAACATCGTGACCATCGCGCAGAAGGTCGAAGAAGTCGGCCTCGAGGTGTTCGCGCTCGGCGAGCATCACAACGCGCCCTTCTTCTCCTCGTCGCCCACCACGACGCTCGGCTACATCGCGGCCAAGACAGACAAACTGCTGCTCAGCACGGCGACCACGCTGATCACCACGAATGATCCCGTGAAGATCGCCGAAGACTACGCGATGCTGCAGCACCTCGCTGACGGCCGAGTCGACCTGATGATGGGCCGCGGAAACACTGGCCCGGTCTACCCGTGGTTCGGCAAAGACATTCGGGAGGGCATCCCGCTCGCCATCGAGAACTACGCGCTGCTGCACCGGCTCTGGCGCGAAGACTACGTGAACTGGGAGGGCAAGTTCCGTACCCCGCTGCAGAGTTTTCAGTCGACGCCTCGCCCGCTCGACGGTGTGCCTCCGTTCGTGTGGCATGGGAGCATCCGTTCACCCGAGATCGCCGAACAAGCTGCCTACTACGGCGACGGATTCTTCGCGAACAACATCTTCTGGCCGAAGGAGCATTACATGCAGCTCATCGGCTACTACCGCTCGCGCTTCGAGCACTACGGCCACGGCACTGCCGAGCAGGCGATCGTCGGCCTCGGCGGCCAGGCGTTCATGGCGAAGAACTCGCAAGACGCAGTGAACCAATTCCGTCCGTACTTCGACAACGCTCCGGTCTACGGGCACGGGCCGTCGCTCGAAGACTTCACCGAGCAGACCCCGCTCACCGTGGGCAGCCCGCAACAGGTCATCGACCGGTACGCCTCGATGCGTGACTACTTCGGCGACTACCAGCGCCAGCTCTTCTTGATGGATCACGCTGGCCTGCCGCTGAAGACGGTGCTCGAGCAGCTCGACTTCTTGGGCGAAGACGTGGTGCCGGTGCTGCGCAAGGAGTTCGCCGAGAACCGCCCCGCGTCGGTGCCCGACGGCCCCACGCATGCTTCGCTGGTCGCGGCTCGGGATGCTGCAGAAGTGGCCGCACGTGAGTCCATCGTCGCTTCGGCCGACGCCGCTTCGGCTGACGCCGTGACGGCTGATGCCGTCTCGGCTGATGCCGTCTCAGCTGTGGCGTCTGAGGCCAATTAGTCATGGCCGAGAACGCAGTGAACTCTGGCGCCGATATCAACACTGACGCCGCCAGACCCGAACGCACCCTCGTGGTGGTCTCTGCCGGGCTGAGCCAGCCGTCGTCGACACGGCTGCTGGCCGACCGGCTCACCACGGCCACCGTCGACCGGCTCACCGAGAAGGGTGTCGACGTGACCACCGAGGTGATCGACCTGCGCGACCTCGCGCACGACATCACCAACAACCTGCTGACCGGTTTCGCGGCTCCGACGTTGCAGAAGGCTCTGGATGCTCTGGCCTCAGCCGATGGCCTCATCGCTGTCACTCCCATCTTCACGACGAGTTACAGCGGGCTTTTCAAGTCGTTCGTCGACATCATCGAGCCCACCGCACTCACTGACTTACCGGTGCTGATCGCGGCGACGGGCGGCACCGAGCGGCACTCTCTCGCTCTGGATTACGCCGTGCGCCCGCTCTTCACGTACCTGCATGCCATCGTGGTGCCCACCTCGGTCTACGCGGCTTCGAGCGATTGGGGCAGCGGAGCGGTCACGCCCGCAAACGGAGAAACCGCTACGGCCCTGCCCGATCGCATCGCTCGTGCCGCGAGCGAGCTGACAGCGTTGGTGCAACTCTCAGACCGTTCATCCCGAATCGTCGACCCGTTCGCGTTGCCCGCCGGCTTCAGCCCCGTCGGAGGCTACGGCGCGCAGTAGTTCGCAGCGCGGCTAGCCGCACGGCGGCTCGCCGCACAGGGCTGGCCGGCGTATTCCGAGATTCGTGAGGTTCTCGGTTGTCTACAGACGCGGTCGGTGCCCAGTTGTGGTGAAATCACAACTCACTAGCCTGGATTTGCTGAGAAATGGTTGTGAGGCGTAGGTTGAAAAACGAAAACGCTGCCCCTGGCTTGCTTCGTCTATCGCGAAAATAAGAGAGCACTGTAGCTCGCATCGCACCGCCGGACTCTTCGGATTCTTCGCGCATTGACCCCCGCAATCTCGGGGTGACGCCATGCGAGAAGGGGTAGCTATGCAGCTCGTGGTTCGTGGAACATCAACCTCCCTCGAGGGTGAACTCGACATTCCCGTCTCGAAATACCACGCACATCGCGCGTTGGTGCTCGCCTCACTCGCACCCGGAACAAGCGTCATTTCGGGCATCTCGACCACGCGGCAGGTGGAGTGGACCATCGGCGTGCTGAGGGCGCTCGGCACGAGCATCCGCGTCGTCGGCGACGACTACATCGTGACCGGCGGCCCGTATCGAGCCGCGCCGATCGTCGACCACGGGTCGCGTGGTGCAGAGGGCCTGCTCAACGTGGGCTCGTCGGGAACGACGCTGTACTTCATGGTGGGCCTTGCGGCGCTGGCCGACCGGCCGATGACGCTGACCGGCATGAAGTACTTTCGCCGCCGGCCCATCAAGGCCCTGCTCGATTCGCTCACGCACATGGGCGTGCAGCTCGACTCAGACCGAAACTGCCCGCCGATCACCGTACAACCGCGGCGGCCGCGAGGCGGAGAGGTCAGCATTGCGGGCACGCTCTCGCAATGGCTGAGCGGCCTGCTCTTGCTCGCTCCGTTCGCCTCGACCGACACCACCATTCACGTCACCGGCGGAGCGCTCAACGAGCAGCCGTACGTCGAGCTCACCGTTCGTATGATGCGCCTGTTCGGTCTGACCGTTGAGCACTCCGACGACTGGCTCACCTATCGTGTTGCGGCGAACCAGACGGCGGTGCCGACGAGCTATACGATTCCGCCCGACATCGGGTCGGCCGCGTTCGGCATCGCGGCGGCGGCGATTCACCCGTCGAATGTGCTGTTCCGCGGCCTGTCTGCGCTGAAGGCCAGCGAGACCGATCATCCAGAGGCCGAATTTCTCGACCTGGCCACCGCCATGGGCGTGCCGCTCGAGAAAGACGCGAAAACGGGGTTCGTGCGCATTCAGCACGATGGAATCAGGCTGCGGTCGATCGACATCGACTGCCAGCCGATTCCCGACCTGCTGCCGGTGCTCGCCTCGATGGCGTCATTCGCCGACGGCACGAGTCGCTTGCACAACGTGGGGCACATTCGCCTCAAGGAGTCTGACCGCGTCGCCGCGATGCTGCAGCTGAACCGTCTGGGCGGCAAGGCAGAGCAGCAGACGGATGAACTGCGAGTCACGGGCGTCGACACGCTGCATGGCGCGGCCATGTCGAGCTTCAATGATCACCGGGTGCTGATGTCGCTGTCGGTAGCGGCGACCACCGCCAGCGGCATGTCGAGCCTGACCTATCCACGCGCCTACCGAATCTCGTACCCCGCATTTCTCGAGGCGATGAATACCATCGGGCTCGACATCGACGTGGCAGCGGCTCCGACCACCGAGCTGACACACAACGAGGTGGGCTTCACCCGTCAAGAGGAGATCGCCGAAACGGGCGAGTCTGGCGACGAGAACACTCCGACCGGTGCGACAGCATTGCCGACCGCGCGAGACGCGGCGGTAGCGGCAGCGGCCCTCGCCGCCGAGATCGAGGCGGGCCGGCCTCTCGTACTCACCGAGCAGGTGCGCCGACTCGCGACCGAGGCGCCGGATGAGACGGCGATCGTCGAGGTCGGCGCCGAGTCGCCCATCAGCACCAGTTGGGCCGAACTGCAGGCCGAGGCCGACCGTGTCTCTGCCCTTCTGCTCGACCTGGGTGTGCAGCGGGGCGAGTCGGTGGCACTGCAGCTACCGAACTGGAGCGAATTCGTGGCGATCACGCTCGGCATCGTTCAGATCGGCGCAGTTGCCACGCCGATCATGCCCGTGTTCGGCCCGCGCGAGACCACGATGACGTTGTCACGGTCGCGTGCCCGCGTCATTTTCTTGCCCAACGTCTTTCGCAAGCGCCGGCCCTCGATCGAGCTGCTCGACGCGGCAGAAGAGGCTCGCATCAACCGTCGCCCGCTCGCCCTCGAACAGATCATCGTGTTGCGCACAGACGAGCGGCACAGCGTCGACATCGCCACCGACGTGCCGCCGATTCCCGAGAACGCGGCCGACGCGTTCGCCGCAATGAACTGGACTTGGCGGTATTACGACCAGGCCCTCGAATCGGTCAGCCCCGACACCGACCTCATTCAGTCACGAGCTCCGCGCCCCGACGACGTGTGCCAGCTGCTCTTCACTTCGGGCACCACCGGTGAGCCGAAGGGCGTGCAGCACACGCACCGCACGCTGAGCGTCGCCACGGCCCTGCACGTGGGCCAGTCAGGGCTCGACGAGACTGACCGCATCTACGTGCCGTCACCGCTGGCCCACCAGACCGGCTTCTTGTACGGCATGCTGCTGGCCTGGCGGCTGAAGGTCGCGGTGGTCATACAGCCGGTGTGGAGCGCCCAGATCGCCCTCGACCAGGCGTTCGGCCAAGCGAGGGCGACCTTTGTACAAGCCGCGGCGGCTTTCGTCGACGATCTCGTCGGTGCAGTGAAAGACGGCGCCGCTGCACCCGAGACGCTGCGGATGTTCGTTGCCACCGGCTCGGCCGTTCCCCGCGCTCTAGCGCGGGAGGCCCGCGACGTGCTCGGCACCGCGGTACTGGGTGCGTTCGGCACCACCGAGACCTGCCTCGGTACGTTGGCCGGGCCCGGCGACCTCGCCGATGATGCGTGGGGCACCGACGGGCGGCCGCTGCCGGGCATCCGGATTCGCATCGTCGACGACGAGGGCAGGGAAATGCCCCGCGGAATCGAGGGCAACTACGAGCTGCATTCACCCACCATGTTCAGCGGCTACCTCGACCGCCCCGATCTCACCGCAGATGTGTTCACGCCAGACCACTGGTACCGCACGGGCGATCTCGCGGTGGTCGACTCGGCCGGCTACCTGCACATCACCGGCCGGGTGAAAGACGTGATCAATCGCGGCGGCGAGAAGATACCCGTTGTCGAGATCGAGAACCTGCTCTACCAGCATCCGCTGATCTCTGACGTGGCAATCGTGGCGATGCCGGATGCCCGGCTCGGCGAGCGCGCCTGCGCTTTCGTTGTGCCGGCGAAAGCCTCGTCGCCTGACGCGATGCAGGTGACGTTCGGCGACGTTCAGTCGTACCTCGGCGCCAACGGCGTATCGAAGTACTACTGGCCCGAGCGGCTTGAGTTCATCGACGAGCTGCCGCGCAACGCGGTGGGAAAGATCCAGAAGAATATACTGCGGGAACGCGCCGCCGCACTCGTGCGTGGCGCTCTCGTCTCTCAACAGACCAAGGAGAAGTGACGGCAGTGAGTTTCACCGAAGAGTCGTTTTCGGCCCTGAAAGACGAAATCGACGATTGGGTTCGCGGGCCCGGCGAAGAGTACGCGAACACCATCGAGAAGACGGGTTCGGTGCCTGCCTCGCTCTTCGGCGATTTGAAGTCGCGCGGGTACTTCTCGCTGGCCGCCCCTGAGTATCTCGGCGGCCAGGGCATTCCGTTCGACCGGTATCTCGAACTGATGGAGATCTTCTCCCGTTCGCACGGGTCGGTGCGCATGCTGGTTCACGTCATCAATGGAACGTGGCGGGCGATGGAACCGTTCGCAACCGACGAGCAGCGCGAGAACATCATCAAGCCGTCGGTCGCGGGTGATGTGCTCGTGGCCTTCACGCTGACCGAGGCGACCGCCGGGTCGGGCGCCGATATTCGGTCGACGGTTCGCCGCGAGGGTGACTCGTACGTGCTGAACGGCGAGAAGCACTTGATCACGTTCGGCGTGAAATGCGATTACTGGCTGATGGCCGCGCGCATCGAGGGGTCGACGGGCAAAGACGGTTTCGTGGCGCTGCTGCTGCCGAACACGGGGCTGGCGGGCGTCGAGGTCGTCGACGATTCAGAGACCATGGGCATTCGAGGCACCGATCACGCCATTCTGCGGTTCACGGATGTTCGGGTGCCGGCATCGGCACGGCTTGGCGACGAGGGCGACGGGCTCGCCGTGACGCTCGGCGGCTTCTTGCTGCCGAGCCGAGTCTCTGTCGCGATGAGCTGCGTGGGGCTGGCCGAGCGGGCCCAAGAACTCGCGGTCGAGTACGCCAACCGGCGCGAGACGTTCGGCAAGAAGATCGCCGAGCGCCAGGCGATTCAGTTCATGCTCGCCGAGAACTATGCCGACATCGCTGCAGCGCGGGCGCTTGTACTCGAGGCCGCGCGGGCGTTTCAGACGGGGGCGGCAAATGCGGGCATCCTCTCGAGTGCGTCGAAGATGATCGCGGTCGACATGATCACACGCGTCACCGACAAGGCACTGCAGGTGCACGGCGGCCAGGGGTATTGGAAGCGCAACACCATCGAGCGGGTGTACCGCGATGCACGTGCGCCGCGGTTCGAAGAGGGCACGAACGAAATTCAGAAGCAGGTCGTGGCGCGGTCGGTGCTGAACGGCACGGCCGTCTACTAGAAAGCGCCGCTGGGCGGGAGAGCACTCGTCTGTGCTCTCCCTCATAGCCCGATACGAACATCGCACGAGAACAAGGAGAAACCGCCGCATGGCATCCACCTCACAGGCGCCTGTCGCCCTCATCACCGGCAGTTCGCGCGGAATCGGCAAGGTTCTCGCGCTGAAACTCGCCGCGCGCGGCATCGACGTGGTCGTCAACTACAAGTCGAACGCCGATCTCGCCGAAGAGACTCTGAGCGAGGTTCGGGCGGCGGGTGCCGACGGCATGACCGTTCAGGCGAACATCGAAGAGCCCGACGACATCGACGCCATGTTCGACGCGGTGCGCGCGAAGTACGGTCGACTCGACATGTTCGTTGCGAACGCGGCAGCCAGTGCCTTCAAGCCCGTCTCGCAGCTCAAGCTGCACCACCTCGACCGCAACTGGGCGATGAACGTTCGCTCGTTCGTGCTCGGTGCGCAGCGCGCTGTAGAGCTGATGGATGCCGCGGGCGGCCGCATCATCGTGGTGACCAGTTACGGCTCCCTTCGCGCGTTTCCCACCTATGCCTCGCTCGGGGCGGCGAAGGCGGCGGCCGAGATGTACGTGAAGTACATGGCTACCGAGTTCGGGCCGCGTAACATCACCGTGAACGCTGTCAATGGCGGGCTGATCGACACCGACTCGCTCGACTTCTTCTACAACCGGGTGCCCGGCATGGCGCCGATGTCGACGGTGATCGAGAAGCTGCCGCTCGGCCGGCCCGGAACCGCCGATGACATGGCGTCGGCCATCGACTTTCTGCTGTCGCCGTCTGCGGGCTACATCACCGGGCAGACGCTGACAGTCGACGGCGGGCTCACGGTGGTGGCTCCGCCGTTCTGGAGCGACACGACGGGCGACCTGCACGATGCGGTGTTCGGGGCGGCTGCTGCTGCGTCAGACGAGGGGTGAGTTCGGCGACGGGGGCCGTTCGAGGCGGTGCTGCCGGGCATCCACTCGGCCGCACGTTTTCGCCGTGGCGGCTGGGAGCGCTCGAGGTACCGCATCGAGTGGTGATGGGCAGCATGCACACCGGGCTCGAGCTCGTCGACGACGGGGGAGAGGCGCTGGCCGCGTTCTGGCGCGAGCGGATTGAGGGTGGCGCGGCGCTGATCATCACGGGCGGCCTTGCGGTGAGCCCCGAGGGGCGTGGGGCGGCCGACTACGCGGTGCTCGGCGAAGCGGCGACGGATGCTCGGCTCGCCCACGCGGTCGAAGCCGTTCATGCGGCTGGGGGTCTGGTTTCGGCGCAGCTGTTTCATGCGGGGCGCTACGCGTTGCTCGACGGGCTCACTGCGGCCGATGGATCGCCGCTCGAACAGGTGGCGCCGTCGGCGGTGCCGTGGCGGGCTGCTCGGGGCGCCATTCCCCGGGAGTTGAACGACGATGAAATCTGGCGCACGATCGGCGATTTCGCTTCGGCCGCGCGCGTGGCCGTGGCGCTCGGGTTCGACGCCGTCGAGATCATGGCGTCGGAGGGGTACCTGATCAACCAGTTCTGCTCGCCGCTGACGAACCTGCGCGACGACGAGTGGGGCGGCACCGCGCGGCGCCGCCGCCGCTTCGCACGCGAGGTGCTGGCGGCGGTGCGCGCCGCGGTAGGGTTCCGTGTCTCGCTATCGGCTGTCGACGCGGTCCCCGACGCGGGCCCGGCCGCGACTCGATCGGCGGAGAACACCGCGGCTGAGAGGGCGTCAGGGGTACCGGTGACGGTGCGCATTTCTGGCGACGACCTCATGCCCGGGTCGAGCAGCGCCGACGAGGTCGACGAGCTCGTGCGGGAGCTGGTTGAGGGCGGTGTCGACGCCATCAGCGTGGGGGTGGGGTGGCACGAGTCGCGGGTTCCGACGGTGCAGGCAGCGGTGCCGCACGGGGCCTGGCTGGGCTACGCCGAGCGCATCGCGGGGGTGGTTCGGGCATCCGGTGCCCCACGTTCGCCGAAATTCGTGACGCACGCCCAAGGGTCGCGCCGGGTTGCCGTCATCGCCAGCAACCGGATGACCGACCTGCGCGACGTCGAAGAAGTGCTGCAGGGTGGGCTCATCGACGCCGTGGCTCTGGCGCGGCCGTTTCTGGCCGATCCGCAGATCGTGGCGCGCAGCCGGGAGTCAACGTATGACCTGATCAACACATGCATCGGGTGCAACCAGGCGTGCATCGACCGTTCGCTGGTGGGTGCACGAGTGTCGTGCTTAGTGAACCCCCGGGCCGGAAACGAGAGCCGATTTCCGTTGACGCTCACCGTGCGCCCGCGACGTATCGCCGTGGTGGGGGCGGGCCCGGCAGGGCTCGCGGCGGCGGTCGACGCAGCTCGCCGCGCACACGACGTGACGCTCTTCGAGGCCCGCGCCGAGCCCAGCGGTCAGTTCGGGTTGGCGGCGCGTATTCCGGGAAAAGAAGACTATGCGGCCACCGCCAGGGCTGCCATCGCCGAGTTGCGCGACCTCGGTGCGACCCTCCGGTTCGGCACGACCGCCCGAGCTGCAGACCTGATCGGGGGCCCGTTCGACGCGGTCATCCTCAGCACGGGGGTTGTTCCGCGCGCGATCGAGGTCGACGGAGCCGACCTGCCGCACGTCATCAGCTACGAGCGAGCATTGCGCGAGGGCGTGCCCGACGGCCACGTCGTCATCATCGGCGGCGGCGGCATCGGCGTCGACATCGCCGCGTACCTCACCGAACCGAGCGCCGAAGCAGACCGCGCGCTCGAGTTCGCCCGCCGCTACGGGCTGCTGCCGTCGACCGGGCTGGTGGGCGCGGGCGTCGCTCAACGCAACCCGGCCGTCAGCGCCAACCGCCCGCAGCCGCGCGCCGGCGAACTCGTCACCGTGCTACGCCGGTCAGGCCGCTTCGGCGACGGAATCGGCATCAGCTCACGCTGGGTAGCGGTCGGTCGCTTGAAAGACGCAGGCGTACGGATGCTCGGGGGAGTGCACTACCGCCGCATCACCCCCACCGCGGTGGAGGTATTCGGCCCCGAAGGTGAAAAGCTGAGCATCCGCGCCGACACCGTCGTCGTGTGCGCCGGCCAAGAGTCGCACAACCCACTCGAGGCAGAACTCGAGGCTTCGGGCATTCCGTTCGCAGTGGTGGGCGGGGCAAAGGATGCCCGTTCGGTCGACGCCGTGCGCGCCACCGCAGAGGGCCTGGCGGCCGCGCGCACACTCGCGCCGTAACGCTGGTGCGCGCGGCCAGCGGATTACTCGAAGGGCGTAGCCGAGTCCATCAGCTTCGAGCGGATCATGAAGCGCACGCCCTCGGGGGCCTCCACCGAGAAGCCGCTTCCGCGACCCTTGACCACGTCGACCGTGAGGTGCGTGTGGCTCCAGTAGCCGAATTGTTCACGCGACATCCAGAACTCGATGGGCTGAGAGCCACCCGCGACTCCATCGGCGTCGAGCGACGGTTCGCTGCCGATGTCGAAGCGGCCGAGCAGCACGTCGTTGTCGGAGGTGAGAAAGTCGCCAGCGGGGTAGCACATCGGTGAACTGCCGTCGCAGCATCCGCCCGACTGATGGAACATCAGCGGCCCGTACTGCTGCCACAGCTTGCGCAGCAGCTCGACGCTCGCGTCGTTGAGCGCCACGCGCGACTGCGTTTCGTGCTCGAGTGTGACTGCTGCATCGATCATGATGAGACCTTCTCTCTGTGGTTTACGGTACGCCGCGAACGACGGATGCGCCATGCTGCCCCGCCCAGGGCAGCGGTTTAGAAGAAGCCGAGCGCGTTGTCGCTGTACGACACGAGCAGGTTCTTCGTCTGCTGGTAGTGGTCGAGCGCCAGCTTGTTGTTCTCGCGGCCGATGCCCGAGCTCTTGTAGCCGCCGAACGCTGCGCCCGCGGGGTAGGCGTGGTAGTTGTTGATCCACACCCGACCGGCCTGGATGTCACGCCCCGCTCGATACGCGACGGTTCCGTTGCGCGACCAAACGCCAGCGCCGAGACCGTAGAGGGTGTCGTTCGCAATGGAAATGGCGTCGTCGTAGTCATCGAACGAGGTCACCGCAACGACCGGACCGAAGATCTCCTCCTGGAAGATACGCATCTTGTTGTTGCCCTCGAAGATGGTCGGCTGCACGTAGTAGCCCTCTGCCAGGTCGCCGCCGAGATCGGCGCGCTCGCCACCGAGCCGCACCTTCGCGCCCTCTTGCTTGCCGATATCCAGGTAGCTCAGAATCTTCTCGAGCTGGTCATTCGACGCTTGAGCACCGACCTGCGTGTCGGTGTCGAGCGGGTTGCCCTGAATCGCCTTGGCCGTACGGGTGGTCACTGTGTCGAGGAACGAGTCGTAAATGGGCTTCTGAATGAGCGCGCGGCTCGGGCACGTGCAGACTTCGCCTTGGTTGAAAGCGAAGAGGGTGAATCCCTCTTGCGCCTTGTCGTAGAACGCGTCGTTCTGGTCGGCCACATCGCTGAAGAAGATGTTCGGCGACTTTCCGCCGAGCTCCAGAGTCACCGGAATCAGGTTCGCGCTCGCATACTGCGAGATGAGTCGCCCGGTGCTGGTCTCACCAGTGAACGCGATCTTACGGATGCGCGGGCTCGACGCGAGCGGCTTGCCGGCCTCCACGCCGAATCCGTTGACGATGTTGAGCACCCCGGGCGGCAGAATGTCGCCGATCAGTTCGATCAGCACCAGAATCGACACAGGGGTCTGCTCGGCCGGCTTCAGCACAATCGCGTTGCCGGCGGCCAGCGCCGGGGCGAGCTTCCAAACCGCCATCAGAATAGGGAAGTTCCACGGGATGATCTGCCCCACGACCCCGAGCGGCTCGTGAAACTGGTACGCCACGGTGTCATGGTCGATTTCGGCGTGATCGCCGTCTTGGGCGCGAATGGCCGACGCGAAGTATCGGAAGTGGTCGGATGCCAGTGGCAGGTCGGCATACAGCGGCTCGCGAATGGGCTTTCCGTTGTCCCAGGTCTCGGCCACGGCCAGCAGCTCGAGGTTCGCGTCGATGACGTCAGCGATCTTGTTGAGCACCGCCGCTCGTTCGGTGGGGGAGGTTCGACCCCACGCCGGGGCCGCGCTGTGCGCAGCATCCAGAGCCTTGTCGATGTCTTCTGCGGTGCCGCGTGCGACCTCGGCGAAGGGCTTGCCGTTGACCGGCGAGATGTCTTCGAAGTACTGGCCCTTGACGGGCTTCGACCATTCGCCGCAGATCCAGTGCTCGTAGCGGGGTTTGAAGGTGACTTTCGCGTCGGGGTTTCCCGGTGCTGCGTAGACCGTCATGTGTCTCATCCTTTAGACGTCGTTGTCGAGGGGCACCCACGTCGGGCGCCTGGCACCACGGTACGTCGAGCCCGGTTGCGGCTACGTTGCACCGAGTTGCGGCCGCGAACGCTTTAGCGCGCCAGCTCGGCGTCGATGCGTTCGATGCGGGCGACCACGGATGCCCGTTTCGGCGATCTCGCCGGCAGCCGCTGCAGGCACTGCACCCACACCTCGCGGTCGTAAGCGCACTCGTCGCTGCGGGTGTAGTCGAGCAGAACCTCGACCGACCCGTCGCTCAGCAGTGACTCGCGAACGTTGCTGCTCACCTCGGCCCGAATTTCGACGATTCCCGGAGCGGCGGAGCCGAGCAGCACCGGGCCAGAGTAGGCAGCCAGCGCCACCCGGTGCGCCCCGCGTTCGAGAAACGCGAGCACGCGATGCGCATCGAGGTCGAGCGGGCCGCTCAGCCGATACGGGCGCGACGAGAGCTGTAGCCCGGTCTGCGTGTCGGCGAGAACCGCGCGCAACCGCACCATCTCGGCACGCAGCGTGGCCACCGAGTGCGCATTGGCGCCCGCGCCCGAGTAGAGCTTGTCGGCGAGCTGCTCGGCAGAGAGCCCGTGTCGGTGCCAGGCGAGCAGCGTGAGTATCTCCGAGTGCCGCGCGCTGAGTTCGATGACACGAGAGCCCGAGGTCAGCCGCCCGAGTTCGCGGCCCAGCACTGAGAGCTGCAGGGCATCCGTCGACGGTTGAGACTGCGGTTCAGCCGCCGAACTGCCTCGCGCCCGAGAAGGCGGCCGGTTCGACACAACACGAACCGGGCTCTGCAGGGTGATCACTCGAGGGGCGGCGCGCGTATGCTCGCGCGCGGTGAGCTGATGGATGCGCAGCTCAGCCTCTGCCGCTGCGACCGCAGCTTCGAGCAGCGGGAGGGTGGTCGGCAGAACGGCATTGTCGCCCCCGGTGATGTCGACGACGCCGAGAATATCGCCGGTTGCGGGGTCGTGCACTGGCACGGCTGTGCAGCTCCACGGGTGCACGATGCGGTAGAAGTGTTCGGCGCCGCCGATCTGAATACCGTGGTCGAGCGCCAGCGCAGTGCCTGGCGCGCTCGTGCCCACCGACTTTTCAGACCAGTTTGCGCCCTCGACGAAGAGCATGCCCTCCGCCGTGCGTCGTGACTCGCGGTCGCCGTCGATCCAGAGCAGGCGACCGGCTTGGTCGCCCACCGCGATGATCAGCCCGGTGTCGAAGGTGTGCTGAATGAGCAGGCGATGGATGACCGGCAGCACCAGCGAAAGCGGATGCTCCCTGCGATACTCGCGTAACCCCTCATCGTCGAGATCGAAGCTCGGAACGATGCGGTCGGGGTCGAGGTGCAGCTCGAGCGAACGCTGCCACGACTCCTCGACGAGGGGCCGAACGCCGGGAACGAAGAGGCCGGCTTCGACGCGTGTTTCGTATGCGATCTCACCCGCATGCCGCACCGCGGCGGGCGTCACGCTATACGGGTTCTGCACGTTTCTCCGATCTGCACTGATCTTGCGACCACCCTACCTCGGCAAACCTGCGCCGGCCAGCAGCTCGTCGAGACGGTTCATCGAGTCGACGACGCCGCGCTCCATGCCGCTTGACACCATGGCGTCGCGCACCTCGACGCTCGGAAAGACCGAGTGTTGGTGCAGTCGCGTGCGCCCGCCGAGGTCTTCGTACCGCGACGTGTCGAGCGATACCTGGCCCGGCGCGCCCTCCCACTCGAAGGTCTGAATGAGCAGCGTGGCTTTCTCCACGGTGTGAAAGACACCCCGAAAGACGTACTCGGTGCCCGAGGCCGGGTCGGTATGAATGTAACGGTACGAGCCGCCCGGGCGCACGTCGTATTCGAGCACCGTCATCTCGAGCTCGCGTGGCCCGAGCCACTGGGCAACGAGGTCGGGGTCGGTCTGCGCCCGAAAGAGCTGTTCGGGGGTCGCCTCGAATTCGCGAACGGTGTCGACGTAGGGCAGCCCAGGCGTCGCGGTGAGGGTAGTGGGGTTGGTCATGATTCCTTCTCCTTCGATTGTTCGGTGGTGGCTGGTTATTCGGTGGTGGCTGGTTGTTCGGCAGAGACTGGCGCCGACGGTGCGGTCAGAGATTCGAGCACACTATCGAGCCGCCGAAATCGGCGTTCGGCCTCGAGGCGATACGTATCGATCCACGACGTGAGTTCTTCGAGCGCTGCTGGCCGCAGGTGGCACGGTCGGCGTTGCCCGTCGCGCGTTCGTGTGATGAGCCCGGCCGTTTCGAGCACCTGAATGTGCCGCGAAACGGCCTGCTTGGTCATGGCGAACGGCTCAGCGAGTTCGTTCACCGTGGCTTCGCCGCGCGAGAGCCGCGCGACAATGGCGCGCCTGACGGGGTCGGCCAGCGCCAGAAAGGCCCGGTCGAGGTCGTCTTCGGTGCGAGCATCCGGAGCCGGCGAGCTCTCAGTGTTCATAATCAACCATTCTCTTTATCAATGAATCTGTTGAATAATGTAACGATACCGGATGCTCGGCGCCTCGTCAACGTCCGAGTGGCAGCGCGTGAACCACTACGCTCGACTCATGATCAGGCTGTTCGATTCGGCGACGGCAACCGCCCTCGCGCAGATCTTGCCCGTGCTGCTGCTCGCGTTGATGGTGGAGTTGAGGCGCACCGAAATGCACCGCAGAGGCCGCCGCATCAAACTGACGCGCGGTGTGCTCGCGGCGTTCTTCGGAGCGTTCGCGGTGATCGAGACCGTACTGGTGCTATCGATCGATGGGCACCTCTACCCGTTTCAGCTCAGCGATCTCATCGCCGGGCTCATCATCTTCGCGCTGCTCTGGCTGCTGTTCGTCATGTCGATGGTTCCGAGCCGCCATGAGCGTGACAAAGCCGACCAGGCCGCCAAGAAATCACCGACGCGGGGCGAAGAACTCGACGACGACGACGACGAACTCTGACTGACGAGCCTAACCACCGAGTTCGGGCGAAAGCGCCACTGTGCCGTCTGACTGCAGCCGAGCATCCGGCATCGCGAACGCGGCGACGACGATCGCAACTGCGCAGACCAGTACCGCGAGAAACGCGCTGCCCGTCGCCAGAGCGATGGTGGCCGGGTCGTTCTGCCCACCCGCGTGCGACGCGTAGATGCTGTTCGCGATCGCCCCGAAGATAGCGACACCCACAGCGCTGCCGATGGAGCGGGCGAAGAAGTTCGTGCCGGTCACCACTCCGCGTTCTTCCCAGGGCACACTCGACTGTGCCGCGATGAGGCCAGGCGAGGCGACGAGCCCGAGGCCGAGCCCGACGATGAAACAGCTCACGGTGACGAGGAGCAGATTCGGAGTCGGTGCCGAAAGCCACAGCGAGAGAGTGCCGAGCACCGCGATTCCCAGGCCGATGAGAATGGTTCTCTTGAACCCGATCGTGAGATAGAACCGGCCAGACTGCGACGCGGCGATGGGCCAGCCGAGGGTGATCGCCGCGACCGCAAGGCCCGAAATGAGCGGCGTGATGTGCAGCGCCCCCTCGAGATAGGTCGGCACGAACGAGGTCACCCCGAGCAGAATCGCCCCGACCCCGAGCGACATCAGCGTGGTTGTGAGCAGCAGTCGCCGGGAGAAGACCCAGAGCGGCAGCACCGGTTCGGCGGCACGGCGTTCGACCAATACGAACACCACGAGCATCACCGCGCCGAACCCGAACGCGGCGAAGCTGTAGAGGGAGTTCCAGGCCCACGCCTGACCCCCCTCGAGCACCGCCAGAATCAGTGAACTCAGGGCGATAGTCAAGACGATCGATCCTGCATAGTCGATGTGATGTTTGCGTTTCTCGATCTTCTCGTGAAAGCGCTGCATGATCATCAGGCCGGCCAGGATGCACAGCGGAACGTTCACGAAGAAGATGAGCCGCCACGAAAAAAACTCGGAGAACAGCCCGCCGAGCGCGGGCCCGGCGACCGAGGAGATCGCCCAGACGCTCGCCAGATACCCCTGAACTTTTGCGCGTTCAGCCACGGTGTACACGTCGCCCGCGATGGTGACCGCCATGGGCTGTACCGCGCCGGCCCCGAGCCCCTGGATCACCCGAAAGGCGATCAGCGCGGGCATGCTCCAGGCGAGTCCGCACAGAATCGACCCGGCAAGAAAGAGACCGATGCCGAACAGAATCAGCGGCTTGCGCCCCACGGTGTCGCTGAGCTTGGCGTAGACCGGAACCGAGACCGCCTGCGCGAGCAGGTAGATCGAGAACAGCCACGGAAACTGCGAGAAGTCACCCAGATCGCCCACGATCGACGGAACCGACGTCGCCAGAATGGTCGCGTCGATGGCCACCAGACCGGTAGAGAGCATCAGGGCGATGAGCAGAGGCCCGCGTTCCGAGCGAAAACCGACGCCCGACTTGACGCTCTCGGTCTGTTCCTTCGTCACGGGGCCCTTCAGAGGTGAGGCGGCGGGGTTTGGCAGGGGTTGTGGGGTGCGGGTGTTCGCGCGTTAGTTCGGCAACGCTAACTACCCCCGTCAACTCTACGGCGTGATAAACCTGCCGGCCGCATCGTCGGCCGGGGCTTGCTTCTTCAGAACGAAGTGCTGCTTCTTGCCGGTGGCTGTGTAGGGCAGCTCCGTCACGAAGGTGTAGCGCCGGGGGCGCTTGTAGCCGGCCAGCGCGACGCTCTCGCGGGTGAAGTCTTCGAGCTGTTTCGCCGCGGTTGCTCGGTCGAGCATCCGCCCCTCTCTCGGCTGAATGTACGCAACGACCACTTCGCCCCACTGCTCGTCGGGCAGGCCCACCACGATGCTGTCGGCGACATCGGGATGCCCGGCCAGCACCTCTTCGACCTGCACCGGATGCACGTTCTCGCCGCCCGAGATGATCATGTCGTCTTTGCGGCCGATGATGGTGACTATCTCGTTCTCGTTCCAGCTGGCGAGGTCGCCCGGGTAGATCCAGCCGTCGTGAAACTTCTCGGCCTCTTCTTCGGGGTTGTTGCGGTAGGCGTAACCGCTTTTCACCGTGCGCATGATGACCTCGCCGATTTCGTGCGAGTTCTTGTCGGCGAAGTCGTCTGGTGCAGCGAGGTGATCGGCATAGACCTTCACGACGGCAACGTCGTCGTCGAGGCAGGCGCGGCCGGCGGCGCCTGCGGCGTCGGGCAGGTCTTCGGGGCGCAAATAGGTGTTCCAGAACGCCTCGGTGGTGCCGTAGCCGTTCGCGATGCGCTTCGTCAGCACGCGCTGATAACGCAGGGCCGCGGCGCGGTCGAGCGGGGCACCCATGGTCACGATGCCGCTGAGCGAACTGAGGTCGCGGGGGTTCGCCTCTTGCTCGTCGGCGAGGCGCTCGAGGTTCGTCGGGGCACCGATGACGTAGGTCAGCTTGGAGTTCTGCACCGCGTCGAGCACGGCGTCGGGCGTGAACTGCTGCAAGCACACCGCCTCGGCGCCCACGTAGAAGATCGAGTTCGGGCCCGCGCAGTAGTTGCCGCCACGGTGAAACCACGGCGACATGTTCATGGTCTTGTCGGTGGGGCCGAGGGGAAAGTGGATGATCGCGTCATGCGCGGTGAGCACCTCGTTGAGACTCGTCAGCGGCACAGCTTTCGGCATACCGGTGGTGCCTGACGTGTAGAGGCGGCTCGTCTCATCCCACACGGTGGCATCTGCCGGCGCGCGGAACGTCGGTGCGCCCACGACGAGCAGTTCGTCGAACCGCAGCGAACCCGGCACCACATCGCCGTCGCCCACGGCAACGAGTAGTCGGGGCTGGTGGCGCGCAAGGCTCAGCGCGGTGCTCACCTCGGCCGTCGCCCAGGTCTCGTAGACGAAGATCGCGGGTTCTGAGTCGTTCAGTATGTGCGCGGTCTCGGCGGGGGCGAGGCGAAAGTTCATCGGCGAGCTCACCGCTCGAAGCCCCTGGGCGGCCACATACAGAAATGCGAACTCGGGCCGGTTCATCAGCTGGTAGGCGACCACATCGCCCACCCCGATGCCCTGCTGGGCGAGACCGGCGACGAGAGCGCCAGTGACCTCGCCGAGTTCGCGGTAGGTGTAGCTGCGGCCGGTCGACGGGTCTGAGATCGCTGGCCGGTTCGCGAAACGATGGGTGTTGCGTTCGACCGCAGAGGCGAACGTGAAGTTGTGCTCGAACACGTTTCGAAAGGCGCTCGGGTCGTAGTCGGTGTTGCCGTGATGAACGACGTCAGTGTCGACAGTGATGCTCATGAAAACCTCAATCGAATCGGAGGTGAACAAATTCCGTTCGAAACGATACGCCTGCTGGCCGCACGACTGAGCTAATACCCGCACCACGAGGGAAAGATGACGCAGTTGCCGGCCGCAATGTTGCTGGCGTGCATATTGTCAATCGTCGCCTGTTCGAACTTCGCTAGTTGCGCAGCAAGGATTGCTGGGTCGACTGCTACCAACCCACCGGTGCCAGAACCCGATGAACCCGAGCTCGACGACGACGACGAGCTATTTTGTGCCGCCTCGCGCGCTGCTTCGGCAGCGGCCTCGGCTTTCGCCTTCGCTGCTTCGGCGGCAGCCTCGTTCGATTGCGCGGCCTTCGCTGCCGAAACGTAGCTGCTGAGCGCGGTGGTCAGGGTGCTCGATCCGGCGGCGTTGAAGGCGGTCGGGGCGGCGACTGCGGCCGCGACCGCTGAGATCGAAGCGGTGAGGGCGTCTTTCGACGGCTGGTCGGCGCTCTGGGTCGCCGCCACGATTGTGGCGCCCTGCGATGCGACCGATGCGGCCTCGCGAAGCAGCACGATCTCGCTGTCGTGCATAGCCGAAACCAGGTTGATGCGTTCGGTGTCGTACGTCGTCGCCTTCGCATTGACTGCTGCGATGCTGCCACGAGTCGTGGCCGTGTATGACGAGAGATCACCGGTCGAGAGTGCGTCGAGGTCGGGTGTCTTTACCGACGACACCGTGGTGGTTGAGGCAGTCGTTGCAGTGGAGGCGGCTGAGGTGTCTGCAGGCAGCAGCGCGACGGCGGTCGTCTGCTCGGTGGCAAGGGCGGGCTCGGCCGCGGTGAGGGCGGTGCGGGCATCCGGGTCGACGAAGCCGTCGGTCTCGGCGAGCGAGGCAGTTACGGCGGTCTGGAACGTCGAGGCAGCGACCGTGGTCGCGCGCAGGGAGTCGAGTGCGGCATCCCGAGCGGAGGTCGCAGCCGCGAGCTCGTCGGTGGCCTGAACTGCGACGGTCACCGCTGCGTCGTGCTGGGCGGTGTCGTGCTGCACCTGCACCACGATTCCGGTTGCCATGAGCAGGGCGGCGACGGCAGCGAAGACAGAAAGCCCGATGACTTTCGAGCGCTTGGTCGGCCCTGACGACGGTGTGTCCACGCTTCCCCCCATGGCTCGTGGCTCGACGAACCGAGGTTCAGAATAACGGATGCTGCGGGGTTCGCCAGACCCGTGCCTCCACTGCCCGCACAGAAGTACGCTCAGAGGTATGACAACGGTGAAGACCCTGCTTATTCTCGGTGCCAGCGGAGACCTGACCGAGCGATTGCTGCTTCCAGGGCTCGGCAGCCTCATCGCGGGGGGAATTGCCAGCGACGCCGCTCTCGTGAAGGGGCTGCGCATTCTCGGCTCCGGTCGGTCGCCGAAGAGCGACGCCGAGTGGCAGGCGACCGTTCGCACGGCGTTCGATGGGGTGAAGGCGAAAGGGCAGGCCGCAAAAGACCTGGTCACGGGCGCTACGTACGTGGTCGCCGACCCGACATCGCACGACGATCTCTCGCGCATCCTCACCGACATCGACGGCGAGCTCGTGATCTACTTCGCCCTGCCGCCCGCGATCGTGGCCGAAGTCGCCAAGACGCTCGCCACGGTCGAGCTGCCGCCCGGAACGGTGCTGGCCCTCGAGAAGCCGTTCGGCTCCGATTCGCGCAGCGCGGCGACGCTCAACCGGCATCTGCTGAAGGTCGTGCCCGAAGAGCAGATTCACCGAGTCGACCACTTCTTGGGTATGGCCACGGTCTTGAACATCTTGGGCCTGCGGTTTGTGAACCGGCTCATCGAGCCGACGTGGAACGCCGACAACGTCGAGAAGGTCGAGATCATCTACGACGAAGACCTCGGGCTCGAAGGTCGTGCCGGCTATTACGACCATTCGGGTGCCCTCAAAGACATGCTGCAGTCGCATCTGTTGCAGGTGCTGTCGATCGTCGCGATGGAGGCGCCGACCAGCATCGACCCGGTCGACTTTCGGGCCGCGACCGCGCAGGTGCTGCGGGCGACGCAGGTGTGGTCAGGTGAGCCCGTGCTGGGCGGTACGGATGCCCCGAGCCGGCGCGCTCGCTACGCCGCCGGTACCGTGGGAACCCGCACGATGCCCGGCTACACCTCAGAGAAGGGCGTCGACAAGTCGCTCGACACTGAGACGCTCGCCGAGATGGTGGTCGAGGTGAATACGCGGCGCTGGGCAGGGGTGCCGTTCGTCTTGCGCAGTGGAAAGGCCATCGGCGTTCCGCGCAAAGAGGTCATTCTGACGCTCAAGCCCGTCGGGTTCGTGCCGCGCGGGCTGAAGGGCGTGGAGTCGCCGGAGCGCATCGTGGTGGGCCTTCGCCCCTCGTCGCTCACGCTCGAACTCACCATGAACGGCGACGGCGACCCGTTCGGGCTCGAACGCCACGACCTCGGCACGACCCTCGAAGACAGCCCCGTGACGGCATACGGCGAAGTGATGCGCGGGGTACTCGGCAACGACCCGACGCTCTCTATTCGCGGTGACGTGGCCGAGCAGTGCTGGCGCATCGTGGCGCCCGTGCTGAACGCTTGGCAGAAGAACGAGGTGCCGCTCGAGTCGTACCGCGCCGGCTCGCAGGGCCCGGCGGCCTGGCGGCACGACGTCACTGTCTGACGCTCTAGCCGCCGCCCACGCCGCTTGCGCCCGCCCCTACTCGCGCGCCGCCGCTGGGCCCCGGCTCTCGGCCCGTGCCGTGCAGTGCCGTGCCGTGCCGTGCAGTGCCCACGACGAGAGAAGCCGTTTCAGACGAGAGAAGCCGTTGCGCGAGCATCTCTCGACCGAAACGGCTTCTCTCGTCGCCGACAAGCACGTCTCGTGGTCGGGTGCAACCCTCCGCGCGGTAATTGTGCTCGGCGTATCGTGACGAGCATGAGTGACATAACCCTTGAACAAGCCCAATCGGTCGTCGAAGCAGCGCACAAAGCCGCGGTCGAGCAAGGCACAGCGATGAACATCGCCGTCGTCGACGCTGGCGGAAATCTGAAAGCGTTCGTGCGAATGGACGGCGCGTGGCTCGGCAGCATCGACATTGCGCAAAAGAAGGCGCGTACCGCCCGGTTCTTCGACATGGAATCGGGCAGCATCGGCGAACTTTCGCAGCCCGGAGGATCGCTGTACAACATCGAGGTCTCGAACGGCGGGCTGATCAGCTTTCCCGGCGGCATTCCGCTCACGGTGGGCGGCGACATCGTGGGCGCGATCGGCGTCAGCGGTAGCACGGTAGAGGATGACCGTGCGGTTGCCGCCGCCGGAGTAGCCGCGCTCTCCTAACCGCGGCGGCCCACCGCGTCAGCAAGCGCGACCCCGTTGGGCGAGCGCGAGGTGCACGGACGAGAGCGACCGCCGCGGCGCTCGCTCTCGTCCGCGGCGCTCGCTCTCGCCGGGCGCGCTGCCCTAAACGGCGCCTACTACGTGACGAAGTGTCAGGTTTGCTGTAGATTTGGGGCATGACAGCTGAACCAGCGCCGCCCGTTCTGATCGTCGGCCGCATCTCGCGCAAGGCGTCGAATGTTCTGGTTCTGACCTTCGACGACGGGCCGTCGGCTGCTGCTGACGCAAAGGCGCTGGCCGTCGCCGAGCAGAGCGGGGGCGAGGGCGCCGGGGCGAAGCTCGGCATGCTGTTCGGGTTCAAGAACGGGGGAAAGGGCATCCATTCGCTCACCACCAGAGCCGGTGGCAGTTACCGCGTGGCGAGTGGGGGAGGCGGGTCGACCGTGATCAGCTCGGGCTCGAACGAGGTCGCCCGAGTGCAACGCGGCGAGCAGTCGACGGTGTTCGATGCGGCCGGAGCGGCGGTGTTCGTGATTCGGGCCGATCCCGACGAGCCGCGAACGACTGATGCCGTGCGGCTGCGGGTCGAGAGCCCTGCGGGCGAGGAGCGTGGGCGCCTCGATGTTGTGCTGCGGTCGACGGCCTGGGCGCTGACCTTCAGCCGAGCCTTGAACGTTCCGCTCGACCTTTCGGAGCTCGACTTCATGCTCACGAGAACCGGGGCGGCGCTGAAGTTCCCCACTCTCGGCACGCGCCTGTTGCTCTACAGCGCACCGACTCCCGAGCAGCTCGACCTCCTGTTAGCTGTCTGCGTCGACCTCGCCATCGGCCTACGCGAATACGCTCGCCCGACGCCGATCAGTTGATGCAGGCGCCCTTGGCGTAACTCGTGGTGGGGGCGGCCGGCGCCGGGGTGGCTGTTGGGTCGCCCGTGGCGGGGGCCGGAGCATCCGTCGCCGCCGCATTCGGGTCGGTGGCCTGAATGCCGTCGGTGCCCAGAATCACGGTCACGTCAGAAACCGATGCCACCTCGAGGGCCGCGCCGGGAAAGTACGCCGCCACAGCCTTAGCGTGCCCTTCGTTTCCAGCCGGGTACTGGATGGTCGTGGTCGTCTGCGTGTCGGTCGAACCCGGTGTGCCCGTCTTGAACCCGAAGCCGCCGAGCGTGTCGGTGTTCGACGCGGCGACGCCGTCACTGTCGCTGCCGTTGAGCACAGTCACGGTGACTTCGCCGACCGGCGAAACCGTGGCGCTGTCATAGACCGAGGGCGACGGCGGCGCCGAGGGGGCGGGCGTCGAGGTGCCCAGCACACTCGCGATGAACCCCGGCATAGCAGCGGTGTCGACCTGAACGATAGAGACGTCGTTACCGTCGACGGTGATGGTGGGCGTGCCGACGATGGGAATGGTGGTCGATCTGATCTTGTCGGGGCTCAGATTTCGCATCTGCGTCGCGAGATCGATGATGTTCAGCCCCGAGTCGGTCTCGATCGACGAACTGATGGCGTCGAGCACGCTCGCGAGCTTGGCGGGGTTCAGCAGGGTTCCGGCCGAGAGAATCTGGCGCGCTTCTACCGAGAGAAAGTACTGCTGACGCACTTCGCGGTCGAGGTCGCCGTTCGGCAACCCGTGCCGTTGCCGCACGAACGACAGCGCCTGCGACGCATCGAGGCTCGAAACGCCGGCCGGCAGGTTGATGGCCGAGAACGGGTCGTTGACGGCCTCGTTCAGACACACCTGCACCGGGCCGAGTGCGTTAACCACGTTGTAGAACCCGAGCAGCGAGACGCGAACGAAGTGGTCGATCGTCAGCCCGGTGAGGTTCTGGATGGTCGTGACGAGCAACTTCGCCCCACCAGCATCACCACCGCCGTTTTCGCTGCCATACGTGAAGGCAGCGTTCAGCTTGTCTTTACCGAACCCCGGAATGTCGACCCAGGAGTCGCGCGGCAGCGAGATCATTGTGGCCGAACTGCCGTCGGCCGGCAGGTGCACGATGATCATCGTGTCGGTGCTGGTGCCGCCGCCGTCGTCTTGGGTGCCGAGCTGGGCGAGCTGCTCGGGGGTTGCGTTGTCGGGCCGATGGTCGTCGCCGACGAGCAGGATGTTCTGGTCTTTGTTGTTCGTGCTGCCGCCCGGCAGGGCGTCGATGTGAGTGATTCCGTTCACGAAACGCTGGTAGTTGTAGACGACGTATCCGCCGGTGACCAGCAGAATCAGCACCACGCCGATGACCGACCAGCGCGTCGCGACCTGGCGTCGTCGGCGTCGCCGGCGCTGCTCGGGGGTGAGAACGCGGTGCTGATGGGGCGGTGTCTGGGTTGTCATCGCCACTGAGCCTAAGCACCCGGTGCTGGTCAGAGCCTGAGCGACCCGGCTGTTTCGCGAAAACACCGGGAATACTGGTGTGTACACCTGGTTGTATCGTATGCAAACGTATTGAAAGCTCGATCGGAAAGAAGCGCTCATGCCTGAGGTCACTGCACCAGAGTTCACCCCCACCACCGTGGAGTTCGGCCTCGACACCTTCGGAGACGTCACCCGCACGAAAGACGGCGCAGAGGTTTCGCAGGCCCAGGTCATTCGCAACGTGGTCGATGAGGGAGTGCTCGCCGACCAGGTGGGGCTGAACTTCTTCGGGGTGGGGGAGCACCACCGCGCTGACTTCGCGGTGTCTGCGCCCGAGGTGGTGCTCGCTGCGGTCGCGGCGCGAACCACGAACATCCACGTCGGCTCGGCAGTCACAGTGTTGAGCTCTGACGACCCCGTGCGCGTTTTTCAGCGCTTCGCCACGCTCGACGCGATTTCGGGCGGGCGTGCCGAGGTCATTCTGGGTCGCGGCTCATTCACCGAGTCGTTTCCGCTCTTCGGGTTCGACCTCTCTGACTACGAGAGACTTTTCGAAGAGAAGCTCGAGCTGTTCGCCGAGCTGCTGACCGAACAGCCTGTCTCCTGGAGCGGCGCGACTCGTGCCTCGCTCACCGAGCAGTCGGTCTTTCCGCACACCGAGAGTGGTGCGTTGCGAGCCTGGGTGGGAGTGGGCGGCAGCCCCGAGTCGGTGGTTCGCACCGCACGGTACGGGCTGCCCATGATGCTCGCCATCATCGGTGGTGCGCCGGTGCGGTTCGCCCCGTACGTCGATCTGTATCGGCGGGCGATGGCTCAGTTCGAGCATCCGGTCGCCGCCATCGGCATGCACTCGCCCGGGTTCGTAGCCGAGACTGACGACGAGGCGCGCAACGAGTTCTTTCCGCACTACAAGGCGATGCACGCGAGCATCGGTGCCAGCCGAGGCTGGCCGCCCCTCACCCGGGCCCAGTTCTGGGAGGAGTCGGGTGAAGACGGAGCCCTCTACATCGGTTCGCCGGAGACAGTGGCACGCAAGATCGCTCGCAACGTCGAGGCGCTCGGCGTCAGCCGGTTCGACCTGAAGTACGGTGCCGGAACGCTCTCGCACGAGAGCATGATGACGAACATCGAACTGTACGGCACGAAAGTGGTGCCGATGGTGAAAGAACTGCTGGCTGAGAGCGTGGCCGTCAGCTAACGGGGCGGCGCCGCACCTCTCAGAGGTCGACCGAGTGATTCTCGCCGATGTCGGGCTGGCCACCCGTCGCGGCGGCCTTCGCTACCTTGAACAGCGTCACAACTTTAGGCTCGTTGGTCACCCAGTATTCGGCTGATGTCGCGTCGACCTTGATGAGCGCCACCGTGGGGTCTTCGCGGCCTTCGGGAAACCACGCCTCGGTCTGGGTGTTCCACAGTTCGTCAATCTTGGCGGCGTCTTTCACCACGCTGGCGGTTCCGGCGATCGACAGAAAGCCCTTGCCCGACTCGAGCGACACATTCACGTGAGCGTTATCACGAATGTCTGCGGTTTTCTCGCTGGGGTCTTGCGTGAAGAACCACAGCTCGCCATCGAAGTCTTCGTCTTGCACACCGAGCGGCCGCGAGTGCAGGTCGCCCGACGCGGTGATGGTGGTGAGCAGTGCCACCTTTGCGCCCTTGATGAGCTTGGCGACAGCGTCGACGTCTTCGGTGTGAGTAGTGGTGTGCGTTGTATCGGTCATGTTTTTCACGCTACGCCGAGGGCTTCGGGCGTGCGACGGGGTTGACAATTCGGGCCCGAACGGCGAAAGCCGCGCAGGCCACGACGACGCCAGCGGCTACGATCACGAGCCAATCGAGATGCTCGCCGAACAGCAGAGCGGCCCACACAATGGTGAGCACGGGCTGCAGAAGTTGCACCTGACTCACCCGAGAGATCGGCCCGATGGCCAGCCCTCGGTACCACACGAAGAACCCCAAGAACTGGCTGATTACGCTCACGTAGGCGAAGGCCAGCCACGACTCGGCCGAGCCCGAGAGTGGCCCGTGCGAGGCTCCGATGATGGCCAGCGGCGCCATCACCGGCAAGCCGATGACGAGCGCCCAGCAGATAATCTGCCACGAACCGAGTTCGCGCGCCAGCAGTGCGCCTTCGGCATAGCCAATCGCGGCCAGCGCCACGGCGGCGAGCAGCAAGAAGTCTGACGGGTGCAATCCGTTCAGCCCGCCGCCACTCACCGCGACGAACGCCACCACCGCCGCGAGGCCGGCGATGCTCGCCACCCAGAATGCGCGACTCGGCCGTTCGCCACCCCGCAGCACCGCCACGATGGCAGTTGCCGCCGGCAGAATTCCGATCACCACGGCACCGTGCGCGGCCGGTGCGGTCTGCATGGCGAAACTGGTCAGCAGTGGAAACCCGGCCACGACGCCCGCCGCCACCACGCACAAGCGCAGCCATTGGCGGCCCCGGGGCAGGCGCGGGCGGATGATCAGCAGCACGATGATCGACAGCACCGCCGCTACCACGGCTCGACCGGCCCCCACGAACAGCGGATCGAGCGACCCCACAGCCACCCGCGTAAAGGGCAGCGTGAACGAGAACGACAGCACCCCCAGAAACCCGAACACCAGCCCAGCCGGCGGACGCCGACGCGCCGCCGCGCCGCCGCTCGGCTCTGACTCGACAGCAGCGCCCGCGCCAGCTGCCGACGGGCGTGGACTCGCAGCGCCTTCGCTCGCGCCAGCTGTCGACGGGAGTGATCTCATAGCGCCTTCGCTCGCGCCAGCTGCGCCAGACGATTGAGGCGATAGCGCTAGCTCGCCACCACCGATAGCGCTATTGTTATCCGTCATGCAACACGATAGCACTGAGGCGGCCATCGAGCACCACCTGCGTGACCTCATTCGCGTGGGCCCGGTCGGTGCCACGCTGCCCTCGACGCGGTCGCTCGTCACCCGGTTCGGTGCCAGCCCGCTCACCGTTCAGCGTGCCGTGCAGAACCTCGCGCGCCTCGGTCTCATCGAGACCAGACCCGGCGCCGGCACGTTCATTCTGCCGCGACCGACCCTCGGCCGCGCCGACTTCTCGTGGCAGACCACCACCCTCGGCCCCTCCCGCAACAGTCTTACTGCCGTCGGAACCGCGATGGCACTCGATAAGGGCCCCGCCATTTCGATGCACAACGCCTACCCCACCGAAGAACTGCTGCCCGGGCGGCTGGTTCGCACCGCTCTCACGAGGGCGGCACGGGGGCACGCGAGCGTCAGCCTTCCCAGTGTCGACGGGCTGCCCGACCTCAGGGCGTGGTTCGCGAACGAGATTCGGGCCGGTGGGCCCGCCCGGGCATCCGGAGTCACAGCAGACGACGTGGTCGTCGTACCGGGCAGTCAGAGCGCGCTCACCTCCATCTTTCGGGCGCTCGCCCAGCCGGGCGACGCCGTGGTGATGGAGTCGCCCACGTATTGGGGCGCCATTGCGGCGGCGCGGCAGGCTGGGCTCGTCATCGTTCCCGTGGCCAGGGGGTCGGCCGTGCCGTCAGCAGCCGCCCTCGATGAGGCGTTCGAAAGCTCCGGCGCGCGGCTGTTCTACGCGCAGCCCCACTTCGCGAACCCCACGGGCGCTCTCTGGTCGGCCGACGAGAGCGCCGCGATCGTCGCGGTCGCTCGCGCACGAAACGCCTTCATCATCGAAGACGATTGGGCGCACGACTTCGGTATCGAAGCGGATGCTCGACCCCTCGTCTCCCGCGACACCGACGGCCACGTGGTGTACCTGAGATCGCTGAGCAAGAGCGTGTCGCCGGCGTTGCGGGTGGGTGCGGTGGTGGCGCGCGGGCCTGCCTTGGCGCGTATTCAGGTGGATCGCACGGTGACCGACCTCTACGTGAGCAGGGCGCTGCAGGCCGCCGCGCTCGACGTGGTGACCGACCCGGGCTGGCGCACCCACCTGATCCGGCTTCGCGCTGCTCTGCGCGACCGCCGAGACAACCTCGCCGGGCACATCGTCTCTCAGCTCGGGCCTGACACCCTCACGTTTCTGCCCCGCGGCGGCCTCAACCTCTGGGTTCGCTTCGATGACCGAGTGGATGTTCGGGCCCTCGTTGCCCGCTGCCTCGCCGCCGGGGTGTCGATGACCCCGGGTTCGGAGTGGTTTCCCACCGAACCCCCCGGATCATTCGCGCGTCTGAACTACTCGGGCCCCCACCCCGAGCGTTTCGGCGAGGGCATCTCGATCGTGGCGCGCGAACTCGCCCGACTCTGATCGCGGCACGTCAGTGCACAGGCATCTGCTGCAAGATCCAGCGGTTGCCGTCAGGGTCGGCGAAGGTGACGAAGGTTCCCCAGGGCTGCACGTCGGGCTCGGTCGCCTCGACGCCGTTTTCGGTGAGGTGCCGGTGGGCATCCGCTGCGCTGTCGATGACCACCTGAATGGCATTGAGCGTGCCCGGCACCATCTCGCTGATGCCCTCGCCGAACGCGATGGAGCAGGCCGAGCCCTGTGGCGTGAGCTGCACGAAGCGCACCGCGTCGCTGACGCGCTGGTCGAAGTCGGCGTGAAAGCCCACCTGGTCGACGTAAAAGGCTTTGGCGCGGTCGACGTCGGTGACGGGAACGAGAATGAGTTCGATCTTGAAATCCATGAGCTTCTTCTTTCGATGAGGTGATGTTTCACGATACGAGCGATAGAGGTCGCTTTCTGTCCTGAATTCGAGAACACTGGGCACTATGGCCGAAACGACTTCGCGCACCCTCGAACTGCTGAACCTGCTGCAGACGCACCGCCAGTGGGCCGGCTCAGAGCTCGCCGAGCGCCTCGGTGTCACCGAACGCACGCTGCGCCGCGACATCGAACGGCTCCGTGAACTCGGCTATCGGGTGGTCGCCGCGCGCGGCGTGCAGGGCGGCTACCGGCTCGAGGCTGGTTCGCAGCTGCCGCCGCTGCTGCTCTCGAACGACGAAGCGGTGACCATGGCCATCGGCCTGCGTCTGGCCGCCACGCAGGGGCTCGTCGACGGAGCGCTCACCACCCAGACCGCGCTCGCCAAGTTCGAGCAGGTGCTGCCGGCCGCCGTGCGCGAGCGGGTGAATGCGCTCGCCGCATCCATCACTCCAGAGACGCCGCGGGGTGGCCCCGTCGAGGGCGAGTTGCTCGGCCAGCTCGCCCTCGCTTGCCGCGACCACGAACGCATTCGCTTCGCCTACGTGGCCGCCGGCGGTGCCGAAACCAATCGAGTGGTCGAACCGCACTCACTCGTGACGGCGCGCCGCAGCTGGTTTCTGGTCTGCTTCGACCTGCAGCGCGACGACTGGCGAACGTTTCGTGTCGACCGGCTCACCAACTTCTTCGCAACGCGGGTGCATTTCGAGCCTCGCGAGTTGCCGGCTCCGGATGCCGCGACCTTCGTCGAGCGCAACGCGCAGTCGTTCGCGAGGCGCTATCACGCCGACGTACTGCTGCAGGTGTCTCTGGCCCGGTTCACCGAGTTGTTCGGGCACTGGGCCACGGGCGCGCGTGTGGATTCAGGGCGCCCGACACACACCATCTGGCCGATAGCGGCCGAAACGATGGAGACGCTGGTCAGCACGCTGACGTGGATTCCGCCGAGCATCCGGTACACCGTGCGTGCCGAACCCGAGCTGCTGGAGTTCATGCGCGGCACGGCGCACCGGGTGGTCGAGGCGGTGGCCGAGTGATCGCGGCGCCGAGTGTTGGTGGCCCGCAGTATTCGTGGCCCGCGCTCTTCGTGGCGCGGGGTGCTCGACTGGCGCCGGGCTGCGGTCAGTTGACGGTGTGCGGGTGACTGCCGTTGCGGCCCGCCTCGCCGCGGTCGAGCCCGGCAAGGGTATCGAGTTCGGCTGATGAGAGTTCGAAGTCGTAGAGCTCGAAGTTCTCGTGCATGCGATCGCGGTTGTTCGACTTCGGAATGACGATGTTGCCGAGCTGCAGGTGCCAACGCAAGATGGTCTGCGGCACCGTCTTACCGTGCGCGGTGGCGATTGCCGCCAGATCGGGTGACGAGTTGATCGAGCCTTGACCGAGCGGCCCCCACGCCTCGGTGGCGATGCCGTGCTCTGCGTGAAAGGCGCGCAGTTCGTTCTGCTGAAGGTCGACGTGCAGCTCGATCTGGTTCACGGCGGGCACGATGGAGGTTTCGGCCAAGAGTTTCTCGAGGTTCGGCACCAAGAAGTTCGAGACGCCGATGGCCTTGGCTCGGCCCGAGGCGTAGATGTCTTCAAGCGCCTTCCAGGCCTCGACGTAGGAGCCACGTTCGGGTGCCGGCCAGTGAATGAGGTACAGATCGACATAATCGAGGCCCAGGCGGCCGAGGCTCTTGTCGAAGGCGGCGGCCGCGTTGGTCTGGTCGTTGTTCCACAGCTTCGTGGTCACAAACAGGTCTTCGCGCGCGACCAGGCCGGCCTTCTCGGCCTCGGCGATGGCGTGCCCTACGCCTTCTTCGTTCTTGTAGATGGCAGCGGTGTCGATGTGCCGGTAGCCCACCTCGAGGGCGTTTCGTACGATTCGCCCGGTCTTGTCGGGGTCGACCTTGAACACGCCGAAACCCTCTTGGGGAATCTCGGTGCCATTGTTCAGTGTGTAATTGGGTACGGTGTTCGTCATGCTTCAAGCTTAGGGAGCTATCGTGTGCGTCACCGATACTGAAAAACCACCCGGATTCGCCCGCCTTTCTGCGGCCCGCCGGCGGGCGAAAGCGAGAAGTCTGACCGATGAGCGCCAGTTTCGCTTCGCGGAGCCCGTACGAGGTGCTCGGCGTCACCGCCACATCGTCTGACGAGGAGGTGCGGCGCGCCTACCGGCAGCGGTTGCGCGAGACGCATCCTGATACGGGCGGGAGCGCAGTGCTGTTTCATGCCGTGCAACAGGCGTGGGAGGTGGTGGGCACCCCCGAGGCGCGGGCTGCGTACGACTCGGGCTCTGGTTCTGGCGCCCGGGGGGCGGATTTCGGGGGCGGGGGCCGGGCATCCGCTCACCCGCGTGCAGAGAGTTCGTCGCCGAAAGCTCGCTCGTACGGGCACCCCGGCGGCGAAG
Source organism: Subtercola lobariae (assembly GCF_014640255.1). Taxonomy (GTDB): domain Bacteria; phylum Actinomycetota; class Actinomycetes; order Actinomycetales; family Microbacteriaceae; genus Subtercola; species Subtercola lobariae. The sequence continues at coordinate 293,068 of NZ_BMGP01000005.1, read as the reverse complement.
AACGTGAGCACTACATCACGTTGATGCGTGAGTGGGTGGGGCGCGGGGTCGAGCTTCGTGATCCGTATGACGCGGCGCTCGTGCGCTCGGCGCCGCGGGAGATCAGGCGCTGGCTGGCCAAGGCGATAGCCGAAGAAGAGACGGCACGCATCGTGTCGACGCTGGGCATCGGGTTCACCGTGTGGAACAACGTCGCCGTGGCCAAAACCGGCGGAAACATCGACCATGTGGTGCTGGGCCCCGGCGGGTTGTTCGCTGTTTCGTCGCACGACTGGGGCAGCGAGGTTCGCATGTCGAAAGGTGAACTTGTGGGGGAGGCGATCGGCGACGACGAGGAGCCGCTGCGATCGCTCGGAGCAAACGCTCGGGCTCTGGGGCGTGCTGTCGGGGTGCGTTTCTCGGCCTTGGTGGTTGTCGTGCCCGACGACGATCTCGCGGTTGCCTATGAGCAAGTGGAGCGGGGGCGTCAGGCGGGTGCGGTGGTGATCAGGCGTTCACTGCTGCCGCAATTGCTGCGGAACGGGCTCGGTGGGTCGGCCGGTGAGAGCATCGATCGCATCTTCGATCTGCGTTCTAGGCTTCAGTCGTCGCTCACGTTCGTGTGACGTGAGTGGATGCTCGTGAGAGGCGAATTCGCCTCGCTGAGGTAGCTCATATTCGCTCGGAGTGAAATCGCCGTGAACGCGCTCACAACGGCACCACAAAAGTGTCTGAATGTTTACGCATGGATGTGACAAATTGATAACGAACGGATAACCTCGATAAGTCGCCTCGTTCACCCGACGTTCGAGACGGCAGGCCGGGCATGCCCTTGTGCGGCTTTTGGGCAAGTGAAACACGCTTGGCCCGCGAGCACCGATTCGGTGCTGGAGGACTACGACACGTGGCAGATTCGAGCACAGCATCAGGCGCCGATGGCGACCAGGTAGCTCGCCCGAACCCCGAAGTCACTAACTCCGCACGAGGCACATTCGAATTGCCCATCGTCACCACGTCGCTCAGTCGGCGCCAGATTCGTGAACGCGAGGGCGCTTTTGCTGCTTCAGTTGCTGCGTCATCGACGCCGGCTGGCGAGACGCGACGTGAGCGCCGTGAGCGTGAGCTCGCCAAGGCGCTTTCTGCTCCGGCTGCAGGGTCGCTGACCGCGCCGACAGGTCGAGCCCCGCAGTCGGCGCCCGAGCGGGTCGTGTCCAAGTCGTTGTTCGCGCAGCAGGTCACGGCAATGGCGGCTGCCACGCCTGTCGCACCCCCTGCGCCTGCCGTGTCGCCTGAGCCCGTCGTGGTGACTGCGCCCGTCGTGGCGACTGCGCAGGTTGTCGAACCGGCGGAGCGCGAGGTACCCGTTGAGGTCGAGCCCGCCCTCGTCGTGCCGCTGGCACCCGAGCTGCCGGTCGTCGCCGAGCCCGCCCTCGTTGCCCACCTGGATTCTGAGCCATTCACCCGGTTCGACGACGAACCCGTCACCGACCAGATTTCGGTGATTGCCGTTCCGAGCCTCAATGAGGCTCCGGCGTACACATCAGTGCAATCGCTCACGTTCGACCGCATACCCGGCGTCACCGAGCCCCGCGCGGCGTCATCCGCTGTGGCCGCACCCGGCAGACGCAGAGTGTTGCCGGTTCGTCGAAGGCGGGCGGCTTCGACTCACCCCCAAGCGCCAAAGCGCACCATCTTCAACACTGTCGTGATGATCGCAACCGCTGGGCTCGTCGCGACGTTCGCACTACCGGCTTACGCATATTCCGACCTCGGCCCGTTGACCACATCGAATGCGGCTTCGTCTCAGATGGGCATCCAGAGTCTCTCGGTGCCCGCCGGCACCATTCAAGACGCACCCCGTGATGGCTACACGAGCACCGGCGACATCGCGTCGATGGATTCGACCACCGGCAACACGGTATCGCCCACCGTTCAGGCGCTCGCTGCCGAGCTGATGGGCGACGTCGCGTCGGGCAAGCTCGTCGGTTCGGTGCCGAACCACATTCCCGAGATTCAGAACCTCGCCAACGGCGTCGTGGTGCCGAACTGCGGCGTCGACTATCGAGTGCTTCAGGCCATCAAGGTGGCCGTCGACAACTTCAGCAAGGTTGGCATCAGCGATATCAACCGCAAGTGCACCGGCCAGATCGAAGGCGCCGGCACGGCTTCGGCGCATTACACCGACGGCGGCGGTCACGCGGTGGACTTCTACATTCTGAATGGCCACGGCCTCACCGGCGCCGACTCCGATTCACTCAAGCTCATTGCTCTGCTCGACCCCCTAGTGCCTCCCGGCAGTGGTCTCGGGCAGGCAGAATGCCGCGGCTCGACCTCGGTGACGAATTTCGCACCGTTCGACGACACCTGCACGCACGACCATATCGACTTCTTGAACGCCAAGGGCGTCGCGCTCAAGAGCAGCTGACCCGTTCGCAGGCGCTCGACGTGGGATTCGAAGGAGACCATGCAGCGTGCCGCCGCTGAAGACGCCATCGGGACGCAGCTCCGACAAGCAGGCAAGCCAACTCAGATGTCACCTCTTCATGCATCAGACCTCTTCGTCGATGCAACTGTCGATCGGGTTGCGCAGCACCGGGGGATTCCTGCTCATCGCGGGAAAGGCGCTGCGCATCCCGAAGCGAAATCCTGCAATCGACGGCTAGCTTGCCCAGGCGACCCGCTCGTCTTCGCGTGGTGCTCGCACGAGCACGGAAGCCGGGGTGTCGAAGACCTGCACGGGGCGCTCCGAATCCCACGGCTCCCAGCCCGGGTTGCCGGTGATCGCGAAGGCGACCCACGCACGGTGCATGTCGTCCGCGACCTGCTGTGGCGCACCAGGTCCGGTCATTGACGTGAAGTCGTCCGAGTCGAGACGGTCGAACACGAATCCGAGTTCCATCGCGTGCGCGGCTCCCAGACCCTGCACGGGGCTTTCCCAGGCAAACTCGTAGACGAAGGTCGTCGCCCCATGAGCCGCGCGGGCATCCGCGAGAACGTTCATCGGATTGCGCATCATTCGGTCGCTGGCCATCGCGGCGAGAATGTCGGCCGGCGATGCGTCCGGGCGGTTGCCCCGGTACACCTCGATGACCTCGGCTGTCGCTCCCAGCTTCGGGGCCAATCCGGCGAACATCTCGTCCGTGATGTGCTGAAGGGGTGTGGTCTGCACCCAGAGCCGGGCCTCATCACGCGTCCAGCCCAACATAATCGGAACGGTCGATCCGGCCCCAGAGAGCAGGGCGGCCATTGGATCTCGTGGCACGCTGTCCCCTCCTGGTACCAGCACGAACATCGGGCCCCCGCCGAGGATGCTGGTTTCCTCGAGCACCGCGTCCTGCGCTTCGATAATTTTGTGAGGCTCCACGGCGGCGAAGGCTTCCCGTGTGGCTGAGACGCCGAGGCGATCCGCGATCAACTGGGTGATCTCGACGCCCCTCTCTTTGGTGCCCGCAGTGGGAACCGCGCTTTCCATGATGGCCTGCGCGCAGAGCTCGGCGGCATCATCCCGTGCGAGCACACACCCGGCCATCGTTGATCCCGCCGATTCTCCAAAGATCGTCACGCGACCCGGATCTCCGCCGAATGCGCTGATCTCGGCCTGAACCCACCTGAGAGCGGCAACGACGTCGGCGACCGCCAAATTCAGCGGGGCGCCCTCGAGCACGGCCGCGCCCTCGGCTCCGACCCGATAGTTGATCGCTACGTAGACCACCCCATCGCGTGCGAAAGGCACGCCAGAGTAACCCTCGAGACTGTTGGCCCCCCGCAAAAGCGCACCGCCGTGAATCCACACCATGACGGGCAGGTCGCGTGCCCCGTCGGGTACCCAGACGTTGAGATTCAGAAACTCATCACCCGCGATGATCCGGTTGGGAATTATGTCGACGAGGTCGGGGGTCCAGCCGGACTGCGGCGCGGTCGGGCCGAAGGCGGTGCCATCGCGTTCCCCTTCCCAGCCTGCATGCGGCTGGGGGGCGGCGAAGTGGAGGGGCCCGACAGGGGCCGCCGCGTAGGGGATTCCGAGGTACGACGTTATCCCATCCTCGGAACGGCCGGTAATCAAACCGCTGGATATCTGAACTATCGGGGTCATCGTTTCTCCTCATCGGTGAGCGTGCAACCTATTCGTAATGCAGCATTTCCAAAATGTCAAATGATTTTCGATAATGCTTTTTCTCGTCAGCCTGCTTGGATTCCAGGCCGTTCCGCGCAGGATCGACACCCGAATTCACCCCGCACTTGCGAAAGTGACATCTGTGGTGAATAATTAACGCACATGTCAAACGTCGAATGGAGATGGTGTGGATAACACTGTGAAGGTCGGTCTTATCGTTCCCAGCTCGAATACCACTGTCGAGACGGAGATGCCACGGATTCTGAACCGCTCGACGTCGCAAAACTTCAGTTTTCACTCCAGTCGGATGCGTATGAAATCCGTCTCCAAGGAGCAATTGCGCGCGATGAATGCCCAACGCGAGCGGTGCGTCATCGAACTCGGAGACGCCGGGGTCGACGTCATGCTCTATGCCTGCCTTGTGGCAATCATGTCGACCGGAGCTGGCGCGCATCGCGCCGCCGAATTCGGCATTGCCGAGCAGCTGGCAACGGGAGGGTCTGGTGCGAAGGTGCTTTCAAGTGCCGGCGCGCTTGTTGAGACACTGCACGCGATGGGAGCGAAAACGATCGCGCTTGTCACTCCCTATCTTCGGCCCCTTGCCGAAGAAGTGGTGGCATACATCGAGCACGAGGGCATTCGAGTGGCGGATTGGCGTGCCCTGGAAGTAGCAGACAACGCGGAGGTCGGCCGCATCCCCGGTAACCGAGTCATGGCCGCGGCACGAAGCCTTGACCTTGACGGTGTTGATGTGCTCGTGATCTCAGCCTGCGTGCAGATGCCGTCACTTGACCTTGTTCAACCAGCGGAGGACGAGTTCGGTATTCCCGTTATCTCGGCGGCAACCGCCGGAGCATTCGCCATTCTGCGCAGTATCGGCGCGCCCGTCGACATCGACGGCGCAGGGTCGCTTCTGCGCACCGATGCTGCCGTTCCGGCATCCTGACGCGGCGTTGCTGCGTTCATTTCACCAAGGAAGGACTGAAAACATGTCAGAGCAAGAACTCGAAGTGGTAAAGCCCGAGCACCGCGTACATGGAGTCGACCACGCCGCGTTCCCGACGTTCAACCCGGCTGCGACAGTGCGTTTCTACCGGGATATCCTCAAGTTCCCTGTTGTGCACTCGATCTGCGCGGCAGGCTGGGGGCCCGAGGATCACCCCGATTTCATTCATTTCTTTTTCGATATCGGTAACGATGATCGCATCGCATTCTTTTACTATTTCGGGCTCGAGCCGTTCGGTGACCAGTCGGCCCCGGGGGATGCGTGGGCCCGGCTGACCCCAGACACTCCTCTCTTCTTTAAGAACTCTCGTCATCTCGCAATTCACGTCAACGATGAAGAAGACCTGCTCGAGTACCGCAAGCGTCTCGATGCGTCAGAATGGCCTGTCGAGATGCAGGTGACGCACGAGACGATCGAGTCGATCTATACCCACGATCCGAACGGTTACATGGTCGAGATCACGAGGTCGTTGCGCCCGGTCACGCCCGAGGAAGACTTCGATGCGGTTCTCACTATCGACGCTCTCGTAGACGTGTTCGAGGCGGGCGAACCGACGCTGGATGCACTGCTCACCCGGAAGGCCGAGCTGATCGTGGCGCGAGCAGAGCAGTGGGAGTCGGCGCAATTGCCTATCCGTGACTCGGAGTTGATTCCGTGACCGCCCGCCTGTTCGTTCTCAAGACCCCCGAAAATCAGGGAGTCGTCGATGTCGCAGAGGGTGATCCGAGTATCTCCGTCGTGCCGGTGGGCCCGTATTTCAGCATCTCAGCGCCATCGACGATCGTGATCGATCGTCGAGCAACGGGCTGCCGACATGCAGTCTGGTACAGCGCTGTCGCAGGCCTGGATCAGTCCGTCATTACGCAACACGACAAAGACGCACTCCGCGTCGAGGCGCGATGAGCTCATCGGCTAACGCGACGACAACGGCGCACGAACTACGCACCGCAGATCGAGCAAAAGTTGCCGGACTGTTGCGTACCGTGCCAGGGGCAACGACCGTCGCGTTCATCATGCATCCGCGTCAGGACGTGTCGCACCACCCCCTGGTACCGGAACTCCTCGCACGCGGTTGGGCAGTATGGACTCAGGGAAGCCGCAGCCAGGGCAACGATCTCGCCCTGTTGCACGAGCAAGCGTTGCTCGACATGGCAGCAGGCCAGATGTTCTTGCGTGAGCGAGGATTCGAGAACGTCGTGTGCATTGGGCATTCAGGTGGCGCGACCCTCGCGGCCTTCTATTTTGAGCAGGCCATTCAGCCATCGGGTGGCCGCCTTAAGCAGGCTCCTGGAGGGCAGCCCGTCGCCCTGGCTGATGCAGACATGCCGCTGCCTGACGGCCTCGTTCTACTGGCACCTCATCCCGGGCAAGGCGTGCTGCTCGAACGCGTCATCGACCCGTCCGTTTTGGATGAAGCCGACCCGCTTTCTGTCGACCCGGAACTTGACCCGTGGAGCGCGATGAACGGGTTCATGCCACCTCCGACATCGTCGAACTATTCACAAGAGTTCGTGGATCGTTATCGACGGGGTCAACGAGATCGCGTGGCGAAGATCGATGCCTTCGCACGAGAACGCATTGGTGTGGCTAGCAACTCTAAGGCGTACTTTGCCGCATCCAACGACCCACAAGACGAGCGAGCATCTGTGGCGACCGGAGTGATGACAGTGCACCGAACGGATGCGGATCTTCGATCGGTTGATCTCTCCATCGATCCGAACAACCGGCGATATGGGTCGTTGTTCGGCCCGCGACCCGATCTGTCCGATTTCGGCGTCGCAGGTTTCGGCCGACTCGCCACCCCCGAAGCGTGGTTGTCGACCTGGTCGTCGATTTCGAGTAACGCCAACTTGGCCCGCAATCTGAAAGCAGTAACGGTGCCCACGCTTATTGTGGAGTTCACGGGCGATCAGGCCTGCTTCCCGGCCGACATCGCTGCGTTCACGGCAGCGTGCTCGGCGACAGACGTTGAAAACGTTTCGATCGCCGGGCAGCACTTCGGGGCGCCGATTCACCGCGGCGAAACCAGCGGCACACAGCTTGCCGGCTCGGCGATGTCGAATTGGATGGGAGAGCGCTTTCCTACCGGCGCATTCGTTTCGATGTAGCACCTAACCGAATCCAGTTTCCACCAGCAGCCACCACTCGGTGTGCTCGAACGATGCAGTTCGAAAGGCAAGAAAAATGAAAGACCCACTGCCCAGGTCTCGTCGGCATGGGGTGACTGGGAGGATGCGATGACATCACCAGTTTCTGATGCGAAGCTCATTCGGCATCAACCCGAACGAGCTGCGCAGTATTTCACGTCTGGTGCGTGGAGTTCCGCGACAACAATTGAACGTTTTTATGACGTTGCTGAACGCTTCGCTGGCCGCGAAGCCGTGCTCGGCATGGATGGTTCCCTGACCTACGCGCAGCTGGACGCGCGATCTGATCAGATAGGCGCGTGGCTGGCTGGCACCGGACTGAAGCGGGGTGAAACTGTTTTGTTTCAAACAGGCAATCTCACCGAGGGGGTGCTGGCCTTCTACGCATTTCTGAAGGCCGGCGCTGTGCCGGTGGCGACCCTCGCTGCGCATCGTGGTCACGAGATCGGTCAGATCGGCTCGAAGATCACGGCTGTTGCCCACGTCATCGATGTGGGCGTGTCGTCGGGTGCTCTGGTGCCGTTCGCACTCGAGAACGCTCGTGCTTCCCACAGCATCCGTGACGTCTATACCGTTGGAGGATCGGCAGACGGCTTAGTCAGGCTGACCGACATGGGTTTGGACATCGACCCAGATAGTGCACGGGCGACGGTCCGCACGATTCAGGCCGGAATCGATCCCGAGGACGTCGCCGTCTTTCAGCTTTCCGGCGGAACTACCGGTACTCCGAAACTCATCCCGCGCATCCATGCCGAGTACTGGAATAACGCTCTCCGAAACTCTCGTCAACTTGAACGAGACGAGACATCGCGCATCGCACATGCTCTTCCGTTTATCCACAACGCAGGCATCGTGCACTCCATCTTCGGCGCACACTCCGTCGGCGGCTGCGCAGTGACAATGCCATTCGCGCCCGCAGAACAAGCAATCGCCTTCCTCATCGCCTCCGATGCGAACGACATGATGATCGGCAGCGCGATGGCGCCGTGGACTGAACATCCTCTCTGGTCTGAATTCTCTCCCCACCTCAAGCGTCTGATGTTCTCCGGTTCCAAAGTGCCGGCATCGCTGTTTGACCGCATCGAGGTTGCGGGAACGTGGATCGGACAAGTGTGGGGCATGGCCGAAGGCCCGTATACCTCTACTGCCGCCACCGCGTCTGTCGAAGCAAGAAAGCAGACAGTCGGCACACCCGTCCATGAAATGGACGAGGTCCGAATCCTCGATGTCGCCACGGGCGTCCCCGTGACACACGGAACGACCGGCCTGCTGACCGTCAGAGGCCCATCAACGATTGCCGGTTACTTCGATGCTCCAGAACACAACATCGCGGCAATTCTGAAGGACGAATTTCTCGTGACAGGCGATCTTGGCCGGGTATGCATCATCGACGGCGTCGAATACTTATCGATTGAGGGGCGGATCAAAGACGTCATCAGTCGCGGTGGGGAAAAGATCAGTACCGAGGAAATCGAAAAGCTGCTACTGGCACACCCCCTCATCAGGGAAGCCGCCGTCGTTGCAATGCCAGACCCGCGGCTCGGCGAACGTGCGTGCGCGTATCTCGTGCACGTGCAACCCGATACGCGGATCAGTCTTGACGACATCCGAGCACACTTCGGCCAACTCGGGGTCGCCAAATACAAATGGCCCGAACGGCTGGAATGGATTGAGGCATTGCCCCGAACCAACACGCTCAAGATCGACAAAGTGAAGCTGCGCGACACGATCCACGCCATCGTACTGAGAGAAACCGAGCGGTCCGCTGCGCCGGAAGCGAGCATCGCGCCATGAAGATCGACTTTTGCTTCACTGACCCAACGAATTCTCGAAGCAGCTGACCCAGAAAGTCTGCGCCGCAACCACCTGACCCGCGTGGAACATCGGGCCCTCAATAGACTGGACCGCATGACCTACCGCCTCGCCGCTGAAGAATTGCCGGTCGGAACGACCATCGAACTGGGAAGCTACGACGTTCCACTTGACGAAATGGTCGAGTTCTCGAAGGCGTGGGATCCGCAGCCGTTTCACACAGACCCCGATGCTGCGGCCGCCGGATTCTTCGGCGAGATAATCGGTAGTGGCGTCTATTCGATGGCCGTTTTCCAACGACTGGCGGTCTTGGGTGCGTACCTATCCTGGGACATTGTTGCTGGGCGGTCGATGCGAGACGTTCAGCTGACGAGTCCGGTCAGGGCCGGCGCGGTGTTGTTCGCAGATCTCACCATCGACGACGTTGATTTCACGTATCCCGACCGGGCGCTGGTGAAAACGACTGGCCGGTTGCGCACCGACGATGCTCTCATCCTCACGCTATCGGTCGACATGTACGTGCGGAGAAGTGGAGCGAATTCGTGACTCACGATGAGCCTCTGCCTACCAGTTCCCGACACGACCTCGTTACAAAACAGATCTTCGAAACAGCGATCACCCTCATCGCTGAACGCGGATTTGCCGGGACCAGCTTGCAAGACATCGCCGACGCCGCGGGTCTCACTCGAAGCGCGCTGTATTACTACATTAAGAGCAAGGATGATCTGCTTGCGCGACTCGTGGGCCAGGAAACCGACGACATCGCTGATCGGTTGAGTGAAATCGCGAATGCGCCAGCATCAAGCTCTCTTGTCACTCTGCGTGAATTAGTTCGAGAAGCCGCCCTCAGACAACTCGCCGCTCCGGATCATTTCCGGCTTCTGGTTCGATCGGAAGCGGAACTACCATCAGAACTTGCTCAGACCTACCGCAATGGCCGTCGGCGGGTGCTTAAAGCATTTCAAGAGACAATCGAAGAAGGCGTTAACCGCAACGAAATTCGCTCGGTTGATGCTCGAACCGCTGCCCTCGGTGTGATCGGGATGGTCAACTGGGTGGCTTGGTGGCACAGACCTGGACAGATAGCCGTCGACGAAGCGATTGCCGCTCAATTCGCTGAGTTCGCGGTGGCCGGACTTGCACACGTCGATGACCGCGCGTCGGGATTGGTCGGGCCAGCACAGGCACTCGCGCTTCTACGCCACGACGTTGAGCTGCTCGAGCGTCTCATTATCGAATGAAACGACGGCGAACCGGCGTCACTCAACAATGCTGGAGTACTTCCCGGCGATGGAGCTGGCGTTCGACTACTCCATAAGCAACGCAGCACTGATATTGCAGCAGGTCGCCGTACTCCGCAACCGATGGCAGCGGTCTAGTATCCACCGGGAGTTCCTTCAGAATTGTGGCCAGGTTCTGCTCGGGGGTACCCTCCGCCGCCTGCTCGTACCTACTCCGCCAGGGTGGCGAGCATGCCAAGCATCATCCGGCCGGTCTTCGTCGATGGGTCGATCTCGTTCGACACGGAATGCACGCTGATACCTGCCTGCTGCAGCGACTTCACCGTGTTCAGCACATCGATCAGCGAACGGCCTAACCGGTCGATGCGCCAGACCACGACCGTGTCACCCTCGACGGCGTATTCAAAAGCAGCCGGCTCATTGCCGGCCGGCTCGCGGCGACCTTCGTTCCCGATGTCACGTCAGAGAAAATATCTCGACACTGCACGCCCAGTTTCGTCAACGCATCGATCTGCAACTGCACGTGCTGCCCAGCGGTACTCACCCGCGTGTACTGCAAGCGCCTCGTCCCGACTTTTTGCCCCAGAAACGCCCAAAACGAGCCTCGAGACATTCAGCCCTATAAGACGAGTTTCCGAGACAAACCACATCCGCGCAGTTGGCGAATTGTGTGGACTGTTTGCAGGGGGAGACCCGTGCTTCATTAACCTTTACCTTTATGAGACACCGGTAGAGACCACTTTTGACGGGGTCAACCGAAAGGTCCGCAATCCAAGGACTACAAGACGCTCCCCACTTGGCGAACTCCTAGACATCGCGATGAACACTATCTCCCTTCTTGCAAGAGTGCTGGGCGCACCCAGAACACCGACCGACAAAGGCTCGATCCATACCGAATAGTCCAACCGCACCGGCTGCACACAGCCTGATCGGGGAGGGATGACATGATCAAGAAGACACATGGACCTGAGGTCTATTCAATGAATATTTCCGAGAAAGTCACGGCGTTGACGCGAACTCCGAAGGGGCCGAGCTCTGCCGCCCATGACTTGTGAGCAGTCGCAGCGCGGCTTTGCTCGACCCCTCGAGTGCCATGGCGGGCATCTCGAAGTTGGCCACCATGGTCGAAATGTTGACGATTGCGCCTGAACCGCGGGTGACCATACCCAGAGCGAGCGCGGCGACGAGCAGGAACGGTGCTTTCACGTTGACTGCGGCGGTAGCGTCGAGCTCTTCGTCTGAGACGTCAGTTGTCGGCTCGAACGGGAAGGTTGCCGCGTTGTTGACGAGGGTGTCGATTTGGCCGTTGCCCAGCTCGATGCCTTGGTTCGCGAGGCTGCGTACGCTGGAGGCATCGGACAGTTCGGCTGAGACGAAGTCAGCAGTTCCGCTTGCCTGGCGTATTGCTGCTACCGTCGCGTCGCCGCGATCTGGTCTCGCCCGCTGGTGGAGATGCGAGCGCCATCTGCGGCGAGCGAAGCGCAGCACACGTCAGCGCACCGCAGCTGTTCCACTATTTTGACGACAAGAGCGCTCTGCGGATTGCGGTGATCGACTATCAAACCGAGGCCGTTCTCGGCGCACATCGCCCCGTGCTCGAGCGGCTCGACACCTTCGACGCTCTTCACGAATGGCGCGATCTGATCGTGTCGTCGATCGATTCGCGGCGCTGCATGGGTGGATGCCCGCTCGGGTCATTGGCGAGAGCGCTGGCCGAATCTGACCCTCCGGCCTGTGTGCGGCTCTCGCGAAATCGTTCGCCGCGTGAGAGCGCCGGCTCTGCGTAGGCCTCGAGACGATGCGGAATCGTGGCGAGCTGCGCGCCGACATCGATCCCCGAGCGTTAGCGACGAGCATTCTCGCCACCGAGCAGGGCGGGCTCTTGCTGAGCTAGACCAGGCGCAGTGCCGCGGCGGTTGACATGGCTATCGCTAACCAGACGACCCTTAGACCGATCGACCGCGAAGACCTGAGGGGAAGAGCTGCGAGGTAATCTCGAGCGTTCGGAATTCGCCCTAGGGCAAGGCGAATCAGACATCACCCGTCGCGATGGAGACCGATCGAAACCGGCTGCGCTCCTCGATTAGCTACGTAACACCGAACTCAGGGCGAAGTCGATACGGGAGCTACCTCGTAACCCGAGCTTTTCGTTTCTCACGCACTGAAACGTACGTATCGTTGGTTACCAAAATCAGCGTGGCGCATGCGAGCACAGCGGCGACTAAGAGAATTGCCTCGCGGAGGCCATAACGTTCACCGAGAAACCCGAGCACCGGGGGGCCAACCAGAAAGGCAAGGTATCCAACCGTGGTCACGGCGCTGACTCTTTGCCCAGGTCGATCGCTGCTGTCGCCAGCAGCAGAGATTCCTACCGGAAACCCGAGAGATGCGCCTAAGCCCCAGAGCACAACGCCACCCACAGTCAGTGCAGGTGTAGCGGCGACCGAAACGACAACCACGCCTATCGCGGCGAGCACAACGCTTCCAATGAGTACCCGAGACTTTCCGAGGCGTTGTATGAGGGGCTGACCCGCAAATCGACCGATCGTCATGACGGCTGCGAACGCAGCGAAGATAGTCGAGCTTTGGGCGCCTGTGAGACCGAACCCGTCAACCATCAGTAGGGGGAGCCAATCGTTTGCAGAGCCCTCTGCAAATGCGACAGCCAGCACGACCAGGCCAAGCACGAGCACGGTTGGCTGGAGCCACACGCTTCGTTTTCTACGTGCGGTCGTTAGGCCGAATCGTGAACCAAAATCAGGCGAACTCGCGCCCGTTCCACCGGGAATACTGAGTATGGCCCACAACCCGAGTCCAGCCATCACTATCGAACTGAGAACGAGGTGCCATACCACCGGAAATTGCGCCGCTGTTAGCGAGATGCCTAGTATGGCACCCACCAATGTTCCCAGGCTGTAGCACCCATGCAGTGTCGGCAAAACAGAGCGTTTCAAGAGCTTCTCTAGTGCCGCAGCGTCGATGTTGAGCGCAACCTCACCGAGCCCGCTCCCGATGCCGACGAACACGAGGCCGCTGAAGACGATCAACGCCGCTCCTGCCGAAGAGCCAACAGCTATCACAAGTACCCCGGTGATGACGAGTGCAATGCCCACCATGATGACCGGTCGCGTGCTCACGCGACGCACGAGCCTACCGGAGCCGACAACCCCTGCCATCGATCCCACAGACAAACCAAAGAGAACGATCCCCATCTCTGCGGTGTTCGCACCTACGGAATCCCGGATCGCCGGGGTGCGCGTCACCCATGACGCGATCCCGAGTCCGACAATGAACGTGAAAGTGAAGAGCGACAGTCTCCATCGAAGTAAACCTCGAGTCTCCACTACTCCACGCCCTGGGGCGATTGCAGGTTTGAAGGTACCGGTTCAGTCGAGTAGCTCATACGCCGTTCTCAGCGTGGCGAGGCGCCGCGCAAGTTCAGCTCGCTCTGGTTGCGATGGCATCAGGTATGGCGCCCGAACATCGCCGACATCGATTCCCTCGATTGCACAGCCCGCCTTGCATAACGACATGTAGTTCGGCGAGACCTCCATGAACCTCAGAAACGTGCGTAGTTCGCGCCAGAGTTCGAATGTGTCATCGGTCAGGTCTCTCCTTTTTAACCGGCCGACCAACGACGCCAAGATGTCGGGGATGAAATTGGGGACACCGAAAATCACTCCGGACGCGCGAGACGTTATGGCATCGAAGACCAGAGTGTCCATGCCGACATAGACCTGCAGACCGTGTTGGTCGTTTGTCACCAGATCACCGAGCAACCCAGGGTCTCCAGAAGTGTCCTTAATGGCGCTGACGTTCGAAAGCGCAGCCAGCTGTTCGATCTGCGAGAACGTAAGAACACCAGCCGGTGGGGTGTTGTAGAGCATGATCGGAAGGTCGACACTAGCGTTGACCGAATCATAGAAGCCGTATCGTTCGCTCCAATTGATGGGTTCGCCGAACGGGGATGCGACCAAAGCGCCGTGGGCGCCGATGGATTGCGCATGCTCGGTCAAACCGATCGTGTCTCGCGTGGCGAGACTTCCTGTCTGAACGATCACCGGAACTCGCCCCGCCGCGGCAGCCACGGCGCCTTCGGCCAAAGCGCGACGTTCGATGAGCGTCAACGATCCGAACTCACCGGTACCCCCACCCACCACCAGGCCATCCACTCCGCCTGAGATCTGACGTTCAATCAGTTCAGCGAGAGCATCGAGGTCGAGTTGATCATTTCGCAACGGGGTGACGAGGGCAGTGAGCAGGCCGTCCGGCCAGATCGTCGAACTCATTGGGTAATCTCCGCATCAAGTTGGTGGATAGTTTCATGGGCACGGCTCAAGAAGTCGAAATCACAGCCAGCGTTCGCCTGCGTGACGTTGGTGGCATATAAGCGAGCAAATCCGCGCTCCGGCAATTTCGCAGGCTTTCGCGGCGGCAATTCCGCACGTCGGATTTCGAGCTCGGCATCTGACACCTCCACATCGATACGCCGAAGGTTGATGTCAAGGTTGATGATGTCACCGGAGCGAACGAGACCCAACGGCCCCCCGACAGCGGACTCAGGAGCGACGTGCAGCACGGCGGTAGCTTTTACCGTGCCTCCCATGCGGTTGTCTGAAACGCGGAGCATGTCTGTAACTCCCAATCGCAGGAGCTTCTCGGGTACGGGAATACGGCCATATTCCGGCATGCCGACGGCACCTCGGGGGCCCTGTCCGCGAAGCACGATCACATCATCCTTTCGGATGTCGAATTCTGGGTCATACAAGTTCGCCTGTAGCTCTTCGTTGCTTTCGAATACCACCGCGCGTCCGCGGTGAACGAGAAGGTCTGGCGTAGCAACGCCTGTTCGGATAATCGCACCATCCGGAGCAATGTTGCCGCGGACCACTGCAAAACCCTGGGGCTGAGCCACGGGGTTCTCGAGGGTTCCAATCACTCGGTCATCCTCGATCTCGGCGTCGCTGATCGCCTCTCCCATGGTCTGCCCCGTCACCGTGAGCACGTCTCGATGAATGAGCGGCCCGAGGGCGTTGAGCAATGCAGGAACGCCACCCGCATTGAAGAAGTCGTTCATGTAGTACTTACCTGACGGCTTGAGATTCAACAGCACCGGGGTGTCGACCGACAGCTCGTCGAACCGGTCTAGCTTGAGATCGACTTCGGTGCGTCCGGCGATTGCGAGCAGATGAAGAACAGCATTGCTCGACCCGTCGACGGTTGCGAGTGCTCGAATAGCGTTATCGAAGGCTTCGGCGGTCATGATCTGCGACGGGCGCGTATCGTCTCGCACGAGTCGCATGATGTGTTCACCAACGTCTCTCGACATCGCAAGTCGGCGCGAGTCCACTGCCGGAATAGCAGAGCTACCGGCCGGAGCCATTCCGAGCGCCTCCGCGATCGTCGTCATCGTCGAGGCTGTGCCCATAGTGGTGCAGTGCCCGGCAGTTCGTTCCAACGATGACTCCAAGCAGGTCAACGCGCATTCGTCTAACTCGCCGCGATGAACGGCGTCAAATGCCTGATGCATATCCGAGCCGGACCCGACGTCTTTTCCTCGCCAGTAGCCCGTGAAAGAGGGGCCGCCCGGCAGTACGATGGCCGGAAGATCCAGCGAAGCCGCTGCCATCAGCATTGCGGGAATCGTCTCATCGCATGCGCCGAGCAAGACCAGGCCGTCCATGGAGTAAGTGATTGCGGTCTGCTCGATCTCCATTGCAAGGAGGTTGCGGTGCATGAACGAAATACCCATGGGTCGCGTATTGTCAGCGCCCATCGTCATCGTGTTGAACACACGGGGTAGCCCGCCGGCACGCAAAATCGTTTCTTTGACCGCGGCCACCATTCCGTCGAAGTGTGTGTGGCACCTGTTGAAGTCACTGGTGTTGTTGCAGATACCGATGATAGGTCGTTGATAATCCGTCTCTCGAAGCCCCATTGACTTGAGATGGGCGCGCTGCAAGAATCCGGGGATTCCCGTCATCTCGGTCCATTTCTGGCTTCTCAGATCGAGGTTGTCGTTGTCTTCAGTCATCGTTTTTCCCGTCTAAGAGAGTGGTTGTCGGGTAAATGGCGTCACTGGCTTGAGACGTCAAATGATGCACATGTGCTGACGCTTCTGGGCTAAGGGGGTCGCGGAAAAACGGTTCTCGCTCCAACATGACGTCAAGAATCCCTGTCGCGAACTCTTCGGCGAATTCATCCGGTCGCGCGGGTTGTCTGCGGTTTACTGGATACGACAGGCCTGCGAGCACGCGCGGCGACATATAGTACGAAGCGCTCACCAGCACGGCCAAGGTAGCGAAAGACGTGGGGTATTCCGACTCGTAAGCCTCGATGCTCTGCCAGGTCATGTTGATCGGCAGCAAATCGATTGCTGCTCTGATCAAGTCATCTGAATATCCACATGCGGCGACTGCCGCGCGAAGAAGCCCCTCGTAAGCAGGCAATCGATCGATTGTTGGAAGAGAGTCTGACCCAGGAATCAATATGCCGGCAAACGTCTTCAGATCGGTCACGTCACGCTCAGAAAGTTCGATCTCGCTCATGAGGGCACCCGCTGCCCCTTCGCTGTTTCAGCGATGTGCTCAGCCGCCCTGAGCGCCAGCGCCGTGATCGTCGCGGTGGGGTTCATGGCTCCGCTGGTGACCATAATGCTTCCGTCTACGATGAACAGGTTCGACACGTCGTGACTTCGGCCGAAACGATCGACGACGGAGGTCGCCGGGTCGTTACCCATGCGGGCCGTGCCAAGGATGTGTCCGGGCGCCTCCCGCCACAGTTTCGTTGAAGCAATATGGGCCGCCCCGGCCGCCTTATGCATTTCTTCCAGACGCTCGAGAGTGAAGTCCAGGTTCTTCTGCGTGTTCTCGCTGATTCTGTAGTCAATACGGGGAGCCGGAATGCCGTCACTGTCCGTCAGGTCGCGGTCGAGAGTGATGCGGTTTGTCTCCTCGGGAAGGTCACCGATATTACCCGCCCAGTTGAGCGCGCGACCTGCGTATTTGTCGAGGTTGTGTACCGCATCTCCCCACCGCTGTTCGAACGGCAGATCTTTGAACATTTCCAAGATGTGCAGAACCCCCGGAAGCGGCATTAGATTGGCCTTGGAACCGCCGTAGAACCCCCGTCTTACATCCGTCTCTGCAAACTCGAGAGAGTAGATCAATTGCCCTGCTGGTCCTTTCCACGATTCGATTTCCTCGTCGTACAAGCCCACGACAGCGTTGTTGGGATGCAACATGAGGTTCTTTCCCACCAACCCCGACGAGTTGGCAAGGCCATTGGGATGCTTGTTTGATGTCGAGAGAAGGAGGAGCCGTGCTGTGCCGATCCCGTTCGCCGCCATGACAACGGCGCTGGTCTGTTGCCTATGCTCACGGCCTTCGCGGTCGATCCAGATGACCGCGTCGGCTAAACCCGATTCGTTTACCGTGATTTCGCGAACACGCGCTCCTGTCACCAGCTTGGTTCCGGCTTCAATGGCCTGCGGCCAATATGCGAGGTCGAACGAGGCTTTCGCGCCGGCCGGACAACCGGTCTCGCAGACACCCCATCGCACGCACTGTTCGAGATTCTTGTGCTTGAAAGTCGGAATCGCCTGGGTTCCGGGCCACCAGTGCCAACCGAGTTTGTTGAGGGCCTCGGCGGCGATCAGACCACCCTTGCCCAGAGGATGCGGTGGCATATCGAAATCTTGTGGGGGATATGCGGGGTCTCCGCCCAGGCCCGCTACCCCTATGACTTTGTCGATGCGCGTGTAATACGGCTCGAGGTCGTCGTAACTGATCGGCCAGTCGTCGCAAATTCCATCAAGGGTCTTCATCCGGAAATCCGAGGGAAGAAGTCGCAGCCAGTGCGCCCCATACATCAGGCTCGACCCTCCGACGCCGCTGAACATGATTGGCACCACGTCTGTGTGATCCAGATTCATCGGGTAATCTTCTGGGCGATTTCTTGTGTTGTTGTTCCAGCTCCACTTTTGCTGCAACAGAAGCTCGAATTCCGGTTTGTTCCCGGGATAGTCGGCAGGGCTCACCCAATCGCCTTGTTCCAGGCACATGACCGTGAATCCCCGCGAGGCGAGGGTATGCGCGACGACAGCGCCCGATGGACCAGCTCCGACGATGACGATGTCAACGGCGGCTTCATCTTTGAGACTCATATTTTCACTCCATTGCGACTTGCCCGTGCTCCGACGATATTCCTCTAGCAACAGTGCGTCAAATTATTTGCAAGTTAATATTTAGAAGTGTACTTTAAGAAAAACGCCACTTTGAAGCTGGGGAGAACTATGGATCGTCATTCTGTTGACTGGCACGGCTATTGGGTTGCAGCACCCACGCCATTCGGAGACGACGGTCTCATCGACCCCGACCTGCATCGAGCGATGATTGAGATGTACATAGCTCAAGGGGTTAAAGGTCTCGTCGTCAATGGTTCGAGCGGTGAATGGTGGGCGCAAACGCTCCAGGAGCGCAAAACAAATGCTGAGCTCTTCGTCACCATTTCCGGTGGAAGAATTCCTGTCATTGTTGGCTGCTCCGGTTTCACACCCGACTACGTCGTGGCACTCGCTCAGCATGCCCAGCACATCGGCGCGGATGGGGTTCTTGCGACTGCGCCTGCATACGTTCATCCGACGCAACAAGAGATCTTCGCATTCTTCTCAGAGATCGATCAGCGTATAGATCTTCCTCTCTCGATCTATAACTGGCCGCTCGGAATCGGCACCGAGATCGAAGTATCTACGATGCTCAGGCTGGCTGAGCTCGACCACGTGGTATCGATCAAGAACAGCACGGGCAACCTAGTCGCACTTCGTCAAGCCGTTGTCGAGTTGAGCCCGATAGTGCGCGTCTTCGCGAACTTGATATCACCTGCAGGAATCGATGTGATCCAAAATTACGGCAGCGACGGATTCATCGACGGTGGCGGGCTGGGCGCGCCGTTCGGGGTGCCATTTTTCGAGGCCATCGATGCGGGCGACATCGACCGCGCGCGCGAGGTTGCAATTAAGTACTCCACCTTGATGACCGGTCTTTGGAATCCCGACTTCAGTGGTCGTTTTGCCGCGCCCGTGGCGCAGCTCAAAGCGGCGATGCAGATGCTCGGCCAACCGGGTGGGGTTGTGCGCAGCCCGCTCTTGCCGTTGTCCGATCCCAGTTCGACCGCTCAACTTCACGAGTTGCTCAGCTCAGTTGGATTGCTGTCCGTCGAATAGGCGTCGGGATTCCTGCCGCCACGAGGCTAAACCTCGATGTTGAAATAATGGCGGCAGGAATCCAGCATTCACGGCGGCTACGTCATGACTGTCACAGCTGCATCCAGGTGTCGGCTAGGGTATAGCCGGTTTGAAATGGGTCAGTCGGGTCTACGCCAACCTGAGAAATGTCGGTGATCCAGGCCTGCCCGGCCACGCTCGGCACAACGGCAGCGATTCCACCTACGGTCGTCAGTGACTCAATGGTGCTGTCGAACTTCGTTCCGATGATCGACTCATGCACGAACCGTTCGCCTTTTTGAATCTCACCTTTGGCGTGCATCACGGCTAGACGAGCAGAGGTGCCGGTGCCGCACGGGCTACGATCCAACCGACCCGGAGACACAGCGACAGCGTTTCGAGCCGTCAACACTCCGCCCTCTCGTCGGATCGGATTAGTGAATTCGGTTTGAGTGATTCCCGGGAAGTCAGGATGCACCGGATGCACCGCCTGAAGCTGCTCGGCGGCGGCCAGCTTGATACGTTGGCCGAGTATCGCGATATCGCGAGCTCGCGCAGGAACGATCTCGATGCCGACGCTCTGAGCGTCAACGAGCACGTACGCCATGCCGCCCCACGCGACGTCGACCGTCACCTTTCCCAAGTCGGGTACATCGATCACCGCATCGAGCTCGTAGACGAACGCCGGCTGATTCAGGAACCGCACACTCGTGACTTTTCCATCGCTGCACTGGCACTCGAGTTCAATCAGACCAGCCGGCGATTCGAGAGTTAGGTTCGTCACGGGCTCTTGCATGGGAATCATGCCTGTCTCAAGCAAAACCGTCGCGACGCAAATTGTATTACTGCCAGACATCGCCGGATACTCGGTCGATTCGAGAATGACGTACCCCATTTGTGCGCGCGGGTCATTAGACGGCAGAATGACGTTCGTGCTGCGAATGACGTTGCCGCGCGGTTCGTGCAAGAGGCGGCGCCTGAGATCGTCTCGATGTTGTTCGAGATAGTTTCGCTTGTCAAACATTGTCTGCCCCGGAATGTCGCCAATTCCGCCGACTACGACGTTGCCCACCTCCCCTTCGGCATGGCAGCCAACGACATGTACTAAATTGTTCAATCGCATGAATATTCGCTCTCGTCTTACTTCATCGGGGGAGCGGTTGCACACCCCTGTGTCGGGTTTGATTCGTTAGTGCTGGTCGATCATGACGTGCTTCAGACGGGTGAACTCGATAACACCCAGCTCGGCGTTCTCGGTACCAATGCCAGAGGAACCAAACCCGCTCACGGGAAGATCCGCAGCGAATACCAGATGCGTGTTCACCCACACGGTTCCGAAATCGAGCGCATTCTGTACGCGAATCGAGCGACCGACGTCGGTGGTAAAGACCGAAGCCGCGAGCCCGTAGCGAGTTCCATTCGCCAGCAGCAGCGCCTCGTTCTCTGAATCGAAAGTTTGAATTGTAAAGACCGGACCGAATATTTCCTCCTGCACGAGCTCGTCGTCTTGTGAGACTCCGGTGATGATCGTCGGCGGGAAATAGAAACCTTCGCCCGCAGGCACCGTGCCGCCAGTCACCACCTGTGACAAGGCGCTGCGTCGTTCGATTTTCTCGAGAACTCGAGTGCGCTGACTCGCTGATGTCATTGGGCCAAGAGTTGTGCTCTGATCAAGAACATCGCCGATTCGCTCGACGGTGCAGCGCACGATCAGGGCCTCGGTAAATTTTTCGACAATCGAAGAATGCACGATCAGTCGACTCGCTGCCATGCACTCTTGCCCAGTGTTGTACAAACCCGCAATCACGATTGCATCGACAGCGGAGTCAAGAGCTGCGTCATCGAAGACAATGACGGGAGCATTGCCACCCAACTCCATGATTGCTTTCTTGACACCATCAGCGGCGGCTATGCCGACCTTACGACCGGCCTCGATAGACCCGGTGAAAGACACGAGATCGACGTCTGGGTGCCGAGTGAGCGCCTCGCCGACACTGTGGCCGGTTCCGAAGACGACATTGAACACGCCGGGAGGGAGCACGCGAACGCTGAACTCTGCCAGCCAGGCGGTGGAGTAGGGCGTCGTCTCGGCAGGCTTAATCACCACCGTGTTGCCAGTGGCGAGGGCGGGAAACAACTTCGCAACCGCTTGTAGGAGCGGATAGTTCCAAGGGGTGATGCCGGCAACGACGCCGACCGGTTCTCTCCGCATGACCGACGTCACTCCGTCGAGATAGTCACCGCCGGCGGGGGCGGGCAGCGAGCGGGCGGAGCCAGCAAAAAAGCGCATTGCGTCGACCACGCCGTGCATTTCTTCCTTTGCGGCCGTGATCGGCTTTCCCGCGTCGATTGCTTCGATCACCACCAGTTCATCAATGTGCTGCTCGACGAGCGTCGCCAGCTCGAGCAAATAGTTCGCCCGAGCAGCGGGTGTCAGACGAGCCCATGCTGGTTGGGCGGCCGCGGCGGCCGAGACAGCGACATCTACATCGACCGCCGAAGAAGCAGGAACGCGCCCAATCTCGAGTCCGGTTGAAGGATCAACCACAACGAGTTGGTCGGCTGATGTCGAGGGAGCCCAGCGATTATCTATGAAATTCCCGATTACCCTTTTGGAGAAATCCCGCACCACTGTTCGCTGGTCGTTCGCCAGTTGCTCATTTGACATCTGTTTTCCTCATTTTTTGAAAGATTGCCTGTGAATTCGGGCGCGAATAAGTAGGCAGCGGATACTGCCGGTAGACCCGAATTCGCGACCCAGATCGGGAGCACATCGGTGATCCCGATGGCGCTCAGTAGTTATGCGAGAATGTTGGCTGTTTCAGTGCTCACTCGGGTATTTTTCAGAACCAGCGACCAGCCGAAAACGCCGATCGAGAACACGTCATCGCTCGATGCCGGCCTGACCACATCACCAACGTCAAACGACACAGAATTCGACATCACCACTCGATTTTCAGCGTTCACGACGACGCAGGAGCTATCGAGTCCGGCAAGAAACGATGAGAAGTGACGCTCTAAGTCGGCGACCAAGAGGTCGACCGTCACGACCCCGAGAAACCGGTCTTCGAACAGAATGGGGGACGAAAACGTGACTATGTAGTCATTGTTTCCCCCGTAGTCCACATACGGGCCGGTCGCCCAGTCTGCTAAGCGCTGTCGAGGCTGGGCTATGAACTCCCTGGCTTCGTAGTCATAAAAGTTTTCGTCTTCGGGATCGAGAATGTGATGAGTATTTTCGACTGGACCCGATGGCGTCGTCTCCCACCAGTTGATCCAGTAGGGATGCTCGGGCACTACTCCGACCTCTGCCATGACGCCGAGGCCGAGGCTGAAAATAGGAATCCGATCGAACGCAGGAAGAACAAGCAACGAAACCCCTGTGCGAATTTCACGGGCCGACAGCGTCGCACCTAATAGGGGCGCGGTTTTTACTGCCAAGGCCCCAATCTCGGATGCCAGCGAGCCGACGAACAGTTCTACTTCCGCAGCGAAGCTCTCACCGCTCACGGCCTTGACTCTGGCACCGCTTTGCCGATCTCGGCTCGCAATCAGCTCCAATCGTAAACGCGCCAGCTCATCCACCATCGTGAGAATGTGAGTTGATGCCAGAACGCGGGCGTAGTCCGAATTCTGGGTGCCGACGCAGTGCACGATCTCGCTCAGCTCCGCAGACCTCAGCGCCCGTTTGGGTTCGTCGTCAAGCACGAGACCGAACAGCCAATCGAGCTGATCGTGCATGGCAAATCCGGCCTGACTCAACCTCATGGATTGGCCGGCCGCGGCCAGCTCCAAGTAGAAACGGCCGTGCGCACGACGTGCTTGTTCAGCCGTCTGGGCCTCGGAGACTTGATGTGCGTAACCGGAAAGCCTCTCGAGGTTCGAAGGCGATGCTCGCCGCGCAGCAAGATCTGCGGCCTGCGCAGAAAGCATGCGTCGCCAATCCCCGAGGTCTCGTAGCTCCGAGAAAGTCAAGCGGCATAGTTCGTCGTGAGCGAGCGATTCTGTGACGAGCGATTCAGTAACGAAGCTGCCTCCGAACTTGCCAGCCCGAGTCTCGATCGCGCCTTCTTCGCGCAACGTCGTGAGTGCCTCGCGAAGCGCAAAGGCTGAAATGCCAAATTGTCTCGCCAGCTCCGCCTCTTTCGGAAGCTTGTCACCACCGGCCACCAACCCGAGTCCGATGGCAGATCTAATTCTCTGCACCACCGCGGCAACGATGTCCGACGATGGCAGATTAGAGAAGACCAGATCTCTGCTCGCAGATGGAAATGGAGGCATGTTACCCCGTCCAATCAGTGACTCGGTACAAATGGTAGCGCGAATGATTCGAGGCGTATCGAACCATAGGCGTCATCATGACTCAAACTATTGGTTCGATGGGAGTGTCTGAGAGCAACACGGTTACATCGTGAAAGTCTGAGGAGTGTTCGAAAGTGACTTCCATGCCTTTCTTCAAGTAGCAGGCGTCACCCACGCCCATCTCGAAGGTTTCGCCTTCTACAGTGATTTTCGAGCTTCCAGCGACGATATAGATGAACTCGTCAAACGGCATCGTCATCTGATGGAGGCCGGATTCTTTGAAGCTTCCCGCAAGCCGGGTTCCATCATCTGATGCATACAGAAGAGCCATCTCGCCCGCGGAAAATTTCTTGAACTCCGCGCTGTGTGCGTTGAAGTGAGGTACTACGCTGCCTGACATTTATGTTCTCCTTCGTTTGACGTTTCCCGCTGATGCGAGAACTAGTGGTTGCTTGATAGCGGTGCAGAAATACTGCGGCGGAAACCGTTCAGGTGTTAGGAAGTCGCCCCTGTCGCGATCATCACATGCTTTGTTCGAGAGAAATCTTCGAGCGCAAAAATTGACATCTCACGCCCGTGTCCAGACGCACCGAACCCACCCCACGGCATCTCACTCACCCCGTGCAGGTGTCCGTTGACCCACACCGTACCGAAGTCAAGAAGGCTCGAGACCCGCAGAGCGCGACCAAGATTCTCGGTCCAGACGGAGGCTGCGAGACCGTACACGACGCTGTTCGCCAACGCTAGCGCCTCAGCTTCATCAGAAAAGGTCTCGATCGTGACCACAGGCCCAAAGATCTCTTGCGTCGCAATCTCACTCCCGTGAACCACGTCGGTGATAATTGTGGGCGGATAGAAAAAGCCGGCCCCGTCAGGCACCTCACCGCCCAAAACCACAGTCGCACCTGCATCACGCGCCCGATTCACCATCGCTGCCACCGCGTTACGCTGCCGCTCACTGATGAGAGGGCCCATTTCGGAGTTCAACTCATCCGGCGCTCCCACACGGAGGGTCGTGGCAGAGTCGACGAGACGCTGAGTCAGTTCGTCTCGAACAGACTCAGCACAGATGATGCGCGTCGCCGAGCCGCACTCTTGACCGGAATTCCAGAAACCGGCGAACCGTACTCCCGCAGCGACATCATCGAGGACGGCGTCGTCGAAGACGAGAACGGGCGCCTTTCCCCCCAGCTCTAAGTGCGTCGGCTTCAACGTATGAGCTGAGCCCGCGATAACCGCTTGCCCGCTACCAACGCTGCCTGTCAACGAAATCAGATCGACAGCGGTGTGCTCGCTCAGAGCGGCACCCACTTCTCGGCCGGTACCGAGAACAATATTGAGGACCCCCGCAGGGAGCACGTCTTTTATCAGATCCATGAACAGAAGGGTGGTCAGCGGGGTGAGCTCAGAGGGTTTGAGAACGACAGTGTTTCCCATAGCGAGAGCTGGAGCGATCTTCCACGATGCTGTTAACAACGGATAGTTCCATGGAGTTATTGCACCGACAACGCCAACCGGTTCTCGTCGAATCATGGAAAGTTGGCCACCCACATATTCATCTGGCGCGGGAGCCTGCAACGCTCGTGCCGCACCCGCCAGGAATCGAAATGCTTCAGCAGTACCAAGAATCTCGTCGCGAGCCGCATCGAATGGCTTGCCCGTGTTGAGTGACTCCAGCGCGGCGAGTCTTTCAACGTTCGCCTCAACCAGACCCGCGACGGCATTCAAGACGGTTGCACGTTCTGAATACGATTTGGACCGCCAGGCCGGCTGTGCCGTTCTCGCAGCCTCAACAGCACGATCAACATGCGCTTTCGTTCCCTGGGGGATGGTTGCAATCACATCTCCGGACGCAGGATCAATCACCACGATCGCATCTCCGATACCCGACGGGTCGATCTGCCCGTCTATGACATGACCGAGCTGACGTCCGCTCAACTCAACGCGCGCGTCATTCAAGACACTCGTCTGTTCGGTGATAGTGCTCATCAGATACTCCCTGGATTAACGCGTCATCGTCGATTGAGGAAATCGATATTCTTAAAGTTACATCTTCAAATAATAAGTGTCAAATATATTGACTATTGCAGAATCCACCTCTAGTGTCGGGGAAACAGAAATGCGCTGGCTGGCGTAACACCCCGCGCGTCCCAGCCGATCAGTCACCAAACGACGTTGACTTGCGCGTCTGTAGCGAATCACCAGATTTACCCGCGAATAATTCACCAATCAAGTACGACGATTCGGCCTTCGCCGGCTAAAGACCACGGGCGCAGGCATTCGAATTCACATCCAACACGGTTTCCGCCCAATACCTGGAGTGTCTACAAATGAGTGAGCTCGATCACAAAGCACCTGAGGTTCGCACCTCAACGACTTCTGAGGCGGCCAATGATCCATCGGCGGCCACTCAACCACAAACTGCTCTACCACGAAAACTCAATGCCGTTACTTTGGCATTCATCTTCATTGCATTCAACGCCCCGCTTGCTGTGCTGGCGGGCTACCTCCAACCGGCCATTGCCTTCGGAAACGGAATAGGCGCGCCTGTCGCTTTTCTTGCAGCGGGTGCGTTGCTGCTGCTGTTCGAGGTCGGGATCTTGGCCATTAGCCGGCATATGAAGACTCCGGGCGCCTTTTACACCCTGATCGCCCAAGGTTTGGGTAAACCTGCTGCCGTTGCGGGTTCGTTCTTGGCAACCATCGCTTACATCTTTTACGCCGTGAGTGGCTATGTGTTCCTCGGTTTGATCACCGAGACGCTCGTGACCAACGTCTTCGGCTCCTCCCTGCCCTGGCAGGTTTGGGGCCTGATCGGCTTTGCCGTCGTTACGGTGCTCAATCTGCTGCGCGTAGACCTCTCTATTAAGGCTGTTGCTGTCTTCGTCAGCCTAGAGATCATCATTGTCGCCGTTTATGAAGCTTCGGTGATGATCAAGGGCGGCCCAGAAGGGTACTCCCCCTCTTCCTTTCTGCCCTCTGAATTTCTGTCTGCCAACCCCGGTATCGCAGTGCTGTTTGCGCTCAACACAATGATCGGTATCGAAGCGATGGCCGTGTTCAGGGAAGAGGTGAAGAAGCCCGAAAAGACGGTTCCGAGGGCGGCCTACGGTGCGATCATTTTCACCGCCCTGTTCTTCGCTCTCGCCGCGTTCGCTTATATCGTGGCCGTCGGACCCTCGCAGGTCGTTGATGATGCTCGCAATGCCCCCGTCGATTCAGTGATCTCTAGTATTCAGGTCTATCTCGGCGGCTTTGTGGCAACCCTCGTATCGGTTCTGCTCGTGACAAGTCAACTTGCTGCGGCGAACTCTGTGCAAGGCGCGTCCGTCAGATATCTGTACTCGATGGGACGGGATCGAATTCTGCCCTCTGGTCTAGGCCGAGTGCATCGTAAACTTGGGTCTCCCTGGATCGCTGTCTTGGCCAGCATCGGAATCTGCCTAGCCATCTACCTCATTTTGATCGGCTTCAGCAAAGATGTCGTGCTGATCTACGGTGCGTTCGGCGGGTTCGGCACGATCTGCATCCTGCTGTTGTTCCTGGGCACGATAGCGGCGATCATCGCGTTCTTCCGGCGCCGACCAGGCCTGGAGTCGACATGGAAGTCATTGATCGCGCCTGCTCTTGCCGGCATCGGATTCGCTGCGGTTCTCGTGCTCGTGTTGACCAACTTGGATCTCGTCCTCGGAATTCCTAACATCGGACCCATCTGCGCGATAGGCCTGATCGTCATCACCGTCGCGGGCATCGTTCTCGCGCTCTGGCTCCGCAACCACCGACCAGATGTCTACAGCAAAATCGGGCGTCAAGAGTCGTAGGGATTCAGGCCGATCAACGCACTCAAGAAGAGAAGGAACTTTTTATGTCGATCACTCAGCATGAGAGAAGCATTGCGGGCATGGGCGACGTGCAGCCTCATCCACTGGACAATCTCAGTGTCAGCGAACTCGACGCGGTCCGCAAAATCCTTCACGATGGAGAATTTCTGCTCGAGTCGACTCGATTTGTGCACGTGGGGTTAGAGGAGCCGAACAAGAAAGACGTTCTGGCTTTCAGCCCCGGCGATGCCGTAAGACGGTGGGCCAGAGCGATCCTCATCGATCTGGCTACCGGCGAGTCGCAAGACATCGTGGTGGACATTGTCGCAGCCAGCGTGGTCTCGGTTCGATCAATCGCACCAGAGGATGGTCAGGTTGCGATTCTCGACGAAGAATTCGAGTTGATCGGGCCTATTATTCAAGCCGACCCCGGGTTTCAGGAGGCGATCGCTCGGCGCGGTATCGACCCCGCTCAGGTTGTCTCCATTCCGCTCTCTGCTGGACACTATGGTTTCGACGATGAGTTGAACCATCGCGTCGCCCGGTCTTTGTTCTTCATGCAGGACCATCCGACAGACGCGTGCTGGGCCCATCCTGTCGATGGGCTCTGCGCCTACGTAGATATGACCGAAGGGCGTGTCATCAAGCTCGTCGACTTTCTGGATTTGCCGGTGCCGAAAGAATCAGGCAACTATGACGACCCTGCGTTCCGTGGGCCAGAGCGTAAGAGCCTGAAGCCACTCGAGATCAGTCAGCCAGATGGGCCGTCGTATCAGGTCGACGGCGAGGTCGTCACCTGGCAGAACTGGAAATTCCGGGTCGGGTTCGATGCGCGAGAGGGACTGATATTGCGCCAGCTCTCTTTCCACGACAAGGGTGAAGATCGGCCGATCATCTATCGGGCATCGATCGCCGAAATGGTGGTGCCGTACGCTGATCCGAGCCCGGTGCGGTTTTGGCAGAACTACTTCGACACCGGCGAGTACATGTTCGCCCGATACACCAACAGCCTCGAACTCGGCTGCGACTGCGTCGGTGAGATCACGTACTTCGATGGCGTGATCATGGATGAGCAGGGCCACCCGAAGACGATCAAGAATGCCATCTGCATGCACGAAGAGGATTACGGCATTCTCTGGAAACATTCTGACTTCGTGACCGGATCGAACGAGACCCGCCGGCAACGCCGGCTCGTGATCTCATTCTTCACCACCGTGGGCAACTATGATTACGGTTTTTTCTGGTACCTCTATCTAGACGGCACTATCGAGTGCGAAGCAAAACTTACCGGCATACTGTTCACCTCGTCATATCGGGGAAAAGACTATCCATACGCCAACGAGGTCGCGCCGGGCCTTGGGGCCCCTTACCATCAGCACCTCTTCTCGGCACGTCTAGACATGACCGTCGACGGGACGAACAATACCGTTCAAGAAGTTGAAGTTAAACGAGTTCCGGCTGGGCCCGGCAATGAACACGGCAACGCGTTCACGAACAAGGCCACGCCGATCACAAACGAGTCTGAAGGAGGTCGGCTCGCCAATGCCAGCCTCGCTCGAACGTGGCACATCACGAACCCCAACTCTCTGAACCGATTCGGTGACCCGGTCTCTTACGTTCTCTATCCGGAACAGAACCCGGTGCTGCTGGCCGACGAATCAGCAACGGTCACGACGCGTGCCCAATTCACGACCAAACAGCTGTGGATCACGCAATACGACCCGAAGGAACGTTACTCAGCAGGAGATTTTCCCAATCAACACCTCGGTGGCGGCGGAATACCGGAATATCAGAAGGCAGGCCGCTCGCTCGAGAACGAAGACATCGTCTTGTGGCACACCTTCGGACCCACCCACTTTCCCCGACCCGAGGACTGGCCAGTCATGCCTGTGGACTACGCAAAATTCACCCTGAAGCCGCATGGTTTCTTTGACCGAAATCCGACCCTCGACGTTCCGGCAGATGTTTCGCACCAACACCATGCTGACGGTGGAACAGACGGGCATACGTGCCACTGACCAGCATCGCTGCAGCCATTCTCACAATCGCGGGCATGGCTGCAGCCGTCGGCGGACGCAACGGTTCACGAATTCAGGCAGGGGTAAGCCTGATAACTGGCGCGGTGATGCTCGCTGTACTCACACTGCCGAGTTTTCCCGCAAGCGTAGGCTGCGGAGCGCTGTTAGCAGTGATCAGCGTCAGTATGATCACCTTGGTGGTCGCTCGAATACGCTCTAATCGGGCCTCAAATGCACGGCAGAAATCCGTCACTATTCTTGTGCTCGTCGATGTGTGGTTCATGGCTCTTGCCTTGCTTCTCATGCCAGCTCATCGAATGGACACTCCCGCCACCACAGCCTCCAGCCCCGCAGCTAGTTCACTTCACATGCCGCACGAAATGCTCGCCAGCAACATAATCGGCACACTAGTGCTCGTTGACTGGGCTCTGTGTGCAGCGGTACTGATCGTGCCTGCCATTCACAAAAAAAGAGCCCACACCATCCCTCACGCGACCTGCACGCTCTGCATGATTCTGGCGATGACTGTCATGTCTGCATAAACAGCCTGCGCAAGCGCCGCATTCTGCAACAACGCAGAATGACTAGAGAGTCGAAATGTAAGTCAACAGCGCCTCGATCGCGTCACTGATACCGTCACTGTCGAGACTCCAGTAGGTGATTGGACCAGAACCGCGCGGATGCGTCGCATGCCGATCTGACAAAAACCCTGATTGACGCAGAACCTCGAGATGTCGCGAGAGACCATTTCGGCTAAGACCGACGTCCTCCATCAGCGCACTCGTAGGGCTTTCACCGCGACGAGAAATAGCACGGAGTATCTCAACGCGTGCGTTTGATACACCGAGAGCGGTGAATGCCCGACCGGTGTCATCGACACTCGACGCTTCCCAAGCCTCAATTGTCTGCTTCGCCAACTCGCTAGACCTCCAGCAACCTGGCGAACGCTTGAACACAGAGCGACGAACCCAAGACGACAGAAAATCCGCCAGCCCAGATGTCGACCAACGCTGAAGAGTCTCCGAGAGATTTTGCACATAGCGCAGCACCGATGACGCAAAACGCTGCTGAGAACAACAACATTCTTACGAGGCTGGGGCGGTCAGGACTAGGGGTCATCGTGTAGATTGACGTTAGATTAGTTTAACTTGCGTGTCAATAGATTTGTACTCTATTATTTATTAACAGATAATTACAGAACAGGGAAAAGAGTCGATGTGAAGGCCGTAAGACTGCACGAATACGAGCGTCCGCCCACCGTTGACGAGGTTGCCGAACCACGGATCACGAGACCGTGGGACGTGATCGTCGACATCGGTGCCGCGGGCTTATGTCGAACCGACTTGCACATCATCGAGGGCCAGTGGTCTGGAATCCAGAACCCACAGTTGCCGTACACGCTCGGGCACGAAAATGCCGGGTGGGTTCGCGAGGTGGGATCTGCGGTCAGCAACGTATCTCCGGGCGATGCCGTCATCATGCACCCGCTTACGAGCTGTGGCCTGTGCCCGGCTTGCCGAATCGGCGAAGACTCCCACTGCGAGAACGCAACATTTCCGGGTGTGAATGTCGACGGCGGAATGGCGCAGCAGCTTCTCACGAACGCTCGAGCAGTCGTCAAGCTCGGCCCGGGATTAGAACCGCGAAACGTTGCCGCTTTGGCAGATGCAGGTCTCACCGCATACCATGCCGTGCGCAAGGCAGCGTCTGCACTATACCCAGGTACCCACACCGTTGTTGTTGGTGCCGGTGGTCTGGGTCACATCGGCATTCAGAGCCTGCTCGCAATCACCTCGGCTGAGGTCACAGTCGTCGATCAGTCTGAGGCGGCCCTCGAACTAGCGATAGAACTCGGCGCTCACCACACTGTGCATGCGACAAGCGATGAGTTCGTGCAACGGCGGGTATTAGACATCACTTCGGGGGGAGCACACGTTCTCTTCGACTTCGTCGGAGAGAACGGTGCGGAACTTCTCGCGCCGAAGTTGTTGCGTACGCGGGGATCGCATTACGTGATCGGATACGGCGGCACCGTCAATGTGCCGACAATTGACATCATTTCTCGCGAAATCAACATTGTGGGAAACCTGGTTGGAACCTACAACGACCTCGTTGAACTGATGACCCTCACCAGCCAAAGCCGCATGGTCTTGCACACGGCCGAGTATCCCCTCGATGCCGCCCTCGACGCGATCGCAGACTTACAGCTGGGCCGCATTCGCGGGCGCGGCATTCTCATTCCCTGACCTGAACCGAAAAAAACGAAAACCGAAACAATGAGCAAGGAAGCACATGTCAAAATCACCGTATGACCAGATCGCGTCAGTACCTGAGTTCGAGGTCACCAGCACCGATGTCGCAGATGGCGAAGAACTCGCTCTCGCCCACGTCAGCGGCATCTTCGGTGCCGGCGGATCGGACACATCTCCGAATCTCTCTTGGTCGGGTTTCCCATCAGCCACGAAGAGCTTCGTGGTGACTGTCTACGATCCGACGGCTCCAACAGGGAGCGGGTTCTGGCACTGGGCGGTCGCGAACATCCCGAGTTCTGTCACCGAGCTGGGAACAGGGGTGGGGAGCGGGCTGAGCGACGATCTGCCAGCAGGTGCTCTTCAGCTGGCCAACGATGCCGGGCTGAAGCGCTTCCTGGGCGCTGCCCCTCCCGCTGGAAGCGGCAAACACAACTACTTCATAGCCGTGCACGCGGTAGATGTTGATGAGCTCGAAATCAGCGTCGACGCAACTCCTGCTTTTCTCGGTTTCAATCTCGCGTCGCATACTTTGGCGCGAGCAGTCATCACTCCGTGGTGGGAATCCAAATAACAGCTTCGGTCAGATGTGCGTCTATCGCCTCTGTGCCTGAACAACGAGCGCTGGCGCGCAGTGAGTATCATCGCTCCTGAGAGAAGAGACCAATGAAGATCATCGTCCTCATGAAAGAAGTGCCCGACACCTATGGGGAGAGAAAGCTCGACCCCGAAACAGGAATCGCAGATCGCGCTGCCAGCGACGCGGTGTTAGACGAGATCAATGAGCGTGCTCTAGAATTCGCGCTCGCTCACGCAGACCGCAACCCAGACACCGAAGTGGTCGTGCTGACGATGGCTCCAGATTCTGCAACGGCGTCGCTGCGGAAAGGGTTGGCTATGGGAGCTCATTCTGCGGTTCATATAGCCGATCCCGCCATCGTGGGCGCCGACTATGGGGTGACCGCGGAAGTTCTGTCAGCGGCGATCACGCGCCTCGGGTTCGACCTCGTCATCGCGGGTAACCAGTCAACAGACGGTGCTTCGGGTATTCTGCCCGCGATGATCGCAGAGACACTCGACCTACCGCAGTTGACCAACCTCACGGAGATCAGCCTCGACGACAGTATTGTCAGGGGCACTCGAGCAACCGATGAGGGAGTGATGACGGTTTCAGCAGCACTCCCTGCAGTGATCTCGGTCACTGAGGCCCTTGCGGAAGCCCGATTCCCGTCTTTCAAAGGGATTCTGGCGGCCAAGAAAAAACCGTACGAGATGATTTCACTCTCAGATCTCAACATCACAATCGATGATCTATCCGTGCCGCGCTCCATATTGATTGCGGTAGCGGAAAAGCCTCCGAGGCAAGCCGGCGTGAAAGTAGACGACCAAGGTGATGCGGGCCAACTGATCGCGGAATTTCTCATCTCCAACCTTCTGGCGTAGGGATCCATCATGACCGATTTTGCTTCAGACTCGATTCTCGTGCTCGTCACGGTGACGAACGACGGTCAGTTGGCCACAAGCGCTGCTGGCCTACTGGCCGCTGCGACCTCGGTGGGCACTCCCATTGCGTTGGTCGTGGCGACTCCAGAGCAGGCGGTCGGAGCCGCCGCGGAGGCCGCTCGGTTAGGCGCAACCACGGTCATCGTTGTGGAGGACGCTCGCGTCTCGTCGGTGCTCAGCGTGCCGATTGTCGACGCGCTGTGCCTCGCGTGGGATCTCATGAACCCAGACGCGGTGCTGATCGCAAACTCAATCGAGGGTCGCGATGTGGCCGGACGTGTTGCGGCACGCCGTAGATCTTCATTGGCGGCGGACGCCGTCGGCGTTTCTCGCGACGATGAGGGCGTTTTAGTTCATCACTCGGTGTATGGCGGGAGCTATGACATCTTGTCTGCAACTTCGACAGGTTCGATCGTCGTAACGGTCCGCATGGGGGCTATTACTGCACACGCGGAGCCCCAGCCACTCGTCATTGAACGACTAAGGCATGCCCCTTCCAACAAATCTGCCGCAACGATCGAATCGTTCACACCAGCACCCGCACAGTCATCGCGACCTGAGCTTCGCGGCGCGGCAACGGTGGTCTCTGGAGGGCGCGGCCTGGGCTCGTTGGCCAACTTCGCTCTCGTCGAACAACTTGCCGACTCCCTCGGGGCAGCAATAGGCGCCTCTCGCGCAGCAGTAGACGCCGGATACGTTCAGCAGTCGTGTCAGGTCGGACAAACGGGAGTTTCGGTTTCGCCACAGCTTTACATCGCCCTAGGCATCTCAGGTGCAATCCAGCATCGGGCGGGCATGCAAACAGCCAAGACCATCGTGGCAATCAATAAAGACGCTGATGCACCTATTTTCGACATCGCCGACTTCGGCGTCGTCGGCGATGTTTTCACGGTGGTACCCCAACTGATCGAAGCACTCGAAGCGAAAAAGAAGCAGTAGTGCCACCACCCGTCTCCGACCCAAACCCTCCGCGCCGACAAGGCCTGCCCCGCGTATCGGGCGGCGAGCCGCTGCCTCCGCGGGCGCCGGACGACACCGGAGCGAGTGCCTCCGTGCAGACGCCTGGGTCGCTTGTGCCAGATGCTGCTACCGCGGCAGTGCCAGCGGCTTCGCCGGTCGAGACGGCTGCCGCGGTGGGTTCTCGAGCGCCGAGGCCGGCGGGCTCAACGGCGGTCGGCGAAGGCGCGAAGCCCGCCGGGCGTCAGGGGCTTCCCAGGCGAGCCGATGACGGCATTGTGGTCACTGCAGTCGACACTACGTCGACGACTTCGGCTGTGCCCACGTCGGCGACGACTGTTCCAGCGGCGGCGCCGGGTGGGACGAGCACAATTCGGGAATCAAGAGTGGCGCCACCGGGCGCTGCACCCGCACCCACGGTGACGATCACCCGCCCGTCGGCCTCCCGCACTTCGGCCGCGAAGGAGGTCGCAGGCCCGTTGACCGCCTTCTCGCGCTGGATTCCCTCGTCACGGCCGGCTCAGTTCATCCTCGCCGCAGGTGCGCTGCTCGTGATTGCCGCAGTCGTGGTACTCGCTGCTCGAGGCCTCACAACCTACGCCCCGATACAAGATTTTCTTCAGACGTACCCAGGATCGTACGCGCTTCCCGACTTCGCACCCGTTGGCATTCCGACCTGGATCGGCTGGCAACACTTCTTCAGCGCCTTCTTGATGGTGTTGATCATCCGTTCGGGCTGGCAGGTGCGGACCGAACGCAGACCGGCCGCGTTCTGGGCATCACGATGGGCCAAAGGCACACCGCGCAAGATCAGCCTCACACTCTGGTTTCACCAGTCGCTCGACATTCTCTGGCTGGTCAACGGCGTAATCTTCGTCGTGTTGCTGTTCGTCACCGCCCAGTGGGTCAGAATCGTACCTACGAGCTGGTCCGTGTTCCCGAACGCCATATCGGCGCTGCTGCAATACCTCACGCTGCAGTGGCCCACCGAAGACGGCTGGGTGAACTACAACAGCCTTCAACAGCTTTCGTATTTCATCACTGTGTTCGTCGCCGCCCCGCTTGCAGTGGTCACCGGGGTTCGCATGTCAGCCATCTGGCCGAAGAACGCCAAACGGCTGAGCGCGGCGTACCCCATCGAAGTTGCGCGGGCGATCCATTTTCCGGTCATGCTCTATTTCGTCTTCTTCATCGTGGTTCACGTCGCACTGGTGTTCGCCACAGGTGCCCTCCGCAACCTGAACCACATGTATGGCGGGTCGGACGAGGTGAACTGGTGGGGCTTCGCCATCTTCTTCGTCTCCCTCGCCGTCATGGTAGGCGTGTGGTTCGCCGCACGGCCAGTCATTCTTGCGCCGATCGCCTCGCTCTTCGGCAACGTCAGCAGCCGATGAGCTGTAGACGCGATGACCTGTCGTCGATCGGAGCATTACGGGATCGCTTGCGGAGAGCCGCGATCTCTTCAAAGTGGGTTTTTCACAATTCTGGTGTTGGTGTGAACTCCCTAGCTCGATGATTCCTGCCGACCGCGCGCCTGAGCCGCGAGAGGGCTATCTGGTCGACCCTCGCGGAGCCTCGGGAGGGTGAGGTAGCGTGCCGCTCGGTTCTGTACATCGGCGGGCACGCCCCGGTCGGAACTCGAGCAAGTATTAGATTCGGCCCACGTGCAATAGAACGCACGCGGGCCGCGCCCTTCAGATGTGACTGTCTCAGCCGCGCAGGGTGAGCCGTTCGTCCACCCTGGTCGACTCGGCGTTGAAGGCGCCGAAGATGGGATCCCACTCTTCGAGAACGAGATCGGTGATCATGCCGTGAATGTCGTAGGGGTCGGCAGCGATGATGCCCTCGGCTTCTTCGCGATTCTCGGCAGAGATGATGAGAACGGCCCGCTTCTGCGGGGTGCCGACGAGTGGCCCTGATGCGCGGAGCTTGCCTTGCGCGATGAGTTGCAGCAGGTATTGCACATGCTCGTCGAGGTGCTCGGCCCAGCCGGCCTCATCGGGGTGGGTGAAGAGTGCGACGTAGAGTGACATGGTTACCTTTCGTTGATGAGTCGGTTGATCGTGTCTTGCGGGTTTTCTGATTTCGCCTCGACCGCGGCGCCCTGCGAAATGCGCTGAAGCTCTACGTAGACCGGGTCGAGAATGTTCAGGGTTCCTTCTGCCTGGCGACGTGATCGTTCGGCGATCGAACGATCGAAAGGCACCCGCACGGGCGTCTGTGCATCTACCGGGCGGGTCGAACGAATGGACTCGGCATACTCGGCGACACGAGCCTGAAAGTCGTCGGCCGAGCCGAACAGTTCAGGGTCGACGGCGAGTACGAAAAAGCCGCAATCAGAGATTCCGACCGGTGCAGCGGCTGCCCCGGTCATCATACCGAGCAGCTGCACGACAAGCGCCAGGCCAGAGCCCTTGTGACCGCCCCATACGGTGAACGCGCCGCTGAGGGCCGCTTGAGGGTTCACCGTGGGTTCGCCCTCTCGGTCGTAACCGAGCCCTTCGGCGATGGGCTGGCCGAGCCGCATCGCCACCAAGATCTCGCCGAGCATGACGCTCGCAGTACCGACATCCCAGATGATCGGCCCCGTCGTCGAGGGAAAGCCGAAGGCGATGGGGTTCGTGCCGAACCTGGCCTCTGTTCCACCGTGCGGCGCCACGATGTGCGCCCCGCTGCCGGCGATGATGCCCATGAAGCCAGCAGCCGTGATGCGCTCGAGGTAGTACGAGAACATACCCGTGTACCAGGTGTTATTCGCCCCGACGACCGCGATGCCCATGGTTCGAGCCTTCTCGATCGCCGCGTCGGTCGCGCGATCGGCCACCAGATAGCCCACCTGATCGCCACCATCGAACTGGGCCGACACGAACGTTTCTCTGGTCAGCGCGATGGGTGACGGCGGAGTCGGGGTGCTGGTGATGCGTTCGATGATCGACAAGGCACG
Organism: Subtercola lobariae; assembly: GCF_014640255.1. Lineage (GTDB taxonomy): Bacteria > Actinomycetota > Actinomycetes > Actinomycetales > Microbacteriaceae > Subtercola > Subtercola lobariae. Next base: position 255,752 of record NZ_BMGP01000005.1, on the reverse strand, counting down.
GGCGACGCCGCCGAAGGCAAGCCCGCGAAGTTCGCAGTCGATGAGATGATCGGCGATGATGCGCGCTTCGGCTTCGGTATGGCCCACCGACTCCATGCTCTGTTCGACAAGCCGTTGTGCTTCAGTGATGGTGAGAATCATGATGACGCTTTCTTTCTTCGCGAAGTCGACGATGGGCTGATCAACGCGACCAGCTGAACTCGGGAACGACCGGTGCCTTGTCGTTGTGAGCTTGCGGCACTGCGCCGACATGCCGCACAAACCCCTTTTCATGCCCACCGAGCACCGTGTCGAGCCAGTTCGCGGCGTCGATCAGCGCGGGCAGGTCAATGCCGGTATCGAAGCCCATCAGCTCAAGCGCTTGCACGGCATCTTCGGTGCAGACCCCGCCGACGCGAGCAGCGGGTGACGCAGGATGCCCGCCCGAACCCGCAAGCGACGTGTCGATGTTACGCACTCCCGCCCGCGCCAACTCGACCACGTCGGCGACACCCATGCCGCGTGTGTCGTGCACCTGCACCGTCAGCGAATCGAGCCTGCTCGAGGGCGCCACGAAGGCGACGGTCTCGGTGATCTGGCGGGGGCTGGCATACCCGAACGAGTCGGCGAGAATCCAATCGTCGACACCGATCTCGCCCAGGCGTTTGAGAACCGGGGCGAGTGCGCGTGGGTTCTTACCGAGCCCCACGGGCCCGCCCCACGCTCCGATGAGGTAACTGCCGAGTTGTGTTCTGGAGCCCTCAGCAATGTGCTGCAGTTGCTCCAGCACCGCCAACGATTTCTCGATCGACCGCCCGGTGTTGCCGCTCGAAAAGCCTTCGTCGACCGAGAGCAGAAACCACGCGGCATCCGCCCCGGCCTCGATCGCTTGAGTGAGACCGGTGGCATTCGCTACGCAGCACTCGAGCGACACGCCTGGTCGCCGCTGGATGCCGGCGAACACCTCAGCGGCATCGGCCAGCCCGGGAACCAGGTCTGGCCTGACGAACGATGACACCTCGACCGCGGTGACGCCGCTGGCTATCAGCCGCTCGACCAACTCGATCTTCTGTGCCGTCGTACCCGGTTGGGCCTGAAAAGCGAGACGGGGTGAAATGTCGCGAATGCGAAGGCTGTTCATCGCTGGTGCCTTTCGGTTCTGGTCAGAGGTGGCGGGTGGGCTGGTCAGAGGTGACGGGTGGGTTTGAGGCCGGCCGAGAGAGAATCCCACGAGTCTTCGGTGACACCTTCTGCCCGAAGCGTGACCTTCTGAACTTTGCCCGTGGGAGTGCGCGGCAGTGTTTCTGACGCCCGAAAGTAACGCGGCACCATGAAATGCGGCATGACCTGGTCGCAGTGCCGAAACAGAGCCTCGAAGTCGAGTGCCTCGGGGTCTTCGACTTGCACGACGGCAAGCACTTCGTCTTCGCCGAGATCGGAGTGCACGGCGATGGCGGCAGCGTCATGGATGCCCGCAAACAGCATGAGCACGGCTTCGACTTCTTGTGACGAGATGTTCTCGCCTTTGCGGCGCAGGGCGTCTTTCTTACGATCGACGAAGTAGAAGAATCCCTCGTCGTCGACATAGCCGAGGTCGCCCGTGTGAAACCACAGGTCGCCCAAGGTGTTGAGGGTGGCCTGCGGGTCTCGGTGATAGCCCGTGAACATGATGTTCGGCTGCTTCGGGCGGTAGACGATCTCGCCCACAACGCCCGCACCGGCAGACTGCCCCTTCTCGTCGTGAATCTCGATGAGCGATGACGCGGTGGGCTTGCCCATCGAGCCGACCTTGCGGCCCTCAACGGGGCTGTACATGACGTTCTTGATCTCGGTCGCGCCGTAGCCCTCGATGATGCGCACACCAAAACGCGCCTCGAAGCGGTAGAGCACCTCGGGCGGGGCGGGCGCCGCGAAAACCAGCTCGACGCTATGGTCTCTGTCATGTGGAGACTCGGGCTGCGCCAGCAGCATGGGAATGATCGACCCGAGGGCGTTGAACTGCGTCGCGCCCGTCTGCCTGATGTCGTCCCAGAACTTGCTTGCGCTGAAACGAGGGCTGAGACAGATGGTTGCGCCAGCGTAGATGGCATGAACGCAACTCGCGACTGCCGCGGCACCGTGAAAGAGAGGTAGCACGGTGTAGAGGCGGTCGCGCGTCGTCGTTCCCATTGCCACGGCGACCTCGCGGGCCATGACGACCTGCTGCAGCGCTGGCGAGAGCACGCCCTTACTGCGCCCGGTCGTTCCTGAGGTATAGGCGATCACTGCGATGTCAGAGGGCTGAACATCGGGGAGCGGTCTCGTCAGATCTGCGCTCTCAATCGTCGCGGACCAATCGACACTCTGGATGCCCGAGGGCAGCCGGTCGGGAATGCCGTCGATGTAAACGACGCTTCGCACCGCCGCGGGCAGATTCTCGAGGTCGGCGACCGGATCGGCTAATCGGGCTTCGGTGATCAGTGCTTTAGCATCGGAGTGATCGAGTGAGAATGCGAGAAATGCACCCTTGTAAGCGGTGTTGATCGGCACGCTCCGCAGGCCGGCCCGGCTGAGGGCGAAGTGCGCCACGATGTACTCGGGCCGATTCGAGACCAGCAATCCTACCGAATCGCCGGGAGTGAGGCCGAGAGCGAGCAGCGCCGACGCGCAACGCGTCGCCGCATCATTCAGCTCGCCATAGGTCATGACCGAGTCGCCGAAGACGATGGCCTCCTGGTTCGGAGCCGCGCTGGCGCGAGCAGTCAATAGGCCTGACACCGTACCGCCGCCGAGGTCACGCATCTCGTAAGAATTCACCCTGTACCTCCCTGTACAAACGTAAGCATGCTTATGCTAGACAGCATCCTTATATGTTGTCAACCCATGCCTCGTGCAGGGTGGAAAACGGTGAATGCCGGGTACCCGAGGGCCCGGCATTCAGTGCGTAACTGCGAAACGTTGGAAGCTCGTCAGCGTTCTTTCAGTTCGGTCTCTACCGTCAGGGCGCACAACCGCAGCAGCGAGTCGAGCTGATCGACCTGTTCGGGGCTCAGCACTCCGGTTATCGTCTGATTGATCTTGTTCACCTCAGTGTTCATCGCGGCGAGCGATGTGTGCCCACGGTCGGTGAGACTCAGCGAGAGTGCGCGCTCGCTTTCTGGCCGGGGGAGCCGCTGAACCAGCCCGCGGCGTTCGAGTTCGCTGACGATTCGTGTCATGGTCTGCGGCTTCACGAAGCAGCGGCGGGCGAGCTGCGCGAGGGTGAGTTCTGGGCGATTCGCCATCACGCGAAGCGCGGTATAACTCGAGAGCGTCATGTTCCAGGGCTGCAGGCGCTGGCTGCCGATGGCGAACACGGCGCGCTGCAGGCGCGCTACGGCGTCGACCACATAGGTGGCGGGCTCCATGTCGGAGTCTGCGGGGGCCGGCGACGCGTCGCCGGTCGGGGATGTTGCTGTACTCACACCCTTACAGTAGGCGATTGTCGGGCGAGAGCGCGTTTCACCTCAGTGACGAAACCCTCGAGCCGGGCATCCCATGCGCCGTGCGCCCCCGTGGTGAAGAGAAACGCGTCGACGCCGAGTGCGCGGTACTTCTTGAGGGCCTCGATGACACGATCGGGCGTGCCGACGAGGGCCGCAGAGTTGGCGAAGCCGCCCAGCAGGGTGACGAGCCTGGTCCAGAAGATGTCGTCGTGCACTTCCTCTTGAGCGAAGGCCAGCTGGCGTTCGCGGCCCACTGACGCGTCTGTTTTCGATGATCGCATGAACGTATTGCTGCCCTGAGCATCGAGGATGGCACGCTCCGCCTTGTGCGCCGCCTCCCACGCAGCCTCGTCGGTCTCGCCCAGAAAGAGCCTCAGGCTGAGCGAGAACTGCGGCGACCGACCGTAACCAGCGGCGGCCGCTTTAACGCGTTCGATGCGTTCGCGGGTACCGGCCAGCGGTTCGCCCCAGAGCATGTACAGGTCGGCGTGCCGGGCACCGAAGTCGATAGCCGCATCACTGTCGCCGCCCATGTAGATAGGTATCTGCGAATTCACTGGCCGAATGAGCTGCTTAACCCGGTCTTCGGTGTAGAACCGGCCGTGGTGATCGAAGGATTCGGGGTTCGACCAGGTCTCGCGCACGACGTCGAGATACTCGATTGCTCGCTCGTATCGGTCGGCCTTCTCGGTGTAATCGCCCTCTCGATGAATATCGGTCTCTGACCCCCCGATGACGAGATTGATGGCCAAACGACCGCCCGAAACCACGTCGAGTGTGGAGAAATAACGGGCCGCTGCGGCAGGGTCCATGACCCCCGGCCGGTGTGCCAGTATGACGCCGAGCCGCTTGGTCATGGCGAGCATGTGCGGAGCGTAGGCGTGGTTGTGCGGCCAAATGGCCGAGTACCCGAGCAGCACGCGATCGATCGCCGCCGACGACTCGAGCTCACGGGTTCGTTCGTTCAGTGGGTCGGCGGTCGTTTCGTTCGGTGCCATCGGAAGGGTGAGGGTGAAGATCTGAACCACGATGTCTCCTCGGTTAGTTTGATATAAGCATGCTTACGATAGATCAGCGTGCTTATACTTGTCAACACGCGAGCGCGCCCGCTCGATGTTCAGCCAGAGCTGATGTTCAGCCAGAGCTGATGTTCAGCCGAAAAAGGAAGGTTGCCATGACGTCACCGTCGACGACCGGCTCCGCTACTGCACACCTCGACCCCACTGCATCCCCACCCTCGTTGACGCGGCAGATGGCGCAGCGCCTGCACCGGATCGCCAATGATGACCTGCCCGATGATGTCAGGCACAAGGCATCCATGTGCCTGCTCGACTACCTTTCGGCCGTCATCGGTGGTCTCGAAGCTCCGTGGGCCCCCTCGATCGTGTCATACGTCGGCAGCCGCGGCAGCGGCGGCGTGGCCCATCAATGGGGCCTGACCCGCCCGGTTGCAGTCGAAGATGCGGCATTCGGCAACGGAGCGCTCGCCCACAGCCTCATTCGTGACGATATGCACCTGATGAGCGCAAGCCACATCGGTGTGCTCGTGTTGCCCGCCGTTCTCGCCCTCGCCCAGCGAGACGGTTACTCGGGCGACGCGGTGGTTCGGGCGATCGTCGGCGGCTACGACGCAGCCACGACACTCGGCACGTCGGTAGTTCTCGGCGGAGGCAGTTCGCACTTTCGCCCGTCGGGCGTCAATGGCGCATTCGGTGCCGCTGCCGCCGCCATCACGGCTGTCGATCTTGACGAAGATCAGGCGGTCAGCGCCCTGTCATTCGCCGCGAATGCCGCGGCGGGCTTCAACGAATGGCCGTGGGCCGGCGGCGGAGAAATCAACACGCACGCAGGCAACGCGGCGCGCGGCGGCATCGCGGCGTTCGATCTCGCGCGCGCCGGACTCACCGCCTCCGAGTCGATTCTGGAGGGACGAGACGGCATGTTCGCCGCCTACGGCGCGGTTCGCGGTGAAGTGTTATATCGTCAGCTGATCGATCGGCCGTTCGGTATCGGCGAGGTGCGATTCAAGCCGAACCCTGGTTGTAACCTCACCCAGACTCCGATCGCTGCAGCTCTCGTCGTCGCGAGCGACCTTGTAGACCGAGCCGACGACATCGAAGAAGTCGTCATCACGACGTTCGCTGAGGCGAAGGCCTACCCAGGGTGCGACAACCTCGGCCCCTTCGAACGCGTTCAGACCTCGAAGATGAGCCTGCAATACGGGGTTGCGTCTGCGCTGGTCTTCGGCCGAGTCGACGAAGAGACCTACCGGAACATGGCCGATCCGAGGCTTGCTCGAGTGATTAGCCGCACCCGCATCGAAATCAACGAGGAGTACGGCAAGGCCCTGCGCCTCGGCCAGCAGCCGGCAACAGTGACGGTTCGTCTGTTGGGCGGAGAAGAATTGTCGTCATCATTGCCCGACGTTCCGTGGCTCGACGATGACGGCGTTCGCGCGCGTTTCCGTGGCGTCGCTTCTCGGGTGCTGCAAGCCGACGCTGTTGAGCGCATCGAGACACTCGTCGCAGATTTGTGGCTGCGAGACGATTGTTCAGAACTCTTCGAGCTATTCGCCTCGGCTGACTACCTGGGAGAGGCGGCACCAGCGAGAGGGTGACTTCAGAGGAATGACGCTGTCCGTAATGACGGCTAGAGCGTGTCTGACAAATGATTGACGGTTGGGCTGGGGTGCTGTTGGGATGTCGCGTTTGAGGTGCTCTCGGATGTTCAGTGGTCGTTGATCGAGGAGATGTTGCCTCGTCCCACGGGCGTAAGCGACGGCCGTTCGCGGATGCCAGACTGATGGTCGAAGTGATCGTGTACCGGTATCGGTGTGGGATCGCCTGGCGTGATTTGCCTCTCATGTTCGGGCCGTGGCAGACGGTGTGGACGTGGCATTCCCGGATGGCGTCTGAGGGCACATGGGACCTGGTTCTTGCGAAGCCGACCGCTGTCGCGGAGGCGGTTAGGTTGATCGATTGGTCGTTGTCGGTGGATTCCACGATCGCCCGTGCGCACCAGCACGCAACGAACGTCGCCAGGCTCACAGGGGGATTCATCGAATTACACGAATCTGGGTCTCGAGCCGCCTGATCACGCCGTCGACCGCTCACGGGGCGGGTTATCTACGAAGATTCTCCAACTCGTCGATGGTAACGGGCGAGCATTGGTGCGTCTGCTCAGTCCTGGCCAGGCTGGCGATTCGCCGATGTTTGTGCCCTCGATGCGGCAGCTCCGGGTCGGCAGGACATCCGGACGGCCACGGATGAGGCCGGACGCTGTTCGTGCTGACAAGGCGTACTCATCCAGAGCGATCCGCGCGCATTTGCGGGGCCGCGGCATTACCGCGGTGATCCCTGAACCCGATGACCATAAAGGCCACCTTAAACAGCGAGGATCATAAGGCGGAGACCCGTCGGGTTAGACAAAGAAAGCTACCGCGGCAATGTCATCGAGCGCCGCTTCTGCGATCGAAGCAATGGAGAGGACTCGCGACCCACTAAGACAAACACGCAATAACCTACCGCGCCGCTAGCAGCCTCAACGCCGTCATCACCTGAACTCGCGAATTGTCAGACACGCCCTAAGTGCCGTCAAGGCGCTGGCCGAGGTTCGAACAATCAGCAAGGCACAAATCGTCGCCAGATGCACGAACCGGTAGGCTCGTTGCTGAATTCGAGATAAAGAGAAGGTCCAAAGACGCACGGCGTAAAATTCGCTGATAACGGACCTTACGTCAGCACAACTCGAATGGTTTGCGCCTCCTGGAATTCTCGATTTGGCTAGCTGAGCGAGGGCCGGTGCTGCCTTCAGTGGGTTAGGCAATTCGCCAACCGGAAGTCGAGCTGACAATCGTGGATGGCCCATAAAGGTTCATTTCATGCGGTCGGCCTTGAGCCCCTGGCGGTTCAAAATTCTGCCGCCGCGGTGATGGAGAACGCGTTTCCGTCGGGGTCGGAGAACGCAAACATTGGAGGCACCCAGGGCCACCGAAGAATCTCGTCCACTGCCGCGCCTTGTTGCTGCAGCGTGGTGTGCGCACTGTCGATGTCGTCGGTCGTGAAACGGATGCCGATGGCGCCGCGAACGACACCGGTTAGTGCTGGCTCGAGTGTAACGATCACGCCTTTTTCGCCGGGTTGCAATTCGATCCACCGGCCGCCGTTCGGGGTAGGTTTCTCGTTCAATTTGGTGAAGCCGAGAATATCGACGTAGAAGTGGAGTGCGGCATCCTGATTCTCGACAGGGATGCTCACCGTGCGTACGCCGGTGATGGGGGAGTTCGTGGCCATTTGTTCGGTACCTTCTATTGCCGTCGTCGCTTCGATGTGCCGGTGAGGCATCACATGAACCGTTGTGGACAGTGTTTACATTCTTGCACCCGACAACCAGGTTTCGAATACTTGCCCAGAAAGCACGCAGTTTGTTGCCCGCGCGATCGCGTTCGTCATAGACCAGCCGCGCGACGTAAAGTTCGGCGACATCACCATCCGACCGACCGTGCAGAACTAATCCCCAACCACGGTGTTCAGGCGACCGCCAGCGGGAGGAGTGCGTTCATCCTGGTGCTCACTCTGCGGCCTGCATTTCGCTTCACCGATCTGATGTTGCGGAGCTTTTGGGCTACCTGTTCTTTTCGAGGGCGGGCATGACCTCTTGCTCGAAGAGGTCGATGCCCGAACGGTCGAACGCGGCTTCGGGGAAGTAGTGGATCGCGTATCCAAGACCGGCTGCTTCGCGCGATTTGAGTCGCTCAACAACTTCGTCTGGTGTTCCGACTGCCACCGAGTTTAGATAGCGTCGTATGAAGCGGGCGGCCGTGCCGGGGTCAAGAACCTGCTCGAAGCGTTGCTGGAGGCGAGCGATTCGCGCATCGACGTCTGCACGACTGATTCCAATGATTGTGCTGAACTCCGCGGAACGAGTGATGGTTTCATAGTCTCTTCCGATGGCGTCGCAGTGTGATCTCAGTATTGCGCTCGACACGAGGAACTCGTCGAGATCCTCGGCCCCGAAGTTTGTGAAGTCCGCGAACTCTGCCGCGATACGCAAGGTCACTCTGGGGCCGGCGCCGGCAACCCACAACGATGGTCCGCCGGGCTGGAGGGGTCGTGGTTGCACGATTGCATCGGTTGCCTGGAAATGTTTGCCCTCGAGTGTGACTGCGCCGGTTGTCCATGCTCGGCGAAGTATTTCGACTCCCTCGCGAAGGCGCTCGAGGCGTTCGCCGATCGGCGGAAATCCATAACCGTACGCGCGCCACTCGGTTTCGTACCAGCCGCCGCCAACTCCGACCTCCAGTCGGCCGCCCGAGATGTGGTCGACTGTCGCTGCAATCTTCGCCAAATGAACGGGATTTCGAAAACTGATATTCGTACACATCTGCCCCAGGCGTACCCGTGACGTCGACGCCGCAAGACCCGCCATCAGGCTCCACGCTTCGTGAGTCGCCTCGGTTGTTGGCACTGGCACGGTGTGAAAATGGTCAAACACCCACAGCGATTCCCAGCTGCCGGCATCGACCGTGCGCGCAAAATCGCGAATGCTTGGCCACTGCGCAGTCGGCTCGACATTCAACAAGTCAAGACGCCAACCCTGAGGCACAAAAATTCCGAAACGCATCTTCCGACCCTACGCCGCGACCTCCGAGTTCGGCGGGCCCGGCAGCCAGGCCGCTGAGGCCAGCTCCGCTCCATGGGCAGGAAGTCAACGGTGTGACCAATCTAGGGGTCGGCTAGGGTGTTCGGCCTGAGCTGCAGAGCCAGGAATATGGCGAAGGAAGTTCGGCCGGTTCTTCGTTCACCCGGTTCTGAGACGGACGACGTCGTCACTTTTGTCGATGCTCGGGATCGCCGCCGGCTGATGACAACACCGCTAATGAAATCGCAGCCACAATACGACCGCGATGATCACGATCGTCGGTATCAGTATGACGAAGTATTGGGGATCATCCGGCTGTCGCGCTCGAGCTGCCTGTGATCCTCGGGCAACTGCTGCGCAGGCGATGACGAGGCAAGCAGTTATTCGTCGGCGATCGAGTGCGGGTTTGACAGTTTGTAGAGAATGCCTTCTGCGCCGTTGAACGTAGTGGTATGAAAGCGGTCGCTTCGAGCCATCTCCCGAAACCCGAACCTCTGATGAAGGGCAATGGATGCCAAGTTCTTCGGGCTGATAACGCACCACGCTTCGGCTGCGCGCTGCCAGATCCACTCGAGACGCACGGCGGTCAGTTTGTCAGCGACCCCAATCCTCCGAAAATGCCGCGCGACAGTCACGCCGCCCAAGTAGTGACCCGCGGAGGCCGCACCATCGCTGTAATTCCAGTAATGCGTTTTAGCCCAACCGATGATTGTTCCATTCATAGTGGCCACCACCACCTCCCGCTTCGGGTCGAAAATCGCCCGTTGCAGCGACGATATCGTGGCTGCTGGTCGCGCTGCCTCCGCCTGAACCCGAACAATTTCTGTCACGTCATCGATGGACGCGATGCGAACGCGGCTCGGTACGGAAACGAACGGCCGCATCGCCCTCGGCTGATATTCGGCGAATCCGAGCGATTCTGCTTCGGATGATCGGCAGACGCACAAGTCAGTCCTTCCTTGTTCAGTGAGCGGTTCGACGGGTGGAGTGGCGTGTCGACGCTACGCCGACACGCCACCAAACGAAAGCGGCCACAATGCGCTCGAAGCCCGGCAAAGGAGACGAATTGCGCGCGACCCTAGCTCGAGCAAACGCCGAATCGGCTGACGTACAAAGTTGGCTCATCTGCCTCGCACACGACGACACAGACTCTCTCGTAGGACTCGAATTCTTCGAAAACGACGCGGCCGCCGATCGACACGAAAACGATCGCGGGTCAAGAACAAGCAAGTTTCGATTGCGAAAGGGCCGAATCAGTGTGCTCACCGCTCTCGCGATGACGGCATCGCTGCGATTGACGAGCCGATCGTAGCCGCGCTTCATTGCCATTTAGCCAGGTACTTTGAAATCGCCGACCTCACAAAACCCCACATTTCGCCGCTGATCGATGCCAACGAAACGTGGCAACAAAATGACGATAGCCCCGAGATAACCCCGCGCTCGGCTCATGACCTCACAACGGTCTAAGGGCGGACGACCCCGACGGTGGCCATCTCGCTCGTCGAGGTTCACGTCGCCCTGTCTTCGCCGGCCGCCGTCACGACGATCGCCGGTTGGGCCGCACGGCGTCAGGGAGCCAAGGTTGCAATCGTGGTGCTGATTCTCGGAGTCTTGGGCGCCGTCGCCGTGATTCCACAAGCGTTGTTCTCGACGATGTTCGCGGTCTTCCTCTGCAATCACTTAGGGCTGCTCTGGGTTGTCGTGACCGCAGTCTGGCTCATACTGAGACGGCGCCACTTAACCGCGGGTCTTGCGGAGCGAGCTCTCGCTACGCCGAGACTTCCGCGGCCGAGCGCTCCGCCGATCGCTGTCGCGAAGGTAGACCTGATCAAATGACGCAGTACGCGGGAAATCTGCTAACGGCGCAGGCGCAGGTGTAGGCGGTGGCTCAGGCGAAGGTGCTCAGTGCAGGGTGCCCGGAACCGGTTGAGGGCAGGCGAGGTTGATCGATCGCCAGTCGGCGTCAGACATGGTCTGACTGAGCGTGGCCAGCTCTGACGACGCCATCGCCGACCAGGGTGCGCTGTCGTAGGTGTCGAGAAACTGTTGCAGACTCGGGGGCTCGTCGACCGAGTAACCGTGCTGCTGCAGGCAGGCACGCTCAGCAAGCTCTGCTGCGTAGAGCAGATGCTTCTGATTGTCGTCGACCGGAAACTGTTTCGCGACCTGGGCATTGCACGCCCACGTGTCAGAGAGGTAAAGCTGATACTGCTCCTTCGGAATGGTGTCGCTCGAGGCCTGAATGGCTCCGTCGTCGGTGAGCGTCACCTGCCAGCCGCGTGCCGTGATGCAGCGGTAGAGGGCGTCGACCACGGGTGACTCGCCCGCTACGGCTGGCGTCTGCAGAGCATCCGCTGCCCCAGATTCGGCGGCCGAACCGGGCGAAACGGTGGTACCGGCGCACCCCGCCAGCAGGCCGCAGGCGGCCAGCGCCGCCGCTCGGAGTGTCAGTGCCCGGAGTGAAAATGGGCGGGTCGAGGTGCCGCGAGGTAAGCGCACAAGAATCCTTTCGGTGTGAGATGAAGCCCTGCCGGCGCTGAGTTGTGGTCTAAAAGCTTGAGGCATATAGTGAGGATTCATCACCAACAGAATCGCACTGAAATGGCTTCAGGTCAACGTGATTCTGGGGTGTCGAAAGGATCAACAATGAAGGTCATAACCTCATCGATCGCGGCCGCAGTCGTGGCAGGAGGGCTGGTTCTGGCCAGCGCCATGGGAGCATCGGCGAACTCCGCCAACATCGGCTCGCAGATCTGCGGGTTCGGCGGCCCAGCTGCCGCCTCGACCGCATACGTGAACGCGACCAGCGTGCACTACCACCAGGCGAACGGCGTCGCGTGGGCCAGCCAGACCTTCGGGTCAGGTTTTCACCGCTTCTCCTACGGCAACGGCGTCGTCACCATGCAGATCAGTTACCCCGACGGAACCGAGACCGGCCACGCGTTCTCGTGCGCAAACGGATCGTTCTAGCTGATGCCGTACGGTCCGTTCGAGACTCTCGCCGAAACCCGCGCCGCAGCGCTCTACGAACGGCTGCGCGGCTCTGACGCGCTCGTCTTGGCGTGCGCCGAAGCGGGCGTGCGCCTCGGGCGGTTCGACAAGCGAGTAGTCGAAGAACTGGGCCAGCTCGAGAGCGAAACCGTGTGGGTTCTCGCTTCGATCATTCGGCGGGCGGGAGCCGTCGGGTCGTGACGAAACGACGATGGTGGATGCCCGGCAGCGCTCACGGGCCCACGAAAGCCGCCACCACGACCGCCGCGCTGGCGCTGGTCGTGGTGGCGGCCGTGGCGGGGTGGGCCTTCACGGTCATCCTGTCGCCGGCACCTGGTGTGCCTACGCCCGACGGTTATACGCTCGCCACTTCGGTCGAGGGCGATGTGGGGGCGCATCTCACCCTGAACGTGGCGGCGACGTGGAGTCTCTCGCCCGTGGGCACGAACGAGGCCGCGGGAGTGGTGACCACAGTCGACGCGCAGAGCGGGCAGCTGGTCGATGCGGGCGCGCGGCTGTATTCGGTGAACCAGCAGCCGGTCGTCGCGGCTCAAGGCGCTGTGCCGGCGTATCGCAGCATCTCGGGCGGCGACTCGGGTGCCGATGTGGCTCAGCTGCAGGCGATGCTTACGCAGCTCGGGTTCTACGCGGGGCCTGCCGACGGTACGGCCGGGGCGTCGACTGTTGTCGCGGTGCGCCAGTGGCAGCAGTCAGTGGGGGTGGATGCAACGGGTGAGCTTACCCTCGGCGCGGTGATCTTCGTGCCGACGCTGCCGGCTCGGCTGGTGCTCGATGCGAGCGTGGTTCATCGCGGGGCGACGCTCGCGGGCGGCGAGGCCGTGGTGCAGTGGCTGGGCCAGTCGCCCGTCTTCACGCTGCCGGTCAGCGATACTCAGTCTGCGATGGTCGGCACCGATACTCGGGTGCTGATCGACGACGGGCACGGTGACACCTGGCAGGCGGTGGCGGCGGGCCGCAGCGAGGCGCAGACGGGCACGGTGGTCATCGCGCTGGCGCCGGCCGATGGCGCTGCTAATGCTGATGGGGGCATTTGTGGTGCGCAATGCGAGGTGGTGCCTGTTGACGGGCAGACACTGTTTTCGGCGCGGGTGGTGACCGTCGAGACCGTTCGCGGAGTGGTGGTGCCGACCGCCGCACTGCAGACCGATGCCACGCAACGGGTGGTCGTTGTCGATGGGGCCGGCACCGAGCATCCGGTGCGGGTGACGGCTGAGTCGCAAGGGCTCTCGGTGGTGACGGGCATCGATGCTGGGCTGGCGGTGCGCGTGCCCGCCGATTCGGCCACGGCGCCGGCGAGTGCGCCGTGAGCCGCCACGCTGAGGCGGTGCTCGAGGGTGTGGGGCTCGCGTTCGGCTATGCGCGTGATGCGTTCGTTTTCTCCGAGTGGAGCGAGCGGTTTGTGCCCGGCGAGATCGTCGCTCTCACCGGAGCATCGGGGCGCGGAAAGTCGACGCTGCTCTACGTGCTCGGCCTGATGACCCGGCCGACGGCCGGTGAGGTGCTTCTCGGCGGGCATCCTGTTGGCTCATTGTCTGACCGCGAGCGGGCGTGGCTGCGCGCAACGAGGCTAGGGTTCGTGTTTCAGGATGCCGCACTCGACCCGGCGCGCACCATTCTCGACAACGTGGTGGAGACGAGCCTGTATCGCCGGGCAGACCGCCGGGGGTCGGTGCTTCGCGCTCGGGGGCTGCTCGAGCGTTTCGGCGTGGAGCACCGGGTTCAGTCGCGGCCCGGGCAGATTTCTGGCGGGCAGGCGCAGCGCATTGCGCTCTGCCGTGCGCTGATGAACGATCCGCAGGTATTGCTCGCAGACGAGCCGACAGGCAACCTCGACCAGGCATCTGCTGCCGTCGTGCTCGGGGCATTTCGCGAACGGGCCGAGCAGGGCGCGGCGGTGGTCATCGCCACTCACGATGGCGCGTTGATGGCGCAGTGCGATCGCAGAATCGAGCTCTGAGGTGGCGAGGGCGGATGCGCGCGCGGCGGTGGCCTCGTTTGAGGTGGTGAAAGCGGTGGTGCGCGAAGCCGTGGCGTCGGCGTGCGGCGCACGCGTCGCCTCGATCTTGACCATGACGGTGGTGGCGGTGCTCTGCGCCGTGGTCGTGCTCACCACCGGGCGCTCTGTCGGGGCGCAGAACGCCATCGTGTCGAGCATCAGCAACACGGCGACGCGGTCGATCGTGGTGCGTGCACCCGTGTCGGCGGGGCTCGACACCGGAGTTCTGGCGCGACTGGCGAACGCGTCGGAAATCTCATCAGCGGTGGCCTTCGGCGCAGCTGACGACGTGACGAACGCCGCTTTCGCGGGCGGCACACGCGTCTCGCTGCGCCCCGAATACACCCTCGATCGCCCGACGGGAGCGGCGGCTGCGACTGAGACTGAGACGGCGGCGGCGGGTGCGGCGGCCGCGGCGGCTGCGCCCTCGCCGACCGCGTCTGTGCCCCCTGCGGCCGCGACGGGAGACCGTGCCATCCCGACGGAGCATTCGTTTGTGGAGGCGTCTGCCGCCGCAGCCCGTGCGCTCGGGCTCGCCGACGGGGTCGGAGCGGTGTCGTCAGTGGCATCGGGAGTGAGCGAGGGTGTCGAGGGGCGAATAGCCCTGCCCGACGACCTGCAGTTTCTCGACCCCGTGGTTGTCGCGCCGACCGCGCTCGATCTGGCGGCACCGCAACCCGTCACCGTGCTCGTCGTTGTCGCGTCGTCGAGCGAGCAGGTTCAGGCAGTGGCGGCCCTCGTCACGTCGGTTCTCGGCCTCACCGACCCTGCGAAGGTCACCGTCACGACCAGCGCCCAGCTCACCGCCCTCCGCGATTCGGTGCAGGCGCAGCTCGGGGCCTTCGGTCACTCGCTCACCGCACTCGTCTTCGGCGTCGGAGCGCTCATGGTTGCCGCCATTCTCTCCGGCCTCGTCGTTCTGCGTCGCACAGACTTCGGGCGCCGCCGTGCGCTCGGCGCCTCGCGCTCGCTGATCGTGATGCTGCTCGTCTGCCAGGTCGCCGCCCTCGCTACCGTTGGCTCACTCGCAGGCTGCTTCGCCGCAACCATCGCCCTCATACTCACGGGCGACCCGTTGCCGACCGTCTCGTTTGTGGCCGCCGCCGCTGTTCTGGCGGTGCTCACGGCCGTCGCGGCATCCATCGCGCCAGCCGTCGTCGCCTCGACGCGTGACCCGCTGCGCGAGTTGCGTGTCGCCTGACCACCCCCGCGCGGTGGCACCACTTTGCACCCGTAATCGCGCCGGCTCGCGGATGCCTGAGCGCGCACCCGCGCCCGCGAGCCACTATCGCCTGCAAGTCGACCTGCATTCCGGCCGAAAGCAGCACTCTGCGCGTTCGCAGCCGGGTTGACCTAGGCTCGAAACGTGAACGACACTCGCCTGACCGCCCCCGAGTGGTCTGGTGCCGAAGCTGCCCACCATGAGCGAGCGGATGCCCTGACCGCCGGCTGGCGATCACGCCGTCAAACCGGTGAAACCCACGCGGTCGACGATTTTCTGTTCACCTACTACCCCTACAAACCCTCGATGCTTCGCCGGTGGCATCCCGGAGCCGCGGTCGTACTCGAAGGCGCAGCGACCCACGAACGCGGGCAGTATCGCTGGTATCGAACGGTTTCTGACGTCGACAGCATTGTCGATGCCGCAGCCCTGATCGATGCCCGCGCCTCGATGCTCGGATTCGTCGAACGACTGTTGTCGAGAACGAGCGCTCAGCCGGCGCAGTTCGGCTGCTTCGGGCTGCACGAATGGGCGATGGTCTACAAGGTGGCGGCCGGCGCAGTGCGGCACGAGGCGCTTCCCCTGCGGCTGAGTGCCGACGAGACCGATCGTGTGGTCGAAACGAACCACATCGCCTGCACGCACTTCGACGCGTTTCGATTCTTCACTCCGGATGCCCGGCCGCTCAATACCCTGTCGCCAACCCGTGACACGCAAGAGTTCACCGAGCAGGCGGGCTGCCTGCACGCGGGTATGGATGTCTACAAATGGGCCATCAAGCTCGGCCCGCTGGTGCCGGGCGAGGTTCTGCTCGACTCTTTCGAACTCGCACGCGACATCAGGCAGCTCGACATGCAAGCGTCACCCTACGATGTCTCGTCGTACGGGCTCGCGCCCGTTCGCATCGAAACCCGCGAAGGAAAGTCGGAGTACGCTACCCGCCAGCGCGCCTTCGCCGAGCGTTCGAATGCCTTGCGCAGCCGAGTGCTCGACGCGATCCGGCTCGCTCGGGATGCCGCGGCGGGGCAACAGGCGATGAGCCCCCGAGCGACCGCACTGGCGACCTGAAGCGAACGCAAACGCGAACGCGAACGCAAACGCTCAGCGACCCCCGCTGAGCGTCAGCGATGGCGCGGGGCTAGAGATCGATACACTCAACGACCGCGGAGCTTGTCGACTTCGCGGCGTTCGCGTTTCGTCGGGCGCCCCGCGCCACGATCTCGAGTCGCCACCAGCGCGACGGTCTCGCGGGGTGGTGGCGGGGGAGTGAGGTCGATGAAGCACTCGGCCGCCACCGTGGCACCGACCCGCTTGACGACCAGTCGCTGAACGGTCACGATGCGATCGAACCCGGCACTGCGAATGCGTACCTCATCGCCCAGGTGAAGCGTGGCCGCAGCCTTCACGCGCTCGCCGTTCACCCGAACATGCCCGGCGCGGCATGCGGTCGTGGCAGCCGAGCGCGTCTTGAACAGGCGAACCGCCCAGGCCCAGCTGTCGACGCGGGCGCTGGTCAGCTCGGTCACGCGACCAGCCCGCGTCGTGGCATCACGAGGCCCGCGGAGCCTTGGAGTCGGCAGCGAACTCGTCGAAATCGATCTCGACATCGACGTCGTCGCTCAGCGCTTCGGCGAATTCCTCGTCTGCGGCCGCGCTGTCGCCGACAGCGACGCCGTTCGCGGCGCTCTCGTCGTCGTTGGTAGCAGACGAGGCACCAAGCGTCGGCTCGTCTGCTGACGCTCGGGGCGCGGTTTCGGCATCGGAGCCGAGTTCGGCAGCTAGATCGGCCTCGGCAGCGGCGTCAGCCGCCTCCTCGTCGTCTGTACCCCAGAGCGAATTGAGAATGAGTACCGCGGCATCGTTCGCCCCGATGGCATAGTCGCTCGTCTCTGTCTCGTCGACGAGTTGGGCGGTCGCCACGTCTTCGATTTCGTCGAGGGTGGCCTGCGCCAATTCGAGTCGGGTGGTGAGCTCGAGTTGGGTCTCTTCGATGAAATCGACGAGCCGGGCATCCGGAGCGTTCGTTTCGCTCCACTCGCCCACATCGGCCGTGCTCGCGAGCCCCGCAACGACTTGCTGCAGGCGGCTTCGCCACTCCGAACCCTCGGCGATGGCCCGATCGCGCTGCGCAGTGAGCGCGGCGGCTTCGAGACGCGCGTCTTTCAGTTGCCCCGTGATGGCCCCCGTGGCGGCGACCGCTGCAGCGAGCTCGAGAGCGGCAGCCGCGGCATGTTCGTCGTGCTGCGTGCGCAGTGCATCGACCGATTCGGTGTGCCGCGATTCGGCGGCAGCCCGTTCTGCTTCGTGCTGCGATTCGAGCTCGGCGATGGCCGCCGCGTGCCCCGTTGTCAGGCCTCCGACGGAGTCATCACGCTCAGCTGCCAGGCGGGCCGTCTCGGCCTGGTGTTCGCCGGTCAACCGAGCCGTCTCAGCCTCGCGCTCACTCGTCAGCAGGGCGACGGCGTCAGCGTGTTCGGTGCTGAGTCGTTCGATCTCCGCTTCGTGGGCTGCTCGTTGCGCCTCGGTGTCGGTGGCGAGTTTCGACTGCAATTCGTCGATCTGAGTTGTGTAGGTGGTGTGCAACCCCGACACCTCTGCGGCGAGCCGCTCCGTGAGGGTTGCAATCTCGGCGTCGGCGACTCGCAGCCGTTCGGTCGTGTCGGCGAGGTCGGTTTCGAGCCCCGAAGCGCGCACCTGCAACTCGGCGAGGGTCTGCGACGCCTCTTCGTAGTGGGTCTGCGCGTCGAGACGTGCCTTGTCGCGGGCCTGCCGATCGTCGATCACCAGACCGAGGTGCGAGCGGATGACCTCGAGCGGGTCACTGGCCGCATCGAGCTGCTCGACACTCACAATGGCGGGCGGAACGAAAGCCGGCTTCGCGGTGGAATCGATGAAGTGATGGGTGAAGAGCTCATCGCTCACCGGGCGGTAGATGGCGCGAAACTCAGGCGTGCCGAAGTTCACGGCCCAGTCGATGAGTTTGACGGCGGTGCGGTCACGCCGAGTCAGAACGTACCCCGACGCGGCCGCGGGCGCAGCCGACACCGGCACAGCCCCAGCAGTTTCGATGCTCAGTGCATCTTCGATGTTGGCTACGGCATCGCCGGTATGCACATGTTCTGGTGTGGAGTCGTCAGTCATAATGCTCCTCGTGGCTTCGATAATTCTGCGGGTGCGAGTTGTCGTCTGCCCACTAACCAGACTAACTGCCTGAGCGAATCGATCAAATGGAGGGTGCGAACTTGACGTCTGAACCGCCCTGTGGAGGAGGGGAGCACTGCCGAGCATCCAGCGGCGAATAATGCTCAGCCCGCGTGAAGGCGACTCCCAGATAAACCGAGACCCCTACATAGCCTGTTCATAACTTCTGGGCGTTATCTGGTTTCAGCCCACCACGGGCACCGAGAGGAAGAAATGGAAACCCCACAGCCCGCAGCTGACCAGCCGTCGCCGGTTCAGCCCGTCGCACCGCAGCAGCCTGAGGCCGTTCAGGTCTCATCGACCCCCGCAGAAGCAGCACCGGTACAGCCCGTCGCCGCCTACGCCAGCCAAGCCGAGGCGCCCCAGGCAGCACCCCAGACCGAGGCTCCGCAGGCAGCACCCCAAGCTCAGGCCGCGCCTCAGCCCCAGGCAGCCCCCCAGCACACTCACGCCAACCGCACCTGGCGCCCCCGCAACTTCGTGATTCTCGGCGCTGCTGCGGCCGCCCTTCTGGTGGGAGGCGCCAGTGTCGGCGCCACCCTGGCAACGGGCATCCCCTTCGCGCTCAACGCACTCTCATCGAAGAGCTCCGTCGTCGACAGCGGCACCTCCGGCACTTCAGGTAGCTCCAACGGCGGCACCACGCACGGTCACGGCTTCGGCTCGGGCAGCGGCCAGAGCGGCAGCGGCTCCTCCGGCAGCAACGGATTGGGCTTCGGCAACGGCTCCGACGGTTCTGGCCAGTCGGGCAGCACCGGTGGCGGCTCAGGCTCGAGCACGTCTGCTGCTACAGCGGCTACGGATGCTCAGGCCGTCGGCGTCGTTCTCATCAACACCCAGCTGCAGTACGAGAACGCAGCAGCCGCAGGCACCGGCATCATTCTGACCTCAGACGGCGAGATTCTCACCAACAACCACGTCGTCGAAGGCTCCACGAGCATCAGCGTCACCGTCGCTTCAACGGGCAAGACGTACACGGCAACCGTCGTGGGCACCGACGCCACTGACGATGTGGCCGTCTTGAAGCTCGACGGGGCATCCGGTCTCACCACCGCCAAGGTCGACACCTCAGGCGCACTTGCCGCGAACGACGCCGTCACCGGCGTCGGCAACGCGGGCGGCACCGGTGCGCTCTCGGCTGCTGTCGGCACAGTGGATGCTCTGAACCAATCGGTCACCACCGAGGCCGAGGGCAGTGCCGCAAGCGAAACCCTCAGCGGAATGATTCAGGTCTCGGCCGACATCGAAGCCGGCGACTCGGGCGGCCCGCTGCTCGACTCCGACGGCGAAGTGGTCGGTATCGACACGGCCGCCTCGAGCGGAAGCTCAGACGTGACCGGGTTCGCTATTCCCATCAACACCGCGCTTGGCATCGCCAAGCAGATTCTGAGCGGAACGTCGAGCAGCTCGATCATTCTCGGCTACCCCGCCTTCTTGGGCATCGAGGTCGGCAGCGCTGACTCAGGTCTCGGCGCGCAGGGTGGCGCCACCAGTGGCAGCACGGCGGGCGCTCCCGTTGCCGGCGTCATCGACGGCACCCCGGCCGCTTCGGCGGGCATCGTCGCCGGCGACACCATCACCTCGGTGAACGGCAAGGCAGTGGCTTCGGGCACCGACCTGACGAGCACGCTGCGGTCGTTCAAGCCCGGCGACTCGGTCACCATCGGCTACACCGATGCTTCGGGCGCAGCCCAGACGGCCAAGGTCACGCTGGTTCAGGGCCCCGCGGCGTAACCAACGCAACACCTCGCTCTACCCAGATGGCAGCTACCGAAACGACGGTAGCTGCCATCCGTCGGTAATGGCGAACAACCGAAGCACGAAACAGACGGCAAAGCCGAGCGTCATGGCCCACACCGGCGCGATTCGCAGGCGAGTCGCCAGGTAGACCACCAGTGCTCCCGCCGCCGCAGCCGTCGCATAAAAATCCCCGCTCAGCACCAGCGGAACCCGATTCAGCAGAACGTCGCGCACGACCCCGCCGCCCACCGCGGTCATCGTGCCGAGAATCACCACGACCAGCCCGTTCGATCGGTGTTCGAGCGCCTTCTGCGCCCCGGTCACCGCGAAGAGCCCCAACCCGGCGGCGTCGAAAACCGACAACAGTGCCACCGGAATCTCGCTGAGCTGGCCCGCGAGCAGGCACGTCACCGCGGCCCCGGCCAGCGCCACGACAATGCGCGAGGGTGAGCGAAACGCCGCCGGTGGAACATCGCCGAGCAGCACGTCACGCAGAATTCCGCCGGCCAGCGCCGTGCAGAACCCCACCACCAGCACCCCGAGCACATCGAGCCCGGCGAGCACTCCGGCGGTCGCACCCTCGATAGCGAAGAGCGCGGTCGCGGCATGATCGGCTACCGAATACAGGCGCCGTGCGGCAGTGGATGCCCGGCTCGAGTTCTTCGCGCTGATCTCGCTCGCCGATTCGCCCACGCCGGAGCCGGCCCCGCCCGTACTGGCGTCGCCGCGCCCGCCCGTGCTGCCCGCGGCGCCCCTACCCACGCCGGCGCCCCCGTCACCCATCAGCTCGTGCGCGACGCGAGACCCGAGTTGATCGACTCGGTGAGCTCGGCGTCGATCGAGCGTGGCACACCGTCGACAGACCGAATCGGGGCGGCGTTTCGCACGCTCGAGACCAGCCACGCGGCATCCGCTCGCAGAAGATCGGCCGGCGTCAGCTTCTCGTACGCCGTGCGGTAGCCATTGACCACCGCGATCTCGAAAATGCTCTCTTGGGTGGTGCCGGGGAGAATGCCGAGGTGCGTGTCGGGGGTCACGAACCGGTCGTCGAGCTTCAGCACCACGGTGGCTGTCGGCCCCTCGAGCAGATACCCGTCGGTGCTGACGAAGATCACGTCATCGGCGCCGCGCCGGTGGGCCTCGCGAGCGGCAGCGCGATTGATGGCGTACGAGAGCGTCTTCGCGCCCTGCAGCAGCCAGGGCGAGGTCTCGGCGATGGTGCTGTGATAGCCGCGGTCGAGCAGCACCACGGCGATGCCCTCGGTGCGCTCGGCGCTGAAGTCACCGCTCGGCTGCATGTAGACCCAGCCCGTCGGTTCATCGGTGCCTTCGATTCCGCGAGAGTAGAGCAGCTTGATGAACGATTCGGGTGCGTCGTCGTGAGCATCGATGGCCGCGAATACCGCCTCGCGCCACGCGGCGAGGTGAGGCGCAGGCAACTCGAGCAGCGCGGCCGAACGTTCGAGACGGGTGAGATGGGCATCCAGTGCCTGCGGAATGCCGTCGATCACCGTGATGGTCTCGAAGATGCCGTCGCCGCGGGTGATGCCGAGGTCTAAGGCCGAGGCGACGGGCAGCGCGGGGTCGGCCGCTGTGAAACCGGTCGAGCGTGAAGGGTCGTGCAGAAGGAGCAGAACAGGTGTGGCCATGCTGACCATTATCGACGCGCGGGCGCCTACTCGATGGTCACGAAATCGATGAGTTGCTCCACTCGCCCGAGCAACTCGGGCTCGAGGTCGGTGTAGCTACGCACGCGGCCCAGAATGCGGCGCCAGGCCGCCGCGATGTCGGCCTGCTCGGCGTGCGGCCAGCCGAAGGCTTCGCAGATGCCGTGTTTCCACTCCACCGAACGCGGCACGACGGGCCACGCTGCGATTCCGAGCCGTTCGGGTTTCACGGCCTGCCACACGTCGATATACGGATGCCCGACAATGAGCACCGCGCCCGAGTACTTTCCCTTCATCACCTGCTCAGCGATGCGGCTCTCTTTCGAGCCTGACACCAAGTGGTCGACGAGCACGCCGACGCGCCGTTTCGAGGTGGGAGCGAACTCGCGCAGTACTTCGTCGAGGTGGTCGACGCCCTCGAGGTACTCCACCACGACGCCTTCGGCCCGCAGATCGTCGCCCCACACCTTCTCGACGAGTTCGGCATCGTGGCGGCCCTCGACGAAGATTCTGCTCGGCAGGGCTACCCGGGCACGGGCATCCGGAGCCTTCACCGAGCCCGACGCGGTGCGTTTCACGGGCGGGCGACCCGCGCCGGCCGCCCCGCTCGCGCCCGATGCCCGCCCGCTCGGCACCACCAGAATCACGGGCTTGCCTTCGTGCAAGAACCCGCCGCCGAGCGGAAAAGTGCGCCGTTTGCCGTGCCGGTCTTCGAGCTGAACGGTCTTGCCGTCGACGAACGTCACCGACCCGCAGAAGTCGGTTCCCACGTCTTCGACCACCAGGTCGAGCGTAGCCTCGAGCTTCGCGGGCGGGGTGCGAACCGGTCGGCGATTGAAGTCGGCGAGCACGTCAGAACCGTAGCGATCGAAAGTCACCCCTCCGACGTTACCGGCAGACGCGTCAGGCCGTGCGAGCCGCCGCGCCCCGCCTCGGAAACCAGGGGATGAGCGCCGAGGTTCGCGCCTGGTACAGCTCGTACTCCGGGTACTTCGATTTCGTGATGCTCTCGGTGAACACCGTCGAGCCGATGAAGAGCACGCTGAGCAGCACAGCACCGAGAACAGTCCACTGCAACACCGAGCCTGCGGCGATCGCGCCGAAGAAGAACACCACCCACCACTGGGCCTGCTCGAAGAAGAAGTTCGGGTGCCGAGACACCGAGAAGAGCCCGGTCTGCAAGAACCTCGGGTTCGGTTCGCGGCCGGCGGCAACCTCGGCATTCTTCCAGGCGTGAAAGTTCCACTGCTGCTGGTCGGCCGTGGTCTCGCCCACCAAGAAGGCCAGAAACACCAGCGTCGCAATGACGTCGAGCAGACCGAAGCCGCGCTGCTGATTGTTGTACATCGTCAGCATCGGCAGCGTGATCAGCAGCAGAATGATGTTCTGGTAGACGGTGATGAAGAAGAAGTTGAAGACCTGAAACTGCCAGCCGGGCATCCGTGACCGCAGAATCTGCCAGCGATAGTCTTCGCCGCCGCGCTTGTAGCCGCCCTTGCGTGCGAAATTGAAGGTCAAGCGAATACCCCACAGCGTGATGAGCGCGGCGACAACGTCGAGGCGTGCATCGGCTAGGCCCGCGCTGCCCGCGAAGATCCACGCGTACACCAACGGAATCACCGACCAGATGCGGTCGACCCACGAATGCTCGTTGGTGATGAGCGATGTCACCCAAACGATGAGGCAACTGACGCCGAAAACAATCAAACACCAGCCCAGAGGGTTCATAGAAAAATCGTATCGTGAGAGTTACCCATAAGGCTGGTTTGCGAGCACACCGCATCGGCTACGCTGGAGGCAGTGAGGAGGTCGTTATGTCAGATGAGACCGGTGGTTTGACCGAAAGCGGGCTGCACGCTCGCCCGTTCGACAGCCAGCCCTCAGACGACACCACCCTCAACCTCACCGGCGAATTCGCCGCCCAGCTCGCCGCGCTCGAAGGCGGCGTGTCGAACGAAGAACTCGATGCCATCGCCGCGTTGCCGTCTGGCTCGGCGCTGCTGATCGTGCGGCGCGGCCCCAACGCCGGCGCGCGTTTTCTGCTCGACACCATCACCACCAGCATCGGGCGGCACCCCGACGCAGACATCTTTCTCGACGACGTCACCGTCTCGCGCCGGCAAGACCTTCATCGTGCGTGACCTGCGCTCGCTGAACGGCACCTACTTCGACGGTGTGCGGGTCGACGACGCCCTGCTCAGCGACGGTTCAGAAATTCAGGTCGGCAAGTTTCGGCTCACCTTCTACCCCTCACGTCGCGACGTGGCGGCGAACGCGGAGATCTAGTGGCGGCTTCGTCAGCCCGCGCCTCGAACTCCCAGTCTGCCCCGGTCAGCAACGTTGCTCACGGGCGCGGCTCGTCTGCAGGGCGGGTAGATGCCGCACTGTCGTCAGCGCACCAGAACGCACCCCTGCTGAGCATCGGCCAGGTTCTCTCACTGTTGCAGCCCGAGTTCGCCGACGTCAGCCCGTCGAAACTGCGGTTTCTCGAGGAGCGCGGGCTCATCACCCCCGCCCGCACGCAGTCGGGTTACCGAAAGTTCTCGCAGGGTGACGTCGAGCGGCTGCGCCTCGTACTCGCCATGCAGCGCGACTGCTACCTGCCGTTGAACGTCATCAAGCAGTATCTCTTCGATGTCGACGCGGGTCTGAACCCCGCGATGCCCGGCGGCAGCATCGCTGGCGCGCCGTCGATGCTGAACGGTGCCAGACGCTATTCGCGCGGCGATCTGCTGCGCGAGACCCGAGCGAACGCGGCGCTGCTGAACGACGCCGTGAGTGCGTCGCTCGTGGCCGCCGCCGAGACCTATGGCGAAGACGCCGTCGCCGTGCTGAAGTCGCTCGTCGAGCTGCAGAAGGTGGGAATCGAGCCGCGGCATCTGCGGGGCTTTCGGGCCGCGGCAGACCGCGAGGTGGGGCTCATCGAGAGCGCGCTCGTGCCGGTGGCCCGGCGCAACAGCGTGTCGAGCCGAGCGCAGACCGCTGAGCGGGCCGGCGAGATCGCGGCGCAGCTCGAAGTTGTGCGCACGAGCCTCATTCGGTCGGCGCTCGGCAAGCTCGCACCGTAAAGTAGACAGGCGCGTCGAGAGCAAAACATCGGCGGCTGGTGAGGTATTCGCGACACGCCGGGGGCAGTTAGGCGAATGTCATTGATCGCGGCAACGCACCTCGCTAGCGTGGGCAGAGAAGTGAAATTTCGGCCGTGTGCCGAACCAGAAGGGCAAAACGTATGAATGAGCATGTCCACGACGAGCAAGCTCGTTTCGACCAGGGCTTGCTCTTCACCGACGGGCTACCCGAACTCGATGTCGCTGCCGGGTACCGCGGCGCTGTTGCCGCTCGTGCCGCTGGAATCACTTACCGCCAGCTCGACTACTGGGCTCGCACCGGGCTCGTCGAACCCACCGTTCGAGGTGCCGCCGGCTCTGGTTCACAACGTCTCTACGGCTTTCGTGACATTCTCGTTCTGAAGCTCGTCAAGCGCCTGCTCGACACCGGAATCTCGCTGCAGCAGATTCGCACGGCCATCGATCAGCTGCGTGAATCGGGCGTCACCGATCTGGCTCAGACCACCCTGATGAGCGACGGTGCGAGCGTCTACCTCTGCACCTCGAACGACGAGGTCATCGACCTCGTCAGCCGTGGCCAGGGCGTGTTCGGCATCGCCGTGGGCAAGGTGCTGCGCGAGGTCGAGACGAGCCTCGTCGAACTCGGCACCGACGTCGCAGACCCCCTGGATGAACTCGCCGCCCGCCGCGCGGCCCGCTCCGCCTGAGGCGCTCTGCTTGGGCTCGTGGCTGATTGGGCTCGTGGTTGAGCAGGACTGAGGTCGGAGCTGAGCGGCGATGGCCGCACTACGCGGCTATGTCGGCTGTGCTCCGACCAAACTCCCGCAGAGGCCAGCGGAATTCGCCAGCTGAGTCATCGCGCGGGTCGCCCGGAAAGGGCTTCAGGAAGTGGCTTTAGCGCCCGATTCGGCGTAGTCGCCGAGACGGCCGGTGCGCATCACGCGTTCGAGCAGCAGGTCGAAGTTGCGCGCCATCTCCTGCGCGCCCTCGCCCGGCCAGACGTGCAGCGGCTTGGCCGCTCCCTGCGCCTGCTGGAGCGATGTGCGCTCGGGCAGCTGAGGCGAGAGCACCAGCGGGCCGAACATGTCGCGCAGCTCTTTGATACGAAACTGGTGCTCGAGCGACTGCGAACGAACGCGGTTCACGATGATTCCGAGCGGCTGAAGCCGAGGCGAAAGCCCCCGGCGAATCTCTTCGATGGCCCGCAGTGCGCGGTCGGCGGCAGCCACCGAGAACAGCCCCGGCTCGGTTACCACGGCGACGCGGTCGCTTGCGGCCCATGCCGTGCGGGTCAGCGCATTGAGCGAGGGCGCGCAGTCGATCAAGACCAGGTCGTAGTCGCTCTCGACAGTGGCCAAGGCTTCTTCAAGCTTCCAGATGTCGCGAATGGAGGGGTGCGGCCCGTCGAAGTTCAACGCCGACGGCGACCCGATGAGCACGTCGATTGTGCCGCCGCGGTCTTTGGTCCAGCCAGAGGGAGCGATCGCGGCACGCACGATCTTCTCCTTCGGCGACGCCAGAACATCGGCCACGTTGAGGTGGCCGGCGACGTTGATATCCATTCCGGTCGACACGTCAGACTGGGGGTCGAGGTCGACGACAAGCGTGCGTTGCCCCTTCGCGAAGGCTGCCGAAGCCAAACCGAGGGTCACGGTCGTCTTACCGACACCGCCCTTAAGTGAGCTAACGCTGAGTACATGCACAATCGTCTACGTTACCTTCACTAGGCTGAGAGAACCTAACTGTCGCCTGTATGCCGCATCGATGCCGCACGACCATCAGAAGGACTCCATGTTCAAGAAGATTCTGGTAGCAAACCGCGGAGAAATTGCCATCCGCGCCTTTCGGGCAGCCTTCGAGCTCGGCGCGAAGACGGTTGCCGTGTTTCCGTACGAAGACCGCAACTCGATGCACCGCCTCAAGGCAGACGAGGCCTACCAGATCGGTGAGATCGGGCATCCGGTGCGCGCCTACCTCGACGTGAGCGAGATCATTCGCGTCGCCAGAGAGAGCGGCGCCGACGCCATCTACCCGGGCTACGGCTTCTTGAGCGAGAACCCCGAGCTGGCGAAGGCCGCGGCCGACAACGGCATCACCTTCATCGGCCCCGGGCAGCACGTGCTCGAGATGGCCGGTAACAAGGTCACCGCGAAAGAGCACGCCATCGCCGCAGGAGTGCCCGTGTTGCGGTCGACTCCGGCGACCACCGACATCGAAGCGCTCATCGCGGGCGCCGACGAGATCGGCTTCCCCATCTTCGCCAAGGCCGTTGCAGGCGGCGGCGGCCGCGGTATGCGCCGCGTCGAGACGCCAGAAGAGCTGCGCGGCGCGCTCGAAGCCGCCATGCGCGAAGCAGACAGCGCGTTCGGCGACCCGACCATGTTCTTAGAGCAGGCCGTGCTTCGCCCCCGGCACATCGAGGTTCAGATTCTCGCTGACGCCCACGGCACCACGCTGCACCTGTTCGAGCGCGACTGCTCGGTGCAGCGCCGCAACCAGAAGGTCATCGAGATCGCACCGGCGCCGAACATCAGCGACGAGCTGCGGGATGCCCTGCATGCCGATGCCATCAAGTTCGCCAAATCGATCGGCTATGTCAACGCCGGCACCGTCGAGTTCTTGGTCGACACCGTGGGTGTGCACAAGAACGAGCACGTCTTCATCGAGATGAACCCGCGCATTCAGGTCGAGCACACGGTGACAGAAGAGGTCACCGACGTCGACCTCGTTCAGTCGCAGATGCTGATCGCCTCGGGGTCGTCGCTCGCAGAGCTCGGGCTGTCGCAAGACACCATCGTGCTGCGCGGTGCCGCCCTGCAGTGCCGCATCACGACCGAAGACCCGAACGCCGGGTTCCGCCCCGACACGGGAAAGATCACCACGTACCGTTCGCCGGGTGGCTCGGGTATTCGCCTCGACGGGGGAACCGTGGCATCCGGTGCCCAGATCAGCCCGCACTTCGACTCGATGCTCGTCAAACTCACCTGCCGCGGCCGCGATTTCGCCACTGCCGTGCGTCGGTCGAAGCGGGCGCTGGCCGAGTTTCGTATTCGCGGCGTCTCCACGAACATCCCGTTCTTGCAAGCCGTGCTTGACGACCCGGCGTTCGCGGCAGGCGACCTCAGCACCTCGTTCATCGAGGAGCGCCCGCAACTGTTCGCCACGCACGTGTCGAAAGACCGCGGAACTAAGATCATGAACTGGCTCGCCGACGTGACGGTGAACCAGCCGAACGGCAAACGCCCGGGTTCACTCAGCCCGAGCGCAAAGCTGCCCTCGATCGATCTGTCGACGCCCGCTCCGGCCGGCACCCGGCAGAAGCTGCTCGAACTCGGCCCGACCGCCTTCGCTGCAGACTTGCGCGCGCAGACCGCCCTCGCCGTGACCGAGACCACGATGCGGGATGCCCACCAGTCGCTTCTCGCCACCAGAGTTCGCACGCGAGACCTCGTGGCCGTCGCGCCCTACGTTGCTCGTATGACGCCGCAACTCTTCTCGGTCGAAGCATGGGGCGGAGCGACGTACGACGTGGCGCTGCGCTTCCTCGGCGAAGACCCCTGGGAGCGCCTGGCGGCCCTGCGCGAGGCGCTGCCGAACGTGGCGATTCAGATGTTGCTGCGCGGCCGTAACACTGTCGGCTACACGCCGTACCCCACCGAGGTCACCGATGCGTTCGTGCACGAAGCTGCCGCGACCGGTATCGATATCTTCCGCATCTTCGACGCGCTGAACGATGTCAACCAGATGCGCCCGGCCATCGAATCGGTGCTCGCCACTGGCACCACCATCGCCGAGGTGGCGGTCTGCTACACCGGTGACCTGCTCGACCCCGCAGAGGACCTCTACACGCTCGACTACTACCTGCGGCTCGCCGAAGACATCGTGTCGTCGGGTGCACACATCCTGGCGATCAAAGACATGGCCGGGCTGCTGCGCCCGTTTGCGGCCGAAAAGCTCGTCACGGCATTCCGACAGAACTTCGGAGTGCCGGTTCACGTGCACACCCACGACACCGCCGGTGGCCAACTCGCCACGCTGCTCGCCGCCAGTGCAGCTGGTGCAGATGCAGTGGATGTGGCGAGTGCCCCGATGGCCGGAACCACCAGCCAGCCGTCGGCATCCGCTCTCGTCGCTGCGCTCGCACACACCGAGCGCGACACGGGTCTCTCGCTGCAGGCAGTCTCAGACCTCGAGCCGTACTGGGAAGCCGTGCGCGAGGTCTACCACCCCTTCGAGTCGGGGCTGCCTGGCCCCACCGGTCGTGTCTACAAGCACGAGATTCCGGGCGGACAGCTCTCGAACCTGCGCCAGCAGGCCATCGCGCTCGGCCTCGCCGACCACTTCGAGAAGATCGAAGACCTCTACGCCGCCGCGAACCAGATTCTCGGCCGCATTCCCAAGGTCACGCCGTCGTCGAAGGTGGTGGGCGACCTCGCCCTGCACCTCGCCGCGGTGGGCGCTGACCCGGCCGACTTCGCCGAGAACCCGCAGAACTATGACATTCCCGATTCGGTGATCGGCTTCATGGCGGGGGAGTTGGGCGACCTGCCTGGCGGCTGGCCTGAGCCGTTCCGCACGAAGGTGCTCGAGGGCAAGACGGTCAACATCGGTGTCACCGAAGTGAGTGAAGCCGATCAGGCGCTGCTGCTCGGCTCGTCGACCGAGCGCCGCAACACGCTCAACCGTCTGCTCTTCCCTGGCCCGACCGCTCAGTTCGAGCAGGTGCGCGAGACGTACGGCGACCTCACCTCGGTCGACACCGTCGACTACCTCTACGGTCTCGAGCAGGGCGACGAGCACGTGGTCGAGCTTTCGCCGGGTGTGCAGCTGTTCGTAGGGCTCGAAGCCATCGGCGACGTCGACGAGAAGGGCATGCGTAACGTCATGACCATTCTGAACGGGCAGCTGCGGCCCGTTTCGGTGCGCGACACCAGTGTCAAGGTCACGATCACTCAGGCCGAGAAGGCCGACACCTCGCGCCCCGGGCAGGTGGCCGCGCCGTTCTCTGGTGTGGTGACCCTCAAGGTCGACGAGGGCACGGTCGTTGCGGCCGGAGACGCGGTGGCCACCATCGAGGCCATGAAGATGGAGGCCGCCATCACCTCACCGGTGGCCGGCACCGTTCGGCGCCTCGCCATCCCCAAGACGCAGCAGGTCGAGGCGGGCGACCTGCTCGTGGTGGTCGACCCCACCTGAACGCAATGCGGCGCAGGTGAGCCTGCTACGTCGAATCGAGCCCGTCATAGCGGCCTCAACTCGACATAACGGGCTCACCACAACGACACACCTCGGCGGAACGGCGGTACGGCGGCGGAGGGCGCAGCCGCTGGCGGCTGGTAACGTCGACTGACGCCCCACGCTTCAGGAGAACTCCACAATGACAGTGCGCGAGATTCGCATATTCGGCGACCCCGTGTTGAAAACCGTTTCAGACGAGATCGGCGTCATCGACGACCGTGTTCGCGGGCTGGTCGACGACCTGCTCGAGACGGTGCAGGTACCGGGCCGCGCGGGCGTGGCCGCATCCCAAATCGGAGTGAACCTGCGCGCCTTCAGCTACAACGTCGACGGCGAGCTCGGCTACCTGCTGAATCCGCGCATCGTCGAGCTCTCAGGCGAGCCCGAGTTCATCGACGAGGGCTGCCTCTCGGTTCCGCTGCTCTGGTTCAAGACGAAGCGGTACCCGTTCGCGCGTGCCGTCGGCCTCGATCTTGACGGCAACGAGGTAGAAGTTTCGGGCACCGGCGTACTCGCGCAGGCCTTGCAGCACGAAGTCGACCACCTCGACGGCCTGCTCTACCTCGACCGCCTCGAGAAAGACACCCGCCGTGAGGCGATGCGCCAAGTCAGAGAGTCGGAGTGGTTCTAGCGTTCCCGATCGAGCACAGCTCGCTCGGCGCTGGCGTCGCCGGATTGCTGCGCAATCCCTCTAGCTTCAGCGCGCAAGTCAGAGAGTCGGACTGGTTTTAGCCCGTTGTCGGCTCGTCGAACGAAACCATCGGTTTGACCCAAAAGCGCGCTAAGACCCGCCATAGGGCGCTTTTGCGTCAAACGCGCGCGGGCGCGACCGGAGCGCGAGGCCCGCGGACGCGCGGCCCGAGACGCGAGGCCCGCGGGCCGGCTGCCGCGCTAGTGCTGCAGCGAGATGGCCTCGGTCGCGGGCGCCGAGGTGTACATGCGCTCGATGGTGTCGGCGTAGTGGCGCACGATGACGCCGCGCTTGATGGTGAGCTTCGGCGTCAGATGGCCCGATTCCTCGGTCAGGTCGACCGGCAGCACCACGAACTTGCGAATCGACTCAGCGCGCGAGACGAGCTTGTTCGCGGCATCCACCGCCTTCTGAATCTCGGCCAGCACCGCCGGATTCTGCGACGCCTCTTCGAGGGTGAGATCAGCCTTCTCGCCGTTGTTCGCCAGCCATACCGGCAGCATCTCGGTGTCGAGCGTGACGAGCGCCGAAATGAACGGCTTCTGGTCGCCGACGACCACGATCTGCCCCACCAGCGGGTTCGCGCGAATCGGGTCTTCGAGTACGGCGGGCGCCACGTTCTTGCCGCCGGCCGTCACGATGATCTCTTTCTTGCGCCCGGTGATGGTCAAGAACCCGTCGGCGTCGAGTGAACCGAGGTCGCCGGTCTTGAACCACTCGCCGTCCATCGCCTCAGCGGTGGCCTTCTCGTTGTTCCAGTAGCCGGCGAAAACGTTAATGCCCGAGACCTGAATCTCGCCGTCTTCGGCGATACGGATGCCCACTCCCGGCAACGGCGGACCGACGGTGTCGATCTTGAATTGCCCGACCAGGTTCACGGTCGCGGGGGCGGTGGTCTCGGTGAGGCCGTACCCTTCGAGAATGGTGATGCCGAGGCTGCGGTAGAAGTGACCGAGGCGGTGGCCGAGCGGAGCTGATCCAGAAACGGCATACTTTGTGCGCCCACCGAGAGCGGCCCTCAGCTTCGAGTACACGAGCCTGTCGTACAGCGCGAATTTCAGCTTCAGGCCCAGAGGTACGTGCCCGGCATCCAGAGCCTCGGAGTGCGCGATCGCCACATCGGCGGCGGCCCGGAAGATCTTGCCGCGCCCATCGCCCTCGGCCTTTTGCTCCGACGAGTTGTAGACCTTTTCGAACACGCGCGGCACGGCGAGCAAGAACGTCGGCCGAAACGAGCCGAGCGCCGGCAGGAGTTGCTTCGTGTCGGCCTGGTGCCCCACCTTGACACCAGCGTGCACGCAGATGATCGCAATGAACCGAGCGAAAACGTGCGCGGTCGTAATGAACAGCAGAGTGGATGCGCCCGGGTGCACGACATCGGCGAGTTTCACAGCGGCATTGCGCGAGAGCTCCACGAAGTTCGAGTGCGTGAGAATGCAGCCCTTCGGCCGGCCCATGGTGCCCGACGTGTAGATCAGCGTCGCGAGGTCTGAACCCTTGGCGAGCGAACGACGACGCTCGACCTCTTCGTCGGAGACAGCGACACCGGCCGCGACCAGCTTGTTGAGGTCGCCGTTTTCGATCTGCCAGACCTTCGTAATGAGGGGCAGGTCGGGGTGCGCCTCGTCGAACCGGGCGAAGTGGTCGGGGGTCTCGAGAAGGACCGCGGTGGCCTGTGAATCGCTGAGCGCCCACTGCACCTGTGAAGGAGAGGAGGTCTCGTAGACCGGCACGAGCACGGCGCCCGCGAACCAGGTGGCGAAGTCGATCAGGGTCCACTCGTAGCGGGTGCGGCACATCAGACCGATCTTGTCGCCGGGCTCGATGCCTGCGGCAATGAATCCCTTGGCCAGCGCCCGCACCTCGGCGAGAAACTCGGCAGCGCTCACGTCGTTCCAGCCGCCGCCAGAGGGCAGGGCGAAGAGCGGCTCGTTGGGTGTCAAAGCGACCCGTTTGATGAGCAGATCGGTCGCGTTTGCCTCGGGATCAGCCTCTACAACGGCAGGGGTGACGAACTCATCCACGGCAACTCCTTCAATTCGAAAAGCAGCCCTCAGTCTACTCGGGGGGTCTGACGGGGTACGGCTGCACGGGCATCCTGAACCGAATTCGACGCGGCGGGCGCGGTGAGAGATGATGAATTGTGCATGCCATCGGAATAGACATTGGCGGAACCAAAATCGCGGGCGCGCTCGTTGATGAGCTGGGCAATATTCTTCGCGCAGATCGTCAGCCGACCACCGCCAGCAATCCGCAGCTCATCGAAGACGCCGTTGTGGCGATGGTCGAACGACTCTCTGAAGGCACCGACGTCACCGCGGTGGGCGTCGCCGCAGCAGGGTTCATCGACGCGTCGCAGTCGATCGTGTATTACGCGCCCAACATCAACTGGCGTAACGAACCCTTTCGCGAGAAGCTCGAGCGGCGCCTCGGCAAGCACATCATCATCGAGAACGACGCGAACGCCGCAGGCTGGGCCGAGTTCAGATTCGGCGCCGGTCGTCTCGTGAGCGACATGGTCATCTTGACCATCGGCACGGGCGTCGGCGGCGCCATCGTCTCGGGCGACAAGCTCTTTCGAGGCGGCTTCGGCGCCGCGGCCGAGCTCGGCCACATGCGAGTCGTACCCGACGGCCTGCCGTGCGGCTGCGGGGCGAGAGGATGCATCGAGCAGTACGGCTCCGGTCGCGCCCTGCTCCGAACAGCGAACGAGCTTGCCGATGCAGGCGGAATCGGTATCGGCCTCGCCGAGGTTCGGGCCCGCGTGGGCACGCTGAGTGGACTCGACGTCAGCGACCTCATCCAGGCCGGCGACCCTGGCGCCCTTCTGGCGCTGCGCACCCTCGGGCACTGGCTCGGTCAGGCCTCGGCGAGTCTCGGCGCCGTGCTCGACCCGCAACTCTTCGTCATCGGCGGGGGAGTCGCGCAGGCCGGCGACCTGCTGCTCGACCCGATTCGGGCGGCCTACCTCGACGTGCTGCCGGCCCGCGGCTTTCACCCCGAGCCTGAGTTTCGCATCGCCGAGCTCGTGAACGATGCTGGTGTGGTGGGTGCCGCTGATCTGGCGCGCATTTACGCCGAATCGATCTGACCCGCCCGGCGCAACAGCACCCGCCCGGCGCGACGGCACCCGCCTGGCGCAACGGCACCCTCCCGGCGCCACTACAATCGAAAGACTGTAGAAAGACGACGATGTTTTATTGGTTCATGAAGTACCTGGTCGCGGGGCCGATTGTAAAGACCCTGTTTCGGCCGTGGGTTCGTGGCGCCGAAAACATTCCGAAAACCGGTGGGGCCATTCTGGCCAGCAATCACCTCTCGTTCGCCGACTCGGTTTTTCTGCCTCTCATGATGAACCGCCGCATCGCATTCTTGGCGAAGAGCGAATACTTCACCGGCAAAGGCATCAAAGGCGCTCTCGTACGCCTCTTCTTCAACGCCACCGGTCAGTTGCCCATCGACCGCTCGGGCGGCAAGGCGTCAGAGGCGTCGCTGAATACCGGGCTCGAGGTTCTCGGTAAGGGCGACCTGCTTGGCATCTACCCCGAGGGAACCCGCAGCCCCGACGCCAAAATGTACCGAGGGCGCACGGGAATCGCGAGAATGGCGCTCGAGGCCGGCGTGCCGATCATCCCGGTCGCCATGATCGACACCGAAAAGGTGATGAGTGTGGGCCAGCCCATCAGAATTCGCCGGGTTGGCATCGTCTTCGGCGAGCCGCTAGATTTCTCTAGGTTCGAAGGCA
This sequence comes from Subtercola lobariae, assembly GCF_014640255.1. Taxonomy (GTDB): domain Bacteria; phylum Actinomycetota; class Actinomycetes; order Actinomycetales; family Microbacteriaceae; genus Subtercola; species Subtercola lobariae. Next base: position 221,089 of record NZ_BMGP01000005.1, on the reverse strand, counting down.
TGGAATCTGACCGATACGTGCTGCGTTCGATCACCGATGAGATCATGTACGAACTGCACCGCATCAGCGGGCAGGAATACTCCGACGTCTATGCGACTTCGGTAAAAGAGAAGCGCGCGAAGGTCGCACGCTGATTCGGTTCGCACCGGATGCACGCGTCAAGGCCCAGGCGTTGAACGCTGCTCGAACCACAAACCACCCATCAAACAATCGATCCTAAGAAAAAGTGTTGCTGTGATAGATCTAACCGAACGTGTCATTGAGGCGGAGCCTTCTGTGATTGACGGTCTGGACTATTGGCGCACTCTTGAGGCTAAGCAGCAGCCTCAGTGGCCCGACCGCGGCGCGGTCGAGGCGGCCTCAGCACAGCTTTCTGTCTTGCCGCCGCTGGTCTTCGCCGGCGAGGTCGACACGTTGCGTGATCGCCTAGCGCAGGCTGCTTCGGGTCAGGCCTTTCTGCTGCAGGGCGGTGACTGCGCCGAAACCTACGCCGGCGCCACCGCCGACCAGATTCGCAACCGCATCAAGACGGTGCTGCAGATGGCTGTGGTGCTGACCTACGGCGCGTCGATGCCCGTCATCAAGATGGGCCGCATGGCCGGGCAGTTTGCGAAGCCACGCTCGAGCGACACCGAAACGCGTAACGGCGTCACGCTGCCCGCCTACCGCGGTGACATCGTGAACGGTTACGACTTCACGCCCGAATCGCGTGCGGCAGACCCCGCGCGCCTGGTCGCCGGGTACCACACCTCGGCCTCGACGCTGAACCTGATCCGCGCGTTCACGCAGGGCGGCTTCGCCGACCTCCGCGAAGTTCACCAGTGGAACAAGGGTTTCACCTCGAACCCGGCCAACGCGCGCTACGAAGACCTCGCCCGCGAGATCGACCGCGCCATTCGTTTCATGATCGCCTGTGGCGCAGACTTCGAGGCGCTGAAGCGCACCGAGTTCTACACCGCGCACGAAGCGCTGCTGTTCGACTACGAGCGCCCCATGACCCGCATCGACTCGCGCACGGGCACGCCGTACAACACGTCGAGCCACTTCCAGTGGATCGGCGAGCGTACTCGTGACCTCGACGGCGCTCACGTCGACTTCTTGTCGCGCGTGCGCAACCCCATCGGCGTGAAGCTCGGCCCCTCGACGACGCCCGACGACATGTTGCGCCTCATCGACAAGCTCGACCCCAACCGCGAGCCCGGCCGTCTGACGTTCATCACGCGCATGGGTGCCGGCAAGGTTCGGGATGCCCTGCCGCCGCTGCTCGAAGCCATCCAAGACTCCGACGCAACGCCCCTGTGGGTCACCGACCCCATGCATGGCAACGGACTCACCACCCCGAACGGCTACAAGACCCGTCGTTTCGACGACGTGGTCGACGAGGTCAAGGGCTTCTTCGAGGCACACCGCGCGGTGGGCACCCACCCGGGCGGCATTCACGTTGAGCTCACCGGCGACGACGTCACTGAGTGCCTCGGCGGCTCGGAGCACATCGACGAGCACACCCTCGAGACCCGCTACGAGTCGCTCTGCGACCCGCGCCTGAACCACATGCAGTCGCTCGAGCTCGCCTTTCTGGTCGCCGAAGAACTCCGCAACGCGCGCCTCTAGCCGTCCATGTAGCACGCGCCGCGGCATCCCGATCTCGGCGTAACGCATACGTTGCGCGAAAGCACCTCACCGCACGGTTCGAGGTGCTTTTGCGCAACCCCGGCGGTCGCCGAGGCTGCGAGTGGATGCCCTGAGCGAGGTTATGTCGAGAACGTGGGTCGAGAAGGGTGAGGGCTAGAAGCCCGAGAAGCTGACGGTGACTTTGGTGCCGCCGGGCTGGCGTGTGCCAGCCACGGGGTCGGTCGCGCGAACGCTGAAGGCGTCGGGCGCGAGGTCGGCGAGCTGGTTGTAGGCGAGCGTGAAGCCTGCGGCCTGCAAGGCCGCCTTCGCTTTGCTCCACGATTGACCCGTCACGTCGGGAACGGTCGGCTCGGGCCCGTTCGACACGTGCAGGGTGATGGTCGCGCCGGTGTGCACCGGGTCGGCCGGCACCTCGTGCGAGATGACCGCTCCGGCGGCGACCGTGTCGTTGTAGTCGGTCGAGCCGACAGTGGAGACCAGCCCCACCGCGACCAGCGCCGCATTCGCCGCGTCGGCCGACATTCCATCGACGGCCGGAATGCCTCCGAGCGACACCACGAATGTCACCGGCTGCTGGTCGGCGTAGGTCGGCCCCAACGGGTTGCCGTCGGTGCCGAGCGCCGCGATCACGTTGCCCTTGTCGACCGATGACGAGAACTGGGTCTGCGACGGAGTCGCGACCGTGAAGTGGGCGTCAGTCGCGGCTTGTGTCGCCGCCGCTTCAGAAAGCCCGACGAGCGGCGGTACCGGCAACTGCGCCGGCCCGATCGACGTGATGATGGCAACAGACGACCCATTGAGCACCGAAGACCCGCCAGACGGATCGGTACCGATGACAGCGCCCACGGGCACGGTCGGCGAGTTCGCGGTGGCGTCGGTCGTCGTCAACCCGAGCGCAGTGACGGCGACGACAGCATCCGCCGGCGCCGACCCGACCGCAACCGTCGGCACAGTGACCTGCCCGCCCGGCCCGGCGCTGAAGTACCACCCCGCGCCACCGCCGGCCGCGACGAGCACCAGAACGAGCGCCAGAATCCACCAGCCGCGTTTGCGCCGCCGCTTGGTGCGATCGGCGAGAGCATTTACCGGGTCACGCGGCCGGGCAGACGGCTTGACGGGCGGGGGCATCACCGAGGCGTGGGCCGTCGTCTCGTCGAGAACACCAGGCGAAACGAGAGGCGCAGCAACCGCCGCGGAAGCTTTCGCCGGGGCGGCAGCGACTCGAGCGCCCCGAAGAACCTCCGTCTCGACCTCACCGTACGCGGTGTCATACGCCGCAGCCGCCGGGTCGCCCGCAAACCCGCCGGGCCGACCTGCCGCACCGAGCGGCGGCAGCACCGAGGTGCGCAGCATCGCAGCCGTTGCGGCAATGGATGCCGTGGCCGTCGTCTCGGCCTCCAACAGAACATCGAGCATGACTCGAGCGTCATGCGGCCGATCGTCAGGGTTGCGCGACGTAGCCCAGATGACGATCGCGTCGACCTCCGGCGGAACCGACGGATGAGCGAAGCTCGGCGCCGGCACCGTATCGTTCGCGTGCTGAAAAGCGATCTGCATCGGCTGCTCGCCCTTGTACGGCTGCTCGCCGACGAGCATCTCATACATCATGATTCCCGACGCGTATATGTCGCTCCGGGCATCCGCTACGCCGCGCGTCAGCAGTTCGGGGGAGAGGTACGCAATGGTGCCGAGCAGCGCCTGCCCCGTCGCCGTGTTCGCTGACGCCGCACGCGCCAGCCCGAAGTCGCCGATCTTGATGCGCCCGTCGTCGGCCAGCAGCACGTTCTCGGGTTTCACATCGCGGTGCACGATGCCGGCCTTGTGCGCAGCGGCGAGACCGCCGAGCACCGCCTCCATGATGTCGAGCGTCTGCTCGGTGGTGAGCCGGCCGTAGTCTTTGAGCAGGTCGCGCAGCGTCATGCCGGGCAGATACTCCATGACCATGAAGGCCATCTCGTCGTCTTGGCCCTGGTCGAACACGCTCACCACGTTGGGGTGCGCCAGCCGTGCCGCCGAGCGAGCCTCTTGCACGAACCGTTCGCGAAAGGCTTCGTCGTCGGCGAGGTGCCCGTGCATGATCTTGATGGCCACCCGGCGGTCGAGCCGCAGATCGTTCGCCACGTAGACCGTCGCCATTCCGCCGCGCGCAATGCGCGACACGACCTGATAGCGACCGTCGATCAGACGGTCGAGCATCGGGTCAGTGGGCGCGCTGGTCACGCCCGTAGTCTAAATTGCCGCACGCCCTGAACCCTGTATAGACACCACGTGTGTGAATACCGCTACCGAATCGAAACATCAAGGGAGTGTGACGTGCGCCGCGAGACATGGCAGTCTTGTGCTGTGAGTGACACAGCAAGAACCTGGTTGACCGTTCCCGCTCTGGCCGAACGGCTGGGCATCACCCCGAGCAAAGTACGAAAACTGATCGAAGACGGCGCTTTGCTCGCCGTGCGCCGTGAGGGCGTTCTCTCGGTACCCGAGGTCTTTATTGTCGACAATCTGCCGCTGGGCGAGCTGCGTGGCACCATCATCGTTCTCGGCGACAGCGGTTTCACCAACGACGAAATGATGCAGTGGATGCTCGAACGCGAAGACTCGCTCGACGCCGCGCCCATCGACGCCCTGCTCGCAGGCCGCAAAGCCGAAGTGCGCCGGGTAGCCCAAGCCCTCGGCTAGGCGCCGACGATCACAAGAAGTCGCTCACCTTCGCCTGGGAAGGCGACTTTTCGTGATCGCCCTGCTTGAGTCAGGTGTCGCGTTGGGTGATGCGGGTGGCGAGGGCGGCGAGTTGCAGTTTGGCGGGCTCGGCGAGAGGCGACGCTGCCAGGGCGTGCAGCGCGTCTTCGGCGTGCTGAGTAATGAGCTCTTCGACCCGGTCGGCCGCACCGCTGTCTGAGATGGTGGCCTGCAGCATCGAGATCTGTTCGGGCCCGAGATCTGGGTCGCCGAGCAGCTCGTCGAAGATGCGCTTCGAGCTCGACGAGAGCGTCTGCCGGGTGAGGGCGATCAGAACAGTGCGCTTGCCCTCACGAAGGTCGTCGCCCGAGGGCTTGCCTGTGCGTTCGGCGTCGCCGAAAACGCCGAGCAGATCATCCCGAAGCTGAAAGGCGATGCCGAGTGGCAGGCCGAACGCGCGCAACGCGCCGATCTGAGCAGATTTCGCCCCGTGAAGTCGTGCCCCCAAAACGAGGGGTGCCTCGACGCTATACTTTGCCGACTTGTACACGATCACTCGTTCGGCCCGGCTGAGCAGTTCGCCCTCGGCGAGCACCGGCCATGCGTTCTCCTCGAGAATGTCGAGGTACTGCCCCACGGTCACTTCGGTGCGCATGCGATTGAATTCCAGCCGGGTGGCTGTGGATGCCCGGGCCGCCGCAGCCTCGACAGCCCCCACTCCATCGCCGCCGCCGAGCTCGTGTAACGCCTGCCCCACCAGCTCTTCGCTCCAGGCCAAGAGCAGGTCGCCCATCAGAATGGCGCTGGACGTGCCGAAATCGCTTGCTTGCCCCGTGAATCCGCGCTCTCGGTGCAGTTCTTCGAACCGGCGGTGGGCCGCCGGGCGACCTCTGCGAGTGTCTGACTTGTCGATGATGTCGTCGTGCACGAGCGCCGCGGCGTGAAAGAACTCGAGCCCCGTGCAGAGTTCGACCAAAGCCGCGAACTCGTTTTCGGCACGCTCTGAAGCGCCCCGGTCAGCGGCGAAATCGGCGTCTGAAACGCTGCGCCAGCCCCAGTAACAGAACTGCGCGCGAAAGCGCTTGCCCCCGCTGAGAAGATCCCGCGAGAAATCAGCGAAAGTGGCCAATTCGGACGCAATTGAGACGAGAATGGGTTCACGTTCTGTGATGAAGTTCGCGATGTTCGAGTCGACGAGCTTCGTCAGGTGTGTACTTTCTGTCACGCGCCTAGCCTAGCTACTCACGTGAGCAGTACCATTTGACCAGCAGTACGTTTTGACCAGCACAACCATGTGAACAGCGCAGTAAGATTAGCGGTACGACCAACGTTCGTTCGGGTGTTGGCCGAGCGCACATGATCCCGAGCCTGAGGTGAAGAAGATGCCGCTTTCGGAGCAAGAGCAAAAGCTCCTCGACGAGATGGAGCGCAGTCTCTACCACAACGATGCCGATTTCGTCTCGGCGGTCGGTGGTGGCAGGGGCCGATTGAATTACGGTTCGCTGGTTCTGGGTGTGCTCGTCGCCATCGTCGGTCTCGCTGTGGTGATCGCCGGTGTTGTTCTGCACGCACCCATCATCGGAATACTCGGTTTCGCAGTGATGTTCACCGGCGTCTTGCTGGCACTGAAGCCATCGAGGCTGCGCGCGTCGAAGTTCGGGGCGCCCCGTGGCGGGTCGAAAAGCTCGTCGCCGGCAAACAAGGCCGGTCTGATGGATCGGCTCAATGATCGCTGGGACAACCGCGACGAGAAGAACGAGTAACCAGCAACTGAGTTTCAAGAAAGACCGGCCTAAAGGGCCGGTCTTTTCTTTTGGCTCGCCGTTCCGGCGACGCACGACCGGCCCTTAAGGCCGGTCTTTTTTTGTGCCCGAAACGCCCCGCCGAGCATCCATGGGGAGGGAGTGGGGCAGAAGTGGAGGGAAATGATTGTTAAGTGGGGTGAAGTGGAGTAAAGTGGAGGAACACCCGCAGTCTGGCCGGAAATGAGGGGAGTGCACCATGTTTCTTGGTACCTATGCCCCCAAGCTCGACGACAAGGGGCGCATCATTCTCCCCGCGAAGTTTCGCGATGAGCTCGCGAACGGTGTGGTCATGACCCGCGGCCAAGAACACTGCATCTACGTCTTCTCGGCCCGAGAATTCGAGTCTTTGCACGAAAAGATCCGCCAAGCTCCCGTGACCAGCAAGCAGGCGCGTGACTATCTCCGCGTTTTCTTGTCTGGCGCGAGTGCGGAGAACCCCGACAGCCAGCACCGGGTCACAGTGCCGGCACCACTTCGCAGCTACGCCGGCCTCGAGCGCGAGCTCGTGGTCATCGGCGCGGGCAGCCGAGCCGAGATCTGGGATGCCCAGGCCTGGGAGACCTACCTGGCCGAACAAGAGGCCGCGTTCGCCGACACCGAGGAGGAGGTGATTCCCGGGCTCTTCTAGTTCGTTGTCTGTGACTCCCAGCCGTTCTGCCCTGACACACTTCCCCGGTGCCAGGTCTGCAATGGATGGGGATCAGAGACCACGAGACGCGAGTCTTCACCTCATGGACATCACCAAAATCCACACCCCGGTCATGCTCGAGCGCACCGTCGAGTTGCTCTCGCCGGCCATCGGCGAACCCGGTGCGGTGCTCGTCGACGCCACCCTGGGCCTCGGCGGTCACACCGAGGCGTTTCTCTCCCGCTTTCCGAACCTCACCGTCGTGGGCCTCGACCGAGACCCCGAAGCGCTGAAGCTCGCCGGTGAGCGCCTTTCTCCGTTCGGTGAGCGCGCCAAGCTCGTGCACTGCGTCTACGACGAGATTCAGGATGCCCTGCAGAGCCTCGGCTACGAAGAAGCCCAGGGCATTCTCTTCGATCTCGGCGTCTCGTCGATGCAACTCGACCAGGCCTCTCGTGGTTTTGCCTACTCGAAAGACGCCCCCCTCGACATGCGCATGGACGGCACGGCAGAGCTGACCGCCGAAACCGTTCTGGCCGACTACAGCGAAGCCGAACTGCGCCGCATCTTCTGGGAGTACGGCGAAGAGCGTCTCGCCTCGCGGTACGCCAAGCGCATCGTTCAGGAGCGCGCCGAAACCCGGCTGACCAGCTCGGCGCAGTTCGTCGATCTCATTCAGAAGGCGACTCCGGCCGCCATTTCACGCCAGGGTCACCCCGCCAAGCGGGTCTTTCAGGCATTGCGCATCGAAGTCAACCAAGAACTCGTGGCACTCGAACGTGCCATTCCGGCGGCCATCGCAGCGTTGGCGCTCGGCGGCCGCATGGTGGTGCTCTCGTACCAGTCGCTTGAAGACCGCATCGTGAAGCGCGCGCTTGCCGCCGCGTCCACCTCTTCTTCTCCCGCCGGGCTGCCGGTGGAGCTACCCGAACACCAGGCGAAGCTTCGCCTCGTGGTTCGCGGCGCCGAACTCGCCAGCGATGACGAGAAGGCTTCCAATCCACGATCGACTCCCGTGCGCTTGCGTGCGGCCGAACGAGTGAGGGCAGCATGAGCGCCGCCGCTTCGTCAACGTACGCTCCGAGTCGCGGCGCCGCGCCTCGGAGCACCGAACCCCTGGGTGCCGACCCGTTCGAGACCGACCCGTTCGACGATTTTCCGGCCACCGGGTTCGGCCCGGGCATCCGGTCGCGCCTCACGCTGGCCTCGAACCTGGTGCTGCGTCGCCGCAAGCCCAAGCTGGCCTACGCGGCCGTGGTGATCGTGGGTGTGATGGCCATTGTGGTGACCCAGTTGCTGCTGAGCGTGGGGCTCTCGAATGGTGCTTACCAAATCGAATCTCTGCAGTCGCAGCAGAAAGACGTCGACCGCAGCAATGCCTCGCTGCAAGAGAAGCTCGACAACCTCTCGTCGCCGCAGAACCTCGCCGCCAGCGCGGAGTCGCTCGGCATGGTGAGCAACTCCAACCCGGTGTACCTGCGGCTCTCTGACGGCGCGGTGCTCGGCACTCCGAAGCCAGCCGCAGCCGGCGCCGGAACGTTCACCGGCGGCCAGTCGTCGTTGGTGCCCAACGCGCTCACTGCTGCGGCTGCCGCACCCGCCGCTGCAGCAGCGGCGCCGGCAGCAGCCACCACGCCGAGCGCGCCTCCGGCCGCTCCGGCCGACCCGACAGTAGCGTGGCAGGGCGACCTCCCGTCGCCGACCACGCACTGACACCGAACACCGCAACACAAGGGAACCGCATTCGTGACTTCAGCCCGATCCACACGAAACCGAATCGCGGTAGCCATTGTGGTGATCACAGCCATTGTCGCGGTGCTGGTGGTTCGGCTGGTCGACATTCAGGTGGTGCAGGCTGATTCGCTGAATCAGCAGGCCTATCAGACGCTTTCGGTGCCGCAATCGATCTACGGGTCGCGCGGCGACATCGTCGACGCCAACGGAACGGTGCTCGCCACCACGGTGATCAGGTACAACATCACGGCGTCGCCGAAAGATGTGGCAGATTTCACTCCACTCGACCCCACCACCGGCGCGAGTGAGGCCGATGTGACCCCCGTGCAGGCCGCAGCCGAGATCGCCGCGATCACCGGGCAGACGCCCGACGCGGTTTATGGGCTGCTCACCGCTGACAAGACCAGCTCGTACGCCATGATCATCAAAGACGTCAACCTCGACCAGTACAACGCCATCAAGGCGCTGCAGATACCGTGGCTCTACTACGAGACCGACCCGCAGCGGGTGTACCCGAACGGCAGCGTCGCGGGCAACCTGGTGGGCTACATGGGCACCGATGCCAACGGCAACGTCACGGGCACCGGCGGTCTCGAAGAAAAAGAGAACCAGTGCTTGGCCGGCTCTGACGGCGAACAGACCTACGAGAAGGGCGCCGACGGCGTCGCGATTCCGAACACCCTCGTCGTCGACAAGCAACCGGTCAACGGCGGCACCGTGCAGACCACCATCGACAGCGACCTGCAGTACTACTCGCAGCAGATTCTCGCGCAGCAGGTCACCTCAACCGGCGCCCAGTGGGGCAGCGTGGTGGTCGAAGAAGTGAAGACGGGCAAGCTGCTCGCGGTGGCGCAGTACCCCACAGCAGACCCGAACAACCTCGATGCCACCGATCCGCACTACTGGGGTGCTACGGCGTTCAGCGACCCGTTCGAGCCCGGCTCGACGTTCAAGTCTGAGTCCGCCGCCGCGCTCATCGATTCGGGCAAGGCGACCCCCGCCAGTCAAGTACTGACGCCGTACAAATACACCGCCCCCGGCGGAGCGGTCATCACCGACTCCGAGGGCCACGACCCCGAGCCATGGACGCTCACCGGCGTGATTCAGCAGTCGTCGAACGTGGGTATCTCCATTCTCTCGGCCATGCTCACCCCGCAGCAGCGCTACGACTACATGAAGAAGTTCCACCTCGGCGAGAAGACCGAGGTCGACTTTCCCGGTGAGTCTGAGGGCATTCTCGGCGACCCGAACGCGTGGGACGAGCAGACGCTCTACAACAGCTCGTTCGGCCAGGGTGTCACCACCACCGCGGCTCAGATCGCCAGCATCTACCAGACCCTCGGCAACGGGGGCGTACGGATGCCCGTTCAGCTCGTCTCCGGCTGCAAAGCGGCCGACGGTACCATGACCGAGGTGCCCTCGAGCCAGGGCGAGCAGGTCGTTTCATCGACCGCCGCGCAAGAAACCGTGAACATGATGGAGAGCGTGGTTCAGGGCGGATACGCGGCCAGCCTGCTCAAGATTCCGGGCTACAACATCGCTGCAAAGACGGGCACCGCAGAGGTCAGCGACGGCCAGGGAGCCTACGGCGGAGGCTACCTCACGTCGGTCGCCGGCGTCGCTCCGGCCGAAGCTCCGCAGTACGTCGTTTCGGTCAACCTCATGAAGCCCGTTACCATTGAAGACGGCTCAGCGGCGGCACCGGTCTTTCAGAAGATCATGTCGCAGGTGTTGCAGAAGTACCGGGTACTGCCGTCGACCACCCCGCCGGTGAACTACCCCACGAGTTATTGAACCGCTACGCATTCGCGAAAACGACGAGCCAAGGAGCCAGGTGACGAGCACAGGTCAACTGAACACTCTTCGGCCTTCGCACCCTCCCGCTCGTCTTGTCACCGACCTGGTATCTCGGTTCGATCTGGCCGTCACGGGTGAACTCGCCGAACTCGACGGGCTGCTACTCACCGGCATCACACTCTCGTCGAAGTCGGTGCAGCCGGGCGATCTCTACGTGGGGCTGGCCGGTGTGCACGCCCACGGCGCCCAGTTCGCTGCCGATGCCAAGGCCAAGGGTGCTGTCGCCATCGTGACGGATGCCCGGGGTGCTGCCCTTGCGGCCCCCACGGGGTTGCCCGTGCTCGTCACGGCTGACCCCCGGGCATCCCTCGGCGCCCTCTCTGCCTGGGTCTACGGCACCGCAGTGAACCCGCCCACCCTCTTCGGCGTCACCGGAACCAACGGCAAAACCAGCGTTTCGTACATTCTCGAGGCGATTCTGCGTCAGCTCGGTGTGCTCGCCGGCCTCAGCACCACGGCCGAGCGCCGCATCGGCGACCTGGCCATGGTCAGCGCGCTGACCACGCCCGAGGCCACCGAGGTGCACGGCATGCTCGCGCGCATGAACGAGGCCGAGGCAGAGGCCGTCATCATCGAGGTTTCGGCGCAGGCGCTCACCCGGCATCGGGTCGACGGCATCGTCTTCGACGTGGTGGGCTTCACCAACTTGACGCACGATCACCTCGACGACTATCACACGATGCAGGCCTACTTCGAGGCGAAGCAGCCGCTCTTCACGCCCGAGCGCGCCAAGCGTGGGGTGGTCATCACCGACGCCGAGTGGGGCAAGAAGCTGGCACGTGCGGCAACGATTCCGGTCGTGACGCTGTCGACCTACCCCGGCCAGGCCGCGGACTGGTATGCCGCGATCCTCCGCGAGACCATCGACGAGACCCGGTTCATTCTCAACGGGCCCGACAACCAATCGGTCACCACGTCGATTCCCGTTCTCGGGCGGCACATGGCCGAGAACGCCGCCCTCGCCGTAGTGATGCTGGTCGAATCGGGCATCCCGCTCGCCGAAATCAAGACCGTGCTCGACCGCGACGGCGGAATTCAGGTCTACATTCCTGGGCGTGCCGAGCGCATCGAGAACAGCGGGCCCGCCGTGCTCATCGACTACGGCCACAGCCCCGACGCCTTCACGAGCACCCTCGATTCGCTCAGACGCGTCGTGGATGGCCGCATCATCATGCTCTTCGGCGCTGATGGCGACCGCGACCCGAGCAAACGCGAAGAAATGGGTCAGATCGCCGCTCGCCTCGCCGACGTCGTGGTGATCACCGACTTTCACCCGCGCACCGAAGACCCGGCTGCCATTCGGGCCGTGCTGGTGGGCGCGGCACGGGCCGCGGTGCCCGGGCGAGAAATCTACGAGGTCGCCGACCCGCGCGAGGCGTTCCGCAAGGCGCTCAGCCTCGCGACGGCCGACGACGTGATTCTGTACGCGGGGCCGGGGCACGAGGACTACCACGAGGTCGGCGGGGAACACCTTCCCTATTCGGCCAGAGACGACGCGCGACTCGCGCTGCACGAATTCGGATGGCTCTAGAAATATGCTTGATCTCACTCTCGACGACATCGCCCGCATCATCGGCGGAACGCTGGTGCTCGGCGACCACGCCGTAGAACTCGGCGTTTCGGAGTCGACCATCGTCGGCGGAGCCGTCGACACCGATTCGCGCGAAATCGTGCCGGGCGGCATCTTCGTGGCGAAGCCGGGCGAGTTCAGCGATGGGCACCTCTACGTTCCGGCGGCTATCGAGAGCGGTGCCGAACTCGTGATCGTCGAGCGTGTTCTCGACGATCTCACTGTGCCGCAGATCGTGGTCGCCGACTCGGTGCAGGCGCTCGGCGACCTGGCCACCGAGGTCGTGCGCCGCATCCGTGAACTCGGCCTGCTGAAGGTCGTGGGCATCACCGGTTCGAACGGCAAAACCACCACGAAGAACCTCGTTCGCACGATTCTCGAGCGTCGCGGCCCCACCATCGCGCCGCGCGACTCGTTCAACAACGAAGTGGGCGCCCCGCTCACCATGCTGAAGCTCGAGGCCGACACGAAGTACCTCGTCGCCGAGATGGGCGCCTCGAAGCCCGGCGAAATTACGCGCCTCGTGCGCATGGCGCGGCCCGACGTGGGTGTGGTGCTGATGGTCGGGCTCGCGCACGCCGGTGAATTCGGCGGCATCGAGAAGACTCTGCAGACGAAGACCGAGATGGTCACCGATCTGCTGCCCACCGATGTGGCCGTGCTGAACATCGACGACTACCGGGTGGCCGGCATGGCCGAGAAGACCCGGGCGAGTGTGCTGTGGTTCGGGTTGGATGCCCGGGCAGATGTTCGAGCATCCGCTCTGCAGAGCACGCCAACCGGCACGACCTTCACTCTGAGCCTGCCGACGGGGCAATCACGTCAGGTGAACTTCGGCGTGCTCGGCGAGCACCACGTGATGAACGCCCTCGCGGCAGCCGCGGTTGCGCACACCCTCGAAGTACCTCTCGACGACATCGTCGAGGCGCTGGAGTCGGTGACTCGCGCCGAGCACTGGCGCATGGAGGTGCTGCCCGGCACGCAGGGCATCACCATCATCAATGACGCTTACAACGCGAGCCCCGATTCGATGCTCGCCGGGTTGAAGACTCTGGCGCAGATCTCGGGCGAGGGCATCCGGCGCGTCGCCGTGCTCGGCGAGATGAGCGAGCTGGGTGAATTCTCGCTCGAAGAGCATGACCGCATCGGGCGCACCATTGTGCGGCTCGGCATCGAGCGCATCTTCGTGGTCGGCGAGGGTGCGCGTGCGCTGCACCTGGCCGCGACCCACGAAGGCTCGTGGGATGGCGAGTCGGCTTTCTTCGACACCGCCGACGAGGCCTATGCTGTGCTCGAAGGCGAGTTGCGCTCGGGCGATGTCGTGTTGGTGAAGTCGTCGAACTCGGCGGGCTTGCGCTTTCTGGGCGACAGGCTGGGGGAGCGGTTCGCATGATCACACTGATAACCGCAGGCGGGCTGTCGATGATCTTCAGCCTGTTCATGACGCCGGTTTTCATTCGTTTGTTCAAACGACTGGCCTGGGGTCAGTACATCAACATCGATGGGCTGTCGACCCACCAAGTGAAACGCGGTACGCCCACTATGGGCGGAATCGTCATCATTCTGGCGGTGCTGTTCGGCTACTTCGTTGCGCTACTGATCACTCAGAATCCGCCCTCGGTCTCGGTGCTGCTGGTGCTGTTTCTGATGGTGGGGCTCGGGTTGGTGGGGTTCGTCGACGACTTCATCAAGACGCAGAAGAAACGCAACCTCGGGCTCGGGCCGAAAGCGAAACTCGCCGGGCAGATTCTGTTCGGCGGCGTGTTCGCGCTGCTCGCCTTGCAGTTTCCGAACAAGGCCGGGCTGACTCCCGTTTCGACTCACATTTCGGTCGTTCGCGACCTGAACTTCGACTTTCTCGGTGGTGTCGGCTGGGTGCTGATCGCCGGGTTCATCGCCTTTCTGATCTGGATCATTCTGATTGTGATGGCCACCTCGAACGCGGTGAACCTCACCGACGGCCTTGACGGCCTCGCTCCCGGCTCGGCGATTCTCGCCATCGGCTCGTACGTCATCATCGGGTTCTGGCAGTCGAACCAGTCGTGCCAGAACCCCACTCTCGACCCCGACGTGGCGTTCAAGTGTTATAACGTTTCTCAGCCGCTCGATCTGGCCATCATCGCTGCAGCAATCGCCGGCGCGCTGATCGGCTTCTTGTGGTGGAACACGAACCCCGCCAAGATCTTTCTCGGCGACACCGGCTCGCTAGCCATCGGCGGGGCTCTCGCCGCACTGGCCATCGAGAGCCGCACCGAGCTGCTGCTCATTCTGATCGGCGGCATCTTCGTGATCGTGGCGGGCCAGGTTGTAGTGCAGCTCACCTACTTCAGAATCACCGGCGGTAAACGTATTTGGCGGGCCAGCCCACTGCACCACCATTTCGAGGTGAAGGGCTGGGCCGAAGTCACCATCGTGGTGCGGTTCTGGATCATCGCGGGTCTCTGCGTGGCCGCGGGAGTCGGGGCGTTCTACCTCGAATGGATTCTGCAGACGTGACTGACGACAGGCTTTCGTCACTCACCAGCTGGCACTCCGACTGGTCGGGGCTGCGGGTGGGCGTGCTCGGGCTCGGCAAGACCGGCTTCTCGGTAGCCGACACGCTCGTCGAACTGGGTGCTTCGGTGCTCGTCGTGGCACAGAACGCCGACGACTCGCAAGTGCGCCTGGTCGAGGTGATCGGCGCCGGGCTGGTGCTCGATGCGGTTCTGGATGCTCCGCCGCCCGAGCTCGTGTCGCTCGACCCTGAGGTGCTCGTGGTCTCGCCGGGGTTTCACCCCGACCATCCGGTGCTCGTCTGGGCAGCCGAGCAGTCGATACCCATTTGGGGCGACGTCGAACTGGCGTGGCGCCTGCGCGACAAGGTGGGCGCACCCGCCGAATGGATCGCCGTCACCGGTACCAACGGCAAGACCACAACGGTGCAGCTCACCGCCACCATGCTCGTCGACGGAGGCTTTCGGGCGGCACCGTGTGGCAACATCGGTATTCCCATTCTCGACGCGATTCGAGACCCGCAGGGCTTCGATGTGCTGGTGGTCGAGCTCTCGAGCTACCAACTGCATTCCACGTCGAGCATGTCTCCGTATGCTTCGGTGTGCCTGAACATCGCCGAAGACCACCTCGACTGGCACGGCTCGCTCGACGCGTACGTCGAGGCGAAGGCTCGCGTGTACACCAACACAAAGATCGCCTGCGTTTACAACCGGTCAGACGAGCGCACGATGACCATGGTCGAGAACGCCGAGGTGATCGAGGGTGCTCGTGCCATCGGGTTCGGGTTGGGCGTGCCCGGGCCGAGCGACTTCGGTGTGGTCGACGGCATTCTGTGCGACCGAGCGTTCACCGAGGAGCGGCGCATTTCGGCGCTCGAGATCACGACGGTCGCCGATCTGGCGGCGCGTGGGCTCGCGGCACCGCACATCGTGGCGAACATACTCGCCGCCTCTGCACTCGCTCGGAGTTTCGGCGTGCCCATCGAGGCCGTCAGGCGCACGCTGGCGCGGTTCGAGCTCGATCATCACCGCATCGAGCTCGTCGCCGAGGCCGGCGGAGTGAGCTGGGTGAACGACTCGAAGGCGACGAATGCGCACGCGGCCGACGCGTCGCTGGGTGCCTACGAGTCTGTCGTCTGGGTCGCCGGGGGGCTGCTGAAAGGCGTCGACGTTGAGCCGTTGGTGAAGGCGCGGGCATCCCGAATGCGTGCCGTCGTGCTCATCGGCACCTCGCGCAGCGACTTGCGAAACGCATTCGAGCGACACGCGCCCGGGGTGCCCGTGTTCGAGGCCGTCGACACCGAGACTGAAGAGGTCATGTCAGCTGTCGTTCGGTTGGCGGCAGCCGTAGCCGAACCTGGCGACGTGGTGCTGCTGGCTCCGGCCGCAGCGTCGATGGATCAGTTCATCGACTATGCCGACCGTGGCACGAAATTCGCCGAAGCCGTTCGCGATTACCTTGGAGGTGGGGCAGCTGACCAACACGATGCGCCCCAGCCGCCCGAATAATACCTCTGCCGCACCGATCGCCTCAGGCGTGCGCACCGCCCGAATTTCGGTGGGCCGCGCCTTCGAGTCGGAGTCGAGCAACTACTACCTGCTGCTCGGCACCACCCTGTTCTTGGTGGTCTTCGGTCTCGTCATGGTGCTCTCGTCGTCGTCGGTCGACTCGTACACCGCGCGTCAGGGGTTCTTCGGCATCTTCTGGCGCCAGGGGCTCTTCGCGCTCATCGGTATTCCGTTGATGCTCGTCATCTCACGCCTGCCGATCAGCTTCTGGAAGCGGTGGGGCTGGCTCGCCCTCGCGGCCGGTGTCATTCTGCAGCTGCTGGTGCTCTACACACCGCTCGGCATCGAGGTCGGCGGCAACCTGAACTGGATCGGCGTGGGCGGCTTCAACATGCAGCCCTCTGAGCTCATCAAGGTCGGGCTCGTCATCTGGCTCGGCGTCATTCTGGCGAAGAAGCAGCGTTATCTGCACCTCTGGGGGCACCTCGCCATTCCCATCGTGCCGGTGGCCGGCGGTGCCGTGCTGCTCGTCATGCTCGGCGGCGACCTCGGAACGGTCATGATCATGGCCGGGCTCATCTTCGGTGCACTGTTCTTCGCCGGGGTACGGTTGCGCATGATTCTGCTGCCGCTGATCGTCGGCGCATCCGCCATCGTGGTCATCGCGTTCTCGAGCGCCAGCCGAACCGAGCGCATCGGCACCTTCTTGGGCTCACAGTGCACCGACACGTCGGGGGAGTGCTGGCAGACCCAGCACGGCATGTTCGCTCTCGCGGCCGGTGGCATCTTCGGCGTAGGGCTCGGCAACTCGAAAGCCAAATGGTCGTGGTTGCCGGCTGCTGACAACGACTTCATCTTCGCCATCATCGGCGAAGAGCTCGGTCTGATCGGCGCGCTCGTGGTGATCGGCTTGTTCGTCGCACTCGCCATCGCGTTCTTGCGCATCGTTCGCGCCAGCCACGACGTCTTCTCGAAGGTCGTCGCCGGTTCGGTGATGGTCTGGATTCTCAGCCAGGCTTTCGTCAACATCGCCGTGGTGCTGGGGGTGATTCCGGTGCTCGGCGTACCGTTGCCACTCATCTCGTCGGGAGGCTCGGCGCTCATCACCACGCTCATCGGCATCGGCGTGGTGCTATCGATCGCGCGCGCGCAGGCGAACACGCCTGCCCCCGAGGTTCAGGATGCCCGGCAACAGCCCGTGCGTCGGGCGCCGCGTCAGCCCGCCACGGCCGCCGCGCCGCGCCAGGTGGCCACCCCGCGCCAGGTGGCCACCCCGCGCCAGCCGGCACCCACTCGCGCGAGAAACACCGGCCGGTGACGACGTACCTGCTGGCCGGCGGCGGAACCGCGGGCCATGTCAATCCGCTGCTCGCGACCGCCGATGAACTGCGGCGCCGTGACCCGGAGGCCGAGATCATCGTCGTGGGCACCGCCGCCGGGCTCGAAGCGCGGCTCGTGCCTGCGCGCGGGTACGAGCTCGTCACCATTCCGAAGCTGCCGTTTCCGCGGCGGCCGAATCGTGCGGCGGTGAGTTTCGGGCCTCGGCTGTCGAAGGTGATCTCCGACCTCAAGAAACTCATCGTCGAGCGACACGTCGACGTGGTTGTCGGGTTCGGCGGGTACGCGGCAGCACCGGCGTATCTGGCGGCTCGGCGGGCGAAGGTGCCGCTGGTCATCCATGAGGCGAACGCCAAGCCGGGCCTGGCGAATCGCCTGGGAGCGCGCTTCACCCCGTTCGTTGCGGTGGCTTTTCGCGGCACATCTCTGCCGCATGCGTATTTCGCGGGCATGCCGTTGCGCCGCGAGATCGAGCAGCTCGACGTTGCGGCCGCTCGTGCTGAGGCCTACGAGTTCTTCGACCTCGAACCGGGTCGGCCGACGCTGCTGGTGACGGGCGGGTCGCTCGGCGCCGAGAAGGTCAACACGACCGTGTTCTCGTCGGTGGCGGGCATCCTCGCGGCCGGGTACCAGGTGCTGCACATCGTGGGCGATCGATCGACGTTGGTCGACCCCGAAATTGCGGGGTACCGCATGGTGCGCTACTGCGACCGTATGGAGCTCGCGCTGGCCGTGGCCGACTTCGCGGTTTCACGGGCGGGCGCGGCGACTGTTTCTGAGCTCGCGGCGCTCGGTGTACCCGCGGTTCTCGTGCCCTACGCCGTGGGCAACGGTGAGCAGCGGTTCAACGCGCGTGACATCGTCGCGGCGGGTGGCGCCGTGCTGGTCGCCGACGCCGAGTTCACTCCCGAGTGGGTTGCTTCGTCGCTCGTGCCGCTGCTTTCAGACCGGTCTCTGGTCGAGCGGATGGCCGCTGCCGCCGCCTCGGCGGGCGTACGCAACGGTTCGGCGCGAACCGTCGACCTCATCACAGAGGCGCTCAGTTGATGGCTACTGCGAGATGTGCCGGAGGCACCGCCTCGGTGGGGCATTCCGGCAAATTTTTGCTGGCGCGCCCTGAGAAGCGAGTCGCGTTGGCGTACGCCGCATCGATCGGCGACCTGAATGCCACCAGGCCGCGGCGCGATGCTGCCGCCGCATGGTCGCTGCTCGCCGCGCCGGGGGAGCGAGGTGCGCGCGGGCGCGTAACGTTAGAGGTGCTGGTGCGGCGTTTGGTTCGCCGAGCATCCGGAGCGAAAGAAAGCGCGTCATGATCAAACCCGACCTCACTCTCGAGATTCCGGCCGAACTGGGCGCGGTGCACTTCGTGGGCATCGGCGGGGCCGGCATGAGCGGCATTGCGCGCCTGTTTCTGAAGGCCGGGGTCACGGTCACGGGCTCCGACCGAACCGACTCGAAGACCGCGCAGAAGCTGCGTGACCTGGGCGCGACCGTCTACGTGGGTCACAACGCCGCGAACCTCGGCGACGCCGACACCCTCGTGGTGACGAGCGCGCTCTGGCCCGACAACCCCGAACTCGTGCTCGCCCAGCAGCGGGGCCTGCCCGTTCTGCACCGGTCGCAGGCGCTCGCCTGGCTCGTGAACCGCCGGCGCCTCGTCTCGGTGGCCGGAGCGCACGGCAAAACCACGTCGACCGGCATGATCGTGAACGCGCTGATCGAGCTCGGTGCAGACCCGAGCTTCGTGAACGGCGGCGTCATTTCGGCGCTCGGCACCAGCTCGGCGTGGGGCGACGGCGAGCTGTTCGTGCTCGAGGCCGACGAGTCTGACGGATCGTTCTTGCTCTACGACACCGCCGTGGCGCTGATCACGAACGTCGACCCCGACCATCTCGACCACTACGGCTCGAAAGAGGCCGTCGAAGACGCCTTCGTGACGTTCGCCGACGAGGCGTCGGAGCTCGTGGTCATCTCCTCAGACGATGCGGGTGCGGTGCGGGTGGGCTCACGGCTGGCTGCCTCGCGCGTGCTGACGTTCGGCGAGGCCGCCGATGCGGATGTGCGGGTGCACTCGATCGTGGCCGAAGGCCCGGTGTCGTTCGTGCTCGAGTACCTCGGGCAGAGTTATGCGGGGCAGTTGCGTATTCCGGGCATCCACAACGCCCTCAATGCGGCTGGCGCCTTCGCGGTGCTCGTGGGTACTGGGTTCGACCCCGCTGCAAGTGTTGCCGCACTCGGCGCCTTCGACGGCACAGGCCGCCGATTCGAGTTGCACGACACTGTTCGAGGCGTGAGTGTGTACGACGACTACGCCCACCACCCGACAGAGGTGGATGCCGCACTCACCGCCGCGCGCACCGTCGTCGGTACCGGGCGCATCATCGCGGTTCATCAGCCGCACCTGTACAGCCGCACGCAGTTGCTCGCCGGCGACTTCGCCGAAACTCTGGAGCGTACGGCTGACTTCACCGTGGTGCTCGACGTGTGCGGCGCCCGCGAAGACCCGGTGCCCGGAGTCACGGGAGCACTCGTGTCAGAGCGCTTCGCCGACCCGTCGAAGGTCGCGTACATCGACAACTGGCAGGCGGCTGCCGACTTCACTGCCTCCATTGCAGAGCCCGGCGACTTCGTCATCACCCTCGGCTGCGGCGACGTGAACCTCATCGTTCCGCAGCTGCTTGCGTCGCTGGCCGCCACGCCGGCTGTCGCCGCCGCCGCAGATTCGGTCAGCGGTGAATAAAGCGAGGCGCCGTTGAAGCGCCCCAACGGCTTTCCGCCGCCACCACCCGAACAGCAGGCGCCTCCTGCCCCACCCGCGCCCCCGAAGTCGGTTCGCCCGATTCGGCCTGCGGCCCCGTCTGCTCCGGCACCTGACTCGAGCTCGAAGTCGCGCGACACCAAGTCGGCCGCCGCCACCTCGAAGTCTCGCGACGCTGCCTCCCCGTCGGCGGAGAATCGGGCATCCACGCAGGCGGCGAGCCGGGCATCCACACCGTCACCGAGCCGGGGGCGCAGCGACGAAGCACTTGCCCGCAAGAACGTGCGGGTGGCCGAGCGCAAGCGGCGTCGTTATGAGCGGTCGGAGGCCCGGCGATTCACCGAGCGGAGCCGCCGGCGTCGGCTGACCTGGATCATCTCGGCGGCCGTACTCGTGGGGCTCGTTCTCGTGGTGGTGTTCACCGCATATTCGCCGCTGTTCGCGGTGCGAACCGTCGACGTCGAAGGCACCTCGCGCATCGACGCGACCCAGGTTCAATCGGCGCTGGCCGGGCAGCTCGGCAAACCGCTCGCACTGGTCGACTACGGTGCCATCAAGGGCGACCTCAGCACGTTCACCCTCATTCAGAGCTACTCGACCGAATCGCAATTGCCCAACACCCTGGTCATTCGTATTGTCGAGCGCCAACCCGTCGGAGCGGTCGCCAGCGGCACCGGGTTCGACCTGGTCGACCCGGCGGGCGTTGTGGTCTCGCACTCAGACCAGCGCCCCGCCGGATACCCCACCATCGACACCTCCGCGGCGCCCGTCGGGAGCCCGGGTTTTCTCGGCGCGACGGCGGTATTGCGCGCCCTACCAGCCGAGCTCTTGGCGAAGGTCGACTCCGTCAGCGCAGCCACCCCCGACTCCGTCACCCTCGTTCTCACCGGCGCCGGCCAGAAGGTCGTCTGGGGCAGCGTCGATAACTCCGCCCTCAAGGCCATCGTGCTCGACAAGCTCATCGGCACCCAAAGCCCCGACGACCACCTCACCTACGACGTCTCGAGCCCCGACAACCCCGTCGTCTCCTAACCGCCTCGCACGTCGAACGCGGCCCGGGCACCCGTCGCCACCCGCCACGCGGCACAAGCGCTCGTCGTTGCGCAAAGGCACCTGGGCTGCGCCCCGAAGGTGCTTTTGTGCAACCCGGGCGACAGAAGGGAAGCAGATGCGACGGCGAGCGAGGGGAATGGGCGCGAATGTCAGGCGCATAACGCGACACGCGGTGGGCGCAGCACAGGAGCGCGCACTATCGACCGTAGGTTCGTCGTAAGAAATACATACTCAGCATAACATTAACTCTCAACTTGAGGTTTAGACCTCGTGGGAGATTGAGGGCTACCGGAGGCCGGACGTGACATCAAACCAGAACTACCTCGCAGTGATCAAGGTGGTCGGCATCGGTGGCGGTGGCGTGAACGCCGTCAACCGGATGATCGAACTCGGCCTTCGCGGCGTCGAGTTCATTGCCATCAACACAGACGCCCAGGCGCTGCTGATGAGCGACGCCGACGTCAAGCTCGACGTCGGCCGTGAGCTCACCCGCGGCCTCGGCGCCGGAGCCGACCCTGAGGTGGGTCGCCGCGCCGCCGAAGACCACGCCGAAGAGATCGAAGAGGCCCTCGCGGGGGCCGACATGGTCTTCGTCACCGCAGGCGAGGGTGGCGGCACCGGAACCGGCGGCGCCCCCGTGGTCGCCCGCATCGCCAAGTCGATCGGTGCCCTGACCATCGGTGTCGTCACGAAGCCGTTCGGCTTCGAGGGTAAGCGCCGCATGTCACAGGCCGAAGACGGCGTCGCAATTCTCAAGAACGAGGTCGACACCCTCATCGTGGTGCCGAACGACCGCCTGCTCGAGATCAGCGACCGCGGCATCAGCATGCTCGAGGCGTTCTCCACCGCCGACCAGGTGCTGCTCGCCGGTGTTCAGGGCATCACCGACCTCATCACCACCCCCGGCCTGATCAACCTCGACTTCGCCGACGTGAAGAGCGTCATGCAGGGTGCCGGTTCTGCCCTCATGGGCATCGGATCGGCGAGGGGAGCCGACCGCGCCATCAAGGCCGCCGAGCTCGCTGTCGCGTCGCCACTGCTCGAGGCGAGCATCGAAGGCGCGCACGGGGTTCTGCTCAGCATTCAGGGCGGATCGAATCTCGGCATCTTCGAGATCAACGACGCGGCCAAGCTCGTGCAAGACGCCGTGCATCCTGAAGCCAACATCATCTTCGGTGCCGTCATCGACGACACCTTGGGCGACGAAGTTCGGGTCACCGTCATCGCGGCCGGCTTCGACAGCGGCGATGCGAGCTCGGCCGCTGAGGCCAAGCGCGCGTTCGGCAGCATTCCGAACGACGCGAGCGACCTCTTCGCCGGCACGGCAGGCTCGGCAAGCACGTCGGCAGCAGCCCCGCTGCGCCGCGACCGTGCCGAAGAGCCCGCACAGTCGCTCTGGTCGCAGCCCGCAGAGCACAACTCGCTCACCGGCACCGCTCAGCTCGACCCGGCGTCAGACGACGACGACTCCGACCTCGACGTGCCCGACTTTCTGAAGTAAAGCGGCACATGTGAGCCTCAGTCTGCCGCACGAGGGCGAGCGTGACCTAGCCGGTCGACTCGCCCTCGTTCGTGAACGCATCTCAGACGCCGCACACGCGGCCGGGCGCAGCGTAGACGAACTCACGCTCATCGTCGTCACCAAGTTTCACGACGCCGCCCTGCTGCGCGAGCTGGCCGCCCTCGGCATCCGCGATTTCGGCGAGAGCAGGCACCAAGAAGCCCGCGAGAAAGCGGATGCCCTGGCCGACCTCGACCCGACGTGGCACTTCATCGGCCAGCTGCAGAGCAAAAAGGCGCGCCAGGTCGCGGCGTATGCCTCGGTCATCCACTCGATCGACCGTGCTCAGCTCGCCGACCTCATCAACACGTCAGAGCGCGTCGAGGCCGGCACCGTGATCGACTGCTTCGTTCAGGTGAACCTCACCGAAGACCCTGCGCGCGGCGGAGTGGCACCAACAGACGCCCAAGCCCTCGCCGCCCACATCGAGTCGCTTCCGGGCCTGCGGCTGCTCGGCGTGATGGGAGTAGCCCCGAACGACGGCGAGCCGCAGAGAGCTTTCGAGCAGTTGCGCCAGGTGTCGATGGATGTTCGGCAGAGCGCCCCCCGGGCATCCGCCATCTCGGCCGGCATGTCGAACGACTTCGCCGAAGCGATAGCCGAAGGGGCGACACACCTACGAATCGGCTCAGCAATCACGGGAAACAGACCGTTGCAACGTTAATCTCTAACCAGGCAACCGCATGACAAACCGGAGGATTCCCATGGCCAATCCATTACGCAAGACGATGGTCTACCTCGGGCTCGCAGACGAAGAGCTCGAGTACGAAGACGCCCCCGCGCAGCAGCCGGTGGCTCACGTCGCGAACCAGCAGGCACAGAGCCCCGTTGCGCCCGTCGCCTCGGCGCCCAGTGCGCAGTCGCACGGCAACCGTGCCCCCGTGACCCCCCTTCGCCGAACCACCCCTCAAAAGAATGCGGCGCCGCTCGAAATGAATGAAATTCTCACCGTTCACCCCAAGCAGTACAAAGATGCTCAGATCATCGCTGAGAGCTTTCGCGAAGGCATTCCGGTGATCATCAACCTCTCGCAGATGACGGATGCCGATGCGCGCCGCCTCATTGACTTCGCCGGCGGCCTCTCGCAGGGCCTCTACGGCAAGATCGAACGCGTCACGAGCAAGGTCTTCTTGCTCTCACCTGCTCACGTTTCGGTCTCGGGTGAGGCTGCAACCGACACTCGTGCAGAGGCATCGTTCTTCGTCCAGTCATAATTGACGAGTGGGTTCCCTCGTCGCCGTCTTAGCAACAGTCGTCTATTTCGCGCTTCTGCTGTACTTTTTTGTCATGTGGGGCCGGTTTCTGCTTGACCTGGTGCGCAGTTTTCAGCGCGGCTGGCGCCCCCAGGGCGCGGTTCTCGTGCTCGCCGAGGTGACGTATACGGTCACCGACCCGCCCATCAAGTTCTTCAGGCGGGTGATTCCGCCGCTGCGCATCGGGCCGGTTGCCTTCGATTTCGGCTGGAGCATCGTGATGCTCGTAGTGATTATTCTGCTCTCGGTGACGAGCTACGTTCGTATCATTGCGTGATTATCGCTCCCACGAGCGTGCGACATTGCGTGACGCATGTATCGTAGTTCCAAGAAACGCCCAACACGTTCCCTCAACAGTCACTAGTTATAAAGGTGGAAGAACATGCCGTTAACTCCAGAAGAAGTGGTTAACAAGCGCTTCTCGCAGACTCAATTCCGCGCTGGTTACGACCAAGACGAGGTCGACGATTTTCTCGACGAGGTCGTTGTCGAGCTTCGCCGTCTGATTTCTGAGAACGAAGAGCTTCGCGCGGGTATTGTGCCTGCCGCAGCGGCTCCGGCTAGCGATGAAGCAGCCGAGGCGTCCGCTCCCGTTGCTGACGAAACCGCAGTCGTCGAGGTCGTCGAAGAGGCACCGGCCGCCGAGGCCGAGCCTGAGCCCGTCGCCGCTGCACCAGTCGCTGCTGCCGCTGTCGCGGGTGACGCGGCTTACGGCGAAGACGCCGCGAGCACCACGAGCCTGTTGCAGTTGGCACGCAAGTTGCACGACGAGCACGTCAAAGAGGGTGCCGACAAGCGCGCCGAACTTATCGAAGAGGGCCAGGCCACGGCCGCGCGTCTTGTTGCCGAGGCTGAGACCAAGCAGCGCACCGAGCTCGCCAAACTCAACCAGGAGAAGGCCGGCATCGAGCACCGCATCGACGAGCTGCGCTCGTTCGAGAAGGAGTACCGCCAGAAGCTGCGTGGCTACATCGAGGGCCAGCTGGCAGACCTCGACTCGAGCGGCGAAGCTGCTGAAGGGGCCGCTCAGTCGTCGAGCCTCTCAATTTGACAGACAACGAAGCTGTGGCTGCCGAGCCGCCTGAACAAGGTGACTCGGGAGCCCCGACTTCGGCAGCACCATCACGAACGGTCAGTGCTCGCGCACTGATCGTTCTTGCTGTTGTCGCGGTCGCTGTGTATGCCATCGACCAGATCGCGAAGTATCTCGTCGTCGCTCATCTGCCGCTGAATGAGTTCGTGCCGGTGCTCGGCACCGTGCTGCAGTTCTTCTACGTCACCAATTCGGGCGCGGCCTTCTCCATCGGTAGCGCGTACACCTGGATCTTCTCGGTGCTCGCGGTCGCTGTGCTCGTGTTCATCATCTGGTTCGCCCGGCGCATCCGGTCGCTCGCCTGGGCCGTGGTGTTCGGGCTGCTGCTCGGCGGGGTGCTCGGCAACCTGACCGACAGACTCTTTCGCGACCCGGGTTTCGGCGTGGGGCACGTGGTCGACTTCATCAAGATTCCGTTGTTGCCGGCCATCTTCAACCTCGCCGACACGGCCATCACGGCTGCCATGGTGTTGTTCTTGATCTTGACCATTCAGGGCATCGGTCTCGACGGGCGTCGCGCGACGCCCCCGGCCGACGAGACTTCAGTCACCCCGGGTGCGGCCGACGCGCCACCTTCACGTACTGACGAGGTCTGAGGCGTGGAGTACCGCCAACTTCCGGTACCCGACGGCCTCGACGGAGACCGGGTCGACGCCGGGCTCGCCAAACTGCTCGGCTTCTCGCGCACATTCGCGGCCGAGGTCGTCGACGCCGGGGGAGTGGTGGTCGATGGCCGTGTCGTCTCGAAGTCTGATCGCCTGCGCCGCGACACCTGGCTCGAGGTGAGCTGGGCTCCGCGCGAAGAATTACGCATCGTCGAGACCCCGGTCGAAGACCTCACCATCATCTACGACGACGACGACATCGTGGTGGTCGACAAGCCCGTGGGTGTGGCCGCGCATCCCTCGGTCGGCTGGACGGGCCCCACGGTACTCGGCGCCCTCGCCGCGGCCGGATTTCGCATCTCCACCTCCGGTGCCGCCGAACGCGCCGGCATCGTGCACCGCCTCGACGCGGGTACCAGTGGGCTCATGGTCGTGGCGAAGAGCGAAGAGGCCTACACCTGGCTCAAGCGGCTCTTTCATGACCGCGAGGTAGACAAGATCTACCACGCAGTCGTGCAGGGGCATCCCGACCCCCTCGCCGGCACCATCGACGCCCCCATCGGCCGCCACCCGCGCTCCGACTGGAAGTTTGCAGTGGTCGCCTCAGGCAAACCGTCGGTCACGCACTACGAGACCATCGAGGCGTTTCCGAGCGCCTCGCTACTCGAGATTCATCTCGAGACGGGCCGCACGCACCAGATCCGCGTGCATATGGCGGCTCAGCGTCATCCCTGTGTCGGTGATGCGATGTACGGCGCCGACCCGCAGATCTCGGCCAGGCTCGGGCTGTCGAGGCAGTGGTTGCACGCCCTGAGGCTCGGTTTCGTGCATCCGACCTCGCGCGAATATGTGTCGTTCGAATCGACCTACCCGGCCGATCTGCAGCACGCCCTCGACGTGCTGCGCGAAGACTGAATCGTGCCGCGCGACGTCTGAAGTCGGCCTCGCAGCCCTCGAAATCGGCGGCGTGCATCGGCGAGTCAGCCGAGCCGAACAGCTAAACTGAATCTCTCGACATCTAGCTAGCCGGAGAATCTGTGCCCACCCGAACCGACTCATTCGTTCACCTTCACGTGCACAGTGAGTACTCCATGCTCGACGGTGCCGCACGGGTAAAACCCCTGATCGAAGCTGCAGTCGAGCAAGGGATGCCCGCGGTCGCCGTCACCGACCACGGCAACGTCTTCGGCGCTTTCGACTTCTGGAAGACGGCCACCGACGCCGGCATCAAGCCCATCATCGGCACCGAGGCCTACATCACGCCCGGCACCCATCGGGGCGACAAAACCCGAATTCGCTGGGGCGGCCCGAACTCCGGTCGTGACGACGTCTCGGGCTCGGGCGCGTACACCCACATGACGCTGCTCAGCGAGAACACTGCCGGCATGCACAATCTCTTCCGCTTGTCGTCACGCGCCTCGCTCGAGGGTTACTACTTCAAGCCGCGCATGGATCGCGAACTGCTCGCCCAGTACTCCAACGGCTTGATTGCGACCACCGGATGCCCGTCGGGCGAGGTTCAGACGCGCCTGCGTCTCGGCCAATACGACGAGGCCGTGAAGGCCGCTTCTGACTACCGCGACATCTTCGGGGCCGAGAACTATTTCGCTGAGGTCATGGATCACGGTCTGGGCATCGAACGCCAGATCATGGCTGACCTGTTGCGTCTCGCCAAGCAGCTCGACCTGCCGCTCGTAGCCACCAACGACTTGCACTACACCCACGCCCACGACGCCACCAGTCACGCCGCACTGCTCTGCGTGCAGTCGGGGTCGACACTCAGCGACCCGAACCGCTTCAAGTTCGACGCCGACGAGTTCTACCTGAAGTCGGCCGCCGAGATGCGGCAGATCTTTCGCGATCACCCCGAGGCCTGCGACAACACGTTGCTCATCGCCGAGCGCTGCGAGGTCAAGTTCGACACCGCCGCGAACTACATGCCGCGCTACCCCGTGCCTGAAGGTGAAACCGAAGACACCTGGTTCATCAAAGAGGTCGAGAAGGGCCTCGTCGAGCGCTACCCGAACGGTATCTCGCCTGAGGTTCGCGCCCGAGCCGACTACGAGGTCGGCGTCATCGTGCAGATGGGGTTCCCCGGCTACTTTCTTGTGGTCGCCGACTTCATCAACTGGTCGAAGAACAACGGCATTCGCGTCGGGCCCGGCCGAGGTTCGGGCGCCGGCTCGATGGCCGCGTACGCCATGCGCATCACCGACCTCGACCCGCTTCGCCACGGCCTCATCTTCGAGCGGTTCTTGAACCCCGACCGCGTCTCGATGCCCGACTTCGACGTCGACTTCGACGACCGGCGCCGAGGCGAGGTGATCCGGTACGTCACAGAGAAGTACGGCGACGAGCGGGTCGCGCAGATCGTGACCTACGGCACCATCAAGGCGAAGCAAGCGCTCAAAGACTCCTCGCGCGTGCTCGGCTTTCCGTTCGGCATGGGCGAGAAACTCACCAAGGCGATGCCGCCACCCATCATGGGCAAAGACATTCCGCTGTCGGGAATCTTCGACCGCGATCATCCACGGTTCAAAGAGGCAGCGGATGTGCGGGCCGTCATCGAGGCCGACCCCGAAGCACGAACCGTCTTCGACACGGCCGTCGGCATCGAGAACCTGAAGCGCCAATGGGGAGTGCACGCGGCGGGTGTGATCATGTCGAGCGACCCGCTGATCGACATCATTCCGATCATGAAGCGCGAACAAGACGGTCAGATCGTCACCCAGTTCGACTACCCGGCCTGCGAATCGCTCGGGTTGATCAAGATGGACTTCTTGGGGCTTCGAAACCTCACGATCATCGACGACGCGCTTGACAACATCCAGTCGAACCGCGGTTTTCGGCCGGTGCTCGAAGAGCTCGAGCTCGACGACGTTCCGGCCTACGAGCTGCTCGCCCGCGGTGACACGCTCGGGGTGTTT
This sequence comes from Subtercola lobariae, assembly GCF_014640255.1. Classification (GTDB taxonomy): domain Bacteria; phylum Actinomycetota; class Actinomycetes; order Actinomycetales; family Microbacteriaceae; genus Subtercola; species Subtercola lobariae. Next base: position 192,595 of record NZ_BMGP01000005.1, on the reverse strand, counting down.
CAGCTCGACGGGGGGCCCATGCGTTCGCTGTTGCGCCTGATGAAACCCGACAACTTCGAAGACATCTCGGCCATCCTGGCGCTTTATCGGCCGGGCCCGATGGGTGCCGACTCGCACACGAACTACGCGCTGCGCAAAAACGGGCTGCAGCTGGTCACGCCCATTCACCCTGAGCTCGAAGAGCCGCTGAAAGAGGTGCTCGGTGGTACCTACGGCCTCATCGTGTACCAAGAGCAGGTCATGTCGATCGCGCAGAAGCTCGGCGGGTTCACTCTCGCCCAAGCCGACCTGCTGCGGCGGGCCATGGGTAAGAAGAAGAAGAGCGAGCTCGACAAGCAGTATGAAGGCTTCTCTGGCGGCATGCATGCGAATGGGTACTCCGAAGCCGCGGTCAAGACGCTCTGGGACATTCTGCTGCCCTTCTCCGACTACGCCTTCAACAAGGCGCACTCCGCCGCGTACGGCGTAATCTCCTACTGGACGGCCTACCTGAAGGCGCACTTCCCGGCCGAATACATGGCCGCGCTTCTCACCAGCGTCGGCGACTCGAAAGACAAGTCGGCCATTTACCTCAACGAGTGCCGGCGCATGAACATCACGGTGCTCCCGCCCGATGTGAACGAGTCGATCGGGTTCTTCGCTGCTGTGGGCGAAGATATTCGGTTCGGGCTCGGCGCGGTGCGAAACGTCGGGTCGAACGTGGTCGAAGGCATCCGCTCGGCGCGCGAAGAAAAAGGCCGCTACACCTCGTTCCATGACTTTCTGCAGAAGATTCCGCTACAGGCCGCGAACAAGCGCACGGTCGAGTCGCTCATCAAGGCGGGTGCGTTCGACTCACTCGGCGACACCCGTCGTGCCCTCGTCGAGATTCACGAAGGCGCCGTCGAGGCCGCCGTCAGCGAGAAGCGGGCCGAGGCGAATGGTCAAGTCGGCTTCGACTTCGACTCGCTGTGGGATCTTCCGCAAGACCACCGCCAGGTGCCCGAGCGACCGGAGTGGTCAAAGCGTGACAAACTCGCCTTCGAGCGCGACATGCTCGGGCTCTACGTCTCCGATCATCCACTTGCCGGCCTGGAGATACCGCTCGCGAAACACGCTTCGGTGACCATCAGCGACCTGCTGACGAGCGAGCACATCGCCGACGGCGAAACGGTGACCGTTGCCGGGCTCATTACGAACGTGCAGCACCGCGTCGCCCGAAACTCAGGCAACCAGTACGGCTCGATCGTGATCGAAGACTTCGGCGGCGAGGTCACGGCTATGTTCATGGGCAAGGCGTACCAAGAGTTCTCGCCGGCGCTCACCAACGACTCCATCGTGGTGGTTCGCGGGCGCGTGTCGATGCGGGATGACGGGCTCAACCTGCACGCCTTCAGCCTGTTCAGCCCAGATCTCGGGCAGGCAGGCGGCGACAACGGGCCCATCGAGATTTCGATGGCGGATGCCCGTGCGACGACTGAAACCGTGCAGGCTCTGAACGACGTGCTGATCAGGCACTCGGGTGACAGCGAGGTGCGCCTGAAACTCATCAAGGGGCAAACTGCGCGCGTGTTCGAGATTCCCTTCCGTGTGCGTGTCACGGCAGACCTCTACGGCGAGCTGAAATCCCTCCTCGGCCCGGCCTGCCTCACCTGACCCGAACCACCCCCCACCCACCACCACAATCGAGAGGTCGAAATCTCTCCTAAAACGCGCCGGTTAGGAGAGATTTCGACCTCTCGATTGCGAAAAGGGGGCAGGGCCGGGGGCGGGAGGGGTCGGTAGGCTGAGGTGGTGATTCAGACCATTGATTTGCGGGGCATGACCCCGAGCCGCGCGCAGTACCTCGAACTCGTTCCGCGGGCGGTGACCGATGTTGCGGTGGCTCAGGATGCCGCACAGCAGCTCATCGACGACGTTCGTGAGCGCGGGGTCGACGCCCTGCGCGCTCAGGCTGAACGGTTCGACGGGGGCGAGGCAGCGAGCATCCGCGTGCCTGAAGCTGAGATCGCGGCTGCCGTCGACGCCCTCCCGCAGGGCGTTCGCGCGGCCCTCGATGAAGCCATCGACAGAGTTCGCAAGGCGACTGCCGCGCAGATTCCGCCCGCCGCACGCACCGAACTCGGCCCGGGCGCCGTGGTGGAGCAGCGCTGGCAGCCCGTCGAACGGGTGGGCCTCTACGTGCCCGGCGGTAAGGCGGTCTACCCGTCGAGCGTGGTGATGAACGTCGTGCCGGCGCAGGCCGCAGGCGTGCGCTCGATCGCGCTGGCCTCACCCCCGCAGGCGGAGTTCGGCGGGGGAGTGCACCCGACCATCCTCGGCGCCGCGGGCCTGCTCGGCATCACCGAGGTGTACGCCATGGGCGGCGCTGGAGCCATCGGCGCCCTCGCCTATGGGGTGCACGACATCGGGCTCGAGCCCGTGCAGATCATCACCGGCCCGGGCAATGTCTATGTGGCCGCGGCCAAACGCATCGTGCGCGGCCGCACCGGAATCGACTCCGAAGCCGGCCCCACCGAGATTCTCATCATCGCCGACGAGAGCGCCAACGCGGCTTACGTCGCCGCAGACCTGGTGAGCCAGGCCGAGCACGACGAACTGGCAGCCGCGGTGCTTGTCACGACCTCGCCCGCTTTCGCAGATGAAGTTCGAGTTGAACTTGAAGGTTGCGCGAACGGCACGCCGCACGCCGAGCGCGTTCTGGTAGCGCTGGGCGGCCAGCAGTCGGCCATTGTGCTGGTCGACGACCTTGCGGCAGCGGCCCGGTTCAGCGATGCGTACGGCCCCGAGCACCTCGAGCTTCAGGTTCAGGATGCCGATGCGGTGCTGGCGAGCATCCATTCTGCGGGAGCCATCTTCATCGGGTCGTACTCGCCGGTCAGCCTCGGCGATTACCTCGCGGGATCCAATCACGTGCTGCCTACGGGCGGTCAATCACGGTTCTCGTCAGGGCTCGGCGCCTACACGTTCTTGCGGCCGCAGCAGGTGATTCGGTACGACCACGATGCGCTCGAGGCGGTCAGTGCGAACATCCACGACCTCGCGAACTCAGAGAACCTGCCCGCACACGCTGAGGCGGTTGCCGCGCGCTTTCCCCGGTAGCGTGACGCTCGGCACTCGGCGCTCGGCGCTCTGCGCTCTGCGCTCTGCGCTCTGTGGTGGTCGATCGCGGTCTGAGAATCTACCGGGTCGCTCGCTGTCGGCGCGATCGTCGCCGCGCATTGCCCGGTAAACTGAACGCACCATGTATTGCCCGTACTGCCGGTACCCAGACTCTCGCGTCGTCGATTCGCGCACCAGTGATGACGGGGTCGCCATCAGGCGTCGCCGCCAATGCCCCGACTGCGGGCGCCGCTTCAGCACCACCGAAACGGCCAGCCTCAACGTCATCAAGCGCAGTGGTGTTGTGGTGCCGTTCAGCCGCGAGAAGATCATGAATGGTGTGCGTAAGGCGTGCCAAGGTCGACCGGTCACCGACTCCGACCTCGCGGTGCTCGCGCAGCGGGTCGAAGAGACCGTTCGCTCTACCGGTGCAGCGCAGGTCGAGGCGAACGACATCGGTCTGGCGATTCTGCAGCCGCTCCGTGAGCTCGATGAGGTCGCCTACCTTCGGTTCGCCAGTGTCTATCAAGCCTTCGACTCACTCGACGACTTCGAGGCGGCCATCACGCTGCTGCGCGTCGAGCACGATTCCTCGGCGACTGACTCGGCTTCGGCGAGGCCCGCTTCTTCGGGCGACGCCTCGTGACGTGTGTCGATGGCGCACTCGCGTCGATCGCGACGGTCACCGTCGAGGCCGCACCCGAGCATCCCCACCCTGCCGCGGGCGACGCCTCGTGACGGCGTATTCGCTGCTCTTTCGCCACTTTCTGACCCGTTTAGACCCCGAAGACGCCCACCACCTGGCATTCGACTTCATTCGAGCCCTGCCGCGCACCGCGCTCGGTGAACGAATGCGCCGCGTCACCGCACCCGACCCGTCGCTCGCCGTCGAAACGCTCGGCCTGCGATTCGAGTCGCCGTTCGGGGTCGCCGCCGGCTTCGACAAAGACGGCCGTGCCGTTCTCGGCCTCGGCCAGCTGGGTTTCGGCCACGTCGAAGTGGGCACTCTCACTGCCAAAGCGCAGCCCGGCAACCCCCGGCCACGCCTCTTCAGGCTCGTGGATGATCGTGCCGTCGTCAACCGCATGGGCTTCAACAACGGCGGAGCGGGCCCCGCGGCCCTCCGCATCGCGGAAACCACAGCAGCCCCGTGGCGCCCCATCGTGGGAGTCAACATCGGCAAAAGCCGCGTCGTCGACGTCGACGACGCTATCGATGACTACCGCACCAGCGCCCGCGCCCTCGCCCCCGTCGCCGATTACCTCGTCGTGAACGTCAGCTCGCCGAACACCCCAGGCCTCCGTGGCCTGCAAGAACTCGACAAACTCGCGCCGCTTCTCGTCGCCGTGCGCGAAGAGGCCGGCACCACTCCGCTGCTTGTCAAGATCGCCCCCGACCTGACCGACGACGAAGTGCGCCGCATCTCCGAACTCGCCGTGTCGCTCGGCCTCGACGGAATCATCGCCACGAACACCACCATCGCCCGCACGGGCCTGACGAGCGACCCCGCAAAAGTCGAGGCGGCCGGCGCCGGCGGCCTCTCCGGTGCGCCCCTGGCGACTCGCTCGCTCGAGGTGCTGAAGCTCGTGCGTTCGGTCGTTCCGGCAGAGCTCTGCGTCATCTCGGTCGGCGGCATCGAAACCGCCGAAGACGTCGCCGAGCGCCTCGCGGCCGGCGCCACCCTCGTGCAGGGTTACACCGCATTCCTCTACCGCGGCCCGCTCTGGGCGCGCGACATCAACCGCGGCCTGCTGCGCATCCGCTCCGCCCGCTGAATATAAGCCGGCTCGCGTAATAGAACCGTCGGTCGAGAGTCTCTTAGGGAGTGGGGCGAACCACGCCCTCAGACTCTCGGAGTGACGTATGAAACACAAACGCGCCTTAGCTATGCTCGTGTGCGGCCTGGCGGTGGTCGGTGCCTTCTCTGCGCTGCCTATTGCAGCAGCCAATGCATACACGTGTCTTGGTAACCCATCAGGCGACAACACCGGCAATAGTGACCCCGAGGCAGGGGAGTATGACGACAACGTCTGCCCGTATTCCGAGGCCTATCTCGAGGAACAGTGGCGAAACACGCATTCGGGGTTCGATCAGGACTCGGCCGATGCGACTCCGATAGACGCGCCGGACTATTCCGTCGCTCCCTACACTTCGACGGCAGTGCCACCGCTGGGCGACAACGCAACGCAGAATCCGCTAGACACTGAGGCGAGTTACCTTTCGAGTAGCCTTTTCGCGAACGCGATGGCTCCCAACGCTTCGGCGATCGCCGGAGCTGCGGCCGACTACGCCGCGGCCGCTGTCGCGGGCGGTGTCAAGCTGGACTGGGACACGATGAAGATCAACGAGGCGTCGCGGGTTTCAGATGAGATCTATGCCGGCGTGCCCGTTTTTCCGTTTCCGCAAGGCTCAACGGGCTCGACTGCAGATGAGGATGGTCGACGTCCTGACAAGTCGGGCGTCGACAAGAACGCGGTTCCCAAAGGCCTGAAGGTCATTACCAACAAGAACGCTGGAAAAGACCTGGGCCCAGGCAACAGTAAGTTCATTTTCTCGTGGACGCTTCCCAACGGTGTGAACATGACTCGCGGAGTCAACGGGCTCGATGGGCTCAAAGACGTGGCAGAAGTCACGCCGGTGATGAGTGCAGTGATTTCGGATCTCGTCGTCGCCTACGCGGTCAGATTCAACCAGTCGACCATCGGCATCGACATTCCCAACGACGACGCTCAGCTGGCGCGCGCGGTCTTTGCGACGACCAACAACAACATCAGCTCGTGCATCGGCAAGAACGGCATCTTCGTCTGCGATCTCGACACGGGCTATTCGATCGGAACGAACCGCGCGAAGCTCGGCGTGAACATCGATTCCGACCGAACTGTGCCGATCTGCTCAGGCGGGGTCATCGATGCCGGGCCGGGCCTGGCCTCATCGTTCAGCATCGATCAGGCCGGCTGCGAGTCATCACCCGCCGAGAAGCCGGTGCGACTCGTGATCGATCATACCTACGCGGACACGACGCTGGGCATTCCCCTGGTGAGCACAGACGGTGCCAGAATCGACTACACCGCGACGTCGGATGCAAGCAGCCAATTCGTTTCATCGCTTGTGTGGGCGGTCTCTGCCGACGGAACATATTCGTTTCCGTTCAACGTGATCTTCAGAGTTCGAAACGCGCCTGCCATCAGCGGCGCACCCGCCGTAAACGTGCTGCGAGGAATGGAGTCGGTCGTCGACGCGAACTCGTGGTTCACCGACGTCGACCGTGACAGCTTCGAAGCCCAGAGTGGCGACTATCTCACTCCCCAGATCGTGACCAATGCGACGAAGGGCACCGCGTGGTTCGAAGGTTCGCAGCTGCACTACTACCAAGCGGGTGCCATCTCGGGCGAATTCACCGATCAGATCACGGTCAAGGCGGTCGATCGGTTTGGCATTTCGTCGCCCGACGTCACGATTCCGATACACGTCAGTGACGTCGTTCCGGGCTGCATGACGGGTGGGGCCACTACAGATGCGGCCACCCCGGTCAGAATCAACCCGATCTGCTTCCTCTCCGGCCCCGCCGGCTGGAGTCAGCTTTCAGGCGAATCTCTGACCTACTCCATCGTGAAGCAGCCTCAGTTCGGCACGGTCACTGACTTCGACCCGCACAGCGGCGCAGCCACGTTCACGCCTGACCCCGAGCATCCGGGTGCAGATTCGATAACTGTCGAAGCGAGCTACAACTCGCACGTGCGTGACACCGTCTATGCGCTGAACGTAGTCGCTGCACCCTGATCTTGGTGATCGCAAACCGAAGGCCCATCGGCGCCGTAGTCAACGCTGATGGGCCTTCGGTTTGCCGCGAATGCGCGGCCACGTTCAGAGAATTACGCGGGAAACTGGCCGCGCTTCACCTGCGGCTTCGGCAGGCGCATGGGGCGCAGCTGCAGGGCGCGCATGGCGCCGTACCAGCGCAGGCCGCGGTCGAGCGAGCCGTACTTGGCACGCAGGAGCTTGTTGATGCGGTTACCCATCAGGTAGATGTCGATGGCCACGACGAGAACGAAGGCGTAGAGCACGAGCATCAGGTAGGTCTGGATGCTCGTGTTCGGCACGAGCGTCAGCAGAATTACCCCGAACATCACCGGAATGATGAACTCGCCCACACTGAAACGTGCGTCGATGTAGTCGCGAATGTACCTGCGCTGAACACCCTTGTCACGGGCCAGCAAATACTTCTCTTCGCCCGCGGCCATGCCGACTCGGGCACGTTCACGCGAAACCTGGTTCTGCGTCTTGGCCGAACGGGCGGCCTCTTTGCGATCACTTGGTACGAGCGGCTTCTTGTTGGCGGCCTCACGCTCTTTACGCGTGGGAGTGGCCCGGCCTTTGCCCGCGGGAGCCACGTCGGGCGCGGGCGCCGTCACGGTGTCTGAGTCGATCACGTCGACGCTTGAATCTCGCTTTGCCACAGTCTTGTCCTTGCCAGTCTCGCGGGCGGAAACAGCCAGCCCCTTAAGATTACCCGTATGACCGATGAACAGGGCAGTTCTGCCGAGAAAGTACACGCTGGCGGCGAACGGGAGCCGGGCATCCGGAGCTTCATTGAAGCCTCGCTGCCGACCTCGATCGCCGATCTGACCGATCTGGTGCGCATTCCGTCGGTGTCGTGGGATGCTTTCGACCCCGCTAACGTGGCCGCAAGTGCTGAGGCCGTGGCCGCGCTGTTCGAGGGCATCGGCGTGTTCGACACGGTGACGATCGCCCGCGCGGCCGTCGATTCGGGCGAACAGAGCGACCGAGCCGAGCGGGCCGATTCGCCAGACCAGAACAACAAAACGCCCGAGCAAGGCCAACCCGCCGTGCTCGCAACCCGAGCCGCCCGCAACGGCAAGCCCACCGTGCTGCTCTACGCCCACCACGACGTTCAGCCGCCCGGCGCCGACGCCGACTGGCAGTCGCCACCCTTTGAGCCCACTGTTCGCGGCGACCGGCTTTACGGCCGCGGCGCGGCAGACGACAAGGCCGGCGTCGTCTCGCACGTCGCCGCCGTGCGAGCCCTCGCCGACGCTTATGGAGACGACCTCGACCTGGGCCTGGTGGTCTTCATCGAAGGTGAAGAAGAGTTCGGCTCGCGCTCGTTCGCCGACTTTCTGCAGACTCATCGCGCAGAAATGGCGGCCGACGTCATCATCGTCGCCGACTCCGACAACTGGAACGTCGACACCCCCGCCCTGACCATCAGCCTGCGCGGCAACGTCACGTTCAAGCTCACGGTCTCGACGCTCGAGCACGCCTCCCACTCGGGCATGTTCGGGGGAGCCGCCCCCGATGCGATGCTCGCGACCATCCGCCTGCTCGACACGCTCTGGAATGTCGATGGCAGCGTCGCGGTAGCCGGCCTCACCTCGTCGGGCGAAGCGGTTCCCGAGAGCTCGGTAGAGAGCTTCGCGGCCGACGCCGGTCTGCTGCCCGGCGTCACACCCATCGGCACCGGACCGATTCTCTCCCGCCTCTGGGCCCAGCCCTCGGTCACGGTCACCGGTATCGACGCGCCCACCGTCGCCAACGCCTCGAACACGCTGTCACCGAGCATCGCCGTGAAGATCAGTTCGCGGGTCGCTCCGGGGCAGGATGCCCGGCAGGCCCTCGAGGCCCTGCAAGCCCACCTGCGCGCCCACGCGCCCTTCGGGGCACACCTCGAGTTCAGCGACATCGACACCGGGCAGCCCTTCCTCGTCGACACGAGTGGATGGGCCGTGGCCGCCGCCAAGCAGGCCATGGCCGACGCCTGGGGCGTCGCTCCGGTCGAGACCGGAGTGGGCGGCTCGATTCCCTTCATCGCCGATCTCGTGCGGGTGTTTCCTGCCGCGCAGATTCTGGTCACCGGCGTAGAAGACCCCGACACTCGTGCCCACAGCCCCAACGAGTCGCTGCACCTCGGCGTGTTCAAGCGAGCCATTCTGACCGAGGCGCTCTTGCTCTCGCGGCTCGCCGAATCGTCGCTCGACGAGCTCGGCAGCATGCAGTGACGCCCCCTTGCCCGAACATTTCTCGCGACTTTCGGAATGATTCGCCTCGCACGCAGGTTGCAGGCTTAGAATTTCGACACGACTGGTCACCCGATAGGAGACAGATATGAGCGACACGGTTCTCGACAGCGTTATCTCAAGCAACACCATCGTCGATGCGCCTGAGCACAAGGTCGGCCTCACCGATCAGGCCGCCGCGAAGGTGCGCAGCCTGCTCGAACAAGAGGGCCGCGACGACCTGCGTCTGCGCGTCGCTGTGCAGCCGGGCGGATGCTCGGGGCTCATCTATCAGCTCTACTTCGACGAGCGCCAGCTCGACGGCGACGGCGTGGTCGACTACAACGGCGTCGAGGTCATCGTCGACAAGATGAGCGTTCCCTACCTCGACGGCGCAACCATCGATTTTGAAGACACGATTCAGAAGCAGGGCTTCACCATCGACAATCCCAACGCTGCGGGCAGTTGCGCCTGTGGAGACTCGTTCCACTAAAAAAATTTCTACGCTGGGTAGAATTACTCAGCTTTGCCCCCGAGGCCTGCTATCTAGCGGAAGTCGGGGGCTTTTTCGTGCTCTCGGCACATGCAGACACACCTGCCAGCCGCACCCAGATAAACATTCAGCCTGAATTCGACACATTAGGCTAGGCAGCGTCAAATACACTTGACACAAGATCTGCCAGCAGTACATCCGAAGGGTTACAGGTGCGCTCGAACCGACGTCTTAGATGGGTCGCCATTCCCGTTGTGGTGACCGTGGGCCTGCTGCTCGCGGGCTGCTCCCAACAGCAGCTGCAGGGCTTCCTGCCGGCTGAACCAGGCACAACGAACAACACCGACAAGGTGACCGGTCTGTGGGTCACGTCATGGATCGTGCTGCTCGCCGTGGGCATCATCACCTGGGGCCTCACCATCTGGGCCGTGGTCGTCTTCCGCCGCCGTCGTGGCCAGACGGGCCTGCCGGTTCAGCTGCGGTACAACATGCCCATCGAGATCTTCTACACGATCGTTCCGCTCATTCTGGTGCTCGGCTTCTTCGCCTTCACGGCGCAAGACCAGGCCGAAATCGAGCAGCCCTACGCGCAGCCCGACCAGACCATCTCGGTCTACGGCAAGCAGTGGGCGTGGGACTTCAACTACGTCGACCAGAACACCTACACCGCGGGTGTTCAGGCGGCCTCGCCCGATTCGTCGTCTGCGGGCAGTGACGCGAACAGCGCTCTCGTCGAGAGCCAGATTCCCACGCTGTACCTGCCGGTTGGCAAGAAGATCACCATCGAGTTGCACTCGCGTGACGTCATCCACTCGTTCTGGGTCATCGACTTCTTGTACAAGAAAGACATGATTCCGGGCAAGACCAACTATATGTACGTGACGCCTGAGCGCATCGGAACGTTCGCCGGTAAGTGCGCCGAGCTCTGTGGCGAATACCACTCAGACATGCTGTTCAACGTGAAAGTCGTTTCGCAAGCAGACTTCGACGCTTATACGGCCTCTCTCAAGGCTGCGGGCAACGTAGGCCAGCTCGGTGACGACTACAACCGCAACACGAACCTTCCCGGCGGCGTCTCGCCGCTCGACGAGGGTGCCGACGCCTTCGGCGCACAGCCCCCGGCCGAGCCGAACCCAGCGGCGATCGCAGATACCGTCGGTTCAGCGATCACTACGAGCACGAACTAGAAGGCGCGAAGATGAGCACACTAACCGCCCCCAAATTGACGCCGGTCGAGCGTAAGGGCAACGTATTCGTCAAGTGGATCACCTCCACCGACCACAAGACCATCGGGTACATGTACCTGATCGAGTCGTTCATCTACTTCTGCCTCGGCGGGGTGATGGCGCTGGTCATCCGTGCTCAGCTCTTCGAGCCCGGTCAGCAGCTTCTGGCCACTGACGACCAGTACAACCAGCTGTTCACCATGCACGGCACGATCATGCTGCTGATGTTCGCGACACCGTTGTTCGCAGGCTTCGCCAACGTGCTCATGCCCCTGCAGATCGGTGCTCCGGATGTTGCGTTCCCCCGCCTGAACGGGCTCGCGTTCTGGCTCTACACCTTCGGTTCGGCCATCGCGGTCGGCGGTTTCCTCACCCCCCAGGGCGCGGCATCCTTCGGCTGGTTCGCCTACGCCCCGCTCTCGAGTACGACATTCACACCAGGAGACGGCGGTAATCTCTGGGTGTTCGGGCTCGTTCTGAGTGGTTTCGGAACGATTCTCGGTGCCGTCAACTTCATCACCACCATCATCACGATGCGGGCTCCCGGTATGACGATGTTCCGCATGCCCATCTTCACCTGGAACATTCTCGTCACGTCCATCCTCGTTCTGATGGCCTTCCCGGTTCTGGCTGCTGCGCTTTCGGCGCTCGGCGTCGACAGGGTGTTCGGCGGGCATATCTACGACGCCGCCAACGGCGGAGTGCTGCTCTGGCAGCATCTGTTCTGGTTCTTCGGTCACCCCGAGGTGTACATCATCGCGCTGCCGTTCTTCGGCATCATCTCTGAAGTGCTGCCGGTGTTCAGCCGCAAGCCCATCTTCGGGTACCGCACTCTTGTGTACGCAACCATCTCCATCGCGGCCCTGTCGGTTACGGTCTGGGCTCACCACATGTACGTCACCGGTTCGGTTCTGCTCCCGTTCTTCGCCCTGATGACCATGCTCATCGCGGTGCCGACGGGTGTGAAGATCTTCAACTGGGTCGGCACGATGTGGCGCGGTTCTGTCACCTTCGAGACACCCATGATGTGGGCGATCGGCTTCTTGATCACCTTCACGTTCGGTGGCCTGACCGGTGTCATCCTGGCGTCGCCGCCGCTCGACTTCCACGTCTCCGACTCGTACTTCGTCGTCGCGCACTTCCACTACGTGGTGTTCGGTACCGTGGTGTTCGCCATGTTCTCGGGCTTCTACTTCTGGTGGCCGAAGTGGACGGGCAAGATGCTCAACGAGAAGCTCGGCCAGTGGCACTTCTGGTTGCTGTTCATCGGGTTCCACACCACATTCCTCATCCAGCACTGGCTGGGAGTGGTGGGCATGCCTCGTCGGTACGCGAGTTACTCGGCCTCTGACGGGTTCACCTGGATGAACCAGATATCTACGGTCGGTGCCTTCTTGCTGGCGTCGTCGATGATCCCGTTCTTCTTGAACGTGTACATCACTGCGCGTAAGTCTCCTCGAGTCACGGTCAACGACCCCTGGGGTTATGGCCGATCGCTCGAATGGGCCACGTCGTGCCCGCCGCCGCGCCACAACTTCACGTCGATTCCCCGCATTCGCAGCGAGTCTCCGGCCTTCGACCTGAACCACCCCGAAGCCGGCGTGCCGGTCGGTGTGGGGCCGGCGAAAGACGCGCCAGACGCGCCGACGTACGATATTCAAAGCGAAAAGGTGAAATAGCGTGCGCGCCAATATCACTGTCTTCTGGTTGCTGTCGGGCTTCTTTCTGCTCGCCGACGCCATCTACGTCACGTGGTCGTTGATCTCTTACGGCTACGTGGAGTGGGTGGGCACCATCGGCATCGCGCTGGGCGCCATTCTCGGTGGTTTCATCGCGTTCTACCTGGGCCGCGTGCACGCTGCTCAGGGCGGTGAGCTGCCCGAAGACATCTTGACGTCGAACATCGACGACGGAGACCCCGAAATGGGCTTCTACAGCCCGTGGAGCTGGTGGCCGATCATCCTCGGCGGCTCACTCGCGATCTTCTTCATCGGACTTGCTGTGGGCACCTGGATCTGCTTCATCGGCGTGGGCCTCATTCTCGTGGCCATCGTCGGCTGGGTCTACGAGTACTACCGCGGCTTCTTCGCCCGCTAAACCCCGCCTCACGGCTCCCTGAAGGCCCTCCCACTGCGCTCCGGCGCACGTGTGAGGGCCTTCGTCGTTCGCCGGCGATTCCGTGCCCCGATGATTCCGTGCCACCGTGCCGCCGTGCGGCCGTGCCACCGTGCCGGTGTGCCGTCGTGCCGGTGTCCGCTGGCCACACGCGGATCCGCATCCATCGCGCCCCGTACGACCGGACTGAGGCTCCCACAGCGACCTCCACGTGTGCGCAACGGTCTCACTTCCGATGGGGGAGCCGCCAGTGAGCCCGGTAAAGCGAATTGAGCCCGCTAGAGCGGGCTCAATTGGGCGTATCAGGCTCACCTGGTCGGGGCGGGGGCGGGGCGGCGAGGCACTTGCGCTGCGTTGGAGGAGCGGTCGTGGCGCGGGGTGGGCGGCACGAAATACGGTGCGGCGCGTTGGAGTGGCGGTCGTGGCGAGGGGTGGGGCGGTACGAAAAAAGGATGCCCTCCCCGCGCGGTGGGGGAGGGCATCCTGTGTCTGGGGCGGAAGAGCGCCCTAGTGGTGGTCGTGCGACTGGCGCTCGAGCTCGGTCTTGGTGACCGGCGCGATGCGGTCTTCGAAGAACCAGCGCGACATGCGAGCGCGGAGGCGCTGCGTCTGCGTGATCTTGCCCTTGGCGTTCGGGCGGATCATCAGCGGCTTGTACTCGTTGAAGGTCACCAGGCGCCAGCGCTCGTAATCGTCGACCTGCTGGTGAACCTCGATGTACTCGCCGCCGGGCAGGCGAACGATACGACCTGACTCGAAGCCGTGCAGAGCGATCTCGCGATCTTTCTTCTGCAGCGCCAGGCAGACACGCTTGGCGATGAAGTAGGCGATGATCGGGCCGAGAATCGCGGTGGCCTGAATGGTGTGGATGACCGCCTCGATCGACAGCTGGAAATGAGTGGCGATGAGGTCAGAACTCGCCGCCGCCCAGAGCGCCGCGTAGAAGGTCACGCCTGCAGCGCCGATTGCGGTACGCGTGGGAGCATTGCGCGGCCGGTCGAGAATGTGATGCTCGCGCTTGTCGCCCGTCACCCAGCCCTCGACGAGGGGGTAGAGCGCCACGATAGAGATGAACAACCCTAATACCACGATGGGTATCAAGATGTTCCACGAGTACGTGTGGCCCCAGATGACAGACTCCAAGCCCGGGGGAATCAATCGCAGAGCACCGTCGGCGAAGCCGATGTACCAGTCGGGCTGGGTACCGGCCGAAACCGGCGATGGGTCGTATGGACCGTAGTTCCAGATCGGGTTGATCTGGAAGAACGACGCGATGAGCGCGATCACACCGAACACGATGAAGAAGAACCCGCCGGCCTTGGCCGCGTAGACCGGAAGCACCGGGTAGCCGATGACGTTCTCGTTCGACTTGCCGGGCCCGGCATATTGGGTGTGCTTATGCACCACAACGAACACAAGATGCAAGGCGATCATCGCCACGATTATGGCGGGCAGTAAGAGTATGTGCAGTGTGTACAGGCGGCCGACGATCTGCTGACCGGGAAACTCGCCGCCGAAGATCAGGTACGAGATCCAGGTGCCGACGAACGGAATGCCCTTGACCATGCCGTCGATGATGCGGAGGCCGTTACCCGAGAGCAGGTCGTCAGGCAGCGAGTAGCCGGTGAAGCCTTCGGCGAGAGCAAGGATGAACAGCAAGAACCCGATGGTCCAGTTCAGTTCGCGCGGCTTGCGGAACGCGCCCGTGAAGAAGATGCGCAGCATGTGCATGCCGATGGAGGCGATGAAGAGCAGCGCCGCCCAGTGGTGAATCTGGCGGATCAACAGACCGCCGCGGATCTCGAACGAGATCTTCAGCGCCGAATCCATGGCCGACGACATCTCGACGCCCTTGAGCGGCACGAACGGGCCGCTGTAGATGACGGGCGCCATCGACGCTTGGAAGAAGAACGTCAGAAAGGTGCCGGTGAGAATGATGACGACGAAGCTGTAGAGCGCGACTTCACCCAGCATGAACGACCAGTGGTCGGGGAAGATCTTGCGGCCGAACTCTTTGACCACTGCTGAGATGCTGGTGCGCTCGTCGATGTAGTTCGCGGCCGCAGCGGTGAAGCGTGACGACGGCGTGGCAGCGAGCTTGGGAGCCTCGGCGAAGGCAGGATCGACAACCTCGTGGGGTGTGTCTGATCTTTCGATGGTAGTCATGAACGCTCCCAGAAACTTGGGCCGACCGGCTCAGTGAAGTCGCTTTGCGCGATGAGGTAGCCCTCGCTGTCGACCGTGATGGGCAGCTGAGGCAGGGCCCGCTTGGCCGGGCCGAAGATGACCTCGCACTCGTTGTTGACGTCGAACGTCGACTGGTGGCACGGGCAGAGGAGGTGGTGGGTCTGCTGCTCGAAGAGTGCCACCGGGCATCCGACGTGCGTGCAGATCTTGGAGTACGCGACGATGCCGTCGTAGTTCCACGTTTCGCGCCCGGGGCTGATCTTCAGATCGGCGACGTTCACGCGCATGAGCAGAACGGCGGCCTTGGCCTTCTGCTCAAGCCTGTCGGGAGTGTCATTCAGACCCTCGGGAATGATGTGGAATGCCGACCCGATGGTGACGTCTGCAGCCTTGACCGGAAGGCCCGACGGGTCGAGCGTCAGACGGGTGCCTGTCTTCCACATGGTTGTTTCGAGCAACGCGGCCGGGTTGTTGTACTCGGGAGCGAGCCCACGGAACAAGATGACAGCCGGCAGCGGGAAGGCGACCAGAGCGCCGATGAGGCTGTTGCGAATGAGGGTGCGGCGGCCGAAGCCCGACTCTTTGTTCGCTTCGTCGAAGATCTGAACCGCAGCGGTGCGGGTTGCCTCGGTTCCGCGAACGGGGTGACGAATGTCTTCGCCCTCTTCGTCTGACATGAGCGACTTCGCCCAGTGCACGGCGCCGAGGCCGATGCCCATCAGGGCGAGCGTGATGCCGAGGCCCAGGAAGACCGAGTTGAGACGAACGGATGCTAGGTCGTCGGTAATCGGGAACGCCATGTACGCGGCCAAGGCGAAGATGCTGCCGGCGATCGAGATGTAGAAGAGGGTGTACACCGCACGCTGCGCAGTGCGGGCCTTCTTCGGGTCGAGATCTGTTGCGCGGTGCCTCGTCGCCGGAAGACCCGGGTTGGCGAACGTATCGGTGGCGATGACGGCCAGGCCGCCGTCGGCCTCTGCGTGACCGGCGTCAGTCGTAGCAACCGCAGTACCGGTTGATGCGCCGTCTAACCCAGACGAGGTAGCGGCAAGGTCCTTACCGCTGCTGTCGTCGTGTGCCATGGTGTTCCCTTTCGAGCCTCAAATGTAGGTGCAGGTCTGGCCGAAGTTGTTAGTTCGACTTCGCTGTGAGCCAGACCGTCAGTGCGACGACAGCGCCGATTCCGAAGATCCAGATGAACAGACCCTCGGCGACGGGGCCGAGGTTGCCGAGGTCGTAGCCGCCGGTCGAGTCGTTGTTCTGGATGTACTTCAGGTAGGTGATGATGTCGCGCTTGTCTTCAGGCGTGATGTTGTGGTCGTTGAACACGGGCATGTTCTGCGGGCCGGTCAACATGGCCTCGTAGATGTACTTGGAGTCGACCCCGGTGAGAGAGGGCGCGAACTTGCCCTCTGTCAAAGCTCCACCGGCGCCCGCGACGTTGTGGCACATGGCGCAGTTGATGCGAAAGAGCTCGCCACCGTTGGTCGCGTTACCGTTCGCGGTGAGCTGGTCATCGGTGGGAATCGCTGGGCCCGGTGAGAGCGATGCGACGTAGTCGGCCAGCGCCTGCGTCTGCTCTTCGGTGAACTGCGGCGGCTTCTCCATCGCCTGAGGGCCTTGCATTGCGAGCGGCATGCGGCCGGTGCCCACCTGGAAGTCGACGGATGCCGCACCGACGCCGAGCAGGGCCGGCCCCGCCGTGCTGCCTTCGAGCGACATGCCGTGGCAGGTGGCGCAGTTGGCGGCGAACAGCTTCTTGCCCTCATCGACGCTCGACTGCGAGGTCGATGAAGCCGTATCGGTCTGCGCGGTTGCAGTGCTGGTGAAGAGCGCGTACCCGCCGCCGGTGAAGGCGAGCCCGATCGCGATCAGAACGACAGTAGCCAGGGGGTGTCGTCTGTTCGCTTTCGCTGGTTTGCGGGCCATTCTCTCAACTTTCTTTTGTGACACTGTGTGGTGCGATGTGCTCGAAAAGTGATCGGCGGGCGATCTCTGTTCGCGACGTGCTATTTGAGGATGTAGATCACCAGAAACAGGCCGATCCACACCACGTCGACGAAGTGCCAGTAGTACGAGACGACGATGGCGCTCGTTGCTTCGCGGTGACCGAAGTTCTTCACGGCGAACGCTCGACCGATCATCAGCAGGAAGGTGAACAGACCCGCGGTGACGTGAAGTGCGTGGAAACCGGTCGTGAGGTAGAAGGCCGAACCGTAGGCCGATGAGCTGATGGTGATGCCCTCTTGAACCAGGTTGGAGTACTCCCAGACCTGGCCCGAGACGAAGCAGGCGCCCAGCAGGTAGGTGAGGAAGAACCACTCGACCATGCCCCATTGCGTGGGCTTCCACCCCGTGGCACGCTTCTGCAGGCGCTCAGCGGCGAACACACCGAATTGGCAGGTGAACGACGATGACACGAGGATCAGCGTATTCACGGTTGCGAACGGTACGTTCAGATGACCGGCCTCGGTATTCCACAGCTGCGGCGAAGTCGAGCGCAGTGTGAAGTAGATCGCGAACAGGCCGGCGAAGAACATGACTTCGCTGCCCAGCCAGACGATCGTGCCGACGGCCACAACATTGGGCCGCTGCACCAGGGGTGCGGTGGTGGTTTGGTTCAGCGATTGGCTCGTCACGGTTCCATTATGTCCGATTTCTTATCCGCTGTTTCGCATTTGCCACAGGTTGTAGAAGTCGATTCCAATCGGGCTGCCTCTCTGCACCATTTAGGATCGCTGTTATGGCGTCTGAACAGAGTTGGTCTCATCTAATTTCTTCTCTTCTCGAGCAGAAAGACCTGTCGATCTACGACGCCACCTGGGCCATGAACGAGGTCATGGAGGGGCGGGCGACACCCGCTCAACTGGCCGGTTTTCTGGTCGCCCTGCGCTCGAAAGGCGAAACCGTCGACGAGATCGTGGGCTTTCGCGACGCGATTCTCGACCACGCCATTCCGCTCGATGTCGACCCGTTCGCCCTGGACATCGTGGGCACCGGGGGCGACCGGTTCGGCACAGTCAACGTCTCGACCATGGCCTCGATCGTGGCCGCAGGGTCGGGCGTGCCGGTCGTCAAGCACGGCAACCGTGCAGCGAGTTCACTCGCCGGCTCGTCAGACGTGCTAGCCGCTCTCGGGCTGAATCTCGACCTCGAAGGCGAGCAGGTCGCTGAGGTGTTCGCCGAAGCGGGAATCACGTTCGCCTTCGCCGCGAAATTCCACCCCGGTTTTCGACACGCCGGGCTGGTGCGTTCTGAACTCGGCATTCCGACCGTTTTCAACTACCTCGGCCCACTCTGCAACCCCGCGCGACCCGAGGCATCTGCGGTCGGCGTGGCGCAGCTCGACCGCGTGCCGCTGTTCGTGGGCGTGTTTCAGACTCGCGGCGCAACAGCGCTGGTCTTGCGTGGCGATGACGGGCTCGACGAGCTGACGACTACCGGGCACAGCCACATCTGGGAGGTGTCGCGCGGTGCGGTGACCGAACACGACCTCGAACCCCGCGACCTCGGCCTCAAGCGTGCGCACATCGACGAGCTGCGCGGTGGGGATGCCCGTGCCAACGCCGAGACCGTGCGCCGCGTTTTGGCGGGCGAGCCCGGCCCCGTTCGCGACATCGTGCTCTTGAACGCAGCAGCCGGTCTTGTCGCCTTCGAGCTCGCCCGTGACCCGAGCCAGGTACAGCGCAGCATCGTCGAACGTTTCACCGAGCAGATGCAGACGGCTGCCGCGGCTATCGATTCCGGGGCCGCCGAGCGCAAACTCACGCAGTGGGTCGCGGCCACTCAGCGCTGAGCCCCCCGCGTGCCGCCGAGCGACTACGACGAGCCAGTTCGCCCTACTCGCGAGCATCCAAAAGGCGTAGGTTGGTGCTCGAGCGGCCGACTGACCCGCCGGCGCTCTAACCAGATGAAGGATTTTCAATGAAGAAGCTCATCAATGATCCGAAAGACGTCGTAGCCGAGGCGGTGGCCGGCATCGAGCTGGCTCACGGCGACCTCGTCACCGTCTCGCACGACCCCCTCTACATCGTGCGCAAGGGTGCGCCGTTCTCGGGCAAGGTGGGGCTGGTCAGCGGTGGCGGTGGCGGTCACGAACCCTTGCACGGCGGTTTTGTGGGCTTCGGGATGCTCGATGCCGCCGTTCCCGGGCCCATCTTCACCTCGCCCACCCCTGACCCCATTCTCGCCGCGACTCAGGCCGTCGACGGTGGTGCCGGCGTGCTGCACATCGTGAAGAACTACACCGGTGACGTGCTCAACTTCGAAACCGCGGCAGATCTGGCGGGCGCCGAAGGCATCGAAGTGCGAACGGTGATCGTCGACGACGACGTAGCCGTGAAAGACAGTCTCTACACCGCAGGTCGTCGCGGCGTTGCCGGCACGGTTCTGGTCGAGAAGATCGCCGGTGCTGCCGCCGAACGAGGCGACGATCTCGACGCCGTCGCCCACGTGGCCACGAAGGTGAACGCGCAGACCCGCACCCTCGGCATCGCGCTTACCGCACCAACCGTTCCGCACGCCGGCGAACCGAGCTTCACGCTGGCAGACGACGAGATCGAGATCGGCATCGGCATCCACGGCGAGCCCGGTCGCGAGCGCATCAAGCTCGAGCCGGCCGATGCCATCGTCGACCGGATGCTCGAGCCGATTCTCGAAGACCTGCCCTTCGCCTCAGGCGATGAGATACTGCTCTTCGTCAACGGCATGGGCGGCACCCCACTCGTCGAGTTGTATATCGTCTTCCGCCGCGCCGCAGAGGTGCTCGCCGAAAAGGGCATCACGGTGAAACGAACCCTGGTGGGCAATTACGTCACCTCGCTCGAGATGCAGGGCGCCTCGATCACTGTGTTGAAGCTCGATGATGAACTGACCGAACTGTGGGATGCTCCTGTGCAGACCGCAGCACTTCGGTGGGGAAGGTAGAACAGCTATGAGTTTGGGCATCACCTGGGTAACCGACTGGATCAGGCAAAGCGCGCGCGTCATCTCTGAGCACCGTGTCGAACTGATCACCCTCGACCGCGAAATCGGCGACGGTGACCACGGCGAGAATCTTGACAGAGGGTTCACGGCCGTTCTCGGCAAGCTCGATGACCTGCCGCCAGATTCGGTTCCAGGTGATGCTCTAAAACTTGTGGCGACGACACTCATCTCTACGGTCGGCGGCGCCTCAGGCCCGCTGCTCGGTACGGCGTACCTGAAGGCCGCCGGCGCTGTGGGTAAAGAACCCGAGTTGAACGGCGCGGCCATCGTCGCCCTGCTCACGGCAGCCCGTGACGGCGTGGTGCTGCGCGGCAAGGCCGAGGTGGGCGACAAGACCATGATCGACGCCTGGACTCCGGCAGTGGATGCCGCGGCGGCAGCCCTCGCCGACGGAAAGAACGAGGTCGAGATCTTACAAGCCGCGGCTGACGCCGCCGAGAAGGGCGCTGAATCCACCGAGCCCATTGTGGCGCGCAAGGGCCGGGCGAGTTACTTGGGGGAGCGGGCGATCGGTCATCGCGACCCGGGATCGCAGTCGTCGGCGCTGCTGATTCGGGCTGCGGCAGACACTGCAGCGGCCGACGACAGCTCGGCTGGCGAAGGCAGTTCGGCTGACGACGGCTCGGCCTCATAGCATGCCCGGTACCGAGGGCAAGGTGGGGCTGGTTTTTGTCTCGCACAGCACGAAGATCGCCGAGGGTCTTGTGGAGTTGGCTGCGCAGATGGCTCCGGCCACGTCTCTGGCTGCGGCCGGAGGTACCGACGAAGGCGGAATCGGCACCAGTTTCGACAAGGTCACGGCCGCGATCGGCGAGGTGGATTCAGGCGTGGGCGTGGTTGTTCTCGCTGACCTGGGCTCGGCCATCCTGACCGCCGAGACGGCCCTCGACTTTCTCGACGACGATGTGCGTGAGCGGGTCGTGATCGTCGATGCTCCGTTGGTGGAGGGTGCCGTCGCGGCCTCGGTGACCGCCGAGATCGGTGGCATGCTCGACGCGGTGGTCGCGGCCGCCGAGTCGGCGCGCGGCGACTCGGGTGAGGTGCCCGGCCCAGACCCCGTGGGTTCGGCATCACCAACACCAGCGACAGCACCAGGGGCATCAAGCGCGCCGGGGCAACCCCCCGCAGCGCCCGAAGGTGCCGGGCTCTCGCGTACGGTCACCATCGTGAACAAAGACGGCCTGCACGCGCGCCCGGCCGCCGAATTCGTGAAGCTGGCGAACACGTTCACGTCGAAGATCTCGATCAACGGCAAAGACTCGAAGAGCCTGCTCGGCATCATGTCGCTGGGGCTCGTTCGCGGCACCACCGCAACGCTCTCGACGGCAGACGCCGAGGGCAAGCCTGCCCTCGACGCCCTCGCCACCCTCATCGAGTCGGGCTTCGGCGAGGCCTAACGGCGGTTTGAGCGACTTTTTCGGACGAACGCGACCGCCCAGGCCGTCGCGTTCGTCCGAAAAGCTCGCGCTCCGGCGCAGAGGTCGCGCTCAGACGGCCGAACAGGGTTATTTGGCGGTAGCTTTACGGTTTTCGGCCGAGACCATCCAGGCGTACTGCTCGAGTTGCTCGATGATGGCGTGGAGGATGTCGGCGCTGGTCGGGTCGGCGTCGTCGACCGTGTCGTGAACGTCACGCATGGTCGCGGTGACCGACTCGAGGCGAACGGTGACGAGGTCGACGGTTTCGGCCGTGTCTACCTCGCCGTTCGGGTACTCGGGAAGAGTGGTGGTCGCGGCGACGGTGTCACTGCGGCCGTCGGGCACCGCGTGCAGGGCGCGCATGCGCTCGGCCACGGTATCGCTGAATTCGCGAGCAGAGTCGATGATCTCATCGAGCTGCAGGTGCAGGTCGCGAAAGTTCTTACCGACGACGTTCCAGTGCGCCTGCTTGCCCTGAATGTGCAATTCGATGAGGTCGACGAGAACCTGCTGCAGAGCATCCGTCAGCTCTTTCGGCGCCGTGAAACCGCGCTCTGCGCCCTGACGGCGGGTGCCTTTCGCGCCGCCGTCGGCGGCCACCTTCACGTTGCGTTCGATGGTCGAGGTTGAGGGTGACATGGGTGGTGCCTTTCTGTTGGTTGTGAAGCGAAAGAGGCGGCGGGGTCAGATGGTCGCGACCGAACCGGAGTCGACCCGGTAGTTCGAGCCGTTGACGAAGCTGGCGGCCTCTGAGCACAAGAACGCGATGACATTCGCCACTTCGTCGGGCTCGCCGCGGCGCTTGAGCTCCATGTGCGGCCGTTCCTCATCGAGAAAACTGACGATGGCCTTGTCGACGGTGGTGCCGAGTTCGCCGGCCCGCTTTTTCATCATGGCGTCGGTCATGGGGGTGTGGATGAACGCGGGAGACACACAGTTCACGAGAAGCCCTTCGAGCGCATAACTTCGAGACAGCCCCTTGGCGAGAGCGAGAATTCCGGCCTTCGCCGAGCAGTACGGAATCTCGTCGTCGTACGGCTGAACCGCGTCTTCAGACGCGACGAACACAAGACGGCCCCAGCCGCCCTTTCGAAGGGCCGGCAAGAACGCCTTGACCAGGCGAACCGGGCCCATCAGGTCGACGAGCAGGGTGTTGGTCCAGCCCTCATCGGTGATTTCGTGAAACAGACCCTGCGCGCCGGTGATGCCGGCCGATTGCACCAGAATGTCGATGTCGCCCACGGCGCCAGTCACGCTCTCGGCGAGAGCTGCGATGGAATCGACACTGGTCAGATCGGCGGCGAAGGCGAAGAGCGTGCCGTCGTCGGCCTTCAGCTTTTTGGCAGCGGCCTCGAGGCTCTTCTGGTCTTGGTCGGTGATGACCACGGTGACACCCTCGGCGAGCAACAGACGTGCGGTGTGCCAGCCGATGCCCGAGTCTGCGCCTGAGATGAGTGCCTTTTTGCCGCCGATGCCGAGATCCATGCCTCGAGGCTACGCTCGGCGTCAGGCCCGCGCGCGGGTGGCCTTGGGTGGTTGACAAGCGCCGTGAAGTGGTGGTTCGATGCCCGGTCAGCTGCGCGTGCGCTTGCCCGACGCCTTCGGCTGGTTGCGGGTGAGTTCTTCGATGGTGATGGCCGCGTTGATCAGGGCGAGGTGACTGAGCCCCTGAGGCAGGTTGCCGAGAAACGAAGAGTCAGCCGGGTCGATCATTTCGGAGTACAGCCCGACATCGTTCGAGAGCGCCACCAGTTCGTTCATCAGCTCGACCGATTCGTCGTGCCGCCCTACGCAGACCAGAGCGGATGCCAGCCAGAACGAGCACGCGACGAACGCCGCCTCTTCGGCCTCGACACCCGAATACCGGTAGACGAGCGGGCCATCGGTGAGCCCGTCGATGATGGCGTCGATCGTCGATGACATGCGCGCCCCGCGGTCGAAGCCGCTGGGGCCGTGCAAGAGCACCGAGGCATCGAGTTCGTCGGTGCCGGGATAGGCCACATAGCTCTGCTTCTTCTCTGACCAGCAGTGCACTCGCACCCACTCTTCGATGAGGCCGCGTTCGGCGCGCCAGCGCGACGGGTCACCGGGAATCTGACCCAGTTCGCAGAGTTCGATGGCGCAGGTGAGCGCCTGCCAGCAGCCCATCTTCGACGAGGTGTAGTGGCGCTGTTCGCCGAGCTCCCAGATGCCGGCGTCTGGCTGGCGCCAGGCGTCGCAGGTGCGGTCGGCGACTCCCGCGAGCATCCGCCCCGTGTCTGCATCGAGTACGTTGCCGGCCGAGACGTAGAGCCTGATCACGTCGAAGAGGTCGCCGAAAACGCCGAGTTGCAGCTGGGTGCTGGCCGGGTTGCCTGTGACGACGGGGCCTCGGCCCTTCCAGCCGGGAACCGCGTGCTCGTCGACCAAGCCCGGCAGTTCGCCGTCGAGCGTGTAGAAGACGTGAAGTTCGGGGCCGTGTCGTCGAATCGTCTTGAGGAGCCACGAGACGGCGGCGTGGGTTTCTTCGCGCAGGCCGAAACGGATGAGCGCGTGCAGCATGTATGCCGTGTCGCGAATCCAGGCGTAGCGGTAATCCCAGTTCTTGCCGCCGGAGAAGTTCTCGGGCAGTGACGTGGTCGCGGCTGCCGCGATGGCGCCCGTGGGGCTGTAGATGAGCAGTTTCAGGGCGAGCGCGCTACGCGAGACCGCGTCGGCCCACGGCCCGTCGTACGAGAACTCGCGCGACCAGTTCTGCCAGTTGGCGATGGTTCGGTCGACGCCGTCGATGACAACAGTGGGGTCGGGCAGGTGCAGTGGTTCGTTGGCGGTGCCGACGATGGTCAGCAGGTGCCGCGAGGTGCCGGTGGTGCTGAAGCGGCCGACCATGGCGCGGTCGCCGCCGCCTCGGGGGCCGTGGTCGACGCCGCGCACCGCGATCATGACCGAATCGACGCGAATGACCGCACCGTGAGTGGTTTTCTGCACCCAGGGCGAGGCGGTTGCCAGACAGGTACCGGGCGCGACCTTCCAGCGAAAGCGAACCGTGCCAGAGACGCCGTCGACCCGGCGAGCGAGTTCGGCCCAGGGCATGCGGCCCGCGATGCCCGTGACCAGGGCATCCGTCACCGTTGCAACGCCGGTCTCGGTGGTGAAGGTGGTCTCGAGAACGTTGGTGCCCTCGATGTAGCGGCGCTTGGCGGTGAACGGCTGCGTGGGGGTCAGCTCGATCGAGCCGCCCTCGGCCTCGTCGAGCAATCGCGCGAAGACCGGCGTCGCGTCGAGATTCGGAATCGGAAACCAGTCGACGCTGCCGTCGAGCGCAACGAGTGCGACCGTGCGGCCGTCGCCGAGTGCCCCATATGACCGGAGATCGACGTACCCGCGCCGTCTGATCGGCGTCGTCGCCGTGTCATTGTCGGTGGTCACAGGTGGATGTTCGGGGGCAGCCGCTTCGTTGGCATGCTTTCTCGTCGCAGAAGTCACCCTCTACCGTACGACACCTTCGGTCGGCATCAGCTGGGTGCGCAGGTAACCCGCAAAACCGCCGGGGGTGCGGCCGAACCGGCGCCCAGAGGTCACGACTTCGAGTGCGTTCGACGCGACGAGGTGCGCGCCGGTCTCGCGAAGCCGTGCGACGAGGTCGACGTCTTCGTGTTCGGCCAGTGGAGCGAATCCCCCCACTCGGAGGTAACTGTCGGCCCGCACGCCTAGGTTTGCGCCGTAGATCAGTGCACCTGTATGGGCGGCCGGATGGGCGAGATACCACGCGTCGATCTGCTCAGCCGAGAGGTCGTCGAACGCCGGGCGTACCGTGCCGATCACGGCGTCGGCTCCCGCGTCGGCCAGCCTCAGCTGCTCGGTGAGCCAGTGCTGAGGTACCGCGGAGTCGGCGTCGGTATTGGCGATCCACACCCGGGCCGGGTCACTGTGCAGCTCGGCCAGGGCGCGGTCGATGCCGATGGCGCGAGCCCGCCCGACGTTGCCTCCGGGAGCCGTGGCCACGACGACCTCGGCGAACCGGGCGGCGCAGGCAGCCGTGCCGTCTGCGCTGCCGTCATCGACCACGATCGTGATCACCCGGGGTGCCTGGGGTGCCCGGGGTGCCCCGAGCGCCCCGTGTTCACGGTGCTTCGCCGACGAAAGGCGCAGCTCGTCGGCGAGCTGATCACGTGCTCGTGCGAGGGCGGCGAGACATTCGCTGATCAAGGGTTCTTCGTCGCGGGCCGGAACCACTATGGCGATCGCCTCGACGGGCGGGGGTCTCACGCTAATCCCGCCTCAGTCGCGACCGATCGCGGGTCGGGCGAATACACCTCGAGCACGAAATCGGCCTCGACATGCGCGACGAGGCGAGTCCAGCCCACTCGATCGGCGTGCCGCCCGAGATGCGCGTGCACGGCGTCGCCGGTTTGCGGATAGTCGGCGACTTCATGCCGCCAGTGGCACGCAATGAGGTGGCCGGTCGGTGTCATTGCGCCGCTGACATGCTCGAGAAGCCGGTCGAGAGCAGCCGGGTCGAGGTAATACGCGACCTCTGAAAGCACGATGAGATCGAAGCTGCCCGGCGGAAACCGTTGTGTCACATCGGCCACTTCGATGGTGACTTGAGGTTGATCGCTGAGCCGTTCGCGGGCGAGTTCGACGGCCGCTGGTGCGATGTCTACCGAGAGCAAGGCGTCGCAGCGGGGTGCGAGGTCGGCCGTGAGCACCCCGATCGAGCATCCGATCTCGAAAGCCGATGAGTAGCGCTTATGGGGGAGCGAGGCGACGGTGACGGCGCGCTTACGCTCTTCGTACCAACGGCTTTCGAACCCCCACGGGTCAGCCGTGCGGGCGTAGGCCTGGTCGAAGTAGTCGCCACGCAGGGTTGAGCGAGAAGTCGAGGAGAGTCGAGCCACGAAGATTTCGTCGTCGCGGTCGAAATTCGCGAGAAAAGTGGGGTGCAGCACGGCCTCGTCGCCTGGGGCCGTGCTCAGCGCGCCGATTTGCGAGGAGTAGGCGGAGATGGCCTGATCTTTCGACAGCGCCGCCCATTCGCTCAGCGGGAGGCTGACGAAGTCGTTCCACGGTGTGTCTCGGTGGGTGGGGGAGCCCCAGTGCCACAACCAGATGGGATATTCGAGAAAATCGAGTTCGAATTCGGCCGCGAGATCGGCGGCGACGGCGCCGAGGGTGCTGTGGTCAGGGTGGCCATCGCCGCGCCAGGGAGCGACGAGAAGGGTACGCAAAGGGGGAGCTGCGCCCTTGCCGACGAGCAGCTCGGCCAGAGATGCTCGCAGGTCGTCGGCGTGCTGGGCGAGCATCCCGTCGCCGAAGCCCAGCTCGATGAGTCGCGAACCAGGTGCGAGCAGGTCGAGGGCGGCGCGCACTTCGGCCGAACGGCGGTTCGCCATCGTCGCTGCTTCGACGGTCTGCGAATGGGGGTGCGAGGCGTCACCGGCGGTGACGATCACAACGGTCAGGCGGATGCTGCGGGCGAAACACTCGGCGATCAACCCGCCTGCTCCCAGCGTCTCGTCGTCAGGGTGGGCGGCGAGCACGACAAGCTGTTTCACGCCTTCGAGGCTCAACTGAGGCAGCTGCGCCCAGCGGTTGTCGGCAGCCCATTCGGCACGCGTAGTGCCCGGCTGTCGCGCGTCGAAGGTCACCACGGCTGCTCCCTTCGCGCCGCGAGCTGTGCGCCGAGCTCAGCGTCGTCTTTCTCGGCGTGATGTTGGCGAAGGTAGAGTTCGAAGTCAGCGACGCGTTTCGCGTGAGCCTCGTTCTGGGCAAGAGGCGCCGGCCCGAGGGCGTGTGCGGCGTGTGCGAGTACGGCTTCGGATGCCCGTGCGACGGTAGCCCGCACCCGCAGGGCGAGCAGGCGACCGTCGTCACTGGTGGCGGCTCCCGCGTCGACGAGCGCCGCAGCCTCTCGCAACGCTCGTCGGCTGTCGCTGAGCAGTGCGTCGATGGCGCCGAGGTGCATGAGCAGAAACGGGTTCGGCGGGGCGCCGGGTACGGGCGCGGCCGCGGTGGGAGTGGTTGCCGGCGCCCCGTTGGGGTCGGCGGCGGGCGCGGGCGTGGCCGTGGGGGTTGGCGTTGTGGGGTGCGCTGCAGCCGCGAAAACGGCGCGGGCGACTCCCACGGCGCCGCCGTACCAGCACGCTGCTACTCCGATGCCGCCCCACGAGAATCCCGGCCGCTCGAAGTACCAGCGCGGCTCGCCCACAGGAGTGGCGGGTACGGCGTCGAAGTGCACGGGGCCGCTCGGTATCTCAGCCAGGCCGCGCGCGAACCATGCACCGGGTTCGACGCGAACGCCGCTGTATGTGAGATCTACCGCGAAGAGCTGCCGTTCGCCGCTCGGCAGGGTGGCCGTCACGAGCGCGGCGCTCAGTCGGTCGGCGAGCGAGCACCACGGTTTGGTTCCCGAAAGTACCGCACCGCTGCCGTGGCGGTCTGTTGTGACCAGTCGAGCGCCGAGCGGTGGCTCACCCCCTGGAGCCTCGGCGGCGAACACGCCCCAGGTGCGGTCGTCGGTTGGCGCAGCGACGGCCGTGCTATTGCCACCTGCGTCGTGCTCGGCGGCCTCGGCGAGAATCGACAGCGCATCGAGGTACGGCTCGACGGCACGCGCCGCTCCGAGGTCGTGTGCGGCGATGGTGGCGAGGGTCTGCCAGAGCTGCTGGGTCTGGCCGATTCCGGGGCGGATGCCCAGAGCACCCAGCCGCAGGGCCGCCGCGAGGGAGTCGGCTACCGTTGGGCGAGGGTTTTCGAGGAGCGGCCGCAGGGCATCCATCACCCCGTCGGCGAACGGCCTCGAAGCCGCTTGCGACAAAAGTGGTGCGGGTTCGAAAGAGACGTAGTGCGTCGTGTGCTGCACGTGGCCTCCTCTGCAATCTGCTCGGTTCACCCTAAAACGCGAACGCAGATAGAGGCCGCGCGACGGCGACCCCTTGCGCCCGTGAGCGAATTGCGGCATGGCGGCCGCATCGCGGGGCGAAACTTCGTCGCAGCACCCCTCTTCTCCTTCACAAGCGGGCTCTCGGCGGCAGTTCGTCAACCCCCACCCTGGCGGCGACACTGGTGCCGGCCATTCGGTCATGATGGAGCAATGCCTACTGACGCCCTCCGCTCGCTGCCCTACCCGCTCGGTGTAACCCTGCTCGACGGGTCGATTTCGTTCGCCCTCTACTCCGAGACCGCCGATTCGGTGTACTTCTCGAGCTTCGACGAGAACGGAACAGAAACCCAGACCCGCCTGACCGAGCGCACCGGGCACGTCTTTCACGGCATCGTCGAAGGCGCGGGCATCGGCACCCGATATGGTGTGCGAGTCGACGGCGAGTGGAACCCCGAGAACGGCCTGCGGCATAACAAGCACAAACTGCTGCTCGACCCGCACGCCACCGCGATCGAGGGCGACTACACCTGGGGTCAGGCCGTGTTCGGTCACGACATGAACGACCCCGAGACCCGCGACGACACCGATTCAGCAGACTCGACGCCGCGCTGCGTCATCACCGACCCCGCCTTCGACTGGAATGAAGGCACCCCAGACCAGGCGCCCCGTACCCCGCTCTCAGAGACCATCATCTACGAGACGCACGTCAAGGGCTTCACCCAGCAGCACCCCGATGTGCCAGAAGAGCTTCGGGGCACCTACGCAGGTCTCGGGCATCCGGCAGCTATCAAATACTTCACCGACCTCGGCGTGACCGCAGTCGAATTGATGCCCGTGCACCAGTTCGTGCAAGACAGCCACCTGCTCGAAAAGGGTCTGCGCAACTACTGGGGCTACAACAGCATCGGGTTCTTCGCCCCGCACGGCGACTACGCGGCCGGCGGCGACGGCGGCGCCCAGGTGAACGAGTTCAAGGCCATGGTCAAGGCTTTTCACGCGGCCGGACTCGAGGTGATTCTCGACGTGGTCTACAACCACACCGCCGAGGGCAACCACATGGGCCCCACGCTCTCGTTCAAGGGCATCGACAACGAGGCCTACTACCGCTTGGTTCAGGATGACCGGGCGAACTACTTCGATACAACAGGTACCGGCAACAGCCTCAACGTCAGCCACCCGACCGCCCTCGGCCTGATCATGGATTCGCTGCGCTACTGGGTCACCGAGATGCACGTCGACGGCTTTCGGTTCGACCTCGCCACCACGCTCACCAGGCAAGGCGGCGACGCCGAACTGCACAGCGCCTTTCTCACGCTCATTGCGCAAGACCCCGTGCTCGCGCCCGTGAAGATGATCGCCGAGCCGTGGGATACGGCCGGCTACCAGGTGGGCGGCTTTCCCGCCGACTGGTCGGAGTGGAACGGCAAGTTTCGCGACGACGTGCGCGACTTCTGGCAAGGCACCGACGGCATTCTCGGCACGCTCTCGCAGCGTGTACTCGGCAGCCCCGACGTGTATGAGGCCGACCGGCGCTCGCCGCTGTCGAGCATCAACTTTGTCACAGCACACGACGGTTTCACTCTCGCCGACCTCACCTCGTACAACCAGAAGCACAATGCGGCGAACGGCGAAGACAACAACGACGGCGAGAGCGACAACAAGTCGTCGAACGGTGGAGCAGAAGGCCCCACTGACGACCAGGCCGTCTGCGAACGCCGCGACCTGCTGCGCCGCAACTTTCTGGCGACCCTGCTGCTGAGCGCCGGCGTACCCATGATTCTGGGCGGCGACGAGATCGCCCGCACCCAGGGCGGCAACAACAACGCCTACTGCCAAGACAACGAGATCTCGTGGTTCGACTGGGCGAATGCCGACAACGACCTGCTCGAGTTCACCAAGACCCTCATCGCGCTGCGCCGCGAGAACCTCGCCCTGCACCCGGCCTGGTTTCGCCAGTCGCCCGAGGTCGGCGGCGACAACACGGTGCAGATCGAGCGTTCTGATGCCGAAGGGTTCAGCGACGACGACTGGCAGAATCCGGATGCCCGCTCCATCGCCTTCGTTCTCGAACACGAAAGCGCAGACGCCTTCGCCCTCCTCCTCAACGCTGCCGCGAACGGCGTGGAGTTTCAGGTGCCGCCCGCGCCGCACGCCGAATGGCAACTCGCGGCCTCGAGCGATCCCGCCCAGCAGGTAGAGGGCGATGTCACCACGCTCATCGTGGCCGGCACCTCGTTCACCCTGCTGCGCAGCCGCGCCTGACCCGCTGCGCAGCCGTGGCCTAGCCGGGTCTTGACCGCGCGGGAACGAGCGGCAAGGGTGGGGTTATGTCGATTCTCTCGGATGCGCTCGCAGCCTTGCACAGGCCCAAGGCGCCGCTGCTGCACGTCGCCATCGACGAGGGATCGGGCCCGCCGGTCATCCTGGTGCACGGCATCGCGTCGTCGTCGGCCGCGTTCCACTACGTGGTTCCGCAGATCGAGGCAAACCACCGGATCATTGCCATTGACGTTCTCGGGTTCGGCCAGTCGCCTCAACCGCCCGGTGCCGAATACACGATGCACGAGCACGTCGACGCCTTGGCGGCGACCATCCACTCGCTGCATCTGCACGAGCCCTTCGTGCTGGTCGGCCACTCATTGGGCTGCCTGATCACCTCCCGGTTTGCGTCGACACACCCCAAGCTGGTGACCCATCTCGTGCTGATCAGCCCGCCCATCTATCTCAATCCCATGGAGATCGGCGACCCGAAACTGCGCAAGCGAGTGTCGGGCTACCTGAAGATTTATAACTACCTGCTCGAGAACAAAGACTTCACCGTCGCACGTGCCGCTGTTGTCTCACGAATGCTGCCCGTGCAGCACGTACTTGAAATCACCGAAGAGAACTGGGTGCCGTTCGTCAAGTCGATGCAGCACTGCATTGTGGTGCAGACCATCATCAGCGATCTGGCTCACGTGGAGGCGCCGATCGATGTCGTTTACGGTCGGTTCGACGAGTTCATCGCGCCCGGCAGCATCGCCATTATCGAGAAGATGCGCGGTGTCACTGTGCACGTGGTGCAAGCGAGTGACCACATGATCCGCCCGCCGATGGCGCGGGTCGCCGCGGCCGCCATCAACGCCGACCCTTCGACGCTCGCCTCGGCCTGACGCACGAGCCGCGCCGCGCTTGGAGCGAGCGGCCCGTTCAGGGCCGCCCGCCGCGCGAGATGCGCCGCGCTTAGGGTGGGCGGTCCGTTCAGGGCCGCCCGCCGCGCGAGATGCGCCGCGCTTAGGGTGGGCGGTCCGTTCAGGGCCGCCCACCGCGCTCGCCTACTGCAGTGCCGAAGTGAGCCGCGCCAGGTTGTCGAGAATGGTCGAGCGCAGAGGTTGCAGCATCCACTCTTCGAGCGTCAGCTCTTGGCTGAGGGCGCGATAGCCGTCTTCGACAGCACGCATGTCTCGCACGAACGACGCGCCGCGAACCATCAGCGA
Organism: Subtercola lobariae; assembly: GCF_014640255.1. Taxonomy (GTDB): domain Bacteria; phylum Actinomycetota; class Actinomycetes; order Actinomycetales; family Microbacteriaceae; genus Subtercola; species Subtercola lobariae. Next base: position 160,734 of record NZ_BMGP01000005.1, on the reverse strand, counting down.
AATCTCGAGGTCGAGGTTGAACGACCGAATGTCCATATTGCTCGAGCCGATGACTGCGAGATCGTCGTCGATGGTGAAGTGCTTGGCGTGCAGAATGTACGGCGAGCGGTACAGCCAGATGCGCACCCCGGCGCGCAGCAGCGCCTCGTAGTACGAGCGCTGGGCATGGTAAACCCCGGCTTGATCGCCGATCTCTGACACGAACAACTCCACCTCGATGCCGCGCTGGGCGGCCGTGGTGATGGCGTAGAGCATCGAATCGTCGGGCACGAAATACGGCGAGGTGATCGAAACCCGCTTCTGTGCGTAATACATCAGCGCCAAGAACAGGCGCAAGTTGTTCTCGCCCTCGAATCCCGGACCACTCGGCACAAGCTGGCAGTCGAGCGCGTTCGGCGACGTGTCGACCAGCTCGTCGCCGATCTCTACCGTCTCGCGGGCGAGTAATTCGTTCGTCTCGCTGTACCAATCGGTGATGAAGATGGCGTTGATACCGCTCACCACCGGCCCTTCGACCCGCGTCATCAGGTCTTGCCATTGCAGCCCGCGTTTGATGTTGCTCTTCTTGTTGTAACTGCGGTCGATGAGGTTCTGCGACCCCATGAACCCCACCGTGCCGTCGATCACGAGCAACTTGCGGTGGTTGCGCAGGTCGGGCCGCTGCCATTTGCCCTTCAGCGGTTGCACGGGCAGCATGAATTGCCAGCTGACACCGATTTCGGTGAGCTTCTTGAACGTCTGCCGGTGAGTGGATGTTCGTACCGAAGCAATATGGTCAAGCAGTACCCGCACGATGACCCCCCGCTTCACCGCAGCCTCGAGCGCAGCGAAGAAGTCAGTCGTCACCGGGTCGAGAGCGATGATGTAGAACTCGCAGTGCACGAACGTCTTCGCCCGCCCGATCTCTTCGGTCATGGCGGCGATCGCGGCCTCGTAGTCGCCGATCAGCGTGGCCCTGTTTCCACCGACGAGCGGCATCGCCCCCAGCTGCCGATTCAGTCGCACCACCGAACGGAGCCAGGTCGGCCACGGCTCTTCGTCGCTGACCAGCTCGATGCCCTTGGTGGTCTCGATGATGAAGCTGTTGATAGCGGCCTGTTTGTCGCGCCGCTTCTTCGGCAGCTTGTAGCTGCCGATCAGCAGAAAGACGGCGACGCCGATGTACGGAATCAAAAAGATCGCGAGCAGCCAGGCCATGGCAGCCGCGGGCCGACGATTGCGGGGCACGATGATGATGGCGGCGATACGCACCCCGAGGTCGACCAAAAAGCCCGCAATGATGATGATGAGCGTGATCTGGTCGCCGGTCATGAAATTCCCCCTGTAGAAGCCGCGGGTGCAAAAGCCGCGGGCGCCAAGGCCCGATCCGCCGCGAGCATGAATGGTGCCGTCGAGATAGAGCCAGCGCAGGGGCATCGGGAGACATTGGTCACGACCGGCCAAGACGGAGTGCTCGCGATGGTCATGCACTCATTATCTCGGCTACCGCTCGCCCAGAGTGCTTTCGCCACGAGCGCCGAGGTGTGTGTCAGACTCGAAAACATGACACTCACCGCTTTTCTCGACATCACTCTCAAGCCCGAAGTTCTCGACACGGCTCCGGCGATCATCCACGACACGCTCTCGCATACGCGTGCATTCGAGGGCAACCTCGGCGTCGAGGTCATCACCGATGTGACCGACCCGCACCACCTCGTTGTGGTGGAGCACTGGCAGAGCATCGAAGCCGATCAGGCCTACCGCGCCTGGCGTGCAACGCCCGAGGGAGCATCGCCGCTCGGCTCGTTGGTGACGGGGCCGCCGAAGCTCACGAAGTTCACCGATCTACCGGGCATCTGACCAACGCAAGCCCGGAGACGAATCAGAGGTCGCTGACCCCGGTGCCGATGATGAAGACGCCGATCATCACCATGATGAGCACGGTGACGATTTTGCTGTTCCTCGAAATCCAGGCGCGCGCGCTGACCAGGCGCGGCTGCATCTTCACCGGTGAGGCCAACGTTACGATGATGGGCAGGGCGACCGTCGACGCGCCGATCACCGTGTAGATGACGACCAGAATGACGATGTCTGCCGGAGTCACATCTGCGCTGTGCAGCGCGAGCCCCGCCGCGATCGCGAGCAGAATGCCCTTCGGCCTAAAATTGAGCGCTAGGGCGATGCCGAACGCCGGCAAGGCGCCGAACGAGGCAATAGCCCTGAGGTACGCCGGTTCGGTTTTCGACGGTGGTTTGCCCCTGTTGCGTCGCCAGGTGATGTAGGCGAAGACGAGCATGGCCACGCCCACGATAATCTCGCCGACACCCGCAATCACATCGGGCTCCCGCAGTTTCGGAGACGGCAACGCCTGCGCGAACACAGTGAACAACGTGACGACAAGCGCGATTCCGAAGACCCAGCCCACCAGAAACGGCACGGCAGCGCGGTTTCGTTTGGGCGAAAGCAGAATCAGAATCGTCGCGGTGATGGGCACCGAACTCAGCGCAACCGCAACAGCGATGGGCAAGATGTGCCCCAGTGCCTGCAGCATTCGGTGAGACTCCCTCGGTCACGGTGTAAACGTTTGTACAGTGAAGCGTAATGTCTATCTCGAGGTTCCTCGCGTTCCTACAAAGGAGAACCGACCAATCGGAGGGGTACCCGATGACTGACTCAAGCGTTTCTGACGCCACGCAGCCAGACAGTTCGGCGAGAAAAGGCGCGGCCGAAAGAGGTCTCGCCGTCTTCAACGGTCGGTATCCGCGAGGAACCATCATTCTGCTAGGACTGGCTGCTGCTGTTGTCACCGCCATCGGGCTGAGCAGCATTCGCAGCATTCTGGCACCCACACTGCTCACTCTGATCTTGACCATTTGCGCTCACCCGGTTCGCCGGGTGCTCGAGAAGCGCGGTGTTCCGCACGGTATCGCAACAGGTTCGGTGATTCTGGTGGTGTTCTTGCTGCTGGCAGGGTTCACCTACACGTTGATCATCGCGTTCGCCCAATTCGCTTCGATGTTGCCGCAGTACTCGTCGCAGCTCGATGCGCTCGGGTCGAATATCACGGGATGGCTCTCGAGCATCGGGGTGGATCCGGCGCAAATCAGTCAGGTCGCGTCGAGCTTTAGCCCCAGCACGATCATCAGCGTTGCGCAGAGCGTGTTGGGCAGCGTGTTCAGTATCACCACGTCGCTGGTCATCGTGCTGACGTTCATGATTCTGATGTCAGCCGACGCCGTCTACGTGCCCACGATTCTCAAACAGCTCTCTGAACGGCAGCCGAACTTCGTCATCGCCATTCAGCAGTACGCCTCGAACGTGCGCCGCTACATGGTCGTGACCACAGGCCTCGGAATCACCCAGGGTGTTCTGAGTGCTCTGGCCCTGTGGATCATGGGTGTTCCCTCGGCGCTGCTGTGGGGCCTTCTGGTGTTCTTGTGCAGCTTCATTCCGAACGTGGGGTATTTCTTCGCCCTGATTCCGCCCATCGTGTTCGGCTACCTCGTGGGTGGGTGGCCGATGGTGATAGCGGTCATCGTGGTGTACGGCATCATCAACGCGGTGGTGCAGTCGATCATCCAGCCGCGCGTCGTCGGCAACGCAGTGTCACTCAGTCAGACGCTGACGTTCTTCTCGGTGCTGTTCTGGGCGGTCATCATCGGGCCCATCGGCGCGATTCTGGCGATACCGCTCACACTGCTCGGCAAGACGATACTTGTCGATTCAGACCCGGCCGCACGCTGGTCGAGGCCGGCGCTCGGCCCTACCGCTGAGACACGGGCGATCATGAAAGCAGACGACGTGGCGAGTAAGGCCGCGCGCAAAAAGCGTTACGCCGAGAAGCGCGCGGTCAAAGCGGGTGAGCCTGCAACGGTCGACGAAACGGCGAGCACGTCGTCGGCGCCGGGTTCAGGCACCGAGTAGAACTCGTCTGCAGCGTGGTCTGTTGCGGCAACGTGGCCTGCTCCGCCTGCTCGGGATGCCCGCAGCTTCGTAAAGGCCAGCTCGAGGTCGGCGATCAGATCTGCTTCGTCTTCGATGCCCACCGAGAGGCGAACGAGGCCGTCGTAGATTCCGAGGCGGTATCGTTCGTCAGCGCTCAGGTGCGCGTGCGAGGTGGTGCCCGGGTGCAGCACAAGCGAGCGCACATCGCCCATGTGCGACATGCGGCTGAAGAGTTCGAGCGAGTCGATGATGGTTCGAGCATCGGCTTGCCCGCCGGCCAGAGTAAACCCGAACACCGAGCCGGTGCCCCTGGGGTAGTATTTCGTGGCGATGGCGTGCGAGGGGTTCGAGGCGAGGCCGGGGTAGTCGACCGAGGTGACCTCGGGCTGGCTCTCGAGCCAGGTGGCGATGGCCAGTGAGTTGCGTGAGTGACGATCGACACGCAGCGAGAGGGTTTCGAGACCCTGCTGCAGCAGAAACGCGTTCAGTGGTGAGAGGGTAGGGCCGAGCCGGCCGGCGATGATGGTGCGGGTGTACTCGAGGTACGCCTTGTTGCCGAACTTCTCGGTCAGGGTCGGGCTGCTCGGGCCGCCGATGGGCGTGCTGAACTGCGGAAACTTTTCGGGGTAGCGCGCCCAGTCGAAGTTGCCGCCGTCGACCACCACACCGGCGAGTGAAGCGCCATGGCCGCTCAAGAACTTGCTGGCCGAGTGCACCACGATGTTGGCGCCGTGCTCGATGGGCCTGATCAGGTAGGGGGTCGACGCGGTGCTGTCGATCACGAACGGCAGGCCTTCTTCACGCGCGAACTCGGCGATCAGGCCGATGTCGATGAGGTCGTTCTTCGGGTTCGGAATCGTTTCGCCGTAGACGGCGCGCGTGTTGGGGCGTACCCGGCGCTTCCAGTCGGCGATGTCGTGCGGGTCGTCGACGAACTCCACCTCGATGCCGAGGCGCTCGAAGTTCTCGCGAAAAAGCGTCTTCGAACCCTCGTACAGGCTCGGTGTCGACAGAAAATGGTCGCCTGAGCGCAGTATGCCCAGCAGCGCCACAGTGATGGCGGCTTGTCCGCTCGCAACGAGTAGAGAATCGACGCCGCGCTCGAGGGCGGTGATCTTCGCCTCGACGGCCGTGTTCGTGGGGTTGGCGTATCTCGTATAGACGAGGCCGCCGTCATGGCCCGCGAAACGCTGCTGAGCGTGGTCGAACGAGTCGAAAACGAACCCCGCGGTCAGGTAGATGGGGGTGATGCGTGCACCGACATCGCCGTCGACGACCTCACCGGCATGAACCTGTTCGGTGGTGAAACCGAAATTGTCTTCGCCGTAAGCCTGTGTGGTGGTAGTCATGGTGCGTCTGTCTCCTTCGTAGTGCTTACGGTACGGATACGGCGGCCGGGCATCCAATCGGCTATTCATACAACGAAACAATCCGAAAGCAGAGTTCGGTCGGGCCGCGAAGAGTAGAAGAGACTAGAGGCATGTCACAACCGCAACACTTCGGATGGTTCTTCGGCCGCGGCTTCGGCCCGCAAGGCTGGGGCCGAGCCGATTACCGGTGGAACTACGCCTGGCAGAAGCCGCAGATCTACCAGCAGTCGATTCGCGAACTCGAGCAGGCCGGATTCGACCTGCTCATCATCGAAGACGCGCTCTCGCTCGGCTCGCCTGAGACGCTCGACCTGCGAGTGAATGCGGCCTACGGCGGCCCGAAGCACGACCCGCTCATGCTCGCACCGTATCTGTTTGACGTTACCTCGCACATCGGAATCGCTCCGACGGTGAACGCGGGGGCGTACCCGCCCTACCTCGCCGCCCGCCAGTTCGCCACGCTGCAGCACCTCAGCGACAGCCGCTTCGGAGTCAACGTGGTGACCGATGTGAAAAGCGCCCGCCACTTCGGTCTGCCCGAGCTCTCGCACGATGGCGCCTACGATCGTGCCGAAGAGTGGCTCGGCGTCATTCGCGAGCTGTGGCACAGCTGGGATGACGGCGCGTACGTGAACGAGGTGTCGACGGGCCGCTTTGCCGATGGCGGCCTGCTTCGGCCGGTGCGGCACCGGGGTGAGTACTTTCAGCTCGAGGGGCCGCTGAATGCGATTCCGTTCGATGCGGGCGACCCCGTGATCGTATCGCCGGGTGGATCGGGGCGCGGGCTGGCGTTCGCCGGGCGGCATTCGGAGGTACAGCTGGCACTTGCTCCGTTGACGGTGCCGAGCGTGACGGCGTACCGCGCCAAGATCCATGCGGCGGCCATTGAGCAGGGCCGAGACCCCAGCGACATCGCTGTACTTTTTGTGATCAAACCCGAGATCGTGGGGAGCGAAGAAGAGGTTTCGCGGGTGGTGGCTGCTTCCGAGCATCCGACCGACGACGTGCTCTACGAGGTGCTGGCCGCGCAGTCGAGCGACCTCGAGACGAACCTCACGGTGCTCGACCTCGACAAGCCCATCGGGCCAGACGTGTTCGGGCAGCACGTGTCGCAGGGCACCATCAACAACCTCGTAGGGTTGGGCGGTGACCGCGACCGCGACACGCTGAGGCAGATCGCCACCCGAAAGGCGCGGAAGGGGCGGCTCTCAGACGGCAGTGGTTTCGTGGGCACGGCGCACCAGTTCGCCGATTTCGTCGAAGAACTGGGCGAGGGCGCAGGCAACGACGGATTCATCATCAACGGCGACCTGCACCCCGTCACCGTGCACCGGATGCTCGACGAAACGGTTCCCGTGCTGCGCTCTCGTGGCATCCTCCGTGACTCCTTCGGCGGCGGCGGTCTGCGCGCGAACCTCGCCGACTTCTAAGGCACTCGTCGCTGCCCGTATGCCGTGTCCGGTGCCTCGGGGCGGTCTGCGCGGGGTGGGTCTCGTAGAGTGAGAGGTATGAACGTCGACGCGGTCATCATCGTGGCGATGGATGACGAGGCAGCCCCGTTTCTGGCGCGCGCCTCGGCAGTCAGTGAGCCGTGGCAGGTGGGGCATGCGGTGTATCGGCGGGTGACGCTCGCCGGGCATCCGGTGCTGCTCGTGCGCAGTGGAATCGGCTTGGTGAACGCTGCCGGCGCTGCGACGTCGGCCATTCTGGCGACCGAGCCCGACGCCGGTGCCACGGGCGCCGTCGGGCCTATCGTGATCAGCGCGGGCACCGCCGGGGGAGTAGCGCCCGCCGTGCACGTGGGCGATGTGGTGGTCGGCAGCGAATACATCAACGTGGATGCTGATGCTCGAGTCTTCGGCTACGAACTCGGTCAGGTGCCGAAGATGCCCGCCCTCTACCGAGCCGCGGCCGCGCACATCGAGGCGGCTTCAGCGTCGACCGCACTCGCCTCGACAGGGGCGGCCTCAGCTTCGACCGCGCTCACTTATACCGAGGTCGCCACCGCAGCCCCCACAGCCTCGGCGGTGCGCGTCGGACTCGTCGTGTCGAGCTACTCATTCGTCACCGAAGCGCGCGCGGCGCAGATCATCCGCGAATTTCCGGCGGCGCTAGCCACAGACATGGAATCGGTTTCGCTCGCCCAAACCTGTCACGTGCACGGCCGCCCGTTTCTCTCGGTGCGCGGCATCTCAGACCTCTGCGGGCCGCCCACCGACGACTTTCTGACCCATGTAGACGACGCGGCAGACCGCTCGGCCGACGTCGTGCTAGCCCTCTTCGACGCCCTCCTCCCCACCTCCTGATTGCCGACGGTCGCCACCGGCTCCTGGGGCGCAAGCGCGCCGAGAGTGCTGGCGGATCAGCGGGGTGAGAGCTTGATGACGGGAATGCGGCGGCTGCCCGCCTTGACCTGGTAGTCGGCGAAACCGGGCGCACGAGACGTGAACTCGGCCCAGCCCGCGTCGTACTCGGGGTCAGTGAGTTCTTCGGCCACCACAGGCACCGTGTCGGAGCCGGTTTCGATACTCGTCTCGGGCTTTGCCTTCAGGTTCGCATACCAGGCGGGGTTCTCGGGTGCCCCTGCTTTCGAGGCTGCGATCAGCCAGGTTCCGTCGGGCCGGGCGATCGACATCACGGGCGTGACCCGTTCGATGCCCGACTTCACGCCGAGCGAATGCAGAAGCACCAAGCTCGAGCCGAATCCGGCGGTCGTGACGGTTCCGTTGTTCGCTCGAAACTCGGCGATGATCTGGTCGTTGAAGTTGCTCATGATGCTCTCAAGCGTAGGTCGGTGCCGCCGCCAGGGCCAGAGCCTGCGCGCCAATCGACCGAGGCGCGCACGAGGCAAACGAGCCGCGAGCTGCTCGTTCTCAGCCGCCCGCGAAGCGAGTTCTGCGGTCGTTTCGGCGAGCTGCTGCTCGAGTTCGGCGTTCTGTGAAGCCGAAGCATCGAGCTGGCTGGCGGCGACTTCGTTCTGCTCGGTCAGCGATTGCACTCGCGCCGTCTCGACCCGCACCTGACCTTCGAGAAACGCGTTGGTCTGCGTGCGGGCCTCCACCGTGTTGACGAGCCCGTTCATCACCTTCTGATTCACGAGATAGGCGGCGAGTTGGTCGTCACTGATCGCCCGGGCCGAGTGGATGCCCTGGCCAGACCTGCCCAGCCGATCAAGCGCCTCCGACAGCAGAAACTCCCGCGCGTAGCGGGCATGAAGCGCAAGGGCACACTCTGCAGCGCCGGCGAATCCACGCGTCAGAGCCTCGACGATTTCTGCACTCGTCAACGACCCGAACCCTCGGCCCGAGAAATTCGCGGCCCGAGCCTCAGCAAAATTCTCTGCACTCAGCCAGCCGGGGCCGCCGAACCGGTCGTAACAGAACACGGGCACACCACGCACCAACGCGTATTGAACGGTCTTTCCGATGGTGACAACGGCATCGAACCCATCGAAGTCACTCGGCTCAGCGATCTTCTGAACCGTCTCGCGGCCGCTCACCGCACCGAGATACTCCACCTCGATCTGCTCATCACCGCGCTGCAGAAGATCGAGCGCTTCGAGCAACTCGGGCGGCACATGGTTCGAGACGACCAGAATGCGCCTCAGACTGCCGCGACGTTCGGGCTGGTCGACGTAGAACTCGTCGGGTGCGGGGTTGCCGAACACGAGCATCCGCTCGCCATCGACACCCTCGCTGCCCTCGACGGCGTCGCCTTCGGTCTGCATGCCACCGAGCATCGAGGTCGCCACCACGGCATCTCGCGCTCGAAACTCGACATGTGGTGAAACACGAAACGAGTCTCGCCGGGGTTGCGCAGAAGCGCTCGGGGGTTCGCTGATTTATCCTTTCATTTGCCAGATCACGGCTCGCTGAACGCAGCCAGATTACAGAACATTTATATCAACGACTGTTGATTTAATGAGTCGACAGACGTACCCTTGAGACAACGAAAAATTCGGCCGGGAGGTCGAACGAAACACTCTCACAGAGGAGCTCACCATGAGCGATGATCAGAAGATTTTCACACCCTCAAGCCCACTGCCTGCAGGGCGAACGGGCATTTTGACCCCCTTCGAGCCGGGCACCCGAACGCTCGAAGCGGGCTTTCAGATCGCCCCGCCATTTCTGCCGCTGCCGGTCGATATCGTCTTCGAAAAAGACGTGGCCATCGAGCTCCGAGACGGTGTGACCGTCTACGCCGACGTGTTTCGCCCGGTCGGTTCTGAGAAAGTACCTGTAATTGTGGCCTATAGCCCGTACGGCAAGGGTCAAGGCACGTCAGGCAGCGTGATGGGCGTCTTCGGGCTCGTCGGCCTGTCGAACTCCGTCGTTTCGGGTCTGGAGAAATTCGAAGCACCCGACCCCGCCTACTGGGTGGGTCACGGGTACGCCATCTGCAACCCCGACATCAGAGGCGTCGTCGATTCCGACGGCGACAGCGTGCTCTGGGATCGCCAAGACGGCCGCGACTGCTACGACATCATCGAGTGGCTCGCCGAGCAGCCGTGGTGCGACGGCAAGGTCGGCATGAGCGGAACCTCGTACCTCGCCGTTTCGCAGTGGTTCACCGCCGCCGAGCAGCCGCCCCACCTCGTGGCGATCAACCCGTGGGAGGGCGTGAGCGACGTCTACCGCGACCTCGTGTTGCGCGGCGGAATGCCCGACACCGGGTTCGCCCAGCAGCTGCAAGACGGCAGCTTCTTCGGCAAGAACCAGAAAGAAGACATTCTCGCCGAGGTCGAGAAGTACCCACTGATGACCGAGCTGTGGGAGAACAAGATCCCTGCGTTCGAGAAGATCACCGTGCCGGCCTACATCGTTGCGAGCTACTCGAACACGCTGCACACCGCGGGCACCTTCCGCGCCTGGCGCCGCATCGCCTCAGACGAGAAGTGGCTGCGCGTGCACAACGGCCAAGAGTGGCCCGACTACTACGACGAGGCCAACCGGGCAGACCTGCAGCGGTTCTTCGACCACTACCTGAAGGGCGAAGACAACGGCTGGCAGCAGACGCCGCGCGTCCGCTACGCGGTGCTCGACCTGAACGGCGGCGACCAGGTCAACATTGCAGCCGAAGAGTTTCCGCCGGCAGACGTCACGTCGACCACGTTCTATCTGAACGGCCGCACCCGCACGCTGAGCACCGAAGCGCCCGCCGATGAGGTTCCTGCGGCCTACGCGGTCGCCTTCAACCCGAACGCCGTTTCGTTTCTCGCGAGCTTCGACGAAGAGACCACGCTGGTCGGCTACCCGAAGGCTCACCTCTGGGTTGAGGCGCAGGGCTCCGACGACATGGATCTGTTCGTGCTCGTACAGAAGCTCGACGTCAACGGAACCCCGCTGCAAGCCTTCACCGTGCCCAACCGCAGCGCCATGGCCCACGACCTCACCGATCACGGCGCCACCATTTTGAAGTACAAGGGATTCGACGGCAGGCTGCGTGTTTCAGCGCGTCACCTCGACGAGACGCTCAGCACCGACGACATTCCGGCCCACTCGTTCGATCGAGTCGAGAAGCTCAGCCCCGGCGAGATCGTCGAGATCGACGTCGAACTCATGCCCGTGGGTCTTGTCGTTCGCCCCGGCGAACAGCTGCGTTTCATCATCAGCTCGAGTAATCTGCTGGGAACGCTCATGCCCGCTATTCGCGAGTACGTCGGCGCGAACGTCGGGCAGCACATCATTCACACCGGTGGCGAGCACGCCTCCTACCTGCAGCTGCCGGTACAGGCGAAGTAGAAGCAGAAGAAGCAGCACCACGCAGCACGAGAGAAAGAGTCGCTCATGAGTACCCTCCCCGACCGCCCCAACACCGCACTCGTCGTCATCGATGTGCAGAATGGGGTGATCGAGGGGGCGTACGAACGCGATTCGGTCGTGGCGAACATCCACTCGCTCGTCGAACGAGCCCGCGCAGAAGGCACCCCTGTCATCTGGGTGCAACACTCTGACGACGGGCTCGTCGAGGGCAGCGGCGAGTGGATGTACGTTGACGAACTCTCTCGCCTCGAATCAGAACCGCTCGTCGCCAAGCACTACGGTGACTCGTTCGAGGCGACCACGCTCGAGCAGGTCTTGGGCGCGGCGGGCGTGGGCCACCTCGTGGTTGCCGGGGCGGAGACCGACGCGTGCATCCGCTCGACCATTCACGGAGCATTCACGCGCGGTTACGACGTCACCCTCGTCGGCGACGCGCACACGGCCGGCGACAAGAGCGAGTGGGGCGCGCCTCCCACGCCCGACGTCATCGCTCACACCAACCTGTACTGGAGCTTCCAAAGCGCGCCCGACCGCGTGGCCGCCGTCGTCGCGGCCGCAGATGTCGACTTCACCGGCGCCGTGAGTCGATGACGATGACCGCGGTGAGCGCGGCGAGAATGCCGAGCAGCTCCCACCAGACGGGCAGCACGACCCCCACGAGTGCGAATGCGAGCACGACGACGGCGCCCAGATAGCGCGCAGCGGCGGGGCCGAGCGTGAGTTCTTGACGGTATCGCGCCGCTGCCAGCAGGTAGAGGGCCACGCCCGCTGCGAGTAGCCAGGCGGCCTCCGTCGGCGCCACGGCGAACACGTTGGCGAACGACAGCCCGACCCCGGCCGAGAACAGCACCACGCCGAAGATCATGGCGTAGTGATCGAGCCCGAATGCCGAGAGCGCGAGCAGCCCTCGGCGACGCTTGGCGGTGGAGGTGAAGTTCTTGTCGGCGCGTTCATCGTCGCCGGCGAAGTAACACCACCACATGGCGGCAACCACTGCAACGCAGAGCACCACGCCGACAATCAGTGAGGCGTCGATGGGGTGGTGAGCGGCCCCCACCCCGACCGTCACAATCGTTTCGCCGAACGCGATGATCATCAGAAGCCCATGGCGCTCGATGAAGTGCGACGCGCTCAGGTCGAACCCCGTCGGCGCGCCCGTGAACGAGGTCGAGATCATGACGGCGAGTGCTGCCGCGAACAGCACCCAGTCGAGGGGCCCGGTGACGAATCCGGCCACAATCAGTAGAGCCGCCCCACCGAGGTTCGCCGGAATCACCCGCAGAATCGACCGAGCCGACCCTGCCTCGCCAAGCAGGGCGAAGAGCGCGAAGTGAATGATCACCACGGCCAGGTAGGCGAACCCGAACAACAGCCCAGAGTCACCGAACGCATCGGGAATCGCCACCGCAAGCAGCAGAAACGCGGTCATTGCGCCGATGAAGCCGAGCCGTGGGGCGACGTTGCTCGTCTCGGTCTGATTGCCGAGCCAGACGTAAGCGTCGTACATCCACCAAATCACGGCCATCGTCAGCGCAGCCTGGGCGATGCCGGCCCAATCGGCGCGCTCGACTACGACCTCGGTCACCTGAGTGATGGTGAATACGAAGACCAGGTCGAACAGCAGTTCTACCGTCGAGGCGCGCTCGACCACAGACGTCAAACGATGCGGCATCTTCGGCACCCTAACAAGGCGACGCGTCGTTCCGCTACGCCTACAGAGCTTGTGCGCTCCGTCCGAACGCGCGCGCCCGCCTACTGCTCGCCGAGGTCGGCCAACGCGAGAATCAGGCGCTCCGGATGCTCGGCGATTCGATTGAGCACGTACAGCCACCATTCCGTGCCGAAGAGCACGTACTCGCGGGTGTTGTAGCCCTCGGCGTTCAGGCCATCGAGCAGCGTGGTGCCGAGGCCGCTGCGCATCTCGAACTGCACCGAGTCTCGCCGCAGGTCGTCGCCGTGCTCGGCGATCAGGGCTTGCACCAGATCGGGGTCGTGGGAGGCGAGATTCAGCGCGTGACCGGCGGCTAATGCTGTTCGCGCCAACTGGAGATAGGCGGCGGTCAGCTCGGCGCTTCCGCGCGCATGCGCCGTCGATGCCGATTCGAGAAACGCGCCCTTGACGAGCCGAATCGTTCCCGGCAGCCTCAGCACGCGATCGAGATCGCCAGGAGTTCGGTGTAACGACGCCTGCAGCGTGATGCCGATGCCGGGCACGTCGGCAGCCAGACGCTCGTAAAGGTCGAGCACCATGTCAGTGCGGTCAGATCCCTCGGCCGAAACCATGAGTGTCGTTCCGCCGGCCGGCAGAGCGTCGACCGGCAGCGCGTCGGCGATTCGCCGGGCGTTCGCTTCGGCGAGTTCGACGTCAATGAGTGCGCCGATGTGTGTCAGATCGAACGACACCGTGCTCGGCAGCCCGGTGTCGGCGATGGCCGTCGCGACCTCGACGAACGCTTTCGTCGCGGCCTCAGCCGCGGAGGCATCGCGCACGCTCTCGCCCACGAACTCGATGCTGACGTTGTGGCCGCGGGTAACGACAGCTCGGGCGGCCTCGATGGCGTCGTCAGCCGAGTCGCCAGAAATGTATCGCCGCGCGACCCTGGCCGCCAGCGCGCGGAACATCGGGGAGGCCAGCGCACCCTCTTTCAGCTCTTCGTCGAGGGCCCAGCGCTTAAGCGTGGTCGACGCCCGTCGCGCGTCGTCATCAGAAATCACGCAGCCGAGTGTACCCCGCGCTGCGGGCGGCCGACGGTTGAACGACTAGCGTTGATGTCAGACGCCGGCTCAGCCGGCAGAGATGAGGGTGCTGGATGTTCGAGGCAGAGAACTTGCGTGACTGGATCGGTTTGGCCGTGGTCGACAAGAATGACGACAAGATCGGCACCCTCGAGAGCGTGTACTTCGACACGTCGAGCGATGTTCCCACGTTCGGAACCGTGCGGGTGGGCATCCTGAGCGGCCAGAAGCTCGTGTTCGCGCCCCTGGCCGGAGCACTGGTCTCGCCGAAGCATCTCAAGGTTCAGTACGACAAGAAGCTCGTCAAAGAAGCGCCCTCGATCGCCACCGACGGCGAACTCGATGCTGCGCACGAGCCGGCCGTCTTCGCCTATTACGAACTCGCCTACGAAACGGGTTCCGGGGGAGAACGTCGCCTCGGGCGCCGCTGACGCCTCGGCCGCCCGTGAAGCCCGAGAGCGTCTGCGCTCGCCGCTGAGCGCGCGCCTTACGCCTCCGACGCGTCGACCAGCGTCGCCATCACCAGCTTCGCCTCGGCGTAGCGGCTCGCACCCACCATTTCGGCGTACTCGCGTTCGATCGCTGGCATGATCTCCATCGCGGTAGCGAGCGCCCGACGGCCTTGCTCGGTGTAGTAGATGATGCGCGCACGGCGATCGTTGGGGTCGCTGGTGCGTTCGAGGTACCCGTTCGACTCGAGTTCGTCGATGAGTTCGCCCATCGCCTGCTTCGTCATGTTCAGCTCGTTCGCCAGCTGGGTGATGCGGGCCCCTTGCGGCCCCAGTGCGTTCAGAAGCACCGAATGACGCATGCGCAGGCCGGTGAAGCCCGCCGCCGCCAGCCGCGAGAAGCATTCGGCCTCGAACCCTCGTTGCAGCTGCTGAGCGATCATGCCGATGGGCAGGTTCGCAGATTCTGTCATGCTCGAAGGCTAGTCGACGCACAGAAAGTAAGGTAGCTTGTCTAACAAGCTACTTGACTAATCTGCAGTGAGCGCACCGAGCGTCGACCATGGTCGCGCGAAACGGAGGAAACATGATCGACGTCGGCTCTACCCTCGACCTCAAGCTTGAAGACACCGAAGGCCACCCCGTCTCGCTCGCCGACCACGCGGGTGTCGACAACGTGCTCATCTACTTCATGCGCGCCTTGTCGTGCGCCCAGTGCAACGCCCACGCACAGAGCTTCGTTCGCAATCAGGCTCAATTCGACGACGCCAACGTCTCGATCATCGTCGCCGTTCCCGAGGGCGTGACCGAGGCCGCCGCGTGGAAGGCCAAAAAGAACATTCCCTATACGGTCGTCGTCGGCGAAGAGGGCACCCCGCACCAGTCGGTCGGTCTGCTGAAGAAGGTCTTCGGCGCGATGCAGCAATCGGGCACAGTGCTCGTCGACACCGACGGCATCGTTCGCTATACGCACGCTTCGACGATCCCCACTACGAGCTTCAACAGCGGCGAAATGACGGCCGCCCTGGCCGAGCTGAAGCCCGTTTCGAAGTAGTCGGAGGGCCACCTCACGGCGAAGCCGCGAGGTGGATGCCCGGCTCAGGCCCGATCGTGCAGAGTGATCTGGTAGCCATCGGGGTCAGCGAACGTAAAGGTTCGACCGAAGGGCCCATCGATCGGCGCCGAAACGATGCGGTGGCCGTCAGCCACGAGTGCGTCGTGAATGGCCTGAGTGTCGTCGGCGTGCATCCAGATCGCCGCACCGATGCCCGGCTGCGAAACCGCATCGAGGTCGACGCCGGGTACGAGATCGCGCAGCGCGAACGCGACGGGCTTAGTTTCGAAGACCACCGCGTGCGGCGGCCCGGACTGCGAGCGAACAAGGCCGAGGTACTGCTGATAGAACGCGGCAGAACCTTCGAGGTCGCGCGCTTGCAGAGAAATGAAGTCGGGGCCGGTGACAGCCATGGTGAAGCTCCTTTGTGTCAGTTACTTGACATGACCTCTCTAACCTATGTCAGAATGTTGACATGAGTCAAGAGCCTCGCGGAGTCGAACTCGGAACATCGCTCGGGTATCTGCTGAAAGAAGCCTCGAGCGCCCTTCGTGCCTCGATGGAGGCCGTACTCCGCCCGCTCGGCATGACCGTGACGCACTATTCGTGCCTCGAGTTGCTGGCTCAGCGCCCGGGGCTTTCGAACTCAGACCTGGCCAGAGGCACGTTCGTGTCGCGGCAGTCGATGAACGTGCTGCTTCTGGCGCTCGAGCGCGACGGGTTCGTGACTCGGCCCGACAAGGCGCCGGTGGGCAAGGCGCTACCGACACAGCTCACCGCACTCGGGCGGTCACGGTTGGCGAGTGCATCCGCTGCCGTCAGAGCAGTTGAAGAGCGGATGCTCGGGGCTCTCGACGACGCCTCACGGCTAGAGGCGCGGCGCATCTTGAGCGGCTTCGTCACCTCGCTCACCTCGGGTGACACGTAATCGGTAATCGCTGCCAGGCCCCGGCTCTCGGTGCCGCGGGTCTCGAATCGGCGCGCCGGAATGTGCCCCGTTCTGGGAGGGGTGACTTTTCAATCTGCGGGCGTATCATCTGAGTAAATCTCGAATGTGAGACATTCTCTACAAATGTTCGAGGGATGAACGGACGAACGCCAGCTCGCCCGAACGAAGGGGGAAGCGCCCGTGAACCACCAACGATTCGTCGAGCGGCACGTGGGAACACCCGAGGCAGCGCAGCACGACATGCTCGATCGCCTCGGCTACGGCAGTGTGAACGAGCTGGTCACGACGGCGATTCCGTTCTCGGTGATGGCTCGGCGGAGCATCCGGTCGTCGACGATACCCGAGCCGGTTGGGGAGGCGCAGGTCGCGGCCGAACTTCGCCTCGTCGCAGGCCAGAACGTCGTCAATCGTTCGATGATCGGTCTGGGCTACTACGACACCATTACGCCGGCCGTGATTCGCCGCACCATTTTCGAGAACCCGCACTGGTACACGGCGTACACCCCGTACCAGCCCGAGATTTCACAGGGCAGGCTCGAGGCCCTGCTGAACTTTCAAACGATGGTGGCCGACCTCACCGGCCTTGACATTGCGAACGCCTCGATGCTCGACGAGAGCACTGCGGCGGCAGAGGCCATGCTGCTGTTGCGCCGGGCGAGTTCGAGCGAATCTGACACGTTCATCATCGATGCCGACCTCTTTGCGCAGACGACGGCCGTCGTCACGGCCCGTGCCGAAGCCGTGGGAATCACGCTCGTGACACTCGACCTCGGCCGTCTCGCGCCAGCCGCCTTACCCGAGGCGTTCGGGATGCTCGTGCAGTACCCGGGCGCATCGGGCCGCATCTTCGACCCAGCGCCCCTCATCGCAGAGGCACATCGACGGGGCACCCGAGTCGCGATCGCAGCCGACCTGCTGGCGATGACTCTGCTCACGCCTCCCGGCGAACTCGGCGCCGATGTCGCGGTGGGCTCGGCCCAGCGGTTCGGGCTGCCGATGGGCTACGGCGGCCCGCACGCCGGGTATCTTGCCGTTCGCGAAGGGCTCGAACGCCAGTTGCCTGGCCGGCTCGTGGGGGTAAGCCGCGACGCAGACGGAGCGATCGCCTACCGGCTCGCGTTGCAGACCCGTGAGCAACACATTCGCCGGGAGAAGGCCACGTCGAACATCTGCACTTCGGCTGTGCTGCCGGCCGTAATGGCCTCGATGTACGCCGTCTATCACGGCCCAGACGCACTCACCGAGATTGCGGCGAGGGTGAATCGCATGGCCCGGGTGCTCGCGGCAACGTTGAGGAGCGGCGGGCTGCAACTCGTGCACGATGAGTTCTTCGACACGATTCAGGTCAGCGTTTTGGGGCGCGCCGAGCAGCTCGCCCGACAACTGCACGACCGGGGGTATTTGGCACGGGTCGTCGACGAGAATATGCTCGGGTTCTCGGTTGACGAGACGACCACGGGCGCCGATATCGCGCTGGTGATGAGTGCACTCGCGGCCGTGTCACGGGTGGGGGAGGGTGCGCCCCGGCTGGGGCCGAGCATCCCGAGCGAACTGCAGCGCACCAGTACGTTTCTTCAGCACCCGGTGTTCCATGACCACCACACCGAAACCAGTCTGCTGCGCTACATTCGCAGGCTCGGGGCGAAAGACTACGCGCTCGACAACGGAATGATCGCGCTCGGCTCGTGCACCATGAAACTCAGCAGCGCGGTGTCGATGGAGGCGGCGAGTCTGGCGGGCTTTGCGGGCATACACCCGTTCGCGCCGGCCGAAGACGTGCAAGGGTACCTGCGACTCACCGAGCAACTCGAGGTGTGGCTCGCCGAACTGACCGGGTACGATTCCGTTTCGCTGCAGCCGAACGCCGGCAGCCAGGGCGAGCTCGCCGGGCTTCTCGCTATTCGCGGGTATCACCTGTCGCGTGGGGACTCGGGTCGAGACGTGTGCCTGATTCCGTCGAGTGCGCACGGCACGAATGCGGCGTCTGCGGTGCTTGCCGGAATGCGGGTGATCGTCATCGATTGCGACGAACTGGGCAACGTCGACCTGGCAGATGCTGCGGCCAAAATCGCCGAACACGCGAGCACCATGGCTGCGTTGATGATCACGTACCCGTCGACTCATGGCGTCTTCGAAGACCACGTCACCGACCTGTGTGACCTCGCTCATGAGGCCGGTGCGCAGGTCTACATCGACGGCGCGAACCTCAATGCGGCTCTCGGCTTCACCAGGTTCGGCGACATCGGCGGCGACGTTTCGCACCTGAATCTGCACAAGACCTTCGCTATACCGCACGGGGGCGGCGGGCAAGGGGTGGGGCCGGTCGCCGCGAAGGCGCATCTCGCGCCGTTCTTACCCGGGCATCCGTTTGCTCCCGAGGTGCAACACGCCGGGCCCGAGGGCAGCCACTACGTTCACTCAGGGGGTGCGGTTTCGGCTGCTCCATTCGGCGCGGCGAGCATCCTGCCGGTCAGCTGGGCCTACATTCGGCTGATGGGAGTCGACGGGCTCAGGCGGGCGACGGGCGCCGCGGTTCTGGCTGCGAACTACGTGGCTCGCGAGCTGGCGGGTGTCTACCCCGTGCTGTACACCGGCAACCAGGGGCTCATTGCGCACGAATGTATTCTCGACCTGCGGCCGTTGTATAAGGAGACGGGCATCACCTCGATCGACGTCGCCAAGCGGCTCATCGACTACGGATTTCACGCGCCGACGGTGAATTTTCCGGTGGTCGGCACGCTGATGATCGAGCCCACCGAGAGCGAAGATATGGATGAACTGCAGCGCTTCATCACCGCGATGACCCTGATCAAGGCCGAGGCCGACGAAGTAGCTCTCGGCATCTGGCCCGCAGCCGACAACCCCATCGTGAACGCGCCACACACGGCTGCCTGCGTCACCGCGACCATGTGGGATCACCCCTACAGCCGCGAAACCGCCGCCTACCCTGTCTCTTCGCTCGAGTCCGACAAGTTCTGGTCGCCCGTGCGCCGCATTCACGAGGCCTACGGCGACCGCAACCTGGCGTGCGCCTGCCCGCCACCCGAGGCCTTCGACGTTCGTCGCGACCCGCGGCCGCTGCTGCTGCCTACGGTGCACACCGTGCCCGCCCTCTTGCAGAAGCTTGCGGTGTGAAACGTGCGATCTGCTGTGAGCAGAATTGTGGTGCGGCGAAAGCGACGGTCTGTTTGACTGGCGGCATGACCGGGAGCGAAGCGCCAATGCCCATTCGATTTCGCACGCCTGCAGCGCTGGAACCGTTGTGGCGACAGCTGCTCGGGCATCAGTTGCGGGTGCTTCGCCTGGCCAACGGCGAGAAGCTTGCAGAGACAGCGGCACGGGCGGGTATCTCGGCGCAGTACCTCTCCGAAATCGAGCGCGGGCTCAAAGAGCCCTCGAGCGAGATGATCGCCGCCATTGCGGGTGCGCTCGGAGTGACGCTTCTCGACCTCACGGTGCTGCTCACAAATGAGCTGCGTGGCGCGCGTTCACTCGAGTCGAGCCATGAGCTTTCGCGCCGCGACGGCACGGGCGGCCGAGCCTCGACCCAACTGAGCGACAGCGGCAGCACCTTGGTTCTGGCCTTCGCCGCGTAAAGGCTCGCCACGCCGTCAGAGCCGCGGGCGCATCCTGATCTCGTCGATGAGGCCGTACCCGAGCGCCGCCTCGGCCGTGAAGATGCGGGCCCGGTCGGTGTCTCGGCGTAGGGTTTCGACGCTCTGGCCCGAGTGCTCGGCGAGCACCTCCTCGAGGTCAGCCCTGATGCGCACCAGCTCGTCAGCCTGCAGAATCAGGTCGGGAATGGTTCCGCGGCCCTGCCCTGCGGGTTGATGCAACACCACGCGTGCGTGCCGCAGAGCTGCGCGCCGACCAGGTTCACCGGCCGCCAACAGCGCGGCGCCGGCCCCGACGGCTTCGCCCACGCACGTCGTCGCAATGGGCGAGCTGATGAACTGCATGGTGTCGTAGATGGCGAGCATCGCCGAAAGATCGCCCCCTTCGCAGTTGATGTACATGTTGATTTCCTGACCGGTTCCATCTGCCTCGAGATGCAGCAGTTGCGCGATGAGAGCGTTGGCGACGCCGGAGTCGATGCCCGTGCCGAGATAGACGATTCGCTCGCTCAAAAGGTGGGAGTAGACATCCATGATCCGTTCGCCGCGCGCATGCTGGGCGATGACATTCGGAATCGTGTAGCTGCTCATGCCTGGGCCCCGATTCCGATCGGCTGACGCCGGGCGGGCAGAACCTGCTCGAACGACTCAGCGATGTGGTCGATGAAGCCGTAGTCTTTCGCCTCGGCGGCGGTGAACCAACGGTCATGCAGCGAATCTTCGAAGATCGTGTCGATCGGCTGCCCGGTGTCGTTCGCGATGATGCCGAGCACCGTCTCGCGCATGTGCCGCAAGTCGGCCGCCTGAACCTCCACTTCGACGGCCGAACCACCGATGCCCGCCGAGCCCTGGTGCATCAGGATGCGCGCGTGAGGCAGCGCAGCGCGTTTGCCCGGTGCGCCTGACGACAGCAGAAACTGGCCGGCGCTGCACGCGAGCCCCACAGCAAGCGTCGATACATCGCACGGCACAAGCCGCATCACATCGCGAATCGCAAGCATCGAGGCCACGGAGCCGCCGGGGGAGTGAATCCAGAGCGCAATATCGGTGGCCGAGTCTTCGGCGGCCAGACCGAGCAGCTGAGCCGCGAGCATCATGCCGTTGTCGTCGTCGAGCGCTCCGTCGAGAACAAGTACTCGTTTCAGCAGAAGCTGCTGCCGCATTGTGTCGGTGAACATGGGGGGCCGGTTGTCGTTTGCCATGTCTCGACTCTGCTCGTACAAGCGACTAATCAGACCGCCACGCTGCTGTCAGCCGCTCTGCCGTGAGCAGCACACCCGCAACGCCTGACCGGCATGGCATCGGAAAGTGAGGCGCAGAAGTGCACCGAGATGCCAGTATGGGGTCGCAACTGATATTCGATCTGCTTGCAGATTCACAGAAACTGGGGAAACCATCGTGACCATGCCGCCGCCACCGCCTCTTCCGCCGCAGCAGGCCTCTTCCGTTCCAAGCGGGCCGCCGCCGCTCTGGGCTCCGTACTACGACGCACCATTCGGCGTTGCCGTGACCCGCTTCTTCACCAAATACGCCACCTTCTCGGGCCGCGCCGGCCGTGCCGAGTACTGGTGGTGGGCGCTGGTCTCCATCGTCATCAGTGCTGTCTTCAACATTCTGTCGTCATCGACCGGCGGCTACGGAATGAACGGCCACACCATGACCGGTGGTGCGATTGTGGTGAGCATCATTGCGGGCCTGTGGAGCCTGGCCACGATCATCCCGAGCCTGGCGCTGCTCTCGCGCCGCCTGCACGACGCGAACCACTCGTTCTGGTGGGTGTTCATCATTCTCATTCCGATCGTCGGCTGGATCGTGCTGCTCGTCTTCGTGCTCACCTCGCCGAACCCGGCGGGTGCGCGGTTCGACCGCCCCGTCAACTGAGCCGCGAGTGGATGCTCGGACGGGCGGCGCTCGCCCGGGCATCCACTTCGCCCGTAGCCGAAAGCCTTCGTAGCTCAGCTCCTCGAATCGCTCACCGCTCAGCGTCAAGCGAGTGAGACTCACGAGAGGTTCGAGGCACGGGGCGGTGCGCCCGGAATCGTCGGCCGCGTGAGACGCCCTAGCCTTTTGGGCGGTAGACGTTGGCTAAGACGCCGCCGGCGAAGGCGGTCGAGCTCGCAAAGGTGAGGTCGAGTTCGTCGGTGAGGTCGGCGAAGATGCCTTCGCCTGAGCCCAGCGCCACGGGCAGCACGACGAATCGGTACTCGTCGACGAGGCCCGCCCGCACGAGACTGCGGGCGAAGCGCACTCCGCCGTGAGCCAAGATGTAGTCGCCCGGCTCGTTCTTCAGCGACTCGATTTCGGCGGTCAGGTCGCCGCGCGCAACCCGTGCGTCGGCCCAGGTCGGGGCCGCGGGGGTGTCTGACGGGGCGGCCGTCGCCGGGTCGAACCCCTGCTGCCGAGTGAACACGACCTTCGGAATGCTGTTCAGCGGCTCAGCCATCGGGCCCGGCGCGGTGGGCCAGATGCCGATCCAACTCTCGAAGAGTGCTCTGCCCATGATGTGCGTGCCGGCACCTGCGATGGTGTCGAGCACCCAGGCGGCGGAATCCGGGGTGCCTGCGCGGAGCATCCAATTCGACTCGGCCCGAGCGCCGGCAACGAAGCCGTCGAGCGAGAACGACATTTTGAGAACGAGCTTTCTCACCGAAGACCACCTGCCTTGACGACGTGTTCGCGCCCTCACGAGAGCGGTACCAGAATCTTAGGTGACGAAAACATCCAGCAGAATGAAGTGATGGAGCAATTCGATGTTGTCGTTTCTGGGGCGGGGGCGGCCGGGCTCGCGGCGGGTCTGACGTTGGCTCGGGCGTTGCGGTCTGTGGTGGTCTTCGACGGCGGGCCCACTCGCAATGCCCAGGCCGATCACTCGCATGGCATTCTCGGCCTCGACGGAGCGAGCCCCGCGGTGCTCACCGGCACGGCTCGGGCGGAGGTCGAGCGCTTCGGTGGCACTATTCGGCCGGGACGAGCGGCGAACGCCGTTGCCGACTCCGCCGGTCTCTTCGTCGTGACCACCGACGATGGCCAGGAGGTGCGGTCTCGGCAGATTCTCGTCGCGTCTGGCGTTCGTGACGAGATGTCCGAGGTGCCTGGCGTTCGCGAGCTGTGGGGAGATCGGGTCGTCATTTGCCCGTATTGCGACGGCTGGGAGGCTCGCGGCTCGTCTATCGCGATTCTCGGCACCGGGCCGAAGAGCATTTCTCAGGCCCATCTGCTGCGGCAATGGTCTGATCATGTCACCCTCTTCACGAACGACTCAGTGACACCGACTGCGGAAGATGCCGCGCGTCTCGAACGGCGCGGCATCCGTGTCGTCGACGGCGCGGTCACCGAGATTCGGCGTGCCGATGTCGGCGATCG
This sequence comes from Subtercola lobariae, assembly GCF_014640255.1. Lineage (GTDB taxonomy): Bacteria > Actinomycetota > Actinomycetes > Actinomycetales > Microbacteriaceae > Subtercola > Subtercola lobariae. The sequence goes on along the minus strand of NZ_BMGP01000005.1, from coordinate 137,513 downwards.
CGTGGGCGCCGGGGTCGAACTCAGCGTCGGCGTCGAACAGAGCGCCGGGGTCGAATTCCTCGTCGGAGGGCGAGTCTGGGCTCACCACATCGTGTTCACGTCGCCTCGCCCGATTCCCGACAACCGCATTCTCGATTCTCTTCACGCAGACATGATGCATACCGCGGCAGGCATATTTCCCCGCGTTGACTCCATCGGCGCAACATCCATCTCCGGCGTCTGGGTCGCGGGCAACGCAGCGAACCCGTCACTGAAGTACTCGACGGCGCTCGGTGCGGGAATGGATACGGCGACGCACATCAACGAGGCTCTCGTCGAAGCCGACGTCGCGACTGCTATGTCGCGAACGAGCTAAGCGCGTGCTTCGCGGCGCAACCGACGTAGCCGCGCGCCCGGAGTTACTTTTCTGCGCGATCGGCCCCCTCGACCACGAAGCGCGACGCGAGTTCGGCGACGCGCAGGGGCCGCTGTTCCACGAGAACCCGTGCCGAGCGCTCGAGCAGGCAGAGGCCGTGCAGGGCGCCCCAGAACACCTCCGTGGAGGTGCCTGCGTCGCGGTCACCGATCGACTCGGCGAGCACATCGAACCCCGCGCGAAGTTCGGGTTCGGTGTGCTCTGACGCGAAGCGCGCGGCGATCGGTTGCTGAAACATCGCTTCGTAGACTGCAGGATGCTGCGTGCCGAAGGTCAGGTACGCCGTAGCAACTGCCTCGGCAGCCGCCCGCCCCTGCTTGCGACCGAGCGCATCGCGGCACAGTTGCGCGAGCTCGTCGAAGCCGGCGAGCGCGACCGCAAGCATGATCTCTGCCTTTCCGCCCGCAAAGTGCCCGTAAAGCACCGGCTGCGAGTAGCCGATGGCGTCGGCGAGGTGCCTCGTCGTGACGGCGGCCCAGCCCTCGGCGTCTGCCTGCACCCGCGCAGCTTCGAGAATCTGCAGGCGTCGCGCTTCGGTGCGCTGTTGACGCAGCGATGAATCGGTCATGCACGCTCCTCTTGCGGGTGATGTCGTACATCACTTACATTAGCAGCACTAGAATTATTAGCAGTGCTAGATATTGAGGAGTGTCATCATGGAATCCGTACTCGCTATCGTCACCACAACCGTCGTCGGCCTGATGGTCGGGGTCGAGTTCGCCGTGGCGCTCATCATGAATCCGATCATCCTGGCCATGCCGGGGGAGGCGGCGCTGTCTGAGCCGCGAGCGAAAGGTTCTCGCACGATGGGTCGCGTGATGCCGTTCTGGTACCTCGGCTCGCTGATTCTCACGGTCGCGCTTGCCGTCACGACGTGGGGAACGCCCGCGTCATCGGCGGCCCTGGCGGCGGCAGTTCTCCTCGTCGTCAGCGTCATTCTGTCTGTCACGCTGCTCGTGCCCATCAATAACCGTTCAACGATGTGGACTCCGGATGATCATCCCGCCGACTGGCGTGAGCAGCTTCGTCGCTGGGATCGACTCCACTACGCTCGCGTGGCGCTCATTGTGGCGGCGTTCATCCTCGTGGCAACAGCAGTAGCGCTGCTCTGACGTCGCAGGCAGCGGCCACTGACTGACGCCGGGCGAGTGCGGGAGTTTCGTCGGAGGAGAGTCGCTATGGCCGCATATAGCGTGCTTGTGCGCTGAGCTCCGACCTAACTACCGGGGAGGGCGGCGAGTGACCAATCCTCGGGCCCAGGCATGAGGTCGATGCGCTCTTCGCCGGTCTGGAGGAGACGAACAATCACAGCGCCCACGTACTCAGCGCTGTGTGGTTTCCGCCCACCGAAGTCTGCATCGGGGTTCGAGAAAACGCCATCACCGAACTCGGTTGCGGTGATGAACGGCACAACGAGAGAGACATCAATCGCGTCGTCGGCCAATTCGGCGCGGGCGGCGAGACTGAGCGTGTTGAGTGCCGCCTTGGTTGAAGCGTATGGCGACAGCCCCACTGCGACCCTTCGGGTCGTGCCAGAACTGACGTTGACGATCGTTCCGCCTCCCGCAGCGCGCATGCTCGGCAGCACCGATTGGAGAACGGCAACCGGAGCAAGAACGTTGAGTTCAAGCACGCGCCGAAATTCGTCGATGTCTGCGTCGGCGACGTCGCCTGGCAAGCTGACGCCCGCGTTGTTGACGAGCCCGTCGATTCTCCCGAACCGCTCGAGCGTAGCTTCGATCAGTTTCGATCTGTCGTCTGCCTGGGTCACATCAGTGACAACAGCCAGCGCGGAGCCGAGTTCTTTCGACAGCTGTTCGATTCGTTCCCCGCGTCGTGCCGCGAGAACCGGGTGTGCGCCGGCCGCATGAAGAGCCCGTGCCGTCGCCTCGCCCATTCCTGAGGATGCGCCGGTGACGATGATCACGGCGTCGTGGAGATCAGAAATTGCCATCCACCCATTGTGCACCTCGACGCTGGAGACGCGTTCGAGTTAGGGCGTCGTGGGTCGGCCCAAACCCGCGATGTCGGTTTGGAGCGAGCGGATGATCGACCCGAGCATCCCGTTGGTGAGAAGCCCTGGCCCCGGCTGACCGGCGGTGCCGAGGGCGTGCGCTCCCATGTGGCGACGCCTGAGGCTTGAGCGGCGGCGCGTGCGGCCGCCACGGCAGCGGGGCTGGTCAATCGTTCGTATCTGACGGCTGCGGAAACTACCTCTCCGAAGAACGACCCGATGAGGTCGCGGAAGCGTTTCTCGAGTTTTTTCGTAGGCGCGGCTCTAGTGTCGCTGTGCTGTTGGTGCACGCCGCATCTTGCTGTGGATCCGCAGGAGCCGCGGCACGGCGAGGTAGACCGCGGTCGGCACGACGAAGGCCGTGAGCACCAGAGCTTTCAGCACGGGCGGCCACGTCGGCGCGAAGATCGTCAGTATCGTCATGCCGATAGCCGCCATCGGGAAGATTGCGACCCAGGTGATGATCGCACGAACGTGCACCGATGGAGCAGATGGACTTCGTTGAAGCATGTCGTCGACTTTCTCCGCCGCTGGCGGGTTGCCCTCGCCCATCAGTTTCGTTGTGACCGAGCAAGAAGTGCGATTTTCGCGGCCAAGGCGTGTGCATTGTCTTCTTGCAGAAAGTGCTTTCCCGGCAGAAGTTCGGCCTGAGTGGCACCGACGGCGTCGACAGCTTGCTGCATGCGGTCGCGGCCGAGCATCGTGTCGTTCTGGCCCCAGATGATCTGGATAGGTGCCGCGAGTCTCCGAAGGGCTCTGAGGAGCAGGTCTTGCTTCTGCTCGGTCAGCTCGAATCCGCGCATGATCTTCAGAAAGGCTTTGCCCCCGTCATTACGCTTCAACACGTCGATGTAGGCGTTGATCTCCGCATTCGTCATTGCATTCTGGTGTTGCAGCCCCACGAGCCGAAAGAGGGGAACCCAGAAAGGTCGACGCATGAGCGCGAGCCACAATTCTCCTATTCGGGCAATGGAGAACGGATGCATGGGCCATGGCCGCCGAAAGTCGGCCACTCGCACTGGTGCGTTGAGAATTGTCAGCGAGAGAACCCGGTCGGGGTTGCGGGATGCCCATTCGATTCCAATCGGACCACCGATGTCATGCACGACGAGGTGGCATCGGTCTATGCCGAGGGCATCGATCGCCTCACCCGTCCAGTCTGCGAGCCCTGTCCAGGAATAGTCGAAGTTGTCGGGGCGCTCAGCCAATCCCAGACCAGGAAAGTCGAAAGCGATGCCCTTCAGACCCTCGCGCGCGAGTTCGGGAAGCAGTTTGCGGTAGAGAAACGAACTCGACGGAACGCCGTGGAGGCACACCACGGCCTCACCACTTCCGCTCTCCAAAACGAAGCTGCGAACGCCGCCCGCGTCAAACATTCGTCCTGACTGCTCGTGAGCGTTGATGATCTGTCGCGCTGACCGGGGGGTGTCACGGGTGGTTTTCATGGAAGCCTTTCAGAAGTTCGCTGGGGGGTCGCTTGACGGAACGCGCGTCTGAATCACAGATAGACGGACTGATAGCGCTGGTACGAGGCCAGGGCTTCGGGCCCGAATTTCACGCCGATGCCGCTCGCTTTGATCATGGTTGTGGGCGAGAACACGTCTGCTTCGTACCCGTTGATGCCCACGGTGCCGGTCACGAGTCGCTTGGCGATGGCGATGCCGCGGCTGTGGTGGGTGGTCCAAATCGACCCGGCGAGCCCGTAGTGGGAGTCGTTTGCGAGGCGAACGGCGTGGTCGTCATCGTCGTACGGGGTGATGGTGACGACCGGGCCGAAGATCTCTTCTTGGGCGATCTCCGACGCATTGTCGACGTCTGCGAGAACAGTGGGTTCGACGAACCAGCCAGCTTCCTGCCCGGCGGGGCGACCTCCGCCTGCGGTGAGACGCGCCCCATCTGCGATCGCCCCCGTGATCAATGCTTCGACACGGTTGCGCTGGCGTTCGCTGACGAGCGGGCCGATCTGGGTTTGAGGGTCGAGTGAGTCGCCTACCCGAAGCGACCGGGCGACGCGGGTGACGACATCGACGACCTCGTCATAGCGACTGCGGGGGGCAAGCACCCTGCTGGTCAGAAAACAGGTCTGACCGTTGTTCGCGAACAAGGCCGGCACGAATTGGGCACCGATCGCGGCCATATCGAGATTGGCATCGTCGAGGATGATCGCGGCAGACTTACCACCGAGCTCCAGGGTGACGGGTCGCAGCAGTCGGCCGCTGATCTCGCCGATGGCGCGGCCCGTGGCGGTCGAGCCGGTGAACGAAACCTTGTCGACATCGGGATGCTCGACCAGATCGATGCCCGTCTGGGCGCCCCCGGAGACGATATTGATGACGCCGGGCGGGAAGCCGGCCTCTGCTGCGGCCTCAGCGACCAGAATGGCATCGAGCACGGTCTCGGGGGAGGGCTTGATGACTACCGTGCATCCGGCAGCGAAAGCCGGAGCATACTTCAGCGCGGCCATGATGTTGGGAAAGTTCCACGGCACGATCGCGGCAACGACCCCCACTGCCACCTTTCTGACGAGAGTGCGACCCCCAGACGAACTGGCCCGCATCTCTTCGTCGTCGCCCGACTCAGCCAGAGCGGCGTAGTACGAAAGAAGCTGGGAAGCGAAGCGGGAATCGGTGAGCTTCGACAGGAAGATGGGCATGCCGTTCTGCACGCTGATGGTTTCGGCCATCAGGTCGGCTCGACGGTCGAGGGCTTCGGCGAACCGCGCCAGTACAGCGGTTCGCTCGGAGGGGGCCCAGGTCGACCATCCGGTCGGGTCGTCGAATGCACGGCGGGCTGCGGCGACTGCGCGGTATATATCTGACTGGTCGGCGCTCGGCACTCCGCCGATGATCTCACCGGTGTTGGCGGAGCGCACGGAGATTCGCGTGGTTGAGTGGGGAGCGACCCACTCGCCTCCGATGAAGAGCGAACGGTGGTCGACGGCGGTGTGCGGCATGCGGGCAACTTTCAGGTAGGAATAGAGGGAGGCACTCGATTGCTCAGCATGTAGCAGAGCGAATGCGAGACGGCCCACGAGGGCCAGCTCTGTTAGATTGCAACGCGCAGGCGGGGGAGCGGGCGATTCTGTCCGGTGGGCAGACAGACGCAGAAAGAGACATGATGACCGACGGCACTTCAAGCAGGGGGGTTCTCGAGGGAGCGTTCGCTTTGCTCGAGCACCTGCCTGACACACAACCTCCTCATCAGCTGCGAGATCTGGCCCTGCTCAGTGGTGTTCCCCGGTCGAGCGTTTATCGTCTGCTTGATCAGCTGAGAGCCATCGGTGCGGTCGAACTCGTTGGAGACCGTTTTGTGCTGGGGCGCGCCATGCTCACCATGGGGGCTCGAGTCGAGCCCGCCACCGGTCTGCGGCGCGACACCGGCCGGATGCTTCAGGCGCTGAGGGAGCAGACCGGCGCGACGGTTTCTCTCATCGCCTCGGCAGAGTCATCAGCGACCGTTATCGAGAGCATCCCCGGCAGAGACACGCTACCCGTCGACATCTTCGCCGGGCGGTTGCTTCCGGTGCATGCCGCCGGCAGCCTGGTGATCGAGCCCTCCGCAGCGCCCGAACGGGTCAACGCCGCGCGCCGGGCCGCAGTAGACGACGGCGATGTGGTCTCTGGCCTTTCGTGCTTCGCGGTGGCGATTCCGCTGCCCGACGGCAGCGCGGCGGCGCTGCAACTTTCGACCCTGCCCGAAGACCCGGCGATTCGCTACTCGAGCGTTACACAGCAGGTCGCCGCGCGCATCCGCGAACACTTGCGCGCTGACGCTCTCTCGCAGTAGCACCGGCCCCGCGCGAGAGGCTCTCGTGATAAACGAGACACTCATTCTCGAGCTCCTTCAGTAATCGTCGATCACCCCGCGGTGACGGCGTTGTCGGCCTGGTTGAGTTGAGTCTCGGCCGGGTTCTGCGCCTTCGTGCGGCCTGCTGACCACAACAAGATCGAGCGCCGGGCTATGGCAACAATGAGCACCGTGACGCCCACGAGCAAGACGACGATGATGACTTGCCAGCCGGCGGGCCGGTCGATGCTCAGCCACGCCACCGCGAAGGTGACCACGTTCGCCGTGGGGAAGGTGAACGACCAGAAGCCGAGAGAGAATTTCAGGCGAAGGTAGCGTGGCAGCAGTGCGAGCTGGATCAAAACCATGACGACGGCAAGAGCGGCCAGAGCCTGCTCCATGAGATCGGCCACGCCGCCGTTGATTTCGAACCACGCGGCAGCGGCGACCGCCGGCGGTGCCATCATGATGGCAAGCGTCGGCACCAGCGCGTCGGGCAGCCCGGGTCGGAATGCCAGCCGTGCGAACAGCACGGCGAAGAACACCACCCAGAAGAAGGATGCGACGACGAAGGCGCCGACAGCGACTTCGGGCGCGCCGATGGTCGCCGCTGCGTACGAGGCGACGTAGCCGCCAGCGACCGTCGGCAGAAAGTAGCCGCCGTGCACCGATTCCAACTTCAGTTGCCCCGACATCCATGACGCGAGCAGCCAGCCCGCGTAGAGGGTGGTGGTGAGAATCGAAATCGCTGCGAGGATGCTCCCGCCCACCGCCCAGTACCCGTACAGGTTCGCGCCGAGCAACATTCCCACGATCGAAACGAGGGCGGCGATGGGGCCTTGAACCGGATGCACGAGCTGCGAGTGCAGCGAGGCTGAGCTGCGTGACCCACGGAGAATGTGCGCGGCGATCATCCAGAGCCAGACAATGGCGGCGGCGACCCAGAAGATCTCACCGATGAAGGTCGGCAAGCTGAGGGCCTCGGTGGCACCACTCCAGAGCTCGGCGAGACCGGCCGCGCCGAGCGGAATGGCCAGGGTGTTCAGCGGTATGCGGCTGACGCTTTTCGACGTGATGTTCATGATTCTGTCGGTCCGGCGCTCAGGCCGCCGCTACTGCGGTGTGCTGTTCGAGAAAGCTCAGAATGTGTGTGGCGACCTGCTCCTGCCACGGTGGAGAATCGGTGATGAACCTGATGAGACATGCTAACTCCTAATAAGTGCTTTTGTCGGTTAGATCACAGCGTGCGAGCTAATGGGTAACCTGTCAAATGATGTACATTGGTTAGATGATGAGCGAAAACGACTTTCTGGCGCTACTGAACAGCGCGCCTGTTGTAAACGGCGTCGTTGTCGAAACTCTGAATGACCCGGAGCTTGGTCGCCTGCGAGACGAACTACATCGAGTTATCCGCGGGCAAGCGGATGCGTCGACACTGACGCCGCACCTGCGCGGGGTCAGTGAAATCCCGTCCATCGGCCACAACGGAGTCGAATGGACTCTCGCGGGCCCGGCGGAACGGCTGCGACAGGCTGAGATCGTGCTCGAATGGTCGCGAGTTCAAAGCGAGCTCCCTGGGCGCTTGCGCGCTTGCGAGAACCCGGAGTGCAACAAGTTCTTGATAGATCACAGCAAGCCGAACACTGCGCGGTGGTGCTCGATGGCGTCGTGTGGCAACCGAATGAAGGCTCGTCGCTACCAGGCGCGGCGCAGCTCTGATGGAGAAGCATGAACATCGCGTGCGCCTCAGAATCGACTTGTCAGGCAACGTATTCATCTGCGCGCTTCCCGTTGATCAAGCCCGAAGCGGCCCTGTTGCCCAGTCGAAGCTGAGCGAGATCGATGAATTTTCGGAGCAGTGCCGACTCTCGCGAGGTTTGGTGTGCGAGTGCGATCGTCGCTGGCGGCACTCCATTCAGTCTTTTGTAGACGACTCCTGGGTGGGGATAGATGCGCGCTGCAGCCGACGGCAAGATCACGAGGCCGTTGCCGGCGGCCACGTTCTCGAGCCGGTCTTCGACCGTTCTCGCTTCACCCCATCGGGCCGTCGTTTGAGAGGTTTCTTCGTCAGCGAAGGCGGCGGGCCACCACGCGGGGAATTGTTCAGGCGGTTGAATGATACGTTCCCCCGTCAGTTGCGCGACTCCAACCGAAGTGACGGTGGCGAGCCGATGCAAGCGGCCGACGGCCAGGATGCGCGGCTCCGTGTACACGGGGGCGACCGTGATGCCGCTCCCACTGATCGGAAGTCGGCCCAGACAAACGTCGATCGATCCGTTCACCAAAAACCGGGATTGATTGACGGGCAAGGTCGCACGAAGATCTACCTCGCAGTCGGGGTTGAGCTGCATGAATTCGTTGATGAGCGGATGAATCATCACGCCTGCAGCAAACCCCACGATGAGTCGCGATCCGGGAAGAGTGGCGCGCCCGACTCGTTGAAGCACAGCCTCAGACGCGGTCAAGAGAGCGTCGGCCTGTTCGCGCAGCTCGCGGCCAGCGGCAGTCAAGCGCGTTCCGCCTGACGAACGCACGAAAAGTTGGGCCGAGATTTCGGCCTCGAACGATCTGATCTGACGGGTCAGGGCCGGTTGGCTGATGTGAAGCAGTTCAGCGGCATGTCGAAAATTGCTTGTCTCAGCGACGGCCAGAAAATAACGGAGCTTTCTGAGATCGACGTCCATGGCTAACTGCCTTCTTCTCCTGATCGACGCGCATCGGCAATCGTTCGCGGGTCAGAAAGCCACGACGGGAGCAACTCCGCCATATGCGCGGCAACTTCGCTCTGATCGGGGGAGATTTCTCCAGCTACCCACGAGACGACAACTCCTGCGAGGCCCTGCGCGACATAGACGTTAGCCGTGCCCAGAAACGCCTGATCCATTTTGCGAAAGTCTGGAGCCGCGGCGAAGTACGCTGCGCAGCGATGGTGGATGGCTGACCCGATCGCATCCATCGTGATGAGCCGGTGAAATCGCACTGCGACGAGGGCGATTGTGCGGTTGGAATCCACTTGCCCGAGAATGTCGTCGCAGATCGCCCGTGCGGCGCTCGTCGGTCGAATGCCTTCGTCTAGCCGTCTCGGCATGTTCGAGCCGCGAATCATCCAGAGCATCTCTTCGAGTCCGAGCAGAACAACCTCGTCGGGGCTCTGAAACTCCGCCCGAATCGACTCGAGGGTGACTCCGGCGGCCTCGGCTACGTCGTGCAGCGTCGGCTGTGCGGTCGCGTTCGCGGCAAGCCGCGTGTAGGTCTCCACGATCTGCCTTCGCGCATCCATCACAGCCTCCGTCTCAGTCGCACCACCGCCGGTGCAGTAATGCGACTCTATGCACCGAGTGACTGGGCGGGCGACAGTCAAACTACTGAGATCGCCGTGAGTCGCTGGTCACTCACGGCTCAGTGAGCGCGACGTGCAGCGCAGAGCGAGAGGTGACACCAAGCTTCGGAAAGATCTTGTAGAGGTGCGAAGACACGGTTCTCGGCGAGAGGTAAAGGAGGTCGGCGATTTCTTTGTTCGTTCTGCCTTCGGCGGCGAGCATCGCAATCCGTCGCTCCTGTGCTGTCAAGGAGCTGAGGGCGTCGGATGTGGATGCGGGTGAGCCCGCGGTGACTGCCGACAGCGCATTCTCAGCGCGCTGACGCCAGGGTTCTGCGCCGAGGCGGGAGAAAATGGTTCGGGCAGACATAAGTTGCGCACGACCCGCTTCGTGTTGCCCGTGCGACTGCAGCCATTCACCGAACGACATCCGAACGCGGCCTTCGTCAAAGGGCCATTGGCCAACGCCCGGTCGAGTCAGCGCGGCTTCGTAGAGCGGCCTGCCGAGATCGCCCGCCAAAAGGGCCTCACACGCCGCCAAGTGAAACGCGAGTCGAGGTGAGATGAGATCTATTCGTGCCGCTTTACCAGCCGCGAGGTGCTGCCGCGCGATCGTCTCATTGCCAGATTTCCACGCCGCCGCGACAGTATCCATAAACACCATGAGTGCCATCGGCTGATACGGCTCGAACGATCCGGGGGCGCTGATGCGGGCCAGCGATTCATATGCGCCTGCATAGTTCTGTTGCGCCAGTTCGACGTGCGCCTCGCCGAAGTAGGTCCAGGCCTCGGTGTGGCCGATACGACGAGGCAAGGCCCAGTCTTGGGCAGCGCGGATGTACTCCTGCGCCTTCTGATAATCACCCTGCATCGCGTGCAGTACCCCGAGTATCGCCCGGTATGACACGAGGTTGGCAAAGAACCCTAATTGAGAAGAAGCCGTCAGCCCGCGCTCGGCCCACTGCCTCGCCTCTACCCATTGGCCGGAGCCGAGCCCGTCGATGGCAGAGAGCACCAGCGCTGTCATGTAGCTCGCGAGTGAACCACCCACCTCTTGCTCCTCCACCACGCGGCGGAGTTCAGACCTCCACGACGGCAAATCGTCGATGTACACGGCGCAGGCGGCCATCCACATGAGGCGCCACGGCTCATCGTTCGACAATTCGCGTCTGAGCGAGGCAATTCGTTCGGCTACGCCGTGAGCATCTCGTGCTGGATCTCCCAGCGCGTCGCGGGTGATCAGAACTCGTTGAGGTGCTGGCGGGCTCATCGCCGCCAAGACGGTATTCAGATCGCTCCAGTAATCCTTGCGCCGGCTTCGAAGGCAGACGAGAAGGGTGAGGTCGAAAATCTCACTCATCCACTCGGCGGTGCTGTTTGTGGCGCCGTCTAACGTCGCAATGAGCAGCCGGTAGGAAGAGGAGAGATCTCCCTCTCGGGCGATCTCGTAATATGCGGTGGCGGCCACCGCGTAGGCGCGAGCCTCGCTGACTTCACTTGGCCCAGACCAAAGATCGGCAAAACCGTCGGCTTTCAGCTGCTGCAGCAGCTTGCGAGCGAGCTCCATCTGGCCGCCGACGCAGGCGATGTAGGCACCGTAAGCGGTTCGTCGCCATCGGTCGTGAGTGTCGCGGCTCGAACGCGCTGACTGCTGAAGTGCTTGAAGCGCTACGAGAAGCCCCCCGTTCGCCAGTGATCTGCGGGCGGAGCTTTCGAGTGCGTCAGCCACGTCGTCGTCTGGGGCGTCGCTGGCGCCGACCATCTGCCACGCCCAGAGTTCTGAACCGAAAGGCAAGGTGGCGGCGATGGCCTGGTGTGCAGCGCGACTCTCCGTTTCGCCAGAGGCGTGGATCACTGCAGATCGCACGAGAGGGTGTCTGAATTCGATCTGCGGGCCGCTGATGGTGATCAGATCCAGATTGTGGGCGCTCACCAGGTCGGGAAACCACCAGGTGCCCCCAGCGGCGGTTTTGACCGCTTCGACCGTGCCCGTGCGGTCGAATGCGCAGAGCAGCAGAAGCTGTCTCGAATTCGACCCGAGTGAGTCGAGTCGGCTGATGTACGCCTCCTCCAATCTCTGGGGAATCGGCAACTCATCATGATCGAGAAGACCTTTGACACGTTGATCTCTCGTCAGGCCCTTCGGCAGTTCGATCAGTGCAAGTGGATTTCCGCCGGCCTCGATGAGGAGTCGATTTCGCAAAGCGACATCGAGAGGCTCCGAACTCAGTGTGAGTAATTCGGCTGCTTCAGCGGTGCTCAGTGGCTCGACAGCGAGCTGGGGGAGCCCCGCTTGATCCCAGGGGGAGGCGTAACCAGACCGGATTGCAGCAATGAGACTGACGTTTCGGTCTGTCAAACGGCGAGCAACGAAAGCGAGCACGTGGGCGCTCGCCTCGTCGATCCACTGCAAATCGTCGATGATCACGAGCACCGGTGCGCGAAGTGCCGCGCGTTCGATCGCATCGATCACCGTATTTGCGACGTCGAACCGTCCTGCCGTGGGTGCTGCTTCGACCACTTGCATGAAGGATGGTTCAACGGTGGTCGAATCTTGCGTGATCGCACGGAACAGGGGCCTGACGAGTTGGTGCAGGCTCGAAAACGGCATCTCGGCTTCTGCTTGAACTCCCGTCGCCCGAAAGATCAAGGCAGACTCCGGGCGAGCCATTTCGATGGCCGCGAGAATCAGGGCAGTTTTTCCGACTCCCGCTTCGCCGCGAATGAGAAGTGCCCGATCCATCACCGAGAGGCCGCTGATGAGATCGGCGACGGTTGCCAGCTCACGCTCTCGGCCTACTAATCGCATCAGCGCCTGCCTCACTTGCCAACTTCGTTGAATTCTACGCGAACGTCTAGCCAACGTCGCTTGACAACGCGGAGCAGAAGCTTGCTCTAACGCCCTATTCCGATCGTGAAGAAACTGATGCCGCAAAGGTATCGCTCGAGTCATCGACCGCAGTGGGTGTTTACGGTTTCATCAACCGGTGAACACGCCGGCACAAGCTCACGAGCACCTAGGAGAAAAAAATGCCTTTCGTTAACGTCAAACTCGTCGACGGCGTCTTCACCGAGTCGGAGAAGCACGCAATGGCAGCCGCGCTGACCGATGTGATGGTCAAGTTCGAAGGCTCAGAAGCCTTTCGGGAGGTGGTGTGGGTTCTGATCGAGGAATTGCACACCGATGGCTGGCACATCGGGGGAGAACCGTTCCGCGGCCCGCTCAGCCTGATGGATACTCTCGGTCGTTCCAAGAGCGTCTACGAATCGATCGACGGGCACCCGGTGACCCGCCCAGAGCTCGCCGCCGCGGCCCCTTTCATCGAGAAGTAAGAAGCGAGGGGTGCGGAGTCGACCACTCCGCCCCTTCTTTTTTAGGAGTTAGAGCATGGCTAAGACAACACGAGAAAACGAACTCGGGCAGCTTCGTCCACATCACCGTTGGGGCTGTCCGGTGAACGGACGATCAGCAGATGTTTCTGTTCGGCCGACGCAGGGTGGATTCATGACCATACTTCAATCCGTTTCAACCACCGTCGACAAGAATGACGTGATTCGCCCATTGGGCAGTTTCGAGAACCTCTTCGACCTCTATACCCAGCGCTTGCCTGTTCAGTTCAGCGTCATTGCCGAGCTCGACAGCGTCGTCAACCCCGACGACGTGCGGGCCGCACTGCTGAAGCTCCAGGCTGCTCAGCCTTTGCTCGCTGTCGGCGTCTCTCGCTCGGGTACTACCGCAAGCTTCTACCGCAGTGCGAACCCGATCGACCTCGTCGTCGCTCCCTCCGGCACCCCGTGGGAGAAGGTCGCAATTGCAGACCAGGCACGGGCTCTGGATGTCACGACCGCACCTCTGGCTCGGTGCACTGTCGTCGCGCACGCACACTCCAGCACGATCGTCATGACGTTCGCCCACCAAATCGCCGACGGTATGTCTGCGGCAGCAACGCTGCGCGATCTCGTGCGAGCCCTGAACGGGGTCGAGCTGGTTGCCCGCCCTATGCCCGCGGCCCAGGAGACACTACTGGCTGAGGCCTTCGAGGCCCGCCCGATCACACCGAGTGAGGCACCCGCCCAGACAAATGAATCGCCTGTACAGGCCCGCTTGCTCGAAAACGACGAGAGCCCCGTGCTGAGCCGGCTCGGTTCTGTTCGCGATTTCGATTCGACCCCACCTGACATCAGCAGCCTGGTCTGGCCGGCAGAGCTCACGAGTCGCGTTCTTGCCTGCACCCGCGCGCAGTCGACAACGCTGCACGCACTTCTGACTGCGGCCGCTGTGCGCGTGATGTTCGCCGAGACGAACCGGGGATCCCTTGCCCTCATGAACCCGATGGACATTCGCCGACCATCCGGAGCCGATGACTCGCTCGCTCTGTACTTTCTCTCCACTCGCATGGGGTTCACGGCCGAAAAGAGTCATGACGTCTGGGCTCTCGCCCGCGAGATTCGGCAGCACATCGCGTCGGCGCACACACTCGAGCAGCTCGCCGGAATGTCTAGCGGCATGAGCGCGGCGTCAAGCTCGGTCAGTCGAGTCGACGACGCGATCGGCGCCATGGTGTCATTTGCGAACTACGACGTGATGGTTTCGAACCTCGGCGACCTCGGCACCTACGAGGGTCACGCGTCGCTCGGGTCAGAGGTCGGCGCACCACTCGACACGCTCGGCCGACGGCCCGAGGTCGGCATTACCGACCTGTTCGGCCCGACCATGGCGACGCAGATAGCGGGGGAGCAGATACTCGCGCTGTCGTCGTTCAACGGGCGCCTGCGCACCACCATGACGACGCGCGACCCCATGCCTCACTTTTTGCAGAAGCTGCGCGCAGAGGTCGAGGCCGCAATCAATGCCGTGACACAGACACCGACCAAAGCACTGCGCCCACACGAGAAAACCGATGAGGAAATATCATGAATTTCACCGAAACAGCATCGCCCCGCACGAAACTCTCCACCACTAGAGGAGTGGAAGGCATCTGGTTCATGGGTTCTCTCGCCACGGTGCCCTTGAACAGTTCGGCTACAGGCAACACCCTTGCCGTAATCGAGCACAGAGGCGATCGAGGGTACAACGCCCCGATGCATCGTCACACGTTCGACGACGAGACCTTCATCGTGCTCGACGGCTCCATTCATGCCGTCGTCGACGGAGAGATCTATAAGGCTGCGGCCGGGTCGACTCTGTATCTCCCGAAAGGCACCTCGCACGGTTTCGTCGTCGAGAGTGCGAAAGCGCACTTCTTGACCGTTCACACACCAGGCGGCTTCGACACCTTCACGGCCGAGGTCGGCACCACCGTCACCATCGATGACCCCACTCAGCCGCAAACGCCGCCGCCGGGCATCCCCCCGACGACTCGAGAAGAACTCACCACCATCGCCGCCAAGTATGGCATCGAGATCGTGGGTCCGCCTCCAGCCCTGCCTGCCGAGTGACCATGCCAAACTCTGCTTGAGTCCTCCCACCACTGATCGCCCGGGTTCGCGGGCGCAGTGGTGGGGGAGCGGGCGTGTTCATCTCGTTGCCGATGCCGCCAACCTCTGCTCGGGGCATCGAATGTGCTCAGGCGAACTCGTGACCGGCCAATGGTCGTGTGATCAAAAGACCTCCACCTCGGGGGATCACTCGCGGGGTCTCCGCTGGGGGTTTATTTAGCTTGTTGATCTGCCAGTAGTACAACGCCGTCTGCGTAAGCGACGAGGGTGGCTGATTCGGTGGGATGTGCCGCGAACGCGGTGATCATCGCCGGACGTGCTTGTGTGGAATCCAATATTTCGCCGGTGTCAGGCCGCCGATATTGGACGCTTCCGTCTACTCCGGCGTTCAGGAGGGTCTTGCCGTCGGCGCTGAACGAAGCGCTTGGCGGGAGAGTTGAGTATTCGGCCTGATATTCGCCGACTTCGATTATCTGCGTCACAGGTTCGAGTGTCTGGGAATCGCGGATATCGAGCCAATACCAGTCGTTGCCTCCAGCCAGCACAATGAAGTCGCCACGGAGGCTCCATTCGATGTGAGCAAGGTCGGGCAGCACGTCTTTCGGACCGACTTGTATTTGGAAGCTCCGATCTCGCCAGGTGCCGATCGCGACGTCGGACTGGAGATCGCCCCACATGGATACGGCGATTGAGTCTGACGATTTCGAAGCAGCCAGTGGGCCCGAGAACGAGTTCCGTTCACCGACCAGTGAACCGTCGCTCCACCTATATCTGCGCCCGTGTTCTTCGCCGCCCGATTCCGATTCAGCGATGGGGTTGAAGCTGATATCCAAGTAGACGCCGTCGGCCGAGCACGTCATCGACGTTGCTTGGAAGCCAGGGCTGCTCTCGAAAAACGTCTCGGTTGTCGACGGGTCGACGATGGTGATGTGGCCGTGTTCGGCGGCGTAGGCAAAGCGGTTGCCGGGCGTTTGTGCGGTTGCGCACGTGATGGCTTGGGGGTCGGAGTGTGGCCCGTTCCTTCGGTTGTCTAGTACGTCTATCGAGGCGGTGAAGTAGGAGCCCAGTTGGAAGTCGATCGCCATCACGGTCGACCGGTCAGCGCCTCCGAAGAGAAGAATGTCAATGCTTGGCGGTCTGATGGATTCCTCCGATTGCGACGACGGCGATTTCCGATCATTAGTGATAATAGGTCAGTTAACCAGAAGATGAGCGAGTTCGCCGATTTACCACGTGGTCGGTGAAGGTTGCGCCGGCGTTGCGACGGACGATTGCCACCGTTGAGCGCGCAAGCTGAATCATGATTTTCCGTTGCCTGCTTTGGGCGCTCGATAAGGGGAGAGTCAGGTGTTCGCCTCAGACCCTTTTTCGAAGGTGCTGGGGCGGACACCACCCCCAGCGCGCCTGATTGTTTCGAGCGAGGTCAGTCTGCTGCAGGCTGACCGGCCGCATCGGCCGCCCCGCCGGGCAGGGACTGCCATCCTTCTTCGTCTCGGATAGCTCGCAGGATTCGCCGGCTGATCTCGCGGAGTTGCTTGCTCTGCGCCGGCGTCAACGTGTCGAGCACGAGCCGATTCACCGTCTGGATGTGGCCGGGGGAGGCCTGTTCGAATTTCTCCAGGCCAGCTGCGGTGAGAGTCGCCAGCGTAGAGCGTCCGTCGTCGGGATCGGGCCGCCGAAGCATCCACCCGCGTGTGTGCAGTCTCAGTGCGGCTCGAGACAGCCTGGAGAGAGAGCTGTTCGCGTAGCTGGCGAGCACGCTCATTCGCAATGTGTGCTTGGGAGCATAGGCCAATGCATACAGAACTCCGTACTCAAAGTGCGTGATATCGGAATCGTGGAGAAGTTGGGCGTCGAGAGCCGAAGGCAGCCATTCCAGCACGGTTGCGAGCGTGGCCCAGGTCTCGAGGGCGTCGCCGCTGAGCGCGATGGAATTGGCGTTCTCTGACATTCTTCCAGAATACCGAAATTTACTTGACTGGGCAAGTCATCATGATAGCTTTTAACTTTACCAAGCAAATAAAAGGAGAGGCATGAATCTGGGATTGATGGGTAAACGAGCCTTTGTAAGCGGTTCGACACAAGGAATCGGGTACGCCATCGCGACGGGCTTGCTCGGCGAAGGTGTGGAGGTCATCATCAACGGTAGGCACGAGGCCACCGTCGCGGCGGCTCTGCAAAAGCTGAGGATGGAGCATCCCACCGCGACAGTTTCGGGGGTCGCGGCAGACTTCGAACGCCCCGACGAGGTGGCACGCCTCGTCGAGTTTTTAGGCGAACTCGACATACTAGTGAACAACGTAGGGCTGTTCGGCGTCTCGCCTTTCGACGACATTTCGGACGATGACTGGCATCGTTATTTCGATGTCAACGTCATGAGTGGCGTGCGCCTCTCGAGGCACGCGTTGAGCGGAATGCTGGCCAGAAACTGGGGCCGGATCATCTTCATCGGCAGCGAGTCTGGCGTGAATGTTCCGGCCGATATGGTGCACTACGGCATGACGAAGTCGGCGATGCTGGCTGTGAGCAACGGCTTGGCGAAGCTCACCCGCGGCACCGAGGTGACTGTTAATACTGTTCTCGGTGGGCCGACCTATTCGGATGGGGTTGCTCGGGTCGTCGATCAGATCGCGCAAGCTCAGGGTGTGCCGTCGGCCGAGCTGAGGGCCGCGCTCGTCTCGGCGAATCGAACCTCTCTCGTGCAACGGTTCATCGAACCCGGCGAGATCGCGAATCTCGTGCTCTACCTGGCCAGCCCGCTCTCCTCCGCGACGAACGGCGCAGCGGTGCGTGCCGACGGCGGCGTTTTGACGGCCATCACCTGAGGTTCGCCGACAGCCTTCTGCCGGTTCGACTGACGGGAGGCGCGTTCTCCGCGCGGCTCATAGCCGGTGGATGTAGCAGACGCGCCGGGTGCCGTGGATGCGGGCGGCTGTTTGGTCGCACTTTCGATAGATCCGGCCTTCGGGCCGCGTCGTTGCGAAACGCACGGAGCTGCGATTGCAGCTTGCGAACCTCCTACCCAGTCTGTGCGTCACGAAGGAGGCAAGATGTGAACTCGCTGCCGCGGGAACCTGTCGGAGTCTGTCACGGGCGGGCCCCCGGTTCCGGTGCGGATCTCTCAAGATGTCGCAACGAATACCAACGCTGTGGGCGCCTACGCAACATCAGAAGCCCTGATGCGAGGACGGTTACTTGAAACTGTCGAGCAGAAACTTCGTTTATTTGAGAACGGGCTTCGTCGCAGCGTGGGTTCTGCTATCGAACAACAACTACTTGACATAATGTGCATTATCAGCGCAATTGAATACTCAGATTCTGCTCGAGTAGACGAGGTTGCGTATTCCAGCGCGTTCGACGTGCTCAGTGCGGCGCGACAACCCGCATGCCAGCCGACTCAGCTGCCCGAGCCAGTTCAGCGTCGTAGGTGACGATCTCGTCGGCTCCAATGCGAAGCGCCGTGGTGAGGTGTATGGCATCGTTCGATCGCAGCGGCGCATGGGTTCCGGCCGCGAGTAGGTCACCACGCATCACGTCGATGAGAGTGACCGCGTCGAGCACGATGGCGATCGCGGTCGACTGGATGATCGAAGGATTGCGCCCGGCGGCGCAATGTAACTCGGTGTGCAGTAACCATGACGCAGCCAGTCTTCGTGACGAGTCAGTCAGCGCCACAACCAGCGCTGCGGATTCCTTCTCTTCCACGAGTAATTTCATGGCGGCTGAGGTGTCTAGATACGCAACAGTCACCAGCGCCCCCGAAGGTCACTCAGAATCGCTTCCGTGGAAACTGGCGATGTGACGCGACGGATCTTGGCAAGAGTATTCGTGCTCGAACGAGCGGCTCGAGCTTCTCCGCGTGCGACGAGGCCATCAAGCGAATCGCCACCGATCGGAATGATGAGGGCCGCCAGCCGCCCATTATTGCTCACCTGCACTGACTCCCCTGCTTCGACCCTCCGCAGGATGTCGCCACTTTGATTTCGCATTTCACGATGCGTTACCGTCTCCATGCCCTAACTGTAGCACTCTGTAGCACAGCGAATTCGGAGGAACAAAACGTAGTAAGTTTCACTTTTCGTAGCAAAGCCCAGATGCCGCAACGTGGTGTCAGCCTGTGACCGCTCAGCAAGAGCCGAGCATCCACACCACAGCAACACGGCGGCACCTCGGGCACGTATCTGACGACACCCGTTTACGCGTCTCTGTTCACGCTCGACTCCGATCACAACATCGTGCCCGACCTGGCCACCGGCTTCGACTACAACGACGCCGGTGACGCCGTGACCATTCACCTGAAGGCCGGCCTCACTTTTCAAGACGGCACCCCGGTGAACGCCGAGGCAGTGAAGTTCAATATCGATCGCATCTTCTCGCAGAAGAACTCGGCGCTGAAAGCTGTCTATGCCGATGTGAACGACGCGGTTGTAGTGGATGATGCGACCGTACGTCTCGATCTGAAACAGACCGACTACCAAATCCCCTACCTACTCGCCGAGAAGACCGGCCAGCTTGCCAGCCCGACTGCCGTGCAGAAAGACCCGACGGCATTGAACGCCGGCGCACCGGTGGGGGCCGGCCCGTTCATCGTCGAAGAGCTGATTCCGGGTGACCATGTCACGCTGAAGAAGTGGGATGGCTACTGGAATGCCGCGAACATCCACCTCGATACCATTCGAATCAACTTCGGAGTCAGCCCCACCACGCTGGTGTCGGCGCTGCAGTCTGGGGTCGATAATTTCGCAACGCTCACGCCTGACCTCATCGACTCGGCGACTCAGGCGGGCCTGAACGTGCTCGACACGAAGTCGTGGGGCTCGACCTTCTTGAGTGTGAACACGAACCAGGCGCCGTTCGACAACCCGGCGGTGGTGAAGGCGATTCGTTTGGCGACCAACCCCGACCAGTATGTCTCACAGCTGGCGCTCGGTAAGGGCCAGTCGAACTACCAGCCGTTTCCTCAAGGCCACCCCGACTTCGTGCAGGCGCTGACCACCGAGAACACCTACAACGTCGACGAAGCCAAGAAGACGTTGGCCGACGCGGGCATCACGCCCGGCCAGATCTCGTTCGATGTGCAGTACCTCACCGGCAATTTCGATAAGGCCGGCGAAGTTCTGAAAGCACAGCTCGCGGCGGTCGGCATCACGGTCAACCTGAACGGTCTCGACACCGCTACCTGGGCGAAGGGCTACTACGGCAAGACGTTCGGCGCTTCGCTGTTCGGCTGGGTCGGCCGTGACTCCCCCGTTTCGGCGATCTCTGACCAGTACGACAGCCTCGGCGTTCTCAACCTGAGCTCGCCGAATGTGTCGCCCGAGCTGACCGCCGCGCTTTCGAAAGCCCGGTCGACGCCACTGGATGCGCCCGACTACGAGACGAACCTGCAAGCTGCAGCGAAGATCGGCTACGAGACGGCCAGCAACATCTCGCTGTACACCTACTCCACTCCCTGGCGCTGGGGGCCGGCGTGTCGAACCTGCCGGCTGTCGACGGGTTCATCGACTGGACGGGAGTGTACGTCAGCAACTAGCTCGCGCGTCAGTTCTGTTCGGTTGACGGGCGCTGTTCGGTTGACGGGCGCCGCTCGGCTGCCCTCGCCAGCAGCGGTGGCAACTCGTCAACAGAGGTCGCGGTGAGCTCGGGTGTCGGCCCGGTCGGGTCAAGTACGTGCCCCGGCCGGGCCAGCCGCACGCACGCGATCCCGGCGCCGAGCGCACCCTTCACGTCTCGCGCAGACGAGGCGACGTGGATGAACGGCCCCAGTAGCTCGCCAGCCCGTCGATAGAGCGCCGCCGTCGGCTTGTACGCCCGCGCCCGCTGTGAGGTGACAACGTGCTCGGGATCGAAAACGCCGAGGCGCATCGCCGCCGTTTCGGCGAGTAGCGCATTGTCGATGTTCGACAGCAGCCCGAGACCGTACGACGGCCCGAGCTCGGTGAGTGATTCGGCCGTGACATCGGCCCACAGCGGCCATTCGGCCATGCTCTCGAGCAGCGATCGCGAGATCTCCGGTGCGTTCTTGAGAGGAAGCCCGAGCTCTGACAGAGCGCTCTGAAGCGCGAGAACGCTGATGTCGGCGAAGGGAATCCACGGGTCGACCGTACGATGACGCTCCTTGTTGAGAGCATCCCATCGGTCGTAGACCTGTTCTCCAGAGACGGGCCAGCCGTTGGCCTCGACGACGGTGTGCAAGAATTTCGACCCGCCGACGCGCGAATTCGTCAGAGCGCTGAATACGTCGAACGTGACGATCTGGCTCATACCGAGAGTGTAACCGGCGCGGCGATGTCGACCGGGATGCGTGTGCCGAGCATCCTGCTGCATTAGTCTGATCTGCGTCAATGATGCCATTTTTCGAAAATTAGGTGCAGATATGAACCAGTCTGAGCGACGTCAATACGTCTTCGATCACCGAACATGCATTCTCGGCTACAGCCGCAAGAACGACGGGCCCTCGATGTCTGTCGTCTACTACGTTCGAGACGGCGACGACCTACTGATTTCGACGATGGCGGGCCGCAGCAAAGCCCTCGCCATTGCGCGCAACCCGAAAATCAGTCTCTGCGTTCTCGACGAGAAATGGCCGCTCGGCTACCTGCAGGTCTACGCCAACGCCGTCATCGAGACCGATTTCGACCAGACCGTCGACGTGATGCGGCGCATCACCGACCTGATGGCGGGCGAGCGGATGCCCGATTCCAAACTCCCGGCCATCGAGGCCATGTGCCGCGAAGAGAATCGCGTGGTCATTCGTGCCACGCCCTACTCGACCTTCCAAACTCCCCCCCGTCACGTCTACACAGCAGACGACATCGACACTCTCTCCCACACCACCAGCTCCAGCGTTCCCTGGTAGCTCATATGGCTATAGCCAGGGGTTGAGAAGCGAAACACCGGTGTTTTCGAAGTCACGAGTGTTGCGAGTGGCGAACTGTTCGGCGCCTACTGAGATGGCCGTGGCCGCAATTTGAGCGTCGAGCACCGGCATCGCTCTGCCGAAAAGCATTCTGCGTGCCGATAGCTCCGCGAAAGCGACTGCGGCGCCGGCGTCGAAGGGCAGAATGTTCTCTCCGAAAGAGTCGAGAATGTCGGCGATGGCAGCTGTCAGCGCGTCTTTCCGGCGCCCGGAAGGAAGCCGAGCGATGCCGAACAACAACTCGGCTGACGTGATCGCGGTGATGTAGACGTCAGAGGCGTTCTGGTCGTTGACCCAAGCGAGCACACCCGAGTGAGGTTCGTCTTTGATGAGCTCTGACACCACGTTGGTGTCGATAATGATCATTGCTCAAATATATCTCGCGCGAGTTCAGGGTTGCGCTCGAACGCCAAATCGGTGGTGTCGATGTTCTTGAAGCGTGCATGTATTTCGTCGCCGAGCCTGCGTTTCGTCTGACTTGAGGCTCGACGTGTTGTTTCCGTGAGGATGGCGCGAATTTCGGCCTCCATCGATCGGCCGTGGTCGGCCGCAATAGCCTTCAAGGTTTCGATAGTGGCTGGCTCCAAGCTGCGTATGGTGACTGTCGCCATGATGACCTCCGCCACCATGCTAGCAAAGTGCATGCAGATAGCAATGAATGATTATTCAATCGAATATAGAATTAGTTTAGTCGGGTGTATAAAGTTGTAGTCATGGAGTACCTGCTCAACCCGTTCAAGCCCGGTGCCGGCCGCATACCGCCTGAGTTGGCGGGGCGCGCTCAGCTCGTCGCCGAGTTTCGGCAGATGCTCTTTCAGGCCCGCGAGACCGGCGAGGGCGATCGTCCGTGGATTCTGACCGGCCTCCGCGGCGTGGGCAAGACCGTGCTGCTCAACCAGCTCGGCCGCGAAGCCACCGAACTCAAGCTCATGTTCGTCAAGGTCGAAGCCTCGGCATCCGCTCCCCTAGCCAACTCCCTCGCGAAAGAACTGCACCTTGCCCTGCGACGCGTGCTGTCGACCTCTGACAAGGCCAAAAAGATCTGGCACGCCTCGGCGCGTGCCCTGCGCTCCTTTCAATTGCGGGTAGACCCGACCGGTGCCTATTCGTTCGGCGTCACGGTAGAACCTCAGCTCGGCGTCGCCGACAGCGGCGATCTCGCCACCGACCTTCAAGAACTGCTCGAGCGAATCGGCCTCGCCGCCCGCGAAGAGAACACCGTTCTTTTACTGGCGGTGGATGAACTGCAAGAAGCCACCGCGCCAGACCTCGCCTCTCTCAACATGGCCCTGCACAACCTCGGCCAAAGCATCTCCCCCGTGCCCGTGCTCTTCGTGGGCGCCGGCCTGCCCTCGCTTCCGGCCGTCTTGGCCGATGCCACCAGTTACGCCGAACGCCTCTACGACTACCGCCGCATCGGTCTGCTCGACGAGACCGCAACCACAACGGCCCTGGTTGTACCCGTGCAATCGAACGGTGCCGAGTGGAGCGAAGGCGCCCTGAACGAAGCCGTCGATGCGACCGGCGGTTATCCCTACTTCATTCAGGCCTACGGCAGCTACATCTGGGCGGCCAGGGCGACGAACCTGATCTCGCTCGACGATGTCGAAATCGGCGTCGAATCGGCCCGTGCCGAGGTCGATCGTGGGCTCTACCAATCACGATGGGAGCGCTCCTCCCCCACCCAGCAAGCCTTCATGGCCGCCATGGCCCTTGACGCCGGCGATCCCTCCGCCATGAGCGAGCTCGTAGTGCGCCTGGGTAAGAAGTCGACCACCGACATCTCGGTAAACCGCCGCGACCTTATTCGCAGTGGCCTCATCTATATGCCGCAGCGCGGTTCGGTGGCCTTCACCGTGCCCGGAATGCACGACTTCATCACCCGCCAAGAGGCGTGAGAAAGCAGTTCGGCGTAAAGTTCCCATCATGAGTGACGCAACCCTGCTTGAACCCCAGACGTCAGCGCCAACCCGCATCGAGCCCGGTGGTATCGAAGCGATTCCGGATGCCCGGCGGCACGGCTCGCCGTGGCAGCTGTTCTCCACCTGGACGTCACCGAACCTCGAATTCGCCACCATCTTCGTGGGCGTCATCGCCGTGGTGGTGTTCGGTCTCGGCTTCTGGCAGGCGATTGCCGCCATTGTGCTGGGCAGTGCCGCCGGGGCTCTCACCCAGGGCATTCTCTCGACCTGGGGCCCGCGCGAGGGTCTCGCCCAAATGGTGCTCGGCCGCACCGCCTTCGGCTACCGTGGCAACATCGTGCCGGCCGCGCTGAACACGGTGATGGCCGGTCTCGGCTGGTTCGCCGTGAACTCGGTCAGCGGTGCCTTCGCCTTGGCCACGCTCACCGGAATGCCCACTGTGCTGGCGCTTCTGATCATCGTGGTCATCGAGGTCGGTGTGGCGTTCATCGGGCACGACCTCGTGCAGGTGTTCGAACGCTACGCCAGCTACGTTCTCGGCGCCATCTTCATCATTGCCACCATCACCATTTTCTTACACGCCGATCTCAGCGTCGGCGCCGGTCCGGCGGGGTTCAGCTTCGGCGGCTTCACGCTCGCCGCCGGGGCCGCGTTCGGTTATGCGGCCGGCTGGAACCCCTACGCCTCCGACTACAGCCGGTACCTGCCGCGTGCCACGAAGACGGTGACCATCGCCTGGGCGGCCGGCCTCGGTAACTTCGTTTCGTGCGTGGTGCTGATGGCTGCTGGCGCGGCGGCCGCCACCATCGCCGGTTTCGACATGTCGAACCCCACCGACTCGTTCACATCGAGCATGCCGCAGGTCATTCGTGACCTCACCCTCGTGGCCATCGCCGTGGGCGCCATCGCCGCGAACGCGCTCAACATCTATTCGGGTGCCATGTCGTTTCTGGCGGCCGGCATCAAGATTCCGTTCGCATTGCGGCGCGCGCTCGTTGCGCTGGGCTTCGGCATCATCGGCTTCTTCATCGCCTGGAGCGCACTGGCCGATGCCGGCGAGAAGTACGAGAACTTCTTGCTCGTCATCGCCTACTGGATCTCGCCGTGGCTCGGCGTGGTGCTCACCGACCGCGTGCTGCGCCGCGGCACTCAAATCGGTGCGATGGTCACCGACAAACCGCCCTATCGCAATGCGGCCGGCGTCATCGCCTTCGTGATCAGCCTCGTCGTGTCGGTGTGGCTGTTCTCGAACCAGACCTTCTTCGTCGGAGTGATTCCCGCCGCCAACCCCGCGGTGGGTGACCTCACCGCCGTGGTCGGGTTCGTACTCGCCGCTGTGTTGTACTTCGTGCTCTTTCGCGCCATCAAGCCCGCCCTCGGCGCACCGCACGGCCAGAACGACCCCGCGATCATCGCTGTCGACGCGGCAGACGACGTCGCATGAGCGCCGTAAGCAGCACGCCCGGCGATACGCCCGACTCCCCCGCCGAATTCTACGAAACGGATGCCCAGAAGCTTGCCGTCGCGACCGCCGAAGCCCTTCTCGGCGCGGCAGAGGGCGGCATTCCCATCGGCGCGGCGTTGTTCTCGGCTGACGGCCGCCTTCTGGGCAGCGGACACAACCGTCGCGTGCAAGACCACGACGCATCGATGCACGCCGAGACGAACGCGTTTCGCAACGCCGGCCGCCAGCAGAGTTACCGCGGCACCGTCATGGTGACCACGCTTTCGCCCTGCTGGTACTGCTCTGGCCTGGTGCGTCAGTTCGGCATCAGCCGCGTCATCGTGGGCGACGACCTCACCTTTCGGGGTGGCCAAGAGTGGCTGGCAGAGAACGGCGTCGACATCACCGTCGTCAACAACGAAGCCCTCATCGCCATGATGGGCGAATTCGTCGAGCTCAACCCGCGGCTCTGGAACGAAGACATCGGCACAGACTGAGCTTCTGACACACCTCGACTCACCCTGTGTTCGGGCTTCATCGAAGCATTCGCTGGCGCTATGTTTGTCTTGCATACCAAACTGTCAGAACGCTGAGGGGAACCCGTGTCAAGCAACACCACACCGACGTATTCATATGAGGCCGAAGACGTCACTGCATCGACCATTCGCTGGTTCAGAATCGCCCTGTGGATCGGCGCTGCGCTGTCGATCATCATCGGCATCGTCATTCTCGCCTGGCCCCAGTCGACCCTCGCGGTGGTCGCCTTCTTCTTCGGCCTCTACTTCTTCATCGTGGGCCTGGTTCGCGTCGTCGTCGGCATCGTCGATCGCGATCTCAGCACCGGCTGGCGGGTCACGAGCATCGTGCTCGGCGTACTTCTACTGATCGCAGGCGTCTTCGCGCTCAAAGACCCGGGCGCCACGCTCGTTTTGCTCGCGCTGCTCATCGGCATCTCGTGGATCGTCGAAGGCATCGTCACGCTCACCCAGGTCTCCGGCGCGAAAACCAAGTGGTTTCCCATCGTGTTCGGCATTCTCGCCATCATCGCGGGCATCATCTGCATCTTCGTACCGCTGTGGTCACTCGCCGTTCTAACGGTGTTCGCTGCCTGGACTCTGATAGTGCTCGGCATCGTTCAGGCCGTCTCGGCAGCATCGCTGCGCACCCCGAAAAAGGCCTGACCTCAAGCACATTCGACCAGGGCCGAGCTATGGCGCTCAGCTCTGGTCGAGCTGGTTCCGGATGACCGAAATCAGCTCTGCGGGCTCGAACAGTTCATCGGTCTGCTCGAGTTCGCCCACGGTCCACCACTTGCTCGCCTCCATATCGACGAGCTCCGACTCCGTCCATCCCGCGCTTGAGGGCGTGAACCGGGTCGTGCGATAGACGAACCACTCTTCGTAGTTCGTCTTGAAGACGCCGGGCTCGCGTTCGTCGCTGAATTCTCGTGACCATACCGGGGAACCGAGCGCATCCGGAGCAACCTCGAGCCCAGTCTCTTCGAACAGCTCACGCGCGGCGCCCTGGAGGTGCGTCTCACCTCGCTCGACGTGACCGCCCGGCGTCACCCAGCGCGTTGGATTGGTGTCGACTTGTGCCTTGGTGAAGAAGAGCAGCACGGCGTCGGTCTTATCGAACAGCAGCACTCGCGACTTGATGAAGTCGAAGCCGCTGCCCTCTGGCGCGGAGGGCTGCGAATCAGGCATGGGCGAAGTCGCTGATGTCGCCCACATAGCGGGTGTGATCGGCGGGAATCGGGTCGACCGCGGCGAGGGCGACCTCCGCAGCGAACTCTGCCACGTTGTACAGCCGGCCGGCCGATTCTTTGCGAGCACTGATGGCGCCCGGGTTGGCTCGCTCGAGCAGAGTCGCGGTGATGGTGCCCTCGATCATATCGCCCGAAACGACCACGAACGAGATGCCCGCTTCGTCGAGCTTCGGAATCAGTTCGCGCAGGGCGTCTTCGCCGGCCCGTTTGCTGAGGGCGACGGGCTCGTACTCGGGCATCGTCTCGGTGGTGCGAATGAAGTGCGCCTGGTGGCTGGTGACGAACACCACGCGTGAGCCGGGCTGCAAGAGCGGCAGGGCTTCGGTGAGCAGGTCGACCTGCGCGTCACGGTTCAAGGTGAGCGCGTAGTCGGCGGCCATGCCGCTCTCCATACCGCCCGAGGCGTTGAGCACGAGAATGTCGAGCCCGCCGAGCTCACGGCGAATGGTCTCGAACAGCACCGCGACAGACCCGGCGTCGGTCAGGTCGGCGCCTGCAGTGATGGCCGTCGCGCCCTCGGCCCGCAGCTTGTCGGCGAGCTTCACGGCCCGTGCCTCTTTGTTGCGAAAGTTGATGACGACGCTCGCGCCCGCTTCGGCGAAATACGAAACCGTGTCTGCGCCGACGCCTCGCGACGAGCCGGTGACCAGCACACGCTTGCCCGTGAGTGAACCGGGGGTGAGTGGGTTAGACACGTCGTGCTCCTTCAAGAATCTGGTGAGTGCGTTGGGCCGCACAGGTACGGCACTGACCCTATCAAGGGTGCGAGCACCCCGGCGCGCTCTCGCTCGTTCTTAACTGATATATACTCATTAGATTGCTACCGAGACGCTGTGACTTTGGCAGAGCGTCGGTCGTTGCTGATAGTTTCATTAGAGGTAATACCAGCGAAGGAGCACCTGATGGCCGACTTTCTGGCATCGTACGCGTGGGTGATCTGGCTTGCGCTGATCCTCGTTTTTCTGGTGGTCGAAACGCTCACTCTCGACCTGATTTTTCTGATGCTCGCCATCGGCAGTGTGGGCGGTCTCGTCGCTCATTTCGCCGGTGCGCCGTTCTTGCTGCAGATTCCTATCGCCGGCGTCATCGCGTTGCTGCTGATCTTCACCCTGCGGCCGCCATTACTTCGGCGGCTCCGGCGCGGGGGCGATCCGGCGAAGAGCAACGTCGAAGCGCTGCTCGGGCTCGAGGGCCGCGTGCTAGATCCGGTCACCACCATTTCGGGCACGGTGCGGCTGAGCAATGGTGACACTTGGACGGCCCGGGTCTTTCCCTCATCCACCCTGCAGAGCCTGATGCCGGGCGAAACCGTCGTCGTCAAAGCAATCGACGGCGCGACCGCGCTCGTCGAGACTCCCACTGAAAGGCGTGAACTGTGACCGCAACCGTTGTGGGGCAAATCGTGGCACTCGTCGTAGTGCTCATCATCGTCATTTTCGTCATCGTGACGTTGGCGAAGGCGATTCGAATCATTCCGCAAGCAAACGCGGGCGTCGTCGAGCGGCTCGGCAAGTACCACAAGACGCTCATGCCCGGGCTGAACCTGCTGGTTCCGTTCATCGACCGGCTTCGGCCGCTGATCGACCTGCGCGAGCAAGTGGTGTCGTTNTGCGCGAGCAAGTGGTGTCGTTTCCCCCACAGCCGGTCATCACCGAAGACAACCTGGTGGTCTCCATCGACACCGTGGTGTTCTTTCAGGTGACGGATGCCCGGGCTGCAACGTACGAGATCGCGAACTATCTCGGGGCCGTCGAACAGCTCGCCACCACGACCCTTCGTAATGTCGTCGGCGGAATGAACCTCGAGCAGGCGCTGACTTCGCGTGACGCGATCAACACTCAGCTGCGCGCAGTACTCGACGAGGCGACCGGAAAGTGGGGCATCCGCGTCGGCCGTGTCGAGCTGAAGGCCATCGACCCGCCCATCTCGATTCAAGACTCGATGGAGAAGCAGATGCGTGCCGAGCGAGAGCGTCGTGCCGTGATTCTGACCGCCGAGGGTACGAAGCAGTCGGCCATTCTGCAGGCCGAGGGCCGCCGGCAGGCCGAGATTCTGTCGGCCGAGGGTGACGCGAAGGCCGCCGTCTTGCGCGCACAGGGTGAGGCCGAGGCCATCGCCACCGTGTTCGACGCGATTCACCGCGGCGACCCCGACCCCAAGTTGCTGGCGTACCAGTACCTGCAGACGCTGCCGAAGCTCGCAGAGGGCACGGCGAACAAGCTGTGGTTCATTCCGAGCGAGTTCACGAACGCGCTGCAGGGCATCGCGAAGGGCTTCGGCGCCAAGTCGCCCGACCTGCCGGGTTACGGCTCGTTCAACCCCGAAGCCGCGTCTCAGAGTGATGCACCTGAGGAAGCTAAAAAATCAACACCCCCTGCAACAGACTCAGAACCGCGACCGTCGATACTCGATACTCCGCTTTCTGAGATTCCGTTGATCGGTACGACTCCTGAAGAGTGAGCGCCGGGCCTCCCCACCGACTACTCCACCCGCCGCCAGCGGCGCGCGGAGCCTCGAGTCGGCGTGGGCCCAGAGGGGCGGAGCATTTTTCGCGCCGCCCCTCCCCCGACTGCTCGCGCATCGTGGGCTGGCAACGAGTCAGCCCGAGAACACCATTGCTGCCTTTCGGGCGGCCGTGGCGTGCGGAGCCACGTACGTAGAGCTCGACGTGCACGCGTCAAGCGACGGCGAGGCGATCGTCGCCCACGACCCGAACCTGACGCGACTGCTGGGCCGCGAAGACACCATCGCGGGCCTCACCACGAGCGAGCTCGCTGAGCTCGACCTCGGCGACGGATCGGGGTTCGCTACTCTCGCCGAGGTTCTCGCCGCGCTGCCCGAGACGCGACTGAACATCGACATCAAGGCCTCCGCTGCGGCAGCGCCGGCTGCCGCAGCCATTCTCGCCGCGCACGCGCTCGACCGAGTGCTCATCACCTCGTTCTCGAACAAGCGCCGACGCGCCGCCGTGGCGCTGCTGCCGGGGGTCGCGACGTCTGCTTCGGCGCGGCCGTTTCTCATCGCCCTCGTGGCCGCCACGCTCGGGTTGCGCCCCGTGGTGAGGCGGGTGCTACGCGAGGTGGATGCGCTGCAAGTGCCCGAGACCGCGCTGGGGTTGCGGGTAACGTCGCCGAGAGTGCTGCGGAGCATCCACTCGGCCGGCGTAGAAGTGCACATCTGGACCATCAACGACCCGGCCACAATGACGAAGCTGCTCGACCTCGGGGTCGACGGTATTGTCACCGATCGCATCGACCTCGCGCTAGGCCTTGTAGAGAATCGCCCGCAGTAGCAGGCTCAAGCTGTCTGAACTCGATATTGAGGCACACTCTGGGAGTGTTCTGAGAATAGCCGGCGATGCGAATGATCCTCTCAGCTGAGGGGTTTATACAGAGGTAAGCGAAGCGGGAGGAGACCACACAATGGCAGATCGCAGCTTGCGCGGAATGAGACTCGGGGGCCAAAGCCTCCAGAGTGAAGAGGGAGTCGTTTTCTCTCCGCGCATGACACACACATACCTTTGCAGCACGTGCGGCAAAGAAACTGAAATGGTTTTTTCGGCAGAAGCCGAAGCGCCAGAAACCTGGGAATGCAAGTTCTGCAGCAACGAAGCGATCTTGATGATCGGCTCAGAGCCGATGATTCTCGATCGGGCCGAGGCCAAAGTGCCTCGAAGCCACTGGGACATGCTGCTTGAACGCCGCACTCGCGCAGAACTCGAAGAACTCCTCCAAGAGCGACTCGACTACCTGCGCGCCCGTCGCGGCCAGCAGAAGATCGGCGCGTAGAACGCACCAACACCGACCTCCGCGCCCCTCAGCCCTCCGGCTGGGGCGGCGCGTTTGTCGTTAAGCTTTCTTTTCGCTGATGCGGCGGAGTCGGGCGGCCGCTACGAGGGCGAAGACCAGGCCGGCCAGGCCGAGGCCCGAGACGAGTAACTCGATGCCCTTGCTAATGAGTGTTGCAGGGGTCGTGGTGGTCGAAAGCGGCACGTTGTCGACCATGGCACCCGGCTGGTACGGCGCGATGGCGTCGATAGTCGTGCCGTCAGGGCCGATGATGGCGCTGTGACCGACGGTCGAGATGTTCACAACGCTGCGACCCGTTTCGATGGCCCGCAGCCTGGCGATAGCGAGCTGCTGCAGGTTCTCGTCGGTCTGGCCGAAGTCGGCGTTGTTCGTCTGCGCCAGAATCACCTGGGCGCCGTCGTTCACCATCGACGAAACGGCCTGGTCGTCGGTGATGTCGAAGCAGATCGAGATGCCGGCGGTGACCCCGTTGACGTTCATCACCGTGTCTGTGGTGCCGATCTGGTAATCACGAGTCACCATGTCGACCAGCGCCGGCGCCAGAGCGTGAAAGAACGATCGCGCAGGCATGTACTCGGCGAAGGGCACCGGATGCCGCTTGTCGTAGTAATCGGCGACCTGGCCGTTCTCCCACAGCAGTGACGTGTTGTAATACTTGCCGTCGCGCTCGGCGATGGTGCCCACCACGAGCGGCGCCTTCATGATCTGACTGACGAAGTCGAGGTCTTGCGCCGCAATGGCGTTCGTCTCAGGATCGATGTCTGAGGCGTTCTCGGGCCACACCACCATGTCGACGTTCTGACCCTCGAGGCCGAGCGTCTCGGTGATGTGCGCGTTGAGATTGTCGCCCGCCTCGACGCGGTCGAGCAGGCCCGACTTCGTGTTGCCCTGAACCGCTGCGATGCGCGTCGTGCCCTGAGTCGGCGCCGGCCACGCCGGGATGACCAGCAGCACGGCGGCCGCAGCGACGGCCAGTGTGATGCGGCCGACGACACTCGCCTGACCCTCGCGAACGAGCTGTACGACGAAGGCGATGAGCCAGACCAGCGCGAAGCTCAGGCCCGAGATGCCGAGGTACGCAACGAGCGAGGCGAACGGGCTGGTCGACTGCGAGAACGCGACCCGGCCCCAGGAGAATCCACCTTCGGGGGCCACGGCCGTGATGGCTTCACGGGCCGTCCAGAGCCCGGAGATCACCACCGGCAGAACACCGAGCCGGCCCAAGCGGGTTGTCCACACCGCATTCGCATACCGGTACACGAGAGCGATCGCCACTGCGCCCACCGCGAAGAAGATGGCCTCGAGAATCGCGAGGCCGAGCCACGGCACCGGGCCGAGGTACAGGGTGAGCCAGTTGATCAGCGACCCCCAGAAGGCGAACCCCCCGATGAGCCCCACAAGAACGGCTCCGCGCCACGAGCGGCCGATGAGCGAGAGCAGAGTTAGTGCCACGCCGAGCAGGGTCAGCGGCCAGATGTCGGTACCCGGAAAGCCGTTGGTGAGCGCGATGCCGCCGCCGATAGCGGTGAGGCAGGCGAGCCAGAGGGGCAGAATCGGCCGGGTCACCGCTGGGCGGGCA
Source organism: Subtercola lobariae (assembly GCF_014640255.1). GTDB lineage: Bacteria > Actinomycetota > Actinomycetes > Actinomycetales > Microbacteriaceae > Subtercola > Subtercola lobariae. The sequence goes on along the minus strand of NZ_BMGP01000005.1, from coordinate 105,099 downwards.
TCCACGAGCCGGCTACTGAGGCTCAGCCGTGACAGGCGTCGCCCCACCGAACCAGGCGCGGCCTCTTCGGTGGGCGTCACGACGCGTTCGGTGGTGGTCATAGTGAGTTTCTAGTTGGTTTGGCTGGGAGTCTCACGATACCGAGGAGTACGCGACGATTCCGCGTTTGACCAGGTCGAGAGCGAGGCGGGCGGTGGTCGCGACCTTCACGTCGGGCAGGTTCTGCAATTGGTCGAGCAGGTCGATGGTCTGCTTGGTCCAGCGCACGAAGTCGCCGGCCGCGAGGTCAGCGTCGAAGAGCACCGTGTCGAGGCTCGCGCCGCGAGCCCACTCGTTCATGGGCTTGGCCAAACCCACCGAGATGGGCGACGAACCAGGCAGCCGATGCCGGGTCTCGAGTTCTTGCAGGTCATGCCAGAGTTCGTTCGTCTTCTCGAGGGCACCGCGAAAGGCGCCGCGCGGCAAGAACCGCTCGGGAATCTCGCTCTCGTCACGCCGAGGTTCGTAGACCAGCGAACACGCCATGGCGGCAAGGCCAGCCGGGTCGAGGTTCGCCCAGACTCCCCGGCGGATGCACTCCGCCACCAGAAGGTCACGCTCGCCGTAGATGCGTTTGAGGTTCTTGCCCGTGTCGGTGAGAGTCAGCTCGCCTTCGGCGTCTTCGCGAAGGTACTCGAGTTGCAGCAGCACCTCGGTGATGCGGTCGAACACCTTCGCGATGGCTCCCGTGCGGGTGTTGATCTGCGCGAGCAGGTGATCGGTCTCGCGTTTGAGGCGGTACCAGCGCTCGGCCCAGCGGGCGTGGTGCTCGCGATCGGGGCAGTTCGACACGGGGTGAGCCTTCATGCGGCGGCGCAACTCGGTGATCTTCTTCTGCCGGCTGTCTCGCTCGGCGCGCGTTTGGGTGTCGGCCCGGCCGGCTCCCGAACGCTCGACGTCGCTGAGTTCGCGGCGCAGCGCGGCGTACTCACTGAAATCGCCGAGATGGCAGGTCATGGCCTTTTCGTAACCCGCGAGCGTCTCTTCTTGCTGGCGCACCTTGCGGGCCAGGTCGACCACCGCCCGGTCGGCCTGAAACTGGGCGAACGACAACTCGAGAGAGTCGCGGGTACGTGCGCGGCCGAACTGGTCGATGAGGTTCACGGCCATGTTGTAGGTGGGCCTGAAGCTCGAGTTCAGCGGGTAGGTGCGTCGAGAGGCGAGAGAGGCGACCGATTGCGGGTCGACCCCGTCGCGCCACTGAATGACTGAGTGGCCCTCAACGTCGATTCCGCGTCGACCCGCGCGGCCGGTGAGCTGGGTGTATTCCCCCGGCGTGATGGGCACCCGGCCCTCACCGTTGTACTTCTCGAGGCTCTCGAGAACCACCGTGCGCGCGGGCATGTTGATGCCGAGGGCAAGAGTCTCGGTCGCGAACACCACGCGAACCAGTCTCTTCTGAAAAAGTTCTTCGACGACCTCTTTGAAGGCGGGCAAAAGCCCGGCGTGGTGGGCCGCAACACCGCGTTCAAGCCCTTCAAGCCACTCCCAATAGCCGAGAACCGCGAGGTCTTCGTCGAGCAGGGTGCGGCACCGATCATCCACGATCGCCCGAATCTCGTCACGCTCTTCGGCCGTCGTGAGTCGCACGCCAGCCCGAAGCACCTGCTTCACGGCTTGGTCGCAACCCTTGCGGCTGAAGATGAAGAAGATGGCCGGCAGCAAGTTGTGCTCGTCGAGCAGGTCGGTTATCTCGGCGCGATCCATTCGCGCGCTTTCGCTGTACTGCGGGCGATACCGGGCCTTGCCGCTGCGCCCACGCTGATCGTTGCGATTGCGTGAGGTGGGCGCACCCGACGAACGTGCGACGCGCATCAGCTCGGGGTTGACCCGGCTCGAGAGTGCCTGCCCGGTGCCGTCGAAGAGATCGAGCAGCTTGTGCCGAACGAGCATGTGCTGGTCGAGCGGAACGGGCCGGTCTTCAGACACGATTACTTCGGTGTCGCCGCGAACGGCTTGCAGCCAGTCACCGAACTCTTCTGCGTTCGACACGGTGGCGCTCAGTGAGACCATGCGAACCGATGCGGGCAGGTGGATGATCACCTCTTCCCACACCGCGCCCCTAAACCGGTCTGCGAGGTAGTGCACCTCGTCCATCACGACGAACGCGAGATTCGTGAGCAGATCTGACCCGGCATAGAGCATGTTGCGCAGAACTTCAGTGGTCATGACCACAATGCGCGCGGTGGGATTGATGTTGGTGTCGCCGGTGAGCAGACCCACCTCGTCGGGACCGTATTCAGCCACGAACTCTTGAAACTTCTGGTTGCTGAGAGCTTTGATGGGCGCGGTGTAGAACACTTTGGCCGAGCGTTGCTGCATGGCCATGAAGACTGCGAACTCGGCCACGATGGTCTTGCCTGCACCGGTGGGCGCGGCCACAAGCACGCTGTTACCCGCCTCGAGCAGTCGGCAGGCCTCGATCTGAAACGGGTCGAGGTCGAACTTCAGGCCTTGCCGAAAGTCGTCGACGATGGGGTTGTTCGCTCGCTTCTTACTGAGCGCATAACGCTCAGCCGGAGAAAGGGTCATTACGGAACGACCAGTTCGGCGTCGAACTTTTCCTGTCTCTTCGCTTTGCGACGGTCGTGAACGGTCGCGATGAGGGCTGCCGAGTAGAAGAGCACGATCATCGGAATGGCCAGCAAGAACATCGAGAACACGTCTGCCGCCGGCGTTGCGATGGCGGTGAACAAGATGATCACCAGCACCGCGATGCGCCACGACTTCAGAATGGCCTTCGCGCTCAGAATGCCGGCGAAATTCAGCAGCACCAGTAACACCGGCATCACGAACGCTATGCCGATGGCTATGACGAGTTTCAGCACGAACGAGTAATACGTTTGGGCGCTGATGATGGCGGTGGTGCCCGAGGGCGCGAAGCCCGTCAGCAGTGACACCATGTGCGGCAAGACATACCATCCGGCGGCGCAGCCGGCGAGAAACAGCGGGATGCTCGTCAGAACGAACCCGACCCCGTACTGCTTCTCTTTTCGGGTCAGCCCGGGCACCAAGAACGCCCAGATCTGGTAGAGCCAAATCGGCGACGAGATGACGACACCCACCGTGATCGCGATCTGCAAACGCAGATCGAACGCCTCAGAGATGTCGGTGAAGTTGAGCGACGCCACCCGACCTTGCGAGTCGGTGATGGCGCTCACTGGCGCGCTCAGCGCCACCAGAACCTGATCGGAGATCAGCCAGCCGATGACCGACCCGATGGCGATGCCCAGGATAGCTCGGAATATACGTTTGCGAAACTCGACCAGGTGCTCGCCGAGCGACATTCTGCCGTCACGGTTTGCACTCTTCTTTGGCCGGGTTTTAGGCGCTATAGCCACCGGCTGAAGACCCTGCGGCCTTACGCTTTAGGCTGCGTGTCGACCGGAACGCCGTTGAGGGTTGCCGTTGCGGGGGCGGCCTGAACCGGCTGAGCCTGAGCGGTCGGTGCCGGCGAAGCGACGACGGTGGCCGGAGTAGCCAGCGGAGCCGGGTCGGCAATGGTCGACGCGTTCTCGGCCGTTGCGGCCGGGTCGTCGCTCTTCATGGTCTTGACTTCGCTCTTGAAGATGCGCATCGACTGGCCGACGCTGCGGGCGAGGCCGGGGAGTTTCGGAGCACCGAAGAGAAGCAACACGATCGCGAGAATGACAATCAGGTGCCATCCCTGAAGGTTACCGAGCATGAGGCCACGTCCTTTGTCTGTAATCGGTTCGTATGAGCAGTTTACCCCGAAGGAGTAGTTTCTCTCTGCGAACTTGCTTGCGATCTTCCCTGCGCTGCCGGTAGGCATCGCGTGCGCGGGAGACCGCGGGGTACCCCTCCAGAATAGCGTCGGGTAGCGCGAGGTCGGCGTCTAGCGCTGTTACGTTGTCGTTAATTTTGGCGACCTGGTCGCCCAACGTGGCGAGGTCGGCCAGCGTGGCCATGGCCTTGTGAAAGAGGCGGTAGCCGAAAAAGGCGAGCATACCGAAGAGGCAGAGCACCAACCCCACCCAAATAATCACCCACACCCACCACTGCATACGGCGAGTCTACGCGGGGTCTGGCCGGCCCGCCGCGGCGGAGCCAGCTGGGTCTTCGCCGTTGGCGGCGTACGCGTCGAGGGCCGCGGCCGCCCAGTCGTGCACGGCCAGCCGCGCCTCAGGCGGGTCGACCACGCGAACGACCCCGGGCAGGCTGGCGACGAGGCGCTTCAGCCCGTGAATATGCGCCACGCGAACGGTGACCTGGGTCAGCGCACCGAGCGAGATCTGCGGTTCGCCCTCGGCGAGGTACTCCCCCAGCAGCCCCACCGCGGCGGGCAGAACCTCGAGCACCACGCCCTGCGTCTCACCCGAGCCGTCGAACAGGGTGTCGGGCAGTGACAGGTCGCCCGGGCTGTACGTGTTGGGAGCATCCGTCTGCGTGAGGTCTGCCATGCGATCGAGTCTGAACGTGCGAATACCCTGCCTGGTGTGGCACCAGCCGCGCAGATACCAGTCTTCGTTGTTCGAGTCGATACGCAGCGGGTCGACCACGCGGTGCTCGCGGTCGCCGCGAGAGCTCACGTAGTCGAACTCGATCTGGGTGCCTCGCTCAACGGCAGATCGAATGGTGAGAAGACTCTCACTCGGCGCCGCTCGAGCCACCGCCACTTGACTGGGGGCTTCGGATGCCCCGCGAGCCAACTTCGCCATCAACCCCGAGAGCACTGAGCTATCGAGCGACTCCGGCAGTGCTTGAAGGTACTGCAGGCCGGCGATCAGCGCGGCCGCTTCGCGCGCCGAGAACCGCGGCGAATCATCGAGTGCGACCCGATGGGTGATCTGAATCTCGTCGCTTTCTTCGAAGTCGTCCCACGCGATGTCGAAGAGGTCGCCATGCTGGTATTGGGCCGTTTCACCGGGCACACCCGAGACCGCGATGAGGCGCACGGCTTCACGCACTTGCTCTTCGCTCACCTGAAAGTGACTGGCAACCTCGCCGACCGAGACGCGATCGCGGTCGAGCAGGTACGGAACGAGCGAGAGCAGAAACGCGAGTTTGTCTTGCGCGTGAACGAACGAGGTGGTGTTAGGCGGGTTCTTCGGCATTCGACTGCTCCTTTCGCTCGTGAGGTTCATCGCGCCCGGTCTGCCGACCCGGCGTTGGTGTCAGGTGGGTCGCCACCGTCAGTTCGAGACGCTTGCGCACGGCGTCACGAAGCTCGGGCGGCGAAACCACGAAAACTTCGGGCCCGAAACCGGCGAGTTCGTCAGCCAAGAGGTGCAGGTCGGTGAAGTGCAGGGTGAGCCGGGCATCCGCGGCTCGTATGCTGCCACGGCGTTTCAGAAGTCGGGTTTCGGCGTCGGAGTTCGCACGCACGTCGACCTCCGCTCGGTTGCGCTGCCAGATCTCGTCGAGTTGAGCGAGTGCCGTCTCGGCCGACTGGTCGTCGGTGCTCTCGAACGAGATTCGGGTTCGAGTCACGGGCCCGATAATGCGTGACAGAAGAAAGGTGCGTGGCTCGTTGACGTTCTGGTCGATGCCCCGAACGTGCCACCGGCCTTCGTGTTGCACCACCGAGAGCGGCGCGACCGTACGTTCACGCGGCGAGAGGTCACCCGGTTTGAGGTAGGCGAACCGCACTAGAACCCGTCGTGCCAACGCGTCGGTCAGCGGGTCGAAAGCGGCCTCACGGGTGCGAATGCGCGGGGCATAGCCGAGCACGGGTTCGATGGAATCGACGCCGAGCGACTGCAGCTTCAGCAGCGCGTGCCGCGACTCGCGAGAGAGCGAACCCTCACGCCAGGCGAGAGCGGCGAGATTCAGCAGCGCGATCTCGTCTGACGAGAACGAGATGTCGGCCGGCAGGTCATATGCGCCTTTAGGAATGCGATAGCGCAGGTGGTGATTGCTGCCCGCTTCGTCGAGCGGCTCGATGGTCTCGAGTGGCACGCCGAGCTCACGAATGTCGTCTTTGTCGCGTTCGAACTGACGCTCGAGGCTCGCGTTGTCGCCGCCGAAGACGTACTTCTGACGGTACCCCTGAACGGTCGACAGAATCTCATTCTTCGTCAACCCCGCTTCGCTGGCGAGCAGCGCCAGCACGAGGCTGAACAGCCGCTCTTCAACGGCAACCGGCGCCGCCCCCGAGCTCTCAGTAGTCACCACAGAATTCTATGGCGCTGGGCGCTCAGAACGGCGCGATTGCGCTCTGGGCAGAGTGGATGCCCGCGCGGCGCCAACCCGTTGGTGCCGGTTTGCGCCGCTCAGCCCCGCGCCGTAGCTCTGCGACCGTTACTGAGACGGAGTCGCCTGCACTGTGCCGAGAACGTCGACCACATAGATGAGAGTCGAATTGGCCGGAACAGCAGGGTCTGTCGACGCCGTGGAGCCGTACCCGGCGCTCGGCGGAACGACCGTGATGTACTGCGACCCGACGGTTTGGCCGACGAGCGCCGGAACGACGGTGGTCGACAGCGGCTGTGTAGCTGAAGCGGTTGCCACGACGGGCACCCCGTCATCCCACGTGGTCTTCGCGACCGACTTGTCTGCCCACACCACGGCGGTGTACTTGACGACAACGTGGTCGCCTTCGGCGACAACCGCGCCGTTACCCTTTTTCAGTACGGCCGTCTTGAGATCGGTGGGAACCGCGCCAGAAGGAATGGTGATGCCGGGTCGGCCGTCGGGGCCGAGAGCGACGCTCGGGAAGCCGGCCTGAGCAGGCTGGGTCGCGCCGTCGGCGCGAGCCGGGAACGAGCCGATGACGTCGAACACGGCGACCACAGAGTCGGCGCTGCCTGCGCTGCTGTCGCTGGCGGCGACCGGGGGCATCGTGATGGCGAGCCGCGACCCGACCGTAGCGCACCGCACCCCAGCGTCGAGGGCAGGCAGCGCGTCGAGCTTGCCGACGACGAAGCCGGCGGAGTCTGAGCCGTTGTACGAGGACTTCTGCTGCACCTGGCCAGTGGCGCCGTCGACGAAGGTGTACTCGCCGAGAATGTAGTCGCCCTCGCCTACGGTGGCGCCCGTGCCCTTGATCAGCGTCGTGACCTGGGGCCCAGTGACATCGAGCGGAGTGTAAAACGAGACGGTCGGTGCGGTACCGAAGTCGCCGGTGGCGGTCACGAGGTTCGAGGCCGGCCCCGCGGTGGCTTGAGGCGTGCATCCGGCGGCTGAGTCTGACGACGAACTGCAGCCGGCCAAGGCGACGAGCAGGCCTGCGGCCACGGTGAGCGCGACAAACTTACGCACGGATCCTCATTTCACAAAAGTTTTCAGGGCTCGATGAAGCGTTCGACGAATCGAGCGCGCTTATTCTAATTGATCAGTTTCTGAAAGCTCGGCCGCTTCACGCTGTCGAGCCACAGATGCACTGGCGCCGGCCTGCCGCACGCGCTTGCGCAAGCTCTTCGGGCTGATGCCGCGTTCGCCGAGGGCTCCGGGAGTCCAAGCCTCGACGTCGTCGTCGGAGTACTCCGACTTCGAGGCGCGACGCTTCAACTCGGGCAGCACGGCACCGGGGGCGAGCCTGCGCGAGGTCACCAAGAAGCCGGTGTGCCCGATCATCCGGTGGTCGGGGCGAACCGCGAGGCCCTCGACGTGCCAGGTGCGCACCATGGTCTCGCTCGGGTCGGGGTTAGTGAAGAGGCCTGTGCTGCGAATGGTCTCGGTGACCCGCGAGAGCTGAGTGACGGTGGCGACGTAGCAGAGCACCACGCCGCCAGGCTTGAGTGCCGCCGCCGTCGCCTCGATGCACTCCCACGGCGCGAGCATGTCGAGAATCACGCGGTCGACGGTGTGGTCAGGGTGGATGCTCGGCAGCGCCTCAGCAAGGTCGCCGACCGTCACGCTCCAGTTCGACGGGTCGTAGCCCAGAAACGAGGCCACGTTCTCGCGGGCGATGTCGGCGAACTCATCACGGCGTTCGAACGACGAGAGGCGGCCCTCGGCGCCGAGTGCGCGCAGCAGCCAGAGCGAGAGCGCGCCCGAACCGACGCCGGCCTCGACCACGGTTGCGCCGGGAAAGACGTCGGCCTGCGCGAGAATCTGCGCGGCGTCTTTGGGGTAGATGATGGCGGCGCCGCGGGGCATGGCCATGACGAAATCGGTGAGCAGCGGGCGCAGGGCGAGGTATTCGACGCCCACCGAGTTCGCCACGACGGTGCCGTCGGGCTGCCCGATGAGCGAATCGTGCTCGATCCAGCCGTGGTGGGTGTGAAAGACGGCGCCAGCCTCGAGGCTGATGCTGTTGAGCTTGCCTTTGGGCCCGGTAAGTTGCACGCGGTCTCCCGCGCGGAACGGGCCGCTGAACTGGGCAGTCATGAGGTGGCACTTTCTGTGGTTGCGGGTGTGGCTGCTGCCGCGGTGGACACTGCCGTCGCGATCGCGGTGGCGCCGACTGCTGCTGCCATCGGGTCGGCACTCGCGGCGGCGCTCGACAGGGCATCCTCGACCGAGAGCCGTGCGCGAGTGGCGTGCTGCGCGGCGAACTCGCCGAAGGTCGCCACCAGATCGGCCACACCGCGGCCGTCGAGCGTCGGCCAGAGCGCATCGGCGGGGCTGTCGGCGAGCGAGAGCATGTGCGGCACACCGATGGTCACGACGCCCGCCGCTGCGGCCGAGGCCACGCCCGTGGTCGAGTCTTCGATGGCGACGCACTGCCTGGGGTCGACACCGAGCGTTGCGGCGGCCAGCAGGTACGCCTCGGGGTTCGGCTTCGCGTTGGTGACCGAATCGCCCGAAACGACAACGTCGAACGCGTCGAAGTCGATGAACGACCGCACATGTTCGGCCATCCGCCCGATCGACATGGTCACGAGGGCGGTGGGGATGCCCGCCTCACGAATCGCGCGCAGAAGCTCCCTGGCCCCCGGCCGCCATGGCACCTTTACGCTGATCTGCTGCATCACCTGGTCGCTGAGCAGCGAGACGATGGCGTCTTCGCTCATCGCGACGCCATGACGCTGCATCGTCTGTGCGGTGCGCCAGAGGCCTGAACCGACGAGATCGAGCGCTTCTTCGTGGCTCCAGGTGCCGCCATATGACTCGATGAGGGCGGTCTGCGCGCTCATCCAATACGGCTCAGTGTCGACGAGCGTGCCGTCTAAGTCCCAAAGTACGGCGGCAGGATACAGTTCGGTCACGGGATGCCAGCCTACCGGCACTGCCAGTACCCCCGAAGGCTCGACGGCCTATCCTTGAACAATCCCCATTCGCGAAGGTTCGAAACGGCAAGGGCTAGGTCAAATAAAACGGTGGTAGACGGCAACGAAGCGCAAGGCAACAGCGCGCGAGGCAGCGCACAGTTCTTGAACGGCAAACTGATGGTTGTGGCGTTCGAGGGCTGGAACGACGCGGGGGAAGCGGCGACCGGCGCGGTGCGCATGGTGAAAGACCAACTCGATCTGGTGAGCATCGCCGAGATCGACTCTGAAGACTATTTCGACTATCAATTCAATCGCCCCACGAGCGAGTTCGATGACGACGGTCAGCGCATTCTGATCTGGCCGACGGCCGAGATATTCGGGCCCGCGAACGAGCAGCTGGGCGGCGCCCTGGCGGGTAGCGACTCGGGCAGCGACCCTGCGGGCTCTAGTAGTTCGGTTGACTCCGGCGAGGCCGGCACCGCGGGCGAGGCCGGCACCCCCGGCGTCCCCGCCTCCCCGAGCAACATCTTCTTGCTGCTCGGCACTGAGCCCTCTCGCGGCTGGAAGACGTTCACCAGCGAGGTTCTGAACGTGGCCGTCGATGCCGGGATCTCGGGGATCGTGTTTCTCGGGGCGATGCTCGCCGACGTTCCGCACACCCGGCCCATCAGCGTCTCTTCTTCGAGCGAGAACCAAGCGGTTCGCTCTGAACTCGAGATCGAACGCAGCACGTACGAAGGGCCGGTGGGCATCCTGAGTGTGCTCGCCGATGCGGCCGAGCAGGCGGGCATCCCCACCGTCACACTGTGGGCCGCGGTGCCGCACTACGTGCACAATGCGCCATCGCCCAAGGCGACCTTGGCACTCATCGAGAAGCTCGAGGGCCTCATCTCGGTCGACGTGCCGCGCGGCGATCTGGTCGAAGAGGCCGAGGCGTGGGAGACGGGCATCAACACCCTGGCCGGCGAAGACGACGAGATGGCGTCGTACATTCAGCAGCTCGAACAGGCGCGCGACACCGTCGACTCGCCCGAGGCGAGCGGCGAGGCCATCGCCCAAGAGTTCGAGCGCTACCTGCGCAAACGCGATGGCGGCACTCCCCCCGCCACGGGCGGCTCCGAGCCCTGGCGCCCCTGACCCTCGCCCCTGGCGCCCCCCTCTCCGCGATCACAAAAACCTACCCAAATCCGCGATTTTGGGTCAGTTTTTGTGATCGCGGGCGCTTAGGAGAGGCGGATTCCGAGCAAGGCGTCGAGGGCGCCTTCGACGAGGGGGGTGAGCGGGCGCGCGGCGAACCACGCGTCGAGCTCGTCGAGCGCGGCCGGGGTGTCGAGGTCGTCGGCGAGACGCTCGCGCAGGCGGCCCAGCAGGGTGACGGCTTCGGCGTCATCGAGTTCGGTGCGTGACGCTTTCGTGTAGGCCGTGAGGCGAGTGGATGCCCGCTCGAGGTCGGCCTCGGAGTACTCCCAATCACTGCGGTAGTGGTGCGCCAGCAGCGCGAGTCGAATCACCCGAGCATCCACCCCCGCGGCGGTCAAACGCGAGACCAGCACGAGGTTGCCGAGCGACTTGCTCATCTTCTCGCCCTGATAGGCCACCATTCCGGTGTGCGCGTGGATGCCCGCAAAAGGCTCACCGGTCAACGCCGTCGCGTGCGCGGCACTGAACTCGTGGTGCGGAAAGATGAGGTCGCTGCCACCGCCCTGAACGGCGAAGTCGGTGCCGAGGTGTTGCAGCGCGATGACCGAGCATTCGATGTGCCAGCCGGGGCGCCCGGCGCCGATGCCCGCGGGCCAGCCCAGCGTGCCGGTCGCGGCCGTGACGCCGACGTCAGCTGAACTGCTCACGGGCCGGTTCGACGAGTTGGCTGAGGCCGCCGCCGCCGCCGCCGCCGCTGTCGCCTCGTCGTCGAGGTCGGCTGCGCCGTCAGTGGGCCAACTCGGCTCGCCGGCCCTCGCCACCCGCCAGAGCAGCGGATCGAGGGCGTCGTGCTTGCCGGGCCGCTCGGGGTCTCCCCCGCGCTGGGCGAACACCTCGAGCATGGTGTCGCGGTCGTAGCGGCTCTCGAAACCGAGGTGCCAGCTCGTGTCGGCGGCGGCGCGCGCGGCATCGAAGTAGACGTCGCTGTCGCCGGGGTTCGAGGCGTCGGGCGTGGGCACGGTGTACGCGAAGCCGAGGTGCAGCAGCTCGGCAACGGCTGCGGCGATCTCGTCGATGACCTCAGTCACCGCCACGTAGTTCTGCGGAGCGAGGATGCGCAGCGCCTGCATGTCACCGCGAAAGAGCTCGATCTGCGACGCAGCGAGCTCACGCCAGTCGACCCCGGTGGCCGCCGCGCGCTCGAGCAGCGGGTCGTCGATGTCGGTGATGTTCTGCGCGTAGTTCAGAGTGAACCCCGCGTCGAGCCAGAGCCGGTTGAGGGTGTCGAATGCGAGATACGTCGAGGCGTGACCGAGATGCGTGGCGTCGTAGGGGGTGATGCCGCAGACATAGAGGCCGGCACGGGCATCCGCCCCGACCGCCGTCTGCTCGATCTGCCCCGTGGCCTGATTGAACAGACGAGGTTCGCTGCCAACGCCTGGAAGAGTGGGAACGTCGGGTGAACGCCAGGAATGCACTAGTGAACTCTAATCGCGAAAACCCTGAGGGCTAGGCCGCGATGGTGTTCGTCAGCAGCAAGACCGCCAGCACCACGCCGAGCGCTAGGCGGTAGATGACGAAGGGGGTGAAGCTGTGCCGCGAGATGTAGTTCATGAAGAACGCGATGACCACCAGGCCCACGGCGAAGGAGACGACGGTGGCCACGGCGGTGTCGGCCGCGTTGAAGATCTCGGGCGTGCATCCGGTCGACGACGCAAGCGCGGCCGTACAGGGGTCTTTGATCGACTTGTAGACCTGAAAGAGCCCGCTGCCGAAGACGGCGGGCATGGCGAGCAAGAAGGAGTACCGCGCTGCGGCCTTACGTTCGTAACCCATGAAGAGCCCGGCGGTGATCGTTCCACCCGAACGTGAGACACCCGGGATGAGCGCGAGGGCCTGCGCGAAGCCGTAGATGATGCCGTGCGGGTAGGTCAGGTCTTTCAGGCGGCGTTTCTGCGCGCCGACGTGGTCGGCGATGAAGAGCAGAATGCCGAAGACGATGAGCGTGCCCACGACGATCCAGAGCGAACGGAGCACGGTCTCGATCTGGTCTTGAAAGAGCAGCCCCAGCACGATGATGGGAATGCTGCCGATGATGATGAGCCAGCCCATGCGCGCATCGGGGTCGTCGCGCGGCACCCGGCCCACGAGTGAACGAGCCCACTTCGACACGATTCGCACGACGTCGCGCCAGAAGAACACCAGCACGGCGGCTTCTGTGCCGAGTTGGATGATCGCGGTGAACGCGGCGCCCGGGTCGCCGCCGGTGCCGATGAGCTCGCCCACGATCTTGATGTGAGCGCTCGACGAGATGGGCAGAAACTCGGTGAGGCCCTGAACGAGGCCCAAGATGATGGCTTGAAAGAACTCCATGAACTCACTTTCGGTCGGGCCCGACGGGGCACGGCTGGTCTTCGGCAGCAAGCCATGGGGCTGCAGCCTGCAAGAAGATGGCGGCCATCATGGGCACCGGTGGGCTGATCTGCTCAGCCGCTGTTTCGGCCTCTGTCAGGGGCTTCGGCGCGGCCCGCGGCTTCAGTAGCGAAGCAGCAGATCGGTCAGAACATCTGTGCCAAAGACTAGTGCGTCGAGCGGCACTCGTTCGTCAACGCCATGGAAGAGCGCCGGAAAATCGAGGTCTGCGGGCAGCTGAAGCGGGGCGAATCCGTAGCCCTTGATGCCGAGCAGGCTGAGTGCTTTGTTGTCGGTGCCGGCCGACAAGAGGTAGGGCAGAACCTCGGCTCCGGGGTCGAAGCGGTTGAGGCTCGAAATCATCTGGTCGACCAGCGGGCCCTGAAAATCGGTCTCGAGACCCACATCTTCGTGCATGATTTCGAGCTCGATGTCGGGGCCGGCGAGCTCACGAATTCGCGCCAGAACCTCGACTTCGTCGCCGGGCAGCACTCGCACGTCGATCATCGCCTCGGCCCGGTCGGGTATGACGTTCACCTTGTATCCGCCCGAAAGCAGGGTGGGGTTGGTGGTGGTGCGCAGGGTCGCGGAGATGAACCTCGACGCCGTGCCTGTGGCGATGGCCAGCTCTTCGGCCGAAACGCGCTGCGGGTCTCGGCCCAGAATTGCGGCCACGGCATCCAGCAGCTGGCGGGTGGTTTTGGTGAGCTTGACGGGCCATTCTTGGCTGCCGATTCGGGCGACTGCGCCGGCCAGACGCGTGATGGCGTTCTCTGCGTTGATCTGCGACCCGTGGCCCGCGCGGCCGTGCGCAATGAGTTTGACCCAGATGAGAGCTTTCTCACCGGTTTGTACGAGATAGGCGCGTTTTCCTTCGAGATCGATCGAATAACCGCCCACTTCGCTGATGGCTTCGGCGGCGCCGTCGAAGAGCTCCGGATGTTCGCGCACGAGGTAGTGCGAACCGAACACTCCCCCGGCCTCTTCGTCGGCGAAGAACGCCACCACGAGATCTCGTGCGGGCTGGCGACCGCTGCCGAGTATCTCGCCGAGGGCGGTGAGAATCATCGCATCCATGTTCTTCATGTCGACAGCGCCGCGGCCCCAGACCATGCCGTCGCGAATCTCACCGCCGAAGGGGTCGACCGACCAGTCGTCGGCGATGGCGGGAACCACGTCGAGGTGGCCGTGCACCACGAGCGCGGGGGCGTCGGGGTTCGTGCCCTCGATACGAGTCACGACGCTGGTGCGGGTTGGTGCCGAATCGAACAGCTGCGGCTTCAAGCCCAGCGCCTTCAGCTCGGCTTCGACATACTCGGCGGCGATCGTCTCGCCGTTCGACTTACCCTCGCCGTAGTTGCTCGTGTCGAACCGAATCAGGTCGCGAGTGATACGCGCGGTTCGGTCAAGGGAAGAATCGCTAGTCGACGTCATGACTTCACGCTACCGGCAGGCCGCCTGGGCGGAGTGCGTTTAGCGACCGGATGTTCCGTGCTATCGTCTTACCTTGTTGTTGCAGCGTGAGCCGCAATCAAAAACACCTGTCCGGGTGGCGGAAATGGTAGACGCGCTAGCTTGAGGTGCTAGTGCCTGTTATGGGCGTAGGGGTTCAAGTCCCCTTTCGGACACCAAGTAAAAAAATGGGATTAGAGCTTTGGCTCTGATCCCATTCTCTTTTGGGGTAGTCTTGTACGTGAAGTTGCTGTGCCTCGCAGTTCTGAATGCTCGCGGCCAAGCCCCGTTGCCCATTGCGCTTGAAAGATGGATGACAGGCACCGCGCTATCAGGGCCCCACAGTGGGGTCTAAATAGAACGCTCCTGGAGGAGTTTTAACATGGCAATTGGTACCGTCAAATGGTTTAACGCTGAAAAAGGCTTCGGCTTCATCGCCCCCGAAGATGGCAGCCCCGACGTTTTCGCTCACTACTCGGCAATCGCATCGAACGGCTACAAGTCGCTCGACGAGAACCAGCGTGTTGAGTTCGACGTAACTCAGGGCCCGAAGGGCCCGCAGGCTGAGAACATCCGCAGCCTGTAATACTGGCTCGTTTGAATCGCTTTGCGATTCAAACCGGATGATGAAGCTCGTTTGAAGAACCCCTCGGCCTTGTGGCCGGGGGGTTCTTCGGTTTAAGCGAATGGGGTGCGCGGATGCTGTGGTGGGTGGGTGCGGATGCAGGGGTGCGGATGCTGTGGTGGGTGGGAGGAGTTAAGCTCGCGCGGATGAGTTTGCTCGGGGTGAGGCTGTTAGTGCGTATTGAGGCCGGTAGAGGGGGCTCAGATGGGCGCAACGGGCTCACTGGGGGATGAATACGCGATGATGAAGGTATGAGCGATGCGATTGTTGGGGAAGCTGGGTCTAGTGCGGAGAATCCGCTCGACAATGAGTCGGAGTGGGTGAAGAAGCAGATCGCGGAGTATGTCGCGACCGATGGGGTGAAACCGGTGTTTCGGCACGGTTCTCCGCTGTTGCTGCTGACGACGAAGGGGCGCAAGACGGGAGTATGGCGGCGCACAGCGCTCATCCACGGTGAAGACGAGGGGCGCCAGATCATCGTCGCTTCGCTGGGGGGCGCGCCGAAGCATCCTGTTTGGTATCTGAACCTCGAGGCGAACCCTGATGTCTATCTGCAGGTGGGCGCGC
Source organism: Subtercola lobariae (assembly GCF_014640255.1). Taxonomy (GTDB): domain Bacteria; phylum Actinomycetota; class Actinomycetes; order Actinomycetales; family Microbacteriaceae; genus Subtercola; species Subtercola lobariae. The sequence continues at coordinate 89,748 of NZ_BMGP01000005.1, read as the reverse complement.
ACTCGTTTTACGGCGTCGCACGCACGGCCACGCCTGAGGAGAAGCCCGCCCTCTGGCAGAAAATGGTCGACATCAACCCCGACTACGCCGACTACCAGCGCAAAACCGACCGCGAAATACCCATCGTCATCATCGACCCGAAGCCGTAATCGCTAGCAGCGCCGGCCGCTAAAAGCGCGGGCCACTAGAAGCGCCGGCCGCTAGAAGCCCTGGCCGCTCGAGGCCCCGGCCGCTAGAAGCCGGTGGGGGTGTGGGGAGTGTAGGGGGCCTCGAGGGTGGTGAGTTCGTCGGGGGTGAGGGTGAGGGCGAGCGAGGCTACGGCATCGTCGAGGTGCTGCTGCTTCGTAGCCCCCACGATGGGCGACGTCACCGCGGGCTGCTGCCGCACCCAGGCGAGAGCTACTTGGGCGCGGGAAACGCCGTGGGCCGTCGCGACCTGGCCGACGGCATCCACTACCCCGTGGTCAGAGTCTTCGGTGCCGGCATAGACGCGGGCCGAAACGTTGTCGGTGTCGTCGCGAAAAGTGCTTTCGCCCCACGGGCGAGTGAGGCGGCCGCGCGCTAGCGGGCTCCACGGCAGCACTCCGACCCCCTGGTCGACGCAGAACGGGTGCATTTCGCGCTCTTCTTCACGCTGAATGAGGTTGTAGTGGTCTTGCATCGAGACGAAACGCGTGAAGCCGTTGAGATCGGCCGTGTACTGGGCCTTCGCGAACTGCCAGGCGAACATGGATGATGCACCGATGTAACGCGCTTTACCTGCCTTCACGACGTCATGCAAGGCTGCCATAGTCTCTTCGATGTCAACCGTGTCATCCCACCGGTGAATTTGGTAAAGGTCGACGTAGTCGGTGCCGAGCCGGCTGAGGCTCGCATCGATCTGGTTCATGATGTGCACCCGAGAGAGCCCGCCGCCGTTGGGGCCTGGGCGCATGCGGCCGTGCACCTTCGTAGCGATGACGATCTCTTCGCGCGAGGCGAAGTCGGCCAGCGCTCGGCCGACGATCTCTTCGCTTGTGCCGTCTGAATACACGTTGGCCGTGTCGAACGTAGTGATTCCGAGTTCGAGGGCCTTACGGATGAACGGGCGTGACGTTTCTTCGTCGAGAGTCCACTCGTGATTGCCGCGGTCTGCAACACCGTAGCTCATGCAGCCGAGCGTGATGGCCGACACCTCGAGGCCGCTTGCGCCGAGTTTCAGATAGTCCATGGTGATGCTCCCTCGCTCAATGACTGCCCATCCATTTACGTACCACTGCAATTCTGGCCTGAAGTTGCGTCACGCTGGCCTGTGCTACCGCAGGGCCGCCGCAGACGCGGCGCAATTCGGCGTGGATCAGCCCGTGCGGCTCGCCCGAGGTCTTGGCCCAGATGCCCACCACGCTGTTCAGCAGCGAGCGCTGCTCTTTGAGGGTGCGGTACAGCGGTGCTGCGGGCGCAGCATCCGGAGTCTCGACGACCGGCGCGATGTACCCGGGCTCGGTTTTGCGCTTGGCCTGCCGCTGCTGCCGGTGCTGCAGCAGCTCGCGCACCTGGTCGGGTTCGAGCAGGCCGGGAATGCCGATGAAGTCGAGCTCTTCGTCGCTGCCGACGATGGCTTCGGCGCCGAACTCGGTGTTCTCGTAGACCACCCGGTCGAAGGTGGCGTGCGACGAAATCGCCTCGAAGCTGAACTCTTGCTGCAACGCGTCTGATGCCTTGGCTTCGCGATTCGCGGCATCCATCATGTCTTCTTCGGGGGTGAACCCGTCGATGGCAGGGTCGCCCGTTTCGCGACGGTCGAGGGCGTGGTCGCGTTCGAGCTCCATTGCGCCGGCGAGCGCCATCAGCGACGGCACGTTCGGCAAGAAGATGGAGGCGGTCTCGCCGCGGCGGCGGGCGCGCACGAAACGCCCGATGGCCTGCGCGAAATAGAGCGGGGTGGCGGCCGAGGTGGCGTAGACGCCCACCGAAAGGCGCGGAATGTCGACGCCCTCAGACACCATGCGCACGGCGACCATCCAGCGGCGAGACGAGTTCGAGAACTCTTCGATGCGGTCGCTCGCCTCCTTCTCGTCAGAGAGCACCACGGTGACAGGCTGACCCGAAATGTTCTCGAGCAATTCGGCGTACGCGCGGGCGGCGTAGTGGTCGGTCGCAATGACGAGGCCACCAGCATCCGGAATCGAATGCCGCACCTCGCTCAGACGGCGGTCTGCGGCCTTCAAGACCGACGGAATCCAGTCGCCCTTCGGGTCGAGCGCGGTGCGCCAGGCCTGCGAGGTGATGTCTTTGGTGTTGCCCTCGCCGAGGCGCGCCTCCATCTCTTCGCCCACGCTGTCGCGCCAGCGCATGTGGCCGGCGTAGACCATGAACATGACGGGTCGAACAACGCCGTCGGCCAGCGCGCGGCCGTAACCGTAGTTGTAGTCGGTCTGCGAGAGCCTGATGCCGTGTTCGTCGGGCAGGTAGGCCACAAAGGGAATTGGTGCGGTATCTGAACGAAATGGGGTGCCGGTGAGCGACAACCGTCTGGTGGCGGGCTCGAACGCCTCACGTATGGCGTCGCCCCAGCTGAGGGCGTCGCCGCCGTGGTGCACTTCGTCGAGAATCACCAGGGTGCGGCCGCTCAGCGTGATGTCGCGGTGCAGTTCGGCTCGCACTGCGACCTGCGCGTAGGTGACGGCAGCGCCGTGGTAGTGGCGGGCGTGGCGGCCGTGGCTGTTCTTGAACATGGGGTCGAGACGGATGCCCGCCCGGTCTGCCGCGTCAGCCCACTGTTTTTTCAGGTGCTCGGTGGGGGCGACTACGGTGATGCGGTCGATCGTTCCCCTGGCCAGCAACTCGGCCGCGAGGCGCAGGGCGAAGGTCGTTTTACCTGCGCCTGGTGTAGCCGCGGCGAGAAAATCGCGTGGTTCGTGTTCGAAATAGGCGGTAAGGGCTTCTGATTGCCAGGCGCGGAGCTTTCCGGCGGTTCCCCAGGCTGCACGCTCGGGAAATGACGGCGAGAGATGCTCGGCCGCACTGGTTCCGATCGGGGGTTTGGATGAGGGCAGAATAGTCACTTCGAAAGACCTTACCCGCTGATCGGGCGGCTCGCCCAAGCGGGCCGCGCGGTGGGTGGTGCCGTGAGTCGCGCGGTGAGTTGTGCTGTGTAGTACCCTGGTTTGTGCCGTGTTGTGCTGCGGTTCGTGCCGTGGTTTGTGCTGTATTTTGTGCTCGGCTGTGCATGCTGCAGCCGTGTCTGATTTTCGCTAGGGCACCGGATGCCCGTGCCGCAGAATAGAGGCGTGACCAGTTCTTTCGACCCCGTGTTCGACCAGCGCTACCGTGCCATGAAGGCGAAAGACGCCCGTTTCGACGGCCAGTTCATCACGGGCGTTCACACCACGGGAATCTACTGCCGGCCGAGCTGCCCGGCGCGCACTCCGCACCCGCAGAACGTGAGTTTCTATCTCACGGCGGCCGCGGCGCATGAGGCCGGGCTGCGGGCGTGCAAGCGGTGTTTTCCCGACGCGGTGCCGGGCTCGCCGGAGTGGAATCTGCGCGACGACCTCTCGGCTCGGGCGATGCGGCTGATCGAAGACGGAGTGGTTGATCGGGAGGGCGTGGAGGGTCTGGCGCTTCGGCTCGGATACACGCCGCGGCATCTCACCCGGGTACTGACCGCCGAGCTCGGAGCAGGCCCGCAGGCGCTCGCCCGGGCTCACCGCGCGCAAAGCGCCCGGGTTCTGCTGCAGAGCACCGAGCTGCCGGTGACGCAGGTGGTTTTCGCGAGCGGATTCTCGAGCGTGCGCGCCTTCAACGACACGATCGCGGCGGTGTACGAGACCTCGCCCACCGCACTTCGGGAGGCGGCGCGGCGGGCACACCGCCTCGCGCCGCAGTTCGTATCTGAATCCGTTGCAGAGACGGCCGAGGGCGCGGGAACGCCCGGCGGTCTCGTGACGGTGACGCTGCCGGCGCGGCTGCCGTTCGACGGGGCGGGGGTCATGGCGTTCCTGGCCGATCGCGCCATTGCGGGGGTCGAAGACGTCAGCGAGGGTGTGTACCGCCGCGGGTTACGGCTCCCCCACGGTGCGGCCACCATCGCGGTTGACGTGCGTGACGACGGCGTGGTGTGCACGGCGCGGCTGCAGAACCTCGCCGATCTCTCGACGCTCGCTGCTCGGGTGCGGCGACTCTTCGATCTTGATGCCGATGCGCAGAGCATCGATGAAGCGCTGAGCGACTGCGCCGAGCTGCGTGAGAGCGTCGAACGGGTGCCGGGCATCCGGTTGCCGGGGGCAATGGATGCTCACGAAATAGTTTTTCGCGCCCTGATCGGCCAGCAGATCTCGACAAAGGCCGCGCGAACCGTTCTGGGCAGGCTGGCGGCCGCGCTGGGTGACCCGCTCGAGCTGATGGCCGCTGACGCTGCAGCCGCGGGTGGGGGCTCAAGCCCTGGTATATCGAGCGCCCAATCTGCTCCGGACAACATGGCTGGGGTGGGCGCGAGCCCCAGGCAACGCGGACCTGGCACTACAACCGGGGCAGACGGCGTGGGCGTGACGACGCTGTTTCCGACGGCGGCGCAGATCGCGGTGGGTGGTCGCGAGGTGCTGCGTGGGCCGAAACGGCGCATCGATACGATCATGCGCGTCGCCGAGGCCTTGGCGTCGGGCGAGCTCGTTGTCGACGTAGGAGTGTCGCACGCGCAACTCACCGCAGATCTGACGGCGCTGCCCGGAATCGGCGACTGGACCGCCGGCTACGTGGCGATGCGAGTGCTCGGCGCTCCCGACGTTCTGCTCGACGGCGACCTCGCCATCAGGGCCGGTGCCGCAGCGCTGGGGCTGCCCTCCGACCGCCGCGAGCTCGCCCGGTTCGCCGAGCAGCTCTCGCCCTGGCGCAGTTACCTCGGCATGCACCTCTGGCGCGCAAACCACCGCCCCGAGTGACCACCGGCACGAGTGACCACCGCCTCGAGTGACTACCGCCGAGAGGGCCGCGGGTGGGTTCGGGGCCCGAGGTGCGGGTTTCGCGCGTGGGCGGCACGAGCATCCGGCAGCAGTCGTAGGCTGGAGCGAGAACGCGAAGGAGGCCGCGACTGTGACCGAACCACACCCGTGGCGCAGGTATGTGGCGCTCGGCGACTCGTTCACCGAGGGCATCGGAGACCCCGAACCGCAGAGCCCGGGTGGGCACCGCGGCTGGGCCGATCGAGTGGCCGAAGTATTGAGCGCTCAGGCCGACGGAGACTTCTCGTATGCCAACCTAGCGATTCGCGGGCGTCTCATTCGGCAGATTCTCGATGAGCAGATCGAGCCTGCGCTTGAGCTCAAGCCCGACCTCATCACCATTGCCGCCGGTGGCAACGACGTCATTCGGCCGGGCACCGACCCCGACCTCATCGCCGCGCAGTTCGACGCCGGAATCGCCGATCTCAAACGAAGCGGCGCCACCATCGTGATCTTCACCGGAACCGACGTGGGTTTCTCGCCGGTGTTTCGCGGCATTCGCGGCAAAGTGGCGATTTACAACGAGAACATCCGCTCGGTCGCGGCCCGTCACGACCTCATCGTGGCCGACCAGTGGGGTCTGGCGTCGATTCAAGACTCCGCATTCTGGGCGCCTGACCGCCTGCATCTGAACTCGTACGGACACCACGAAGTCGCACGAATGGTGCTCGCGGCGCTCAATGTGCCGAACGATCTGCAACCGAACTCACCCGAACCCCTGCCGGCCGCCAGCTGGCGTCAGGCCCGAGCGGGCGACCTGGTGTGGGCACGCGAATACTTCGTGCCGTGGGTGCTGCGCCGCGTTCGCCGCCAATCGTCGGGTGATGGCCTCTCACCGAAGCGACCGGATGCTCTGCCCGTCGCCTACGCCCTGACTCCCCCGCTCGCCGAGTAGTCACCCGCGCACCAGCGCCGGGCCGCCCCGTGCGCGGTCGACCTACTCGCGCACGCGCAACGCCCAGAGCGCCACCGCGCTCGCCGACGCCACATTCAGCGAGTCGACCCCGTGCAGCATCGGAATGGTCACCACCCGGTCGGCGACCGAGAGCGCCGCACGGCTGAGGCCGTCGCCCTCGGTGCCGAACACGATCGCCACCCGCTCGGGCGGCGCCACTGCATACTCGTCGAGCGTCACCGCCGATGAACTCAGCGCCAGCGCGGCGATCTCGAACCCGGCCTCGTGCAGCAGTGGCGCGGCTTCGTTCCATTCGGGCAACCTCGTCCACGGCACCTGCAGCACGGTGCCCATCGAGACGCGAACGCTGCGCCGGTAGAGCGGGTCTGCGCAGCGCGGCGTGATGAGCACCGCGTCGGCACCGAGCCCGGCCACCGAACGAAAGATCGCTCCCACGTTCGTGTGATCGACGATGTCTTCTAAAATGACCACCCGCCGGGCATCCTGAAGCAGCGACGAAACAGACGGCAGCTCGGGACGGTGCATCGACGCCAGCGCTCCCCGGTGCAGGTTGAACCCCGTGAGGCTCTCGAGCAACTCAGACGAACCCACGTAAATCGGCACGTCGTCTGAAACGAGGCCCCGGATGCCCGGCAGCCACTTCTCTTCGCACAACACCGACCGGGGGCGGTGGCCTGCCGCTATCGCGCGCTCGATGACCTTGCTCGACTCCGCGATGTACAGCCCGCCCTCTGGCTCGCTCACCCGGCGCAGCGCCACGTCGGTCAGCCCGCGGTAGTCGGCCAGAAAGTCGCCGTCGGTGGTGAGACCAGGCGCGGGAAGATCGGTAATGTGAATAACGGGCACAACAGCTACTCTGCCAGCCGCCGGAAACAAATCCGAAAACTGCGTTGTTTAGACTGAAGTGAGTATTACAGGTCAGGAGGGCGGTCAGATGGCACTGATCGACTCCGAGCGCGAAACGGCCGAGCGCGAAACAGCCGAGCACAACACTGCACAGCGCGACACTGCAGAGCACGCCGCGGCAGCGCGCAACACTGCAGAGCACGGCGCGCCCGAAAGCCTCAAGGCCGCAGCCCAGCTCGACGAAATCGCTGCTCTGCTCGCCGGCAAACGCGTTGTCATTCTCACCGGCGCCGGAATGAGCACCGACTCCGGCATTCCCGACTACCGCGGCGAAGGCGCCCCGAAGCGCAACCCGATGACGTTCGACCAGTTCTTGTCGAGCCCGCAGTACCGGCAACGGTATTGGGCCGGTAGCCACCTCGGCTGGAAGCTGTTCGACTCGGCTAGACCTAACGGCGGCCACACGATTCTGGCCGAAATGGAAGCCAAAGACGTTCTCACCGGCGTCATCACCCAGAACGTCGACGGCCTGCATGTTCGGGCGGGCTCCAACCGCGTGGTCGATTTGCACGGCTCGATGGACAGAGTTCGCTGCCTCAATTGCGGCCAGATGTACGCCCGAGTGAGCGTCGCCGATCAGATCGACGAGGCGAACCCGTGGATGGCCGAGCCCGACGCCGTCTCGGTGAACCCCGATGGTGACGCAGAGGTGACCAATTGGCACGATTTTGTTGTTCCGGCGTGCACGGTGTGCGGCGGCACCTTGAAGCCCGATGTGGTGTTCTTCGGCGAGTTCATTCCCAAAGAGCGGTTCGGTGAAGCGAGTGACTTGGTGCGGGCATCCGACGCCCTCATTATTGCCGGGTCGTCGCTCGTAGTGAACTCGGGCATTCGGTTGCTCGAGCAGGCTCGTAGGCGCAGGTTGCCCGTGGTCATCATCAATCGCGGAATAACCAAGGGCGATTCGCGCGCGACTGTTAAGCTCGACGCAGGAACAACCCAGACGCTGACCGCCCTGGCCGCACGATTGCTGCCCTGAGCGTTCGCCGCCTCGGTTGGCCCGCCTGAGCGGTGGTGGCCACCTCGCGACCACTGCGAGGGTCGACAGCGCCACAAGCGCCGACTAGCGCCCACAAGCGCCGACAGCTCGGAGGAACGCCAGTTATGACCCACCTCGCACTCGTGCGGCACGGCCAGACCGACTGGAACCTGGCCAAACGCATTCAGGGCAGCACCGATATTCCGCTGAATGCAACCGGCCGCGCCGAGGCGAAAGCTACGGCAGAGACCCTGGCCGAGTCGCAGTGGGATGGAATTCTGACCAGCCCCCTCGGCCGCGCGGTGGAGACGGCCGAGATCATTGCGAACGTGCTCGACCTGGGCGAACCCGAGGCGGTCGAAGCGTTGGTCGAGCGACACTACGGCGAGGCCGAGGGGCTCGATTTCGACGAGCTGCACCGGCGGTTTCCGGCGCAGAGCACCGTTCCCGGCCGTGAGACTCACGCGCAGGTGCGCCAACGCGTGCATGAGGCGCTGATGGAGATCGCCGAACGGCGCCCCGGCCAAGCACTGATTGTCGTCGCGCATGGCGGCGTCATCAGCTCACTCGTGCGCTACGCCACCGACGGCGCACGCCCGCGGCCCGACGAGCGCATACCCAATGGCTCGGTGCACTACTTCAGCTACGCGGACGGCCATCTGCGGCTCGATGAGTTCAACGGCGCGCCGGCTTCTGAGCCAGCTCTCGAAGCACTGCCAGAAGCGCCCGCGCTGACGCCGCCCAGCTGAATGTGGCCGCCTGGTTGAGGCCGGCGGCGGAGAGCCGCTGCCATTCGGGTTCGTTTTCTAGCGTTCTGACGGCTGAGGCGAACGCGGCGGGGTCTTCGGAACCGAAATACAACGCCGCCTCTCCCCCGATCTCGCGAAAGACGGCAATATCGCTGACGACCACCGGCGTACCCCGGCCCATCGCTTCGACCAGCGGAATGCCGAAACCTTCGTTCAACGACGCCGTCACCAGCGCGGTGGCGCGATCGAGTTCGGCGAGGTATTCGTCGTCGCTGGCACCGCCGTGAAACACGAGGTTCGCGCCCGGAGCCAGCGCGGTGAGGCGTCGGCGGTCGTCGTCTCGCACCGTGCTCATGAGGTGCAGCTCGTACTCGGGCAGCAGCGCCATGCCGCGCACCAGGGTCTCCACGTTCTTGTAGGGCATGAACGAGCCCATATAAACGAGCGATTTCGCTCGTTTTGTGGGCTCAGTAACGAGTGATTTCGTTCGTGTCGTTGGCTCAGTAACGAGCGATTTCGCTCGCTGTCGGGCAGCGGATGCACCCCCCTCCGCCACCTCGCCAGCCACCGCTTCGGCGTCGAGAGTATCGGCCGCGTTGCTCACCACCACGATGGGCCGCTTCGTGAGGTGATGCTCGTTCACGAGCGCCTCGGTGGTGTGCGAAACGGTGACCACGGTGTCGGCCCGGTTCAAGAGCATCCGTTGCGGCCACCAGGCCTTGTGGTACAGCCGCCAGAGCAGTCGCAGCGGCCAGGCGAATTCGCGGGGCGGTGTGGGGTTGGAGTAGTAGATCAGGTCGTGCACCGTGAGCGCGAGCGGATACTTTCGGCCGAGCGTGCCCATGGTCTGCATGGGGGTGAACACCACGTCGGGTTCGAGCTTGTTGACCTGCAGCGCCACGAAAAGCTCGCGCGGGCTCGTCGGCGAGCTGGCGAGGCGCCACGGCAGGTCGGGAAGGTTCGCGAGCTGTCGTTTGTCGCTGATGAGCATGGTGATGGTGTCTGAACCGCGCTCGGCCGCTGCCTGCTCAACCTCGGCCTGTTCGGTCGCTGTCTGCTCAGCCGTTGCCTGTTGAGCCGCTGTCTGCTCAGCCGCTGCCTGTTCGGCCGTCAGCTCGGCCAACGCCGTCACCAGCCCCGCCGAGTACCGGCTGATGCCGTCGTGACGCCCGATGCGCACGTACCGGCAGTCGAAGACGATGTTCACGCGAGTCGCTTCTCGCCGAGAAACGTCTCGATGGCGGCAGCCGCTTCGACCGGGCGTTCGTAGTGAATGAGGTGGCCTACGCCCGCGAGAACGACGAGCCGAGCATCCGGAATCAGCGCCGCCAGCCGCTCTTCGGCCGCCACCGGAGTGATGTCGTCTTTGTCGCCCGCGACCAGCAGGGTCGGCGGCGAGATCTGCGCCGCGAACTCCGACACGTCGTTGCTCACCGAGGCCTCGAACGCCTCAACGACCACGGCGCGGTTCGAGAAGGCGCCGAAGTACTGGTGGTGCTGGCTGTGAATCCATCGGCGAAGGCCGGAGTCTTTCGTCTTCGCCATGGTGATGCTGATGAACCGGGTGACGATGCTGAGCCGCAACCAGGCGAAGCCGAGCTTCTGCGGCAGCCAGGCGCCCACCTTGTAGTAGAACACCGCGAGCCGGGTCAGAATGCCGCGCGGGCCCGAGAGCGCGGGCGCGGCGATGGGGTTCACCAGCACCACTTCGGTGGCCGCGAGCCCGTCGGCGAGGGCGGCTGCGACGATGATCGAGCCGAACGAGTGGCCGAGCACCACGAAATCGCTGCCGATGTCGCCCGACGAGCGCAGCTGATCGACGAGCTCACGCAGCCAGGCCGAATACGCTGTGATGTCGTGTTTCGCGCCGAGCGGGGTTGAGATTCCGAACCCGGGAAGGTCGGCCACGATGACCCGGTAGCCCTGAAGCTGTGCGGCCACCGGCTCGAGGCCGTGGTGATCGCCGCGGAAGCCGTGCACCAGCAGAATCGTGGTGACCGCCGCGTCAGGGTGGATGCCCGCGGGGCCGTAGATCCAGAGCTCGGTGGTGCCGCCGCGAACGGCGAGACTCTGGCGCGTGAGAGGTTTTGCGGCGAGCTGCGCTTCGAAGGGAGAGGGCGGAATCATCGCGGTCAACTCTAGTTCGAACATCCACTGCCCACCGGCTGCGACGGCAGCATGTGGCGAACCTTCAGGCACGAACGACGCCGAGCGCAAGGGCAACCGCCAAAAAACATCGCGGCAGTGCAACCTGGTCTATCGTGAAGGAGGGCGCTGCCGGCCCCTTTTTCGTGTATCAGGGAAGGTTTGCTGTGAGCTTCACTGCCCCCATTCAATTGCCCGGATTGACCCTCGACCCGCAGTGGTTTCGCCGCTCGGTGTTCTACGAGGTCATGATCAGGTCATTCGTGGATAGCAACGGCGATGGGGCGGGTGACCTCGCCGGGCTGGTCTCGAAGCTCGACTACCTGCAGTGGCTCGGCATCGACGGGCTATGGCTGCCGCCGTTCTTCGACTCGCCCCTGCGCGACGGCGGCTACGACATCTCTGACTACCGCGCGATTCTGCCCGAGTTCGGCTCGATCGACGAGTTTCGCGACCTGGTGACGAAGGCGCACGAGCGCAACATGCGAATCGTGATCGACCTGCCGCTGAACCACACCTCAGACGCGCACGAGTGGTTTCAGCAGTCCCGGTCAGACCCCGACGGACCATACGGTGACTTCTATGTGTGGAGCGACACCGACAAGAAGTACGAAGACATCCGTGTCATCTTCGTCGATACCGAGGAGTCGAACTGGACGTTCGATCCGGTGCGCCGGCAGTTCTTCTGGCACCGCTTCTTCTCGCACCAGCCCGACCTGAACTTCGAGAACCCCGCGGTGCACGAGGCGATGTTCGAGATCGTGCGGTTCTGGCTCGATCTCGGCGTCGATGGGTTCAGGCTCGACGCCATTCCCTACCTCTACGAATCTGAGGAGGGCAACGGCGAGGGCGAGCCCAAGACACACGAGTTCGTCGCCAAGCTGCGCAAGATGGTCGACCGCGAGTACCCGGGCCGCATCATGATCGCCGAAGCGAACCAGTGGCCACGCGAGGTGGCGGCGTTCTTCGGCACCGAAGACGAGCCCGAATGCCACATGGCCTTCGACTTTCCGGTGATGCCGCGCATCTTCTACTCGTTGCGATCGCAGACCGCGGGCGAGCTCATCCGGGTGCTCTCTGAGGTCACCGACATACCCGAAGGCGCCGGCTGGGGGGTGTTTTTGCGCAACCACGACGAGCTCACGCTCGAAATGGTGTCAGAAGAATACCGGCAGGCCATGTACGGCTGGTACGCCTATGACCCGCGGATGCGCGCGAACATCGGCATCAGGCGACGGCTGGCTCCTCTGCTCGACAACTCGCGTGCCGAGCTCGAGCTCGCTCACGCGTTGTTGTTCTCACTCTCGGGGTCGCCGTTCTTGTATTACGGCGACGAGATCGGCATGGGCGACAACATCTGGTTGCCCGACCGAGACTCGTCGCGCACGCCGATGCAGTGGACCCCAGACCGCAATGCCGGCTTCTCCACCGCCGACCCGGGCAAGCTGTTCTTGCCCGTGGTGCAGTCTCTCGTCTACAACTACTCGCTCGTGAACGTCGAATCGCAGCTGGCGCAATCACGCTCCATGCTGCACTGGGTGCGCAACGTGATTCACGTGCGCAAAGCTCACCCGGCGTTCGGGCTCGGCGACCTCAAGGTGATGTCGACCAACCACGAGTCGGTGCTGGCTTTCGTGCGGTCGTATGCCGGGTCATCCACGCAGTGGGGCGATGCGCCCGAGCGAATTCTGTGCGTGTTCAGTTTCGCCCACAACCCGGTTTCGGTGACCATCGATCTCAGCGAATTCGCCGGTCGGCGGCTGAGCGACCTGTTCGGTGGAGGGGAATTCCCCACCGTCGGCGACGACGGCTCGGTGACGCTCACACTCGCCACCCAGAGCTTCTACTGGCTGAAAATCGGCCAGCCGGCGGCCGAAGAAGAGGTCTACTGAGCAGCTCGTGTTTTTCGACTGGATGCGTACTCGCCGGGCGGGCCGCCACGCAATGTCGGTACCTCGCTCTAGTGTGAATTTCGTGGAACCAACAGAGCAGCTCGTGCAACCAACCCTGTTCGACATCGAGCCGGGAGAGGTCTTGCCGCTGGTTCAGCCGCACGGGCGACACGTGGTGGCTGAGCCTGCTGCCGCGCCGTATGTTCCGCTGGCTCGGCCTGCGCGATCGGGCGGCCCGACGACGGTCAACGCCCGCTCAGAAGCATCGCCCGCGCGCTCATCGGTGGCCGTGCTCGAAGCGCCTGCCGGCCCCGCGTGGGCGCATCGGCTCGTGGTGTTCGACCTCGAGACCACCGGAATCGATGTGGAGACGAGCCGCATCGTCACCGCGAATGTGAGCGTCATCGACCACCTGGGCGACACCCTGTCGCGGCTCGACTGGATGGCCAACCCGGGCATCCCGATACCGGAGCAGGCTTCTGCGGTGCACGGGGTCAGCACCGAACGTGCCGTCGCTGAAGGTCGAGTGGCTGCAGACGTCATCGCCGAGATAGTGGATGCTCTGACCGCAGCCCTCGACGACGGCCTGTCGCTCGTGATCTACAACGCCCCCTATGACCTCACGCTACTCGACCGCGAGGCCCGCCGTTACGGCATCATTCCCCTGCGCGAGCCGTTGCCGGTTGTCGATCCCCTCGTCATCGACAAGGCGCTCGACCGTTACCGCAAAGGAAAGCGCACCCTCGAGGCCGCCGCGCTGCACTACGAAGTCGAACTGCTCGACGCGCACGACGCCGGCGCCGACGCCATCGCGGCCGGCCGGGTCGCTCAGTCGCTCGCCCGGCGCTACGAGGCCGAACTCGACATCACGCAGCACCAGCTGCACCACGCACAGGTAGCCTGGGCCCGCGAGCAGGCCGCCTCGTTCGAAGACTACATGCGCCGCACCAAAGACCCCACCTTCACCGCCCGCGCCGGCTGGCCCATCTGCTGACGCACCGCCCCAGCGGCAGACACCGCCTCGTCGCGTGCTGCGTGCTTCGCGCCGGCCCCACACCGCATTCGTGAGCCCGCTACGACGGGTTGAGCCCGTTACAGCGGTCTCAAGTTGGCCTAGCGGGCTCACATGCGCCACATTGCGACTCACTCGAGCACGCAAGAAAGGCGGGTCGACCGAAGTCGCCCGCCTATCGCGAAGCTGGTGCTACTTGCCGAAACCCTTGTAGCGGCTGTTGAACTTCTCGACGCGACCGGCGGAGTCGAGGATGCGCTGCTTGCCCGTGTAGAACGGGTGCGACTCGCTCGAGATCTCGACGTCGATGACGGGGTACGTGTTGCCGTCTTCCCACTCGATCGTCTTCTGGCTCGTCACAGTGGAGCGAGTGAGGAAGGTTGCGCCCGAAGCCAGGTCGCGGAAAACGACGGGCAGGTAATCGGGGTGAGTGTCGGTCTTCATGAAGGGAATCCTTGATGCTACTTGGGGGTTTTGGGTGAAAGTTTTGGCGCGTGGGCCAGCTGAAGAGTCTATCAGACGTTGCAGCCGATCACGAAGGCGCGCGGAACGAGCGCACGCAGACGAAAGTTACGACGCGGCGCGAGCCGCGTATCGGCCATCGGCCTCGGTGAGCACGATCGGCAGCCCGAAGGTCTTCTCGAGATTTTCGGCGGTCAGGGCATCCTGAAGCGGCCCCGCAGCCACGATGGCGGCGTTCGCAATCAGCAGCACGTGGGTGAACCCGCGCGGAATCTCTTCGACGTGGTGCGTCACCATGACGATGGCGGGCGCCGCCGGAGCAGACGCATACCCGCCGAGCAACTGCAGCAGCTCTTCGCGGGCGCCGAGGTCGAGTGAGGCGGCCGGCTCGTCGAGCAGCAGCAGTTCGGGGTCTGTCATCACCGAACGGGCGATCTGCACGCGCTTCTGCTCGCCATCGCTGAGCGAGCCGAACAGGCGCTTCTCGAGGTGATCGAGACGCCATTCGGCTAGCACCCGCTGCGCGCGGCGCAGGTCGATCTCGTCGTACTGCTCGTTCCAGCGGCCGGTGACCGAATACGCCGCGGTCAGCACGACGTTCAGCACAGTCTCGTCGGCGGGAAACCGCTTCGCCATGGCCGACGACGCAAACCCGACCCGCGGGCGCAACTCGAACACGTCGACGCGGCCCATGCGCGAGTCGAGAATCTGCGCGGTGCCGCTGGTGGGGTGCACCATGGCCGAAGCGAGGTTCAGCAGCGTGGTCTTACCGGCGCCATTGGGGCCGAGAATGACCCACCGCTGGTCGGCTTCGACCGTCCAGTTGAGCTGATCAAGGATGCGGTTACCATTACGGACGACCGACACGTCTTCAAGGTCAAGAACTGTGGGCATACCCTCAAGCCTAGCTGGCGACAGAGGCCGTTCCGGTCACTCGAGGCGAGTGGATGCACGCCGAACGACACGCCGCCGAACACCGAACGACGCCCCCTGCGCCCGACTCAGATCAGGCTGCGGTAGATGCGTTCCGTCTCTTCGGCAATCTGCTTCCAGCTGAACGTCGACTCGGCCCGCAGTCGGCCCGCAGCGCCCATCTGCCGCGCGGAATCAGGGTCGGCCACCACATCGCGCAGCGCGCCCGCAAGATCGTGCACGAAGCGCTCAGGGTCGATCGGCGTACCCGTGCCGTCGGTCACCTGATCGATCGGCACCAGCCGCCCGGTGACGCCGTCGTCAACGACCTCAGGGATGCCGCCGGTTGCGGTTCCGACGACCGGCAGCCCGCACGCCATCGCCTCGAGGTTCACGATACCGAGCGGCTCGTATACCGATGGGCAGACGAACACCGTTCCACTCGAGAGCACCGCAGAGAGCTCGTGCTGGCTGAGCAGCTCGGGAATCCAGATCACCCCGGTTCGCTGCTCTTGCAGAGCGCGCACCCCCGCAGTGACCTCGTCGAGAATCTCGGGAGTATCGGGGGCCCCTGCGCACAAGATCAGCTGAACATCCGGTGGCAATTGAGCAGCCGCACGCAAGAGGTAGGGCAGGCCCTTCTGGCGGGTGATGCGCCCCACGAAGACAACGGATGGCCGGGCCTTGTCGATGCCGAATCGGGCGAGCACCTCGTCGTCGACGACCGGCTTCCACTTCTCGAGGTCGATGCCGTTGTAGACCACGCTGACGCGGTCTTCGGAGATGGAAGGATATGACCGCAGAATGTCGTTGCGCATGCCGCCGCTCACGGCGATGACGGAGTCGGCCGACTCGAACGCGTTCTTCTCGATCCACGACGAGAGGCGGTACCCGCCGCCGAGCTGCTCGGCCTTCCACGGGCGCAGGGGCTCGAGCGAGTGCGCGGTCACCACATGCGGAATGCCGTGCAGCATCGACCCGAGCTGACCCGCCGCGTTCGCGTACCAGGTGTGCGAGTGCACCACGTCGGCTCCCCCGACGTCGTTCGCGATCTGCAGGTCGACGCCCAGCGTCGTGAGCGTCGGGTTCGCGCCGGCCAGCTCGGTCGGCGGCAGATAGGAGAACACCCCCGGCTCGTCTCGCGGCTGGCCGAAGGCGCGCACAATGACGTCGATATTGACCCGCAGGGCCTTCACGAGTTCGGCGACATGCACCCCCGCTCCGCCATAGACCTCGGGTGGGTATTCTCTAGAAATCACATCGACGCGCACAACCATGAACGTAGTACCTCTGAACCTGAACGTCGAGGCCCATCGGGGGTCAGGCGCAGCGCCTATTGTTGAGACATGGCTGCATCAAAGAAGATTTTCGGCATCGTTCTCGCTGGTGGCGAAGGTAAGAGGCTCATGCCTCTCACCGCAGACCGAGCGAAGCCCGGTGTTCCGTTCGGGGGCGGTTACCGCCTCATCGACTTCGCGCTCTCGAATCTCATCAATTCGGGGCTGACGAAGATCGTCGTGCTGACGCAGTACAAGTCGCACAGCCTCGACCGGCACATCTCGCAGACCTGGCGGCTGAGCGGCCTGCTCGACTCGTATGTGGCATCTGTGCCGGCCCAGCAGCGACTCGGCAAGCGCTGGTTCAGCGGCTCGGCCGATGCCATTCTGCAGAGCCTCAACCTCATTCGCGACGAGAAGCCCGACATCGTGGTGGTGGTCGGTGCCGACCACGTCTACCGCATGGATTTCGCCCAAATGGTGCAGGCGCACATCGACTCCGGTCTGCCCGCGACGGTCGCGGCCATCCGCCAGCCGATGGAGCTCTCAGACCAGTTCGGCATCATTCAGACCGACCCCGAGAACCCCGCGCTCATCGCTGAATTTCTCGAGAAGCCGAAAACCGCCGTGGGAATCGCCGATTCACCGCACGAGGTGCTGGCTTCGATGGGCAACTACGTCTTCGACGCAGACTCCCTGATCGAGGCCGTCATTCGTGACGGCGAGAAGCCCGACTCGAATCACGACATGGGCGGTGACATCATTCCCGACTTCGTGTCGCGCGGCCAGGCCGGCGTGTACGACCTCTCGAACAACGAGGTGCCCGGGGCCACCGATCGCGACCGGTACTACTGGCGCGATGTGGGTACCATCGAGTCGTTCTACGACGCCCACCAAGACCTCATTTCGGCGCTGCCGGTGTTCAACCTCTACAACAGCGCCTGGCCCATCTACACGCAGCAGCTCAACTCGCCGCCGGCGAAGTTCGTTCGCGACGCGAAAGGCAACAGCGGAACCACCATCGAGTCGATCGTCTCGCTCGGCTGCCTGATCTCGGGTGCGCGCATCGAGCGCAGTGTGCTCGGCCCCTGGGTGACCATCGAGTCGAGCGCCCTGGTTCAAGACTCTGTGCTGTTCGACCGCGTTCACATCTACCCAGACGCCGTCGTGCGCCGCGCTATTCTGGATAAGAACGTGGTCGTCTCTGCCGGCGCCATGATCGGAATCGACCACGCGCGCGACCGTGAACGTGGTTTCACTGTGACCGACACGGGCATCACCGTGGTCGGCAAGGGAGTAACCGTAGAACCATGATTCACCCTCGTTTTCTGGTCGTGCTCGATGTCGATTCGACACTGATCGAAAACGAAGTCATAGAGATGCTTGCCGAATGCGCAGGCAGCCTTTCGCACGTGGCTGAGATCACCGAGCGAGCCATGTCGGGCGAGCTCGATTTCGAGCAGAGCCTGCGCGCTCGCGTTGCCACGCTGGCCGGCCTCCCGACCTCGTGCTTCGCTGAAGTCGCGGCGGGCATCCGCGTCACCCAGGGCGTGCCCGAACTCGTGGCCGGCTTGCATGCCACCGGTAGCCGCATCGGCGTCGTCTCGGGGGGTTTTCACGAGTTGCTGGATGCCCTTGCCGAAGATCTCGAACTCGATCACTGGCACGCCAACCGTCTCGACGTGACCGACGGAAAACTCACCGGCAGAGTGCGTGGGCCGATCGTGGATGCTCAGGCGAAAGCCGACGCGCTCGTGGAGTGGGCCAGGGTCGCCGCCGTGCCGCTGGCCCAGACGGTCGCGGTCGGCGACGGCGCCAACGACCTGCTCATGATGCAGGAGGCGGGCCTCGCCGTGGCGTTCAACGCGCGGCCCGTGGTGCGACAGCAAGCGCACGTCGCGATCGACACCCACGATCTCTCCCAGCTGCTCCCCCTGCTCGGCCTGCGCGGCTGAGCGTCGCTTGGGTGAGCCCGTTACAACGAATTGCGGCCGCTATACCGGGCTGTATTCGGCGTAACGGGCTCATAAACGACGATGGGTGCGCAGAGCGGCTAGTGGCCCATGCCGAGGCCGCCGTCGACGGGGATGATCGCGCCCGAGATGTACGCGGCGTCGTCGGAGGCGACCCAGGCGACGACCTTGGCGACCTCGGCGGGCGTAGCGAAGCGGCCCGCGGGAATGGACTTCTTGTAATCGGCGAGCTGAGCATCCGGCAGCTCGGCGGTCATGTCGGTCTCGATGAGCCCGGGCGCGACGACGTTCGCCGTGATGTTTCGTGAGCCGAGTTCGCGCGTGAGCGAGCGGGCCATGCCCACGAGGCCGGCCTTCGAGGCCGAATAGTTGACTTGACCGGCGGCGCCCAGCAGACCCGACACGCTCGAAATGAAGATGATGCGGCCGAATCGCGCCTTGAGCATGCCCTTCGATGCGCGTTTCACCACGCGCCAGGCGCCCGTGAGGTTGGCGTCGATGACCTCAGTGAAGTCGTCTTCGCTCATGCGAAGCAGAAGAGTGTCGCGCGTGATGCCGGCGTTCGCCACGACCACTTCGATCGGGCCGAGTGCCGCTTCGACCTCGGTGAATGCGGCGTCGATGGATGCTGCGTCGGTGACATCAGCTCGCACGGTGAGCGCGCCCTCGGGGCCCTCGCCCGAACGGGCCGTCACTGCCACGCGGTGGCCCTGGGCGACGAACTCTTCCGCCAGGGCGTAGCCGATGCCGCGGTTGCCCCCCGTTATGAGAACGGTGCGGGGCGTGGGGGGTGTGGTCATGGGTGAGTCCTTTTTTCACGTTCGTCAACCCGTTCGTTTCATGGGCCGCATACCAGCATAGGAGACCCGCGGGAAGCGTAGGCTTAGCGCATAACCCCATTCGAAGTGGTCGTCAGATGAAGCATGAGCAGCAGTCGATAACGTCTCTTCCGCAGTCCCCGCTTGAAGAGCGTCATTCGCGCATGGTCAAATACTCCATCGCCATGGGTATTCGGCTGCTCTGCCTCGCGGCGCTGCTGTTCGTGCACGGCTGGTGGATCATTCTGCTGGGCGTTGCGGCCGTGGTTCTGCCGTGGTTTGCGGTGGTCATCGCGAACACGGGTGCAAACACTCCGGGCACCATGAACGGCCCTGGCGGTCAGATCGTTCCGGCAGGCCAAGTGACTCCGCAGTCGGGTCAGCGCGAATACGGCGGTCGCCCCGAGTGAGCGTCGGCTCGTCGCAGCCGGTGATTGCGCCGGTGCCGTTAGGGCCGCCGGTGCGCACGGCGCCCGCTGGTATCGGGGTTTCGGCCGGTCTTGGGCCGTCGTCGGCGAGCCTCGGGCTGTCGCCGTTAGGCGCACAACCCGGCCCGCGAGAGTGCTCACGAGCGGGCTGCCGCGCCTCGGCCACCCATTCGATCGGCTGGCGCAATCCGCGCATCCACTCAGCCGACCGCGTCAAAGTCTGGGTCGCCTGCGACGAGCACACCGACTTCTTGCGTGAGTTTCTCTTGGCCCGCGACTTTCCTGTGACAGTCTCGATGCTGCAGCCCGAAACGGAATGAAATAAACTCAGATAAGTCTGAGTGAAGTGTTGCAACGGATGCTCATCCGGACATTTCTCTAGTGAGGCCCCATCTCGGGCCAGAGAAATGAGGCCTGATGAAGTCACCCCCCGATTCGCCGGTTGCCGCATTCACGGCCATGTACGGTGCGCACTACGCCGATGTGCTGAGGTTTGTGCGTCGCCGCGCGCATCCACTGAACGTCGATGATGTGGTCAGCGAAACGTTTACGGCCGCGTGGTTGCGGCGCGCGTCGCTGCCAGACGTTCCGCTGCCATGGCTGTACCGCACCGCCCGAAACGTCATGCTGAACTCTGCCCGGGGTACAGGCCGACAGCAGGCGTTGGCCGTGCGTCTGGCCGCCTTCGCGCGGGTCGATGCGAGGGCCGATGTCGATGATGTCGAATCCATCGAACGGCGTCTCGACCTGCGCGCGGCCTTCGCCGCCCTACGCACCACCGACCAGGAGGTGCTCGCCCTTGACGCGTGGGAAGACCTCGACTCCCGAGCCGCAGCCGCCGTGATCGGATGCTCGCGCGCCACCTACTCGATGCGCCTCACCCGTGCCCGCCGTCGTTTGGCCGCGCTGCTCGCACCGTCGCCGGCCGACGCGCCACCCCTTCAACTCTCCCGTTAGGACACCCCTTCATGTTGCCCCACCCCTCCCCCCTCACCGACGAGCTGCGCCACCTCGACCCGGCACCCCCGACCGAACTCAGCGCTGCCGAGCTCGACCGTCAAGCTCTCGCGTTCGAGCAGATCATCGCCACGCGGCCCAGTGCGGCACCGCGAGTTCGTCAGACGAGATCACGACGTCGACTAGTCATCTCGGTCGCCGGAGCAGCGGTCGTTCTGTGCGCGACTCTCGTGGCGAGCGCGCTTGCTTTTGGTTCGGGCGCGTCGGTGAATTCCTACGCGTTGCCCGCTCATGGTTTGCTGTCGAGCTGGACTCCCACATCGCTACCGGCATCGGTTACTCCGACAGAGGTTCAGGCCTGCGCAGATCGGCTCGGCTTTGCTCCGAATGGCGACGTTCCGACGGTTCTGAGCAGCGACAAGCGCGGAGACTTCACCTCGGTATTTCTCGAACAGGGCGACTCTGATGGGTACTGCGTGCTCGCGGGCGGCGCGGTCGAGAACTCCATCAACTTCGAGGGGCTGAAGGCGCATCCGCTTACAGACCCGAACTCGGCCGAAATCAGTGTCGAACAAGGTGGCGAGTGGATGTACGTGGTGTCAGGCCACGCCGGCGCGAACGTATCGACGCTCGCCGTCAAAAACCCCGACACGGGGCAAGACGTCACTGCCGCCGTGGCGAAGGGGGTGTGGTCTGCATGGTGGCCCGTCGGGCCAGACTCACGGGCATGGAAGGAGGGGTCGCAGGGTGAGGATTACGACAATGCCATCTCTATCTCGTACACAACGAGTGACGGCCAGCACCATCAATCGAGTGAGATGTCTGACACCGACGACAGCGTTCGGGATGCACCCCTGCCGGATGAATCCGAACCTGTGCTCGGTTCGTTGGCCGGGTGGTCTGCCGCATCTGAGGCCACCGTTGCTTCCACCGCAGATGTCGACTCCTGTGTATCCGCCAGTGGAGGCAGTGCGAGCGACGCGCTTTCGACTGTGATCGCCGAGACCCGAGGCTCGTACGAATCGTTGCTCGTAAAGCGAGCCAATGCCGAGGTGTATTGCGTACTCAAAGCTGGTCGGGTTCAATGGTCGCACGATGTCGGATACCCTGCGACAGATTCCGTCGCTACAGATACCGCTTCGCTCACTCAAATGAACGGACTCGACCGCATCGATTCGGCGAACCGCGTTTCCGAGGCGCAGGGCGACGCCGCTCCGGGCGTCACCGCGGTGACTCTTCATCTCGCTGGCGGCAACGATGTTCAGGCGTCGGTCCAGAACGGCGAGTGGATGGCCTGGTGGCCCGAAGTCGAGCCGGCAACTCTCGGCGGGCCTACCTCCGACCCGACTGATGCGTCAGTTGCGCCGATTCCAGCCGGGCCTCCGGCGATCTCGTGGACCACGGCCGACGGCGTCATGCACGACGACCAGTAGTCGGCGCTAGGCGAGCTCGATGAGGTCTTGGTACTCCTTGTTCCAGTGGTCTTCGGTGCCGTCGGGGAGGATGAGCACGCGCTCGGGGTTCAGGGCCATGACGGCGCCCTCGTCGTGGGAGACCAAGACCACTGCTCCGGCGTAGTTGGCCAGGGCATCCAGAATCTCTTCGCGAGAGGCGGGGTCGAGGTTGTTCGTGGGTTCGTCGAGCAGCAGTACGTTGGCGCCTGAGACGACGATCATCGCGAGGGCGAGTCGGGTCTTCTCTCCACCGGAGAGAACTCCGGCGAGCTTGTGTGAGTCGTCGCCCGTGAAGAGGAACGAGCCGAGCACGCGCCGCGCCTCGGTTTCGGTGAGGTTCGGCGACGATGAGACCATGTTCTGCAGCACGGTGCGCTTCACGTCGATGGTCTCATGCTCTTGGGCGTAGTAGCCGATGCGCAGGCCGAAACCGGGCTCGACCTGGCCGGTGTCGGGGTCGTCGATGCCGGCCAGAATGCGCAGCAGGGTCGTCTTGCCGGCGCCGTTGAAGCCGAGGATGACGACCTTCGATCCGCGGTCGATGGCGAGGTCTACGGCCGTGAAGATCTCGAGCGAGCCGTAGCTCTTCGACAGGTCACTCGCCATCAGGGGCGTGCGACCGCAGGCGACGGGATCGGGAAAACGCAGCTTGGCCACGCGATCGACCACGCGAGTCTCATCGAGGCCCGAGAGCATCTTCTCGGCGCGACGCACCATCTGGTGGGCGGCGGCGGCCTTCGAAGCCTTTGCGCCGAAGCGGGCGGCCTGCATCTGCAGCACGCCGGCCTTCTTCTCCACGTTGACGCGCTCTTTCTTGCGACGCTCTTCGTCGGAGGCGCGCTGGCGAAGGTAGTTCTTCCAGCCCATGTTGTAGATGTCGATGACCGTGCGGTTTGCGTCGAGGTAAAAGACGCGGTTGACGGTCTCTTCGACGAGCGCGACATCGTGGCTGATCACGATCAGTCCGCCCTGAAAGTTCTTCAGAAACTCGCGTAACCAGACCACGGAGTCGGCGTCGAGGTGGTTGGTCGGTTCGTCGAGCAGCATGGTGTCCGCTCCTGAGAAGAGGATGCGCGCGAGTTCGATGCGGCGACGCTGCCCACCTGAGAGCGTCGAGAGCGGCTGGTCGAGAATGTGGTCGGGCAGGCTCAGGTTTGAGGCGATCGAGGCCGCTTCGGCCTCTGCCGAGTAACCGCCGAGGGCATTGAAACGATCATCCAAGTTGCCGTATTTCTTCATGGCCTTCTCGACGACCGCAGGGTCGCCCGATGCCATGTCGAGCTGCGCCTGCTGCATCTGCAGTACGATCTGGCCGAGGTCTCGGGCATCGAGGATGCGCGTACGGGCGAGGTCTTCGGGGTTGCCCGAGCGCGGGTCTTGCGGCAGGTAGCCGATCTGGCCCGAGATGTCGATGCGACCGCCGTCGGGCTTCAGCTCGCCCGCAAGAGTTTTCGTGAGGGTCGTCTTGCCGGCGCCGTTGCGCCCCACCAGACCGATTTTGTCGCCCGCGGAAACGCGAAAATTCACGTCTTCCATCAGCACGCGGGCGCCGACTCGCAGCTCAAGGTCATGCACACTGAGCACAGGAGTAGTCCAATTCTTTCGTCGCACTGTTGCGACAAGGGGGTGGTGGGGAGTCACCCCAGTATAAATCGTCAGCGAGAGAAGCAGTTTCGGTCGAGAGAAGCTGTTGCGCGGGCTTCTCTCGACGGAAACTGCTTCTCTCGTTCACGACGCGTGCAATCGAGATACGGCTGCCGGCATGTTGCCGCCGCCGAGGCCGATAGGGTCAGATCGAGAAGCCGAGCGCCCGCATCATGTCGCGACCGTCGTCGGTGATCTTGTCGGGGCCCCACGGCGGCATCCAGACCCAGTTGATGAGAAACGAGTCGACGATGCCGTCGAGCGCCTCAGCGGTCTGCTCTTCGAGCACGTCGGTCAGCGGGCATCCGGCGCTGGTGAGCGTCATGCTGATGATCAGGGCGTCGTTCTCGTCGTCCCAGCCGAGGTCGTAGATGAGCCCGAGGTCGACGACGTTGATGCCGAGCTCCGGGTCCATGACATCTTTGAGCGCCTCTTCGACCTGGTCGAACTTGGCGGGCGCGAGTGTGGAGACCATGTCTTAATCCTACGCGCGATCAGGCGTTGACGGCGGGTGAGCCCGCAGCAACGGCAGCGACACCGGATGCCGCGTCAGCAGCCTCGGCCGAAGCGATCGCCGCTGCGGCAGCAGCACTGGCCTTCACGTACTCGTCGTAGCCCTCGTTCTCGAGTTGCACGGCGAGCTCGGGGCCGCCCGATTCGGCGACCTGGCCGGCCACGAACACGTGTACGAAGTCGGGCGTGATGTAGCGGAGGATCCGGTTGTAGTGTGTGATGAGCAGCACACCGAGGTCGGTGTTCGACTTCGCGCGGTTGACGCCCTCAGACACGATCTTCAGCGCGTCGACGTCGAGGCCCGAGTCGGTCTCGTCGAGAACGGCGAACTTGGGCTTCAGCAGCTCGAGCTGAAGAATCTCGTTGCGCTTCTTCTCGCCGCCCGAAAAGCCCTCGTTGACGTTGCGCTCGGCGAACGTCGAATCCATACGCAGGGCGGTCATCGACGACTTGACGTCTTTGATCCAGGTGCGAATGGGCGGCGCAGAGCCGTCGATGGCGGTCTTCGCGGTACGCAAAAAGTTTGTGACCGTAACACCGGGAATCTCGACGGGGTACTGCATCGCCAAGAACAGCCCGGCCCGGGCACGAGCATCCACTGAAAGCGTGGTCATTTCTTCGCCGTCGAGCAGAATCGATCCGCTTGTGACGTGATACTTCGGATGCCCGGCAATCGCATAGGCGAGTGTCGACTTACCCGAGCCGTTCGGCCCCATGATGGCGTGCGTCTCGCCCTGCTTGATGACGAGATTCACGCCGCGCAGAATCTGCTTGGCTCCCTGCTCGGTATCGACGCTGACGTGCAGGTCTTTAATTTCTAAGGTTGACATGGTCTAAGCAATCTCTTTTGTAAGTGTCGGGTCAATGTAAATGTCGCCGTCGACGATGCTGAGTTCGTAGACAGGAACCGGCTCGTAGGCCGGGAGGGTCAGGGGCTTGCCGGTGAGCAGCGAGAATTTCGAGCCGTGGGCCCAGCATTCGAGGGTGTCGTCTTCAACAAAACCTTCGGCAAGCGAAATGTCGCCGTGCGTGCAGGTGTCGCCGATGGCGTAGCAGGCGCCTGAGGAGTCTTTGACGAGCGCGATGGCAACGCCGTCGATCTCGACGCGCAACGCCTCGTTCTCGTTGAGCTCGTCGAGCGCGCAGATGCGTACTGCGGCCATTATGCGGTCACCGTGGCATCCGTGTCGTCAGCGATCGCGTCGCTGGCCGCGGCCGGGGCGGCCCCGGCGGCAGCGATCATCAGCTCGGCCTCGACGGCGCGGCTGAGTCGCTCTTCAACCGCCTCAGAGCCGATCTGCTGGATGATCTCAGCCAAGAACCCACGCACGACCAAGCGGCGCGCCTCTTCTTCGCTGATGCCGCGCGATTGCAGGTAGAACAGCTGCTCGTCATCGAAGCGACCGGTCGATGAAGCATGCCCAGCGCCGAGGATGTTGCCCGTCTCGATCTCGAGGTTCGGAATCGAGTCGGCGCGGGTGCCCTCGCTCAGAACCAGGTTGCGGTTCTCTTCGTAGCTGTCGGTGCCGTTCGCGCTCTGCCGAATGAGCACATCGCCCACCCAGACCGAGTGCGCGCCCTCGCCTTGCAGCGCGCCCTTGTACTTGACGCGCGAACGCGAGTTCTCGGCTTCGTGGTCGATGTACACGCGCTGCTCGAGATGCTGGCCGGAATCGGCGAAATAGAGCCCGTACGCTTCGGTGTTCGAACCTTGGCCCGACAAGTGGATGCTCGGGTTCACCCGAACGACCGACCCGCCGAGCGACACCACGATGTGGCGGAGGCTGGCATCGCGGCCGACCTGAGCGAAGTGGCTGGCGAGGTGCACGGCCGAGTCATTCCACTCTTGAACGCTGACCACGGTGAGGTGCGCGCCTTCACGTACGACGATCTCGACGTTCTCGGTGATGCGGGCGTCGCCGGAATTCTCCAGGATCACCAGCCCGCGACTGTTCGGTTCGGCGGTAATCACGGTGTGGGCGGCACGGGCGGTGTCGCTGCCGAGGCCAGAGCGCTTCACGATGAACTCGGTGGGAGTCTCGCCCGTCACGTCGATGGCCAGAGCCTTATCGAAGGCAGACCAGGCGTTGGCGCTGGCCTTTTCTTCGGGCAGCCCAGCGCTCGATACGCGCTCATCGGTGCGCGAAACCCAGCTCAGCGAGTAGCCGTCGACCGCTTCGGCCGTCGGTTCGACGACAGTGCCGTCGAGGTCACCCGAAATGAGGTCGGCGACCAGCTTGATCGGCGTGAGCTTCCACTCGATCTCGTGGCCGCTCGGCTCATCGAAATCGCCGACGTTCGCCGACGTGAACCGCTCAGAGCGCGTCTGAACCGGAATCTCTTGCCACGCGCCGTCGGTGTGGCTCTTCGAGCCGACCGGTGCGCCGCGGTGGCCACCAGAAGTGGCGGGCGGGGTCGCGAATGCCGCAGCGGCGGCGGCCGAGACCGACTCGCTTTCGGGCGCAGTCGTATTCGTTGATGCTGGGGAGGTCATTAACCTACTGACCCTTCCATGCCCATTTCGATGAGCTTGTTGAGTTCGAGAGCGTATTCCATCGGCAGTTCCCGAGCGATGGGCTCGATGAACCCGCGCACGATCATCGCCATGGCCTCGTCTTCGGGCAGCCCGCGGCTCATCAGGTAGAAGAGCTGCTCTTCGCTGACACGCGAAACGGTTGCTTCGTGACCGAGCTGTACATCATCCACTCGAATATCGATGGCGGGGTAGGTGTCAGACCGCGACTGTGTGTCGACGAGCAACGCGTCACAGCGCACCGTGTTCGCCGAGTGGTGAGCATTTTCTGCGACTCGAACCTCACCGCGGTAACCGGCGCGACCGCCGCCACGGGCAATGGACTTCGAGACGATCGACGATTGCGTGTACGGCGCCATGTGGATCATCTTGGCGCCGGCGTCTTGGTGCTGACCAGGGCCTGCGAAGGCGACCGAGAGCGTCTCACCCTTGGCGTGCTCGCCGACCAGGTAGATCGACGGGTACTTCATGGTGACCTTCGAGCCGATGTTGCCGTCGATCCACTCCATGGTCGCGCCCTCGTGCGCGATAGCGCGCTTGGTGACCAGGTTGTAGACGTTGTTCGACCAGTTCTGAATCGTGGTGTACCGAACGCGAGCGTTCTTCTTCACGATGATCTCGACGACGGCCGAGTGCAGTGAGTCGCTCTTGTAGATGGGAGCCGTGCATCCCTCGATGTAGTGCACGTACGAGCCCTCGTCGGCGATGATCAGCGTGCGCTCGAACTGGCCCATGTTCTCGGTGTTGATGCGAAAGTAGGCCTGCAGCGGAATCTCGACGTGCACGTTCTTCGGCACATAGACGAACGAGCCCCCCGACCAGACGGCGGTGTTCAGCGCGGCGAACTTGTTGTCGCCCGAGGGGATGACCGTGCCGAAGTACTCGTCGAAGAATTCCGGATGCTCGCGCAGCGCCGTATCGGTGTCCATGAAGATGACCCCCTGAGCTTCGAGGTCTTCGCGAATGGTGTGGTAAACCACCTCAGACTCGTATTGCGCTGCCACACCGGAAACGAGGCGCTGGCGCTCCGCCTCGGGGATGCCGAGCTTCTCGTAGGTGTTCTTGATGTCGTCGGGCAGGTCTTCCCAGGTCTGGGCCTGCTTCTCGGTCGAACGAACGAAGTACTTAATGTTGTCGAAATCGATGCCGGAAAGGTCTGCTCCCCACGTCGGCATCGGTTTGCGCTCGAAGATCTGGAGGGCCTTGAGGCGGTTCTTGAGCATCCATTCGGGTTCGCTCTTCAGCGTCGAGATGCCTCGCACAACGTCAGGCGAAATGCCGCGCTGCGCGGTCGCTCCTGCGGCGTCTGAGTCGGACCACCCGAACTCGTACACCCCGAGGTTCTGCAATTCTGGCCGGTCGATGAGTACGTCTGTCATGACTTTCTCCCTTCCTTGTCTCCAGCTTCAACGAAACCGGCAACCTTTTTATTCTACCGGGGCCGAGATTGTCTCCGGTCGATACTCCGTAACCTCTGAGGTAACGGTTTGGTCGACGGCGAACAGCCTCGGGTTCACGTCGAGCAGCACGCGCAGCGCTCCCACCCACACCAGGGCCGCACCGAGCAGATGCAGCGCCACGAGTGCTTCGGGCAGGCCCGTCAATGACTGAACGAGGCCGAGGGAGGCCTGCGCTATCACCACCACGATGAAGGTCAAGGTGCGGCGGCGGGCGAGCCGGGCATCCGGAACCCGCAGCAGCACCGCGTAGAGAACGATACCGAGCACGAGCGTCAGTGAACCGAGAATGCCGTGCAGAATCGTGATGTCGCCCCAGTTGAACTGCATGCGCGGCACATCGGCCGAATCGCCCGAGTGCGGGCCGGTGCCCGAGACGAGCGTGCCTACCAGAATCAGCACGATGGTCACCGCGACGACCGCAACGCTCAGCACGCGGGCGGCAGACGGCAGCTGTACGGCCGCAGACTGCCCCCGGTGCGCCCGATGCCAGGTGAGCGTCGTCGTTGTAAGCAGCGCGATGGCCATGATGAAGTGAAAGGCCACCATGTAGGGGTTCAGCGCGACGAGCACGGTGATTCCGCCGGCGATGGCGTTGCCGATGACCAGCCAGAACTGCGACCAGGCCAGGCGTGTCATGGCTCGCACGCGAGGCTTCTGCAGTCGGGCGGCGATGATGACCCAGGCGACGGCCGCGATCAGCACGCTGGTGAGCGCGCGGTTGGTGAACTCGATGAGGCCGTGGATGCCCAGGGCCGGCGTCGTCGTCAGCGACCCCGTTTCACAGGCGGGCCACGTGGGGCAGCCGAGCCCCGAGCCGGTGACCCGCACGATGCCGCCGCTCAGCACGATGAAAATGCTGACCACAAGTGCGGCGGTGGTTGCCCAGCGCAGCGCGCGGGGGCTGATGGTCCACCGATCTGCCGCCCACGAGAGAGGGGTCTTGTGCATCTACGTCCGTTCGATCTCGTGTTACTGACAACACGAGTGTAACCTCGCACGGAAAGACCGCGGTCGAATCTCAGTCTTGAGAGATAGTCAGCGCAGCAAAAGGGTTAGTCGTCGTGCTGTCGATCGTGAGAGTGCTCGGGTCGAAAACTTCTCCCGGAGGCGCGACGAGGTTGTAGACACCGAGCGGCAATCCGGTCATTTGGTTCAGGGTGGCGTTCGTGCCTGCCAAGTGTGCGCTCGCGAGATCATCGGAGTACGGCTGGAGGTCAACGGTGAGACCCTGGTCGACTATCCATGAGCCACGGTGCTTGACAACTGTGATCTGATCAGAGTGCACGATCGCGTTCAGCTCGAAGGACACATCCCATGCCGCACCGAGACCACCGTTCACACTGGTGAAATAGCCAGGACCGCTGTAGTTGCCCTCACCATCTCCCCAAGAGTCTTGTTCTGTTATGTGAGCGTCAGTCATGCGTTGGGCCTGGGCATACGCAGCGACCACGTCGGGGTCGACATTGTCGTCAGCCAGAGTTGCGGCACCGGTCAAATCCCCCGAACTCAGATCACTCAGATATTGGGAGGCCACACTTCGCCCCATGTCTCCCAAACCAGCAGAAACTATAGTGACGACCACGACGGCGATTGCGACCACGGGTGCGACGACTGCAACAACCATCAAGATCACCACAAGTCGCCTGGTACTCTTTTTCCATGATATCATTGAGCAATTATCACCTAATGAGTCAGAGATGACAAGTTACAAGGCGCGACCGACGTCGATCGATCAGGCCCCCGACCTAGGAACTGGGCCTGCCCTTAGAACGGGAGAAGCGGATCGATCGCGATCGCCAAGAAGAGAATGGTCAGGTAGGTGATGGAGGCGTGGAAGACGCGCATCGGCCGAACATCGCCGTGGCTGATCGCCGTGTTATAGAGGAGGTGCGTCTCGAAGATGAACCAGCCGCCTGAGGCGACGGCGGCAACGCTGTAGACGATGCCCATCGAGGCCACCGGAATCAGCAGCAGCGAGCACGCGACGGTCGCCCAGGCGTAGAGGATGGTCTGCAGCCCCACCACGGCTTGACCGCGAGTGACGCCGAGCATCGGCACGCCCACCGATTTGTAGTCTTCGCTGTAACGCATCGAGAGCGGCCAGTAGTGCGGGGGCGTCCACAAGAAAATCACGCCGAAGAGCACCCACGCGGGCCAGTCGAGCGAGTTGGTGACGGCAGCCCAGCCGATGAGCACCGGCATGCAGCCGGCGATGCCGCCCCAGATGATGTTCTGCGACGTGTGGCGCTTCAAGATGATGGTGTAAACCACCGCGTACAAGAAGATGGCGATGACCGAGAGCACCGCGGTGTAGAGGTTCACGAACGCGGCAAACCAGAGCACCGAGACGATAGAGAGTACCCAAGCGAAGACGAGGCCTTCGCGATCGCTCAGTTCGCCTGTGACGAGCGGCCGTGACTTCGTGCGGTTCATCACGCGGTCGATGTCGCGGTCGATGTAGCAGTTGAACGCGCCTGCTCCCCCGGCGCTCAGCGCACCGCCGACCAGCGTGGCGAAGACCAGCCAGAGGTTCGGAATGCCATTCTGCGCCAAGATCATCACCGGAACGGTGGTGACCAGCAACAACTCCATGACGCGAGGTTTCGTCAGAGAGACGTACGCCTTGACCTTCTGACCCGCGCCGATGCGTGGGCGGGCGGTGCGGCCTTCTACAGCTACGTCCATTGCTCCTCTAACTGCTTCTGACATACCTCGCTCTACCTTACTTTACAGAGCGTAGAAGTCGGAGACGAGCAGGCGGTGGCACCCCTGCAACTTCTATACTGGATGAAGGGTGGGAATACACCTTCGGCTCGATGGTGCTCCGGGGCTTCCCTACCTCAGACCGCAACCTAAGAAGGGCTCTACACCTCGTGGCATCATTGCAGTGGGAATCTATCGACGAACAAGCCGTCAACACAGCGAGGGTTCTCGCCGCAGACGCCGTAGAGAAGGTCGGCAACGGGCATCCGGGTACCGCCATGTCGCTGGCGCCGCTGGCGTACCTGCTCTTTCAGAAAGAGATGCGCCGCGACCCGTCAGACAACGAGTGGATCGGCCGCGACCGGTTCATTCTCTCGGTGGGCCACAGCTCGCTGACCCAGTACATTCAGCTCTACTTCGGCGGCTACGGCCTCGAGCTCGACGACCTGAAGAAGCTGCGCACCTGGGGTTCGCTGACCCCGGGGCACCCCGAGTACGGTCACACCGATGGCGTCGAGATCACCACCGGCCCGCTCGGCCAGGGCCTCGCCTCGGCCGTTGGCTTTGCCTACGCGTCGCGATTCGAGCGTGGCCTGTTCGACCCGGATGCCGCGCCTGGCGCCAGCCCGTTCGACCACTTCATCTACACCATCGCCGGCGACGGTGACATGGAAGAGGGCATCACCAACGAGGCCTCCTCGCTCGCCGGTCACCAGCAGCTCGGCAACCTCATCGCGTTCTACGACAGCAACCAGATCTCGATCGAAGACGACACGAACATCGCCTTCACCGAAGACGTGCACGCGCGTTTCGAGGCCCTGCACTGGCACGTGCAGGTCGTCGACTGGAAGAAGACGGGTGAGTACATCGAAGATGTGCACGAGCTCTTCGACGCCATCGAGGCGGCCAAAGCGGTCACCGACAAGCCGTCGCTCATCATTTTGAAGACCATCATCGGGTGGCCGTCGCCGAAAAAGCAGAACTCGGGCAAGATTCACGGCTCGGCGCTCGGCGCCGACGAACTGAGAGGCTTGAAAGAGGTTCTCGGCTTCAACCCCGACGAGCACTTCGCGGTCTCCGACGAGGTCATCTCGCACACTCGCGAGGCCGTCGACCGCGGAAAGGCTGCGCACGAGCACTGGCAGCAGGGCTTCGACGCCTGGGCCGAAGCGAACCCCGAGCGCAAGAAGCTGCTCGACCGCATGCTGGCCTTCGAACTGCCCGAGGGCATCGAGGATGCCCTGCCGGTCTTCGAGGCGGGTAAAGAGGTCTCCACGCGTGCGGCTTCGGGCAAGGTCATCAACGGCATCGCCGGTGTGATGCCCGAGTTCTGGGGCGGCTCGGCCGACCTCGCCGAATCGAACAACACCACCATAGAGTCGGGCGCATCCTTCGTGCCCACCGAGCACTCGACGCACGAGTGGTCGGGCAACCCGTACGGCCGCGTGTTGCACTTCGGCATTCGGGAGCACGCCATGGGCGCGATTCTGAACGGAATCGTGCTGCACGGCAACACCCGCCCGTTCGGTGGCACGTTCTTGATCTTCAGCGACTACATGCGCCCGGCCATCCGCTTGGCCGCCCTCATGAAGGCACCGTCGATCTTCTTGTACACGCACGACTCAGTGGCGCTCGGCGAAGACGGCCCCACCCACCAGCCCATCGAGCAGTTGACCACTCTGCGCGCCATTCCCGGGCTCGACGTGGTTCGCCCCGGCGACCCGAACGAGACGGCGTGGGCGTGGCACACCATTCTGTCGCGCCGGGTCGGGCCTGCCGCGATTGCGTTGACCCGCCAGAACATCCCAACGTTCGAGCGCGGCGACGGTGAGGCATCGGGCGAGGTGTTCGCTTCGGCGAAGAACACCGCCAAGGGTGCGTACATTCTCGCCGAAGCACCGAACGGCACCCCCGACGTGATCTTCATCGCCACGGGTTCTGAGGTTCAGATCGCCGTCGAGGCGCGCGAACTGCTGAAGGCCGATGGCATCAACGCTCGCGTGGTTTCGGCTCCGTGTGTGGAGTGGTTCGAAGAGCAGAGCGCCGAATACCGTGAGCACGTGCTGCCCTCAGCGGTCAAGGCACGCGTTTCGATCGAAGCAGGCCTCGGGCTGACCTGGCGCCCCTACGTCGGCGACGCCGGCAAGAGCGTCTCGATCGAGCACTTCGGTGCATCGGCCGACTACAAGACGCTGTTCCGCGAGTTCGGCATGACCACCGGGTCTGCCATCGAGGCCGCTAAGACCTCGCTGTCGAACCTGGCGAAGGCCTGAATCCGCGCCGATTCGCCCGCACGATTTTCACGGCCACACGACTTTCAAGGAGATAGAAAAGTGACAGACACAGAAATCACCACCCCCACCGCTCAGCTCTCGGCCGTCGGAGTCAGCATCTGGCTCGACGACCTCTCGCGCGAGCGCCTGCGCACC
The DNA here is from genome assembly GCF_014640255.1 of Subtercola lobariae. Lineage (GTDB taxonomy): Bacteria > Actinomycetota > Actinomycetes > Actinomycetales > Microbacteriaceae > Subtercola > Subtercola lobariae. Next base: position 56,607 of record NZ_BMGP01000005.1, on the reverse strand, counting down.
GACAACCTGCAGAAGCTCATTGCAGAGAAGAACGTGGTGGGTGTCACCACCAACCCGTCGATCTTCGCTTCGGCTCTTGCCAAGGGCGAGGCCTACGACGAGCAGGTTCGTGAGCTCGCCGCGGCGGGCAAGAACGTCACCGAGTCGGTGTTCGAGATCACCACGAGCGATGTCGCCCACGGCTGCGACATCTTCAAGCCGGTCTACGACGCCACCAACGGGTTCGACGGCCGTGTGTCGATCGAGGTCGAGCCGGGCTTCGCGAACGACGCCGAGAAGACCATCAAGCAGGCCAAAGAGCTTTACGACAAGGTCAACAAAGAGAACGTTCTCATCAAGATTCCTGCGACCATCGAGGGTCTGACCGCGATCACCGCGACCATCGCCGCTGGCATCAGTGTGAACGTGACGCTGATCTTCAGCCTCGAGCGCTACCGCGACGTCATCAACGCGTACCTGGCCGGGCTCGAGAAGGCTCAAGAGGCCGGAATCGATCTGTCGGGCATCCACTCTGTTGCATCGTTCTTCGTGTCGCGGGTCGACACCGAGATCGACAAGCGCCTTGTGGCCATCGGCACCGACGAAGCACTCGCGCTGAAGAGCAAGGCCGGCGTCGCCAACGCACAGCTCGCCTACGAGGTCTACGAGCAGGCCTTCACCACCGAGCGCGCGAAGGTTCTGCTCGAGGCAGGCGCCAACAAGCAGCGCCCGCTCTGGGCCTCGACCGGCGTCAAAGACCCGTCGCTGCCCGACACGCTCTACGTGACCGAGCTCGCCGCCCCCGAGGTGGTCAACACCATGCCCGAGAAGACGCTTGACGCGACTTTCGATCATGGCGTGATCACGGGCAACACCATCGCAGGCAGCTACGCTGCGGCGAACAAGGTGCTCGACGCGATTGCAGCGCAAGGCATCTCCTACGCCGAGGTCACCGAGCTGCTCGAAAAAGAGGGCGTCGAGAAGTTCATCGTGTCGTGGACCGAGCTGCTCGAAACCGTGCAGACGGCGCTTGACGCCGCGAAGGGCGACAACGCGTGAGCGTTAAGATCCACGTTTCGGGGGCCGTGAAAGCGGTCGTCGAAGCCACCGTTCCCACCCTGGTCGAAGACCTTGTTGCCTCGGGCATCACGGCCCAAGACCCCGCACTCTGGGGCCCTGAGGCCGAAGCCGAGGCGTCGATTCGGCTCGGCTTCACCGAAGTGGTCTCGGTTTCAAGGCCCTTGGTCGCCGAGATCGAGCAGCTGCGGGATAATCTGCTCGCCGCCGGCGTCGACCACATCGTTCTGGCGGGCATGGGTGGGTCGTCACTCGCCCCCGAGGTCATCACGAGAACAGCCGGTATCGAGCTGACCGTGCTCGACTCCACTGCGCCGGGCCAGGTCGAGGCCGCTCTCGCTGATCGCCTCGCGACCAGTGCTCTCGTCGTGTCATCGAAGTCGGGGTCGACGGTCGAAACCGACAGCCAGCGGCGCATCTACGAGAAGGCGTTTCGCGAAGTGGGTGTCGACCCGAAGGGCCGCATCATCGTGGTCACCGACCCGGGTTCGCCGCTCGAAGCGTCTGCGCACGAGGCCGGCTACCGGGTCTTCACGGCCGACCCGAACGTGGGCGGCCGGTACTCGGCGCTCACCGCTTTCGGTCTGGTTCCGTCGGGGCTGGCCGGCGTCAACATCGGCGAGCTGCTCGACGAGGCCGACGCGATTCAGCTCTACCTCTCGACCGACGACGTCGACAACCCCGCCCTCATTCTGGGCGCGGCCATCGCCGGCAGCGCACCGCTGAAGAACAAACTCGGCATCGTCGCTGACGGCACGCACATCGTCGGGTTCGCCGACTGGGCCGAGCAGCTCGTTGCAGAGTCCACCGGAAAGCTCGGTCGCGGCCTGCTGCCCGTGGTTCTCGACGTGCACTCCCCCGAAATCGGTGAGCACCTGCCCGACCTGCAGATCGTTCGTCTCGTCAACGAAGCCGATCAGTTTCACCTGCTGCCGCAGAACCGGCACGACGGCGAGATTCTGATGAGTGGTTCGCTCGGTGGCCTCATTCTCACCTGGGAATACGCGGTCGCCGTCGCCGGTCGCTTGCTCGGCATTAACCCGTTCGATCAGCCCGACGTCGAATCGGCCAAGGTCGCCACACGGGGGCTGCTGGATGCCCGGCCCGAACCCGAAGCGCCCGCATTCACCGACAACGGCATCGAGGTTCGCGGTACCGCATCGATCACCACCGGCGTCGAGACCGTCGCCGCGGCCATCGAACGCCTGCTCTCCGATACGCCGTCTGACGGCTACGTGTCGATTCAGGCCTACGTCGACCGCGTCGCTCTGCCCCAACTGGCCGAGCTGCGAGACGCTTTCGCCTCGAAGATCGACCGGCCGGTCACCTTCGGCTGGGGGCCGCGCTTTCTGCACTCCACCGGTCAGTTCCACAAAGGCGGCCCGGCTGTCGGCGTGTTCGTGCAGATCACTGAGACCCCGAGCATCGACCTCGAGGTACCCGACCGGCCGTTCACCTTGGGCCAGCTCATCCAGGCTCAAGCGGCGGGCGACGCCAGCGTTCTCGAGCAGCACAGCCGACCGGTGCTGCGCCTGAACCTCACCGACCCGGCCGCCAACGTGACCAGTCTGTTCGACTCACTCAACTGAACACCTCAGGTGCGCTGTTCACGCGGCGCACCACTCGCAAGGAGCACGATGTCACCGGTAGAAATCACTCCGGATTACAACCCCCTCAGACTTCCGACCGACCGGCGGCTAAACCGAATCGCGGGCCCCAGCGGCCTGATAATCTTCGGTGTGACCGGCGACCTGTCACGTAAGAAGCTGATGCCGGCGGTCTACGACCTGGCGAACCGAGGTCTCTTGCCGCCAGGCTTCTCGCTCGTGGGTTTTGCGCGGCGAGACTGGCAAGATCAAGACTTCGAACGCGTGGTGCACGACGCCGTCAAGGAATATGCGCGCACCCCGTTCGACGAAGAGGTCTGGCGTCAACTTTCGGAGGGCATCCGCTTCGTCTCGGGTGAATTCGATGACGACTCTGCGTTCGAGAGCCTGAAAGACACCATTGCCGAGCTCGATTCGGTGCGCGGCACCAAGGGCAACTATGCGTTTTATCTGTCGATTCCGCCGAAGGCGTTTCCGTTGGTCACCGAGCAGCTGCGACGCTCGGGCCTGGCGCATCCGCAGCCCGGGCAGTGGCGTCGAGTAGTCATCGAGAAGCCGTTCGGCAGCGACCTGAAGACGGCTCGTGAGCTGAACGATGTGGTCGAGTCGGTCTTCGCGCCCGATGACGTTTTTCGCATCGACCACTACCTCGGCAAAGAGACGGTGCAGAACATTCTCGCGCTTCGCTTCGCGAACCAGCTCTACGAACCCATCTGGAACGGCAACTACGTAGACCACGTACAGATCACTATGGCCGAAGACATCGGTGTGGGCGGTCGGGCCGGTTACTACGACGGCATTGGCGCGGCTCGTGACGTGATTCAGAATCACTTGCTGCAGCTGATGGCTCTGACGGCCATGGAAGAGCCGATTTCGTTCAACGCCTCCGATCTGCGCGCCGAGAAAGAGAAGGTGCTGGCAGCTGTCAAACAGCCGAAAGACCTCAGCGCCTCGACCGCTCGGGGGCAGTATTCGACGGGGTGGCAGGGCGGCGAGTTCGTTCCCGGCTTTCTCGAAGAAGACGGCATGAACCCCGAGTCGACCACCGAGACCTATGCGGCGGTTCGGCTCGACATCGGCACCCGCCGCTGGGCCGGCGTGCCGTTCTACCTGCGTGCTGGCAAGCGGCTCGGCCGCCGCGTCACCGAGATCGCGGTGGTGTTCAAGCGGGCACCCCAGCACCTCTTCGCTGAGGCGCAGACGTCGGAACTCGGCCAGAACGCGCTCGTCATTCGAGTGCAGCCCGACGAGGGTGTGACCATTCGGTTCGGCTCGAAGGTTCCCGGTGCCGGCGTGCAAGTGCGCGACGTGACCATGGACTTCGGCTACGGCCACGCTTTCACCGAGGCAAGCCCCGAGGCATATGAGCGACTCATTCTCGATGTGCTGCTCGGCGAGCCGCCGCTCTTCCCCCGCCACCAAGAGGTCGAGCTGTCGTGGAAGATTCTCGACCCGATCGAAGAATACTGGGCGACGCAGGGGCAACCCGACCAGTACCGGCCCGGTACCTGGGGCCCCGAATCAGCTGATGAATTACTCGCCCGTGACGGTAGAACCTGGAGACGTCCATGATCGTCGATTTTCCTGACACCAATACCAGCAAGATCTCGAAGGCACTCGTCAAGATTCGCGAAGAGGGCGGCGCTGTCGCCCTCGGGCGCGTTCTGACCTTGGTGATTCGCACGAGCCTGGGGCATGAAGAGGAGGCCATCGAGGCCGCCAATGACGCCTCGCGCGAGCATCCGATGCGCGTCATCGTGGTATCGACCGACAGCGAGTCTGACGGCCTGCGCACCGGGCGAGGAGCCCGGCTCGACGCCCAGATTCGGGTCGGCGGCGACGCCGGCGCGAGCGAGGTCGTGCTGCTGAAAGCATACGGCGCTGCGGCGACCGACGAAGAAGGTCTGGTCACCGGTCTGTTGCTGCCCGACGCCCCCGTCGTGGTCTGGTGGCCGGGCGAATCGCCCGAGAAGGCCTCGACCTCGAGTCTCGGGCGCATCGCTCACCGCCGCATTACGGATGCTGCGAACCATCCGAACCCGGTCGAGTCGCTCGTGCGGCTCTCGGAGACCTATGCCCCCGGTGACACCGACTTCGCGTGGACGCGCTTGACCCTCTGGCGCGCGCAACTCGCCGCCGTACTCGACCAGCCACCGTACGAGCCAGTCACCGCGGTCGAGGTGCAGGGTGCGTCGGACTCCCCCTCCACGCTGCTGCTCGCCGCCTGGCTCGGGCATCAGCTGCAGGCGCCGGTCACCTACGGGCTCACGAAGCGCGCGAACGGCTCGAGTGGCATTCACAGCGTCAAGCTGGTTCGCGAATCGGGCACTATCGACCTCACCCGCGAGATTCCGAACGTGGCCACGCTGATTCAGCCGAACCAGCCCACCCACGACCTCTCGCTGCCGCGCCGCAACCTCCGCGACTGCCTCGCTGAAGAACTGCGCCGCCTCGACCCCGACGACCTCTACGGTGACGTGATCTCAGTCGGTCTTGCCGAGCTGTTCGCGTCGACGAATGTGAGCCTTGACACGGGTGTGATCAGCATCGTCAGGCAGTAAGACTCGTACGAACATCCGCTTCACGCGACTAGCATCGCCCGCACTCGCTTTACACCTGCGCCACCCTGTTCGACCGCCTTCGAAAGCTGGAATCAATGACAACCGATCGTCGCGTTCTCGTTCATGCCGACAAAGCATCGTTAGCCGGGGCGGTCGCCGCTCGGTTCATCACCAAGATCATCGACATTCTCGATGAATTCGATGAAGCGCATGTGGTACTGAGCGGCGGAAGCGTCAATACCGACCTGATGGTGGCCATTCGCAATTCGCCCGCGCAGACGAACGTCGAGTGGCAGCGCATCCACTTCTGGTGGGGCGACGAGCGTTTTGTCGAGAAGAACAGCCCTGATCGTAATGAACTGCAGGCGCGCGAGGCGTTGCTCGACCATATTCCGGTCGATGAGGCGAAGATTCACCCGATGGCGTCGAGCGACGACATCGCCGATCTCGATGAGGCGGCGGCGGCCTACGCTCGTGAGCTGGCCGCCTTCGCTCCGGATGCCGCACTCTACCCGCGCTTCGACATTCTGTTTCTCGGGGTGGGCCCCGACGGGCACATCGCGTCGCTCTTTCCCGGAATGCAGGGCATCACGGTACGAGACGCGACCGTGGTTTCGGTGCGCAACTCCCCCAAGCCGCCGCCGCTACGCATCAGCCTGACGCTCCCGGTCATCCAGTCGGCCGACCGCATCTGGCTTGTACTCGCGGGCGCAGACAAGGCCTCAGCGCTCGGCCTCGCCCTCGCAGGGGCAAGCGTCGACGAGGTTCCCGTCGCAGGAGCCGAGGGCCGAAAGCGCACCGTCTTCTTCGTCGACCGCGAGGCGGCCGCCGAAGTGCCCGAGAACCTCATCGCCCCCTCCTACTGAGCTGCCACTGCACTGCCGTTGCATTGCCGCACTGAGTGAGCCTGTTGCGGCGAGTTGAGCCCGGTGTACCGGACTCAACTCGCCATAACGGGCTCACAAAAGGCGATGCGTGACGAAGAAGGCCGCACCCGTGATGGATGCGGCCTTCTTCGATGAGAGCTAGTTTGTAGCGGGAACCGCGGTGCCGCGACGTGCGCGGAGTTGCGCGAGGGCGTCTTCGAGCAGCTGAGCGGCTTCTTCTTCGGTGCGACGCTCTTTGACGTAGGCGAGGTGGGTCTTGTACGGCTCGAGCTTCGCGACCGAGGGCGGGTTCAGCTGGTCGCGGCCGGCCGGAAGACCCGACTGCGGTGAGTCGATGGTCTCGGGAATCTCTTCAGAGGGCAGGTTGGCTGCGAAGTACCGCACCGTCTCGTTGCCAAGGGCATCCCAGTACGAGATCTTGATGCGATCGGCGTGGTAGCCGCGGTCTTGCTCGCCCATAGGCCCCGCGCCGACGCGTGATCCTCGAATTGCACTGCCACCTGATGCCATGGAATTCCCCTAATTGCCGGTATCGAATTTGGTGATGAGCCCGAGCACCACAATGGAAAGCACCCAAATGAGCCCGAGAATCACCGTAATGCGGTTCAGGTTGCGTTCTGCGACACCTGACGCACCGAGGTTGGATGTGACGCCGCCACCGAACATGTCTGACAAACCGCCACCGCGACCGCGGTGCAGCAGAATCAGCAAAGTCAGAAGCAGGCTGGTAATGCCGACAAGCACCTGAAGAACGACTTGAAGGATTTGCACGGATTACCTTTCACAACACACAGGGAACGACTCGCCCCCCAAAGACCAAAGCAAGTATACCTCTATACGCCGACGTGCCTTTTGTACCGCACGATGGCACTGAACTCGTCGAGGTCAAGACTGGCGCCACCGACGAGGGCACCATCGACGTTCGGCTCACGCATGAAGCCGGCGATGTTGCCCGATTTCACCGAGCCGCCGTACAGGATGCGCGTGGCCGCCGCTGTGTCGTCGCTCAACGTCGAGGCAAGCTCCGCCCGCAACGCGGCGCACACAGCCTCGGCCTGATCGGGGGTCGCGGCCTGGCCCGAGCCGATGGCCCAGACCGGCTCATAGGCCACCACGATGTTCGCGTCGGCTGGCACACCCGTGAGCGCACCCTTGAGTTGAGAAACAGGAACCGCACTCGGCCCGAACTTCTCGAGGTCTTCGGCGGTCTCCCCCACGCAGATCACCGGAACGAGCCCGTGCTTCAGGGCCGCTGCCACCTTGGCAGCAACAACCTCATCGGTCTCGTGGTGCATCGTGCGTCGCTCGGAGTGCCCGATGATGACGTACTGGCAGTCGAGCTTGGCCAAGAACTGACCCGAGATCTCGCCCGTGTAAGCGCCTGAATCGGCTGCCGAAAGATCTTGCCCGCCGTAAGCCAGTTCGAGCTTGTCGGCCGAGATCAGCGTCTGCACCGAACGCAGGTCGGTGAACGGCGGAAAAATCGCCACCTCGACGTCGGAGTAGTCGTGGCTGGCGTCTTTCAGACTCCACGCCAGCTTCTGCACGAAGGCGATCGACTGCAAGTGGTCGAGGTTCATCTTCCAGTTGCCCGCAATGAGCGGAATACGAGTGCTGGCTACCATCCGAGAACCTCCAGGCCGGGCAGACGCTTGCCTTCGAGAAATTCGAGACTGGCACCGCCACCCGTAGAAATGTGACCGAACTGATCGTCGGTGAATCCGAGGGCGCGCACGGCCGCTGCCGAGTCGCCACCGCCGACGACGCCAAGTCCGTCGACTTTGGTGAGCGCCGCCGCAACGGCACGAGTGCCCTCGGCAAAGGGTTCGAGTTCGAAAACGCCCATCGGGCCGTTCCAGAACACGGTGTGCGACTCTTCGATGATGCCAGCGAACGTCGCTGACGTTTCGGGGCCGATGTCGAGACCGAGACCGGATGCTCCAAACGGCGTCTCTTCGATGGTCGACGCGCTCGTGACCGTGTGCTCGGCATCTGCACCGAACTTCGAGGCGACCACCACGTCAGTCGGCAGCACGATGGTGACGCCGAGCTCTGTGGCTTTCTCGAGGTAACCCTTGACCGTGTCGATCTGGTCTTTCTCGAGCAGGCTCGCACCCACCTGGTAGCCCTGAGCGGCCAGGAACGTGAAGAGCATGCCGCCGCCGATGAGTAGTGTGTCGACCTTCGGCAGCAGGTGGCCGATGACACCGAGCTTGTCAGAGACCTTCGAACCGCCGAGAACGACGGCATACGGCCGCGTGGGCGTCTCGGTCAGCTGATCGAGCACCTTCAGCTCGGTCTCGATGAGCAGACCGGCTGCGCTCGGCAGCAGTTCGGCAAGCTCGAAGACGCTCGCCTGCTTGCGGTGCACCACGCCGAAGCCGTCGGAGACGAAGGCATCGGCCGAAACTGCTGCGACCAGACTTTCGGCGAAAGCACGCCGATCGGCGTCGGTCTTGGCCGTTTCGCCGGGATTGAAGCGCAAGTTCTCGAGCAGAAGGAACTGGCCGTCACCGCTTGAATTGGCTCTGAGCTTCGACGCGGCATCCTGAGCACTCGCACCGACGGTATCGGTGGCGAACGCAACGGGAGCATCAAGCAGCTCTGCGAGCCGGGTCGCCACGGGCGCCAGGCTGTACTTCGCTTCTGGCGCGCCGTCGGGGCGGCCAAGGTGGCTCACAATAACCACCTTGGCGCCCTGAGCGGCTAACGCTTGAAGCGTGGGAAGTGACGCGCGAACTCGCCCGTCATCGGTGATTACGCCATCTTTCAACGGCACGTTCAGGTCGCATCTGATGATGACCGTTTTACCGGCGAGCGACCCGAGGGAATCCAGGGTTCGTATCGTCACTTCTAGTTTTCTCCAACTGAGCTCGAGGATTTATTCGTGTTCGCCGGCCTAGGGCCGGCGAAACCATTGGCTCAGAGCTTGCTTGCTACGTACTCGGTGATGTCGACGAGGCGGTTGGAGTAACCCCACTCGTTGTCGTACCACGAAGCGACCTTGACCTGGTTGCCGATGACCTTGGTGAGGCCGGCGTCGAAGATCGAGGAGTGCGGATCGCCGACGATGTCGCTCGACACGATTTCGTCTTCGGTGTAGCTGAGAATGCCCTTGAGCTCGCCGTTGGCGGCGTTCTTGTAGGCCTCGTTGATCTGTGCGACCGTGACGGGCTTCGACACCTCGACCGTGAGGTCGGTGATCGAGCCGGTGGGAACCGGCACCCGCAGCGCGTAACCGTCGAGCTTGCCGACGAGTTCAGGAATGACCAAGCCGAGCGCCTTGGCGGCACCGGTCGAGGTCGGGATGATGTTCGCAGCGGCGGCACGGGCACGACGCAGGTCGCTGTGCGGACCGTCTTGCAGGTTCTGGTCAGCCGTGTAGGCGTGAACCGTGGTCATCAAGCCGCGCTCGATGCCGAAGTTGTCGAGTAGTACCTTCGCGAGAGGCGCGAGGCAGTTCGTGGTGCACGAAGCGTTCGAGATGATGTCGTGAATGTCGGGGTCGTAGGTACCCTCGTTGACACCGAGCACGAGCGTCGCGACGTCGTCGCCGGTGGCCGGAGCCGAGACGATGACCTTCTTGGCACCGCCGTCGATGTGCTTGCGCGCATCTGACGACTTGGTGAAGCGGCCGGTCGACTCGATGACGATGTCGACTCCCAGCTCGCCCCACGGCAGGTTTGCGGGGTCGCGCTCGGCGAGAACCAGAATCGGCTTGCCGTTGACGACGATGTTGTCACCGTCGAGCTCGACGGTTGCGTTCAGACGGCCACCGATGGTGTCGTACTTCAGCAGGTGAGCGAGAGCCTTGTTGTCAGTGAGGTCGTTGACCGCCACGATTTCGATGTCGCTGCCCTTGGCAAGCGCTGCTCTGAAGTAGTTGCGGCCAATACGGCCGAAGCCGTTGATACCGATCTTTACGGACACGTAGTGCTCCTGTAATTGGGCCCCGCGGGGCAGAGATCTCGTAGTTGTTCAGTTGAACTGAGGGGATCAGCGAGTGGATGCGGGCCCTCCGGGGAGGGCCCGATCATCCATCGAGTGAGCGTAAAGCTCAGTTATGACAGTACCAGCAGCCCGTTGGTCTGCGATTTCGCGGCAGCGAGGCGGGCGGCGACGTTCGACCAGTTCGCAATGTTCCAGATGGCCTTGATGTAGTCGGCGCGAACGTTGAGGTAGTCGAGGTAGTACGCGTGCTCCCAGACGTCGAGCATGAAGAGCGGAACCACGCCGGCGGGCAGGTTGCTCTGTTGGTCAAACAGCTGGAAGGTCACGATGTTGCCACCGATGACGTCGTAGCCGAGAACGGCCCAACCGGAGCCCTGCACGCCGAGAGCGACGGCCGTGAAGGCGGCCTGGAACTTCTCGAACGAACCGAACGAGTCGTCGATGGCAGCAGCGAGCTCACCCTCGGGGGTCTGGGTCTCAGGGGTGAGGTTGGTCCAGAAGATCGAGTGGTTGACGTGACCGCCCAGGTTGAAGGCGAGGTCTTTCTCGAGCTTGTTGATGGCGCCGAGGTTGCCTGATTCGCTCGCCTCTTTGATGCCTGCGATGGCGGTGTTGGCGCCGGCGACGTAGGTCGCGTGGTGCTTGTCGTGGTGCAGCGTCATGATCTTCGCACTGATGTGCGGCTCGAGAGCTGCGTAGTCGTAGGGAAGATCTGGAAGGGTGTATTCAGCCATTGCTTGTCTCCTTGTACTTGTTGTGCGAGCCGAAGGTTTCGCTTGGCCCACCTGACTATTCTATTGATGTCAACCGCACGGCTTCTGAATGCTTCCCCGTCTTACGAGGGTGGCAGTTAGTCGTCGAGGTCGGGTGGCAAGTTCGCGTCGGTGCCGGGAATTCCGAGGTCTGAGGCCTTCTTGTCGGCCATGGCGAGCAGCCGGCGGATGCGCCCGGCGATGGCGTCTTTCGTCATGGGAGGGTCGGCGTGGTGGCCCAGTTCGTCGAGGCTCGCATCCCGAAAATTCAGCCGGAGTTCACCTGCGTAGCGCAAATGTTCGGGTACTTCGTCGCCGATGATCTCGAGCGCGCGTTCGACACGCGAGCAAGCCGCGACAGCGGCCTGCGCCGAACGGCGAAGGTTCGCGTCGTCGAAATTCACCAGGCGGTTCGCGGTAGCGCGCACCTCGCGGCGCTGGCGCATTTCTTCCCACTTCGCCACCGACTGCTTGGCACCCATCAGGCTCAGCATCGAGGCGATCGACTCGCCGTCGCGAATGACCACGCGATGAACGCCGCGCACCTCTCGTGCCTTCGCCGAAACATGCAGGCGGGCGGCGGCGCCGACGAGGGCCATGGCCGATTCGTTGCCCGGGCAGACTATTTCGAGAGCCGCCGAGCGGCCGGGGTCGGTCAGTGAGCCCTGCGCCAGAAAGGCTCCGCGCCAGACGGCCGCGAGTTCTTCGGCAGACCCGGTGGTGAGCCGGTTGGGCAGGCCTCTGATGGGGCGCCGCCGGGCATCCAGCAACCCCGTCTGGCGCGCGAGAGTTTCGCCGCCGTCGAGTACGCGCACCAGGTAGTAGCTGTTGCGTCTCACGCCCGAGGCGGAGACGAGCGAGACGTCGCCGCGCACCCCGTAGAGCTCGGCCAGGTCTTTGCGCACCCGTTTGACGAGTTCGGGGGTGTCGAGCTCAGACTCAATGGCGATTCGGCCGGAGATGAGGTGCAACCCTCCGGCGAAACGCAAGATCGTTGCGAGTTCTGCTGCCCGGGCGGCCGTCTTGCTGACGACGACCCCGGTCAGTTCGTTTTTGACATCGGCAGTGAGAGCCAATCTCTTCCATCTCCTTCATACGGCCTGCGCGCGCGTTTTCGCTTCTTGTGAAAGCGGATGCCCGTGCGGTCGCTATTCGCGCCCCAGATCGCGGTGCTTCACGCTCACCGCAACGCCAGGGTTCGTGCTGATCAGTTCTGCCAGCTTGCGGGCGACCGCCACAGAGCGGTGTTTACCGCCCGTGCAGCCTATGGCAATTGTGGCGTGGCGTTTGTTCTCACGCTGATACCCGGCCAGCACAGGGGCCAGGGCTTTGGCGTAGGTCTCGACGAATTCTTCTGCGCCCTCTTGGGCCAGCACGTAGTCGCTCACCTCGGGGTCGAGGCCCGATTTGTCTCGAAGTTCGGGAATCCAGAACGGGTTCGGAATGAAGCGGCAGTCGGCCATGGCGTCGGCATCGCTCGGGGCGCCGTACTTGAACCCGAAACTCATCACCGTGACCTGCACGCCGGCGGTGTCGACGGCCGAGAAGCGTTCGGCGACCCGTGTTGCCAGCTGGTGGATGTTCAGATCTGACGTATCGATGACGATGTCGCTCGACTCCCGAATGGGCGTCATGCGGGCGCGCTCGGCGCCGATTCCGTCGAGCAGGGTGCCGTTGCCTTGAAGTGGATGCGGGCGCCGAACCTGCTCGAAACGCCGCACCAGCGCGGCATCGGTCGCCTCGAGAAACAGCATGCGCAGCTGAATGCCGCTGCGCAGGTCTTCGATGATGACCTGCAGGTCGGAGAAGAAGTCGCGGCCTCTGACATCGACCACCGCGGCCAGGCGCGGCAGCGTCGAACCCGCGCGTTCGGCTAGATCGACGAGCGGGCGGAGCATCTGCGGCGGCAGGTTGTCGACCACGTACCAGCCGAGGTCTTCGAGCGCGTTCGCCACCGTCGAGCGGCCCGCGCCCGACATGCCGGTCACAATGAGCACTTCCTGCTGTTCGGCAGTGCCTGGTGTCATCGTGTCGGGTTGCTTTCGCCTCGTCGGTGCTGTTGTGGTCTTCCGTCACTAAGACTATCGGGCGTGTCGCCGGGTCAGGCGCGGAGTTGCTCGAAGATGGTGGCCGCGAGGAGGGGGCCGACGCCCTTGACCTCGGCGATCTGTTCGGCGGTGGCCTGCTTCAGTTTCGTGACGGAGCCGAACTCTTTGAGCAGGGTTTTCACGCGCGCTGGGCCGAGGCCGGGAATCTCAGAGAGCACGGAGGTGATGTCACGTTTGCGGCGGGCGCGCTGGTGGGTGATGGCGAAGCGGTGCGCCTCATCACGTATGCGCTGTAGCAAGAAGAGCGCTTCGCTGCCTCGGGGCAGGATGACCGGGTAGTCGTCATCGGGCAACCAGATCTCTTCGAGGCGCTTGGCCAGGCCGCACAAGAAGATGCCCTCGACACCCGATTCTTTCAGCGCCCGCGCCGCGGCCTGCACCTGAGGCTGGCCGCCGTCGACGATCAGCAGATTCGGCGGGTAGGCGAACTTCTTCGTGCCGGTGTCGGAGTCGGCGCGCTCAGACCCCTCTTGCAGGTAGGCGAGCCGGCGCGTGATGACCTGGTAGATCGAGTCGGTGTCGTCGGTGGTCTCGGGAATGGTGAAGCGGCGATACTGATCTTTGCGAGCTAGGCCGTCTTCGAAAACCACCATCGACGCGACCACATTGGTACCGCCCAGGTGGGAGACGTCGAAGCACTCCATGCGCAAGGGTGCGTCGGGCATCCCGAGCCCGTTCATGATGTCTGTGAGGGCTTCGGTGCGTGCGACGAAGTCGGTGCTGCGGCGCGTTTTGTACAGCATGAGAGCGTTTTTGGCGTTGAGAGTTGCCGTTTGCATGAGGGCGGCTTTTTCGCCGCGCTGGGCCGTCTTGAGCGCGACCTTCGAGGTACCGCGTCGTTCGGAGAGCCACTGCTCGAGTTCATGGGCGTCATCGGGCAGGTCGGGAACGATGATCTCGCGCGGCGGAATCTGGCCTTCGTAGGCCGTTTGCAGAATGGAGTCGACGAGTTCGGCGGTGGTGAGATCGAGTTCTTTGTCGACCATCCACGCGCGAACACCGCGGATGCGCCCGCCGCGCACGATGAACTGCTGCACCGCGGCGGCAAGTTCGTCGTGCTCGATGCCGAAGAGATCGGTGTCGACACTGTCGGCGAGCACGACGTTGCTCTTCTCGAGCACCGCGTCGAGGGCCTGCAGCTGGTCGCGGTAGCGCGCCGCTTTTTCGTATTCTTGGGCCTCGGAAGCCTCGCGCATCCGCTTCGTCGTCTCGGTGACGAACCTCTTGTCGTGGCCGTTCATGAACGCGATGAAGTCATTGACGATCTCGCGGTGCTCTTCGATGGTAACTTTGCCCGAGCACGGGCCGCCGCAGCGCCCGATCTGGCCGGGAAAGCACGGGCGCCCGCTCTGCATCGCCTTCTTGTAGCTCGAATCGGAGCAGGTGCGAATGGGAAACGCCTTGATCATCAGGTCGATGGTGTCGTGCACCGCCCAGATCTTCGGGTACGGTCCGAAATACTTGGCACCCTTGATCTTCGGGTTGCGCGTGACCATGACACGCGGCGCTTCGTCGGCCAGCGTGATCGCCATGAAGGGGTACGTCTTGTCGTCGCGGAACTTGACGTTGAAGGGCGGGTCGAACTCTTTGATCCAGGTGTATTCGAGCTGTAGTGCTTCAACGTCAGTGCCCACGACGGTCCACTCGACGCTTGCAGCGGTAGTCACCATGCGGCGAGTTCGTTCGTGCAGGCTGCGCAAGGGCGCGAAGTAGTTGCTCAGCCGCGCGCGCAGGTTCTGCGCCTTACCCACGTAGAGCACGCGCCCGTTAGGGTCACGAAATCGGTAAACGCCGGGCTGCGTGGGAATTTCACCCGCTTTCGGGCGATAGCTGACGGTGTCGGTCATCGTGCCCACCGATCTGCGGTCGACCGGATGTTCGGGCACCAGCCCGTTCGTACTGTGTCGCTCATGACGCCTTGCGTCTCGTACCTTCTTCTGCCTCGAGAATCTCTTTCAAGAAGTACCCGGTGTGGCTCTTCTTCACCTTAGCGAGCTGTTCTGGAGTACCTGTTGCAAGAATTTTACCGCCGCCAGAACCACCTTCGGGCCCGAGGTCGATGAGCCAGTCGGCCGACTTGATCACGTCGAGGTTGTGCTCGATCACGATCACGGTGTTGCCCTTATCGACGAGACCGTTCAGAACGAGCAGCAGCTTACGAACATCCTCGAAGTGCAGGCCGGTCGTCGGCTCGTCGAGCACATACACACTGCGACCGTTCGACCGGCGCTGCAACTCGGTAGCGAGTTTGACGCGCTGCGCCTCGCCGCCGCTGAGCGTTGTGGCGCTCTGACCGAGCCGCACGTAGCCGAGGCCCACTTCGACCAGGGTGTTCAAGAAGCGATGGATAGCCTGAATCGGTTCGAAGAACACCGCCGCCTCGGCGATGGGCATGTCGAGCACCTCGGCGATGTTCTTGCCTTTGTAGTGCACCGAGAGGGTGTCGCGGTTATACCGTGCTCCCCCGCAGACCTCGCAGGCGACGTACACGTCGGGCAAGAAGTTCATCTCGATCTTGATCGTGCCGTCGCCTGAACACGCCTCGCAGCGGCCGCCTTTCACGTTGAAGCTGAAGCGGCCCGGCTGGTAGCCGCGGGCCTTCGCCTCGAGCGTCTCAGAGAAGAGATTGCGAATGCGGTCGAAGACGCCCGTGTAGGTCGCCGGATTCGAGCGCGGGGTGCGGCCGATGGGGTTCTGGTCGACGTGCACCACCTTGTCGAGGTTCTCGAGCCCGGTCACGCGCTTGTGTTTGCCCGGAATCTTGCGGGCGCCATTGAGCTTGTTGGCGAGCACGCGGTACAGAATGTCGTTGACGAGAGACGACTTGCCCGAACCGCTGACGCCGGTGACGGCGATGAACGTGCCGAGCGGAAAGCTGACGGTGACGTTCTTGAGGTTGTTCGCCTCGGCTCCGACCACGGTGATTTCGCGATCGGGGTCAAGCGGGCGACGGCTCGTGGGAATGTCGATCGACTTGCGGCCCGAGAGGTAGTCGCCGGTCAGGCTCTCGCGGTTGTTCAGCAGGCCCTCATACGAACCCGAGTGCACCACCTTGCCGCCGTTCACACCAGCACCGGGGCCGATGTCGACCACCCAGTCAGCGGTGCGAATGGTGTCTTCGTCGTGCTCGACCACGATGAGCGTGTTGCCGAGGTTCTTGAGCTTGACCAGGGTTTCGATGAGCCGGCGGTTGTCGCGCTGGTGCAGCCCGATACTGGGTTCATCGAGCACGTACAGCACGCCGGTGAGCCCTGACCCGATTTGGGTGGCGAGGCGGATTCGCTGCGCTTCTCCGCCGCTCAGTGAAGCAGCGGCTCGCGCCAGGTTGAGGTAATTGAGCCCCACCTGAATCAAGAAGTCGAGACGCAGCCGAATCTCACGCAGCACCTGGGCAGCGATGTGCGCCTCGCGGTCGGTGAGCGTCAGTTCGGCCATGAAGTCTTGGGCGTCGGTGAGGCTGATGTCGGTCACGTCTGCGATGCTGTGGCCGTTCACCAGCACCGCGAGAACCTCGGGCTTCAGCCGTTTGCCGTTGCAGACGGGGCACGGCACTTCGCGCAGGTACTCCGACCAGCGGGCGCGTTGGTTGTCGGTCTCGGCCTGCAGGTATTGGCGTTCGATGTAAGGAACCACGCCCTCGAACCCCGAGGTGTAACTCATCTCGCGGCCGAAGCGGTTCTTCCACTTCACGCGAACCTCGAAGTTGTCACCACGTAGCACGGCTTCTTGAACGGTCGAGCTGAGCTCGTTCCAGGGTGTGCTGAGGTCGAACTTGAGGTCTCGCGCGAGACCTTCGAGCAGTTTCTCGTAGTAGTTGTAGAGGCCCTTGCCCTGAGTGGTCCAGGGAATGATGACGCCCTCTTTGATGCTCAGCTCGCTGTCGCCGAGCAGCAGGTCGGCGTCGACCGACATACGTGTTCCCAGGCCCGAGCACTCAGGGCAGGCACCGAACGGCGCGTTGAACGAGAAGGTGCGCGGTTCGATCTCGGTGAGTTGAATGGGGTGCTGATTGGGGCAGCTGAGCTTCTCGCTGAAGGTCTGCCAGGCATCCGGCCCGTCTGCATCGACATAGTTGACCTGAACGATGCCGTCGGTGAGCCGCAGCGCGGTCTCGAGCGAGTCGGTGAGCCGGCTCAGAATGTCGGGGCCGGCCACCAGCCGGTCGACGACCACCGAGATGTCGTGCTTGAACTGCTTCTTGAGCTTCGGCGGCTCGTTGAGCTGAATGATGTCGCCGTCGACAACCGCCCGTGAATACCCGCCCGCGGCGAGCTCTTTGAACAGGTCGACGAACTCGCCCTTCTTCTGCGAGATCACCGGGCTCACGACCTGGTACCGGATGCCCGCTTCGAGCTCCATGAGCTGATCGGCTATTTGCTGAACCGTCTGTGCCGAGATTCGCTCGCCGCACACCGGGCAGTGCGGAATGCCGATGCGCGCCCAGAGAAGGCGCATGTAGTCGTAGATCTCGGTGATGGTGCCGACGGTCGATCGCGGGTTGCGGTTGGTCGACTTCTGATCGATGCTGACCGCCGGGCTGAGCCCTTCGATGAAGTCGACGTCTGGTCGGTCGACCTGACCGAGAAACTGGCGCGCGTATGCACTCAGGCTTTCGACGTACCTGCGCTGCCCCTCTGCGAAGATCGTGTCGAACGCCAGGCTCGACTTGCCGGAGCCCGAAAGCCCCGTGAAGACCACCAGCGAGTCGCGCGGAATGTCGAGGTCGACGTCGCGCAGATTGTGCACGCGGGCACCCCGAACGCTGAGTTTTCCGGCGGAATTGACCTTAGTAATCGACACCCCATAACTCTATGCGGTGCCACTGACAGTCCTCCCCGCGCGCCCACTTCTTCGCTATCAGCGCACCCCGTGCATCCGTACCGCCCGCTCGTGAAGTGGCCGCACGTGAGGTGGTCGCTTGTGAGGCTGTTGCGCCGAATTGAGCCCGGCACACCTGGCTCAATTCGGCACACCTGGCTCACTTCGGCGCAGATGGCTCACGACGCCGGGGGCGCGAGCTGGCCGCGATGAGGTCGGCTACGAGCGACCTTCGGCCCGGGCCGCGATGAGGTCGGCCGCCGTCACCTGATGGGTGCGGCCGGGGAGCATCGCGGGGGTGAGTCCGGCGAGCCACTCCCCAGGGTCGACACCGAGTGGGCCGGCCAGGGCGACGATTGTCGCAAGATTCGGGTTCGAATTGCCCCGCTCGATCTTGCCGATGTTCGAGAAGTGCATGTCGGCGAGTTCGCCGAGGTCTTCTTGGCTGATTCCGATGCGCAGGCGGGCTGCCTTCACTCGCTCGCCGAGAATGCGAGCTGCCTCAGAATGTATTCGTGCCATGCCTCAAGCGTGCAATATGCAAGTTTTTGCGACCAGAGATCATGCACCTGAGACATAAATGCCTGAGGTGCATAATCAATAGCCAGAAGGTCGTTGCATTAGATGTGCCCGGCCTTCTCCATCTGACGCAGTTCGTGTTTCAGGTCACCCAGCTCGTCGCGCAGACGAGCTGCCAGCTCGAACTTGAGTTCGGCCGCGGCCGTCATCATCTGGTCGTTGAGGTCTGCGATCAGCGTTTCGAGCTCGTTCGCACCCACTGCCGCGATGCCTTCGCGGCGAAGGTTCGGCGTGGGGCTGCGCTTCCGGCCATTACGACCGGCTAGCAATTGTTCGGTGTCGGCGCCCTCGCGCGCGAGCAACTCAGTGATGTCGTTGATCTTCTTGCGCAGCGGTTGAGGGTCGACACCGCGCTCGAGGTTATAGGCGACCTGCTTCTCGCGCCGCCTAGTGGTCTCGTCGATAGCCCGCGTCATCGAATCGGTCATCACGTCGGCGTACATGATCACCTGACCCGACACGTTTCGGGCAGCACGCCCGATAGTTTGGATGAGCGACGTCGACGATCGCAAAAAACCTTCTTTATCGGCATCCAGAATCGCCACCAGCGACACCTCGGGCAGGTCGAGGCCTTCGCGCAGCAGGTTGATGCCCACCAGAACGTCGTAGACGCCCGCCCGCAGCTCGGTCAGCAGCTCGACCCGGCGCAACGTATCGACGTCGGAGTGCAGGTACCGCACGCGTACCCCGTGCTCCCCCATGAAGTCGGTGAGCTCTTCGGCCATCTTCTTGGTGAGCGTGGTGACCAGAATGCGTTCGTCTTTGGCGACTCGCACTCGAATCTCTTCGAGCAGATCATCGATCTGCCCCTTCGAGGGCTTCACGATGATCTCGGGGTCGATGAGCCCGGTAGGGCGGATGATCTGCTCGACCACCCCGTCGGCAATACCCATCTCGTACTTACCGGGCGTCGCCGAGAGGTAGACCTTCTGACCCACCCGGTCGTTGAACTCGTTCCAGCGCAGCGGGCGGTTGTCGAGCGCGCTCGGCAACCGAAAACCGTGCTCGACCAGCGTGCGCTTGCGCGACGAGTCGCCCTCGTACATGGCTCCGATCTGCGGCACGGTGACGTGCGACTCGTCGATCACGACGAGAAAGTCGTCGGGAAAGTAGTCGAGCAGGCAGTGTGGCGCTTCGCCCGGGTTGCGGCCGTCGATGTGCCGGGAGTAGTTCTCGATGCCCGACGTGAAACCGATCTGCTGCATCATCTCGAGGTCGAAGGTGGTGCGCATGCGCAGCCGCTGCGCCTCGAGCAGCTTGCCCTCACGTTCGAGCTGGGTGAGCCGCAGTGCGAGTTCTTCTTGAATGGTTCCGATGGCCCGGTGCATCACATTCGTATCGGCCACGTAGTGCGAGCCAGGGAAGACCGCGATCGAGTCCATCTTGCGCACGATGTCGCCGGTGAGCGGATGAAGCGTGTACAGCGCCTCGATCTCGTCGCCGAACATCTCGATGCGAATCGCGAGTTCTTCGTACATCGGGATGATCTCGATGGTGTCACCGCGCACCCTGAAGTTGCCGCGCGAGAAGTCGATGTCATTGCGCTGGTACTGCATGGAGATGAACTTGCGAATGAGCCAATCACGGTCGACTTTCATGCCCACCTGCAAGGCCATCATGGCGTTCATGTACTGCTCGGGCGTACCGAGGCCGTAGATGCACGAAACGGTCGAAACCACGATGACGTCACGCCGGCTCAGCAGCGAGTTGGTCGTGGAGTGCCGCAACCGCTCGACCTCGGAGTTGATCGAGCTGTCTTTCTCGATGAAGGTATCGGTCTGCGGTACATACGCCTCGGGCTGGTAGTAGTCGTAGTACGACACGAAGTACTCGACCGCGTTGTTCGGCATCAGCTCGCGAAACTCGTTGGCCAGCTGTGCTGCGAGGGTCTTGTTGTGCGCCAGAACCAACGTGGGTCGCTGCACCGCTTCGATGAGCCACGCGGTGGTCGCCGATTTGCCCGTACCGGTCGCACCCAGCAGAACCACGTCGGTCTCACCGGCGTTGATGCGCGCCGTCAGCTCAGCGATTGCGGTCGGCTGATCGCCACTCGGCGTGTAGTCGCTGATGACTTCGAACGGGCGAACAGAGCGGGTGGGTTGCATGCGTTAAGTTTACGTAGGGGCACTGACACTCCCTCCCTTTCCCCGAGAGATACGGTAGCGCGATGAGAATTGGCATTCTGACTAGTGGCGGCGATTGCCCCGGCCTGAACGCGGTCATCCGCGGGGTCGTGCTCAAGGGCACCGAAATCAACAATCAAGAGTTCGTGGGCTTCAAGGGTGGCTGGCGTGGGGTGGTGAAGTCTGACCTCATCGAGCTCGGCCGCTCGAATGTGCGCGGTATCTCCAAAGAGGGCGGCACCATTCTCGGTACCTCACGCACAAACCCGTTCGAAGGCGATGGCGGCCCCGAGCGCATCCTCGAAAACATGAAACGCGAGGGCATCGACGCCATCATCGCCATCGGTGGCGAAGGTACCTTGGCTGCCGCCAAACGGCTGACGGATGCTGGGCTTAAGATCACCGGAGTGCCGAAGACCATCGATAACGACCTCGACGCAACCGATTACACCTTCGGTTTCGACACGGCCGTGCAGATCGCCACCGACGCAATGGACAGACTCCGCACTACCGGCGACGCCCACAGCCGGTGCATGGTAGCCGAGGTGATGGGCCGGCACGTCGGCTGGATCGCGCTGCACTCGGGAATGGCGGCCGGCGCGCACGCCATTCTGATTCCCGAGCAGAAGACCACCATGTCGCAGATCGCCGAGTGGGTTGAAAGTGCGAATGCGCGTGGCCGCTCACCATTGGTCGTCGTAGCCGAAGGGTTCGTGCCCGGGGAGGCCGATGACGCCCACTCCGAGCGGGGCCTCGACGCCTTCGGCCGACCGCGACTCGGCGGTATCGGCGAGCGACTCGCACCGATGATCGAAGACATGACGGGCATCGAGACTCGGGCCACGACGCTCGGCCACATTCAGCGCGGCGGCGTGCCGAGCGCCTACGACCGCGTTCTGGCGACGCGCCTCGGTATGGCCGCGAGCGACTCCGTGCTCGAAGAGCGCTGGGGCCAGATGGTGGCTCTGCGCGGCACCGACATCGTGCACGTCGGCTTCGAAGAGGCGCTCGGCCGCCTCAAGACAGTGCCCCAGTCACGCTACGACGAGGCCGCCCTCCTCTTCGGCTAACCCTGCATCGATAGGTCAGAATCTCTCCTAAATCCACGCTTTTGGGAGAGATAGCGACCTATCGAATCAGGTGTTGGATGCGTGGGAGAGAGTTACAAGGCGCGACCAGAGAGCGTCGGTCTGGCCGAGGGTTTCGGCGAGAGTGCCGTCGGAGTCGATGACGATGTCGGCGATGGCCAGGCGTTCGGCCTCGCTCGCCTGAGATCCCACGCGCTTCTGGGCCTCGGCGCGCGACAAACCGCGGTGGCGAATCAGCCGTTCGACGCGAGTCTCATCGGTGGAGTGAACCACCACGATGAGGTTGAAGGTGTGCGGCAGTTTCGCTTCGACAAGCAACGGAACGTCGTAGATGACAATCGCGTTCGGGTCGTGCTCTTCAGCCTGCTTAACGTAATACCGAGTGAGGTCTTGAACAGCCGGATGCACGATGGCGTTCAGTTTCCGCAGTAGCTCTGGATTTCCGAACACGACGGTGCCGAGCGCGGGGCGGTCGAGTGACCCGTCGGGCTGAATCAGGTGATCACCGAACGTTTCGGCGATGTTCTGCAGAGCATCCGTTCCCGGCTCGACAGCCTCACGGGCGAGCTGGTCGGCGTCGATGTGCACGGCGCCGTGCTCTGCGAGGCGGGTGGCGACGGTTGATTTGCCTGAGGCGATTCCGCCGGTCAGCCCAATGAGATACACGCTCATCATGTTACCGAGATTGCTGGTGCGGTTCGGGATGCCCGTGGCCGAGCATCCCGAACCGCAGCCTTAAACGGCGAACGGCCGCCCCTCCCGAAGGAAGAGCGGCCGTTCGTTTGGAACGATGGCGTGAGCCGAAGGATCAGCCCTATGAATTCGAGCTGAGCTTCTCGCGCAGTGCTGCGAGGGTCTCGTCGTCGGCAAGGGTGCCCGCGCCGGTCGACTCGCTCGAGAACGACGAGCCGGCCGAGGCGGTTGATGCGCCCTCTGGCTGCTCTTCGTTCGACGTGGCGACCTGCTTCTTGTGGGCCTCCCAGCGAGCCTGAGCCGCTGCGTAGTCTTGCTCCCACTTCTCACGCTGGCTGTCGAAGCCTTCGCGCCACTCGTTGGTCTCCGGGTCGAAGCCTTCAGGGTACTTGTAGTTGCCCTGGTCGTCGTACTCGGTGAGCATTCCGTAGAGTGCCGGGTCGAACTCGGTGCCCTCGGGGTCGACACCCTCGTTGGCCTGCTTGAGGCTCAGCGAGATGCGTCGACGCTCGAGGTCGATGTCGATGACCTTGACGAACACGTCATCGCCGACCGAGACAACCTGCTCGGCGAGTTCGACGTGCTTGCCCGACAGCTCGGAGATGTGCACGAGGCCCTCGATGCCCTCTGCGACGCGAACGAACGCGCCGAAGGGAACGAGCTTGGTGACCTTACCCGGTGCAACCTGGCCGATGGCGTGGGTGCGGGCGAAGACCTGCCACGGGTCTTCCTGCGTCGCCTTGAGCGACAGGGAGACGCGCTCGCGCTCGAGGTCGACTTCGAGAATCTCGACGGTGACCTCTTGGCCAACCTCGACGACCTCCGAAGCGTGCTCGATGTGCTTCCAGCTGAGCTCGGAAACGTGAACCAGACCGTCGACGCCGCCGAGGTCGACGAACGCACCGAAGTTGACGATCGACGAAACGACACCCTTGCGAACCTGGCCCTTTTGGAGGTTGTTCAGGAACGTGGTGCGGCTCTCCGACTGCGTCTGCTCGAGCAGCGCGCGGCGGCTCAGAACGACGTTGTTGCGGTTCTTGTCGAGCTCGAGGATCTTCGCTTCGATCTCCTGGCCGAGGTACGGCGTGAGGTCACGAACGCGGCGCAGCTCGATGAGCGATGCCGGCAGGAAGCCACGGAGGCCGATGTCGACGATGAGCCCGCCCTTGACGACCTCGATGACCGAACCGGTGACAACACCGTCGGCGTCTTTGATCTTCTCGACATCGCCCCACGCACGCTCGTACTGAGCGCGCTTCTTCGAGAGGATGAGGCGGCCTTCTTTGTCTTCTTTCTGAAGAACGAGAGCCTCGACCAGATCGCCGACCTGTACGACCTCAGTGGGGTCGACGTCGTGCTTGATGGAAAGTTCGCGAGAGGGGATTACACCCTCGGTCTTGTAACCGACGTCGAGCAGAACCTCGTCGCGGTCAATCTTTACAACGGTGCCTTCGATGAGGTCTCCGTCGTTGAAGAACTTCAGTGTCTTCTCGACCGCGGCAAGAAAGTCTTCAGCAGACCCGATGTCGTTGACGGCGACCTGCTTGGGTGCCCTGTCGGTCGTTACGATTGTCATGTAGTAGTTGCTCCAGTATGGACATATATCGGGCCGAGCAGCGTGAAGCCTCAGACGATTTCTGGGGTTTCTTCACCGCTCGGCGATGGATGAGTCGACGCAAATTGCGCCAGTCAATCTTAGCCCCTGCGCTCAGCCTCCGGCAACCACGCTCGCCCTTTGCTCAGCCTGCTCGTAGTGCGCCAGCACGGCGCGCATCTCGGCTTGCTCGGTGTCGTAGATGTGGGCAGATTTCACGATGAAACGTAGAGAGCCGACGGGGCGCTGCAGAGCATCCGCCACATGGTGCATGATGATCGCGAGTTCGGTGAGGTTGCCATAACCTTTTGCACCGAAGTCGATGCTGTGCGCGTAGACGACCAGCTCGACCGCTCCCCCGCGCACCCAGAAGTCGAGCATGCTCACGCACGGGATGTACGAGGTGTCGCTGAGCGGCTCGAAGGTGGTGATCGTTGCCGAACGGCTCGCCGGGTCTTTGCGTAGGCGTTCGATCACCCAGGCGACCTGGTCGCGGCCCGTTGCGCCGTAGTCGAAGAAGCGGCTGGCGTAGCTGCGCGCGCCTCCGAGCGCTTCGACTCTTTCGTGGTCGACGAAGTTGGCCCGCATCCAGGCCAGGCGTGCCGGGTCGCCGAAGCGGGCGATGAGTTCGTCGCCGGGGTCTGGTACCTCGACCACGAGCGTCGCGTGCTCGATCTCGAGAATGGGCAAGCCGTCGTAGTGTTCGGGCACACCCTCCTCGAGGATGACCTCGGCGACCGCGAGCCAGGCTTCGCCGATGGTGTCTCGGTGGATGGTCGCGCCAGAACTCATTGTCGCCGTCACTTCGCGAGGGCGGAGACGAGGGTGTCGAGGCCGACACCGCCGAGGTCGAGGGCGCGGCGGTGGAACTCTCGCATGTCGAAGGATGCGCCCTGCTTCGCACGGTAGTCGGCGCGCAGCTGCTCCCAGATGCGCTGGCCGACCTTGTAGGAGGGGGCCTGGCCGGGCCAACCGAGGTAACGGTTGACCTCGAAGCGAACGAAGCCGTCATTCATGTTGACGTTCTTGCGCAGAAAGTCGAGGGCGTAGGCGGCATCCCACACGCCCGTGCCGTCGAGCCGCGGCTTACCGAGGTGCACGCCGATGTCGAGCACGACGCGCGCCGCGCGCAGGCGCTGGCCATCGAGCATGCCCAGCCGGTCGGCTGGATCGTCGAGGTATCCGAGTTCTTGCATCAGCCGCTCGGCGTAGAGCGCCCAACCCTCGGCATGGCCGGAAGTGCCGGCGAGCTGACGGCGCCAGGTGTTCAGCTTGTCGCGGTTCACCACGGCCTGCCCGATCTGCAAATGGTGGCCGGGAACACCCTCGTGGAAGACGGTGGTCAGCTCGCGCCAGGTGTCGAACTCGGTGACGCCCTCTGGCACCGACCACCACATGCGGCCGGGGCGCGAGAAGTCGTCGGTCGGGCCGGTGTAGTAGATGCCGCCCTCGTTGGTAGGGGCGATCAGGCACTCGAGGGTCTTGATCTCGTCGGGGATGTCGAACTGGCTCACGGAGAGCTCGGCCACCGCCTTATTGCTGGTTTCCTGCATCCAGCGCTGCAGAGCATCGGTACCGTGCAGCTTGCGGGAGGTGTCGGCGTCGAGATGGGCGATGGCCTCGAGTACGGTCGCGCCGGGGAGGATCTCGCGGGCGATCGACTCCTGCTCTGCCACCATTCTGGCGAGCTCGTCGACGCCCCACTCGTAGGTCTCGTCGAGGTCGATGGTGGCACCGAGGAACTTGCGCGATTCGAGGGCGTACATCTCGCGGCCGACGCCGTCGTGCTCGGTGGCGGCGGGCATCAACTCCTGGGTCAAGAACTCGGCGAAGCGATCGTAAGCCGCGGAGGCGACCTCGGCCCCGTGAGTGAGCTGGCGCACGAGGGAGTCTGGCAGGGCATCCGGTGCCTGCGCTTCGGGGCCGGGCTCACCGGGAATGAGCGGCGAGGCCGACGAATCGGGATTGGCGGCCGAGCGCACCAGGTTGTAGAAGAAGCCGTCTTCGCCGACGTTCTTCTTCGCCTGCGCCAGTACCTCGCGCACCTGTCGCCTGGCCGGCGTGATGCCTTCTCTGATGCCCTCGCGCAGGGTGTCGATGTAGCCGTCGAGGGCGATTCCGACGTTCGACAGGCGGGTCGCCGCGACCTCCCAATCGTCGACGGTCTCGGTGGGCATGAGGTCGTAGACCTCGCGGATCTCTTGCGACGGCGACTCGATGACGTTCAGGTCGCGTAGCTGCAGCCGGGCCTCCGCGCTCTCGAGAGTGAGTCGCAGCGAGCTGCCGAGGTCGGCCAAAGTTACGACATCGACGTCGTCGAGCGGTTTTTCGTTCTCGAGTTCCCGCAGGGTGCTGCGCACCTCGCCGAGCAGCTGCTCGTGGCCCGCCGGCGAGTAGTCTGCGTAACGGTCGTTCGCCTCGTTGTGCCCGATGTACGTGCCCACCGCGGGTTGCAGCCGCACCAGTGTGTCGACCCAGCGCTCAGCAATTGCGTCGATGGGCGTCGGGGTGCGCCGTGCGGTGGCGGGGTGGGTGTCGCCCGAGTGGTTGCTCGGGCTGGAGGTTTCGGAGCCGGTGGAGTCGATCATCCATTCAGCTTATGCCTGACTTATTGGCCACCGTCATGGAGATATTTGATTCTTACTCAATAAATATACACTTATCTGATGCAAATGAGCGATCATGAGATTGGCGTCTACGTCGACATAGTGCGGGTTCGACAAACCTCGTACCGAGTGATTCGTGTTGCACGCCCGCTTGACGGTTGGCTGGTTCAGCAGCCGCCCGGATGGCCGAGTTTTCTTGCCGGTCTCAGTAAACGGTCGGTACGAGATTTGACAACCGCTTGGGCTTTCGCCGCTCGTTCACCGCGCACTATCGTTTATCTGCCCATTAGATCTTCACATCGAGTCGGCCAACCTCTCGACGGTAATAGTGAACTCATTCTGGGGCCTCGCTTGCACCTTGTTCTCGTGCATCATTCCCTCCAGCTTCCGCCATCGAAATGGAAAGTCATACGAGCGGGCCTCGGCCGAGATCACACCGACACCATCGTTCTACCCGTATCTGCATATGACGATCTCGAACCAACAGGCTTGACCGCAGAGAGGGTCAAGCGGGATCCACTTCTTCTAAATGTCTCCGCGGGCACGCTCATATTGATCGGTAGTAGGCAATCGTTCGTTCGGCAACTTGGAGCATTGCGCGACCTTGCTGAAAAAGGACCGGCGGCACAGACGCTCAATCCGCAAGCTCATTGTTATGTCGAAATATGTGAAATCGGAGACCCGACAATCCGGTTGGATCTTATTGCGACATGATGTTCAGGGTGGCCGTTCTACAGTTCTGACGTCGTCTGCGGGTGGTGGGATTTCTTTCAGTGCGGGTGCGATGCGGGCTTCGGATGCCCGGGAATCGAGTCGCCGCTCATGTTCAGTTCGGCGGGGTCGACCTCGATGTCGCCGTCGTCATCGGGGCCGCCGGTGCCGGGCAGAACCAGAATGTCGGCCTGATCGATGTCGGAATCGATGGCGGCGCTCGCGGCGACGCTGTCGTCTTGCAGCGCTTCGGTCTCGTCTTCGCTTGCCGGGTCGTAGGCGCGGTCGAGAGCCGTGAGATCGCGGTCACTCAGCCCGTGCTTCGAGTGGTGTTTGGCGGCGTCATGCTCGGCATGGCGGGTTTCGCGGGCTTCTCTGTCGAAGGTCATGCAGGCAACGCTACGCGATGTGAGGGTGCGATTCCAGCGGTGTCGGTGGATGGATCTACCGTGTGTGATGGAGAGGTGCGAGCTTGTCGCGATATTTATCGTGTGACTGCGCGTGGAGCCGTAACGACACGCCGAGAGGCGCGATTTCGGGGCGATTCATAGCGGGTTTCGCATTGACTTATTCGAACATATATTCGAACATTGGGTGGTGTCTGAACCAGCCGTTCTTCTCGCCGAAGCCACCCCGGGGCCAGCCCGCGTGGCCGCTTCGGCTGCGACGGGTACGGCTGCTGCGTCGGGCACGGTGCGAGAGCTGCAAGAACGTATCAAGCAGATGCAGAGCACGAGGCTGTCGACCCGCAGCCTGCAGACTGTGCCTGCCTTGGCGCCGCTGTTGCCGGGGGGCGCGCTGCAGGCGGGCGCGTCGTATTCCGTCGAGGGGTCTCACGCGCTGCTGATGGCGCTGATGGCCGGCCCGTCGGCCGCCGGGGCCTGGTGCGCCGTGGTGGGCATCCCCGACTTCGGGGCAGAGGCGGCGGCGCGCGCCGGGGTGGAGCTCGATCGGCTGGTGCTGGTGCCGCATCCGGGCGACCAGTGGCTCGCGGTCGCCTCGGCCGTCATCGACGTGGTGACGGTGGTGGTCACGGCGACTCCCCCACGCCTCAGCGGCGCGGTCGCGGCGCGGCTGGCGGCGCGCATCAGGCAGCGCGAGGCGACGCTTATCGTGCTGGGCTCGTGGGCAGCCAGCGAGGCGACCCTGCGCATCACCGAGAGCACCTGGGGTGGCATCGGGCAGGGCCACGGTCATCTGGCGAGCAGGCAGGTGCTGGTCAGCTCGGCGGGCAAGGGCTTCTCCGGCCAGAAACGGCAGACCAGGCTGTGGCTGCCGGATGCCCGGGAGCAGGTTCGCCTGGTGAACCCCGGTTTCGGGGCGGGTGCTGAGGGCGGCTGGGCACAGACCGACCTTGCAGACGAGTGGGCGGCCTTCGCGCCTGAGAAGCTGGCGGGGTGATCGGGTGAATACAGTGAACAATGTCACTCGAATGATGGTCGTCTGGGTTCCGGACTGGCCGGTTCGCGCCCACGCCCTCGCCGCGGAGATCTCGCCCGACTCGCCCCTTGCCGTGGTCGACCGCGGGCTCGTGTTCGCGTGCTCGGCGGCGGCCCGGGCCGAAGGGGTGCGCCGAGGTCAGCGCATTCGCGAGGCGCAGGCGAAGTGCCCCGGGCTACTCGCGCTCGACTACGACGATGCGCTCGATCACCGCAGCTTCGAGCCGATCGTCTCGGCGCTGGAGGCGCTGATGCCGGGGGTGCAAGTGCTGCGTCCGGGTATGTGTGCCCTGCGGGCGCGGGGGCCCAGTCGGTATTACGGAGGTGAACGGCAGGCGGCTCAAATGGTGCTCAATACGCTTGCTTCCTTGTATGCGTTGACGGCCGAAGGCGGGTCGACTCCAGCCGCACGCATCGCCATCGCCGACGGTCGGTTCGCTGCCGAGCAGGCCACACGGATGCCCGGCTGGCCTGCCACGCCAGCACAAACGCACGCCCCGATCATCCGCATCGTCCCGCCGGGCGGCTCGCCTGCGTTTCTCGCGCCGCAGCCCATCGAAGCCATCGGCGACCCTGCCCTGGCCACACTGCTGCGCCGGCTCGGCCTGCCGACCCTCGGCGACTTCGCCGCGCTCGACTTTCGCGACGTACGGGCTCGGTTCGCTGAAGCCGGGGTGCATGCGCACACCCTTTCGAGTGGCAGCGATGTTCGTCGGGTCGTTCCGCGCCTGCCGCCCCAGCTGCGCGACGTGGAGATGTCGTTCGAACCACCGCTCGAGTTGGTCGACCAGATCACGTTCGCTTTTCGTACGGCGTCGGAGAGATTTGTGGCAGAACTCACGCATGCACTGCTCGTCTGCACGAGCATCCTGGTGGAGTTGCACACCGAGAACGGAGCCATACACGAGCGCAGCTGGGGGCATCCGCGCTGGTTCAGTGCAGCCGATGTGGTGGATCGCATCCGCTGGCAGGTGCAGGGGCGAACCGGCGCGGGCAATGGTGCGCTCGGCTCGGCCATCACGAAGGTGCGGGTGGTGCCGCAGGAGTTCGATTCGATCGGCAACTATGAGGCCGGCCTCTGGGGCAGCACACCCGACGACCGCGTGCACCACGGGCTGTCGCGGGTGCAGAGCCTGCTGGGGCACGAGGGTGTGATGACGGCGAGTATCGGCGGCGGCCGGGGGCTGGCCGAACGTCAGGTGCTGGTGGCCTGGGGTGACCCCGTCGAACCCGCGCCGAAAGTACCGCCACCGTGGCCGGGGGCTGTACCGCTGCCGGCGCCCTCAACGGTGTTCGAGCGTCCGCAGGCTGTCACGGTGCGGGGGGCCAAAGGCGAGCCGCTCGAGGTCAGCCAGCGCGGGGTGCTGTCGGGCATCCCGAGCCTGTTTCTGCCGGTGGCCGACGAGCCGGGCGCTCCTGTCGAGAGGCTGCGGCCGCTGCAGGGCTGGGCTGGCCCATGGCCCGTGCAGGAGCGTTGGTGGGACGCGGAAAAGGCCCGCGCGTTTCACCGTTTTCAGGTGGTCGACGCCTCGGGAACGGCGTGGCTGCTCGCGTTGCACGACCGGCGCTGGTGGGCGGAGGCGCGCTATGACTGAACGCTTCGGTGCAGTCGCGCGTCCCGAGACCGGCGTGGCTGAGCGCGGTGGCACTGAGCGCGGTGAGCCTGAGCGCGGCGTGACTACGTGCGCAGCCGACGCGGGGAGGTGCAGCCATGGGGTTCAATAATCCGCCCATCAAGTGGGCCGAGCTCGAGCGCGCGCTTTCCGATCGACGACCCGGCACCCGCCCCGACAAAGACGGAGGCGACGGGCCTGCTTTCTCGCGCAAACGCCAGCCCTACGTGCCACCGGCCGTCACGGTCGCTGCACCGCCCGACGAGCCGCTCGTGCCGTACGCCGAGTTGCACGCGCACTCGAACTTCAGCTTTCTCGATGGCGCATCGTCGCCCGAAGACCTGCTCGAAGAGGCGGCCCGGCTCCGGATGCACGGGCTTGCGCTCACTGACCACGACGGGTTCTACGGGGTGGTGCATCTCGCCGAAGCGGCGGAGGCCCATCCGCAGGTGGCGACGATTTTTGGCGCCGAACTCTCGCTCGGGCTGAGTAAACCGCAGAACGGCGAGGCTGATCCTGAGGGCTCGCACCTCGTGGTGCTGGCACGCAAACAGGAGGGCTATCACCGGCTGGCGGGCGCCATCACCTCGGCTCAGCTGGCGAACGATGCCGAGAAGGGGCGCCCGATCTTCGACCTCGAGCAGCTGGCAGAGACGGCGCGACGCCCCAGCCACGCGGGTGCAGGCCTGCGAGGCGACTCCGCGTGGACGGTGCTCACCGGCTGCCGCAAAGGCGCCGTGCGACAGGGGCTCGTCGCCGATGGCCGCGCCGCCGCCTCGCGCGAACTCGACCGGCTCGTCTCGTTGTTCGGGCGCGGCAACGTTCTGGTCGAGCTGTTCGATCACGGTGATCCGCTGGCGAGCGACCTCAACGACGCGCTGGCCGAGCTGGCGGAGAAACACCGGCTCGGCGTTGTCGCGACGGGAAACGTGCACTACGCCACCCCGCAGCAGTTCGAGCTCTCGCAGAGCCTCGCTGCAGTTCGCGCTCGTCGCAGTCTCACCGACCTCGAGGGGTGGTTGCCGGCATCCGCTGGGTCGCATCTGCGCTCGGGGGCCGAGATGATGGCACGGTTCGCGCGCTACCCGGGGGCTGTCGAACATACGGTGGAGGTGGCGGATGACCTCTCGTTTCAGCTGCGAACAGCGAAACCGCGCCTCCCCCGCCAAGAAATGCCCGACGGGCACACACCGATGAGCTATCTACGCGAACTGGTCGAGAAGGGCATGCCCGACCACTACCCCGATGCCACCGATGCCGTGCGCGAGCGCATCGAAAGCGAGCTTGCGGTCATCGAGCAGAAGGACTTTCCGGGTTACTTTTTGATCGTCTGGGACATGGTGCGCTACGCCCGCAGCCAGAACATTCTCTGCCAGGGGCGCGGGTCGGCGGCCAACTCGGCGGTCTGTTACATCCTCGACATCACGGCCGTCGATTCGATCAAGTTTGACCTGCCGTTTCAACGGTTCTTGTCGCACCTGCGCGACGAAGAGCCCGATATCGATGTGGATTTCGATTCGGATCGACGGGAGGAGGTCATCCAGTACGTCTATACGAAGTACGGTCGACGAAATGCCGCTCAGGTGGCGAACGTCATCAGTTATCGCCCCAAGTTCGCGGTGCGCGACATGGCGAAAGCGCTCGGCTACTCTGCCGGGCAGCAAGATGCCTGGGCGAAGCAGGTCGAGCGCTGGGGCCCGGCGGTCGAGACGAAAGACCACGACATTCCTGCAGACGTGATGGAGCTGGTGGAGCAGGTGCTGAAGTTTCCGCGTCACCTCGGTATTCATTCGGGAGGAATGGTGCTCACCGACGGGCCTGTCGGTGAGGTCTGCCCCATCGAGAACGGGCGAATGGATGATCGCACCGTTCTGCAGTGGGACAAAGACGATTGCGCCTGGATGGGTCTCGTGAAGTTCGACATGCTCGGTCTTGGCATGCTCTCGGCGCTGCAGCACACCTTCGACCTCGTGAAAGAGCACCTCGGCGAAGACTGGACGCTGAAGAACATTCCGAAAGAAGAACAGGGCGTCTATGACATGCTCTGCCGGGCCGATTCGATCGGGGTGTTCCAGGTGGAGAGCCGGGCGCAGATGGGCACGCTGCCGAGGCTCCAGCCGCGCAAGATGTATGACCTGGTGGTAGAGATCGCGCTCATTCGGCCTGGGCCGATTCAGGGCGGGGCCGTGCATCCGTACATCCGGCGCAAGTTGAAGCTCGAACCCATTACGTATTTGCACCCGAAGCTCGAAGAACCTCTCAAACGAACCCTCGGGGTGCCTCTTTTTCAAGAGCAACTCATGCAGATGGCTGTAGCGGTGGGAAACTGCACCGCCGAAGATGCCGACCTGCTGCGGCGCGCGATGGGGTCGAAGCGCGGCATTGAGAAGATCTCGTCGCTGCGAACGAAACTCTTCGAAGGCATGGCTGCCAACGGCATTTCGCCGGAGGTCGCCGATCAGATTTACCAGAAGATCGAGGCCTTCGCGAACTTCGGCTTCGCCGAAAGTCACTCGCAGAGTTTCGCGTTGCTCGTCTACGCCAGCTCGTGGTTCAAGCTGCACTACCCGGCGGCGTTTCTCGCGTCGCTGCTACGCGCCCAGCCCATGGGGTTCTACTCGCCGCAGACTCTGGTGGCGGATGCCCGGCGGCACGGCGTCGTGGTGCACCGCCCCGACATTCAGCTCTCCGGCGTGCTCGCGGGGCTCGAGCCGAGCGCCTCGGTCAGCCGCTCGCGTGACGCGGCCGCTGCTACTCGACTTTCGGCGGAGCAGAGCGAAACCGTGCCCATATGCGCGGAGGATTCCCTCTGCTCCGCCGAAAGTAGTGTTACTACGCCGCCGACGGGCATGCCCGCGTGCATCGTGTTCGAGCAGCCGACGCCGAGCGAAGTGTTCGACCGGGAGATGCCGCCCGACCACGCGCAGCACCGCCGCGACGGCAACCTCGACGTGCGGCTCGGGCTCGCCGAGATCAAATCGATCGGCAAGAAGGTGGCCGAACGCATCGTGACCGAGCGCGAGCGCGGTGGCGAGTACCTCAGCATGGCCGACGTTGCGCGGCGTAACGACCTCAACACCGTGCAAATGGAAGCCTTGGCGTCGGCCGGGGCGTTCACTACCCTCAAGCTGACCCGCCGCGAGGCGCTCTGGGAGGCCGGCAACGCCGCGCAAGACAAGTCCGAATACCTGCCCGGCACGTTCGTCAGCGTTCAGCCGCCGCTGCTGCCGATGCTCAGCCCCACCGAGCAGGTGATCTACGACCTCTGGAGCACAGGCATTTCGCCCGACGATCATCCGGTTGCCCACTCGCGGGAGCTGCTGGATGCCCGGGGTGCCCTTTCGATCGCAGCCTGTTCAAGCGCAGAGAACGGGCGGCGCATCGAAGTCGGCGGCGTCGTCACGCACCGGCAGCGCCCCGCGACCGCCAGCGGAATCACGTTCGTGAACCTCGAAGACGAAACGGGCATTCTCAACGTGGTCTGCAGCGTCGGCGTCTGGAGTCGTTACCGCCGTATTGCGCGCGAGGCCCCCGCGATGATCGTGCGCGGCATTCTCGAACGTTCACCCGAGGGCATTCTGAACCTCATCGCCGACCGTTTCGAACTGCTGCCGCTCGGAGCCCCCACCAGCTCTCGCGACTTTCGGTGACCCGCATGCCGGCCGGCGGCCCGACACGTCGACGGACCGATGCCGCGCTCGGGGGAGGGAGAACGGTCGGAGCTGAGCGGCTCTGCCGACAATACGGGCCCATGGCGCGTGATTTCCGACCGTAGTGCCGCCAGGTGAGAACGGGTAGGTACTCGGGTAGCGGATGCGCCGCACTGCAGGGCGGTTACGCAAGAGAAGGCGACGTATCCGGACGAAATGAGCCGCCACGGCGGTCGCTCTCGTCTGAACACATCGCTCTCGCGCGGCGGCTCGGAGCGCCGCGGCGGCGGCGCTAGTGCGCCGCCTCGTTCCAATTCTGGCCACGGCCGAGTTGCACGTCGAGCGGCACCTTCAGGGCGGCGGCGGTCGACATGCGGGCGGTGACGATGGCCGCCAGGGCATCCCACTCGCCCGGATACACGTCGAAGACGAGTTCGTCGTGCACCTGCAACAGCATGCGCGATTGCAAGCCGTGCGCCGAGAGGTCGGCCGAGATGTTCACCATCGCGATCTTGAGGATGTCGGCGGCCGTGCCCTGAATCGGCGCGTTGAGGGCCTGACGCTCGGCGTTGTCGCGCAGCACACGGTTGGGGCTTGAGAGGTCGGGGAAGAGGCGGCGGCGGCCGAAGATCGTTTCGGTGTAGCCGTCTTCGCGCGCCTGCACGACCACGTTGCGAAGGTAGTCGCGCACCGCGCCGAACCGTTCGAAGTAGTCGCTCATCAGCTGTTTCGCCTCGGCGGTCGGAATGCGCAGCTGCTTCGAGAGACCGAACGCCGAAAGCCCGTAGGCGAGCCCGTATGACATGGCCTTCACTTTCGACCGCATCGCCGGCGTCACATCTTCAGGCGAGACGCCGAAGATGCGCGCTCCGACGAACCGGTGCAGGTCTTCGCCCGACTGAAACGCCGTGATGAGCCCCTCGTCTTCGGAGAGGTGCGCCATGATGCGCATCTCGATCTGCGAGTAGTCGGTGGTCAGCAGTGTCTCGTACGACTCCCCCACCATGAAGGCCTTGCGGATGCGCCGGCCCTCCTCGGTGCGAACGGGAATGTTCTGCAGATTCGGGTCGGTCGACGAGATGCGCCCCGTGGATGAACCGGTCTGAATGTACGTGGTGTGAATGCGCCGGTCGGCTCCGATCGACTTGTCGAGCGTCTCGACGATCTGGTTGAGCTTCGTGGCGTCGCGATGAAGCAGAAGCAGGTCGAGAAATGGGTGCGGCGAACTCGCCTGCAGGTCGGCCAGGGCGACCGCGTCTGTGGAGTAGCCGGTCTTGGTGGCACGGGTTTTGGGCATGCCGAGCTGGTCGAACAGCACTTCTTGGATCTGCTTGGGCGAACCGAGGTTGATCTCGCGCTCGATGATGGCGAAGGCGTCGGAGGCGATCTGTGCCGATCGAGTGGTCAGCTCGTTTGAGAGCTCCGAGAGTTGGGGGTGCGAAACGGCGACCCCGTCGAGTTCCATCTGGGCCAGCACGGCCAGTACGGGCATTTCGATGTCGACGAGCACCGATCGAGAGCCCTCGTCGAGCTTCTCGTTGATGGCTCGCGCGACCCGGGCCACGTACCAGGCGGTGCCGGCGGGGCCGACGACCGAGTCGTCGTCTGGCACGAGCTGGTTGGGGTCGGGAGTGGGCAGCGACTCGTTGAGGTACCGGTCGACAAGGTCGGTGAGCGCCGGTGACGCGCTGTCTGTTTTCAGCAGCCAGGCGGCCACCGAGGTGTCGAACGCGACGGCATCGATAGTGAGCCCGGCCGTGATCATCGCCTTGAGTTGGTGTTTCGCCCCGTGCATGAGTTTCGGCGACGCACTCGCGAGCCAGTTCTCGAAGGGCAGATAGTCGGCAGCGCCTGGCACCCACGGTAGGAAAACCGTCGAATCTGCTGACGCGATGCCGAACCCGATGGGCTTGCCGTCGAGAAGTTCGACCTCGAGGCCGAGCCCGAACGGCTCTGCGGCGGTAGCAGCATCGAGCCAGGCCTGCAGCTCGCCGTCGAGCGGAGTCGACGGTGCCGGGGCAACAGCGGCTTTCTCGTCGACAAGCCCGTCGGCCGAGGCCCCGCCACCGCGGCCCGCACCAGCAGCGCCACGAGCACCGGCAGCCCCTCCACCAACGCCATCGGGAATCAGCCCCTCGAGCTTGAACACCCGCTCGAGCAGCGTACGAAACTCCAGCCGCCCGAACAGCTCACGCACGGCCTCTTCATCAATCGGCCGACGCGCAAAATCAGCAGGCCCGGTGGCCAGCTCCACATCGGTGAGCAATCGATTCAGTCGGCGGTTGCGCACCGCATTCTCTTGAAACTCGCGCAGGCTCTCGCCGACTTTGCCGCCGATCTCGTCTGACCGGCGCAGAATCTCGTCGAGGCTGCCGAACTGGTTGAGCCACTTGACGGCGGTCTTCTCGCCGACCTTCGGGATGCCCGGCAGATTGTCGCTCGTCTCACCGACCAGCGCGGCGACCTCGGGGTACTGGTGCGGCTCGATGCCGTACCGTTCGAACACCTTGTCGCGGTCATAGCGCGTGAGTTCGGTGACACCCTGCCGCGACGGGTACAGCAGCGTGACCGTGTCGTTCACGAGCTGAATCGCATCGCGATCGCCCGAGACCACGAGCACCCGAAAACCCTGCTCGGTGCCTTGGCGCGCGAGCGTGGCGAGAATGTCGTCGGCCTCGAAGCTCTCTTTCTCGAGCGTCTCGATGTTCATCGCCTTCAGAGCGTCTTTCAGCAGCGAGACCTGCCCCGAGAATTCGGGCGGAGTCTCGTTGCGAGTGCCCTTGTATTCGGGATATTCGTCGGTGCGAAAGGAGTGCCGCGACATATCGAACGCCACAGCGATGTGAGTGGGTTTCTCGTTTCGGAGCAGCAGCAGAAGCATCGAGAGAAAGCCGTGAATGGCGTTCGTGTGCTGCCCGTCTCGTGTCTGAAAGCTGTCGACGGGCAGGGCGTAGAAAGCTCGAAAGGCGAGCGAATGGCCGTCGATTATGAGAAGGGTAGGCTGTTCGATGTCAGACACACGGCAAGCCTACACAGGGCATCCGACAGTGTTCAGACGTACGTCAGCCTCGCCGATGAGCCGCCCGGTGCCTCGTTACAACAGGCGCGGGATGCCCAGACCAGAGTTAGGGTTCGAGAATGTCAACTCCACCTCCCATCGTGCCTGTTGGCGCAGAACCGCTCGATTTCGGGGCTCTTTTCGCTGGAGCCACGGTCGGCGCCCTCGCCGAGAAGATGGGAATCGAGTTCTTCGAACTCACCCCTGAACGCTCGGTCGCAACCATGCCCGCCGAGGGCAACACGCAGCCGTTCGGTGTGGTGCACGGCGGCGCGTACGTGGTGCTCGCCGAAAGCCTCGGTTCGGTTTCGGCGACGCTGTTCGCAGGCCCGGGCAAGGCCGGAATGGGCATCGAGGTCAACGCCAGCCACACCGGTTCGGCGAGCACCGGAACGGTCACCGGCGTCTGCACGGCCGTCAAGCTCGGCCGCACGCTTACGGTGCATCAGGTGTCGATCACCGACGAGAAAGGGCGGCTGCTTTCGACGGTTCGCATCACGAATCTCATTCGCGAGGTGTGAACCGCGGGCATCCGGATGCCCGTGCGAACGTCAACCCGAACTAGCTCTTCTTGACGCTCAACTGCTCGATGATGGCCTGCGCCACGTCGTGCATGGTGAGGCGGCGATCCATCGAGGCTTTCTGAATCCAGCGGAACGCCTCGGGCTCGGTCAGGCCCATCTTCTCGTTGAGAAGGCCCTTGGCGCGGTCGACGAGCTTGCGGGTCTCGAAGCGCTCGACCAGGTCGGCCACTTCGGCTTCGAGCGTGATGATCTGTGCGTAACGCGAGAGGGCGATCTCGATGGCCGGCAGCAGGTCGTTCGGGGTGAACGGCTTCACGACGTACGCGAGGGCACCGGCTTCGGTAGCTCGCTCGACCAGTTCTTTCTGGCTGAATGCGGTGAGCAGAACGACAGGCGCGATGTGGCCCTTGCTGAGGCGTTCGGCGGCGGAGATGCCGTCGAGGAGGGGCATTTTGACATCCATGATGACCAGGTCGGGCCGGAGCTCGGTCGCCAGCGCGACAGCAGTCTCGCCGTCGCCCGCTTCACCCACCACTTCGAAGCCCGCATCGCGGAGAATCTCGACGATGTCGAGGCGGATGAGAGATTCGTCTTCGGCGACGACTACACGGCGCGGTGCAGGCGAGGGAGTATCTTGGTCAGTCACACCTCAACCCTACGGTATTCTGAACTGTGTTGATGCGAGCCGGTGTGGCGGAATGGTAGACGCGGCGCACTCAAAATGCGTTGTCGCAAGACGTGTGGGTTCGAGTCCCACCACCGGTACAGAAACAGAAAAAGGCCCGAGAGCGTCATGTTCTCGGGCCTTTTTCGTTCCCAGTCGGCCAAGTGAGCCCGTTACATCGTATTGAGGCAGGTATAACGGCCTCAATACAGCGCAACGGGCTCACCAGAGCCGCGCGAGGAGCTCGACCTAGTGGTCGATCTCGTCTGGCGCAGGCTTCTGCGGGTTGTGACCCTCACCCACGATGTGCACGCGCATGTCGTTGGTGGTGCCGGCCTTTCCGGGAGGGGAACCCGAGATGACCACGACCTTGTCGCCGATGGCCGCGAGGTTCTCGCCGAGCAGAACGTCGTCGGCCTGAACCATGAGCTGGTCGGTGTGCTTGACGCGCTCGACGAGGTACGACTCCACACCCCACGAGAGAGCCATGCGGTTGCGGATGCCCGGCTCAGGTGTGAGCCCGATGATGGGTATCGACGACCGAAGCCTGGTCATGCGGCGAACGGAGTCACCCGACTCGGTGAAGACCACGAGAAACTTCGCACCGACGAAGTCGGCGACCTCGGCAGCGGCCAGCGTCACCGCGCCGGCCTGGGTGCGCGGCTTCGTTCCGAGCGCGGGAATGCGCTCGAGGCCGTGTACCTCGGTCGACTCCACGATGCGGGCCATGGTCTGCACCGTGATGACGGGGTACTCCCCCACGCTCGTCTCGCCCGAGAGCATCACTGCATCAGCGCCGTCGAGTACCGCGTTCGCGACGTCAGAGGTTTCGGCGCGGGTGGGAATCGGCGACGAGATCATCGATTCGAGCATCTGGGTGGCCACGATGACGGGCTTCGCCATGCGGCGCGAGAGCTCGACGGCACGCTTCTGCACGATGGGCACTGCCTCGAGTGGCAACTCCACACCGAGGTCACCACGGGCGACCATGATGCTGTCGAAGGCGTCGATGATCTCTTCGAGGTTGTCGACGGCCTGCGGCTTCTCGATCTTGGCGCAGACCGGAATCTTGCGACCCTCTTCGGCCATGATCTCGTGCACACGGGTGATGTCGGCCGCATCCCGAACGAACGACAGAGCGATCAGGTCGGCACCGAGGCGAAGGCCCCAGCGCAGGTCGGCCTCGTCTTTTTCAGAGAGGGCAGGCACGTTCACGGCGACACCGGGCAGGTTGATGCCCTTGTTGTTCGAGACGTTGCCGGCGACGATGACCTCGGTCGTGACGACGGTGCCGTCGGTCTCAAGAACCTTGACCTTGACCTTGCCGTCGTCGATGAGCAAAAAATCGCCGGGAGCGACGTCTTGGGGCAGACCCTTGAACGTGGTGCCCGAGAGCTCACGCGTGCCGAGAACCTCTTCGGTGGTGATCTTGAAGATGTCGCCCTGCTCGAGATAATACGGGCCGCCTTCGAACTTG
The DNA here is from genome assembly GCF_014640255.1 of Subtercola lobariae. Taxonomy (GTDB): domain Bacteria; phylum Actinomycetota; class Actinomycetes; order Actinomycetales; family Microbacteriaceae; genus Subtercola; species Subtercola lobariae. The sequence continues at coordinate 17,048 of NZ_BMGP01000005.1, read as the reverse complement.
CCGAGGCGAATCTTGGGGCCCTGCAGGTCGACGAGCACGGCGACCGCGCGGCCGGAGTCTTCGGCGGCCTGGCGAACGGTGGCGTAGATGCCTTCATGTACGTCGTAGGTGCCGTGGCTGAGGTTCATGCGACAGACATCGACTCCGGCATCGATGATGGCCCTGATGTTCTCGTATGACGAGGTCGCCGGCCCCAGCGTTGCCACGATTTTTGCGCGTCTCATTCTTCGACTTGCTCCATGCTTCTGCGCGTGTGCGCTTGGTTGAGAATAACCACTGCATTCACAGGCCCATTATGGCCTTCGAAGGTGACGTGGTGGTGAATTGTGCTGTGGATGCTCGCGGGCTGGTGCACCTCGCGAGCGATGCAGATCGTGGCTGCAGTTCGGGGAGATCTGATGGGTGACGAGCTCAGATCGCAATCGCTCGATCGTTCGGCCCGACAGGGAAGGGCAACTCGGTGTCACCCTCGAGGTAGCGGTCGACCGAAGCGGCCGCTGCGCGACCCTCGGCGATCGCCCAGACGATGAGCGACTGACCGCGACCGGCATCGCCTGCAACGAAGACGCCCGGGATGCTCGTTTCGTAGTCTGCGTTGCGCTCGACATTTCCGCGGCCGTCGAACTGTGCCCCGACTTGGGCCGACAGGTCGACTGATTCGGGGCCGGTGAAGCCCAGCGCCAGAAGCACGAGGTCGGCGGGAATCTCGCGCTCGGTGCCTGCCTTCGGCACTCGCCGACCATCCAGGTACTCGGTTTCGGCGACGCGGATGGCGCGCACTTCACCCGACTCGTTGGCGAGAAATTCGACGGTGGAGGCGAGGTACATGCGCTCTCCGCCCTCTTCGTGCGCGCTCGAAACCTCGAAGAGGTTCGGAACCATGGGCCACGGCTGGTTCTCGGGCCGCTCGGCCGGGGGCTGGGTGCCGATGGCGAGGTTGGTCACCGAGAGGGCCTGCTGGCGGTGGGCGGTTCCGATGCAGTCGGCTCCGGTGTCGCCGCCGCCGAGAACAACCACGTGCTTGCCTTCGGCCGTGATCTGGTCGACGACGGTGTCGCCGGCGCCGACTTTGTTGCCCTGAACCAAGAACTCCATGGCGTGGTGCACGCCGTCGAGGTCGCGGCCGGGAATCGGCAGATCACGCGGAACGGTCGCCCCGGTGCAGACGATCACAGCGTCGTACCGCGAACGCAGGTCGGCCCAGGTGATGTCGACGCCGATGTTGATGCCGGCCCGAAAGCGCGTGCCCTCAGCCATCATCTGGTTCAGGCGCGACTCGAGGTGCTTCTTCTCCATCTTGAAGTCGGGGATGCCGTACCGCAGCAGCCCGCCGATGCGGTCATCGCGCTCGTACACCGCCACGGTGTGGCCTGCTCGGGTCAGCTGCTGTGCGGCGGCGAGCCCAGCGGGGCCGGAGCCGACGACCGCGACCGTCTTACCGGTGAGCCGCTCGGGCGGGTGCGGCTGCACCCAGCCGTTCGCGAAAGCCTGGTCGATGATCGACACCTCGACCTGCTTGATGGTGACGGCGGGCTGGTTGATGCCGAGCACACACGAGCTCTCGCAGGGCGCCGGGCACAGGCGGCCGGTGAACTCCGGAAAGTTGTTCGTGGCGTGCAGGCGCTCGATGGCCTGACGGCCTTCGCCGCGCCAGGTGAGGTCGTTCCATTCGGGAATCAGGTTGCCGAGCGGGCAGCCCTGGTGGCAGAACGGAATGCCGCAATCCATACACCGACCGGCCTGACGCCGGGTCTCGGTGGGGTTAGCCGGCTCGTAGACCTCTTTCCAGTCCATCAACCGAATCGGAACGGGGCGCCGCTTGGGCAGCTCTCGTTCAGTGACCTTCAGAAATCCCTTGGGATCAGCCACCGGTTACCTCCAGAATTCTTTCCCAGACAACGTCGCCGTCGGGGTCGAGCCCCTCGTCGAGCGCCGTCTGGCGAGTTGCGAGCACCGCGGCGTAGTCGCGCGGCAGCACCTTGACGAAGTCGCCCGCCACGGCGTCGAAGTCGTCGAGCATGGTGTGAGCGAGGGTCGAGCCGGTTTCGGCCTCGTGCTCGGTGAGTAGCGAGCGCACGAGTTCGACATCGTTCTCGTCGAGCGGCGACAGCTGCAATTCACCCGAACCGAGCGAGTCGGCGTTCACCAGTGCGGAGTCGAGTTTGTAGACGTAGGCGGTGCCGCCGCTCATCCCGGCACCCAGGTTACGACCCGTGCTGCCCAGAATGAGCGCGATGCCACCGGTCATGTATTCGAGCGCGTGGTCGCCCACACCCTCGGCGACAGCCGTGGCGCCCGAGTTGCGCACCAAGAAGCGTTCGCCCACGATGCCGCGGATGAACATGCTGCCTCTCGTCGCGCCATAACCGATGACGTTGCCGGCGATGACGTTGCGCGAGGCGTCGAATAACGAGGCACGACTCGGCCGAACCACGATGCGGCCGCCCGAGAGACCCTTGCCCACGTAGTCGTTCGAGTCGCCCTCGAGCCGCAGCGTGATGCCGGGCGGCATGAACGCGCCGAGCGACTGCCCGGCCGAGCCGGTGAGCGTGATCTGAATGGTGTCGTCGGGCAGGCCGTCTTCGCCGTGCCGAACGGTCACCTCGTGGCCGAGCATGGTGCCCACGGCCCGTTCGGTGTTGCGAATCGGCAGCGAAATGACCACCGGCTCGCCGAATTCGAGGGCTTCGGATGCATCGCGAATGAGTCTCTTGTCGAAGTGCTTCTCGAGCTCATGTTCTTGCGGGCGGCGGTTCACCCGAGGCTCGTCGTCGGCGAACACCGGCCCGACGAGAATCGGTGAGAGGTCGAGGCCGTCGGCCTTCCAGTGCTCGAGGGCGTGGTCGACGTTCAGCAGCTCGTGGTGGCCGATGGCCTCTTCGAGCGTGCGGAAGCCGAGCTCGGCGAGGTACTCGCGCACCTCTTGCGCCAAAAACTCGAAGAAGTTGACGACGAATTCGGGCTTGCCGCTGAACCTCGCGCGAAGCTCGGGGTTCTGCGTGGCGACACCCACCGGGCAGGTGTCGAGGTGGCAGACGCGCATCATGACGCAACCCGAGACGACGAGCGGCGCGGTCGCGAAACCGAACTCCTCGGCTCCCAGCAGGGCGCCGACGATCACGTCGCGGCCCGTCTTCATCTGGCCGTCGACCTGAACCACGACGCGGTCACGCATGCCGTTCAGCATGAGCGTCTGCTGGGTTTCGGCGAGGCCGAGCTCCCAGGGTGTGCCCGCGTGCTTCAACGAGTTGAGCGGGCTGGCGCCTGTTCCGCCGTCGTGGCCGGAGACCAGCACCACGTCGGCCAGGGCCTTCGTCACGCCGGCGGCAACAGCGCCGATGCCGTTCTGGCTCACGAGCTTGACGTGAACGCGGGCTTCGGGGTTGGCCCGTTTGAGGTCGAAGATGAGCTGCTTGAGGTCTTCGATGGAGTAGATGTCGTGGTGCGGGGGCGGTGAGATGAGGCCGACGCCGGCTGTCGCGTGCCGAGTGCGCGCGATCCACGGGTAGACCTTGGTGGGCGGCAGCTGGCCGCCCTCGCCGGGCTTTGCGCCCTGCGCCATCTTGATCTGAATATCGGTGGCGTGGGTCAGGTACATGCTCGTCACACCGAAGCGGCCTGAGGCGACCTGCTTGATGGCGCTGCGGCGCTCGGGGTCGAGCAGGCGCGCAGTGTCTTCGCCGCCCTCGCCCGTGTTCGACTTGCCGCCGAGGCGGTTCATAGCGATAGCCAGGGTGGTGTGCGCCTCTTCAGAGATGGAGCCGTAACTCATGGCCCCGGTCGAGAAGCGTTTGACGATGGATTCGATCGACTCCACTTCGTCGAGCGGAACAGGCTTACGAGCATCCGTCTTCAGCTTGAACAGACCACGCATGGTCATCAGCGACTCAGCCTGGTCGTCGACGAGCTTGGTGTACTCCCTGAAGATGTCGTAGCGGCGCGCGCGAGTGGAGTGCTGCAGCTTGAACACCGTGTCGGGGTTGAAGAGGTGCGGCGGGCCCTCGCGACGCCACTGGTACTCGCCGCCCACGGCGAGGGGCTCGTGAACGGTCACGCTGCCGTCTTCGGGGAAGGCTGCCGCGTGCCGGTTGGCGCTTTCTGCCGCGATAACGTCGATTCCGACGCCGCCGAGCTTCGACGAGGTACCGGTGAAGTACTGGGCAACGAACTCTTTGTCGAGCCCGACCGCCTCGAATGCCTGTGCACCGGCGTATGACGACACCGTCGAGATGCCCATCTTCGACATGATCTTCAGAACGCCCTTGCCGAGCGCCTTGATGACGTTCTTGACGGCCTTCTCAGGGCTGAGCCCTGTGATCATGCCCGAGCGCACCAAGTTCTCGCACGTTTCCATGGCGAGGTACGGGTTGACAGCGGATGCCCCGTAGCCGATCAACAAGGCAACGTGATGCACCTCGCGAACGTCACCCGCCTCTACGATCATGCCGACCTTCATGCGGTTCTCGGTGCGAATGAGGTGGTGGTGCACGGCGGCGAGCATCAACAGCGAAGGTACCGGTGCATGCTCTTTGTTCGAGTCGCGGTCGCTCAGCACGATGAATTTCGCGCCGTTGGCGATGGCCTCATCAGCCTCGGTGCACATCTCGGCGATGCGTTCTTGCATGGCGTAGGGGCCGTCTTCGATTCGGTAGAGACCCTTGATGGTGGTGGTCGTCGAGCTGCCAGGGCTCGGGTCGATGTGCTGAATCTTGGCGAGCTCGTCGTTGTCGATGACCGGAAAGTCGAGCACGACCTGGCCGGTATGGCCGGGCGTGGCGTCGAGCAAGTTGCGCTCGGGCCCGAGGCCGAGGCGCAACGAGGTCACCACTTCTTCACGAATGGAGTCGAGGGGCGGGTTCGTCACCTGAGCGAACTGCTGGGTGAAGTAGTCGAAGAGCAGCCGTGACCGGCTCGACAGCACCGCGATGGGCGTGTCGGAGCCCATCGCGCCAAGCGGCTCCGCGCCGTTCTTCGCCATCGGGGTCAGCAGAATGCGAATCTCTTCTTCGGTGAAGCCGAAGGTGCGCTGACGGCGCGTGACAGAGGCCGGGGTGTGCACGATGTGCTCGCGCTCGGGCAGGTCGCGCAGGTTGATGCGGCCCTGGTCGAGCCACTCGGCCCACGGCTCGCTCGCGGCGAGCTCGTCTTTGATCTCATCGTCTTCGACGATGCGGCCTGCCTCGGTGTCGACGAGAAACATCTTGCCGGGGCGCAGCCGCCCCTTACGAACGACCTTGGCGGGGTCGACGTCGAGCACGCCGATCTCGCTCGCGAGCACCACGAGGCCGTCGTCGGTGACGAGGTACCGGCCGGGGCGCAGCCCGTTGCGGTCGAGGGTCGCGCCGACGAGCGTGCCGTCGGTGAAGACGAGGGCGGCCGGGCCGTCCCACGGCTCCATGAGGGTCGCGTGAAATTCGTAGAACGCGCGGCGTTCGGGGTCGAACGAGGCGTTGTTCTCCCATGCCTCTGGCACCATCATCATGATGGCGTGCGGCAGCGGGCGGCCGGCGAGGGTCAGCAACTCCACGACCTCGTCGAACGACGCCGAGTCACTGGCGCCGGGCGTGACGATCGGCAGAATGGGAGCGATGTCGCCGAGAACGGCGCTCTTCAGCTGTGACTGGCGGGCGCGCATCCAGTTGCGGTTGCCCTGCACTGTGTTGATCTCGCCGTTGTGAGCCATCATGCGAAGCGGTTGCGCGAGCGGCCACGACGGGAAGGTGTTGGTGGAGTACCGCGAATGCACGAGCGCAAGCTTCGACGCGAACCGCTCGTCAGAGAGGTCGGGGTAGAAGGGCTCGAGCTGCAGGGTCGTGACCATGCCCTTGTAGGTGAGGGTACGCGCCGAGAGCGACATGAAGTAGACCTCATGCTCGTGCTCGATGCGCTTACGCAGCCGGTAGGTGAGCCGGTCGAGCTGGATGCCCGTGGCCTTCTCACCCGTAGCGTCATGGTGTTTCGCTTCTACGTAGAGCTGCCTGATGGCGGGCATGGCCTCGCGGGCCAGCCGCCCGAGCTCGTCGGGGCGCACCGGAACCTCACGCCAGCCGAGCACACGCAGACCCTCTTCGTCGGCGATCTCGGCGATGCGTGAAACAACATTCTCGCGCTCGTCGTGATCGAGCGGCAGAAACGCGTTGCCCACGGCGTAGTGGCCCGCTTCGGGCAGCTCAAAACCTGCAACAGCGCGCAAGAATTCGTCGGGAATCTGGGTCAGGATGCCCGCGCCGTCGCCGGTACCCGCATCGGAGCCCACGGCACCACGGTGTTCCAGGTTGCGCAGGGCTTCGAGCGCCGTGTCGATGATGTCGTGACCGGCGGTGCCGCGCAGTGTCGCGACCATGGCGAGCCCGCAGGCGTCGCGTTCGTCAGCGGAATTGTACATTCCCTGCGGAGCCGGGTACGCGCTGAAACTGGCAGAGGTTCTGTTCTCAACCATAAGAATCCATCCCCCCGGAAAATGGCAAACCGGGTAGTTCTGACTGGGACGCCGGTGGCCCGAGGAAACGGTGCAGTGAAAATCTACGTATGAACGAGTGAAGATCTGTGCGGTTGGGTTGTGGTGACTGTGCCTGGTGGGTGGAACCTACGGCTTCGCTCCGGCTGTGCTTGTGGCGCTCGGCTCGAGATCTGTGGTCTCAGACTCGTTGCTATCAGCAACGTCATCAGCGGCAACGTCGCCACGGAGTTCTTCGTCTGTGTACCTGTCTTTCGAGTCTACCTCAGCCGTTGCCGGTGACCACGCAATGCCAGAAACGTACGCGCTCTTCTCGAGGCCCGGGTGGCGTCGTCGCTGAACGACGATGATCACGATGCCGATGGCAATCGCCAGCCACGCCGCCCACACGTTGGTGCGAACGCCGAAGAAGATCTCACTCGGGTCGATGCGAATGGTCTCCCACACCGTGCGGCCCGCGCCGTACCAGATGAGGTAAACGCCGAAGAGTTTGCCCCACTGCAGGTTCAGGCGCTTGCCTATCCAGAGCAGAAACAGCACCCCGAGGGCGTTCCAGATGACTTCGTAAGCGAAGGTCGGCTGAAAGAGGGTGTCAGGCGCAAGTCCGATCGGAATTGCCGGGTTGGCTAAGCCGGTGTTGGGGTTGATCGCGTCGATCTGCAGTCCCCACCAGCCGTCGGTGGGCTGGCCGAAGAGTTCTTGGTTGAAGTAGTTGCCGAAGCGGCCGAACGCCTGAGCAAGCAGCAACCCAGGCGCCAGCGCATCTGCAAAGGTCCAGTAGCGGATGCCCGTGAGCCTGCACCCGATCCAGGCACCAATGGCGCCACCGATCAGCCCACCGAAAATGGCTATGCCGCCATCCCAGATGGCGAAGATCTCCCAGAAGTTCGCACCCGCGTAGAAGTAGTCGCCGGGGTGGGTGAAGACGTGAAAGAACCGCGAACCGATGATGCCGAGCGGCACCGTCCACAAAATGATGTCGAGCACGATGCCTGGTTCGGCGCCGCGTTTGGTGAGCCGACGCGAAGTCATGATGGTCGCCACGACGATGCCGAACAGAATGCACAGCGCGTAGATGCGAATGTCGATGGTGAACGGCAGGTTGACGCCCAGAGTGCGGAGCCAGCCGGTGATATCGAGCGAGTCGATTTGCGGGCTGGGAATGCTTTGCGGCAGAAACACCTGGTGGTAGACCTTCCATACGTGGGTTGCGCCGTCTGCGGGCACACGGCAAGGGCAATTCTATGATGCGAAGAGCGGGTCTGCGTTCAGCTCTTCGTCGTCTGCGAAGTCTCTCACGCAGACACTGTTAGCGGCTGGTGCCCGCCGCCAGTGCGGCCGCGACCCGCCCGACGCCCGCGACGCCGTCATCGGCGAGGGCTCTGACGAGGGCAGACCCCACAATGGCGCCGTCGGCGTACGCGAGCACCTCGGCGACTTGGTCGCCGGTCGAGATGCCGATTCCCACGCACGCACCGCTGCTGCCGTCGGTCTCGAGACCGTTCGCCCGCAGGCGGTCGACCAGTGTGCGTGCAGCGGCATCCACATCGTTGCGAGCACCGGTGACACCCATGGTTGAGACCACGTAGACGAAGCCGCGGCTGTTGTCGATGGCGAGCTTGAGGCGTTCGTCGGTGGAGGTGGGCGCGGTGAGAAAGACCCGGTCAAGGCCGGTGCGATCGCTCGCGGTGATCCACTCGGCCCCCGAGTCGACCGTCAGGTCGGGGGTGATGAGGCCTGCTCCCCCTGCCGAAACGAGGTCGTTCGCGAAACGCTCGATACCGTACTGCACCACGGGGTTGTAGTACGTCATGAGCAGAATCGGGGCATCCACTCGCCCTCTGATGGCCTCGACCGCGGTGAACGCGTCGCGCAGGCGAAAGCCGTTTTCGAGGGCGGTCTGCGTGGCTTTCTGGATGACCGGGCCATCCATCACCGGGTCGGAATACGGCAACCCGAGTTCGAGCACGTCGACGCCGTTCTCGACGAGCGCGACGGCCGCGTCGATGCTCTGCTCGAGGTTGGGGAAGCCCACCGGGAGGTACCCGATGAGGGCGCCGGCGCGTTCGGTGTTGGCCGAGCGGATGACCGTTCCCACCGCGGAGGTTCGGGGATGCCCTGACGTTCCGGCCGACCCTGGCGTTCCGGCCGAGCCTGACGTGGTCTGCACCTCGCTCATCGCTCGGTTCCCAACCCGTGGGCGGCATCGCGATCGAGCTCGTCGACCTCGATGGCGCCCTCGGTCAGCTCATTCGGATCGAGGGCGTTGCCGTCGAGCGCGTTCTGCTCGAGCGTCGCCGCCGTCAGCGCCTGCTCGTCGAGCACGCCGAAGTAGCGCCCTGCGGTCTCGACGTCTTTGTCGCCGCGGCCGCTGAGGCTGACCAGAATGGTGGCGTCAGGCCCGAGTTCGCGGCCGAGTTCGAGAGCGCCGGCCAGCGCGTGCGCCGATTCGATGGCCGGAATGATGCCCTCGGTCTGACAGAGCAGGCGGAAAGCGCTCATCGCTTGCGCATCGGTGATGGGTAGGTAGGTAGCGCGGCCGATCGACGAGAGCCAGGCATGCTCGGGCCCCACTCCCGGGTAGTCGAGGCCGGCAGAGATAGAATGCGAGTCGAGGGTCTGGCCGTCGGCGTCTTGCAGCATGTAGCTGCGCGAGCCGTGCAGCACGCCCGGGCGGCCCATGGTGATGGTGGCCGCGTGACGCAGGGTGTCGACACCGTCGCCGGCGGCTTCGTAACCGTAGAGCTTCACATCGGGGTCATCGAGAAAGGCGTGGAAGATGCCGATGGCGTTCGACCCGCCACCGACGCAGGCGACCACGGCGTCGGGCAGCGCGCCGGTGAGGTCGAGCACTTGTTCGCGGGCTTCTTCGCCGATGATTTTATGAAAGTCGCGCACCATCACCGGAAACGGGTGCGGCCCGGCCACGGTGCCGAGCAGGTAGTGGGTGTCTTCGACGTTCGAGACCCAGTCGCGAAAGGCCTCGTTGAGGGCATCCTTCAGCGTTCGCGTGCCGGTCGTCACGGGAATGACCTCGGCACCGAGCAGACGCATGCGTGCCACGTTCAGGGCCTGGCGTTCGGTATCGACCTCGCCCATGTAGACCACGCACTTCATGCCGAACAGAGCCGCGGCCGTGGCCGTTGCAACGCCGTGCTGGCCGGCGCCCGTCTCGGCGATCAGCCGCGTTTTGCCGATGCGACGGGCGAGAAGCGCCTGGCCGAGCACGTTGTTGATCTTGTGTGAGCCGGTGTGGTTCAGGTCTTCACGTTTCAAGATGATGCGCGCGCCACCGGCATATTCGCCGAAGCGAGGCGCTTCGGTGATGATCGACGGGCGGCCGGTGTAGGTGCGGTGCAATTCCGCCAGCTCGGCGGCGAAAGTCGGGTCTGACTTCGCTTCTTCGTACGCCACAGAGATCTCGTCGAGGGCGGCGATGAGCGACTCGGGCATGAACCGGCCGCCGAACTCGCCGAAGAACGGCCCCTGTTCGTCGCGCAAATGGGTGGTCAAGATACTCCTAAGAACTCTTCGAGCGTTCTGGCCGGGTCGCCCGTGACCAGGGCCTCGCCCACCAGCACCACATCGGCACCGCTCGATCGGTAGTGGCTCACATCGGCGGCCGATTTCACGGCAGACTCGGCGACCCGAATAATGCCGGCCGGAATACGGTCGGCCAGCGTGCCGAACAGATCGCGATCGAGCTCGAACGTGCTGAGGTTGCGCGCATTCACGCCGATCAACCCGGCGCCCGCGTCGAGGGCGCGCTCGACCTCGTCGGCCGAGTGCGTCTCGACAAGTGGTGTCATGCCGAGCGACACGATGAACTCGTGCAAGTGCAGAAGCTCGCTCTGCTCGAGCGCAGCCACGATCAGTAGCGCAAGGTCGGCCCCGGCGGCACGGGCTTCGAGCACCTGATAGTCGAGCGTGATGAAGTCTTTTCGAAGCACCGGGATGCTCACCGCGTCACGCACCAGTTCGAGATCTTCGAGCGACCCTTTGAATTTGCGGCCCTCGGTGAGCACGCTCACCGCGCTGGCGCCCGCCGACTGATACGTCGAGGCGAGTGCCGCAGGGTCGGTGATGGCGGCGAGAGCACCGCGCGACGGGCTTGAGCGTTTGACCTCGGCAATGATCTTGACCCGTTCGGCGGGAGCAAGAAAGGCCAGAGCATCCAGAGCCGGCGTCTGTTCGAGCGCCGCCCGCTCGACCTCGTCGAACGAGACGCGCTCGAGCCGTGCGGCCGCGTCTTCGGCGGCACCGGCAGTGAGAGAAGAAAGCACGGGTGTTAGTGCCCCCTGGCGGCTGTCTTCGCCCCGTCGACGCCGTACCCTGCTTTGGCGAGCACGTAACCCACCAGCAAGCCGACGATCACGAGGCCGGCCGAGGCCCAGACGAGCCAGACGATGCTGAAGAAGAATGCAGCGGTGCCGATGGCGAACGCGACCAGCATGATCACAACCGCCGTCCACGAAGCGGTAGAACTGCCGTGGCCCGGTTCTGATGTCTCAATGCTCATAGTGCTCCTCGAAAAAGATGTGTGCCGCTAGATGAATAAGTGTATCGGGTGAGCTTCATGCGGTCGGGTCTTGGCCGCGGCTGAGGCGATCCCAACTGTCGACCGCGGCAGTGTTCGCCGAGTCGTCGTCGGCCGCCGCGACGGGCAGGGCGTCTGCGCCGGCGGCTGCGCTTGCGTCTTCGCCTGAGCCTGCGTCGGCCGTTGGCTGAGCTTCGCCGGCGGTGTGCGCGTCGGCAGGATCGCTATCGCCATGGCCGTGGCCATCGTCGACCGCGGTGGTGGCCTCATCGTCAGCGTCGCTGTCGCTCTCGAACAGCTCAGCCGGGCTGCCGACCGTTCGCCCATCGGCTGCAGCGAATTGCACCGGCTGGTACTTTCGCCCAGAAACCGGCCAGCGCCGCACCGAGATGACGATCAGGATGCCCGTGAGCACCATCAGCGCCCCCGCCGCAATCGCGAGGTAGGGCCACAGTGCGCTACCGGCGGTGGTGGCTATTGCCTGAATCGACGAGCTGCCCGCCACGCCGGTCGCCGTCGTGACCGCGGATTGCCCGGCGAGCACCGGATTCGAGACGGCCGCGATCGACGAGGCCAGAATCGACCCGCCGAGCACCACTTCGAGAATGCCGAGAACGACGCGCACGATGCTGCCGGCGATGGCGAGGGCGGCGGCTAGGGCCAGCCCGGCCAGCGCGAGCGCCGAGAGCGCCGGCGCCGCAACGGCGCCCTGCACGGTGACGCTCAACGTGTCTCCGGCGCGCCCCTGAGCGGTTAGGGTGAACCACGGCTGCGACCAGGCGAGAAACACCAGGGCGCTCCAGACGACAACCGCGAAAATGGTGAGCGACTTCAGACGCCGGGCTTTCGCGGCGCGAGCGGCGGCTGGGGTCACTACTTTGGCTGGTTCGGTCGTAACCGCAGCATGTGGCGGGGCTGCAGGCGCGTTCTCAGCCTCGATGCGCGGCGGTACTTCGTCTGCACTACTCACGCCGGTCATCCAACCCTCGTCATGGCGTTCGCGATGGCCACCGCTCGAAGGGGTGCCGCCGCCTTGTTCTGCGACTCGATGAACTCGGAGTTCGGATCGGAGTCGGCCACGAGGCCGCCGCCGGCCTGCACGTGGGCGACCCCGTCGGCGATGACCGCCGTGCGAATTGCGATGGCGACATCCGCCCCGCCCGCGAAATCGAAATACCCCACGACTCCCCCGTAGAGCCCGCGCTGGGCCGGCTCGAGGTCGTCGATGATCTGCATGGCCCGAGGCTTCGGCGCGCCTGAGAGCGTGCCGGCCGGGAAGGTCGCCCGAAACACGTCGATGGCGTTGACTCCGTCGGCGAGCTCGCCTTCGACCGACGACACGATGTGCATGATGTGGCTGAACCGCTCGATGCGCATGAATTCGGTCACCTCGACCGAGCCGGGTGCGCAGACCTTCAGCAGGTCATTGCGGGCGAGGTCGACGAGCATGAGGTGCTCGGCCTTCTCTTTCGGGTCGGCCAGCAGGTCGGTTTCGAAGCGGTTGTCTTCGTCGATGGTGTGCCCGCGGGGCCGTGAACCCGCGATGGGGTGCGTGTAGGCCCGACCGTGTTCGACCTTGACGAGGGCTTCTGGGCTAGACCCCACGATGGCGTACGGCTGACGGCTCGGCGATTCGAGGTTCAGCAGGTACATGTACGGGCTCGGGTTGAGCGTGCGCAGCACCCGATAGACCTCGATGGGCTCTGCCGTGCACTCGAGGTCGAAACGCTGCGCCACGACCACCTGAAAGATGTCGCCCTGACGAATGTGCTCTTTGGCGACCTCGATCGAGGCCAAGAAGTCGTCACGCGTAGTGCGGGCTTTCGGTGTCGCGACAGCATCGAAATCGGCGTTCGCGAGCCACGCTTCTGCCGGCCGCGAGAGCCGGTGCTGCATCGAATCGAGGCGCGCGACAGCGTCACGCCAGAGTTCGTCGGCCTCGCGCTTCGGGCCACCGTCGGCCAGCACGGTCGACACGAGGGTGACGGTGCCGAGCAAATGATCGACCGCGATGAGGTCGGAGACGAACGAGAGGGCCTGGCTCGGCATGGCGTAGTCGGCCGGCGGCTTGTCGGGCAGGTTCTCGATCTGGCGCACCGTCTCCCAGCCGATGAAGCCCACGAGTCCGCCGGTGAGGGGCGGATGCCCGTCGATGACCGGCGTCTTCCACTCTTCGTACAGCGCAGTGAGCGCTTCGAGTGGGCCACTCGGCATGCCGTGCGGAAAGGCGCGTGATGCGCTGAGGCCCGAGCTCATCCACACCGCACGGTCGCCGTCGGCGCTCAGCACGCCGTAACTCGACACGCCGATGAACGAGAACCGCGACCATACGCCGCCCTGCCCCGCCGACTCGAGCAAGAACGTGCCCGGTCGGTTGTCGCTCAGTTTGCGGTAGATGCCGATGGGCGTCTCGCCGTCGGCAAAGAGGGTGCGGATGACCGGAATCACCCGGTGCGACGACAGCAGCCCGTCGAACTCTTCGCGAGAGGTCGAGCCTGCTCTACTCTCTGCCATTGTTTTGTTCGCCCTCGATATCTGCCGTTGCTGAACTTGTTGCGGCTGCTGAGTCTGTTGCGGCCGCTGAATCTATTGCGGTGCCACTGACGCCACTGAAGCCCTGCACGGGCGCCAGCATGTCGCCGTCGAAGCAGGTTCGGGTGCCGGTGTGGCAGGCGGCGCCGATCTGCTCGACCTGTACCAAAAGAGTATCTCCATCGCAGTCGAGCGCCGCTTCGCGAACGAACTGGGCGTGCCCTGACGTGTCACCTTTGCGCCAGTACTCTTGGCGCGAGCGCGACCAGAACGTCACCCGGCCGGTGGTATAGGTGCGGCGCAGTGCTTCGGCATCCATCCAGCCCAGCATCAGCACCTCACGAGTGTCGAATTGCTGGATGATCGCGGGCAGCAACCCCTTCTCGTTGAACGTGGCGCGGCCGAGAACGGCGTCGATGTCGAGCTGGCCCTCGGGCGCAGCTGTTCGGGTTTCTGGCGTCGCAGCGCTCATCGCACCACCACCCCGCTTTCTGAGAGAGCCGACTTCACATCGGAGATGGTGAGTTCGCGGTTGTGAAACACCGAGGCCGCGAGAACCGCGTCGGCCCCAGCGGCGATGGCTTCGGGAAAATCGCTGACCTTGCCCGCGCCGCCCGAAGCGATCACGGGAACGCTGCTGATTTCGCGCATCAAACGGATGAGTTCGAGGTCGTAACCGTCTTTCGTGCCATCGGCGTCGATCGAGTTGACCAGGAGTTCGCCCGCGCCGAGGGTGATGGCGCGTTGGGCCCAGGCCAGAGCATCCAACTCGGTTTCGCGGCGACCGCCGTGCGTAGTGACGACAAAACCCGATTCGGTGTGGGCCGCCCGTTTGATGTCGAGTGAGAGTACGAGCACTTGGGCGCCGAAGCGGTCGGCGATGTCGGCGATGAGTTCGGGGCGTGCGATGGCGGCGCTGTTCACGCCCACTTTGTCGGCGCCGCTGGCGAGCAGGCGGGCGACGTCTTCGGGGCTTCGTACTCCCCCGCCGACGGTCAGCGGAATGAACACCTGCTCGGCGGTCTGCTGCACGATGTCGTAGGTGGTGGCGCGTTCGTCGACTGTTGCGGTCACGTCGAGAAAGGTGATTTCGTCTGCGCCTTGTGCGGCGTAGAGCCGGGCGAGTTCGACGGGGTCGCCCGCGTCACGCAGGTTCTCGAAATTGACGCCCTTCACCACGCGGCCGGCGGCCACGTCAAGGCACGGAATGACTCTGATGGCGAGGCTCACGCGTGCGCCTTCCGCTACATTCTCACGGCGTGAATCGGGCTGACCAGAATGGCGCGGGCGCCGACCTCCCAGAGCGCGTCCATGATCTGGTTCGTCTCGAGGCGCGGAACCATGGCGCGCACGGCGACCCAGTCGGGGTCGGCGAGCGGCGAGATGGTGGGCGACTCGATGCCCGGGGTGAGGGCCGATGCGGCGTCGAGGTGGATGCGCGGCACGTCGTAATCCATCAGCACGTACTGCCTCGCCACGAGTACGCCCTGCAGGCGGCGCAGCAGGGTGTCGGCGCCGGGCTTCTGGATGCCCGAGCTGATCAGCACCGCGGTGGACTGCAGAATCACGGGGCCGAAGATCTCGAGCCCGGCTTTGCGCAGGGTGCTGCCGGTCGAGACGACATCTGCGACGGCATCCGCCACGCCCAGACGCACGGCCGATTCGACGGCGCCGTCGAGCTTCACGAGGGTAGTCGTGACGTTCGACTGGGCAAGAAAAGCGCCGACCAGGCCCGGGTAACTGGTGGCGACGCGGCGGCCTTCGAGCTGTTCGACGTTCTCGAAGGCGCCGGCGGGGCCCGCGAACCTGAAGGTCGACTCGCCGAAGTTGAGCTCGGCGACCTCTGCGGCTGGCGACTCGGAGTCGAGCAGCAGATCGCGGCCGGTGATACCCACGTCGAGGGCGCCGGAGCCCACATAGGTGGCAATGTCGCGCGGGCGCAGGTAGAAGAACTCGACGTCGTTCTTCGGGTCTTGAATCACCAGTTCGCGCGGGTCCCTGCGCCCGTTGTAGCCGGCTTCGGCGAGCATCTGGGCAGCGGTTTCTGACAGTGAACCCTTATTGGGCACCGCGATTTTCAGCATTGTTTTCTTTCGTGAAAGTTTGTGCGCCGAATTTGGCTCGAATGGTGGGGTTCGAGGCTTACAAATGTCGGTAGATGTCGTCGGGAGTGAGGCCCTTCGCGAGCATCATCACCTGCACGTGGTAGATCAGTTGAGAGATCTCTTCAGCGGCTTCGGTGTCGCTCTGAAATTCGGCAGCCATCCACACTTCGGCGGCCTCTTCGACGATTTTCTTGCCGATGGCGTGCACGCCGGCATCCAGCTCGCGCACGGTGCCAGAGCCCTCGGGCCGCAGCGACTGCTTTTCGCTGAGCTCGAGAAACAGGTCGTCGAAGGTTTTCACGCTTCTAGGGTATCGGGTGAAACTGGTGCTGCAGTGCGTGTGACTCAGTGCGTGTGCTTCGCGGCGAGCTCGCGCAGCAGCGTGATCTGCCCGGCGGCGTTTTCTGCGCCGAAGACGGCTGACCCCGCCACAAACGTGTCTGCCCCAGCCTCGGCGGCGATCTCGATGGTCTTCTCGCTGATTCCGCCGTCGACCTGCAGCCACACGTCGAGGCCGCTCTTTTTCACGGCTTCGGATGCCCGGCTGAGCTTCGGCATCATCTCGGCCATGAACGACTGCCCACCGAAACCGGGCTCAACCGTCATGATGAGCAGCATGTCGAACTCAGGCAGCAGCTCGAGATACGGATCGATGTCGGTGCCCGGTTTCACGGCCAAGCCTGCGCGCGCGCCGATCTCGCGGAGCTTTCGAGCAGTCGCAACCACATCTGCCGCTGCCTCCGCATGAAACGTCACCGAATACGCTCCCGTCTCGGCGTAAACGGGCGCCCACCGATCGGCGTCGCTGATCATCAAGTGCAAATCGAGCGGCAGCGGCGAAACCTTCTGCAGACTCTCGACCACCGGCAGGCCGAGCGTGAGGTTCGGAACGAAGTGGTTGTCCATCACGTCGACGTGCACCAGATCGGCGGTGCTGATGCGCCCGATCTCTGACTGCAGGTTCGCAAAATCGGCGGCCAAAATGCTGGGATCGATACGCACGCGCATGCCTCCCACCCTAGAGCAGCGGCTCTCTCGCCGCGGCGAGGCCCGGCGCGCGGGGTGCGCAGCCGTTTGCTCCTGTCGCCAACTGGAATGGCCAAGCCTGTCGTCGGTCGCTGCACTTCAGTGACAGGCGCGCCGGCGTGTTCAGCGGTATGCGGCTGGCGGCATTCGTTAGGGCGCGCGTCAGCGACCTCAGAAGGGTGGTGATTCGTCGAGTTGGTTGTCTGTGTCGCTGTTTGCTGCGTCGTCGTGAATTGTTGTTGCGTCGGTGAAGTGTGGTGTTGGTGTCGCGCGTCAGAATTGTTGGCAGGGGTAGTTAGTTGCTGATGCAACGCCCCAGCTGAAAGGTCTGAACTGATATGAGTCGTCCACCGACGATCCCGGCGGAGAAGAAGCTCCGTATTGTGTTGTC
>NZ_BMGP01000004.1 GCF_014640255.1 Subtercola lobariae | reverse complement strand
GAACGCGCATGACACGAGAAACCCGCCTCGCCGAAGTTTTCATTACCCTCGCCGATACCCTTACCGACGATTTCGACGCCACCGATCTTCTGCACTACCTCGCGGACGCATGCGTGGAACTTTTGAACGTCGACGCGGCCGGGATCATGCTCACCGATCTCCGCGGCGGCCTCAGACTGGCAGCGTCGTCCTCGGAGAGGATCCGAAACCTGGAACTGTTCGAACTGCAAATCGACGAAGGCCCCTGTCTGGACTGCTTCCGCAGCGGTCAACCCGTCACAAACGCGACGATCACGGAAGCAGAAGACCGTTGGCCACGCTTCGTCGGCGTCGCCGCTGAAGCAGGAGTGCAATCCACTCACGCGCTTCCCCTCCGGCTCCGCGGCGACGTGGTCGGGGCCATGAACCTGGTCTCGAACGACACCACCCTGATGACCGACGCTGATGTGGCATTGGGTCAAGCACTCGCGGACATGGCAACGATCAGTCTTCTGCAGGACCGGAGCAGCATCGCCAAAACCGATCTCGCTGAACAACTGCAAACCGCGCTGAACAACCGGGTACTAATCGAACAAGCCAAAGGAATGCTCGCCGGTCAAGCGAACATCACCCCCGACGAAGCGTTCGACCGGATCCGCAACCACGCCCGCTCCAACAACAACAAACTCCTCACCGACGCCCAAAACGTCATCAACGGAACCCTCGACCTCAGCAGTCAGCCAGCCTGAACACACCATTTGTGAAACCCACCCGCGCTTGCTGATACCGTCTTGGCGATGGCGTCAACCCCCCACCATTGATCGGTTCCTGAATGCGCACTGCGAGGCGTTCCGGTAGGTTTGTCTCAGTCGCCCTTGACCCCGGTTGCTCGTTCTACCGGGTGGCGCACTTTTCATGACTGCCTGGCCTTTCATCAAGCCCAGTCATGAATCGAGGCACCGCATGAGCGCCCAGACCATGTCACCTCTGGTGATGTCCACCCGAACACGGTCCGCCACCAGCAGCACGGTCAATCCGTTAGTGGAGCACTCCGCACTTCTTCGCACCGTCCACGCCGCCATCTTCGGGGGCCTGACAGTCGCGCTGAGCGGCGGGCGATCGTGACGAACCCAGCCAAAACAACAACGACGGAACTGATCGCCGCACGGTTGCTGGCCGTCGATCCGGAAACGGAGAGCAGCTACTTTCACTTCGAAAAAGTCACCGATTCGGAGTGGAAGGTCACTGCCGCGAACCGGCACGTCGGGTACCAGATCCGGGAAGACGAGGTAAACGACTTCAGCGTGTGGCACTTCGTCGGGCTCGGCGAAACCGCACACCAGCGACGACGCTGGCACACCCTCGCCACCCGGGCGGAGCTGGAAGCCTGGATGGACCTCTGGTTCCCGCAAATCATCGCCGAAGCGACGTGGCCCGGAAGCATCATTCAGGCAGAGGGTCTGCCGAGGTTTTGTGATTGATGGATTGCGTGCCGAAATTGATGTGCGGAAGGACATTAATCATGCCTGACCCTTCGTCTAGACTGCACGGTTGCGTTGGGCGTACGGGTTATGTCCCCCAAACAACCGACCAGCTGCCTATATGACTGAAGTCCTCGACAAAGACGTACGACGCCAGGCCGGCTGGCTGCCCGCAAATCAGGAGGCCCTCGAATCGTGGCTCGCCGGTCACCGAGTTCGCGTCGACGCCCGCGGCGAAAACGTGAACCTGCATCCGGCTATCCAGCAGTTCAAGCAACTCATCGAATCTGACCCTGTCGTGAGGCTGTACATGCACGAGATGGTCACGCAAGTACCCTCCTCGAAGCCCTACACGAAACGTCATATCGACAGCGTCGACCAGCTGTTGCGCCTTATGAACGAGGTGCTCACCATGGCACCGGAGTTCGGTAAAGACACCATGGTGATGACGCCGCTGACCGCGATCCTCGACTGGACCATGGGCACCCCCGCCGGTTTCGCCGCGTACCGCGACCCGCGCATCAACGCCGCCATCAAAAAGATCCTCGACGCGTGGTGCGAGTTCCTCAGCGGCCCGGACTCGCTGTACGTGCTCAACGACTCCCCCACCGGCTGGACCTCCGCCGAAGCTCAACAAACCGTCGGCATGAACCAGTACGAGCACGACCCCGACGCGCCCTACTGGGGGTTCACGTCGTGGAACGACTTCTTCACCCGCCGATTCACAGACGGACAACGCCCCGTCGCATCGCCCAAAACCGACTCCGTAATCACCAGTGCCTGCGAGTCGACGCCTTACGCGATCAGCACCAATGTGAAGCGCCGAGACCAGTTCTGGATCAAAAGCCAACCGTATTCACTCGACGACATGCTCGCAGGCGACCCGTGCGTCGAACAGCTCGAGGGCGGCACGGTCTATCAGGCCTTCTTGAGCGCCACGAACTACCACCGCTGGCACAGCCCTGTGACGGGAAGGATCGTGCGAGCCTTCGTACAACCGGGCACCTACTACTCCGAAGCGGATTCAGAGGGCCCAGACGCCGTCGAGCCCGGCAACTCGCAAGGGTACCTCGCGCACGTCGCCACCCGCGCCATCATCGTCATTGAAGCCGACAATCCCGCAATCGGCACTCTCGCATTCGTCGCCGTCGGCATGCTCGAAGTCTCCTCCTGCGTCATCGGAACCGATATCGCCAGCGGCCACCACATAGACAAAGGCGAAGAACTCGGCTACTTCCAGTTCGGCGGATCCACCGAATGCCTCGTCTTCCAACCCGGCGCCATCAAAGACTTCAACCTCGCCGCCATCCCACAAAACCAGCCCTCTCAAAAGAAACTCGTGCTCGTGCGATCCCATCTGGCCACAGCTTCGCGCTGACCCGTGCCGGGCAGGGGGCGATGTGATCACGCTGAGAGGAGCGTTTTCACGGTCGCACCTCGGCCTATCTCACAGGATTGGTGTTGTCGAGCCCGCGCGGCTAGGGCTGCCGGAACGTAGGGTGGGGCCACCATCATCGAAAGGAACACTCATGGATCTCGGATCGCTCAGCAACTACCCGCTCCCCGCACTGATCAGAACCGCGTACGGCGTCGACACCGCCCAACAACTCGCCGACCAGCTCGGAGTAACCAAACAACCCGGGGCCGAACTCGGCAGTCAAGCCGACGCCGCCTACCAGGCCCTGAAAACGGGCGACACCGGGCCCGCCCGAACCCTGCTCATCGACAAGCTCGGCGTCAGCGAGACCAAAGCCGACGAAGCACTTGCGAAGCTCCCTACGCTCTGACAATGACTGGCGGCCGTACAGAGAGAGCAAAACCCTCAACAGGAGGCACGCGGAGCCGCGACATCACGACGGCGCTCCTCGCTCGAGCGACCAACGGGGTCGAGCGGAGCCGCTACGAGGAGGCCTGGCGACTCGGTCGGCGATTGACGCTCTTCGACATCTCCGTGTCGAACAGGATGCCCGCGGTCTCTCCGACCGCCAGCGGGCAGCTGTCGTCGTCAGATTCTGCGGCGGGCGAGTAGGCGCTCCCAGTTGCCTGAACCGATCGCGGTGCGCTCGTCTGCCGAAAGCGGCGCCTCTTCGAGAAACCGGCGGGCAGCGCCACCTGAGTTGGAGACGTAGGGGTAGTCGACCGAAGTCATGATGCGGTCGACGCCGATGACCTCGGTGCTCCAGCGAAGGTAGCGATTCGACAAGAGCCCGCTGCCCGTGACCCAGAGGTTCTGCCGGGCATACTCCTCTAAGGTGCGCTCGAGGTGCACCCCCGTCGCATTCACCAGCTGCTGGGTGCGCTCCAGATAAAAGAGAACGACCTCGCCCCAGTGTCCGGTCACGATCTGCAACTCAGGATGGCGATCGAAGACGCCCGCGAAGATCATGCGCAGAATCTGCATACCGGTTTCGTAGTGCCAGCCGATGCCAGGGTTTGCGAGCAGATAATCGATACGACCGCCGAGCCCCGAGTAATACGCCTCGCGAACACCAGCGATGGGCGTCTGCGGGTGAAGATACAGCGGAACGCCGAGACGCTCGGCCGTCGCGTAGAGATCGTCGAACTCCATCGCGTCGGCATTCGTCGTGCCGGTTCGACCATTCAGCATGGCGCCCGCGAACCCGAGCTGCGTGATGGCGCGCTCGAGTTCTGCAGCGGCGGCGGCCGGGTCGGGGGTGGGAATGGCCGCAAACCCTTGGTAGCGATCAGGATGCTCGGCGATCGCCGTGGCGAGAAAATCATTCGCGTCGTGAGCTAGCGCGACCGCATCACCGGGGTCGAGCGACTGCACCCCCGGAGACGTCAGCGACAGCACTTGCACGTCGACACCCTGGTCGTCCATCGCAGCGATGCGTTCGTCGCCGACGTCGAGTAAGCGGCGGGAGAACGGGTCGTCGCTTCCACCACTGGGTGACATTCGCCCGGGCGGCAAAGCTTGCCACGCCCTCACGAGCTCCGGAACAACGAAGTGCTCTTCGAGCGCTACGATTCGCCTCAGCGCGTCAGCCATTCGACGGCGCTCCCGAGAGATACATTCCACGGATTTCGTGCATACGACCTCGTGCCTCCTTGGCTGTTCCTGCGAATTGAATGGTTCCTTGTCGCAGCACGTACACGCGGTCTGCGATGTCGAGCACCCGGTTGACATGCTGTTCGACAAGAAGAACGCCCATGCCGCCGTCGGCCATCTGCCGCACGGTCTGCAGCAGCCGCCCGACAGTGCGTGGCGCCAGGCCGAGCGAGAGCTCGTCTGCGACAAGGAGTCGGGTCGGGCGGGTGAGGGCCCTGGCGAGCGTCAGCATTTGCTGCTCGCCCCCGGAAAGCAGTCCGGCTCGGCGCCCCAGCAACTTTCGCAGCTCGGGAAAGACCTCGATGGCGCGTTCGGCGTCGCCGTCACGAGCAATCGCGAGGTTCTGCCGCACGGTGAGGCGCTGAAAAACCGAGCGCCCTTCGCTCACGTAGGCGAGGCCTTGCCGGGCTCGCTGGTGCAAAGAGCCGCTCGCGGGCGCCCCCAGCCACGCCACTTCTCCTGACGCGATCGGCAGCACACCCGTCAGCGAGAGCAGGGTCGTTGTCTTTCCCGCTCCGTTCGGCCCCAAGAGGGCGACCACTTCGCCCGCCGCAACCTCGATGTTCACGTTTCGAATGGCGTGTGCATCGCCGTAGCCGGCCGTGAGATCACGGCACGCCAAGAGCTCGGTCATGCCAGCTCCTTTCCTAAAACGTTGGTCGCAAGCTCCGGCCCAGAGTCAGTGTCGACCTCGTCGCCCAGATACGACGCAATCGCACGAGGGTTCGTTGCGATCTCGGCGGGCGTGCCGTCTGCCACGTACTCACCGAAGTCGATGACCACCACGTGGTCGGCGATTCCCATCACCACGTTCATGTCGTGCTCCACCAAGAGGATGCCCATGTTGCGGGCATCTGCCAGCGCCCTGACCAGGCGCGCGAGCTCGAGCGACTCGTGTTCGTCGAGACCCGCGGCGGGCTCATCGAGAAGCAGAACGGAGGGTTCCATCGCGGCCGAGCGGGCGATAGCCACCAGTCGGCGTTGCCCATACGAGAGTTCGTCGGGATAGCGGTCAAGGTGTTGCTCGAGCCCGAATTCTCGTACCGCCGCAGCGGCAGCGGGCGACAGTCCCGCAGAACCTCGTCGACCCGCGTGCTGCGTCGATGATTTGTCGCTCGACACCTGCAGATTCTCGAGCACCGTGAGATCGTCGAAAAGTTCGAGCCCCTGCCACGAGCGGGCCAGTCCGGCAGTCGCACGGCGGTGCGCGGGCAACTGCGAGAGGTCGATGTCGTCGAGAAAGATACTCCCGGTCGATTTCGTGAAGCCGGTCAGGGCATCCATGAATGACGTCTTACCGGCACCGTTCGGGCCGATCAGCGCGACTATTCGGCCCGGTTCCACGCTCAAGCTCAGCCCACCGACGGCGACCACTCCGCCATAACGCACGGTGAGGTTCGAAACGACGAGCGTGCGCGGCCGAACGGGAGTCGCGTCGGTCGTCGGGGGCAGAACGGTGTGCGCGCGGGGTGCCAGGCCAAGTCGATCACGCAGCCGGCGGAACGGAGCGATGAGCGACGCCACAATGCCATTGGGGTAGGAGATGAGGGTGGCGAGCACACCGATTCCGCCGACGACCGGAAGGAAGAGCTGCACCGTCACGTTGCTCACCAGCGAGGTCAACGACTGCGGTGCGATGATCGCCCCGAAGATCGAGCCGAAAACGAATCCGACCCCTCCGACGACCGCCTGCGCGATCGCGTTGATGGAGCTGAGCGGGTCGAACCGTGCAAACGGGATGGTCGTGGACTGGAACGACAGCAGGATGCCGCCGAGCCCGGCGAGTGCACCCGAGATCGCGAAGGCGCGCATCTTCGTGACGAACACGCTCACCCCCGACGAAGCCGCGGCCCGTTCATTCGAGCGCACGGCTAGCATCTGCCGGCCGGTGCGCGATCGCCGCACCCACGCCACAACCAGGGCCGCGAGAATGAAGAAGATCAAGACGACCACGGTGTAGCGCTGCGGATAGCGGTTGGAATCGATGCTGATACCGAAGATCGTCTGCGGGCCGACGGCAGTGCCGCTGACCCCACCCGTCAGGGTGGAGCTATTGAAGACGACTGCCTGGGTGGCGAGCCCGAGCCCCAGTGTGACCACCGCGAGATTGATGCCTCGGGTACGCAGCGCTGGCAGCGCGAAGATCAAGCCGATGGCGGTAGCCCCCACGACCCCTGCAATGAGTGCGAACTCGAACGGCCAACCGAGGCTCGACACCAGTCGGGCGGTGATCAGTGAACCGAGCCCGGCCAGGGCGTATTGGGCGAGTGAGAGCTGCCCGGCGTACCCGACCAGAACCACCAGCGACAGCAAGATGATGCTGATCGCCAGGGTAGACGCGAGCATGGTCTGCACGGCCGGAACGGGCACCAGCAGCACGATCACTAGCGCCGCGGCGGCGATGGGAATGATCACTCGCAGATCGATGCGCCCGAGGCCCACCGCGGGCATCCGATCGAGCACATGCCCACGGGTGGGCAGACCCGACCCGCGCACAAGCAGCACGACGAGTATGAGCAAGAACGGAAGCGCGTCGGCGGCACCGGGAATCGGCACGTAGTGACTGGTCAGCGCCTGTGCCATGCCGATGACCAGACCGCCCAGCAAGGTGAGCCCGAACGAGCGGAAGCCTCCGATCAGCGTTGCAGCGAGCGCCGGAATGATCAGAAACGTGATCGTCGCCTGGTTGAGCTGAGTGATCGGCGAAATGAGGATGCCCGCGAGCCCTGCCAGAGCGCCGCCGCCGGCCCAGGTCGCCGCAGAGATCATCTGCGGCGACCAGCCGAGGGCGGCGGTGCCCACTCGGCTCTCTGAAACGGCTTCGGCAAGCCAGCCGGCCCTGGTGAATAGCCAGATGAGCGCCAGTGCGATAGTGATCGCGATCGCGATGGCGGTCATCAGCAATCGGTCGGTGGTGGCCGTCACCCCGAAGAGCGTCACCGGTGAGGTCGGCAGCACACGCGTGACGATAGAGGGAGTGGCACCCCAGATCAGAATGGCACCCGACGTGGCCAGAATCAGCACGCCGAGAGTCGCGATCTGCCGAGCCAGCGGTGAGGCGTTGGCCAGTTTTCTCATCACGAGCACATCGATCAGAAAACTCGCCAGTGCGGCAGCAGCCACGACGACGATGATCGCCAGCCAATCGGGAAGATGCTGGTGCGTACGCAGTTCGTTGAATGAATAAGCCGCCAGCATGGCGATGGCGCCCTGCGCGAGATTCAGAACTCCCGAACCTCGAAAGATGATGACCACACCCTGGGCCAGTAACACGTAGACCGCGCCGGCTCCCAAGCCGAGTATCGCGTACTGAACTGCTTCTGTCACGATTCTTGATCTCCCTCGGGGTTCTGCATCAGTTGCCGTTGAGGTCGAGCAGGTTCACCTGGCTGACTTTCTGAAACTGATTGCTGCCGGTGTCCCATCTGCTGGCAGTCGCGAGCGGCTGAAAGACGCGGAGGAACGGCGGCGTGCCCAGAGGTTTCGAGAAGTCGATCTGTGCGTAGCCCAGGTCGACCTTCGCCGTCGTCATCGCGGTGGAGAAGCTCTGCCTGGTGATGTCGCCGCTGATGCCAGCCGCGACCATGGCGAAGATGTGCACCGAGAGCCACGCCCGCATCGAGTTACCGGGATTGATCTGCAGGCTCGCGTTGCTGTCGCCGGCCTTTTCAGCGGCGGCCATTTCTGTGTCGAATTGCTTCACCAGCGGGTAATCGGCCGAAGTGGGCGGGAATCCAGATGAGGTGAGAAACTCCTTCGTCATGGGCGCGAGCTGGCTCACCGCAGACGTGCCGAAGACTCCGGCGTCGGCGCAGAAGGTCCAGTTGTGACCGGCCGAATTCGCGGCTGTGACGATCTGTGCGCCGGCGGCCTGGCCGGTCAGCGGCACAATGTAGTTGGCTCCTTTGTCGGCAAGCTCTTGGATGACCGACGAATAGTCTTGCTGAGTCACGGGTATCGAAACCGAACCCACATATCGGCTGCCGACCGCACTGCTCTTGAGGTACGGCTCCATGACCTGGAAGGTGCCCTGCGAGAACGGGTTCTGCAAAACGATGACGCCGATTTTGGCATCTGGCCCGCTCACCTCTGGTGCGGCACAGGCGTTCGTCATTGCGGGTACGAACTCGATGGGGTATTCGTTGTCGAGCGCGAAAACGGCTGGATCGCCACCGACGCTGCCGACGTCGGCCAGCCCGCCGGCCTGCATGGCCTGTGTCGCACCGGCCTGGTTGGCTGCAAACACACTGCTGATGTTCGCGAGCACTTGGGTATCGTTCACAGCATTCTGCGCACAGGTGACTTCGGTCGCGGCGTCAGCCTTGCCGTTGCAGGTCTCGATCTGAATCGGCCGGCCGTTGATGCCACCGGCCTTGTTGATGTTTTCTGCCGCGACTTCTGCACCGGAGAAGATCTCGGGAAGGCTTCCGATGGGGGAGTCGATGTAGGCCGACATCGAGAGCTTGATCGGTGTGCCGGTCAGGCCGGCGTTCGGGTCATCTCCCGAGCTGCCGCTGCTCGAGCATCCTGCTAGCACGGTGACCGCCGTCACTATGGCGACACCGAACGCAATCTTTCGTACCTGAGACATAAGCACTCCTTTGGGTTAGTCTCGTTCAACTTCTGCTTGATATAATATAACATTATACAATCGTCGCTCAAGACGAGCGCTCATCGAGGAGTTTTGACATGCTGCTGATTACCTCTGCAAACGGAAACCAAGGAAAGCTGCTGGTTCCGAAGCTCTTGGCGGCGGGTGCGTCGTTGCGCTGCGTCGTGCGATCGGAGTCTTCGGCGGAGTCGTTGCGAGAACTGGGCGTCGAGCAAGTGCTGGTTGACGAGCTTTTCGATGAAGAGACGCTGAAGACCGCTCTCGACGGCATTGACGGTGTCTACTATCTCAACCCCACGGGTCACCCCGCGGAACGAGAGGTGGGTCTGGCCATCGTCGAGGCGGCCGTGCGGGCGAACGTCGATCATTTCGTCTTCAGCTCGGTACTGCACTCCATCTCTACCGGCCTCTTTCAGCACCAGTACAAGCGTGACGTCGAAGAGCGCCTCGTCGCCTCGGGTCTGAAGTACACGATTTTGCAGCCCGCAAACTATATGACCGCATTCGAGCTTCTGCCCGCCTTTCGCGACGGCGTCTACCAACAGGCGTGGTCACTCGAGCGGCGCATGTCGATGGTCGACCTCGACGACGTGACCGATGTGGCCGCAGAGGTGCTCACTCACGGTGCCGAGCACTGGGGCGCGACCTACGAGTTGTGCAGCGCCGGCTGGCTGACCGCCCAAGACGTTGCGGATGCGGTTGCTCTAGTCGTGGGCGACCCCGTAGCCGTGCGAGAGATCACCCCCGAAGAATGGGCGAAGATGTGGTTCGGTGACGTCGACCTCGAGCTCATTCCCGACGAGGGCAGAGTCTTGCGCCAGATCTGCGCGTTCTACAGCGACCACGACCATGTCGGCAGCCCGAACGTTCTGCGCTGGCTTCTGAAGCGCGAGCCGAGCAGCATCGAAGACTTCGCTCGCAAGGTATTCCCTGCGTTTCGTGACGGCCAGGTGCTCGAGCGAGCCAGCTGACGCACGATTCCGCGTCGCCCAACCGGATGCGTTGGCCGGGCACAACAAAAAGCTCTCGGCGGCACCAGATCTGGTGCCGCCGAGAGCCTTTTCATTTCAGCTCAGATCATCTGAGTGATGCGTTCGTCTGACCCGACGAGACCCTTGCCGTAGATTTCGTAGCAGACCATCGGCAGAATGCCGGCGTGACGCGAGGCCACTTCGGAGTCGCGCCAAATACGCTGCAGCGGGTTGACCTCGGCGAACGCAGAAGATCCGTGGGCGTAGAGCAGGGTGTCGATGGCCTTGACCACGTGCTCGATCGCCCAACCGATGTCGGCTCTGATTCGGGTGCGTGCCAAGAAGTCGAGCTTCTCGCCTCGTTGAGCTGCGGCATCCATCTCGTCGGCGACTCGATGCGCGTGCAAGTGAGCGGTCTCGAGCATCATCGCCGCTTGAGCGAGCTGAATCTGAAAGGCCACCGAGTCGGCTTGGCGAGTGTAGATGGTGTTCGTGACACCCTTCGTCGCCGCTTTCTCTTTCACGATGGCGAAGGCGGCTCGGCCGAGGCCGAGCTGCGGGCCGACCATGCCCACGGTGAAGAAGGGGCCGAGCGGCGACGAATACAGTCGCTCTTCGGAGTGTTCGGTGGGAAACTCGCCCTCGATGGCCGGCGGAACCGACATGATGCGGTGCTCGGGAACGAAGATGTCGGTCGCGATGAGACAGTTCGAGCCAGATGCGCGCATGCCGGCGACGAACCACGTCTCTTTCAGGTCGACGTCAGAGCGCGGAATGAGCGCCATGGCCATGTCGACGATCTCACCCGCTTCGTTGGGAATGGGCATGCTGAGCACCGCCCAGTCGGCGTGCCACGAGCCGGAGTTGTAGAACCACTCACCCGTTACGCGGTAACCGCCGGCGACCTTCGTCGACTCCACTTTGGGCGAAAAGACCCCAGAAACCAGCGCATCTGGGTTGTCGGCCCAGACATCGTCTTGGGCCTGCTCGGGAAAGCAGCTTGCCAGCCAGGCCCCAGAGTTCAGCAGTGACACAACCCAGGCCGTGCCGCCGTCTGCCTCGCCGACTGAAGCTGCGACATCGACCAGGGCGCGAATCGACGACTCGTACCCCCCGTATCGCTTGGGCTGCAGAAGCCGAAAGAGGCCTGCCGTCTTGAGGGCGTCGATGCTCTCTTCGACGACGCGACGCTGCTGCTCGCCCTCGGCCCCGTTCTTTCGCAGCAGAGGGCGTAGCTCGTCTGCTCGCGCGATGAGTTCAGCCAGAGTGGGCGTTTCGGTCGCGATCGCAGATTGGATCGACGTTGA
The DNA here is from genome assembly GCF_014640255.1 of Subtercola lobariae. Lineage (GTDB taxonomy): Bacteria > Actinomycetota > Actinomycetes > Actinomycetales > Microbacteriaceae > Subtercola > Subtercola lobariae. The sequence goes on along the minus strand of NZ_BMGP01000004.1, from coordinate 449,685 downwards.
CATGACTTTCTCCCTTGAAGGTCGGCGCCAGTAGCGCGCGGGGTGTGGGCACAATTAGTATATGTGATAACAGTACTCGCGCGATCGGGTTTTATTCATTCTCCGGCATTCCGCGCGAGGCCGAGGCGCGCCGGTTGAAACCGACACACTTCGCCCGGAGTGCTCGTCTTTATATGTGATAACATCACCGATACCTGGCAACACATGAACGCACGATCATCGGAGATCGTGCTCAACCAAAGGGATGTTTGGCAATGAGGCTAAAGATTTTTCGCGACATCAATCGCAGTACCTGGCGCAGACGTTCAGTCGTCGTCGGTGTTTCGCTCGCCATTCTCGGCGCAACCGCCGCTTGCTCCACCTCGGCGTCGGCCGGTGCTTCATCAACCGGTGAGGCGCCAGCCGGCACTATTCAGCTCGTGGTCGGGGCGCCCGCCGCCATTCTGGCCGTACCGACGTTCGCGGTCGATCAGGGCTTCTTCAAGGCAGAGGGCCTCGACGTGAAAGTGTCGATCGTAACGGCGGCGCAAGTACCGACGGCACTGGCCGGCGACACCGCACAGTTCGTGGTCGGCGCGGCTCCCGGCCCCGACGCGGCGGCACTGAAGGCACCCATCAAGATCTTGGGCACCTATGCCGATAAGCCGAACATGGAGTTCTTGCTCGGCAACGGCGTCAGCTCCGTTGCCGATCTGAAAGGCAAGTCGGTGGGAATCTCGGCTCCGGGCGAGATCGTCGACATTCTGGCCAAACAAGAACTGGCCAGCGCCGGCTTGGCGCCTGGCGACGTGACCTTCGTGTCGCTGGGGAGTTTTCAGGCTGTGTCGGCCGCCTTCCAGAGCGGCCAGGTGCAGGGAGTCGTCGTCTCATCGTTGCCGACAGGCGCAACCCTTTTGGCAAGCACGCCGGGTTCGAGTGTCGGTTACGACTTCTCGAAGTCGACTCCGTTCACTCTGGCCGGTCTCTACGCCAACACCGACTGGACAAGCGCGCACCCTGACGCAACCCAGAAGCTCGTCAACGCTCTGAACAAGGCGGTCATGGCCTGGTGGTCAGACCCCACCGATGCGCAGGCAACATTGAAGACGTTCGCGAATTCGCAGAATCCCGCGGTCGATTACGCGGGAACGCTGACCGTCATGACGAAGACACTCGAGCCGGTGACGGCCGCCACGCAGATACCGGCTCTGCAGGCTTTGCATGACAACGGGCATCCTGACGTCAATCCGCAAGATTGGGCGAAGTACGTCGACAACACCTACGTCAATCAACTGAAGTGACACCTGGGGTGCGCCGCTTTCTCGCCTCGAGCTGAGCGAGCGGCGCGCCCCGATCACGTCTTCGTGACATCTTTCACCGGTGTCGCGATCCCCGTCTTTTCTCACTAGGCACGACCCGAATGGAGCCCGTCAGATGGCCATCACAACTCGCGCGAGTGGCAACGGCCTTGCCTCTCGCCGCATCGTCAGCAGGCCGACCATCTCTCGCTCGACCCGCACGCTGCTCGGCGCCGGCGGCGTCATCGGGTTCTTGATTCTCTGGCAGGTGGCCGCCAGCACGGGGCTCGTGAATGATCTCTTCACCAGCTCACCTGTGGCCATCGCCCAGGCTGCCGTGGTCTTGATAGCCGATGGCACGCTGCCGGCAGCAATCGCCTCGTCGGCCGTCGTCTTCGCCGCGGGATTCGGAATCTCGCTCGTAGTGGGACTCATCATCGGACTGATTCTCGGCTGGTACCGACGTGTTAATGCCGTCGTCGACCCACTGGTCTCACTTCTGTACGCAACGCCCACCTTGGCGCTTCTGCCGCTCATCACCGTGTGGTTCGGCATCGGATTCTCGTCGCAGGTCGTCGTTGTTGTGCTCATTTCGATCTTTCCGGTCATCCTCAACACTGCTGCCGGCGTCTCAGCCGTCGATCGCGAACACATTCGACTGGCCCAGAGCTACCTGGCCACCAACACCGACGTGCTGCGTACCATCGCACTACCGGGGGCGGTGCCTTCTGTGGTCGCCGGCATTCGCCAGGGCCTGACCCTCTCCCTCATCGGCGTGGTGGTCGCCGAGTACTTCTACGGCAACACCGGTGTCGGCGGACTGATCTTCACCTCGGCTCTGTCTCTCGACACCGCCGATGCGCTGGTCGGCGTGCTCGTTTTCGCCGCCACCGCCCTTCTGCTCACCTTCGCACTCGGAACCATTCAGAGAAAGCTAGACAAATGGCGACAGTAAACACCCTGAACACAGCGAACGAAAGGCTCTCGACGATGAGCACAACTGCGCCTGCGGCCGGCCTCGAAGTGGTCGACCTCGGCAAGACGTACAAGCGTCGGGGTCAGAAGGCGTCGACCTCTCAGCGGGTTCTCGACAACGTCTCGCTGAGCGTTGAAGCAGGCGAATTCGTCACCCTGATCGGCCATTCTGGCTGCGGCAAGACCACCTTGCTGAACTGCGTCGCCGGGCTGACCGACTTCAACGACGGGCAGATTCGGATGCACGGCAAACCCATCCAGGGCCCCGGCCCTGACCGTGCTGTGGTCTTTCAGCACGCGTCACTGCTGCCCTGGCGAACCATCGAGCGAAACGTGGCCTACGGCCTCGAACTGCGTCGCCAGATGAGCTCGGCAGAGATCAAGCAGCGGGTTGCTTCGGCCATTGAGCTGGTGGGTCTTTCGGGTTACGCCTCGCACTACCCGCACGAGGTGTCAGGCGGCATGCAGCAGCGCGTGAACCTCGCTCGGGCGCTCGCGGTAGAGCCTGACCTGGTGCTGATGGACGAACCGTTCGGCGCTCTTGACGCAATGACCAAAGAGTCGCTGCAAGACCAGCTGATGGCTTTGGCCGATCGCGAGAAGCGCACCACCATTTTTGTGACCCATGACATTCACGAGGCGGTCTATCTCGCCGACCGGGTGGTCTTGATGACGCCCAAGCCGGGCAAGATCAGCAAGCAGGTCGTGGTTCCGTTCGGTCGTAACCGAACCCGCGCGCTCACCGAGACTCGCGAGTTCAACGACCTCGTTCGTGAGCTTCGCGAACTGCTCACCGAAAGTGAAGCGTCGGTCTGATAGCCACCGGCTCCACGAGAAGAGGCCCCGTCGAATGACGGGGCCTCTTCTGTTCGCACGGGGTGTGCGGCCTGAGCTACTGCTGCTCGAGCCAGCTCCAGACGCCGTCGTAGAACGCCTTGACATCGTCTGGCCGATCGTCGCCGAGGTCTTCTGTGCTCGGCGTGATGCCTCGCCTGGCGATGTTCCAGGCCAAGAGCGCGTAGCTCGAGCGGTAACCGGTCAGCTCGTCTGGGTCGACCGTGATGACCTGGCCCGGCACCGCCGGAAAGAGTGTCGTGTTCTCGTAGATGGCGTCGAGCGAGAAGATGCGCCACCTGCCGTCACGACGTTCGAGGCGATAGTTCAGCCGCACGGTGGTCGTCAGGTTGCCGGCGACGCCATCGATGTTGACGGCCATTCTCATCGTGGCCGTCGACTCGACGAAGGCCCTGTCACCACGCACGTGCGCCACCGGAGCCGACAGCTGGTGCAACGCGATCTCTTGGCCGCGTTCGGCAATGGCCTGGGTGCCTGCCACGAAGCCCGCGCCAGAACCTTTGTGCCAGCTCAGCCGCACCGTGGAGTCGGGCCAGAAGGAGTCAGCCATGCGATCCCACCACCCGCGGTCGCGAGCTTGCCGTTCGGCGAGAACGACCTGAATGACGGCCGAGGCGTCGAGTGCTTCGCGCTGGGCAAGGGCTTCGTTCGAAGCGAGATCACTGTCGGTTATCGAGGTGCTCATGAGCGTGCATCCGCCTTGTCGCTGAGAAGTTCGAGATCGGCCAGATCTTCGTCGGTGAGAACAATGCCGGTGCTCGATACATTGTCGTACAGGTGCGCGAGCGACGAGGTGCCCGGAATCAGCAAGATGTTGGGCGAACGGTTGAGCAGCCAGGCGAGCGCGATGCCCAGCGGCGACGCGTCGTGCCGAGCCGCGACCGTGTCGAGCTCTTGTGCCTTCAGCGGGTCGAAACCGCCGCCGAGCGGGGCGTAGGGAACAAAGGCGATACCGTCTTCAGCGAGGCTGTCGATGAGATCGTCGTCGGTGCGCTGGGCGAGGTTGTAGTAGTTCTGCACGGCTAGCACGGGCGCGATTCTGCGCGCCTCGGCCACTTGCTCAGCCGAGACTGTGCTGAGGCCGATGTTCTTGATCAGGCCCTGCTGCTGCAGCTCGGCCAGCACCGTGAACGGCCCTTCGAGCGAGCCTGGCGCGGCCTGATTCTGGGCGCCCACGCGCAGGTTGACCAGATCGAGAGCGTCAAGGCCGAGGTGCTCGAGGTTGCTGTGCACCGCTTTGCGCAGCTCGTCTGGGGTGAGTGCGGGAATCCACGCGCCCTGGTCGTTGCGCAGAAAGCCCACCTTGGTGGCGATGTGCACTGTGTCGCCGTAAGGATGCAGCGCTTCACGAATGATTTCGTTGACCACATACGGGCCGTAGTAGTCGCTCGAGTCGATGTGCGTGACACCCAGCTCGACAGCGGTGCGCAGAACCGCTATGGCCGCCGCGCGATCGGCGGGTGGCCCGAAGGCCATGTGGCCAGCGAGCTGCATTGCGCCGTAGCCGACGCGGCTCACGGTCAGCTCGGGAGCAAGGGTGAGGGTGCCGCCGGGTAATTCTGGTTTCGACATCAGTGTCGTCCTCTCAATGGGTTTGTGCGGGTCGAACGGTTGTGTAGGCAAACGGGGGTGGGGCAATGCAATCAATCGCGGGTCGCTGCGAGGTTACGCATTAACAGGAAGGTACGCGGCCTCGAGCTCACGAATGACATAGTCGCGCAGAGTCGTGGGCGTTCGCCCGAGCAACCAGGTCAAGACGTTCGGGTTGCCGGTGATGCCGTAGCGGCTGTAGTGACCCCACAGGCGGTACATGGCGTCGTACGAGAACTCGTCTTCGGCACGGCGCTGCGGTTTCGGGTCGGCGAAGTCGGTGATGGGCGCCAGCTCGGTGCTGATTTCGCGGCCCGAGAGCTCGCTGATCACGGCGGCGATGTCGTGCCCGGTGACGAAGTCAGACCCGCAGAGCTCGTACGTTGCGTAGAAGTGCTGGGGGTCGCCGACGACGCTGGCTGCAACCGCGGTGACGTCGTCGAGGTCGACTTGGGCGAGCCGGGCATCCGGAGAGAACGGCTTGCGGTGGATGCCCGACTGAACCGTGGCGGCAACGTCGATGTTCTGCAGGTAGTGCATCGGCTGGATGATCGTGAACGGAATCGGCGACATCACAACTGCCCGCTCGACGCCGATCTTCGCCTGGTGGTTGAGCAGCGCTTCGATCTGCGGATGCACGACAGAGAACTGCACGAAGTGCTCGACCTCTGCGCGCCGAGCCTCGGCGACCACCGCGCGGCCGATGTCTGCCTCACGGTGGTGGAACAGCGGGCCGATGTGTACAACAGCGTCGACGCCGTCCATCGCCTTGGCGAGTTCGCGGGGCTCGAGAAGGTCGACGACCATGGTCTCGGCAGCACCGACATCTCGAACAGTGTGCACAGATGGATTGATGTCGGCGGCTCTGACGGGTTTGCCCTCGCGCGTGAGCGCGGCCACCAGACTACGGCCAGTTCGACCTGATGCGGCTGTTACCAGAATCATGAGTCCTCCGTTGGGCCCGTGCCCGCGTCGAACGCAAGCAATCGTATTGAACACTCGAACGTTATCACATATCACGTTGCAAGCGGATAGGTGTTTCCTGGGCGAAGCGGGGCCTTGATCAGCGCTCGATCAGAATTCGAGCGCGACAGCCCGCGGTTCATCAACGAGGGCGAGCCTCGCAGATTGTTCGTTCTCCTTGAGGTGGCTCAAGACGGCCGCCGCCACAGCATCTGGGTCACGACCACGGAAGACCTCGATGAGTCGCTCATGCTCACCCTTGATTCGCGTATTCTCACCAGGGTTCTGCTTGCCGAAACCGATGCGGATGTATCGTTCGGCGGCGCGCCACACCGAATTCAAGACGCGCAGGTCCCATGACGTGGCCGCCGGGGCGAGAATTTCGGCATGAAAGGCGTGGTGCGCTTCGAAGACTGTGTGGATGGAATGGTGCGTCTTGCCATACTCCACCGCCTGTTCGTGAAGGCGATCGAGCTCAGCGTCGGTGATGACGAGGCACGATTCACGGGCGAGTGCGGGTTCGAGATTGCCGCGCAGGCGATAAATGGCACGAAGGTCTTCAAGGTCGAGTGGCGTCACCTGAGCGCTGCGGCCCGGTCTCGTGATCACCAGACCCTCGCCTTCGAGGTTGCGAAGCGCCTCTCGCACCGGAATGAAGCTGACGTGCAGTTGATCGGCGATGCTGCGCAACGAGAAAGTCGACCCAGGAGCCAGGTCGCCTGCGACAATCGATCGCCGAAGCTCGTTGGTGACCTGCTCGGTCACCGAGCGAGACTCAATGGGTTTGATAGACGACGTCATCGCTTTCCTGCCTATTCATGTTATTTGATATAATAACGATGAATTGCGGGGTTCGTGCGATTCAGGCCGAAACGGTCTGCGCGGCGCGGAAGGCGCTCCATTCACGTTCGACGAACTGCTCGTACGAGGTCGGTTCGCAGCCGAGCAACCAGGTCAGCACGTTCGCGTTGCCCACGAAGTCGTGTGCGCTGTAACGCGCACTGATCGAGCGCACCACGCTCAGCACATGCTCGGCCGTTTCGGGGTCGACGTCGCGCAGCCACGCGTTCGCGTACGTCTCAGGCGTGATCTCGCGCAGCTCGATCGGCCGATCGAGCACACGAGAAATGATGTCGCACAGCTCGTGCGCATCGAGGCGGCCGGGCGCAGCAAGTTCGTAGGTTGCGCCGGCATGCCGCGCGGTGTCGGTGAGAACGGTGGCGGCCACATCAGTGACGTCGTCGAGATCGACGAGTGACTGCTTTCGGTCGAGCGACCACGAGAGTTCGAAGACCCCGCGAGCGAAGACGGGTCGAAGCCGCAGCGGCAGCATGTAGTTCGTCGGCTGCAGAATGGTGAACTCGAGGTCTGATGAGAGCAGATGTTCTTCGATGTCGCGCTTGTACTCGTGCTGCTTGAGATCGGTGATGATGGCGTGCAGCACCGAGCTGAACACGAAGTGCGAAACACCCTCGATGCGAGCAGCATCAACCAGCCCGAGGCCCAGTGTGCGCTCGTCGCTGCCCGTGGCGCCCACGTGATAGATCTTGTCGACACCCTGAACCGCTTGACGCTGAACCTCGGGATCACGCAGGTCGCCCACGACAATGTCATCGACGCCGAGCTCGCGAAGCCGGGCAGCGGATGCCTCGGTCAAAACGTTCGCCCGCACCGATCGGCCGCGCTGCAGAAGTTTGGGTACGAGCAATCTGCCCTGATTGCCGCCCGCGGCCGTTACGAGAATCGTCATGAGTTGCCCCTTCGCTTGGCCAGATGTGGTTCTCTGGCTCCTCAAGATGTTATATCTTATCAGATACGAGATCGACAGACGGGCACGGAGCATTCGCACTCGACATGTCTACCGTGCAAGAAGTAAGGAATGTTCAATGACGAATCACACCTCGAGACCCTCGACCATCGAGCGGGCCGGCTACCTGGCCGTGCACAGCCCAGATCCGGCTGCGGCGGCCGCTTTCGCCGTGAAATACATGGGCCTGTGGCTCGTGCACGTCGACGACGAGGGCCGCCACTATCTCGCCGCATCGGGGCTCGACCCGTACAGTCTGGTTTTCACTCCGGGTGCCGCCAAGACCATCGACCACGTCGCGTACCTCGTTCGCGATCTGGGTGTTCTCAACGAATACGAACAGCTGCTGCGGTCGAAAGGCGTCGCGGTCGAGCGCATCGATGCGAGTGGTCTCTGGCGTGCTGCAGCGGCACTTCGCGTGCAGTCGCCGGCCGGTCACTACGTTCACCTGACGACCGGGGTCAACGTCGAGCATCCGATGGGCGCCATCGTTGTGCCCAACAGGCCCGCGCCGACGCCGATCACGCTCGACCACGCCGCCCCGCGCATTCTCGACCCGCAGGCCGAGATCGACTTCGCGGTCGATGTGCTCGACCTCAAGGTGACGGCCCGCATCGTGCATCCTGAAGAAGGTATCGCGGTGGCATTCATGCGCGCCCATACTCTGTACCACTGCTACACCATCGTCGCCGGGCCCTACAACGGGCTGCATCACTACCAGTTCACGCTGAAAGACCGGTTCGCGATCTTCGACGCGTACGAACGTATTTCGGGTAGTGGCGACGTGAATGTGCTCTGGGGTCCGCTGCGTCACGGTGCGGGTCATAACGTTGCGTTCTACTTTCACGATCACGATGGAAACATCGTGGAGTACTCGGCCGAAGAAGAGATCGTTCTCGACGCCGCGGGTTACATTCAGCAGGAGTGGAGTGCATTGAACCCTGCCGTGGGCGACGAATGGGGCACCGAGCCGCCCGCCATTTTCTTCGCCTGACTCAGTAGCGCAGCCGGCCGACTCTTCGGCCGGCAGAAGCGTGAGAGCTTTTCACTCTTGACTGTTATCACATATCACGTAAGCTAGAACCCAGAACCACCCCCGAAGCCCTAGGAGTACCTCGAAATGCAAGCGACGCCGCTACAACCCGGCTCCTACGTGATGGGCCTCACGCCCTTCGACAGCGATGGGCGCGTCGACGAGGCTGCCCTGCGAGACCACATCGAGTGGATGGCGCGGGAGAACATCGGTTACTCACCCGCCAGCCCCGCTACGGGCGAGGGCGTTCAAATGAGCGACGCCGAACTGTTTCGGGTGCTCGAGGTCTCGGTTGACGCCATGGCGGCCCGACTGCCTGTCATTGCCAGCAACCGCGAGTTTCCGACGGCACTTCAGAACGTGCAGTACGCCGATCGCGCCGCCGGCCTCGGCGCCGACGCGGTGCAGCTGTACCCGCCCACGCTCGGCCACTCGAGTGTGCCCACGGTAGCGATGTTCGAGGCTTTCTACGACGAGGTACTCTCGGCGACTTCGGTGCCGATCGTGCTCTCGAGCAACTTCATGACCGGGTTCGAGATTCCGACGGCTGTGCTCGACACGGTGATCTCCACGTATCCATCGGTGGTCGGAGTTTTCAAACACCACCCCGATCAGCAGAACGTGGCTCAATTCGTTCAGCAGTTCGCGCCTCGAACCACGGTGCTCACGATGACGCAGCGTCTCATGTTCTCGGGCGCTGTCGGCGCCCAGGCCGAGCTCGACAACCTGCAGAACGTCGCGCCGCGGCTGTGTCGGGGCCTGCATGACGCCATCGCTGCCGGCGATCTGGCGAGGGCGAGCGATCTGTATCAACAGTTCACGCGGCTCTGGGGCGCCATCATGGGCCTGACGGTCGCGCATTCGGTGCCGCGGGTCGTCGTCTACAAGGCCATTCTGGGCTTGCTCGGCCGGCCAGGGTGGCACGCTCGAAAGCCCTACGTCGAGTTGCCCTCATCGGCTCACGCCGCACTCGCGCGGCTTGTCGACGAGCTCGAGTTGCGCAGTACCGAGGCGCTCGTCTGACGTTCGCGTCGCCTTCACCAGGCCCCACTATCGACCGCTAGAGATCAAGGAAGATCACAATGGAACCCAGACAAAGCGTTTCAGCACAGCTGTTTCGCGACATGATGGCGGGTGTCTGCGCGCCCGTGACGGTGGTCACCACCGCGAACGATGGTGTGCCCGTCGGCACCACGGTGAGTTCGTTCGCTTCGCTTTCGCTCGACCCGCCGCTCGTGACGGTCGCCTTCGATCGTGCGTCGAAGGCGCTCGAGGCCATTCGAGTGGCCGGCAGCTTCGGCATCAATCTTCTCGGCCACGCCCAGGCAGATCTCGCACGGCTCTTCGCCACTCGCGAGGTCGACCGGTTCGCGCAAACCGAGTGGCACTTCGAGAACGGGCTGCCTCGCCTCGCCGGCGCCGCCGGTTGGCTGGAATGCGACGTATACGACGCTGTCGAGGGTGGCGATCACATTCTGCTGATCGGCCATGTCGTCGACGCGAGTCACGCCGAACTGCCGCCGCTCGTCTACGCCTACCGCACCTTCGGAACCCACTCGCACTACGACAAGCGCCAGCGGCCCGAGATCATCGACACCATCGCCGCGCTCTCGCGCTGACTCATCTCTTACCGGAAGGAATCGCACAATGTCTACCGCAATCACCGAGGGTTCGGTCAGTGGCGCACCCGCCACGAAGACCCCGTCGAGCAGCGAAAGCTCGGCGAGCATCCTGAGCCCGACGAGCGAAGAGCTCGTTCGTCGGGTTCGCGAACTGCAGCCGCTGCTGGCCCGCAACGCGCCGCAAGGCGAACAAGATCGCAGGGTCGCTGAAGAGGCCATCGTCGCTCTCGCCGACGCGGGCATCTTCAAGCTCACCCAGCCGAAGCGTTACGGCGGCTACGAGTCATCGGTGCGTACCCAGCTCGACGTGTTCTCGGCAGTCGCCGAGGCCGACGGTGGCACAGCCTGGGTGGTCACGCTCATCAATCAGTGCAACTGGATGGCCGCGCTGTTCCCCGAGCGGGCACAAGACGACGTGTGGGCCGAAAACCCCGGTGCCCGTGTCTCGGGCGTCGTCTCGCCGACGTCGCAGTCGGTGAAGGTCGACGGCGGCTACCTGGTCACCGGGCGCTGGTTCTACAACTCAGGGTCATGGCACGCTGACTGGGCCGTTCTCGGGTTTCCGGTGGTCAACGCCGCCGGTGAAACGCTCGACCACGGTCTGGCGCTGATTCCGCGCACCGACCTGGGGTTCGAAGAGACCTGGTACGTCGCTGGTATGCGCTCGTCGGGCTCGAACTGCCTCATTGCGAAAGACGTTTTCGTGCCCGATCACCGAATCATCTCGGCTCCGAAGGCCTGGCTCGGCGAAGTCGCCACCGAGCACACCGAAGAAACGCTCTATCGCACCGCGTTCACTCCGTTGCTCGCTCTCGGCGTGGCCGCCCCGCAGCTCGGCATGGGGCGCAAAGTTCTCGAAATCGTGAGCACGAAGGCGGCAACCAAGCCGCTGACGTTCACTTTCTACCCGACGCAGGCCGACTCCGCTGTTTTTCGGCACCAGATCGCCGAAGCCGCGATGTTGCTCGACACGGCGGAGTTTCACCTCTACCGGTCGGCCGATGCTATCGACACGGCCGCTCGCGAGGGTACCTTTCCCGATGAGCTGATTCGCTCACGCGCACGAGCCGACGCCGGCTGGGCTGTTGAGAACGTCACGAAGGCGATCAACCTGCTGCTGTTCGCGCACGGAGCCGCAAGCTTCGCCGAGAACAACGTCATTCAGCGCATGTGGCGTGACTCGGCGGTCGCCGGGCGGCATGCCTACATCGTTCCGGCGGTCAGCCTCGAGATGTACGGTACTGCGTTGCTGGCCCGTGACGGCCAGATCACGCCGATGCTGTGAGAACTTCTACCCACACGTTTCACCAATACACCGCGCACTGCGCGCGATAGAAAGTAGGACACTGCTCATGGCTGACACTTGCCTGATCTGCGAACTTGAGAGCGCAGACGCCTCGACTCAGGTTTTCGCCGACGACCTCTGGGCCGCATCGATCGTGCCGGGCTACGACGTACCCGGGTGGTACTTCTTGCGGGCTCGTCGGCACGCCGAGAAGATCACCGGCCTGAACGACGACGAGCTCGCAACGTTCGGCCGCCGTGCCCAAGACCTGGTGGCTGCGGTGACCACGGCAACGGGAGCCGAGGCCACCTATATGTTGATGTTCGGTGAAGCCTTTCCGCACTTCCACGTGCTGATCACGGCGCGCGGAGCGGAGATACCGCCACAGAGCAGAGGGGGCGAACTGCTGAAGCTTCGCGCGGAGAAGGCAGACTTTGAAGCCTCGAAGGCGCTGATTCCGGCAGTGCGCGCTGCCTATCTGCAGCGCGCGGCGACCTCAGGCACACCACTCGCTACGGAGGCGACCCGATGACCCGCATCGTCATTCTCGGTGGAACCGGCTACGCCGGCACAGCTATTGCGACCGAAGCGGCGAGCCGCGGACATGAAGTGACGGTGTTCAGCCGCAGCGCGCCCGAAGAGCCGGTGGCCGGAGTCACCTCCATCACGGGCTCTGCGCGCGACCACTCCGATCTCGAACGGGCCGTGACCGGAGCTGACGTCGTGGTGGTGTCGTTGGCGCCGAGCGGCGACCTCGACGGCGAATTCGTGCGCGTGAACGCAGACATCGCGAATCTCGCACAAGAACACGGGGCACGTCTCGGGGTTGTTGGCGGTGCAGGCACGCTTCTGCTCTCTGCCGAGGGGCCGAAAGCGCACGAGTCGCCGTACTTCCCGGCAGAGTTTCGCCCCTACTCGGAGGCGAGCGATGCCGTTCTGCAGGCACTGCGCTCAAGCGATCCCGAACTCGATTGGTTCGTGCTGAGCCCGCCGCGCGGGTTCGGGCGCTTTGCTCCGGCCGACACCACCGGCCACTACCGAGTAGGCGGAGACGTCGTCATGTCGTCGGGCGAAACTCCCGCAGCAATCTCGGTCGCCGATTTCGCCGTGGCGTTCGTCGACGAGATCGAACTTCCTACTCACCAGCGCGAACGATTCACTGTTGCACACTGATCGCCGCATCTGATCAGCCAGCTGCGCTGACATGACCGCTAACGTCGTGCGCCTCGATGGCGCGAAGAACCGCGATCATGTCAGCGCTGCCGTGGCCGAGTTCGAGGGTCTCGGCGAAGAGCGCGTGGCACACGTCTAAGAGTGGGGACGCGACTCCGGCTGACCGGGCGGCCTCGGCGATCAAGCGGTTGTTCTTCAGCACGTCGACGATCGAGGCTTGGGCGTCGAAATCTGACGTCTGAAGCTTCGCCAGTTTCATCACCGAGAGGTTGCTCGCCATCGGCCCCGAATTCAGCACATCGATCACGGTAGACACGTCGAGCCCGTGTCGTGCGGCGAAATGAAATGCTTCAACCAGCCCGGTGACCATAGTGATGAGAAAAATGTTGACCGACAGCTTCGTCAGAAGGGCGCCGGGCACGGCACCGCACAGCACGCGTTCGTGACACATCGGCGCCAGCAGTCGGGTTACCTCGGCTATGGCTTCGGGCTCGCCCGCGAGCATGGCCACCAGTTGCCCAGACTCGGCGGGCACGCGAGAGCCCGACACCGGCGCTTCGACATAGCGGCCACCGGATGCCCGAATGTCTGTTTCGAGTGCGCGCGAGTATTCGGGCGACAGTGTTCCCATCTGCACGATGATTCGCCCTTCGACCAGCTTGGCCAGCTCTGCCGTGTGCCGCCCGAGCACGGCATCGACCGCCGCCTCGTGCAGAAGCATCAGAATGACGATGCGCGCCTCGGCGAAGACCGCAGCAACCTCGGGGGCCACGCGCGCGCCCGCTTCGCGAAGGTGCTCAGCTTTCTCGGGTGAACGATTCCAGACGATCAGGTCTGTGCCTGCCCGAGCGAGGTTGCGGGCCATCGGCTCGCCCATGATGCCCAACCCGATAAAACCAACTGTCATGCTTCAGTTCTACCGGGTTGCCGACGCATGCTGCGAAACCTCGTGGGGCTGGTTCCGAATGCGGCCCGAAACTGGCGAGCGACCTCCCATCGGGAAAGCCCGGTGATCGTTTCGAGTTCGGCGGCCGAATGCTGTCTGGCCGGTTCACTCATGATGAGGTCTCGAACGGCCGACACCGCGTCGGCCACCCTCTGGCCGGGCGCTCGGGGGGCGCGACCCGCACCCTTTTGCACAGTATCTGCGAGCGACGTGATCAGGTCGACTCTCTCGAGTTCGGTCAAGGGCTGGTTCAGATCGCGAAGGCTGGCGAGCAGCGTGGGGCTCACCGTTGCGCGGGGCATGACCGGCTCTGCGACAAAGGGCAGGTCGCGGCCGTCGATGGCCTGCCGAATGAGAGCCGGGTCGATGTAGAGAATGCGGTATCGAAGCCCGGCCTCGGTGCCTGCCACGCCATCGTGAACTTCGTCGGGGTGCAGAATATGACCTTCGCCGGGTAAGCCCGCATGCTGGGCTCCGCGGTACTGAAAGCTCTGAACCCCCGAAAGCGTGACTCCGATGGCGTATCGGTCATGCCGGTGCGGAGCGAAGCCGCCACGAGCGAACGATGCCTCCATGCGCTCGATTCCCGGCAGGCCGACGCCGAACTGCAGCCGTGCATCCGTTCGCCGATGCGAAGCAGTGCCTGCCGGAAAAACCATCTCGGGCTCGATCATGCCAGATCTTGTCTCGACGATGGTTCGAGCTGCGCGGCGCCGAACTGTGCACCGCCGAACTGTGCACCGCCGAACCGTTCAGATCAGTACGGCTGACCCAGCGTGCCGAACGCGCGCGACATCAGCGCCATGTTCTCGGCAGGGTCGGCCTTTTCTTGTTCGAGCTGGCCGAGCCGCACGCTGGTCTCGACGACGAGTTTCACCCGCTCGAAGCGACGCTTCATGAAGGTGTCTAGCGCCTCATCGAGTGTCGCTGCGGCGTCGATGCACTGGCCCAGCACGACGGCGTCTTCGACGGCCATTCCGCCTCCCATGCCCATATGCGCACTCGTTGCGTGCGCGGCATCTCCGATGAGCACCACGTGGCCCGAGTACCAGGGGTCGGGCAGCAGAATCCAGTCGAAGGGCCGGCCGATGAGCTCTGAGTCGTCGGTGAGGCGGCCGCGCAGCTCTGCGATGGCCGGCGCCGGCATCGAGTCGAGAAGCTCTGTGAAGAGCGCGCGAACTTCATCGTCGCTCAGACGACCTCGCTCGGGCCTGTCGAACACGGCTGGAATGTAGACCAGGCCTTGAGGCAGGTAGTAGAAGCCCAGCCGACCGACCGGCGATGCATACCAGCCTTCGCCGTCGACGGCCGGCCCAGGGGCCATCCATCTGATGCTGAGCTGACCGGCGTAGGCCGGCTTCGGGGCGTCGTCGAAGATCAGGTCACGAATCTTGGAGTTGATGCCGTCTGCCCCCACCAGCAGATCGTAACGGCCAGTTTCACCGTTCGTGAAGGTGACCGACACGCCATTCTCGTCGTCGACGAAGGTGTCGTAACTGAGGCCCTTGCGCACCCGCACTCCGAGTTTCTCGGCCTCGGTCTGGGCGACAGAGAGAAATTCGGGTCGGTAAACGCCGACGGCGTCAACCGCTCCCGGCCATGACGGGCGCTGGGGGCCCGGGTTGACGATCTCGCCCGTGACGGGGTGCCGAATAGACGAGGCCGTGTTGCCCTCTTCGGCCGGCCTGCCGGTGCGCCGAACCTCGTCGTAGATGCCCAGTTCGACCAGGGCCATGGCTGCCCGACCCGAGAACGCCAGCGAGGCGCCGAGCGGTTCTTCGCTGAGTTCGACGACGTCGACCGTGACGCCTGCTCGAGCCAGAGCGATCGCGGCATTCATGCCTGCGATGCTGCCGCCGACAATGAGTGCGGTTGAGATACAAGCCATCGTTCGTCGTTCCCTCTTCTGGCGCTGCGGTGCGTCAGATCCATCTCTAGAGCATCATGAGATTCGCGTTATGTCAATGAATTTACGAAAATCAGGCCGATTTAAGTGGATGCTCGCAGGACGCCCCCACGCTGACACGGTTTGGCGTCATGACTATGATGGCACTGCGTGTCATCACTCGATTCGAAGCACTCGCTTTGTGCATCAACTCAGCAGCAGAAAGGGCGCAATGAGCCCCCAGAAAACTTTTCTTGTGTTCGGCGCCACCGGCCAGACGGGCAGACATTTCACTACACTCGCGCTGAACGACGGCCATCGAGTGAGGGCCTTGGTTCGCACTCCGAAAAAGCTCGACATCACCGACCCGAACCTCGAGGTTCACCAGGGCTCGATCACCGACAACCCCGATCTCGACGCCCTCCTCGATGCCCTCCTCAGCGGCGTCGATGCAGTGGTGTGCATGATCGGCGACGCCCCGCTGCAGAAGACGCAGAAGGTCAATACCGCATTCGTGCGCACACTGATTCCGGCCATGCGACGCCAAGGCGTCACCCGTTTTCTCTATCAGGCGGGCGGCCTCAGCGCCGCGCCCAACCGACGGCTGTCTCCGGTCATCTGGCTGATCAGAAACACGGTCGCTCGAGGTTTCATCGGCCAGCACCGCGACAACGAAGCCGTCATGCACTACCTCTCCGACGAAGCCCACGACATCGAATGGATGGCCCACCGGGCCGGAATCGGTTCAGACGGGCCATCAAAGGGCGAACTCGAACGCTCGCGCACCAAGGTGAGCGTTGCCACGTTCGGTGACTGCGCGGCCTACAACTACCGGCTCATCTCAGATGCGTCGGCCATCCACTCAGCCGATCTCAGCGCGTACCGCAAGAAGTAGCGGGGCCGCGGCGACAATGATCTTTCGCGACTCGCGGTCACCGGAGTCTCGTAGCCGAGCCACGGGTTGGCACCGATGAACCACGCACGCGCGACGTGCTCTCCACGTGCCCCCGCAGTCATCGCGTTCGAACCTTGCAGAACCTCTGGGCGGTTTCGAGATCGGTGTCGCCCTCATCGATTGACGCTTCACCAACGACCGCTACAGGCTCGCTCAGCCCGGCGTCTGTTGCTCTCATCCAGTAAGCCCAACATGCTCCGGTGCCGCCTGCGGGGTGCCCATGCTTCGAGGCGAATCGCACCCCGAGTGGGCTCGTTCCATCGAAGAGCCTCACGGTGTTTCTCAACCACTCCGCAATCGTGGTCGTGATTCTCCGATCGTCACCGGAGAGATGAGCGACCGTGAGGCCGCCGATCACCCCAATCTGTGCAAGTTCATTCTCCAGATGCGTCGACAGGGCAGCCATCGAATGGGTCGACGTCAGGTCGACCCACCATCCATCCGGGTACTCGATGTGGTAAACAGCTCGGCCTTCACGCCACGCCTTGGGCAGCCATCGTGCTCGCATCGTGCCGGCTTGGTCCCAATCGTTGACGATCATCAACCAGAAATCGTCGAGTGGGATGCCCATTGCGTCGGCGTCTGCCTGCAGTGCGCGTCGGGCGCCATTGATTTCGGTGCGATAAGGGGCGAGAAGCTCCATGAATGCGGTTGCTCTGTCGTCGCTCGAATACATAGTGCGCCCGATTGCGTCGAACCGCCCCCAGCCCGAAACGTCGACCTGGTCGTCGTCATCTGGTAAGCGGGGCCGCGGCGACAATGGCCCGAAGGAGGTTCGGGCGATTCGGTACGTCTTGTGATGCGGCGATTCGACGAGTTCTAATCCGGTCAGTGAGCAGAGGGTCGTCAACCCGAAAACGTATCGTCAATGACCGCCTGCGCGGCGGTTCCGGCTTCTGTGAAGCGATCTTCGCGAATCGCGGTCACCGGAGTCTCGTAGCCAAGCCACGGGTTAGCACCGATGAACCACGCACGCGCGACGTGCTCTCCTTCTGCTTCGGCAAGTCTCGTCCACTGCTCATAGGCGAACTGCAGTCGTCTCGTCGCTTCATCTTTCGGAGTGGGGCCCTCGGCTTTCGCCCACCGGTAGGGAAGTTTCAGATCTTTGCTGCCGGCGAGCGACGCCACAAGCGTTGCGCCAAGTGCTCCGTTGAGTCGCCGCGTGATCTCTCGGATATCAAGCTTGAGCGACCTCGTGTGAGCGCTCGAGGTGTCTGTATTGATAGCCATGAGACCTTCAATCGTAGATATTGTCTCGAACAGACTACGCCCTCCAAACTCTTTTTCCACCATATTTACACCAAAAGTACACCACAGGCTCTCTGGCTGGCGCGTGCCCGGGCAGAGTGTATAAAGCAATAATAACTCAACATGTGGGGCGTGGGTTACGAGTCGTCTTCGTCGGGCTTGTCGGCAGAGTCGATGATGAAGATGGGTGGCGTCGTCGGCTCGGGAGGCTGGGTGGTGTGAAGGGCGGCGCGCGGAGCCGCGGCGGGGGGCAGGGCGCTGCCGGTGGGGGCGCCCCAGCGCGTCAGCGGAAGGAAGCCGTCGATCTCTTCGTCTTCGAGTTCTTCGTCGGTGAACGCCTTCGTTGCCCGTTTGCGCACTCGCTCGGCCGCGCGCAGCTGTTCGTCGGGGTCGTCTGAGTTCAGGCGACGGTGTTCGTTGCGCATGCCGAGGCCCAGGGCGAAAAAGCCGATCAGCGCGAAGAACAGCCACTGCAGCGCGTACGAGTAATGGGTGCCCACATCTTCGGTGGGCATGGTGGTCTGGATGCTCTGCAGCGGTGTCTCGGCGGCAGGGGTCTCGCTGTCGAGCACTCCGTAAGCTCCGGTATAGAGGTCGGCGCCGAACGTCTGCTGCAGCAGTGGCAGCGTGATGGAGCTGACCTGATTGCCAGACTTCGTTCCGTTCGACGCCTCGCTCGGCCTGAGCTGCGCGAGCACGCTCACGGTTCCCGCCGCCGGTGACGGAATCGTCGCGGGGGCCAGCGGGTCGGTGGGCGACGGCGCCACCCAGCCGCGATCGACCAGAAAAATCGACCCGTCGCTCAGCTGCAGGGGAGTGACGACCTCGAACCCGTTGTCTGACCCGTTCGAACGGTTGCGCACCACGAGCTGCTCGTCGGTGCGGTAGACGCCGCTCATGCTGACGCGCTGCCAGTTCTGGCTCACGTCATACGTGCTCAAAGCCGGCAGCGCCTGCTCGAGAGGCACAGGCGAGGCGGCCCAGTTGGCGGCGACTACGCGGTTGTCGGCCTCAGCCTGCTGCCCACGATCGAATTGCCACTGCGAAAGAAAAAAGCAGGCGATGGCAAACAGAATCGCGGCGGAGATGAAGGCCAACCAGCGCCTTGTGCGCAGAAACTGCCACCCGAGCATCCCTTCGGTGACCGTGTCGTACACGGCAAGAGGGCCTGCCGGCCGCGCACCGGGTCGAGCGAGTTCGCCGCCCGGGCGCCGCTCGACCTCGCCGGCACGCCGAGCATCGACCTCGGTTCGGCGGGCGGTGCTCGTCGCCGGTTCTTCGATCATCTCTTCTCGGCCTGGTCTCTCGGGGTGGCCTGCGTGGTGGCATGGGCACGAACGCATGTGCCGTGCACAGTTTACGGCCTGGCCCTGAGCGCGCCATCGCAGCCCCACCTGGCCTGTCACGATCCGCGCGGCGTGCTCGGTGATCGCTAGCGTCGAGGTATGAAGACACCGATTCCGGGCCCTTTGGGTCAGCCGAGCAAGGCGCGCTTCAGGGGCGCACTGAGGTCGGCCGGAACATCCACCTCGACCGCCAGCGCCTGAATCGCGCGGCTGTAGTAGTTGCGCGCAGCTGCCGCGAGAGTGATGTTGACGATGTCGAGGTCTGAGAAGCCAGCGTCTGCCAGGCGCTGGCTGTCGGCATCGGTCATGGTGGATGCCGCGGTGCTGAGTTTCTCGGCGAAGTGCATCATCTCGACCTCCGCCGCGCTGAGGCCGGCCTCGTCGTAGTTCGATGCGATGCGAATCAGCTCGGGTTCGTCGAAGAGTTCGAGCGATTTCTTACCGTGGGCCAGCAGGCAATGCTTGGACTGCAGACCGCGTGCGGCGGCCAGGGTGACGAGCTCGTACCGGCGTTTGCCGAGCGGAATCGCGATGGTGCGCATGAGCTGCTCCCAGGCGCGAACGGCCTCAGGGTTCAGCGCCATGACCTTGGTGTGGCTCGGCACGTAACCGATGTCGTCGAGGTCTTCTGCGTAGAGCTTGGCGACGTCGCCGGTGGCGTCGGCTTCGTCGACGGTGTGCACGATTGACATTTCTGGGCTCCTCGGTTGGTGAATGGGTTGAGTGTTCTTGCTCCCTACGGACAATCCATAGCACCCGCCGGTTCGATTGGTAACACCTTCAGCGACGACACGACGTCACCGCTGCCTGACGGGCGGCGTGCGAGGGGTGGATGGTGCAACGTCGAGTGGCGCAACCCCGGTGCGGGATGTACCGTGCCGGGCTAGTGGCGAGCAGCCGCGAGGTAGGCCGCGAGTGACCCGCCGAGCGTGAGCGCAACCGCGAGGGCGAGGGCCGGCGCAGGCACCTGGCCCGCGGCAAGCGACGCCGTTACGGCGCAAGCGAGAACCGCACCAGGAATCGCGGCGGCGGCCGTGCTGAGGCGCCAAGCCTTCGAGAGGTCGCGGCGCGTCCACCCGGCGGCGAGCATCGCGGTGTCGACCTGAGCGTTCTGCTCCCGTTCTCTGCGCCGAGACACTCCGATGAGCGCAAGGGCTGCGACCGCCGTCATGAGCAGCAGGGCGCCTTCGATCACCGCGCCCTGGGTGAGCGTGAGGGCGGCGACTCGGGAGCTACCCGCCGTGTGCTGACTTCGAGCGAACGTGATCACGGCGAGACCGGCGGCGACTCCCACGAAAAGGGTGGCGAGCAGATTCGTCACCGTGCTGAGTTTGCGAGTCGCCGCCTGTCGCACGGCGAAACCGCCGATCGACCCCACCATCGAAGCGCGAGCGTCTGGGCGACGCGGCCGATCGGCGCGTGTGTTCACGGCGCGCGCTCGCTCGGCGCGCGGGCGAACGACTGCCGCAATCGCCACCGCCACGCTCACGAGCAGCGCGATACCGACGCTCGCGCCCGCGGTCACCTCGACCAGCTGAGGCACTGACGAGAAAGCGACCGCCGCGCCCGCGAGCAGCGCCAGCAGCACCACCGTCGCGGCGTCTTCGCTGATGAAGAAACGAAACCGCCGTCGACTGGTGAAGCCGAGCTGTCGAAGCACACCCGATTGTTCTCGCCTGCCCGCGATCGACGCGAACATTACGGTCGCGAAGAGCACCGTGCTCGCGGCGATGGCGAGCACGAGCGTGAGCAGTGCCGACGCGCTCACCCCCGACTGAGCCGAGGCCGCCGCGCCCAGCGAGGGCCAGGATGCCGTGATGACCGCGCCGTCACCGACGCTGGGCAGCTGGGGCAGGCTCGCAGACGGGCTCGGCGGGCTCGGCGGGCTCGCGTACCCCAGAACATCCACGGGCACATTCTGGGGCGAAGACCCCGAAACGACCGTCGCCCGCAGACCGAGCGCACGAATCGCCTCGGCGACGTGCAGCACCTTCTGCACCGCCTCGTCGGTGAACCCCGTGATGCCGCCCACCCGCACGCGCACCGATGCGATGGGGCTGTCGACCCCCCAGGTGGGGGCATTGGCGATGTCGGCGAGCGCCGTTGCAGCATTCGGATTGATGCCGAGCCCTGAAAACGAAGCCGGGGCCGCAGCTGCCGCGCCCGAAATCGGCGCCCCGCTCGGCGACGTCACCACCGCGGGAGCCGCCTCCGTATACCCCAGCGGCACCGCGCTCACCGGGTCTGCCTGCTCGGCAACGTCGGCCCCCGAGAACGTACCGACAGGCCAGGGCGTCTTCGTGAAAGCCCTGGTCTTGGCGTCAATGGTGAGGTTGGGAGCAGTGAGCGAGAAGTACTGCGCTTCATCGCGGGGGTCGGTCACGGTGCTGGTGGGCGGGTTTTCGTCGGTGTGCTGGCCGCGGTTCAGCGCAGGGTCGAGCGTGGCGAACTGAAAGGGGTCGGCGTACCCCTGGGCACCAATCGTCGCTGTGCCGCTGGCTTGGTCGCTCCCGAAGGTCGGCGCGGTGATGGCCTTCGTCGAAATGCCGTCGATGCCCGAAGAGCCCGGCGCGAATTCGGCGAACTTCGTGTACCACGGCAACGCCGGCGGGTTGTAACCGGGCCAGTTCACGAGCAGCCCGTTGGTCGAGAAGGGCGAGAGTTCTGGCCCGGCGTCGCCCGAATAGAGCGTGACCGGCGATGCTTGCGGGGTGGATGCCGCGGCCTTCAGCTGATCGGAAGGAAACGGTGCCTCGGGCGCCTCCGCCGTTGCCGCATCGGTGGTGCTGAACGTCTCCTTCAGCGGGGTCTCGAGATCTGCGCCGGCAATCGTCAACGGGGTAGCCGTGAGGTCGAGGTGCGCCACGGGCATGGTGTCGCTTCGAACGAGCACCGGTGACACGTTCGAAAGCACCCCCTTGTCTTGCAGCGTTGTGAGACTGTCGTCGGGGTTCAGCTGGGCAGCCACGGGGCTTCCCCCGTTCGATGCCCGATTGATGATCGACGAACTGGCGATCAGCGGGTCGAGAAACGAGCCGGCAGAGTCGCCCAACAACTGCTTCTCGGCGACCGGGTCGACGAGAGTGACGATGGCGTTCTGAGCGGCCGGAACGCTGACAGGCAATCGCACGACGCCTTGGCCACTTGGGTCTGTTTTCGGCAGAACGTCGCCGAAGGTGTAGTCGAAAGAGGTCTGCGGGTCGACCTCATCGCCCATCGCGCCGGCCCCCGAGCTTGAGAGTGCACGCAACCGAACGGTGCCTGAAGGGAGGTAACGATCGGTCGATTCCGCCGCATAACCCTGCCACTGAGACTGGTCGATGATCACGTAGTCGGTGTTCGAATTAGCTGTCTGTGACAGCCCGTCGGTCGTAGTCAACGTCGAGGTGATGGCATAGGCCTGAGGCGCTGGCGCAGTGCCCGGGGCGTCGAGCGGCACGTTCAGGTACACGGGTTGCACCACCTGAGCGGCCGGAATGGCGAGCTGCCCGATAGGCGCTGCAACGTCGACGCCCGCGATCGAACGGATGCTCGCCAGCTGCTCGGCCGTGAGAGTGTTTCGGCCCTGATCGATGGTCAGGGCATCCGGAACCACCGTGCTGCCCGACGCCGGGATGGCCGGGTCGGTTGCTGTGGGGGCGGTGACCAGAATGTCGTACTGGCCGCGCCAGTGGGCGTCGAGGGTCGACTGCAGCACGACGGCTGAGGTGTTCTGCATTCCCGCGCTCGCCACGATGACGAGGCCCACCATGCCTGCGGCCATCAGCGTGAGACGGTTGCGCCACATGCGTACCGGGCCGGCGGCAACCCGGCCGGTGCGGCGTTGCTCCTGCCTCGTGCGCCTGTGATCGCGCCGCGTCGCGCTGCTCTGCTTTCGGGCGGCGCGGCTCATGCCAGCTCTGTTCGAGAGTCGGCTGCGGCGATGAGGTGAGGGTCGTGGGCTGAAACGAGCACGCTGGTTCCGTCGCTCGTCACTGATCGGAGAAGGTCGATCACCGTGTCGGCGCTGCGCCTGTCGAGGCTGGCGGTGGGTTCGTCGACCATCAGGATGGCCGGAGACAGCAGCAAAGCGCGTGCGAGGGCGACGCGCTGCCGCTCGCCGCCCGAGAGCTTTTCGGGTCTGCTGCCCGAACGGGAAGCGACGCCGAGGCTCTCGAGTAGGTCGGTCGCCCGGGGGAGAAGTGACTTCGTCTGTTTGGTGGGAACGGCTGGCAGCAGCACGTTCTCGAGCGCCGAGAGCCCCGACACGAGAACGCCGCCCTGATCGAGGTACCCCACGTACCCGCGGCGGCGCGTCGAGATGGCGTCGTCGCTCAGCTTCGTGATCGCGTCGCCGCGCCAGAACACGTCGCCCGAGGTCGGCCGGATGAGACCGGCCGCCACCTTCAGCAGGCTGGTCTTGCCCGAGCCGCTGCGGCCGGCGAGGCAGTGCATGACGCCCGGCAGCACGTCGAGCCCGAAGTTCGACACTATGGTGATGGGGCCTGCGTCTGAGTCGGCCGACGGGTATTCGATCGTGACGTCGACGAGCCGCAGAGTCGGGTCGCTCGTCGGTCGGGGGTTGCGCGGAAGATCGAGCCGATGATCGCGGCGGCGGTAGCGCGGTTCGGGGGCGGCCGCAGCGTCGGGCGTCACGAGAGCGGCAGCACGCAGGCGCGTGACGGGAGGCGCGGGTCGGCGGTAGCCATCGGCATCAGTCTCCGAACCCGTTCGTGCAGGTCTGCTCGGCTGCGGTCTGGCCTGTGACCCCGTTGATGACGGTCGGGGTGTCGCCCGGCGTAGCTGCGTCGGTCGAGGCGTCGCCCGGGGCGGCTGCGTCGGTTGATGCTCCGCCGCTGCCATCCGCCGCGCTCGACGTGGGCGTGGGCGTGTCGCTCGTTGCTACCGAGGTGCCTGGCCCGGTCGAATCGGCGCCCAACGAGAACGGCTGGTCTGACGTGATCTTCGCGAAGAGCTCGTCTGCAACATCCGTCGACGGCACGACCTTGCCCGGGTAATCTGCGTCACCTGTGGTTCCCGGGTATTGCACGAAGACCAGCTGATTCAGGTCGACGTCTTTCAGTGCGAGGGCCAGTGACACCATCGCGTCGATGCTGGCCAGCGAGGTCGACAGCTTGATGTTCGTCGCCGCGGCCTGGGCGAGGGCGTAGAGCTTCGTCACATCGGTCAGCGTATTCGCGCTCTTCAGGGTGCGAACGAGCGACGAGAGGTACTGCTGCTGCGACGAGATGCGCGCGAGGTCGCTGCCGTCGCCGATGCTGTCGCGGGTGCGCAGAAACTGCAGTGCCGTGGCTCCCGAAACGGTGCTGATGCCAGCCGGCAGGTCGAGGCCCGAATTCGAGTCGTCGACGGCTTCGTTCAAGCACACCGGCACCCCGCCCACGGCGTCGGTCATCGCAATGACGCCGTTGAACGAGATCAGCCCGGCATACGGAATCTCAAGCCCGGTGAGCTTCTCGAGCGTCGACTTGATGCAGGCCAGCCCGCCACGCTCGAATCCGGTGTTCAGCGGCTGCTTGTAGGTCGCGGCGAACTCCTGGCCACTGACCGGGTCGGTGCACTGTGGATGATCGACGATCAAGTCACGCGGAAAGCTGACCACCACGCCGCCGTTCTGATCTGCCGAAACGTGCAGCAGAATGTTCACGTCGTCGAGCGTCGCATCGCGCTCGCCGAAGGCGTCACCCTGATTCGCATCGTTGTCGGTACCCACGATGAGCACGTTGAAACCACCTGCGAACGCTCCCACGTGCGGGATGGCTTGCCCGGTGCCGCCCGAGATGTCGACCGAGTTCGCCGTCACTTGGCTGGCGAGGCTGTTCACCGCGATGGCCCCGAGTGAAGCCCCGCTGACCAGAACGACCGCCGCGACAACGGCAATCAGTCGGGTCAGCGTCTTCGTGGTGGCGAAACGAGGGCTCCGAGCGTGCCGGATGGGTAGTTCGGCTCGGGGCGATCGCGGAGGTTTCATGCGGAGAGTGCTTGGTACGACGAATCCAAGAGATCACGCACGTCGTCTTCGAGGCCTGTGAGTTGCTCGTCGGTCACGTCGCGGGCGGCGTGGATCACGAGGGGTTCGGCCCAGAGCATCCCGAGCCGGTGTGCCGTTGCCTTGAGGGGGGCGAGAATGGCGTCGTATTCGAAGCTGTGCAGTCGGCCGGGTTGGTAGGCATCTTCGGCGCCGCCGGTCGTGGTGACGATGCGCAGCGTCTTGCCGACGAGTGCCCCGGCGCCGCCTGTTCCGTAGGCCCAGCCGCGGGTGAAGACCTCGTCCATCCAGCGTTTGAGCTGGCCGGGCGTCGAGTACCAATAGGTGGGGTAGAGCAGAACGATGTCGCTCGCCTCGGTGAGGGCCTGCTGTTCGGCGTGAACGTCGAACCTGCCGTCTGTCGACACATCTGAGAGCACGCGGATGCTCGTGCCGGGCACGGATCGGGCCGCGGCACAGAGCGCGGCGCTCATGCGTGAGGTGGTGAGGTCGGGATGCCCGACAATGACGAGGGTCGACATGGTGTGTCTTTCTGGTGAGTGTTGTGGAGTCTAATTGGTGGTGAGTGAATCGAGCGTGGGGGGCGGGCCGACGATCTCGATTCCGTATTTCGTGTCGAGCACCACAAACGTCTCATCGTCGAACGTGTGCCGATGCATCGGGGCGCTGTAGCCGCGTTCTCCGTTGTGCTCGAGCACGGCCAGCTGCCCGGCGGTGTCTTCGCCTCGCAGCGGCATCGTCACAAGCGAGCCGAAGACCAGATGGCGTCCATCGCCTTCGGTGTTACAAGTTTCGTCATAGGGGTTTTCCTTCAGATCGGCGTGCACCTGCGCGTTGTGTGCGCTGGCTGTCGTGGTGACAGTGGATGCAACGTCAAGCCTCACCGCGGGCATGCCCGCCGAACCCCCGCATTCGTGCCAGAAGCCGCTCAGATCGTGCCAGGTGTTTTTTGCGCAGCACGAAAAGACTCGCGGCCGAACGAACTTGGGGATTCGGCGCGTCACACCGCACTTGGTGACAGAATTCGTCGGGTTAGATCGCGGTGATCCGGTCAAGGCGCGCGGCGAACGCTGTTCCATCTCGCGGAATCACGTCGAAACCTATGCGCTCGAGCTCCGCGGCCGCGGTCGTCGGATCGTCGCACACCGCCGCGGCAAGTTGTCTCACACGCCAGCGCCCTCGGCCTTCGCGTATGGCGCTTCCCGCTCCATCGAGGGTGTCGATACCGAACTCGATAATCATCATTTCAAGTACGTCTTCTAAACAGGGGCGAAAGCGATGGCCGCCAACCGGAAAATGCACGTCGCCCAGTCGCGGAACATCGCCGTTGGCCACCCGCTTTTGGTAAATCTTGCCGCGCCGCCGCCCCCCAGTCGCGGCCAGAGCTGCCGTCATGTCGTTTCGCTCGGCGTGGACATTCATGTGTGCTGACGGAACAGCGCTTCCGCTGTTGCGAACATAATCAACAGAAAAGAGAGGGCGGGTTGAGCCGCGTACGTTGATCTTGAAGGTTGAGTGATCGACCGACATGATTTGGCTAACTGGGCTCAGTACCAGCCGATACTGAACGATCAGCCGGAACGCCTCTATGCCGTCGATATCGAGGCGCAACCCGAGCTCCTCGCTTGGCTCGACCGTAACCGCAAAGCCTCCGCCCCGAGCGCGAACTAGTGTGCTTTCCAGCCCGACCAGCCCGTTCGGTATGACCGCCGCGAGCATTTCCATGATCTCCAACATGAAGTCAAAGACTCTCTCCTGGAGGTCTGCGTCAGGTTGCTCGCTGGCGTCAGCGTCCGGCATGCTCCTGCAGATAGTTGAGATCTTCGAGCTTGCGGAGAATGGATTGCCCCTCCTGAGAAAGCTCATACTGATCAGCGCGACGACGTAGTTGGTCGGCAGATGCGCCCGCGCGCGCCTCCAGCTCAGCTATGCGAGTGCTGATCTCAGGGATCGTGAGCACTTCCAGGGTGGGGACCATACCGACATCATTACACGAACGTCCGACATTCGCCCGCAGGCCATCACACCGAGTGGCGCCTGTCAGTGGGCGCGGTCGATAGCGAGGGGCTGTCGCGTCGTCCATCCCACAAGAGGCACGGTCGAGTGGGAGATCATGTTCGGCGGGTCGAATGGCCGAGAACTTTGCTGGGCGGGAAAATCGGCAATCGAACGCTTGTCGTACAAATCCTTTTAATTGCGGCTGTGGTCTTCAATCTCGTCGCGTAGCGTCTCACCAGGCATCGAGACCTCGCCGCCACGGCATGTCGGTCGACCCCCTTTCTGCCGTTGCTTATGGCCAGTGGCCCCGCACCTGTGCACGACAACCGGGCAGCGGCCAGGTCAGCTGGCGTGCACGTAGCTCGCGACCGCGTCGCGCACGAGTTGCGAGATCGTGACTCCGCGAGCTTTCGCCGCGGCTCGCACTTGCTGATCTAGCACGGCTGTCGTTCGTACCTTCCAGGTCACCGCCTCTGGGGTCGCGGCTGCGTCGAGGCGCGGTCAGCCGAGCGCGACCGTCACCGCACCTTCCAGAGTGTCAGCACCAGTCGCGGCTATCACGAGCTGCTGGCCAGAGTCTGCGGCCGAGCGCCGGCAATCGCGGTACCGAGCATTGCCCAGCGGTTTCGTTGATCACACCGCCGGATTCCCATTGGCGGCGTTTGAGTCTCGCGCTCAAACCGCGTATTGCCAGTCGAAGAGCACGAACTGGTCGATGCTGAGACCCGC
Source organism: Subtercola lobariae (assembly GCF_014640255.1). Taxonomy (GTDB): domain Bacteria; phylum Actinomycetota; class Actinomycetes; order Actinomycetales; family Microbacteriaceae; genus Subtercola; species Subtercola lobariae. Next base: position 422,009 of record NZ_BMGP01000004.1, on the reverse strand, counting down.
TTCGAGAGCAGATCGCACCCATTTGTACTGGTTCTTATTGAGGCGGTCGTGTTTGCGGAGTTTCGCCTCGTAGAAGACGGTTTCATTGCCGTGCCAGGCGAGGGCATCCCAAAACCCGGAATGCCCGCCGTTGATGGTCATGATGTTTCTGATCAGCTCCTCCTGAACCGGGGTTTTCACGGGGGAGTTGGTTTGGGCGCTGATCGACGCGGGAGCCCACTCTTCGAAAAAATAAGGCATCGCCGCCTTGGCCCCGTAGGTCTCGACCCAGCGGGCGTTCCACCCGCTTGCGACAGCCAGCCGCTGTATCGCGAGTTCTGCGAACATCGGTTCGCCTTCGTGATCGACGACCCCCTTGCCGCCGAAGGTATTGCCCAGGGTTTCACCGGCCCACTTCTTCAGACTGACGGTGACGACCGGGAATCGGAACTCACCATGCTGCGCAGAGCCGTTGGGTGTCAGAAGGGCCGGGTATTCCATGTTCGCGAGCATACCCAAAGCCGAAGACCCACCCTGCGGGCGACGTTCCAACGCATTTCAGTCTTGTGGCGGGCGGCGGCGCTGTTGCTTCGTCTCTGAGCGCTGGGTTTTTGCGGCGAGGCGTCGGAGCTTTGACCCGCGCGTTGCTTTTGTCGGGCGGCGTGGGGCGGCATCCGGAGCCAGCGCGACAGAGACGATTTCGGCCAGGCGGGCCAGCGCGGTCTCACGATTGCGTAGCTGCGACCGGCGCTCTGAGGCCGTTACGGTGAGGGAGCCGTCGACCAGCCGGCGAGCGAGCCGCGACAGGAGAATCGCGCGCTGACTTTCAGAGAGCGCGGCCGAACCGGCCACATTCCAGATCAGCTCAACCCGGCTGTCAGAGGTGTTGACATGCTGGCCCCCAGGCCCCGAGGAGCGTGAGAACCGCCACGCGAACTCAGACGACGGAATCGTCAGAGCGGGCGACACGACGAGATCCATGCACCAAGGGTAGGCTCACGAGGTGCCTGAAGACGGTCGTGCAACCAGACGAGTGGCGATTCTCGCCCACCACAACGTCACCATGATCGATGTTGCTGGGCCCGCCGACGTGTTCTCACACGCCAATACGTTCGGTGCCGCGTACGAGACGGTGCTCGTTTCGCCCGATGGCGCCGACGCGGTCACGTCGAACGGGCTCACGTTGCGCGTCGGCGCGGCTGCTGCCGAGGTGGCCGGCCTTGACACGGTGATCGTGCCGGGGGCTTATGGCATGGTCGAGCATCCATTCGCCTCGTCGCTGGTCAACTCGGTCGATCACCTCACCGCTGTCTCGAGTCGGGTCGCCTCGGTCTGCACCGGATCGTTTCTGCTCGCAGAGATCGGTTTGCTGAACCACCGCAAAGCCACCACCCACTTCACGCGCCTGGAGCTGTTTCGCACCCGCTTTTCGGCTGTCGACGTTCAAGACGATGCGCTCTACGTTCGCGACGGCACCATTACGACCTCGGCCGGAATCGGTTCGGGAATCGACTTGGCGCTCACCTTCGTCGAAGACGACTACGGCCCCGAGCTCGCCCGCCTGGTGGCCCGGCAGATGCTGATCTTCGTGCAGCGGCCGGGCGGAGCGTCGCAGTTCTCTGCCGCTTCGCGATTCTCGGCGGTCGAGAATCGTCCGCTGCGTGCCCTCGTCGACGCCATCGTGGCCGACCCCGCGGCCGACTATTCGGTGGCGGCGATGGCCGCGCACGCCCATGTCAGCCCGAGGCAGCTGGCGCGCCTCTTCGCCGACGAACTCTCGGTGACACCGGCCCGATACGTTGAGACGGTTCGCCTCGAAGCAGCACAAACACTTCTGCAGCGCGGCTACACCGTGCAGTCTGCTGCCGAGCTTTCAGGGCTCGGCAGCGCGCCGACTTTGCGCCGACTCTTTCTGGCGAGGCTCGGTGTCAGCCCGTCGGTTTATGCCGAGCGGATGACCGGAGCCTGACCTTCCCGGTTCTGCGGCGCAATCGGCGCACAGCACCCAACTCACGCCGCCGTCGGCCTAACCAGCATACTGCACTTGACAGGTTAGAGAACTGGCCGTACAGTCAGAACCACTAACCAACAAAAACTCCTAAAGAGGTTTTCATGTCAGCCCAGACTCACCACCGCCACACCACCGTCGACGGCCTCGACGTCTTCTACCGCGAAGCGGGTGACCCGCAGCTGCCCACCGTTGTGCTGCTGCACGGCGCTCCGGCCTCGTCGTACATGTTTCGCGAACTGATTCCGCTGCTCGCGGCCGAGTACCACGTGATCGCCCCCGACTACATCGGGTTCGGCCTCTCAGCGGCACCCGATGTCACCGACTTCGAGTACACCTTCGACCACCTGACCGACGTCACCGAAGGCCTCCTCCAGCAGCTCGGCGTCGACTCGTTCGCCCTGTACGTGCAAGATTATGGCGCACCAGTGGGCTGGCGGCTCTTCGTGCGCGACCCCAGCCGCGTCACCGCCATCGTCTCGCAGAACGGCAACGCCTATGAGCAGGGCTTCGTCGACGACTTCTGGGCGCCGCTCTGGCGTTACGCCGCAGACCACAACTCGGCTGACGAAGCGATTCTGCTCGATGCACTGAGCGTCGAGAAGATCCGCTGGCAGTACACCCACGGCCTGACCGACCCCTCGGTCGTCTCGCCCGATTCCTGGTTGCACGACTTCACTCAGGTGAACCGCCCGGGCAACCCGGCCGTGCAGCTGGCCCTCTTCGCCGACTACCCCACCAACCGAGCGCTCTACCCGACGCTGCACGATGCCTTACGAAACGCGGGCGTGCCGCTGCTCGCCATCTGGGGTGAGAACGACGAGATCTTCGGTCCCGATGGCGCCCGTGCCTTCTCGGCCGACCTGCCTGACGCCGACATCGTGCTTCTCGACGGCGGCCACTTTCTGCTCGAATCTCACCTCGAGGCTGTCGCCTCGAATATGGTGCGATTTCTCGGAGCGCACGTTTCGACCTCAGCCTCTGTCTCGGCCTGAGAAAGAGCATCCATCATGACTGCATCAACAGACGTCGCTCGTATTCCGCTGAATACGCTGGCGATTCCGCTCGGGGTCGCCGGCCTGGCCGAGCTCTTCTCCCACTCAATCGACTCGCTCGCGCTCCCCGAGTTCATCGCTGAGATCGTCTGGGTCGTCGCGGGCGTCGTCTGGGTGTGGATGATCGCGGCCCACCTCAGCCGCGCAGCCCGCAGCTCGGCCACCCTGCGCTCGCAACTCGAGCACCCCGCCCAAGGCCCCATCGCCTCACTGGTTCCCATCGTGGGCATGCTGCTCGGCGCCAACCTCTCCGGGTTCTGGATGCTCGGCGGCACCATTCTCGTCATCGCCTCCCTCACCGTGACCGCCCTCTACGCCGGCTGGATTCTGGCCTCGTGGATGGGCGGACGCCTGCAACTCGAATCGGTGCACGGCGGGTACTTCTTGCCCACCGTCGCCGGCGGCTTCGTCGCCTCGTACGCGGCGGCCACCATCGGTGCCATTCCGCTCGCACTCGGGGCGTTCGTGGTCGCCGCCTTTTTCTGGCTGGTCTTCTTCACCGTGATCTTCGCCCGACTGGCCTTTCGGCCGAGCCTGCCCGACCCGCTGGTGCCCACCCTCGCCATCATGATGGCGCCGCCCGCGGTTGCCGCGGCAGCGTGGTTCGCCATCAACGGGGGAGTGGCCGACGGAGTCGAAGACGCACTCGCGGCGCTCGCCGTGATCATGGTGCTCATTCAGCTCGCCCTTCTGCCGAAGTACCTTCGCCTGACGTTCTCGCTGGGCTTCTGGTCGTTCACCTTTCCGACGGCGAACGTGGCGGCGCTCGCCGTGGCGTGGCTGCACTTTCAGCGCCCCCTGGGCTGGCAGCTCATCACGGTAGCGCTTCTGGTCGGCGTGACGGCTCTCGTCGTGGCCATCGCCCTTGGCTCGAGGCGCATCTGGGCATCCGGTCGCACGCACGTGGAGAACCCCGCAGAAACCCAGCTCACCCGCGCCGACGACGCCATCGCGCCGGTCGCGCACGCCAACTCTTCTCGCTTCGAGCATTCGATTTGACGCAAAAGCACGCAAAACCTTCGTTTTGGGTGCTTCTGCGTCGAACGGATGAGGCGGGAGACCGCCAGATCGAAGCCGCTACTCCACGAGCTTGCCCGCGACCGAGACCTCCTCGCGCATGAGGGCGGCGATCTCGTCGGGAATGGCGGGAATCGACTCGCGCACGATTCCGGTGTTCGGCGACCAGACCAGGTTGACCTGCAGCTCGGGGTCGAGGGCCGGGTAGTCACTGCGGTTGTGGCATCCACGGGTCTCGCGCCGTTCGAGCGCCGCCTCGAGAGTGGCGCGTGCCGCGAGGGCGGCCGACTTGAGGTCGAAGGCGTGCGCGAGGTCTTGGTAACCGGCGATGTCGGGGTGCACGCCCACCTCGGGCATGCGCGCCTCGATGGCGTCGAGTTCGGCGAGCCCGGCAAGCAACCCTTCTTCGCTGCGCACCACGCCGGCACGCTCGGTCATGGTGTTGCGAATGGCGCGCTGCAGTGCTCGAACGTTCTCCGGCCCGTCGGAGGCGAGAAGCCCGGCGATCTCTGACCGAGCGACCTCGACCGCCGCTGCCGAGCGGGTCTGTGCCGGCAGCGCGGCCGAATAGGCCGCCGCGGCCTGACCCACGATGCGCCCGAACACGAGCAGCTCGATGAGCGAGTTGCCGCCGAGCCGGTTCGCGCCGTGCAGGCCCGAGGAGGCCTCGCCGATGGCGTAGAGCCCGGGAACGTCGGTGGAGTGGTCTTCGGGCCGAACCCACACCCCGCCCATGGAGTAGTGCGCGGTCGGCGCGATCTCGATGGGGTCGATGGTGATGTCGAGCATCTGCAACTCGAGCATGGTCTGGTAGACCCGCGGCAGGCGGGTCATTATGGTCTCGCGGGGCAGGTGCGACACGTCGAGCCAGACGCCGCCGTTGGGCGTGCCGCGGCCCTCTTTGATCTCGGTGTAGCAGGCCAGCGCAACGCGGTCGCGCGTCGAGAGTTCGAGGCGCTCGGGGTCGTAGTTCTGCATGAAGCGCTCGCCGAGTCCGTTGCGCAAGATGCCGCCCTCGCCGCGCGCCGCCTCGGAGATGAGGGTGCCGGCCGCGCTTTCGGGCTCGATGATGCCTGACGGGTGAAACTGCACCAGCTCGGGGTCGCGCAGGCGGCCCCCCGCTTCGACGGCGAGCCGGAACGAGTCGCCGGTGTTCTCATCGCGCCGCGACGAGGTGCGGCGCCAGATGCGGTTGTGACCGCCCGCGGCCAGAATGACGGCATCGGCGTGAATGAGGTAGCGCGTGCCGTCTTCGAGATCGAAGCCGTATGCGCCGAAAACCGCGCCGTCTTCGTTGACCAAGATGCGCGTGACGTAGACGGTATCGAGAATCGGCACCTTCAGCTGCGCGGCCCGGTTGATCAGCGTGCGCTGAATCTCAAGGCCCGTGTAGTCGCCTGCGAAGGCGGTGCGCCGGTAGGTGTGCGCGCCGAAGAAGCGCTGCGAGATACGACCGTCGTCTTCGCGCGCGAACGGCATTCCGTAGCGTTCGAGGTCGTGGATGCCGCGGGCTGCACCCGAGGTGACTATTTCGACGGTGTGCGGGTTGGCGAGAAGGTAGCTTTCTTTCAGCGTGTCGGCGGCATGCTGTTGCCAGCTGTCGTCGGGGTCCATCGTCGAGAGGGCTGCGTTGATGCCGCCGGCGGCGAGGGAGGTGTGGGCGTCAGACTTGGGGCGCTTGCCGAGCGCCAGCACGTCGACGCCCGCTTCGGCGAGTTCGATGGCTGCGCGAAGGCCTGAGCCGCCGGTGCCGATGACCAGAACAGTGGTGGAGATTTGTCGTTCAGATGTACTCATGGCTCCACGCTAAGCAGATGCCGTGAATTACTCCAATGCATATAAATCGTCGTCATGATGCGATTACGCTATCGACATGAACCTGGAGCAGCTACGCAGTTTCGTCGAGGTGGCCGAGCTCGGCAACTTCACCCGCGCGGCCGAGCACCTGCACCTTGCGCAGCCCTCACTCAGCCGGCAGATCTCCTCGCTCGAGAGCGATCTCGGCACTGACCTCTTTCAGCGAGCTCGCGGCGGCAGCACGCTCACGACTGCGGGGGAGTCACTGTTGCCGCTCGCTCGCCGCATGCTGACCGATGCCGATTCGGTGCGGCGCGAACTGGCCGAACTCGCCGGGTTGCAGCGCGGGCGGGTACGCCTGGGGGCCACGCCGACGCTGTGCATCAGCCTCGTTGCGGAGGTGCTCAGCGCGTTTCACGCGGAGCATCCGGCCATCGAACTGCACCTCTCTGAGCAGGGATCGAGGCGGCTGCTCGACCAGTTGGCCGGCGGAGAACTCGACCTCGCGCTGATTACTACGTCTGATTCGGCGTCGGCCGAGCGGTTCACGGTGACCCCGTTGCTCGTTGAGGAGCTCGTGGTGATTTCGGCTGCCAGCGGGCCCGCGATCACTACTGGCGACAGCATCACGCTGGCCGAGCTGGCGCGCCTGCCGCAGATCGTGTTCAGCCAGACCTACGATCTGCGCAGCACCACCGACGCTGCATTTCACGCGGCGAACCTCACGCCCGAAGTGGTGCTCGAGGGGGCCGAGATGGATGCCGTGCTGCGCTTCGTCGAACGAGGGCTCGGTGTGGCAATCGTTCCCGCCATGGTGCTGATCGATCGCCCAGGGCTTCGGTCGGTGCGCCTTGAAGGGCCCACGATCAGCCGAACTATCAGCCTCGCGCGGCCTGCGGGGCTCGCGCCCACGAGCGCGGTCGCGGTTTTGCAGCGCACCATCAGGGGCACTGCGGCGGCGTTTGCTGCCGATCACCTCACCATGTCGGTGCCGCAGGGCGGGCATCCGGCAGCCGCCTGAATGACGCGGTGCGCCCGCCGGGCATCCACCAGCGGGCATCCGGCAGCAAACCCCGCTTAGCGCTGGCGCAGCTCGAGGTACTTCACGATGAGCGCCTTCGTCGACGCGTCTTGCGCCTCGAGCGCCTTCTCGTCGCCCTCGACCGCCGGAGCCACCTGCAGGGCGAGCTGCTTGCCCAGTTCGACGCCCCACTGGTCGAACGAGTCGATGCCCCAGATGGTTCCCTCGGTGAACACGATGTGCTCGTAGAGCGCAATGAGCTGCCCCACGACGCTCGGCGTGAGCGCGGGCGCGAGAATCGACGTGGTGGGCCGGTTTCCGCTGAACACGCGGGCGGGAACGACGGCCTCTGCAGTGCCCTCGGCGCGCACCTCGTCGGCCGTCTTTCCGAATGCGAGCGCCTTCGTCTGCGCGAAGAAGTTCGCCAAGTACAGCGCCTGCACGTCTTGACCCGGTTCGACGGCGTGGCCGTCTCCCGTTTCGTCTTTCAGTGGATGCGCGGGGTTCGCCACCGCGATGAAATCGGCCGGAATCAGCCGAGTGCCCTGGTGGATGAGCTGGTAGAACGCGTGCTGGCCGTTCGTGCCCGGCTCACCCCAGAAGATCTCGCCGGTGTCGCTCGTGACGGGCGAGCCATCCCACCGCACGCTCTTGCCGTTCGACTCCATGGTGAGCTGCTGCAGATACGCGGGAAAACGGTGCAGGTACTGGGCGTACGGCAGCACGGCGTGGCTCTGCGCCTTCAGAAAGTTGGTGTACCAGACGTTCAGCAGCCCCATCAGCACGGGCACGTTCTGCTCGAGCGGAGTGGTGCGCATGTGCTCGTCGATGGCATGAAAGCCGGCCAAGAAGCCCTGCCAGTTCTCGGGCCCGATGGCGATGACGACCGACGTGCCGATGGCCGAGTCGACGGAGTAGCGGCCGCCTACCCAATCCCAGAAGCCGAAGGCGTTCTCGGGGTCGATGCCGAAGGCCGCAACCTTGTCGAGCGCCGTCGAAACCGCCACGAAGTGCTTCGCCACGGCATTCGTGCGGTCTGCGTCGGAGTCGGTGATCGCGCCGGCCGAGCCGAGTCGCTGCCAGAGCCACTGCCGCGCCAGCCGCGCATTCGTCAGCGTTTCGAGGGTGCCGAAGGTCTTCGACGCGACGATGAACAGCGTGGTCTCGGGGTCGAGGTCTTTCGTCTTCTCGAACACGTCACTCGGGTCGATGTTCGACACGAACCGGCACTCGAGGCCGGCCTGAACGTAGGGCTTCAGCGCCTCGTAGACCATGACGGGGCCGAGGTCTGAGCCGCCGATTCCGATGTTGACGACCGTCGCAATGCGCTTGCCGGTGACGCCCGTCCACTCGCCCGAGCGCACCTTCTCAGCGAACGCGTACACCTTGTCGAGCGTGGCGTGCACGTCGCCGTCGACATCTTGCCCGTCGACCACAAACCCCTTCGCCGGCACCAGCCCTGCGCCGTCTTTCGGCCGCCGCAGCGCCGTGTGAAGCACCGCGCGGTCTTCGGTGACGTTGATGTGCTCGCCGGCAATCATGGCCTGGTAACGCGCGGCCACACCGGCATCCTGAGCCAGCTCGAGCAGCAGCGCCAGAACCTCGTCGGTCAGCAGCGACTTCGAGAGGTCGACGGTCAGGTCGGCAGCCTGAAAGGTGAGGCGCTCAGCCCTCGACGCGTCGTCGGCGAACCAGCCGCGCAGGTCGGGCGTGAAGCCCTCTGCGATGCCGGCGAGCTTCTTCCAGGCGTCTGTCGAAGTGGAGTCGAGCGGGGCAGATTCGGTCACAGTGCACTCCTGAAAGCCAGAACAATGGATGCCCGTGAACCCGCGTCGCCGCGGCAGGGGCCGCATCAACACTATTCCTAAACGCCCTCAGAAGTGGCTCCTGCTGCGACCTCCTCCATTTGACGCAGAAGCACGCTAAACGGCGCGAAGAGGTGCTTCTTCGTCGAACCGGTGCGGTCGCCAGGCTTCGGTCGGCGCAGAGTGGATGCTCGTGCTGAGAGAATCGTGGAGGGTGTCGACGAAGGCGGGTGAACCTATGGCTCAGCGTGGCAGTGCTCGACGGTTCGTTGCAGGTCTCGGAGTGGTGCGCCCGGGCAGCCGAGGTAAGCGCGATGCGCAGAGCGATGCGCAGAGCGGTGGAGTAGCGGGCGGCGGCGTGGCGGGCGGCGGCGTGGTGGGCGGCAGCGTGGCGGGCGACGACACGAGCGGCACCGCATTCGAGCATCCACTCGCTGAGAAAGACGCCGAGCGCGACCTCGGCCGGCTCGTCACCTTCTCTGATGCGGTGGTGGCCATTGCGATCACGCTCATCGTGCTGCCGTTGGTCGAGTCGGCGCGCGAGCACGGGTCGCAGCCTGCGATCGAGTATCTGCGGTCAGACACGCTCAACATTCTGGCGGCGGCGCTCAGCTTCGTCGTGATCGCAACGTTCTGGAAGCAGCATCACCGGCTCTACAAGCACGTGGAGCGCTCGGCTCCGGGGCTGGTCAACTCGAATCTGCTGTGGTTGGCGGGCATCATCTTTCTGCCGGTGCCGTCTGTTCTGATTCTCGGGTTTCCGGGTGCCGATTCGTTAGCCTCGTCGATGTACATCATCACGATCGTGGTTTCGCAGGTCGGGGTGCGTATTCAGGAGCTACAGCTCGTGCGCGCGAACTCTTTCGAGCCGGGTTACGCGCCGGTCACTCGGTACCTCTGGGCGCACTGGATCACCGTTGCGCTCACCGTGGCGGCGCTGTTCTTGAGCATCGCGGTACCGAATCTCGGCCCGGTGGCTCTCGTGGTGCTGCTGCTCTCGCGGCCGATCAATCGGCTGGTACGCCGGCATCAGACGAGTCTCGAACGCGAGCGCCGCGTTCTCTGAGGCTGAACGACGCTAAATCGCCTGCTGAGTCGCGCTGGTTGCGTCGGTGTCGGTGTCGGCGCTGGTGTCGGTAGCATCGGCGTCATCTGCGTCACCGGCCGCGTCGATCGCGGAGGAGGTCGCAGCGTTCGTGTCGGCGCTGACGGCGACGCGGCGCGAACGCACGATGCCGAAAGCGACGAGAGCGGCTGCTACCGCCGTGAGCGTCAGCCCGGCGATCGTGATCGCCAGCTGAAACTCGGCGCCCTGGGCGGCGGACCAGTTCGAGGATGCGATGTTGCCCGTGAAGATGGCCGCGAGAATGGTGCCGGTGGCGGCGATGCCGATTCCGGTGGCGAGTTCACTCGAGGTGTCGACGAGGGCCGCACCGATCGACGTGCGATTGGCGGGCAGACCGCGCAGAACGTTGTTGCCGGCCACGACGCCGACCACGCGCATCCCGAGCGCCACCAGCACCAGGGCGATCAGCACCCAGATGTACCCGAAACTGCTGAACAGGCCGAAGACGGCGAGGCCGAGCACAACCGCTGCGGCGCTGAGCCAGGCGGCCCGGTCGAGGCCCACTTTCTGCACAAACGGGCCCACGAACGTGCCGCTGGCGAGCAGAACGACGACTTGTGGCAGCATTCCGATGGCCGCAAGAGCGGGCGGCCAGCCCCAGGCGAACTGCAGCTGCAGCGTCACCATGTAGCTGAGCCCCGCCACGGCCAGGCCGGAGGCAGCCTTGTAGGCCAGGCCGCTCGATACCAGCGGCAGGGCGATGAGCTTGAGGTCGAGCAGCGGGTAGCGTGCAGTGCGCTCGCGCCACACGAAGGCGAGAGCAGCGACAACTGCTCCGCCGGCGGCAGCCCACGGAGCCCACGAGCCCGTGCCGTCGTTCACGAACAGCGTCGGTGACACCAGGGCCAGCACGATCGTCGCCGTACCGAGAATCGCGCCGGCAACGTCGATCGGGTCGTGGTGCAGGTCTGCGACCGCGTCTCGAGCGATGCCCGCCTTGATGCCCACGAACGCGAGCGCAGCGATCGGCACGTTGATGAGCAGCAGCACTTGCCAGGGGGCGATGGCGAGCACGAACCCGCCAGCCGTCGGGCCGATTGCAAGGCCCACCAGGCCCGCAGTGGAGATGAGAGTCATGGCTCGAACGCGCAGGTCGTCTCCGTCGAAGAGCCGAAACGCCAGCGCAATCGAACCCGGTGTGGTCATGGCGGCCGCGACGCCCATCACGGCGCGAACCACGATCAGCTGCTCGGTGGTGGTGACGAACGCGGTGGCGAAGCTCGCCACGCCGAGCAGCACGAGGCCGATGAGCATGATGCGGCGGCGACCGAACCGGTCTGAGATGGCGCCGAACAGCAGCATCGAGCCGCCGAACACCACCGAATACGCGCCGGTTACCCACTGCAGCCCGGTGGTCGATGAACCCAGCTCGCGCCCGATGGTCGGCAGCGCCACATTCAGAATCGAGTTGTCGAGCATCTCGAAGAGAAACACGGCAGAGAGCCCGGCGAGGGCGATCCAGGCCTCACGGAGGGTAGCGGGCGCGTGCGGCGCGCGGCGGCGCGGGTGCGCTGGTGCGCCGGGCGTGGATGCGCTGGGGGTGGATGCGCCGGGGGTGGATGCGCCGGCAGTGCGTGGTGCGGTCATACGTCTACCTTATGTCACTATCTTTAGTCACACAAGTACTAGATTGGGTGAGACAAGAAAGTGAGGCCGCATGGCCAGAACCGACGCGCGCAGCGGCCCGCAGACCCGGGCGCGAATCTCGCAGATCGCCACCCGCCTGTTTCTCGAGCGCGGCTTCGACTCGGTCACCGTGGCCGACGTCGCACAGGCCGCGGGCGTCTCGAGTGTGACCGTCTTCAACCACTTTCCGCGCAAAGAAGACTTGCTGCTCGACCGTGCCGTCGACGCCGTCGACCTGCTTCGGTCGACCATTCGAGAGCGAGAGGCGGGGGTGGATGCCCTTGCCGCACTGCATGCCGAGGCCCTTCGTCTCGCTGCAGAACGCCACGCCCTCGCTGCCATCGGCGCCGAAACGATTCCGTTCTTTCGCACCGTAGCCGCCTCGCCAGCGCTCGTCGCTCGCGCTCGCGAGATTGCGGCTGAACTGCAGCGCATCCTCACCGACGAGCTGGAGCGCGACCCGAACTTCACCGGCGACGCGACCCTATTAGCGGCCTTCTTCATCGCGGGCTACTCCACCGTGATGGTGCAGAACGCCCGCCGCCTCATCGCGGGCGAGGAGCCTGGCGCGGTGGCCGGCGATCACAATGCGCGGCTCGAGAACCTCTTCGCGGCTCTCCGTTCGGGCCTGCCCTCGGCGTAGCGCAGCCATGGGCGCCGTCGTGTTGCAGCGCACCTGAAGCACGTGGTGTCACAGACACTTGACGTGGTGTCTGTGTGGTGTCATAGTGGTGTCATGAACCTGGATGGATACGTCGCCGAACTTCGAACGCAACTCGCCTCAGCCTCAGCCAGCGGCGGCGACGAGACTCGGGCGCTCGCCGAGCAGCTGAGCTTTTCGCTCGACGCCGCTACTCGGCTGGTGCTGCTCGAGGCGCTCAGTGAGGCGGCGGGCGAGATCACGCGAGACCTCGCCCCGGGTTCGGTTGAGCTGCGATTGCGGGGCCGTGACCCTGAATTCGCGGTATCGGTGCCGAGCGCGCCGTCGTTCGTCGAGCACTCGGCCGAGAGCGAGCGGCTCGCGGTCGTCGACTCCGTTTGCGGTTCTGAGCCGGCCGTGGCCAAAGCATCCACTGAGCTGGAGGCGAAAGACGACGCATCGACCTCCCGCACCACCCTTCGCCTACCCGACCAGTTGAAGGCCCGGGTCGAGAAGGCGGCGGCGCAAGACGGCCTTTCGCTCAACACCTGGCTGGTGCGGGCGATCGGCGATGCGCTGGAACCGAAGGCGCGCCGTGGCGCCGGCCGCGAGAGTCGCAGCTCGAACGCCTTCACCGGCTGGGCCCGCTAACCGGCAGCGCCTCTGCCCTAGCGCCCGGCACCGCCTCTGGCCCAGCGCACGGCACCGCGCGCCGCCGCCGCCCGCCAAAGGCCGGCACCGCCCGCCAGGCCCACCCGAATTGAACACCGCAGACCACCGCAGACTCCCGCAGACCACGTGGGAGCGACCAAACGCGCCCACATTCACACGACTGCGTGTGAACCCGAGATCGAGCACACACCGAAAAACCGACCGCAGAAAGAACTCACATCATGCCTACCTACCCCACCCCGCGCCCCATCGACCTCGACATCACCGTCACCGTCGGCGACGTCGAGATCACCGCCTCCGACACCCCTGAAACCGTGGTCGACGTCGTGCCGAGCCGCCCCAGCCGCCCCGGCGACGTGTCGCTGGCCAAAGAAGCGACCGTGCGATTCGACGGCGGCCGGCTGACGGTCGTCGTTCCGAAGCGGCTCAACCTGTTCGGCCCCGGCGACTCCGTCGACGTGCGCATCGAGGCTCCAGCCGGCTCGACGGCCACCATCGTGTCGGCGTACGGCGGCGTTCGCGTTCGCGGTGCGCTCGGCGACAGCGACATCACCGCCTCCTACGGCCGAGTGCAGCTCGAGCGCACCGGATCGTTGAGGCTCAAGGCCCCCTATGGCGAGGTCGAGGTGGCCGACGTCGCCGGAGACCTCGACCTGACCGCCGGCCACGCCCGGCTGCACATCGCCCGAGTTGACGGCACCGCGAACATCCGGGGCTCACACGGAGACATCGAGCTGGGCTCGGTGACGGGCGATGTCGACGTTCGCACGTCGGCGGCCATCTCCATCGACCGAGCCGCTGCCAGCGTAGCGATTCGCACCGCTCACGGCGCGATTCGCGTCAAAGAGGTGACAGGCGGCACCGTACGGCTCGAGAACGGATACGCGGGTATCGAGGTCGGGGTTCCCGAGGGCACGGCCGCCTGGATCGACGCGGCCTCGCGCCAGGGCGTCGTGCGCAACGAACTCACCGCCGAGAGCGGGCCCGAGGGCGCCGACCGCACCGTAGAGCTGCGGCTTCGCGCGAACTACGGCGACATTCTCATCCACCGCGCCCAGCCGGCCCGCGCGAACTGACGCGCGGCAGCAGTCGAGCGCGAACGAGACAAGAAACGACACAAAGAACGACACGAGGAGAGCATCATGACCAGCGCCATCTCGGCCCGTGGGCTTCGCAAAAGCTTCGGCAGCCAGACCGTACTCGACGCAATCGACTTCGACGTCGACGAAGGCAGCGTTTTCGCCCTGCTCGGCCCCAACGGCGCCGGCAAAACGACTGCCGTGCACATTCTCTCGACCCTCATGCCGGCCGATGCAGGCACCGCCATCATCGGCGGTCACAACGTGGCGACCGAGGCCGGCGCGGTGCGCGCCATCATCGGCCTGACCGGCCAATTCGCTGCCGTCGACGGGCTGCTCACCGGCGAAGAGAACCTTCTCCTTATGGCCAGGCTCAGGCACCTGGGCTCAGCTGCCGGCCGCCGGCGAGTGGATGCCCTGCTCGACCAATTCGACCTCACCGCCTCTGCGCGCAAGCCTCTCGCCACGTACTCCGGCGGCATGCGCCGCCGTCTCGATCTCGCCATGACGCTCGTCGGCGACCCCCGGGTGATCTTTCTCGACGAACCCACGACGGGGCTCGATCCGCGGTCGCGGCAGACCATGTGGAACATCGTGCGTGAACTCGTGGGCCGAGGAGTCACCATCTTTCTCACCACCCAGTACCTCGACGAGGCCGACGAACTCGCGTCGAACATCGCGGTGCTCGATGGGGGCCGGGTCGTGGCATCCGGTAGCCCCGACGAATTGAAGCGGCGCATTCCGGGCGGCCACGTACTGCTCACGTTCGCGTCGGCCGATGCGCAGGCCGCAGCCTCGACGCTGCTGAACGTGCCGGCCGACAGCGACGTCGCCAACGCCGCCCTCTCGTTGCGCGTACCCATCGCCTCAGACGAGGTCGGCACGGTTCGCGAGGTGCTCGCCCGTCTCGATGGCTCGGCCATCGCCCTCGAGGGCCTCTCGATTCACACTCCAGACCTCGACGACGTCTTCTTCGCGCTCACCGGAAATTCCGCAACCGCGCACCCCGCAACCACGGAGGCAGCATCATGACCACCCTCACCACGACCGTCGCCGACTCCACCACCATGCTGCGCCGCAACCTGCTGCACATGGTGCGTTACCCCGGTCTGACCGGGTTCGTCGTGGGCATTCCAGTGATTCTGTTACTGCTGTTCGTCTACGTGTTCGGCGGCACCCTCGGCGCTGGCCTTCCCGCAAGCGAGGTCGGCGCGGCGGGCAGCACCGGCAATGCGGTGCACGATTATCTCGCTTATGTCTTTCCGGGCATCCTGTTCATCGGCATCGCAGGTATCGCCAGTGGTGCGTCGATAGGGGTCGCCATAGACATGACCGAGGGCATCGTGGCCCGTTTTCGCTCGATGGCCATCTCACGCACGGCCGTGCTCACCGGCCACGTGCTCGGCAACGCGATTCAGGGTGTGCTCGTGTCGGTGATTCTCGTTGGCGTCGCACTGGTCATGGGCTTGCGGCCCACCGCGAGCCCGCTCGCCTGGATCGGCATCGCGGCCATCGTCGCGCTCGTCAGCCTGGCCGTCTCGTGGCTCGGCGTGGCCCTGGGAGTCTCAGCGAAATCGGTGGAGGTCTCGAGTAACACCCCCATGGTGCTCGTGCTGCTGGTCTTCTTCGGCAGCGGATTCGTTCCCACAAGCACACTACCCGGCTGGCTGCAGGGGTTCGCCGAGTACCAGCCGTTCACCACCTTCATCGAAACGGTTCGCGCGCTGCTCTTCGGCGCCGACCCCGGCCCGAACCTCTGGCTCGCCCTCGGCTGGGCCGTGCTGCTCGGCGCCGTCGGCTACGTCTGGGCCCGCGCCATGTACGTTCGCAAGTCGGTGCGCTGAGCGTCGCTGGCAGGCGACGAGCCCTAGCCCGAGCCCACAGCCCTACGAGTTCGACCGCAAACTCTCGGTGATCACGCGCATCGCGGTGGTGTCGGCCAGGGTCGCGGTATCGCCGATGGTGCGGTTCTCGGCAACATCGCGCAGCAGCCGTCGCATGATCTTGCCCGAGCGGGTTTTTGGCAGTTCGGGCACCACGAGAATGCGTTTCGGCCGGGCGATCGGCCCGATCTCTGCAGACACGTGTTTCATCAGAGCGGCCACGATCACGTCGTTGTCGTCGCTGAACGCTTCACTGTCGCCCCGCAAGATCACGAACGCAACGATGGCCTGACCGGTCGTCTCGTCGCTCGCGCCCACCACGGCGGCCTCGGCCACCGCGAGGTGCGAGACGAGCGCAGACTCCACCTCGATGGTCGAGATGCGGTGCCCGCTCACGTTCATCACGTCGTCGACTCGGCCGAGCAACCAGATGTCGCCGTCTTCGTCGTACCGCGCGCCGTCACCGGCGAAGTAGTAGCCCTGCTCCTTGAATCGATCCCAGTAGACCTCTTGCGCCCGGTCGGGGTCGCCCCAGATTCCGCGGGTCATCGACGGCCACGGCTGGTCGATCACGAGGTAGCCGCTCTCGCCGTATGCGACTTCGGCCCCGACCTCGTCGACGACCTTCACCGAGATGCCCGGCAGCGCTCGCTGCGCGGCCCCTGGCTTCGTGGCAGCCACTCCGGGCAGCGGGGCGATCATGATGGCGCCCGTCTCGGTCTGCCACCAGGTGTCGACGATGGGAATGCGCCCACCCCCGATGTTCTCGTGGTACCACAGCCACGCTTCGGGGTTGATGGGCTCGCCGACGCTGCCCAGCAGTCGCAGCGACGTGAGGTCGTACGCCTTCGGCAGGTGGTCGCCCCACTTCATGAACGTTCGAATCAGCGTGGGTGCAATGTAGTAGATCGACACCTTCAGCCGCTCGATGATCTCGAAGTGCCGCCCCTCGTGCGGAGTGTTCGGCGTTCCCTCGTACATCACCTGAGTGGTCCGGTTCGCGAGTGGACCGTACACGATGTACGTGTGCCCGGTAATCCACCCGACGTCTGCCGCACACCAGTACACGTCGGTGTCGGGTTTGACGTCGAACACCACTCGGTGCGTGTACGCCGCTTGAGTCAGGTAGCCGCCCGAGGTGTGCAGAATTCCCTTCGGCTTACCCGTGGTTCCCGAGGTGTACAAGATGAACAGTGGATGCTCGGAGTCGAAGCTCTCGGCCTCATGCTCACTCGACTGGCCGCCCACGAACTCGTGCCACCACAGATCGCGACCTTCGGTCATCTCCACCGGCTCGCCCACCCGGCGCACCACCAGCACGTGCTCAACCGTCTCGGCCTCGGCCAGCGCCTCGTCGACGTTCGACTTCATGGGCGCCGGGGCACCCCTGCGGTACTGGCCGTCGCTCGTGATGACCACCTTTGCGGCGGCGTCGTCGACGCGTGCTCGCAGTGCTGCGGGCGAGAAGCCCCCGAAAACGACACTGTGCACCACGCCGATGCGGGCGCAGGCGAGCATCGAAATGACAGCCTCGGGAATCATGGGCAACTGGATGACCACCCGATCGCCCGCGACCAGACCCAGTTCGAGCAGGGCATTCGCAGCCCGGCTCACCTCGTCTTTGAGCATCGCGTAGGTGATGTCACGGCTGTCTCCCGGCTCACCGATCCAGTGCAGAGCGACCTGAGACCCGAACCCAGCCTCCACGTGCCGGTCGACGCAGTTGTAGGCGACGTTCAAGCGCCCACCCACGAACCAGCGCGCCGTCGGCGCACCACTCCAGTCGAGCACGGTGTCGAAGGGGGTGGCCCAGGTCAGCTCGGCAGCTTGTTTCGCCCAGAAGCCCTCGCGATCATCCGTCGCCTCGGCGTACAGCGACTCATCGGCATTCGCCGTGACTCGAAACGCATCACTCGGCGCGTACGTGTGACTGCTCTGTAACACTTCTTCGGTCACGAAGATCTCCTCATTGAAATTCTGCGCGGGCGTCATCGACTCTTCCCAATCGCATCCAGTGCCAGTATCCTGTCACTCAGTGCCAACCGATGCAAGTAGCTCTGAGAAAGTGACGCCGATGTCTTCGACTCCGCGGGCCGCCAGCCCTGCTTCGGCATCGGTGGCGCCAAAGCAGGGCGAGGCCATGAACTCGGTGTTGCGCGCCCGAGCGCTCGAACTCATCGAAGCACGAGGGTTCGAGGCGACGACTGCCGAAGACATCTCGCAAGCCGCGGGCATCAGTCGGCGCACCTTCTTTCGGTACTTTCCCATTCGCGAAGACGTGCTGTTCTCCGACCATGCGGCATACCTGCTCGCGGTGGAGCAACGGCTCACGACCCGGCACGATGAACCCATTCTCGTGGCCGGTCACGCACTCGAAGCCGTCATCGACGGTTACCTGCTCGACGCCGACTTCGTGCGCCGCCGCAGTGCGGTTGTTCGCCCAGTGTCGGCGCTGCGCGACCGGGAGGTGCTCTGGTTTCGCGAATACCAGACGCTACTCGCGTCATATCTCTCTGCCGATGAACGCGGCACGCGCGGGGCAATCTTCGCCCAGATCGTTGCCGCGGCCCTCTTGGCTGCGCTCAACCAGGTGCTCGAGCGGTACCTCGAGACGCCCGACGGCGAAGACCCGAAAGCACTTTTTGCCGAGCTTCTCGACGACATAGCCGATTCGATGGCCGACACCGGATTACGGGGCCGAGGGCCTGGCCCCGAGCATCCGGAGCGCACTGGCGTCGTGGTGATCAACTCGACCCTCTCGGCCGACGAAATAGCCGACCTCATCGACAAGGCAGAACGCTAGCGGTTCACCGATGCCAACGGGCGACGCTCTCTCGCCGTGAGTTTGATGGTAGCTCCCGCCCAACTCTTGAATGGCGCGAGGCCGGGGTGTTAGCTGAAGCGAAGCCCTAGACCCCGGCAACGGAATGTTCATTGCTCGCCGGGAGGTAGCGAATGAGTGACGAGTCAGTCACCTGCATTGTCTTCGGGTGCGCGCGCGTCGCCGACGAGTTCATGACCTTCACTGTCTGCGAGCTGCATCTGGTGTATGCGGTCTGCTGCGAGCACGCGAACGACCGCCGCCAAGGGGCGTACTTCGCGGCTCCCGAGCACGCGAATCGCGGGTTCGTGGGTTTGCAGTCGATGTCGTCTAGTTGACCCCACCTTGCGACCGCAGCGAAATGGGCCTCACCGGTTGGTGGGGCCCGTTTCGGGTGCTGCTGCCGGATGCCCGACGGGGTGTTACTTGGTGTTGACGGTGATTTTGGCGATGCCGACTTCGAGCTTGTCGGTGACGGCGGTGGTGCCGTAGGTCTTGTTCAGCAGTGCGGCTGCGTCGGGTGAGACGTAGACCGTGGTGCCCTCGAGAATCGCGGTGTCGCCTGAGGTCTGCAGGGGCTTCAGGGTTGAGCCGTCGAGGTTGAACAGGTAGGCCTGCTTGGCGACTGAGGCGCCGTTGGCTGAGACGTCACCGTACAGCTTGGAGGTGCCGGGGTCGATGGTGAAGTTGGTGAGGTCGACTTCGATGCCGCCGCCGGTGAGGCTGAGGCCCGATCCGTCGTGCACGATGGAGCCCTGCACGTAGGGGCGGTACGACTGGCTCGGGTCGTAGTACTTCACGTTGCCGGAGGTGATGGGGAAGGCGAGTACGCCGGCGCTGGAGAGTGTGGCGGTGCCGAGCACTCCGGGGGTGAGGTTCAGGCTTTTCAGTGCGGCGAGAAATCCGGGGTCGACGGTGACCTCGGTGTCGACACCGGTGAGGTTCGGGATCGACGCGACCGGTGTCGGGGTCGACGAGGTCGATGCGGAGGGTGACGATGCCGATGACGTGGTCGATGAGGAGGAGCAGGCGGCAAGTGAGAACGCGAGCGCACCCGATGCAGCGATGGCCAGTGCGGCGGTAGTGAATTTACGCATGAGAGAAATCCTTTGGCTCTAGGTGACGCAGCTCTTGGTGTTACTGCTGTGATTGATGCTGCTGCGGTGATGCGTTCGCATCGTGTGTCTAGAGTTCGGCACCCCACCCCAAAGTGATTGGTTATTCGCTGAAGTACGGCGCGGGCCTGGCGAGGGGTGTGGGGTCGACGACGTATTCGAACCCGGCAGGCGAAGTCCAGACAATGCTGCTCGGTCGTCCGTCAGCACCGGGGTGCTGTTCGATCTTCCATTCGGTGTGGTGTTTGACTTTGTGGTGGCTCGAGCAGAGCGGTGCGAGATTGCCGAAGGCGGTGTGGCCGTCGTCTTCCCACGCCGTGGTGTGATCCAATTCGGCGCCGGAAGAGGGGGCACAGCTGAGCGGGAACGTACATTCGGCGTGGGTGAGCCTGATGAGTTCGTCGAGATCGGCGGGTGGCCGATACCGTTCGCGGCCATAGCTGAGGGCGACCCCGGTGACCGGATCTGTCAGCACCCGCAAAAAGCCGGGTGCACTGCGGGTCAGCTCGAGCGCCGTCAATCGGTCGATGGGCCCGTATCCCTCGAGATTCGCCGAACCGCCGGCGGAATGGCCGAAACCGCCGGTGTGTTTGGACCGGCCGGGGCCATCGGACTGGCCGGTGTGGTTGGATCGGCCGGTGTGGCTGGACTGGCCGCGATCTCCGGAGTGGCCCGGGTAGCCCTCGCTGCCGCCCCCGAGCAATGTCAGGGCGGGAACCGTGACGCGCACGTGCGGGCGAATGCCTCGAGTCGCGCCAGGAATCGAGGTCTCACCGTTCAGCATCAGATCGGTGAGCGCGTCAGCACGCAACTGGGTCAGAGTGCGCGGATCGCCCGCGTTCTTCAGTGAACGCGCCAGCTCGGTGGCTCGGGTGTAGATGGCCATGGCTTCGACCGCCGGCAGATAGTGGGTGAGATAGGCCATGCCGTCTGCCCCGGCTTCGAGGTCGATGCGGCGGTTCGCGGCCGCCGCGAGATGCCGTTGCACGGCCGTGCTGGGTTGAGCAACTTCGACCGCACCTCGTGCTTCGCGGTCGAGCCGTTGCACTGACACCCGTTCGGCGACAGGCACGATGCGTGCCTCGTAGTCGGCGATCAGCTCGGCCGGCAGCGGAAGGCCGCGTTGCACGATCTTCTCCGCGTGCCGGTATGAAATCGTGCCGGCATCGAGCGCTGCGTGGGTGGCGGCGAAAGCCCCGACAAGGCCTCTGCTTGTCTCGACGAGCCGCCGGGCATCCGCTTCGCAGAGGCGTAGGCCAACGGCCAGCTCGGTGACGAGTTCGCGGTCGGCCACGACGGTCGTCGACCATCGGGGGCCGCCGGTCGACCGGTCGGTGTGGCGAAGGGCGATGCCTGCCAGCCGAGCCCGCTCCACACGTTCGGCTTGCTCGGCCTGCGCCGCAGCGATTGCGCGGGCGCCCGCGAAAACGGCGTCTACCGCTTCGGCATAAACGTCACGCAACAGCGAAGGCGGCACGAAGTCGACGACGTCAGTCTCGCTGATCCATTCGTCGAAATCGTACTCGGTGAGTAATGCTCGGTTCATGATTACAGTAGATCATGACCCTCCGACATTGGCTCG
Source organism: Subtercola lobariae (assembly GCF_014640255.1). GTDB lineage: Bacteria > Actinomycetota > Actinomycetes > Actinomycetales > Microbacteriaceae > Subtercola > Subtercola lobariae. Next base: position 400,783 of record NZ_BMGP01000004.1, on the reverse strand, counting down.
GATGCCCGAAATCACGCGGAAGTGGCGGCATTGCGAGTACCCGCGCACGCAGAGCACCGCGGGCCCGCGCGCTACCTCAGGCCGCCGTCGGCAGCTGCAGGTCGAAGCGGCAGCCACCCGCCACGTTCTGCACGCTGACGACGCCGTTGTGAGCCTCGGCGATTCCGCGCACGATCGCCAGCCCGAGCCCTGCCCCGCCCGAAAACGCGGTGCCGTGGGCGGCCGCACCGGGCTGCGTCGGGGTTCGTGCGTGCTCACCGCGCCACCCCGGGTCGAACACGCGCGCCAGGTCGGCCTCGGGTATTCCGCCGCCGCTGTCGATCACCGAGACGGATGCCCGCCCGTCACGAAGCTCGGCCGACACCGTGATGGGCGAACCGGCCGGGGTGTGCTGCAAGGCGTTCACGAGCAGGTTGTTGATGGCGCGGGTGAGTTCACGGGCATCCGCTCGCACCACCACATCGGGCCGCAGCGTTGACGCGACCCGAATCTCGCGACCGGCCGTGAGGGCCTGAATGTCGGCGACCGCATCGCTCACAATGTCGTACAGCGACACGTCTTCGAGCGTGAGCTGAAGCGCACCCGAGTCGATTTTCGACAGCTCGAACAGATCGTCGACCATGCGCGAGAGCTGGTCGACCTGCGAACGCATCTGGCGGTAATAGCGTTGCGGGTCGTCGGCGAGGCCGTCTTCGAGCGACTCCGACATGGCGCGGATTCCCGCCAGCGGCGTGCGCAGGTCGTGCGAGATCCACGCCACGAGCTCTCGCCTGGCAGCCTCGGCCTGAGCCGTCTGAGCTTGCGCTTCAGCCAAGCGGATGCTCGCCGCCACGAGCTCGTCAGCGAGTGCCGCGAGCTCGGCCGAGTACACCGGGTGCTCTGCGGGGTCGATGCGCTCGCCGGCGCCGAGCCGCCTCGTGACGGCCGAGAGCGCCCGCGAATTGCGAACGATGAGCCAGCCCAGCAGCCCGGCCAAGGCGAGCGACACGATTCCCGCCACGAGTGCCACGCTGACGGCCACGGTGAGGTCGTGTTGCGAGAGGTACATGGCGTTCGCCACGGTGATCATGCTCGCCACGGCCGAAACGGTGGCGGCCAGAACCACCACGCCGAGCTGCACGAGCAGCGACGCGCGCCGCAGCAGCAACAGAACGGCGGCGGCCACCGCGCCCACGGCGAGCGTCGTGACCAGCGCGATCAGCGCAACATCGATGAGATCAGGCAGAGGCATGTGCACGCACCTCTCCTTCGAGACGGTAACCAACGCCCCAGACGGTCGACAGAATGACCGGATGTGCCGCGTCGATCTCGATCTTCTCGCGCAAGCGGCGCACGTGAACCGTCACGGTCGAGACGTCGCCGTGCGTCCAGCCCCATACCGCACGCAGCAGGTCGTCGCGGCTGAACACCTGGTTCGGGCGCTTCAGAAAGAACGCGAGCAGGTCGAACTCGCGCGCCGTCAGCATGAGTGTCTCGCCCCGATGTGTCGCCACGTGCGCCGACGGGTCGAGCGTGAATTCGCCGAAGGCAAGCGGCTTCTCGGCGTCGAATTCGGCGACAGATCGTCGCAGAATCGACTGCACCCGCAACACGAGCTCGCGTGGCGAGAACGGTTTGGCGAGGTAGTCGTCGGCACCCGCTTCGAGGCCGAGAATGCGGTCATCCTGCCCGCCTAGCGCAGTGAGCAGGATGATCGGCACAGCTGAGTGCGAACGAATACGGCGGCACACCTCCACCCCGTCGATGCCCGGCAGCATGCGGTCGAGCACGATGAGGTCGGGCGGTGTCAGCGCCACCTGTTTCAGGGCGGCGAACCCGTCGGCGGCCTGATCGACGATGAAGCCGGCGGCACTGAGGTAGCTGGCGGCCACTTCGGCGACCGTGGGGTCGTCTTCGACGACGAGCACGCGGCGGTCGGCGAGGCTTGACGCAGCGGCACCCGACGCTGTCGCGTCTTTCTCGGCCGGAGGCGGCGCTAATGTGCTCACCCAATCACAGTACGTGTCTCGTCGGGTGCCGAGGCATGCTGGCAGCGAACCGTTCGAATTCCGTAAGGTTTTCGCCGGGCGCGGCCGGTCACCCCCCGCATAGCGTCGAACCATGATCAGTGCAGCCCTCACGAGTGCCGCCCTCACATCGGAGCAGTTGCTTTTCGATTCCTGCCACGGAGATGAAGCAGCGTTCGGTGCGCTCTACCATCGCATGTACGCCACCGTCTTCGAAACGGTGAGAAGCGTTTTGCGCGACCCCGACCTCTCAGAAGAGGTTGCACAAGAGGTGCTGCTCGAGGCGTGGCTTTCAGGCTCGTCGTTCGACGCCGAGCGGGCGCAGGTGTCGACGTGGCTGAAGCTCATCGCGAAGCGCCGCGCCATCGACCGGGTTCGGGCGGTGCAATCCAGTCGCGTGCGAGATGCGAAGGTGGGGCTCCGGGAGTGGTTCGAGCCGGCCGACGACGTGATGCACGGTGTAGAAACGCGCCTCGAGTTCGCGTCTGCGCTGAGGGCGCTGGCGGGCATCCCGAACCCGCAACGGCGGGCCATCGAGCTGAGTTTCGTGCACGGGCACACCCGCGCTGAGGTTGCATGGATGCTCGGGGTGCCACTCAGCACGGCCAACTGGCACATTCGCAACGGGCTCGCCGCCCTGCGCACAGTGCTCGAGGCGGCGGCCTGAGTCGCAGCCACCAGCACGGCCGTGCAGCCGCGGGCCTGATGCCCGGCAGACCGATCGATCTCAGCGAGCGCCTGTCACCCCGGCGTCGAGCAGCTCAGACATGTCGATGTTCGCGAGCGTCAGCGAGCGTCCGTAGGTGAATCGCACGCGACCGGCCAGCCACGACGTGCGGGCCAGTTCGACGAGCTGACCCGTTTCGCGCAGTCGGCTGCACGTCGTCACCTCGAGCAGTGCAGCGTCGCGATACGACCCCAGCAGTTCGGCTTGCGCGGGCGACGCGAATGCGATTCGCACCGAGCTGGTGGCGCTCACGAGGGCAGAGCGGGCAGATTTGGGGGTCGGGGCGGGCATCCACGACTCTGTCACTGCGATGGCCACCTGGTCGACGTGCTGTACGTGCAATCCGAAGCGAACGTCGTCGGGGGAGTCGTATTCGACATCGCGGCGCAGCTCGCCGGGAATGACAGCGTGTTCGGTCGTCTCGACGAGTTGAGAGCGCGCCACATGACCGGTGGCGAGCAGCTGTTCTCGCCAGGGGCGCAGGAGATCGACGTCGTAACGAAGCATGTCGGTGCCCTCGGTCACGAAGGTGCCAGAGCCGCGGCGGGTGCGAAGCAATCCGTCGGTCGCGAGCGCCTCGATGGCGCGCCGAACGGTCACGCGGCTCACGCCGTAGTGGGCCACGAGCTCGGCCTCGGAGGGTATGCGGCTGCCCGGGGCGAACTCGCGGCGCTCGACGCGCCGCCGCAGGTCGCGCTGCACTTGCCCCCACGCGGTGAGGGGCGAATCATGCTCGACAACGAAGCTGGTCACCCGTCTATTGTTGCTCAACTTGTCTAGAAAATCAGACCACTCGTGGGCGATCTTGTCTGCAATGCCGTTCAGCCTGCTGCGAATGTCGGCTGACCCTCTCAGCCGATTCGGCGCCGCTGTTAGTTTTGCCCGCGTGCCGCAGCAGTCACCGTCTCGGCTCTCACAGACTCAGGAGAACTGGTGGTGAACGAGACCGCTACACCCGCCGAGGCCGCAGCGCCCGCCGAGGCCGCAGCGCCCGGGGCCGCACAACCCGCCGAGGCCCCACTGTCGGCCGCGTCCACACCGCCCGCCGCGGCACCCGCCGCGCCCGCGGCTCCGCGAGTCGCAATCGTGGGGGCAGGCCCGGCCGGGTGCTACACCGCCCAGTTCTTGCGCAAGCGCTGGCCCGACGCCTCGATCGTCATCTACGACCGGCACGATGCCCCGTATGGGCTCATTCGTTACGGCGTCGCACCCGATCACCTCGGCACGAAAGCCATCGCCAAGCAGTTCGACCGGTTGTTCGCTCGCGATCGCGTGCAGTTCGTCGGGGCAACCGACATCGGCACCACCATCACCCTCGAGCAGCTTCAGGCCGAGTTCGACGTGGTGGTGCTTGCAACCGGGCTCTGGGCAGACCGGGTGATCGATAGCTTTCAGACGGATGCGAGTGCGCCTGTGCCGAGCGGCGTCTATGGCTCGGGGCGTCTGACGAGACTGATCAACGGGCATCCGGCTGAAAGCACCGAAGGGCTTCACATCGGCCGGCGCACGGTGATCGTCGGCAACGGAAACGTCGCTGCCGACCTGGTGCGGCTGATGCTGACCTCGGCCGAGGTTCTCGCCTCGCACGGGGTCACGGCCGACGTCATTGCCGCGCTCACCGCCGGGCCGCTCGAGCACATCGACGTGGTGGGTCGATCCCCCGCGGGGGTTGCGAAATTCGACGTCGCCATGATCAAAGAGCTGGCGAAGCTGCCCGACGTGCGCTTCACGAGCGATTCGGCCGAGCCGCCAGCCTCTGCGGTGACACCGGATGCTCCCACCCTCGATCAGGCGAAAGCCGCCGCAATTCGTGATTTGGTCGACGGCTCGCCCGCCACCGCTTCCCGCACCGTGGCCTTTCACTTCGGGTTCACGCCCGACCGGGTATCGGGTGGTGAACGCGTCGAACGGGTCACCTTTCGCGCCACCGACCCCACTGCCCTCCCGGCGACCCTCGAACTCGCGGCCGACTCCGTGTGCACGGCGGTCGGCTTCACCGAAACGGCCGGAGCGCTGCTGCGCCGTGACGCCATCGCCTCGCCAACGGCAGATCTCGAGCATGGGCGTCTGGCCGACGGGCTCTACTGCGTCGGCTGGTTTCGCCGCGGGCCGGTCGGAACGATTCCGGCGAACCGCGCTGACGCCCGAACCGTGGCCGACGCGATCATCGCCGACGTCGAGGCGGCGCTTCACACCTCACCCCAATTGATAAAGGAGACCCGATGAACTTCGTCATTCTGTACGGCACCGAATCGGGCAACGCCGAAACGGTCGCCGACGACCTGGTCGACGAGCTCTCGGCCGACAACGACGTGCAATCGATCGACATGACCGACGTCGAGCTCGACACGCTGACGGCCGACGCGTTCTACCTGGTGGTCTGCTCGACCCACGGCGACGGCGGCCTGCCGGCCAGCGCGGTACCGTTTGCCGAGGTGCTCGATGCCGAGCAGCCCGATCTGACGGGCATCCGTTACGCCATGTTCGGCCTCGGCGACAGCTCGTACGAGACCTACAGCCGGGGCAGCGAGCGCATCGACGAGCGCCTGACCGCGCTCGGCGCCACCCGGGTGGGCGACTATGGGCGCCACGACGCGAGCGACGGGTCGTTGCCGAACGATACCGCGCTCGAGTGGGTGCGCAACCTCGTCGCGGGGCTCGATGCAGACGCTGACGCTGACGCAGACCTCGATGACGTTGCGGCGGTAGCCCGATGAGCATCACCACCTCGGTGCACGTGCCCGACCTCGTTATTCCGGGCAACCTCACGGTGCACTACGACCCGCTCTCGTATGCCGACTACGACTACCCGTACGACCTGTTTCGCCGCCTGCGTGACAAGGCGCCCGTCTACTACAACGCCGACCGCGACCTCTATATCGTGTCGCGTTACGCCGACGTGCGCGCCAGCCTCGGCGACCACGAACGGCTCTCGAACCGGCTCGGCAACGACATCGACGGCACGCACGATTCATACGGCAACGGGATGCTCGTGGCCCTCGACCCCCCGCGCCACACCGCCTTGCGCGCAGCGGTTCGGCGCACCTTCTCGGCCCGCGAGGTTCTGGCCAAAGAAGACGGCGTGCGTGAGTTCACTCGCGAACTCGTTGGTTCACTGCACCGCGACGGCGGCGGAGATTTCGCCACCGAGGTCGCCATTCCCATGGGAATCGGTATGGGTATCTCGCTTCTCGGTGCACCCCAGAGCGACAACGAGGCGTTCTCTGAGCACTTGTTGCGAGCGATGGTGCGCATCGTCGGGCATCTCGGCGTGCCAGAAGATGCGGCGGAGGCGAATCGCGAAACCGAAGAGATTCTGGCCGAGCGCTTCGCCGAGCGGCGCGCCGAAATCGACGCGGGGGCGAATGCCACTAGCACCGACGCGTTCACGCAGATTCTGCTCGCGGTGCATGCCGGCAAGGTGATGCTCGACGAGCAAGGCGGTCTGGCGCACCTCGTGCTCTCGGCTGCAAGCGACGCGCCCGCCTCGCTGCTCACGAACTGCATCGCGATTCTCGACAAGTTCCCGGCGCTGCAAGGCTTCTTGCGCGAGAACCCGTCGATGATTCCGCAGTTCGTCGAAGAGTCGCTGCGCTACGACACGCCGGGTCAGAATCTGTCGCGCCAGACGACCGAAGAGATCGAGATTGCGGGCACGGTCATCCCGAACGACTCACGAGTGATGTTCTTGCAAGGTTCGGCGAACCGGGATGAACGCATCTACGACGACCCCGACAGCTTCGACCTGACAAGGGAGTTCACCCCGGCCAACCGCATCATGTCATTCGGTGACGGTATTCACGCCTGCATGGGTGCACCGTTCGCTCGATTGGCCACGCGCATCGTGATCGAAGAGCTCGTGCAGAAGGGCGAGTTTCGCATCGTCGGTTCGCCCGAGCGCTGGACGAAGCAACTCGTGCGCGGCTTCTCGAAGTTGCCCATCCGGTTCGTCTCATGACGCCGGCGGTTCAGCCCGGCGCGCATCGGCGCCTCGAGTGGGCCGTCAAGCCGAGCTTCGTGGCGTACGTCGAAGCTCTTCCCGACGGCCGTGTCGAGGTTGTCAGCGGGGTGTCGCGCGCAGAAGACGGCCGATTCGTGTTCGGTGCCGACGCTGAATCTGAACACGGCGAACTCGGTTTCACGGGCGCCGTTCATTTCTACGGTCACCACGGCGTGCTCGATGTGACCCTCACCGACCCGCGCATCGAGGCGGAGGGCAGACGATTCGTCGTCACCGTCGAGGTTCTGGGTGAGCGCGTGCGAATGGCCACGGTCGAGCAACTACTTCACGACGGCAGCGATGGGCTCGAGGCATCCGGAGTCGAAGCGACAGACGACGGAGCCCATCTCTTGGGCGGGGTCTACCAGGCCGGCACCCCGCTCGACGACCTCCTCATTCACGGTCTCGCCGCCTGAACAGCGGGCCGCAAGCGCACGACGAAAGGCACAGCCATGCAGTACAGAAAGTTCGGCCGCACCGGCTGGAACGTCAGTGAGATCTCGTTCGGCGCCTGGCAGCTCGGCGGCCAGTGGGGCACAGTCGACGACGAGGAGTCGATCAGCGCGCTGTTGCAGGCCTATGAGCAGGGCATCAACTTCGTCGACACCGCCGAGCTCTACGGCGCTGGCCACAGCGAAGAGGTCATCGGTGAATCGCTTCGTCGCTGGAAAGGCGACAAGGTCTACGTCGCCACCAAGATTCAGCCCCTGCGGTGGCCCGACCCCGACAACGACGACCCCATCATGCGCGGGCGTTACCCCGAGTGGTACCTGCGCGAGGGGGTGGATGTCGCACTCGAGCGCCTCGGAGTCGAGCGTCTCGACGTGCTGCAGCTGCACTGCTGGGCGCCGTCGGCCAGCACCGAACTCGACTGGCTCGAAACGCTGAACGCGCTGAAGATCGAGGGCAAAGTCGACAAGATCGGCGTCTCGATTCGCGACTACCGCCCCGATGAGGGCGTCGACATTGCGAAGCTGGGGCTGGTCGACTCGATCCAGGTCATCTTCAACCTGTTCGAGCAACGACCGACCGATGCGCTCTTTCCCGCGAGTGCGAGCACCGACACGGCGATCATCGACCGCGTCGCCTTCGACTCAGGCTCGCTGTCGGGGCTGTGGACGCCCGAGACCTACGACTCGTGGGAAGACGGTTCGCAGCAGAAAGAGATGTTCCGCGGCGAGCGTTTCACTGAGACGTACCAGAGGGTCGAGGCGCTGAAAGAGCTCGTTTCGCCGTACTACTCCTCGCTCGCCGAGGCGGCGGTGAAGTATGTGCTGTCGTCGCCAGAGGTCTCGACGGTCATTGCCGGAATGAGCAGTAGCCGCAATATCGCCCGCAACGTGGGCTACTCCGATGGTGAGCCGTTTCCCGAGGAGTTGCGCGCCCAGCTGGCCGATCACGCGTGGATCAGAAACTACTACAAATGACCCCCGACCCCTCGGAGCGGAACGGCGGGCGCGAGCTTTCCGGACGAGAGCGACCCGCGCAAACGTCGCTCTCGTCCGGAAACGTCGCACCCGCCGCTGAGGGAGTGGGGAGCGACGAGGGTGCGGAGGGAGCGGGGAGCGAGGTGCGCGCCGAACTGCTGAGCCTGGGCGCGCTCGATCGGGCGATCGCCGCGTCTCCTATCGCCTACCTGCCCCTCGGCACGCTCGAGTTCCACGGCCCGCATCTGCCTATCGGCCTCGACGCGCTGAACGCTCAGGCGCTGTGCGAGACCGCCGCCCGCCTCACCGGCGGCATCGTGCTGCCCGTCGTTTATCAGGGCACGGGTGGCGGGCACGGCGAATACCCGTGGACCATCATGATGCCCAGCCCAGAAGCGATCGTCGCGAATCTGACGGCCACCCTTCGGCGCCTCGACGACTTCGGCGTGCGCATCGCAGTGGTCTTCACGGGTCATTTCGCCGACGAACAACTCGCCATGGTCGACGCCCTCACGGCCGAGTGGAACGCGACACAGTCAGCCCTCACCGTCGTCGGCACAGGAGTGAATCGATGCCCCGACGCCCCGCTGCCGCCCGACCATGCGGGTGCGTTCGAAGCGACTCTCCTGTATGCGACAGCGCCCGACCTCGTGCACCTCGACAAGCTTGCGGCACTGGATGCCCACCCCGCCGTCGACCCGAACGATGACCCCTATGGCACCCACCGACACAACCCCGGGCATCCACTCTGGGGCATCTTCGGGCCCGACCCGCGCTCGGCCGACCTGACGAAGGCCCCCGCGGTGCTCGCGCACCTCGCGGGCTGGCTCGCCGACCTCGCACGGGCGGCGCAATGACCGCACACGCCACCCACCGCCTCCCTGCATCTCGCGTCGAGAATCCTCGAGACGCCCCCGCGCTCCGCTGGGGCATCATGGGCTTGGGCAGCATCTCCGAGCAGTTCACGACCTCGCTTCGCACACAGACCAGGCAGCAGATCGTCGCTGCCGGCTCTCGAACTGCCTCGAAGAGTGCAGACTTCGCTCGGCGTCACGGCATACCCAGGGCCCACGGTTCGTACGAAGAGCTGGTGGCCGACCCTGACGTCGACATCGTGTACATCGGCACGCCCACCAGCCTCCACCACGACTGCGCGATGCTCGCAATGCGCGCCGGCAAGCACGTTCTCGTCGAGAAGTCGTTCGCGGCGAATCCGCTCGAAGCGCACGCGATGGTCGCTGAGTCAGAGGCGCGTGGGCTCTTCATCATGGAGGCGATGTGGCCACGGTTTCTGCCGTTCATGCAGTCTGCGCTCTTGGCCGTCGAGGCAGGGCTGATCGGTGATCCGCTCACCCTGACGGCAGACCTCGCCGATTACAACGAGTACGACCCCTCGAACTACATGTTCTCGCCCGAGCTCGGCGGTGGGGTGGCTCGCGACCGCGGTATCTATCTGGCTTCACTGAGTTCGCTGCTCATCGGCCCGGCGAGCACGGTGTCGGTGACGGGCTTGCAAGACCGGACCGGTGTGGATGCCCACCTGAACATCACCCTCGGAAACGGCCGCGGCGGTTACTCCCAGCTGCTGGCGAGCATGTACGTCAACGCTCCATCGAATGCGCGCCTCTCCGGCACGAGGGGGAGCCTCTCATTCGATCCGCCCTGGTATCTCTCACCCCGGCTGACTCTGCTCGATTCCCGTGGAACCGTTCTCGACTCACTGGATTCGTTTCTGCGCCGCGACGTCGACGCCTTCTGCTATGAGGCCGCCGAGGCCGCACGGGTCATCACGGCCGGCGGAATCTCCTCTCCGTTGATGCCCGCGCGCGAATCGGCCGCCATCAGCGAAACCCTAGAACGCATCTTGTCGTCTGCGCGCGCCTCATGGAGCTCGGCCACTCCGGCTCATCACGATTGAACATGCCGTCGTAAGAATGTCTTGACATTCTTATCTAAAGGGCTTTACGGTTAGCTCACCCTGGTGTTAGCAACGCAGCTATCCATTCGGTTCGCAACGCAGCTACCCCGATGACCCTCATGAAAGGAGCCCAGGGAATATGTCTCTCTCGAAGCTCATCAAACCCACGGGCACCACCCGCAAACGCCTGCGTAACGTGCTGCTGGTTACGCCGGCAATTGTCGCCGTCGCGGCCCTCACCGCCTGCTCGCCTCAGAACGGCGGCGGATCTGCCTCGTCGACCGGAGGCACCAGCGCCTCCAACGTGAACCTCGTCGTCATCGGCGGCGCCTCAGACGACGTCTTCTTCTCCACGGTCAAGCGCGGCATCGACGACGCAGCGAAGGTTCCCGAAGCATCCGGTGCGAAGGTCACCTACCTCGCGCTCAAGAACTACGACAACCTGGGGCCGGATGTTGCGCAGCTCATCACGAACGCTCTGGGCATGAAGCCCAGTGCCATCGCCGTTCCCGACTGGGTGCCCACCGCAGAAGACCCGGCCATCCAGTCGGTCATCGCCGCGGGCATCCCCGTCATCATCTACAACGCCGGAACGTGGGACCAGGCCAGCAAGCTCGGCGCCATGACCTACATCGGCACCGACGAGTACCTCGCAGGCAAGGCTGCCGGCGAGGCGCTGGGCAAGGCCGGATCGAAGAACGCATCGTGCGTCAATACGGTTCCCGGCTCGACCAACCTCGAAGACCGCTGCTCGGGCGTCAAAGACGGTATCGCCGAAACCGGCGGAACGTCGAGCGAACTCGCGCTTCCTGCGACGAGCTTCGGTAACGCCACTGCCGTGACCCAGGCCATCAAGTCGAACCTGCAGCAGAACACCTCGATCGATGCCGTCATCACCGTTGGCGGGTCAGACTCTGAGGCTGCTTTCGCCGCACTCACCCAGGCCAACTCGACCGCCAAGTTCATCACTTTCGGTAACTCGACGACGGTGGATGCCCGCATTCAGGCCGGCACTCAGCTTGCCTTCATCGATCAGCAGCCGTACGCACAGGGCTTCTATAGCGTCTCGGCGCTCTGGCAGTACGTCGCCTACGGTCTCGAACTGCCGACCAAGCCTATTCTGACCGGCCCGGCCGTCATCACGAAAGACAATGTCGCCGCCGTGATCTCCGGTTCGGCAGCAGGCGTTCGCTAACCATTCGCTCCACACGGGTGCCGGGCCCCTCACAGAGGCCCGGCACCATCACCCCCATTACCGCTGCTCAACCGGTCGCCCATCGACTTCTCACGTAAGGAACTAGACACATGGCAATCGCCGCTTCTCCGGGGGTGCAGGTAACCAAGCCGGTTGCCGCACCACCCGCACCTCGCACTCAGTCGTCGTTCGGCCGGCTCACCCGCCGCCCCGAGACAGGGGCGCTCGCCGGAACCGTTCTGGTTTTCGTGATCTTCACGGTTCTGGGCGGATCGAACTTCATCTCTATCGGCGGTGTCGCCAGCTGGCTGAATGTCGCCGCAGAGCTGGCCATCATCGCTCTTCCGGTAGGCCTGCTGATGATCGCCGGAGAGCTCGACCTCTCGGTCGGTTCGGTGCTCGCCGCCAGCTCGATGACCATGGCCATCGTGTCGGGCACCTATGGCGCACCGATGATCGTCGGCATCGTCGCGGCCCTCGCGGTAGGCGCCGCGGCCGGCTTCATCAACGGCCTGATCGTCTCGCGCACCAACGTGCCGTCGTTCGTTGTGACCCTAGGCATGAACTTCGGTCTTGCCGGTATCACGCTCGGTCTTTCACGCCTGATCACAGGTACCACGAACGTTCCGCTCGACCCGGGCCCCTTCTTCAAGGGCCTCTTCGGCAGCCTCATCGGCGGTCAGTTCGAGGTTGCCATCTTCTGGGCGCTCGGCGTGGCTCTGTTGATCGTCTGGCTGCTGCAGATGACCCCGTTCGGCAACTGGGTCTTCGCCATCGGCGGCGACAAAGAGAGCGCGCGTGCCACGGGCATCCCGGTCACCCGCGTGAAAATCTCGCTGTTCATGATGAGCGCACTCGGCGCGTCTCTCGTGGGCATCATTCAGACCTGCCTCTACAACGGAGCGCAGACCTCAACCGGCCAGTCGTTCGTGTTCAACTCGATCATCGCGGCAGTCATCGGTGGCGTTCTGCTGACCGGTGGGTACGGCTCCGTGCCCGGCATCATTCTCGGCACGCTGACCTTCGCCATTGTGAGCCAGGGCATCTACACCACGTCGCTCAGCTCTGACTGGGCCAGCTTCATTCTCGGCGCCCTATTGCTGGCCGCCGTTCTCATGAACAACACGTTCCGCAAGCTCGCTCTCTCAAGCGGCGTGCGGGCCCCGAAGATCAAGAAGGCGTGACGAAAATGGCCGAACCACTGCTCAAACTCACCAACGTCGGTAAGAGCTACGCGGGCACCGACGCCCTCGCCGACATCACGCTGCAGGTCGAGCCCGGCAAGGTACTCTGCCTGCTCGGCGACAACGGCGCAGGCAAGTCGACCCTGATCAAGATTCTCTCGGGGTTTCACACGCCCACCACGGGCACGGTCGAGATCGACGGCCAGCCCGTTGTCTTTCACAGCCCACGGGATGCCAGTGCCAACGGCATCGCCACGGTGCACCAATACGGCGGCACATTTCCGTTGATGACCGTCGGGCGCTCGTTCTTCGTGGGCGTCGAGCCCACCAAGGGCTGGGGGCCGTTCAAGCGGTTCGACAAGGCCACGGCGAACGAGATCTCGGTTCGTGAACTCAAGGGTCTCGGAATCACCCGCATCAACGACGGCAACCGGCTCGTCGGCGGAATGTCTGGTGGTGAGCGTCAGTCGCTGGCGATCGCCCGCGCTGTCTACTTCGGTGCGAAGCTGCTCATTCTCGACGAGCCCACAGCGGCGCTTGGCGTGAAAGAGGCGTCGCACGTGCTGCGCATCATCATGCAGGCGCGCAGAAAGGGCATCGCCGTCGTCTTCGTGACGCACAACGTGTTGCACGCCATGACCGTCGGCGACAACTTCGCGGTGCTGATCCACGGCCGCTTGGCCGACAGCTTCGCCAAGGGTGAGCGCACCCGTGAAGAGATCACCGACCTCATGGCCGGTGGCGAGGCGATGGCCGAGCTCGAGGCCGAGATCGCTCAGTACGAACAGGATGCGTGAGAGCGCGTGAGCACTCTGTCTCCGGCCGTCACGGCAGACCCTCTTCGGGTCGCCGCTGAGACCACACCCACCGTTCTGTGGAACGATTCGGCCGATCCCGATGAGTTGTCGCGGTCGATCGGCTTCGGCGCGGTCGGTGCGACCTGCAATCCGGTCATCGCTCTGCAGGCCATCCGGGCCCACCTGGATGTCTGGGGTCCCCGAATCGCCGAACTCGCCGCCGAGAACCCCGACTCCGGCGAATCGGAGATCGGCTGGAAGGTCGTCGAAGAGTTGTCGATCCAGGCTGCGGCGCAGCTGCATCCTGCCTTCGTGGCGAGCGGTGGTCGCAACGGTCGGCTCTCGATTCAGACCGACCCGCGGCTGCACCGCGATGCCGATGCTCTTGTCGAACAGGCCGTGCGGTTCAGCGGGCTCGCCGAGAACATCATCGTCAAGATCCCTGCGACCTCGGTGGGTATCGTCGCCATCGAAGAGGCCACCTATCGCGGGGTCAGCATCAACGTGACGGTGTCGTTCACGGTGGCGCAAGCCGTCGAATCGGCTGCGGCGATCGAGCGCGGGCTCGACCGCCGCGCCGCTGAGAGCCTGCCCGAGCGCGAATTCGGCTCTGTGGTCACCATCATGGGTGGTCGGCTCGACGATTGGCTCAAGAGCTACACGCAGAAGCACCGCATTCTGGTCGACCCGGGGTATCTCGAGTGGGCTGGAGTGGCGGCGCTGAAGAAGGCGCACGCGGTCTTCGTCGAACGCGGATACCGCTCGCGCATCCTCTCGGCCGCCTTTCGCAACTACATGCAGTGGTCAGAGCTGCAGGGCGGCGACCTCGTGGTGTCACCGCCGTTCGACTGGCAGGCGCGCATCAACGAGAACCGGCTGCCGGTAGAGAATCGCATCGACGTTCCTGTCGAAGCGCACATCATCGAGACCCTGCTCGAGAAGGTGCCTGAATTCCGTCGTGCCTACGACGTGGATGGGCTGACCCCCGCAGAGTTCGACACGTTCGGTGCCACTCGCGTGACGCTGCGCCAGTTTCTCGACGCCGATGCGCAGCTCGACGCGCTGGTTCGCGACATTCTGATTCCGGCCCCGTGAACGACGCCGCGCCCGCGCTACTTCGCGACGAGCGTGGTCTCGAAGCTGTACATGTCGGGGCGGTAGGCGTGATGGCCGTACTCGATGGCCCGACCAGAGCTGTCGAACGCGACACGCTCCATGGTGAGCACGGGGCCGCCCTTGTCGATCTCGAGCAACTCGGTTTCTTCTTTGTGCGCCCGCCGAGCACCGATCTTCTGCTGAGCGATGCGAATGGTCACGCCCCGGCCGCGCAGAATCTGATAGAGCCCGCGCTCTTCGAGCTGAGCGGTAGTGATGTCAGAGAATTCAGGCGGCAGGTAATTCTCGAGCATCGCGACGGTGACGCCGTCGGTGCTGCGGGTGCGCCGCATGTACACCACGTCAGAGCCAGGCGTCACGCCGAGACTCGTCGCCACGACGTCGGTGGCGGGCCTGATGTCGTGTTCGATGACGTGCGTGCCGGGCTCGTGGTGGGCGCTCTGCAGGTCTTCGTACAGGCTGGTGAGCTCGACCTGCCGAGTGACGGTGCCCTGCACCACCTGGGTGCCGATGCCGCGGCGGCGAACGAGCAGCCCCTTGTCGACGAGTTCTTGAATGGCCCGGCGAACGGTGGGCCGCGAGAGGCCCAGTCGTTGGCCGATGGCGATCTCGTTCTCGAGCCGGGCGCCGGGGGCGATCACCCCGGTACGGATGGCCGACTCGAGTCTCGACGAGACCTGAAAGTAAAGCGGAATGGGGCCCGTGCGGTCGAGATCGAGAAAGAGTTCTTCTGGCCAGACGGTGTCGTCGTTCGCCATGGAAGCTCCTTTGATCAGACATTCGTGACTACACGGCATATTGTCGCAACAATGTTACGACCACTCTACTTTGTTCGCGCTGTACGCCCGTCATCGCGGGTGGAACGTGTTGACGAAAAACGCGCATGTGCTATTGTTAAGACATAACAACGGCGAACCGCCGGCACCACCCCCGAGCTGAGAAAGTTGTACATCGGAGTATGACGCACACGATCATCCCCATCGACGTGCTGGCCATCGGCCGGCTGGGCGTCGACATCTACCCGCTGCAAGACGGCGTCGGGCTCGAAGACGTGTCGACCTTCGGTAAGTACCTGGGCGGCAGCGCCGCGAACGTCAGCGTCGCAGCGGCTCGGTACGGGCGCCGCACCTCGCTCATCTCGCGCGTGGGCAACGACCCCTTCGGGCGTTACCTGCTCGGTGAACTCGAACGGCTCGGAGTCAGCAACGAATACGTTGCCACCGACCCCGACATGAAGACGCCCGTCACGTTCTGCGAAATCTTTCCGCCCGACGACTTTCCGCTCTACTTCTACCGCGAGCCGAAGGCTCCCGACCTCAACGTGACCGAGGGCGAACTCGACCTCGACGCCGTTCGGTCGGCGAAGGTGTTCTGGCTCACCGTTACCGGGCTGAGCCAGGAGCCCAGCAGGTCTGCGCATCATGCGGCCCTCGCGGCTCGCGGCCGCGCCGAGCGCACCGTGCTCGACCTCGACTACCGCCCCATGTTCTGGGCCGAGCCGGCAGAGGCCACGGCCCAAGTCGCGCTCGCCCTCGAGCACGCGACCGTGGCCGTCGGCAACCGTGAAGAGTGCGAAGTAGCCGTGGGCGAGACCGAGCCTCTTCGGGCCGCCGACGCCTTACTCGAGCGCGGCGTGAAGCTCGCCATCGTGAAGCAAGGCCCGAAAGGGGTGCTCGCGAAGACCGCTGACGAGACCGTCGAGGTTCCGCCCTACTTCGTCGACGTGGTCAACGGCCTCGGCGCCGGCGACGCGTTCGGCGGGGCGCTCTGTCACGGGCTGATCGAGGGTTGGGATCTCACTCGTATTCTTCGCTTCGCCAATGTGGCCGGCGCACTGGTTGCTTCGCGCCGCGAATGCTCCACCGCCATGCCCACGACCGCCGAGGTCGACGCTATTCTGCAGGGAGTTTGACATGGGGTCAACGCTCAGCCACCTCGATTTCGCGCGACTGCGCGACATTCGAGCCAGTAAACCAGAAGCCATCGCCGAGGCGTTCGCCGCCCGAAAGCGCAGAGAAGTGCTGCGCGGCGACGGCCGCCTGTTCATCGTCGCCGCCGATCATCCGGCTCGCGGCGCTCTCGCCGTGGGCAGCGATTCTACGGCCATGGCAAATCGCTATGACCTGCTCGAACGCCTTGCCATCGCGGTGAGTCGCCCCGGCGTCGATGGCGTTCTCGGTACGCCCGACATCATCGACGACCTCGCCGCGCTCGGCCTGCTCGACGACAAGATCATCGTCGGTTCGATGAATCGCGGTGGCCTGCGTGGTGCCACATTCGAAATGGATGACCGCTACACCGGTTACGACGTGGCCTCCATGGTCAACGCCGGAATCGATTTCGCCAAAACCCTGATTCGGGTCAACCTCGAAGACCCGATGACCGCTCTGACTCTCGAAGCCACCACAAAAGCGGTCTCCGAGGCCGCGGCGGCCGGTCTGCCCATCATGCTCGAGCCGTTCATGAGCAACTGGGTCGACGGCCGCATCGTGAACGACCTCACGCCAGACGCCGTGATTCTCTCCATTTCGATCGCCGCCGGCCTCGGCACGAGCAGCGCGTACACCTGGATGAAGCTGCCCGTGGTCGAAGACATGGAACGGGTGATGGAAGCCACCACCATGCCGACACTGCTGCTCGGCGGCGACTCCGGCGCCGACCCCGACGAGACTTTCGCGGCCTGGGAAGACGCACTCTCGCTTCCCGGCGTGCGTGGGCTCACCGTGGGCCGAACACTGTTGTACCCGCCCGACGGAGATGTCGCCGGAGCCGTGGATACCGCCGCCGGCTTGGTGCACCCCGCCGGGCTGGCGATCGCTTCCTGACCACCGATCGCGATCGCGGCTGACGACCGTACCGATCGACGTCTTCCCACCCCCTTCTGACCAGCCCCGTACATCCAAGAATTGAGGAATCACCGATGAGCACCATCGATCTGAACCCAGACACCACCACCGACGATGTGGCCGTCGACCTGCCCACCGTTCCGCACTGGATCAACGGTGCTTCGTACCCTTCGCACAGCGGCCGGGTCGGCGACGTCTACGACCCCGCGCTGGGAGTCGTGACCAAGCACGTGGCTCTGGCCGACCAGGCCGAGATCGAAGCCGCCATCGCCGGCGCAGCGGCCGCATTCCCGGCTTGGCGCGACACGTCGCTCGCCAAGCGCCAGACCATCATGTTCAAGTTCCGCGAGCTGCTCGACGCCAAAAAGGGCGAGCTGGCCGAGATCATCACGGCAGAGCACGGCAAGGTCGTGAGCGACGCGCTCGGTGAGATCAGCCGTGGCCAAGAGGTCGCCGAGTTCGCGACCGGCCTCGCGCACCACCTCAAGGGCGAGTTCAGCGAGCAGGTCTCCACCGGCATCGACGTGTACTCCACCAAGCAGCCGCTCGGCGTGGTGGCAATCATCTCGCCCTTCAACTTTCCGGCCATGGTGCCCTCCTGGTTCTTTCCCATCGCCATCGCTGCGGGCAACACGGTGGTGCTGAAGCCCAGCGAGAAAGACCCCTCGGCGGCCAACTGGCTCGCGGCGCTTTGGGCAGAGGCGGGCCTCCCTGCCGGCGTGTTCACGGTTCTGCACGGCGACAAAGAGGCAGTGGATGGTCTGCTCACCCACCCCGAAGTGAAATCGATCTCGTTCGTCGGTTCGACGCCCATCGCCCGCTACGTCTACGAAACCGGAACCAAGAACGGCAAGCGCGTTCAGGCGCTCGGAGGGGCTAAGAACCACATGCTGGTGCTGCCCGACGCCGACCTCGACCTCGTGGCCGACGCCGCCATCAACTCGGGCTTCGGCTCGGCAGGTGAGCGCTGCATGGCCATCTCGGTGGTCGTCGCCGTCGAGCCCGTAGCCGACCCGCTGATCGAGAAGATCGTCGAACGCATGGGCAAGCTCCGCACGGGTGACGGCCGTCGCGGCTGCGACATGGGCCCGCTCGTCACCAAGGTGCACCGCGACAAGGTCGCCTCCTACATCGGCATTGCCGAAGAAGACGGCGCCAAGGTGGTCGTCGACGGCCGCAACGTGGTGGCCGACGGCGACCCGAACGGGTTCTGGCTCGGCCCGACGCTGATCGACAACGTGCCGATTTCATCGCGCGTCTACACTGAAGAGATCTTCGGGCCGGTTCTCGCGATCGTGCGCGTGCAGACCTACGAAGAGGGCGTGAAGCTCATCAACTCGGGCGCGTTCGGCAATGGTACGGCGATCTTCACCAACGACGGGGGGGCCGCCCGCCGCTTCCAGAACGAGATTCAGGTCGGCATGATCGGCATCAACGTGCCGATTCCCGTGCCCGTTGCAACGTTCTCGTTCGGTGGCTGGAAAGACTCTCTGTTCGGCGACACCAAGGCTCACGGCGCAGAAGGCGTGAAGTTCTTCACGCAGCAGAAGGCCATCACCAGCCGCTGGCTCGACCCGAGCCACGGCGGAATCAACCTCGGCTTTCCGCAGAACGACTGATCGACCCTCGCGTTCCGATCAGCACCGGCACATCTTCCAGGAGCACCACATGACTGACCAACGATGGTTCTACGCCAGGGGCGCACTCGCCCAGGGCAGGTGGCAGAGCGTCGTCGACTCCTCGACTCCGGGCTGGGCGCACACGGGCATCCGTGTCGCCGAGCTCGGTGCGGGCGAGAGCCTCGAGCTCACCGAGACGAGCATCGAGCGCATCGTCGTGCCTCTCGCGGGCTCGTTCACGGTGTCGTATGCCGAGAACGGCATACAGTCTGAGCAGGTCTTGGATGGTCGGCCATCGGTCTTCGCTGGCCCGACCGATGTTCTCTACCTATCGGCGTCGACGACTGCGGTCGTTCGGGGCTCGGGCCGGTTCGCGGTATGCACGTCACCCACCACCGACGTTCGGCCGACGCGGTACATTGCTGCGGCCGAGACCCCTGTCGAGTTGAGGGGGGCCGGAGCATCCAGTCGCCAGGTGCACAACTTCGGCACACCTCAAGCTCTGGATGCCGCGCGACTGATCGTCTGCGAAGTCATCACTCCCTCGCAGAACTGGTCGTCGTACCCTCCGCACAAGCACGACGAGAACCTGCCGGGCAGCGAGACGCGGCTCGAGGAGATCTACTACTTCGAGTCGGCGCCAACGCGCGCGGATGGTGCCGCGGCGCCCGACCCCGGCGCGTCGTTCGGCATGTTCAGCACCTACTCGTCGCCCGCGGGTGCGATCGACATCAACGCCAGAGTGCAGACCGGCGACATCGCCCTGGTGCCCTACGGCTATCACGGGCCCGCCGTCGCGGCGCCCGGTTACGACCTCTACTACCTCAATGTGATGGCCGGGCCGGGAGACGTGCGCGCGTGGCTGATCAGCGACGACCCCGCGCACGCCTGGGTACGAAACAGCTGGAACGATCAGGTCGTCGACGCGCGCCTGCCCTACACGAATGAAAGAGGTTAGGCCCCGATGGCAACGAAGCGTATGACGGTCAGCCAGGCCCTTGTCGAGTTTCTCGGCCACCAGTACACGGTCGACGGCGACCACCGCGAACGCACGATCGCCGGAATCTTCGGCATCTTCGGGCACGGCAACGTTGCCGGAATCGGCCAGGCGCTCAAGCAGTTCAACGTGGAACAGCCCGACCTCATGCCCTACTACCAGGCCCGCAACGAGCAGGCGATGGTGCACCAGTCGGTCGGTTATGCGCGCATGCATCGCCGACGCGCCACCATGGCATCAGCCGCGTCGGTCGGCCCGGGTGCGTCGAACATGCTCACCGGTGCCGCCCTTGCCACGGCGAACCGGATGCCCGCCCTGCTGTTGCCCAGTGACACCTTTGCAACTCGTGTCGCCGACCCCGTTTTGCAGCAACTCGAACTGCCGCACGACATTGGAATTACGGTCAACGACGCGTTCCGGCCCCTTTCGCGATTCTTCGATCGCGTGCAGCGCCCCGAGCAGCTGTACTCCATCGCTCTGGCCGCGATGCGCGTGCTGACCGACCCCGCCGAAACCGGTGCGGTCACCATCGCGCTGCCCGAAGACGTGCAGGCGGAGGCGTTCGACGTGCCGCTGGAGTTCTTGCAAGACCGGGAATGGCACATCCGCCGGCCGCTGCCCGAGCGCGGCGCCTTGGCTCGCGCGGTCGCCGCTATTCGAGGCGCGAAGCGCCCGCTCATCGTCGCGGGCGGTGGGTTGCTTTACTCGAGCGCCGAAGACGCGCTGCGTGCCTTCGTGGAGGCCACGGGCATCCCGGTCGGGTCATCGCAAGCTGGCGGCGGAGTGCTGAACTGGGATCACCCGCAGAACCTCGGCGGCATCGGCGCCACCGGAACGCTCGCCGCGAACCGAATCGCGGCCGAAGCCGACGTGATCATCGGCATCGGCACGCGGTACAGCGACTTCACGACGGCCTCACGAACGGCTTTTCAGAACCCCGACGTGCAGTTCGTGAACATCAACGTCGCCTCGTTCGATGCCTATAAGCACGGCACCCAGCTGCCGGTGATCGCGGATGCTCGTGAGGCACTAGAGGCGTTGGCGACCGAACTGGCAGACCTGCGTATCGACGCTTCGTA
Source organism: Subtercola lobariae (assembly GCF_014640255.1). Classification (GTDB taxonomy): domain Bacteria; phylum Actinomycetota; class Actinomycetes; order Actinomycetales; family Microbacteriaceae; genus Subtercola; species Subtercola lobariae. The sequence goes on along the minus strand of NZ_BMGP01000004.1, from coordinate 379,872 downwards.
CGCGGCACACATCGCGGCAGAAAAGTCTGCGTGGGATGCTTCGGTCGACGACGCATTTGCGCCTTCGGGCCTCGCGTTGCCCGGCCAGACTGAGATCATCGGTGCCGTTCAGTCTTCGAGCGCCCCAGAAGATGTCATCGTTCAGGCCGCGGGATCGCTGCCCGGTGACCTGCATAAGCTGTGGCGTGTGCGTGACCCGTTGGGTTATCACGTCGAATATGCCTTTTCGTGCATGGGTTATGAGATCGCGGGCGGCCTCGGTGCGAAGCGCGGTGCGCTGGCCGACGGATCTGACCGCGACGTGATCGTGATGGTCGGCGACGGATCGTACTTGATGCTGAACAGCGAGCTCGTGACGGCGGTCGCTGAGGGCATCAAACTCATCGTCGTGCTGATTCAAAACCACGGCTACGCGTCGATCGGGCATCTGTCAGAGACGGTCGGCTCCGACAGGTTCGGAACCTGGTACCGCGAATACGACGAGTCGGCTCGCAACTTTCAGGGCGAGCAGGTTCTGCCGGTCGACCTGGCGATGAACGCCCGCAGTTACGGGCTCGATGTCATCGAGGTCGAACCGGGAGCGTCTGCGATCGACGATCTGAAGGCCGCTCTGGCGGTGGCGAAGGCCTCGTCGAAATCGACGTTCATCCACATCAACAGCGACCCGCTGCTCTACGCGCCCGACGGCGCAGGCTGGTGGGATGTGCCGGTTGCCGAGGTCTCGACTCTCGAGAGCACTCAGGCCGCCCGCGCGGAGTACGAAGAACTGCAGAAGTCACAGAAGAAGCTTTTGGGCTGAGAGAGGCAAGAAAATGACAGACACCATCACGACTACCAGCATGCGCATCGGAACGGCTCCCGACTCGTGGGGCGTCTGGTTTCCGAATGACCCGGGCCAGATTCCGTGGCAACGGTTTCTCGACGAGGTGCAGAAAGCCGGTTACACCTGGCTCGAGTTGGGGCCGTTCGGCTACCTGCCGACCGACCCTGGTGAACTAGAAGACGAGCTCGGCAAGCGTGACCTGAAGCTCTCGGCCGGAACGGTGTTCACCGGGTTCCACAAGGGCGACGACCAGTGGAAGCGGGCGTGGGACCAGGCCCTCGAGGTCGCAGGTCTGGTCACCAAGCTCGGCGCGGAGCACCTCGTGGTGATTCCCGACCTCTGGCGCAGCGACTCGACCTCAGAGGTGCTCGAAGCACGCACCCTCGACGACGAGCACTGGAAGAAGCTGGCCGCAGGTCACGACAAGCTCGGCAAGGCGCTCTACGAGGAGTTCGGCGTGAAGCAGCAGTTCCACTCGCACGCCGACAGTCACGTGGGCACTTACAAGGAGGTCGAGCGCTTCTTGCACGAGACCGATCAGGCGTACACGAACCTCTGCCTCGACACGGGCCACTTCTCGTACTACGGCGGCGACAACCTCAAGCTGATCGCGGCGTACCCCGAGCGCATCGGCTACCTGCACCTGAAGCAGGTCGACACCTCGTTGCTCTTCGACGTGCTGAAGAATGACGTTCCGTTCGCCACCGCCGTCACCGAGGGCATCATGTGCGAGCCGGGCACGACGGATGCCGGTGTACCCGAGCTCGGCCCGATCATCGACGCTGTCGCGGCACTCGACCCCTCGATCTTCGGAATCGTGGAGCAAGACATGTACGGCACCGATATCGACCTGCCGCTCGGCATCGCGACCCGCACCCGCGAGAACATCTTCAGCTGCACCTCGCACGCGCGCATCCACTGACCCGCACGAATCAGAACCTAGGAGTAACAACATGACCACAGATCTTCGCGTCGGAGTCGTCGGAGCCGGCCTCATGGGCGCCGACCACATTTCTCGCATCACTCAGCGCATCAGCGGCGCGGTCGTTTCGGCCGTCGTCGAGCCCGATGCCGGCCGCGCAGCTGCTGCCGCGAACAATGCTCCCGGTGCGCAGACGTTCACCCGAATCGAAGACGCCATCGCGGCCGGCGCGGTCGACGCGGTGCTCATCGCGACGCCGGGGCAGTTTCACGCGCCCGTGCTCGAACCGGCCCTCGAGGCTAAGCTGCCGATCTTGTGCGAGAAGCCGCTGACGCCCGATTCTGCATCGTCGTGGAAGATCTTGGAGCTCGAGCAGAAGCTCGATAAGCCCCACATCCAGGTGGGCTTCATGCGCCGGTTCGACGCCGAGTATCAGAAGCTGCGCGACCTGATCACGTCAGGTGACGCCGGTGAACTGCTGATGCTGCGCGCCGTTCACCGCAACCCGTCTGTGGGCGAGAGCTACACCCAGTCGATGCTGATCACCGACTCCGTCGTGCACGAGTTCGACGTCGTGCCGTGGCTCGCCGGCTCGGGTGTGAAGACCGTCGAGGTCAAGTACCCGAAGCGCAACTCGCTCTCGCCTGAGCATCTGAAAGAGCCGATTCTGGTGCTGATGGAGCTCGAGAACGGCGTGTTCGTCGACGTCGAGATGAACGTCAGCATTCAGTTCGGCTACCAAGTCGCCACCGAGGCCGTTTTTCAGAAGGGGCTGGCGCGCATCGGTCAGCCGTCGGGGCTGCAGACGTGGAAAGACGGAAAGTTCGAGATCGCCGAGCACCAGAGCTTCGTCACTCGTTTCGCATCGGCGTACGACGTGCAGATTCAGCGCTGGGTGAACGCCGTGACGGCGGGCACGCTCGTTGACGGCCCGAACTCGTGGGACGGTTACCGTGTCGCCCTTGCCTGCGAGGCCGGCGTGGCGGCGCTCGATGGTGGCATCATTGCGGTCGAGGCCCCGGAACGCCCCGCGTTCTACGCGTAAGAAACGAAGGAGTCACCCATGGTGCGCATCGCCCTCGACCCCACCCCGTATCACCACGATTTCGGACTGCTCGACTTTCCTGACGTTGCGGCTCGGCTCGGTTACGAGCATCTGCAGCTGACTCCGCACCCCGACTTCAGCCCGTTTTTTCGGTATCCGAAAGCCGATGACGGCCTCGTTGCGAAGCTCAAGAAGGCGGCGGCCGACGCGGGGGTTTCGATACCGGCGATCTTGCCCGTGCAGCGGCTTTCGTCGCCCGATGAGGCGCTTCGAGTCACCGCTGTGAAGAACTTTCGCCGAGTCATCCAACTCGCCGTCGAGCTCGAAGTAGGAATCATCAACTCGGAGTTCTCGGGGCGACCCGAGCTGTCGGAGGAGTCTGAGGCGGCGTTTTACCGCTCGATGGATGATCTGCTGCCGTCGATCGAATCAGAAGGTCTGCGGCTGAACTTCGACCCGCATCCCGACGATTTCGTCGAAGACGGGCTCGAGGCGTGGCGAGTGCTGCGCGGGCTCAACTCTGCCGCGATCGGGTTCGTGTACGTGGCGTCGCATACCTTTCACTACGGCGATCGGGCGGCAACGCTCATCCCGGAGCTCGGCGATCGTCTGGGCACGGTGTACACGGCCGATACGTTCGACCACCACCGTTCACACGGGCTGCGGTACATCTCGAACCCGCCCGGAAACGCGGCGCGCGTGCACCAGCACCTGCGCATCGGCGATGGTGACGTGGATTTCGAGGCGCTCTTCGGGTTGCTGCGGGCGTCAGGCTATCTCGATCGCCCCGACGCGCTCATCGTGTCGAACGTCTTCGCCGAAGATGAGACGGCCGACGAGGTGTCGCGCTTTCAGCTGCAGCGCCTTCGCGCCTTGGTCGCGAGCTGATCGTGGCACCCGTGCACTCCCCGCGACCCGAGCGAGAGATGGTGTTGCAGACGAGAGAAGCCGGCGCGCCACCTTCTCTCGTTCGAAACGGCTTCTCTCGGGCGCGGGTCAGTCGCGCGGGTTGGTTGCGGGGAATGACGGATGCCGCGACCGGGGCGTACGGCGTGATCGGCTCTGCGGCGTGATCGCCTGGGCGCGGTATCCCTACGACGGTGCGCGAGTGCTCGTCACGGGCGGTGGATCGGGCATCGGTCGCGCCATCGCACGGGCGTTTCTCGAGCAGGGTGCGCGGGTCGCGGTAACCGGACGGCACACAGCTGCGCTGCGCGAGACCGTCGCGGAGTTTCCCGATGATTCCACTCTCGTCGTCGAGGGCGACATGGCTGTGCGCGCCGACGTCGAGTCGGCGGTGACGGCTGTCGCGGAGGCGTGGGGCGCCCTCGACACCGTGGTCGCGAACGCCGGCCTATCGGAGCCCGGAACCATCGACGAATTGACCGACGAATCGTGGCAGCGAATGCGCTCGATCAACCTCGACGGCCTGATCTACCTTGCGCGGGCATCCGTGCCGTGGCTGCGTGAAACGCGCGGGTCGTTGACCGCGATCTCGTCTGTCGGTGGGCTCGGCGGCGACTGGCGCCAAGTGGGCTATAACGCCACCAAGGGCGCGGTGAACACCCTCGTGCAGAGTCTCGCGCTCGACCTCGGGCGCGATGGTGTGCGCGTCAACGCGATCGCACCCGCATTCACGGCAACGAGGCAGACGCAAGAGCGACTCGACGACCCGGTCTTCTGGTCGGCGCTGCGCGATCGGCTGGCGCTCGACCGACCGGCCACCCCTGACGACGTCGCCCGCGCCGCCCTCTTTCTCGCGAGCCCCGACGCCGCGTACATCACGGGCATTATCCTGCCCGTCGACGGCGGCACGACCGCATCTACGGGAACCCCGCGGCCCCAGGCGCGCTGACGCTGACGCGACGGGCTTGCCCCGCCGCCACGGGGGCTGGGCCGCGGGGAGCGTTACCCCTGCGAATCCGCCGTTGTTTTGCGGCGGCTCAGCGCACGGATGCCGGGGCGAGAGAGGCGGCGAGAGCCGCGTCGGCCTCGAGCAGCACGGCTGCGGCGACCTCGAGGCCCTCGATGCGGCCGAGCTCAACGTCTTCGTGCTCGATGTTGACGAGCATGTCGGGGTCTACTTCGTGTAGGGCGCGCAGAAACTCTGTCCAGTAGGCCACGTCGTGGCCCTTGCCGAGCGCCACGAAGTCCCACGCGGCGGGCTTCGGCCACTCGTTAGCCCACTCGTCGTCGCCGAGGTTCGTGCGCGGCTCGTCGGAGGAGAGCCGGCGAAAGCGGTTGTCGAGCACGCCGTACAGCGCCGCAGTCTCAGGGTTGATGCGAACATCCTTCGCCGCCGCATGAAAAATGAGGGGGCCGAGATGCCGGATGACCGCCACCGGGTCCATCTGCTGCCAGAACAGGTGCGACGCGTCGAGCTCGACCCCGACGTTCGTGGCGCCGGTCAGTTCGACGAGCTTGAGAATATCGGCGGGGTTGAAGACGATGTTCTGCGGGTGCAGTTCGAGGGCGAGCTTGACATCGTGGTCGGTCGCAAGGCGGTCGGTCTCTCGCCAGAATTCGGCGGCAACGCCCCATTGGTAGTCGAGCACGTCGAGGGCGGCCGAGTTCCAGGCGTTGACGATCCAGGTCGGTTGGGTGACGCCGGGCTCGCCACCAGGCAGCCCCGACATGGTGACCACACGATGCTGGCCGAGCCGATGGGCGAGCCGGATGCAGCGTCGAACGTCTTCGGCGTGCTTGTCGCCGATCACGGGGTTGGGGTGCAGCGGGTTTCCGTTGCAGTTGAGGCCGGCGATGCTCACCCCGGTGCCCTCGAAGAGCCCGAGGAAGTCGTCACGCGCGGTGTTGGAGACGAGGATGTCGTCGAAGGTCGGAATGTGCGTCGCGGGTAAGAACCCGCCGCTGTTGAGTTCGATGCCGGTGAGGCCGAGATCGGCGATCACCGTGAGCGCCTCGGACAGGCTGCGGTCGTGCAAGATCGCGTTGTAGACGCCGAGTTTCATGAGACTTCTCCTTCGCAAGGTGTCGTTCGGTTTCGGTCTCGCCCAATACCTGACCGGCGAACTCGCGGTGCCTGCCGCGCGGGCTTGATCTCACTTCAGCGCCGGCCGGCGGGCTCGACGGTGATGGTGGTGAGCGCTTGCGTACGGAAGTCGTTCTCGATCTCTTCGAGTGAACGCCCCTTCGTCTCGGGTACGGTTCGCGCCACGAAGATCAGCGAGATGATGTTGATCAGCACGAAGAGCGAGAAGGTGCCGGTCGAACCCAGCGCACCGTTCACGATGGGGAAGGCGAAGGAGATGGCGGCATTGACCGTCCAGAGCACGAAGACCGCGATGCCCATCGCGAAACCGCGAATGGCCAGCGGAAAGATCTCAGATAGCAGCAGCCACACACAGGTGCCGATGAAGCACTGAACGAAGGCGACGAACAACATCATGCAGGCGAGAATAAGGTAGCTCACGGCATCCGATTGGGGCAGTGTGAAGGCCAAGGCGAGTAACGCCTGCGCGCCCACGACCCCCGAGAACCCGATGATGAGCATCTTCTTGCGCCCGACAAAACCGAGCAGCCAGATGCCCAGGATGGTCGTGACGACGCTCGTCGCACCGACACCGATCGTGGCGACGAGCGCCGCGCTGACGCCGAGTCCGCTCGATTCGAGGATGGTCGGGGCGTAGTAGTTCACGGTGTTGATGCCCGTGGCTTGCTGAACAATGGCGAGCCCGCAGCCCACGTAGAGCAGGCGGCGCATCCAGCGGTTGTTCTTGAGGTCGCGCCAGGCCTGGCCCTTTTCGCGCTCAGCCTCTTTCGAGCCGCGTACGATCTCGTTGAATTCGCGCTCGGCTTCGTCTGCGGGGCGGCTTAACTCGAGCACCTCTCGGGCATGAGCGAAGCGCTCTTTGATGGCGAGGAATCTCGGAGATTCGGGCAGAACGAGCATGCCGATCAGCAGGGCGATCGCGGGGATGGTCGCAACGCCGAGCATGACGCGCCAGACCGACGGGTCGTGGATGAGCGCGTCGAGGGCGGCATTGATGGCGAAGGCGAGCAGTTGGCCGGTGACGATCATGAGTTCGTTAATGGTGACCATGCGGCCGCGGAGGTGGGTTGGCGCCATTTCGGCGAGGTACAACGGGCAGGTGACCGCTGCCGCTCCGACACCGAGGCCGAGCACGATTCGCGCGATGATCATGATTCCTACGGTGGGCGCGAGTGCGCAACCCAGCGCGCCGATGAGGAAGGTGATGGCGCAGGCGATCAGTGTGCCGCGTCGACCGAGCTTGTCGGCCAGCCTGCCGCCGATCAGGGCGCCGCCGGCTGCGCCCGGAAAGAGCAGGGCCGACACGACGAGTGCCTCTTGCAGCGAATCCATCTGCAGGGCGTCTTTCATGTACAGCAGCGCGCCCGAGATCACGCCGGTGTCGTAGCCGAAGAGCAGGCCGCCGAGCGTGGAGATGATGGTGAGCTTGACGAGGTAGCCGCGATGCGCCCCGCCGACGCCAAGCCCGACGGCTCCGGTGAGTGAGGGTACTGACATGAGGGTGAACCTCTCCGTTGAGATCGAGCTGACCGGAGCGTGCGCTGGCGGATCCTGTCTAATGTAATGACATTACAACCTTAATCTCCTCATGTCGACACGTCTCAGACTTTCGGATCTCCCTTCGCGACCACGTACATGACGTACTTGACACGAGGAATCGGTTCGCCGATTTGATCGCGGCACTGCGTGAATACGCTGACGCTTGGGGAGACCGCTTACAAGCGGCCCCGAACCACCGCGAGAACTGGGCGCTCGTGCAGGTCGTCGAGCTCTCGAGCTCTCGAACTCTCGCTCAGAGACGGGCGAATTTTGCGTACTGGTATCTCGCGGCCGGTCGATCGTACGACGTATGGAGCGTCGATCTGGGGAGCGATTCTGCGCGATCAGCTCGACGTTTCGTCTGACGAGTTCTGGGCGTGTGTCGACGATTCCGGTCTGCCTCGACGTCGCGTTGAGGAGCCTCTGCGCACTTCGCTGCCGTTGCAGCTGGTCGTGCAACTCACGACGACGGCGGGGCTTGCGCGGCAGCAGCATCGCCTCCGCGTAGGCGGGGTCGGCGGGTGAGTGGGGCGAGTCAGTGCCGCCACTCTGTGGTGATGTGCTCTCCGCGGTCGAAGGCCGCCTCCTCGCGCTCACGCAACTCGACTCGACGGATTTTGCCCGAGATGGTTTTTGGCAGGTCGAAGAACTCGATGCGGCGCACGCGCTCGAACGCAGAGAGTTCGGCGTGCGAGTGCGCGAAGATCGCCTGCGCGGTCGATTCGTCTGCCGACCATCCATCGGCCAGCGCAATGTAGGCCTTCACGACGGAGAGCCGCGTGGCATCCGGAGCCGGCACGACGGCAGACTCAGCGACGGCGGGATGCTGCAGCAGCACGCTCTCGACCTCGAACGGTGAGATCTTGAAGTCAGACGATTTGAAGATGTCGTCGGTGCGGCCGATGAAGGTGATTGTGCCGTCTGCGGCGCGCTCTGCGACGTCACCGGTGTGAAAGTAACCGCCTGAACGGGCAGACGTCGTTCGGTCGTCGTCGTTCAGGTAGCCCGACATGAGGTTCAGTGGCTCTACCGAGAGGTCGAGACAGATTTCGCCGGTTGAGGCGGGCTCGCCGGTCAGCGGGTCGACGATGGCGACTACCACCCCGGGAAGGGCTCGGCCCAGAGACCCGGGCACGATCGGCGCACCGGGCGGGTTCGCGATGAGCGCGGTGGTTTCGGTCTGACCGTAGCCGTCGCGAATGGTGAGGCCCCAGGCCTGCTCGACGGCCGCGATGACGCCCGGGTTCAGCGGTTCGCCGGCCGAGAGGGCCTCGTGCAGCGCGCGGGGTTTCGTGCCGAGGTCGGATTGGATGAGCATCCGCCACACCGTAGGAGGTGCGCAGAACGTCGTCACGCGGGCCTCGTCGAGGCGTTCGCGCAGCGCAACGGGGTCGAAACGGCCGTAGTTGTAGACGAAGACGGTCGCTTCGGCGTTCCAGGGCGCGAAGAACAGGCTCCAGGCGTGTTTGCCCCAGCCCGGCGAACTGATCGCCAGATGAATATCACGTGGCCCGACGCCCAGCCAGTACATCGTCGAGAGATGCCCCACGGGGTACGACGCCTGGGTGTGCACGACCATTTTCGGCTTCGATGTGGTGCCCGAGGTGAAGTAAATGAGGCTCGGGTCGTCGGTGTTCACGGCCGCCGTGGGGTAGATTCCGAACCCGTCTCGCGAGTCGTTGTAGTCGAACCAGTCGTCGGCGATGCGCTCGGGCAGGCCGTCGGGGGCGCCACCCACTGCGATGCGACCGAAGTCGCCGTCGAGCCCGGCGAATTTGTCGACTTCGGCCAGGTCGGCGATCACATAGCTCACTTCGCCCCGCACGAGCCTGTCGTCGAGGTCGACCGTCGAGAGAAGTGTGGTGGTCGGCAGGATGACCGCGCCGAGCTTCATGATGGCAAGCATCGATTCCCACAGCTCGACCCGGTTGCCCAGCATGAGCATCACGTGATCGCCCTGCTGCACGCCGATCTCGGCGAGCCACGCAGCCACCTCGTCAGAGCGGGATCGCATGGTGTCGTAGGTGATCGTGGTCTCGCTGCCGTCTTCTTCGACGATGTGCAGGGCGAGCCGCTCGTTGCCGATGGCGATGGCGTCGAACCAGTCGACCGCCCAGTTGAAGTGGGGCCCCACGTCGGGCCAGTCGAACGCCGCGGTGGCCGCTGCCGCGTCTGTGCGGTGTTCGATCAGCAGATCGCGAGCGGCCCGGAAGTTCTCGGTCGGGTTCATGGGTCTAGTCTGACGCACGCCACCAGTCGCGGCGCGATCCAGGTTGCGCAAAAGCACCTGTGGCGCGTGTCGAAGGTGCCTTTGCGCACCGTGCTCGGGTGTCGCACCAAAGCATCAGCGTTCGCGGGCAGGCGGGAGGGGGCGCACGGTGAGAATCTGCTCGGCGCGACCGACGGCACCGTGGGTGTCGTGCAGCACCGTGCTGGTGAGCCCGTGCCCGGCAGCGCCGAAGGTGACGGTGGTGTCGAGCCCCACCCAGGGCCCCGCCGGTTGCCGGTAAAGATGAATGGTCAGGTCGACGTTCGGGAACATCCACTCTGTGATGGCCTCGCGTACGGCGATTCCGTTGGCGGTGTCGACGAGCGCGATGAACGAGGCGTGAGCGCTCACCGTTTCGCCCGCCACAAGTTCAGTTGAAGTACCGAGCCAGGCGACGGTGCGACCGGGCCGCGGTGGTTCGATGGGCCGCACATCGAGCGATGCCACGTATCCGCCCGACCAGGTCTCAGCGAGCGGCCACGAGCTGATCGCCTCCGGTGAGGGCAGCGGGGCAGGCTCCCCGCCCGCGACCGACGTCGTGTCGACGGTGCCGATGAACCAGGCGCGAGCGAGCACGGCGGGTCGGCCGCCGATCGTCACGGTGGCCTCGACGAGCTCGATGGTGCGGCCCGGCCGAATGGTCTCGACGCTGATCGTGCAGTCGTCGCTGGCCAGAAACCCGAAAATGTCGAAGCTGATGCGCGCCAGTTGCTTGGTGTCGACGTCGGCGGGATGCTCGGCAGCGCGATGCCGATCGATGGCGTGCACGATCAACCCGCCCAGCGGGCTGAAGTGAACCTCGCCCGGATTCCACGCCCCACCCGCCTCGTCCGTCGGCCGATAGCGGTGTTCATCCTGTCGTTCGAAGTAGGCGGTCATGGTCTCTTTCGGGTTCGCGAGCGCCGAATAACCCTACTCCGGCAAGACAGATGGCCGGTTCAGCTGGTCGCCCACCAGCGCCGCGATGGCAGCCATACCGGCAGCATTGGGGTGGTACGGCGCACCACCGCGCAGCGAATAGTGAAAGTGCTTCGACCATGGTTCAGCCGAAAATGCATGGTGCGACGCCGAGATATCGGAGGCCGCCGCGTACAGGCACCCCTCGGCCGCGGCGACCGCGCGGGTCACTTCCACCAGGCGCGCCGCCATCGTGCGGCCCCAGTGCGCGGCCCCAGAACTGAGCGGCGGCGTGGCGATCGACTCGTCAGCGGGCACCAGCGTGACGTAATCGACAAGAACGATGATGCTGTGGGGCGCCCGGCGCCGAACCTCGCGCACGAGCGAGGTCAGGGTCTGTGTGAGCTGGTCGAACCGTTCATCCAAGTGGCCCGTGCCGTTCGTATCGGCCAGCCCTCGGCGAATCGAGGGCAGAACCCTCAAGAATCGAGGCACGCTCGCGGCGACGAGACCCGGAATGTACCCCACGTCATTGCCGCCTCCCGTGACCGTCACCAATCGCGTCGTCTCGGTGACCGCTTCGATCTGCCCGCCCGCGGCCAGCATCTCGGCTGCCGTGGCGCCAGAGAAGGTCACATCGTCAAGATCGAGCTCGAGTCGCGCAGCCAGCAGGTGCGCGTAGTTGTTCGCCGAGCGACCGGATGCCCGTGGCGCCCCCTCTACTCGAGGCGGTATTCCGGGGCCGGCCCCGAACGAACTGCCGAGGGCGACGTAACGATCACCGGGCTTCAGCTCGCGAAACGGAGTGCCTTCGTTCGTGTCAGGGTCGGGCATCCACGCCACCGTTCGTTATCAGTGCTTTTATCGTACTCCTCGCACACTAAATACCACTGTGGTAAAGTGTGGGCAGAGGAGAAAATCATGACGAGCGCGACTACCGAACTCACTCTTCAGCACTATCTGGCCGACAGCGGCGTGGCCTGGAGCGAGCACGATGTGGTTGCTTCGATGGAGCTGCTGATCGGTGCTCGACGCGGTGCCGCAACGGTGGCGCTGAGCGAGGCCGAGCAGCAGTTGTGGAACCGCTACTCCGGCACTCCTGTGGCGGGCACTCCCGAAAGCGTTGAACTGGGCAGGCTGGCAGATCGACGCAGCTTGACCGAGGTTGCAGTCGCGAGCGTGGTGGCGTTGACCGCTGAGCAGGTGGCCGATCAGCTGGGTCTTCGGGCATCCACCATTCGCCACTACCGGGCCGAGGGTAAACTCTACGGCTTCGTTGCCGACGGCAAGACCCGGTTTCCGGGCTGGCAGTTCGTGAACGACCTCACAGCCGTCGTGCCCGGGCTGGCTACTGTGCTGGGCGCGTTCGAACCGGGGCTGCATCCCCGTTCGGTGATGGGGTTTTTTCAGACTCCCCAGTCAGAACTGGTGATCGGAGGGGTCGCCGTGAGCCCGCGTGACTGGCTGCTCGACGGTGGCGACCCCGAAGAGGTGAGAGTGTTGGCGGCCGAAGTGGGGCGCGGCCTCTGAACTGGCTGACCCTGAACTGGCCGATCCTGAGCCCGCTGGGCCTGAGCGGGTCAGGCTTGACCTGGCTGATCTTGAACGAGGGAGCCGTTCTTTGACGGCGAGCGAGCGGATGCCCTCGTTCGACCCTCCGGCCCCGGCCGCTCTCGTGGCGCTGGGCGCCGACGTTCGAACGGTGATGCCTGCGCAACCGCTGTGGCGCATCCACTTCACGGCCGGGCGATACCCCCAAGCGTGGAACGGCGTGCGCACGTGGGGCCCGCTCGCTTCGGCGCGATGGGACGCTCACCCGCTACCTGAGGGCGAGCATCCTGAGCATGGCGCTGCCTACCTCGCTTTCGACGTGGTGACCTGTCTGGCCGAGGTGTTTCAGGCAACTCGATTCGTCGACGTTCACACCGGGTCGCCCTACATCACGCTCTGCGAATTCAGCAGACCGTTGAAACTCGTGGATGTCAGCGGCGACTGGCTTCTCAAGGCGGGCGCTCGCTCGTCGATCGCGTTCGGTAAGAAGTCGCGAACCAGGGCGTGGGCGCGCGCCATTCGGCAAGCCTGGCCTGACGTCGACGGCGTGCTCTCCCGATCGGCCGTCGCAGGCGCGCACGAGTGCGTGACGCTCTGGAGCACAGCCGACGCGGCCGACGCGGGCAGTGTGGCCGACGCGGGCAGTGTGGCCAGCGCGGGCAGTGTGGCCGGTGTGGCCGACGCGGGCAGTGCGGCCGACGCGGCCGGGTCGCGCGCTGTCGCTACGTTCTCGGGGGCGCCGCTCTCGTCGAATCCGCTCTCGTCGCCCGCGATCGCGCCGAACATCAAGGCCGCCGCCGAGTCGATCACCTTCTCGAGCAACTGCATCTGAGGGGTGGGCGCGGGGTGGGAGTTAGGTCGGAGCTCGGCGCCGATGCCCGCAATGCGTCGACATAGCGCGTCAGCTCCGACGTAACTCCCGTCGCCGCGGCCCCGATGCGACCGCACCAGCCACGACTCGACCGCGCGCGGAGCTACTCGGCGAAGTCGAGCACGAGCTGGCGCTTCAGCACCTTTCCGCTCGCGCCCAGCGGCAGTTCGGCGACGAAGTGCACGCTGCGCGGAAACTTGTACGCCGCCAGATGCTCCTGTGCGAACGCAATCACCTCGTCGGGGGTAGCGGATGCTCCTGCCTTCAGCACCACGGCCGCGTTCACTTCTTGGCCGTGTGTCTCGTGCGGTAGCCCGAACACGGCGACGTTCGCTATGGAGGGGTGCCGCATGATGACATCTTCGACCTCGCTGGGGTACACGTTGTAGCCGTTTCGCACAATCATGTCTTTCTTGCGGTCGACGATGGTCAGATAGTCGTCATCGTCTTTCGTGCCCAGGTCTCCGGTGCGAAACCAGCCGTCGACCATGGCGGCCGCGCTGGCGTCGGGGTTGCCGAGGTACCCCTTGAAGAGATTGTGCCCGCGCACCACGATCTCGCCCAGCTCACCGTGCGGCAGCAGCCGAATCTCGCCCTCGAGTTCGGCGTCGGCGATCTCGGCCTCGACGCCCCACATCGGCCGACCGACGGTGCCCGGCTTCACTGGTTCGCCCACGTGGTTGAAGGTGACGACGGGCGACGTTTCGGTGAGCCCATAACCCTCGTGAACTTCGGCGTCGAACGTCGTCGAGAACGCCTCGAGCACCGCCAGTGGCAGCGCAGATCCGCCCGAAACCGCATAGCGCAGGGGAGGCCGGGCCGAATTGGATGCCGCGGCCTGCAGCAGCGCGATGAACATGGTCGGCACGGCGGTGAACACTGTCGCGCCGAACTTCTGCATCAGGTCGAGTGCCTCAGATCCGTCGAACTTGGGTAAGAACAGCACGCACGCACCGCTGCGGAAGGAGATGTTCATCACCGAGGTCTGCCCGAAGGTGTGAAAGAGCGGCAGGCCGCCGAACACCACGTCTGAACTCGACAGGTCGAACATATCGACCAGAGCCACATTCACCTGCTCCACCAGAGCGAGATGCGAGCCGACTGCACCCTTCGGCCGGCCGGTCGTGCCACTGGTGTAGAGAATCGTCGCCGCATCCAGCGGGTTCATCGGCTCGTAACGCTCGATCGGCGTGGCCGCGCGCGCTTCGTCTTCGAGCCGCGGCACCGGCACCGTCGCGGTCAGCTCGTCGGGCAGCAGCACCGAAAGCACGGGTACGCCCATCGCTCCGGCGGCCTTCGCACCCTCGGCGAGCACGGGCGCCGCGGCGATGAGCAGCTTGGCAGAGCTGTCGCGCAGCACAAACCCGATCTCCTCGCTCTTAAAGAGCAGATGAATCGGCACGACCACGGCTCCGAGTGAGAGCACCGCGTAGTACACCCGCGGAAAATCGGGAACGTTCGGAATGAGCACCGCGACTCGGTCGCCCCGGCCGATTCCGCGCGCCTTCAGGGCTCCGGCGTAGGCGCGGGTCTCGTTCCAGAGCTCACCGCAGGTGATGGTGCCGCCGGCCCACGAGATGGCGGGGCTGGCTGAGCGGCGGTGGGCGGTGTCGGCGAGTATGGCCGCGACCGAGAGGCTGCCGTAGCCGGGGCCGGTGAGTGCGGCATCCACTTCGACCGGTTGGGCGGGTGCGGCATCCACTTCACTGTTCTGGGCAGTGGATGCCGCGGCCGTGGTTTCTGAAATCGTCATTGATTCGCTTCTTTCGTTGAATGCAGAGCGTGAAGGGTATTCGGTGCCGTGCGTCGCAGCGCTCGTGCCGAACGCACGGGCAACCGCAAGCGCCCGACCTCAGTACGCGTAGAAGCCCTCGCCGGTGGAGGTACCGAGCTTGCCCTTGTCGATGTAGTTCTCTTTCAGCAGCGCGGCGAACTGCTGCGATTTCTTATCGGGGCTCGACGAGGCGATGTTGTACGCGGTCGTCAGCCCCACGATGTCGTAGATCTGAAAGGGCCCGAGCGGTGCGCCGGTGCCGATGCGCCACGTCTTGTCGACCATCTCAGGGTCGGCGATTCCATCGACCAGCAGCCCAGCCGCCGCATTCATCAGCGGCACGAGCAACGAGTTGAGCACGTACCCGGCCTTCTCCTTCTTGATCTCGATGGGAACCAGCCCGCTGCCGGTCGCAAACTCGACCACCGCGGCGTAAACGGCGGGGTCGGTGTCGGTCGTGCCCATGATCTCGGCGGTATTCGACCGCCACACGTGGTTCGCGTAGTGCAGCGCCAGAAAGCGGTCGGGGCGCCCGGTGAACTCCTTGAGGTCGCTCGGCAGCAGGGTTGAGGAGTTCGTGGCGAAAATGGTTTTCGCGGGCGCGAGCGTCGCGAGTTTCGTGTACAGCTCGCGCTTCAGCTCGAGCAGTTCGGGCACGGCCTCGATCACGAGGTCAGCATCGGCCACGGCGTCACCGAGGTCGGCAGACAAGTGGATGCTCTGCAGCGCACCCTCGGCCTGCTGGGCACTCGCTCCCACCACCGGGTCGGCCTGGTAGATCGCGGCGAGCTTAGCGAACTGGGCTTTCGCCTTCTCGAGCGCGTCATCAGTGACGTCATACGACGTGACCTCGAACCCGTGAAACGCGGCCTGAAATGCGATCTGAGACCCGAGCACTCCGGTGCCCAGCACGGTGACCTTCGTGATGGCTGACATGTGATTCTCCTTACTGATTGAAACTTCGTACTGAGTAATGCTTCGTGCTGACTGATGCTGCGTGCCTAGGGCGGGCCGCGAACTAACTGGCGCCGCGACCTACTGGTAGATGCTGCGAATCCAGATGCCCGACAGAACGTCGAGCACGTGCGAGTGATCGATGGCGGGTGTTTCGCCGGTGAACGCCGCGCCGAGCACACGCTCGTTCATCAGGTTCAGTGCCGTCGCCAACTCCCCGGCGTCGACGCCCTCGGGCGCGGCCCCCCTGGCGCGCTCGGCGAGAATGACCTCGGTCGAGTACCCCACCCAGGTCTGCATCGATTTCGCCCACAGATCGTGAACTTCTGCGTTGCGCACGCGCCCGGTGATGGCGGCAGCCGACACCGCTCGATGTTCGGTGAAGACCTCGACGAAGACGGCGATCGAGCGGCGCCAGGCCGCCTCCGGGTCGACATCGAAGTCACGCGGCAGCGCCGCGACCCGGTGCTCGACCTGACTGATGACCTGGTCGAGCAGCGCGAGCAGCACGTCGTCTTTCGACGAGAAGTAGAAGTAGAAGGTGGGGCGTGAGATGCCGGCGCCGGTGGCGAGCTCTTCTATGGAGATGTCTTCGAGCGGGCGTTCGCCGAGCATCCGTTCGGCTGTGCTGAGAATTGCCGCTTGTCGATCGTCGCCCGAGGGGCGGGATGCGCGGCGCGAACGTTGAGCCATGCTGACACTGTAGCGACAAAACTCGACAGTGTGTTGGTTTAATCAACACGGTGTCGATACAGTAGCGACATGACAGAACACGTTGATGTGTTGATCGTGGGTGCAGGCCTCAGCGGAATCGGCGCGGCCAGCCACCTGAAGCGCGACTGCCCCACCAAATCGTTCGCGATTCTCGAGTCGCGCAGCGCGGTCGGGGGCACGTGGGACCTCTTTCGGTACCCGGGCATTCGCTCCGACTCCGACATGTACACCCTCGGCTACTCGTTTCGACCCTGGACCGACGCGAAAGCCGTCGCCGACGGCGACTCCATTCGCGACTACATCACGAACACCATCGCCGACGAGGGCCTCGAGCAGCAGCTGCGTCTGAACACCCGCGTGATCAGCGCCGCGTGGTCGACCGAGACCGCACTCTGGACGGTGACGGCAGTGCGCACCGGGGGTGGCGAGTACACGGCGGCTCCGGATGCCCGGCCGGCCGAGACCGTCACGTTCACCTGCTCCTTCCTCTCGGTGTGCTCGGGCTACTACCGCTACGACGAGGGGTTCAGCCCTGCGATCGCGGGTTCCGAGTCGTTCGAGGGTGAGATCGTGCATCCGCAGCACTGGCCTGCCGAGCTCGACTACACAGACAAACGCGTCGTGGTGGTGGGCAGCGGCGCCACCGCGGTCACGCTTGTGCCGTCGATGGCGAAGACCGCTGCGCACGTGACGATGCTGCAGCGCTCGCCGACCTACATCGCGCCGGTGCCGTCGCGAGACCACATCGCCGATCGTCTGCGAGGCAAGCTGCCTGCGCAGCTCGCGTACGACATTGTGAGAGTGAAGAACATCGGCTATTCGATGTTCACGTACCAGCTCAGCCGTCGGCGCCCCGAAACGATGAAGGCGATTCTGCGCAAGTCGGCGGTGGCCAAGCTGCCGGCCGGGTTCGACGTCGACACGCATCTCGCTCCCGCTTACGAGCCGTGGGACCAGCGGCTCTGCGCGATTCCGAACGGTGATCTCTACCGGGCCATCAGTGCGGGAAACGCAGACATCGTGACCGACCGTATCGAGCGCATCACGCCCACCGGCATCGAGCTCGCCTCTGGCGCTTCGCTCGACGCCGACGTCATCGTCACCGCGACTGGCCTGAACCTGCTGGTCACGGGCGGGATGACGCTGAGCGTCGATGGCACGCCGGTCGACGTCTCGCAGACCCTGACCTACAAGGGCATGATGCTCGCGGGGGTGCCGAACTTCTCGCTGACCATCGGCTACACGAATGCGTCGTGGACCCTGAAGGCCGACCTCGTGGCGCGCTACGTCTGCCGGCTGCTGAAATACCTCGACCGGCACCACTACCAGTACGTCACGCCGCAGGCACCGACATCGGTTTCGGCAGGCGAACTCGTACCGCTGATCGACCTTCAGGCCGGGTACATTCTGCGCGACGTGGGCGAGCTGCCGAAGCAGGGCGAGCGCTCGCCCTGGCGGCTTCACCAGAACTACGTGCGCGATTTTCGTCTGCTGCGCGCCGGCAGCATCACCGATGACGTGCGGTTCGGCCGCAGCGGCGAGCATCCGCTCGACTTGCCCGGCACGGCCGTCATCACCGTCGATGGCATTCACCTGCGGTACCGCAGCACGGGCACCGGGTCGCCGATTCTGATGGTGCACGGCATCGGTCAGAGCCTCGATGACTTCACCGAGCAGCACGACCTGCTCTCGACGACGCACCGCGTGGTGAGCCTCGACCTGCCCGGCTTCGGGTACTCCACTCGCCTGCCGGGTCGTGCCACCCTTGCGCGGCTCGCCAGCATTCTGCCCGCGTTTCTCGACGCGGTCGGCATCGCCGAACCGGTGCCCGTGGTGGGCAACTCGCTCGGCGGGGCTGTGGCCATGACGTTCGCGGTCGCGCATCCCGAGCGTGTCTCGGCGCTCGTGCTTGCCGACAGCGCCGGGTTCGGCCCCGAGGTCACTGTTGTGCTGCGGCTGCTCGCGGTCAAACCCCTCGCTCGCGTGCTGATGCGGCCCAACCGCGCCAACTCGGCGCGCACCGTGCAGGCGCTGTTCTACGACAAGACCTTGGCGACGGATGCCCGCATCGACCACTCCTTCGCCCTCTCTAGGCGGCGCTCGCACGCGGCGACGATGCTCGACATCGCCCATGACCTCGGCACGATTCGGGGGGTGCGGCCCGAGTGGCGGCGGTCACTGCTCGGGGCGCTGCGCCGACTCGAGATACCCACGCTCGTGGTGTGGGGCGATCACGATCATGTGCTGCCGTTCATCCACTTGGCGGCTGCTGCCGAAGCGCTGCCGAAAGCAGAGACCCATGTCTTCGAGAAGACCGGGCACATGCCGCAGATCGAGCGGCCCGAGCAGTTCGCGGCGCTGGTCGACGACTTTCTTGCGCGTCGAGTCGGCGCTTCACCGGCCGCCGCGAGCGCCGTGCAACAGGCGTAGGCTGCGAAGGGCTCGCAGTCGAGCCGGCGCGCATCGTCAGCCTTCGACCGGTGTTCATCCGCTCGGCCGCTGCCCATGAGAGCCATCCGCACCCCGCACAGGAGGCACCCCATGACCGAAGCCGACAACGTAATCGCAGCACTTCGCACGGTGCATGACAGCCTCGTCGAGTTCGTGACTCCGCTCAGTGACGACGACCTGACCCACGCCTCGGGGGCTTCGGAGTGGGATGTGTCGGGCGTGCTCAGCCACCTCGGCAGCGGTGCGGTCATCAACCGGGCCACCCTCGCCGCGATGCTGGCCGGCGAGCCGAACCCGGGCCGCGAGTTCAATCAGTCGGTGTGGAACGAGTGGAACGCCAAGTCGCCCCGCCAGCGCGTCGACGACTTTATCGCGGCCGATGCCGCGCTCGTCGAGGCCTACGAGGCGCTCGACGTCGACCAGCGCGAGTCGCTGCGTATCGATGTGGGCTTCTTGCCCGCGCCCATCGACGTTGCGACCGCAGCACGCATGCGGCTCAACGAGCAGGCACTGCACTCCTGGGATGCCCGGGTGGGCTTCGACGCTTCGGCAACCATCGCGCCCGAGGCCACCGCATTGCTCCTGGGCGGCAGCGGCGACCTGCTCGGTTTCATCGCGAAAACCGACCAGCTCGGCGGGCGTCAGCTCGTCATCGAAGTCACCACCGCCGAGCCGTCAGCGGTGTTCGCGCTGAACCTCGCTGAGCGCGTCACCATCGATTTCGATTATGCGGCCGATTCGGATGCACAGAGCTCCGTCGACGCCACACTCACCTTGCCCGCCGAAGCCTGGCTGCGGCTCTCGACCGGGCGGCTCGACGCCGACCACACTCCCGCCGGAGTCACCACCACAGGTGCGGCCGACCTCGACCTGCTGCGCGGCGTCTTTCAAGGGTACTGAGCCGTACCCCAAGGGCTACTGAGCTTCACCCTCAGGGTTATTGGGCTTTACGCCGCAGTACCGAGTAGCCGGTCGAGCGTCGGCCGCCACTGCGTCAGCCACGCGTCGAGTGCGCCCGGCTGGTCGTAGCTGGAGTCGGTGAGGTACAGCCCCTGTGTCGGGCAGATGGCGCCCAGTTCTACCAGTACCGGCTTCAGCAGCAGCTCGGGCGCCAGGGCGTGTGCCGGCCCGGCGCCGAGCATCAACGGAATCGCCACCACGCCGGCGAGCCCTGTCGCTCCGGCGAACTGGTCGAGAAACAACTTGAGCACACCCGTGTAGGTCGCCTTGAACGTGGGCGACGCGAACACCACGAGATCAGATTCGGCCACGCTCGCCACGGCGGCCTTCACCGTGGCGTCACCCCAGCCGAGCAGCGGCGCGCCGAGCGTGATGACGTCGACAACGGAATCCGCTGGCCGCCCGGCAATCACCTCGGCGAGCAGTGCCCCCGCCGCCAGCGTTCGCGACTCAGGTTTCGGGTTGCCGGCGACGACGGTGACTTTCACGATGTGGGCTCCTTCGCGTGCGACGGCGGGCATGGGCCCGCACTGAATCGGACGTGTAAAGCATCTTTACATGTCAGCACGACGTGTAAAAAAATGGGTCGATTTCTTACACGTCGCAGAGGGCAGCCTCAGCCCGCGATGGAGTTCAGCTCGGCCACGGCATCGGCCGGCAGCTCGAGCGCGACGCTCGCCACGTTCTGCCGCAAGTGCGCCGTCGACGACGTAACCGGAATGAGCAGGATGTTCGGCGAACGCTGCAACAGCCAGGCCAACGCCACCGCCATCGGCCCAGCCTCGAGCCGCGCGGCGACAGCAGAAAGCGTTTCGACCTGCAGGGGGTTGAACCCGCCGAGCGGAAAGTACGGCACAAACGCGACGCCCTGCGCGGCGAGCGAGTCGAGAAGCTCGTCATCGCCCCGCGTCGCGATGTTGTAGAAGTTCTGCACCTCGACGATGGGCGCAATCGCCTGCGCCTCGGCCACTTGCTCGGCGTTGACGGTGCTCAGCCCGATGTGCTTGATCAGCCCTGCCTGCTGCAGTTCGGCGAGAGCGGTGAACTGTTCTTCGATCGAACCCGGCGCCGCGTCATTCATGTGACCGACGCGCAGGTTCACCACATCTATGGCGTCGAGCCCGAGGGTGGCGAGGTTCTGGTGCACTTGGTCGCGCAGTTCGCGGGGCGACCGCGCTTGGGGCCAGCCGCCCTTCTCGTCGCGCCGCGCCCCGACCTTGGTGACGATGTGCAGCCCCTCTGGGTAAGGGTAGAGGGCCTCGCGGATGATCTGGTTCGTGTAATGCGGCCCGTAATACTCTGACGTGTCGATGTGGGTGATGCCCAGCTCGACGACAGTTCGCAGCACCGCGACCGCTTCGTCGTGGTCGGCGGGCGGCCCGAAGACGCCGGGCCCGGCGAGTTGCATCGCGCCGTAGCCGACGCGCGTGACGGTGAGGTCATCGGCCAGGGTGAAAGTGCCGCCGGCGAGAGTGGATGATGGCATGGTGTCCTTTCGGTGATGATCGGCCGCCCACGGGCATCGAACCCAGTCGCCGACTTCACTCTTTACTATGCGCCTCGCGGCCTCCCCCAGGAAATCTCGGCGGATTCCCTCGGCGGCAGCAGACAGCCAGCAGCGGGCGGCCGAGGGCTCAGGCGTCGCCGATGAAGGCGCGCAGCTCGACCGCGACGTCGGCGATGTCGACGCCTCGGGCCTCGGCGAGGCGGCTGATCAGCCAGGAGCTCAGCACGACCGCCGCGCCCACGAGATCGCTTGCGTCGATGATGGAGGCGGGGTTGCGCTCGTCGGCGTCGTCGTCTGCCACGAGCAGGGCGAGAGCCATGTCGAGCGCGACTCGATTCTCGGCTTCAGAGTTTTCGGGGTTCTGCGAAACCACCGCGTCGAGCAGAACCGAGGCCGCCAATCGGCCCGAATCTGGCATGCCTGTCACAGTCTCCCCCTCTGCGGCCGCCGGTTTGAGCGACTGTTTCACCAAGTATGGCACCCGAAGGCGGGCCAGATTCTCGGCCGAACGCTCCGAAACGTCAGCTGACGAGGTTCGTCAGCGCGGCACCCGTGTGCAGTGCTTCGACGTTGGCGCGCACGAGGCCGGCCGCACCCTGCGGCCGGTTACCCGCGATGTGGGGGGTGAGAATGAGGTGCGGCGCATCCCAGAGCGCCGATTCGGCGGGCAGTGGTTCGACCTTCGTCACATCGAGCGCTGCGGACCGCAGCTGCCCCGACTCGAGAGCGTCGATGAGGGCGGCTTCGTCGACAGTCGCCCCGCGCCCCACGTTCACAAAAATAGCGCCGGGCTTGAGGGCGCCGAAGAGCGCCGCTCCGAAGGTGTCGGTGGTCTCCGGGCTCGCGGGCAGTACCGAGACGAGCACGTCAGTACGGGCGAGCAGCTCGGTCGCATCGCTCGCGGCGACCACGTCGAAGCCGTGACGAATGCCCGTGGTGCTGGCAACTCCGGTGACCGTGGCCCCGAGCATCCGGAGCACCGGCGCGAGTGTGGCAGCGATAGAACCGAACCCCCAGATGGTGACCTGAGCGCGATCGAGTGTGTAGCGCCCCGATGTGGCGCGGGCGACTTGGGCGGTGTTGACGGCGGTGTTCCACTCGTGTTCGCGCTGCGATTCGAGTAGCTCGTCGAGGCTGCGAACGGCGGCGAGAATGAGGGCGAGGGCGTGTTCGGCGACGGGCCCGTCGTGCAGAGAGCGGCCCGATGCGATGGCCACGGTGTCTCGAAAGCCCGCTGCGAGTGCCGCGTCGGGGCCGGCTGCGAGGGTCTGCACGAGGCGAAGTTGGCTGAGGCGGGTGGCGGCATCGTGCAGGTTCTCGGGGGTGTTCTGCCACACCACGAGCACGTCGGCGGCCAGGTGCTCGTCGGCGAACGGACGCTTGGCGTCGTAGACGATGACCGTGTCGTCGTTCGGCGCGGTCGCTCCCGCGATGCTCGGGTTGCTCGAGTTCGCGAGGTCGAGGTCGATGGTGTTGGGCAGCAGAATGATCATCGGCAGCAAGCCTAGCGCCGCCCGGCCGCGCGGCAGTGGTCACCGCACCTGCCGACGCCTGCCCGGCTGCTCGGCTGCCCCACGCCGCTCGGCTGCCCCGCAATTCCGCTGCCCAGCTGCTCGCCTGCCCCCGCCGCTCGTCCACGCTCAGCGCGACTGCCTCCGCTTACCGACCCGCGGCGCGCCCTTCACCGCGGGCGCGCGCCCCTTGCCCTTCGACGCCTTCGCCTTGCCGCCCGGGGGAGCGACGTTCGCGGCCGCCGCTGCGGCCTGCTTGGCGAGTTGCTCGAGGGTCGTCGCGAGAAGTGCCTCGCCGGCCGGCGTCAGCGTCGTGGTGCTCGCCGAATAGTCGAACAGTGGATGCCCGAGTTCGGCTTCGAGCTCTTTGACCGATGCCACGAGCGTCGCCCGCGAGACGCCTTGTTCGCGGGCGGCATGCGCGAAGTTCAGACTCTCGGCACCCGCCACGAAGTGCTTCATCAGCTCGTTCTTCATGTGAGCAACACGATCTTGCCCCTTGTGTGCCGCTTCGCGAGCTCGGTGTACGCCGCCTGCACCTCGTCGAGCGGGAAGGTTGCCGCAATGGGCACATCGATGCTTCCGTCGGCTACAAGTGCCGCCATTTCGCCCAGCACCTCGGCGGTCGATGCGGTCGAGCTGCCCTCGGTCTTGGCTCCGACGCGATTCGCCGCCTCGAAGGCTATGACGGTGTCGATGCGTTCGGGCGCGATGCCCAATTCGATGCCCAGGTCGACGTACTCGGGCCCGTGAGTGTCGATCAGAGCATCCACCCCGCCCGGCGCAGCGGTATGGATGCGGCCGGCCAGATCGTCACCCGCATAGTCGACCGGCGTGGCGTCCACAGACGCGAGCCACTCGTGATTCGCGGGTGAAGCCAGCGCGATGACGTTCGCGCCCTTCGACTTCAGCAGTTGCACGGCGATCGAACCGACTCCGCCCGCAGCTGACGAGACCACCACGGTGTCGCCCGGGCCCGCGCCCACCGCACGAACGGCGGCGAATGCGGTCACCGAGGCGACGAAGAGCGAGCCGGCGACGGGCCACGAGATGGCCTCGGGCTTCAGAATCAGCTGGGTGTCTGGCACGAGCACGTAGTCGGCCTGGCTCGAGCGTTTCTCGCTCCAGCCGATGACCTCGTCGCCGACAGAGAACCGAGCTGCGCCCTCTGGGCCGTCTGCGCCCACGGCCACGACGATCCCTGCGAAGTCTGAGCCCTGCCCCTGAGGCAGTTTCGAAACGAAGCGGCTCTCGAGGGCGCCTTCGCGAATAGAAAGCTCGCCCGGGTTCGTTCCGGCAGCAATGACCCGCACGAGCACCTCGCCTGCGCCGGGCTTCACGACGGGTACCTCTGCGACGGTCAGCACCTCGACCCCGCCTAGGCTGTTCATTCGAACCGCCCGAGCCGTTTCAGCAATTCGTGGTGCGCTGTCAGTCATCGTTTCACCCGTTCTGCGCCAGCCGGCGCCTTTGAACAGGCGCGTGCGGGCTGGCCGCTGCCTTCACGATCATCGCACAGCAGCCCGCGTGATTCGACCCGCAGCCGCGACCTACCCGGCGGTGCCGATCGTCGTGAAGTCGCTACCGATCTCTGCGCCGCCGCCGTCGTAGACGGTTACGCTCACCGACGAGCCGTTCTGCCCGGTGCCCTGAACGTAGAAGCCATCGAGATTGGTGATGGTCAGCGTTCTCGTCACCGGGTTCGTGCCCGACGTCGTGGTGACAGTCGCCCCAGACACCAACGTTCCCGTGAAGGTGCCAGAAATGACGACGGTCGCCGTCGAACCCGCCGGAAACGGCACGAAGTCGAACCCTGACGTGCCGCGATAGGTGAGGCGCAACGGCTGCCCGACTTTCGGCGGCGTCGGCTGCAGGGTCACCGAGATGTCGGTTGGCGTGCCTGAAGCCGAAGCCGCGGGTGCCGCTACGGCCAATGCGATGACCGGAACAGACCACGCTGCTCCTGTCACAACACCGCGCCGGCTGATGCCTGACGGTGCCTTTTCTGCCGAATCGGTTTCGCTCGTCATCGTGTCGCCCCTCACTTCGTTGCCGTCGTTGGCATCTCGAGGGGCCAGCCTAAACGAAATACCCCCCGAACGGGGTTAATTCTCGGCGAAAGAAGACACTTTGTCTCAGGTGAGCTGGGTTCAGAACGCACTGAAGGGCCCCCGTCGAACGGAGACCCTTCAATGCACGAGCTGAGAACGTGCCTAGCTGGCCGCGGCCCCGTCACTGGTGTTCAGGTCGCCGTTCACGCCGCCCGGAAAGAAGCCGCCGCTGGTGACGGCTTTGGGGTTCAGGTACGCGATGTTCAGAACCTGGCCCGGGGTGCGGCTGAAGGTGATGCCGTTCTTGTCGGTGGGCACCAGGTTCGCTGCACCGTTGACGGTGATGCCCTGGTCGAGGTCGGTGCTGCCGTCGAGGCTGTCACGGGCATCCGAAATCTTGTTGACCGTGTCGTAGATCGATGGGGTCTCGATGCCGAGCCCGAAGAGCGTCGAGCGTACGATGCCCGCGTGATATGCCTCGACCGAGAGGATGCCCGCCGCAGCCTCGAGGTAGGTCTTGTTCGTGATCAGCGGCGCTGCGCCCTTGTACGCGGTGACTCCGACGTCTTCGAAGATGAAGGCGCCGATCAAGAAACTCACGTCGTCGGCGTAGGGGTCGAAGGTCTGGCCGGCCTTAATGACGCCGGCCGCCGTTGCCGCGGCGGTGAAGGCGTCAGAGATGTTGATGGCAGGTCTGGCTACCGCGGCAGCGCCGAGGGCCGAGCGCAAGAACGAGACGTGGGCACGTTCGTCGGCCGCGATCTCTGTTGCGTAGGCCTTCACCGCGGCGTTCTTGAAGTCGACCTGCTTGCCGCCGGTGACAGCGCCGGCCGTGCCTTTGCCGCCGATGAGATTCGCCGGAAGCCCGGAGCCGGTGACGGCGTGAAGGTAGAACTCGGCCTCGAGGTATTCGAGGTTGAGTGCGAAGTTCAGAATCGAACCGTCGCTGATGGGGGCGGCGGCCGCGACCTGCTGAGTCACAGCCGCTGCGCCCATGGCAGGCAGCAGCACGGCTGCGCCGACACCGGCGGCCCCGAGACCCGCTGCGGTGAGCAGCGCACGACGGTCGAGCTTGGTTTCTGAGCTTCGATTGATGGCGTTGGTGATGAATTTATCGTCGAACATGTGTGCTCCAGCTTTCAATAGTTACGCGATGCCCCTGCGCGAGCGTGAAGAGGTTTTCGAAACGGTCAAGCGATGAAACGAGAGATGAAGCGACTAGCTCTTCGCCGAACGTCGGCGCAGAAGAAAGAGGCTGCCGCCGACGAGCAAGAACGCTCCGGCAAGCCCGCCGATGCCTACTCCGTCAAGACCAGTGGAGGCGAGCTGTGTCGTGCTGCTGCCAGAACCAGACGAGCTGCCGCCAGCTGCGGCCGGAGTGGTCGGCGTCGGAGTGGGTGTGGGCGTCGGGTCGGCGGTCACCGTGAGGGTGGCCGTCGCGGTGCGTTCGGTTCGAACTCCGGTGAGCGTGACCGTGTAGTCGCCGGCAGCGGCTCCGCTCGGCAGCAGAAGGGAGTCTGCGTAGCTGCCATCGGTTTCGGCTGCGAAGATCTGGTCGGGTCGAGTGCCGCCCAGAGTGACAGGCGCACCTGACGGGTCGGTGACCGTGAGGGTCAGTTCTTCAGCGGGGCTGAACCCGGTAGCGGAAAGCGCAGCTCCGGTGGCAGAACTGGCCGAAACCGTTTCGCTCGTCGGTGCGAGAGTGAGGCTCAACGGAATCAGCGGCACCGGGGGAGTCGAGAAGTAGAACGTCACCGCCTGGCGGGTTTCGCCGGGCAACTCGTTGCCCTCTGCATCGGTCTGGTAGACGAGAACACGCACGGCGTCGGTCGCGACCGTTCCGCCGCCCGGCTCGTAATCGCTGAAGTCAGTCGCGATGGAGAACGTGCCGTCGGCCTTGATGATGCCCTTGCCGGCGGTGTCGTTGTGCCCGGCACGGCCGGTGTACTGAATCTCGACCGTCAAACCCGGTGCGCCGGTGCCCTCGAACGTCGGTGTCGCAGTATCGACTGTGCTGCCGACTGCCGGCGAGGTGACCGCAAAAGGCGCCAAGGGAACGGCCGCGGTCTGCAGAGTGAACGTCACGACCTCGGAATCGACGACAGTGGTGCCGTCGGCTGCCATCTCGTCAACGGTGGCGACGATCTGCTTCTGCCCCGGGGTGAGGTCGGCGAAGTCGGCCGTAGTCGACCAATTGCCGGCGTCGTCGACATCGGTGTCGCCGTAGACGGCCGGCTGATCTGGGCCAGAAAGGCCGGTGAACAGAATTTGAACGTAGTCTCCGTTGGCCAGCCCCGTTCCGGCGAAGTCGACGCGGTTCGGCACCCCGTCGAATGGCACGCCGGTATCGCCGTTGCTCGGCGTCGTAACGGCGAATGGGTCGGCGGCGAACGCGGCGGGTGCCAGCGCAAGTGCCGGAACGACCGCGATAGCGGCTGCTGCACCGAAGACGGCGAGGCGTTTGCCGACCCGCCGCGAAAGACGGCTGGGGGGCGACTGCGCCGGCATCCATTCGGCGCTGTGCGCGCGCAGTGACAGAGATCTCTCTCGCATGGGGGCTCCTGGTTTGTAGACGACAAAGGAAGAAGCGCCCCCTGCGACGGCGGCATCAGGGTCAAGATAGCGCACATCTGGTCAGAAGTCATCCCCTAACTGAACAGGTGTCACCCCTTGACGTTCGGTGTTCAGTTGTGCTGGGTAGGCTGGCACTCGTCGGGGCGAAACGAAGGTCGGGCGATGGTCGAGGGCAAGGCGAGCAAGCACGAGAAGGCTGCCGCGAAGAAAGCGAAGAAGGCGAAAGCCGAGCAGGGCAAAACCAAGCGCGCCGCCGCTAAACGGGCGGGCTCGAAGCGCACCCGGCGCTCGTATTTTCCGGTGGATGCGCCCTCTGTCGCCCGCGCCGTCGAAGAGGGCGTGCTGATGTCGCGCACCGCGCTCACCATGGCCACCATGAACAACATCATCATCGGCGCCGTGCGAGACAAGGTCGACTACAACCCCGAACAGATCGCCGAGTTCGTCGAAGCCGAGTTGCATCAGCTCACCCTCGAACAGGCCGGGCTGGCCGAGCACATGAAGAATCTGCAGCTCGAGTTTCCGCCGCTGCCGAAGAAGTCGCGCACCATCGCCGACTACCAGTGGCTCACGCAGCGCCGGGTGACCTATTCGGCGCTCGCGTCTGAGCTCTACCGGCTGCAGAGCGACCCCGAGTTCATTGCCGAGGCAGTGGATGCTTCGCAGAAGTGGGCCTGGTCAGAACTCGCCCGTGCCATCGAAGGGCGCCTCGACGTGGCCGCCGATCTGCGTTCATCACCCGACTACGCGGCCGAACGCGACGAGCGCATGCGCGAACTGCGCGAGGTCGACCTGCAGGCGCTCGCAGACGCGAAGGCGCTCGACGACGCGGCAGGCTAGGGCCGCGCCGCGGGCTCGGCCCGCAGATTGAGGGCGCAGGCCGGGGCCGCGGGCTAGGCGCGGCCGAATCCGTTCATTTCGATGCGTAAGAATGAGCGTATGAATGCTCCCTTCTCCGCGCCGCTCTCGGCAGGTCTCGAAACGCTGCTCGCCTCGCAACTCGAGCAGCACCCCGTTCACACCGAAACCATCGAGTTCTCGGCCGGCGGGGTCGATTTCGGCGGATTCGTGGCCCGACCCGGCGGCTCCGCAGTCGGTGGCGATGGCGCGGGCGCCGGCGATGGTGCGGGCGCCGCTTCGGGCACGGGCGCCGGCGCGCCCGAGGGCCCGGAAGCCCCCGAGGCTCCGGAGGCCCCGGAAGGCCCCGCCGCAGAGCTGCTGCCCGCCGTGCTCATCATCTCCGACTGGACGGGCCTCAACGATCACGCCCGCGTGCGGGCCACCATGCTTGCTCGGCTCGGCTACATCGGCCTCGCCGGCGATGTGTACGGCGGCGGCGCCCAGTTGCCACCCGACCAGGCCGGCGCGGCCGCCGGAAAGTTCTACGGCGACCCTGCGCTCTTTCGCGAGCGCATGCAGGCGAACCTCGAGCAATTGCGCGCCCTGCCTGGCGTCGACCCCGACCGGCTCGCGGTCATGGGCTACTGCTTCGGCGGGTCAGCCTCTCTCGAGTTGGCCCGCACCGGCGCCGAGCTTGCCGGGGTGGTGTCGTTTCACGGGCGGCTGCAGTCGGGCATCCCGGCGGCCGAAGGCGACATTCGCACGCCGGTGTTGGTGCTGACGGGTGCGAGCGACCCGGTGGTTCCGGATGCCTCGGTGCTGGCTTTCGAGAACGAAATGCGTGAGGCGGCCGCCGCCGACTGGCAGGTAGTGAGTTACAGCGGAGCGATGCACGCCTTCACCATGCCCGACGCGAACAGCCCCGACCACGGCGCCGCCTTCGACGCCCGCGCGAACGCCCGCTCGTGGTCGGCTATGCGCACCTTCTTCGACGAAATCTTCACCCCCGCCGCTGCCTGACGCCGCCACCGCGTGCGCGCACAGCCGCCGCGTGCGCGCACAGCAGCGGTACTTACGTCGGAGCTGGGCGAACATGGGCGCGTATTGCCGGCATGCGCGCTGTGCTCCGACCTAACTCCCAGCGCGCTCCATGTGCCACGCCGTCTGCGCCAGCGCCGAGCGCACGTACGCGCCGTGCAGGTTCTCCCACCCTGCGCTCCACTTCAGCTGCGAAGCCACCTCCCATGTGGAGGCCGCCGGGTTCGCAGCCAGCACCGCCGCCGCTTCGCGCGAGCGCTTCAGGTGATGCTCCGCTGACTCAGCACGCCGCGCCGCCAGCCCCGTGAACCGGTAGCCGTGCCCCGGCAGCACTTCGAACGAATCGTACGGCGCAAGTTTCTCGAGCGAACGAACGTAGTCGCTCACCGGGTTACTTGCGGTCGGCCCGCCGAGCCCCAGCCCACCGAAGATGGCTGGCAGCACGTGGTCGCCCGTGAACAGCAACTGCTCACCCGGGGCCGCGAGGCTGATCGACCCGAAGGTATGCCCCGGCGTCGAAATCACCTGGATGCCCGTTCCCGGCACCCCGAGATCATCCCCTTCATCGACTAGCACGTCTGCCTCGATGGCCACCTGATCACCCTCGGGGTTGAACGTGACGTCGAGTTCGGCTTGCCGTGAGGGCGGTATTCCCCAGGCTTCGGCGAGAGCATCCACGCTGACCGCGGGCCCCTGCTCGGCCAGCAACATGGCCCGAATCGCCTCGTCTTCGACCCGCGAGAGCTGCACTCGCGCCGGAGTCGCCTGCTGGTATCGGTGCGTCATACCCACGTGGTCGCGGTGCATGTGCGTGAGCGTCACCGAGGCCACGCGCTCGGCCGATGCGCCCATGGTCTTGAGCGCGGCGAGCACGCTCTGCCAGTTCTCGTCAGAATCCCAGCCCGCATCAATGACGTGCACAAACCCGCTGTCGTCGATGACGAAATAGCTCAGGATGTACGGCAGCAGTTCACTCGGAATCGCAAGCGGCAACGCCCAGACGTTCGGCCGCACCTGCTCGAGCGGGGGTACTGCCGCCGCCAGCGTCGCTTCGTATTGTGCAGAACTCGTTTCACGCATCATCTGTCAACCCCGCAGCCGCCTATCACCCTCGTTGCTCGTTGCCTGTCTAGACTCAGCCTGTTGGAAGCCGGGCACCTTCGCGTGCTCGGTGCTCGCACAGACTCAGAACCCGCCCGAATTCAGTGCCCACCCAGACTCGCCGCCGAGGAGGCCTCATGCCCACCGTACTTCATCTGGCCCGTGCGTTCTGGACGCTGTTCGAACCCATCCACGCCCTCACCTATTTCGCGCCCGAGGCTCGCGAAGCCTTCGCCGAAGTTGGTCTGAGACGCTATTGGGATGGCTATTTCGCGGGCCGAGCGGCACCGCTGGGGGCCGTGAACGGGCCGCCGGTCGTGGCGATCTTCAGCGGATTCGCCCCCACCCTCGTGAACCGCGCCCTGCCCGCGGTATGGTCGACCGCGTCACCCTCGATCGTGCTGGAGGCCCGAGCCCGCGGCGCCGAGAACGCCCTCTGCGCCGTCACGCCCGACGACGACCTCGTCGCGCGCGCAGCCGCGGCACTCGCCTCGATCGCCGCCCGCGTCGACACCGCCGGCC
Organism: Subtercola lobariae; assembly: GCF_014640255.1. Taxonomy (GTDB): domain Bacteria; phylum Actinomycetota; class Actinomycetes; order Actinomycetales; family Microbacteriaceae; genus Subtercola; species Subtercola lobariae. The sequence goes on along the minus strand of NZ_BMGP01000004.1, from coordinate 348,948 downwards.
GCCCCCTCGCAGCCGCCAACGCCGCCCTCCCGCCAGGCGACAACCCGTACCGCTCGCTCTGGCAATCGACCGCCACCCTGCGTGAGCACCGCGGCGACGGACACATCATCGCTCTGGTCACCGAACAACTCGCCGGCCTCCCGAGCATCGTTCTGCGCAGCGCCATCGATCACGACCCGGCCACCATGCAACGCAGCCGCGGTTGGTCTGACGATGAGTGGATGCACGAGCACTCCGCCCTCCAGGCCCGCGGCCTCATCGCGGCAGACGGCCGCGCCACCCCCGAGGGCATCGCCGCCGTAGCCCGTGCCGAAGCCCTCACGAACCGCCTCGCTGCAGCACCCTGGGAGGCCTCACACTCCGCCGAGCTGCTGCACGTGGCATCCACTCTCGCCCCCATCGCCGCCGCCTGCCGCGCCCTCATTCCCGACCCGAACCCCCTCGCCATGCTGCAGCCCTGGAACCCCACCGAAGACCCCGACGCTCTCCGTATCGCCGACGCCCCCGCCCCCGCCTAACCCCCGTGGATCACAAAATCCGCCCCAAACCTCGAGGGTTGGGGCGGATTTTGTGATCCATGTAGGCGAACGGGGCGGGGGCGGGGCGGGGGCGGGGCGGGGGCGGGGCGGTCGGGTTAGAGCGTGGCCGCCGGCTCGCCGAGCACGCGGCCGGGCGTCGTGGGGGTGACCGCCGCCGGCAGCGACGCCAGCCGCTGCCACGTCTGCACCACGGTGTCGGGGTTCAGCGAGATCGAAGAGATGCCCTGCTCCATGAGCCACTCGGCGAAATCAGGATGATCGGAGGGCCCCTGCCCGCAAATTCCCACATATTTGCCACGGGCCAGGCACGCCTCGATGGCCATGCTGAGCAGCCGCTTCACCGCAGGGTCGCGCTCGTCGAACGCACCCGCCATGACGGCCGAGTCGCGGTCGACCCCAAGGGTGAGCTGGGTGAGGTCGTTCGACCCGATCGAGAAGCCGTCGAAGTGGTCGAGAAACTGATCGGCCAGCAGCGCGTTCGACGGCACCTCGCACATCATCACGACCTGCAGCCCGTTCTCGCCGCGCACCAGCCCGTTCTCACCGAGCGCAGCTATTACGCCAGCCGCCTCTGACACCGTACGCACGAACGGAATCATGACCTTGACGTTGGTGAGGCCCATCTCGTCGCGAACGTACTTCAGCGCCTGGCATTCGAGGTCGAAGCACTCTCTGAACGACTCAGAAACGTAACGGGATGCCCCGCGAAACCCGATCATCGGGTTCTCTTCTTCGGGCTCGTACTTTATGCCGCCCACCAGGTTGGCGTACTCGTTCGACTTGAAGTCAGACATGCGCACGATTACCGGATTCGGCCAGAACGCCGCCGCGAGCGTCGAAACGCCCTCTGCGACGCGCTTGACGAAGAAGTCTTCTGGGCCGGCGTAGGGCGCAATGCGCTCTGCAATCGTCGCCTGCACCTCCGAGCCGAGCTCCTCAGCCTCTTCGCCGACGGCGAGCAGTGCTTTCGGGTGAATGCCGATCTGGCGGTTGATGATGAACTCGAGCCGGGCGAGCCCGACCCCGTCGTTCGGGGTCTGCGCGAACGTGAATGCCTGCTCTGGCGTGCCCACGTTCATCATCACGGCCACCGGGAGCTCGGGCAGATCGCCCTGCTCCACGTGCTCGAGCGTGTAGTCGAGCACCCCGTCGTAGACGTAGCCGGTCTCACCCTCGCTGCACGACACCGTGACCTCTTGCCCGTCGACGAGCGTGAACGTGCCGTCACCCGTACCGACCACCGCCGGCACCCCGAGCTCACGCGCGATGATCGCCGCGTGGCAGGTGCGCCCGCCCCGGTTCGTCACGATGGCCGAGGCGCGCTTCATGATCGGCTCCCAGTCGGGGTCGGTCATGTCGGCGACCAGCACATCACCGGTCTGAAACTGGTGCATGTCGGCGATGGAGGTCAGCACGCGCACGGGCCCTGCGCCGATCTTGTGCCCGATGGCGCGGCCCTCGGCCACGACGGTGCCCCGGGCATCCAACTGAAAACGTTCGGTTCGGCCGGTTCGGCGGGTGATGACGGTCTCGGGTCGCGCCTGCACGATGTAGAGCTGGCCGTCGACGCCGTCTTTGGCCCACTCGATGTCCATCGGGCGGCCGTAGTGCTTCTCGATGGCCATCGCGTGCCGGGCGAGCGTCTCGATCTCGTCGTCGGTGAGGCTGAACAGGCGGGCCTCGTCGGCCGCGACCGGCACGAACTCCACCGTTTTACCGACCGTTGCGTCGGTGGTGTAGATCATCTTCGTGGCCTTCGCGCCCGCCGTGCGCTTCAGAATCGCGGGGCGCCCAGCTGCGAGCCCGGGCTTGTACACGGTGAACTCGTCGGGGTTCACTGCGCCTTGCACGACGCCCTCACCGAGCCCGTAGGCCGAGGTGATGAGCACGGCATCGGAGAAACCCGACTCGGTGTCGATCGTGAACATCACGCCCGACGAGGCGAGGTCTGAGCGCACCATGCGCTGCACCCCCACCGAAAGCGCGACCTCGGAGTGCACGAACCCCTGGTGCACGCGGTACGAAATCGCCCGGTCGGTGTACAGCGACGCGAACACCTCGTGCACCGCCTGCAGCACGTTGTCGATACCGCGAATGTTCAGAAAGGTCTCTTGCTGCCCAGCGAACGACGCATCGGGCAGGTCTTCGGCGGTCGCACTCGAGCGAATAGCCCACGACGCGGGATGCTCGGGGCTCTCATCGATCGTGAGCGCTGCGTAGTACGCCCTGATCGACGCCTCGATGTCTTCGGGCAGCGGCGTCGTCATGATGTCGGCGCGAATGCTCGTGCCTGCCTTCGCCAGTGCTTCGGTATCGGTACTGTCGAGCCCCACCAACGTCGTAGCGATGCGCTCTTCGAGCCCGGTGGTCGACAGAAACCGCCGAAAGGCGTCAGCCGTGGTTGCGAAGCCCCTCGGCACCTTCACTCCGGCGGCCGAGAGGTTGTGAATCAGCTCGCCCAGCGAGGCGTTTTTGCCTCCAACCGAAGCGACGTCATCGAGTCGAACATCTGAGAGCCAGAGAATGTCGGTGGTCATGAGCGAGACCTTTCGTGAAGGGTTTCGTGAGCAAACGAGATGCGAGGGGTGTCTTCGCATTTCGATTGTCGCTGCTCACCAACGACCCAAACTCGGCCCAGACATGAAAAAATCCGCCCTTCTTGACAATGGTGAAAGTCTGAGCGTGATTTGCTCAAACCTCACATTCCAAGCGGGCGGATCTTTCAGCGCGCTTCTAGCTCGCAGTGAACACCTGGCGCTGTTGGCCGAGACCCTCGGCCCAGGTCACCAATTCGTCGCCTGCTGCGAGAAAGACCTGCGGGTTGCGGCCAAGGCCGACACCGGAGGGGGTTCCGGTGAAAATCACGTCGCCGGCGTAGAGCGTCACGGTGTTCGACAGGCGCGAGATGATTTCAGAGACCGAGAAGATCAGGTCGCTCGTGCGGCCGTGCTGCATTTCGACGCCGTTGATCGAGCACCCCAGCTCGATATTGTCGGGGTCGGCGAACTCGTCGGGGGTGGCAAGCCACGGCCCGATCGGCGCGTAGCCCTCGAGCGACTTGCCGAGGCTGAACTGCGGCACCGGGCCCGACGACTGCAGAATGCGCTCTGACAGGTCTTGACCGAGGCTGAGCCCGGCAACGTAGCTCCAGGCGTCGTCGACCGATACCTTGCGGGTGGTCTTGCCGATCACCACAACAAGCTCGGTCTCCCAGTCGGTGTGGCCATCGAGCGGAATGTCGACCGTCGTGTTGGGGCCGGTGACCGAACTCTGAAACTTCGTGAACACCACCGGGGCATCGGGCAGGGCCATGCCCGACTCGGCGGCGTGCTCGCGGTAGTTCAGCCCGATGGCGAAGATCTGCCGCGCGGCGGGCGACGGTGCCCCGAGGTCAGAGGCCGAGAACTCGGCGGCGGCAGCGGTGTCGGCACTCGCAGCCCAGGCGGTGAAGTCGCTCCAGTTGTCATAGACAGCAGTGAGTTCTGACGAGAAACGGCCCTCGCTGGCCGTCTCGATGTCGACGCCGTGGGTATCGTCGGTCAGCAGTGTCGAACGGCCGTTCACGTTGGCTATACGCATTTCTTACCTCAATCTCGAGAATCGTGTGCCTCTCGCGCTTTCGCCCAGCTGAGGCCTGTGCTCAACGATACACAATTTCGAAACTTTTTACGTTAATCGAAAAAGCCTTCGGCAAGCACTTTTCTGGCGCTCTCGATGTTAGGGTGCTGACATGGTCAGCCCTTCGAAGACGCGCAATGAAGAGGCGCTTGCCCACTTGCGCGCCGACATTCTGAACGGCCGCCTGATTCCCGGTCAGAAGCTCGCCTTCGCCGACCTCTGTGCCCGCTACGCCGTGAGCGTCGGCGTCATTCGCGAGGCGCTCTCGAGGCTGGTCGAGCAAGACCTCGTTCGCAGCGCTCCCCAGCAGGGCTTTTTCGTCGCCGCCATTTCGCGTGCCGACCTCGTCTATCTCACCGAAGCCCGCTGCGAGATCGAACCCATCGCGCTGCGTCACGCCATCGCCGAAGGCGACATCGTGTGGGAGTCAGAGGTCGTCGCGGCCCATCACCGTTTGGCCAACGCTTCGCTCGTCGCTCCGGATGCGCCCGACCGCCTCAGTGAAGAGTGGGCAGAGCGGCATTCGACCTTTCACGAGACCCTGCTCTTAGGCTGCGAGAACCCGCGGCTCCGAGCCATCGCCACCGAGTTGCGCGCCTCGGCCGAACTGTATCGCCGCTGGTCGTTTCCGCTTGATCACGAACAGAACCGTGACATTGCGGGGGAGCACGCGGCCATCGTCGACGCGATTCTGGCTCGTGACCCCGACCTGGCGGCCCGCCTGCTGGTCGAGCACATCTCGCTGACCACCGAACTCTTGCTGGAGTCGGAGGCGATCGCCTGACTAAGCGGTGATCTCAGCCGCACGAGCTCACAGAGGCGATCGCCTGACTCAGGCGGCCACCGGCTCCGCGCCGATGGCCAGGCTCAGCGAAATGTCACTCAGCGAGGCCGATCGCTCGGCCACGTGCTGGTCGGGCCGCACGAGCAGAAAGTCGGCGCCTTGTTCGCCGTCGAACGGGTTGTCGATGACCGTGAGCGGCACGCCGAGGCCTGCGGCTTGCGCCACCACGACGTCGACGTCGGCTCGATCTGTGCCGACCGGTATGAGAAGCGTGAACTCCGGGCCGAGCGCGTCGAAGAGCGGAGTTCCGTCGGCGAGCAGCGTGTGGGCGAGCCGTGAACCGGGGTCGGTCGAGGGCTCGTAAGCCGAGGCATCCGCTGTGGGGACAGGAATGACGGCGTCACCGACAATGGGCGAGCCGGCGTAGGAGTACCCGAGCACAACGCCCAGCGCGTGAAACTCGCCGTCTTTCACGAGCTGAATCGCCTCAGCTGCTTCGAGTCTCGCCGCGTCGCCGACCGGCCCTTCTTCAGCGAGGTGGTTGTTCGTGAGGTCGACCGGCAGCGCACGCATGTTCGCGCCGGCGGTCAGAATGGTGGCCTCTGCGATGGGCTTGCGCTCGGCCTCGTAGGTCTGCAGCAACTCAGGGCCCGCCCAGCCGTTTTCGACCGCCGCGATCTTCCAGCCGATGTTCACGGCATCGCCGACACAGGTGTTGAAGCCGTGGCCGCCCCACGGCGGATTCAGGTGTGCGCTCTCGCCGACGAAGAACACGCGGTCGGTCTGAAACTGGTCGGCAACGAGCAGCCGGGCAGTCCACGAGTCGGTCGACAGCACCTCGTGCTCGACCTCGTGACCCACCAGGTCGGTGACGATCTCTGCCGTGCGGTGCTTGCCCGTCGACTCGTCGAGGCTCGGGGCGATCGCCCACCAGGTTCCGTCGAGATCGAGGCGCCCCATCACGCCCGGGGTGTTGCCGCCCACCACCCAGTAGTGCACTGCATCGCCCATGGGCGGCTCGAGGTCGGGGGCGCGAAAGATGAAGTTGAAGTTCGGCCGAACATCCGATGTGCCCGAGAGCTTGATGCCGAGCGACTTTCGCACCGCGCTGGCCGCGCCGTCTGCGGCGAGAACGTAGCGCGAAACGAACTCTTCGGTGCTGCCGTCTTCGTTCTCGATGAACGAGGTGACGCTGTCGGCCGACTCAGAGACGCCCGTGACCCTGCTGCCGTACTTGAACGTGACGAGCGGAGACAGGGCCAGGTGCTCGCGCATCACGCGCTCTACGACCGGCTGCGCAATCTGCTGCCCGAGCTCAGGGGTGATCTCGGCTGTCTCTGGCCCAAGACCCAGGCAGTTCGTGAACCGCGTGATCTCGTACCCGTCGACTGCGGAGCAGAACACCACGACGTCAGAGAACTCCACCGGCAGCGAGGCCGCGGCGCGAATCTTGTCGGCGAAACCCCAGCGCCTGAAGTGTTCCATGGTGCGGATGCTCGTGGTCTTCGCTCGCGGGCGGTCAGCCGAAACGGCGTGGCGAGGTTCAACCACGACCGAGGCAATGCCATGAAATGCCAGCTCGGTTGCGGCGGCGAGGCCAGAGGGGCCGCCACCAGAAATCAGAACGGGGGTGATGCTCACCGCGGGTCTCCCAACATCTTTGTTTGTCTCTTCATCGTCGGTCTTTCGCCATGAATCATGGCGACCACTTTCATTCAATGGCAGTACGGTTCGCTGTGGTCACATGCGGGCGAGGCCACCGTCGGCCATGATCGTCTGGCCCGTGATGAACGCGGCGTCGTCTGACGAGAGAAACGCGATGGTTCCCACGACGTCGTCGGTCGTTCCCGGGCGTTTGATGGCCTGTTTCTGAACCACGGCGTCGAGCGCCGCTGGCGGCAGCCCCTTGGAGTTCATGCCTTCGGTCTGCGTGAACGTGGGGCCCACGGCGTTCACCGTGATGCCGAAGGGCGCCAGGTCGGTCGAGAGACCGCGAGTGAAGCCGATGATGCCCATCTTGCTCGAGAGGTACGGCGTCACGCCGGCCACCGCGAGCACGATCGAGTTCGAGGTGAGGTTGATGATGCGCCCCCACGAGTTCTCTTTCATGAGACCCACCACGGCTTTGGTCATCAGAAACTGAGAATCGAGGTTGAGGCTCAGCACACTGCGCCAGAGGTCGAAGTCGAGCTCGTCGAACGCGCGATTCGGATAGGTGCCCGCATTGTTGACGAGAATGTCGCAGCGGCCGAAGGTGCTGCGAATCTGTTCGCCCAGCTGCGCGGTGGCTTCGGGGTCGGTGATGTTGGCGGTGACCGAGAGCCCGCGTCGGCCGAGCTTCTCGACTGCTTCAATGGTCTCTGTCGAATCGCGAATATCCACGGCCACGATGTCGGCGCCGCGTTCGGCGAGCCCGACACAGAACGCTCGGCCGAACCCGCCGGCGGCTCCGGTGACGACTGCCACTCGGCCGTGGTGTGTCTGAAAAGTCATGACTGGTGCTCCTTTGCCTCGGCGCGAGCATCGTTGCCTGCTGCCGAATTACAGCGTAACCGTCACGACCTTTTGGCGGGCATCCACAGCACTAGGCCGGCGCAGCGGCAACCGGTTCAGGCGCCGGGTCGCGCGGCTGCGGCGCGGGGTGGATGATCATCTCCGGCGCCCGCGACACCATCAGCCAAATCGGCAGAATGATGACACACAGCACTGAAAGCAGGGCGACATCGCCCACGACCGCCGCCGCGATGAAGAGCGCGAGCCACCCGTCGCGAGCCACCACGAGAACGAGCCCGAGCACTCCGCAGGCCAGGGCGAGCGAAATGGGAATCTGCGGAAAGAGCGTCTCGGCCACCAGCCCGAGTGCCACCCCAATGAACACCGCCGGAAAAATGCGGCCCCCTCGAAAGCCGGCCGAGGCGGCCACGACCAGCGCGGCCACCTTCACCAGAGTGATCAGCGTCAACTGGCCGAGGTCGTAATCACCCCTGTTGTTGACCAGCGTCGCCATCTCAGACAGCCCTTTGAAGAGCGTGATCTGCCCGCCGAGGGCGCCGAGAAGACCGAGCACCACGCCGCCGAGCGTGATATAGATGATCGGGTACTTCAGACCGTGAAAGAAGCGGTGAACATGGGGAAAGACGAAAACCATGACCAACCCGAGCAGCGTCGCGGCAATCGCCACGCCCAGCCCGTACACGAAATAGATGGGCTGCATCGGGCCCATCTGCGGCACGTTCACGGTCAAGGTCGAACCGCCGAGCAGCCCCATCGTCACCGACCCCGCGCCGGCGGCGGCCACCGGCAAGAACATCCTGTCCCACAGCGATCCGCCCGTCTTCAGTGCGGCCACCACCCCGGTGAACACGAGCGCCGCCGCAACCGGCGTGCCGAACAGGGCACCGATGGTGCCAGCGGCAGCGAGCAGCAGAATCAGCTGGGTGGGAACCTTCGGCATCAGCCGCGCGATCAGCGCCACGAGCACCGCCGTGTTGATGGCGATGATGGGGTTCTCCGGGCCGAGGCTCACACCGCCGGCCAGCGCCAGAATCGTCACGAGCACCAGGCTCGGGATGACCGCGAGTTTCAGAGGTGGTGCGATGAGCTCGGTGGTCGCCGAGTCACGCGCGCCGTGCCCCGGCACCAGCCAGACGACGAGCCCGATGGCCACGCCCGAGAGCGAGAGCAGGGTGAAGATGTACCAGCCGTTGTTCGGGTCGAGGCCCGTCGCGTGCGGCAACCAGTGCCAGAGGTAGTCTTCGAACTGGTCGGCGACCCACTCCAGACCCCAGAGAATGAGAGCCGAAACCACACCGATGATGACGGCCGGAACCGCGAGTAGCGCGAGCGTGCGCAGAGGCATCGCCCCGTTGTCGTTCTCCGCCGCCGGTGAACCTGACGACGTGCGTGCGTCTGTCATAGGTGCCTCACTCTGGTTCGGGCGGGGTGCGTTTCGGGCTGCAAAACGATCTAGTGACCCCACCTTAGACCTAGGCGCTTTGCCCTCGCGCGGCCGGAGTTGCTAAGCGACTCGGGGGGCCCGGCGCTTACGAACACCAAAGCGAAACGCATTGTGCGGGGGAGCGTTGTGCGGTGGAGTGGCGAGAAGGCGCATTCGCCGGGGCGGCTGCTGCCGGGGATCCGGTCGCACTGAAAAAGGCCACCCGTCGCCGTGACGAATGGCCCTTTTCGGTGTGCGTGGTGAGGCTCAGGCCTTCGGGGTTACCGAAAGCGCGTGCGCCTTGAGGCTCTCGTACTCGGCCTGGGTGATTGCGCCCGAGTCGAGCAGTGTCTTCGCCTTGGCGATGTCGTCGGCCGGCGTGGTGCCGGCAACCTGGCGAATGTAGTCGTTCGTCGCGGTCTCAGCCTGCTTTGCAGCCTTCTGTGAACGCTCGGCCATGCCCTTGCCACGTGCGATGAGATACACCAAAGCGGTGAGGAACGGCACGAAGATCAAGAACAACACCCAGATGGCCTTGAACCAGCCGTTGAGCTTGTGGTCGCGAAACAGGTCGCCGATGATCGCGAACAGCGCGAACAGGTAGGCGATGAACGCGAACGTCCAGAAAAACGTGTAAACAACGCCCCAGAAATCCATGAAGGCAGTCCTTTCTTTTCGCGGCTTACCCCCAAGGGCTGCCTCTCAGCCTCGAATCTAGCGCATTCGCAGGTTCTCATTGGTGAGTCTGTGCAATTTGTGTCGGCGTGCATTCGGCTATGATGGCTGAGGCAACAACCTAGGAGCTGTCGCATAGTTCGGCCTAGTGCACCACCCTGCTAAGGTGGAGAGGGGTTTATACTCCTCCGTGGGTTCAAATCCCACCGGCTCCGCTCTCATCAACCCTCGTAGTTCCCCGCAATTTCAGGGATCGACGAGGGTTGAACTTTTTATGTCGAACGGCCGTGCCTACATCATCGCCGCGAGCAGGGGGATCGGGTCGGTCGATTTATGGGCGATTCACGTGCAACCGAATCACCTCATCGGTCAAGTCGTCAAGGTCGGGCCAGTCGATGGCGCCGTGGCCGTTGTACAAAGTGACAAGCCCGTGCAGCCCGGTCCAGAGCAACAGACCTGCCCGCCAGGATTGCTGCTCTGCGATGTGCCACCCTTGCTCGGCGCGCGCACGGGCAAGAGACGAGACGACGGACTCGAGCAGCTTTTCGCCTGCACCGTGTGTCGAGAGCGGGATCAAATCGGTTGGCATCCGGTTACCGAACAAGGTCGCATAATCGCCGGGGTGCTCATGACCCCACTTCACGTAGGCGTGGCACCGAGCCGTCAGGTCTGCCACGGCTGACCCGGCGCCTTCGGCAGACGCATTCACCTGCTGTGTTAGCTCGTCGTAGCGCAGACGCAGCACATGCCCGATGAGGGCACCGAGATTGGGGAAGTGCCCATAGATGCTCGCCGGTGCGACACCCACCTCACGAGCGACCTGCCGCAGGGTGATTGTCTCGGGGCGCTCGACCGTCGATAGAAGTCGAGCCATGGCTTCGATGAGCTGGTCGCGGAGCAGTTGACCCTGGCCGCGCGCGTTACGGCGTCGCAACGGTTCCGTCTCGCTTTTCTCCACGTCTTCACCTTTCTACCGATGCTCCTTGACAACTATAACCAACACGTGTTTACTCATGTTACCAACACTTGTTTAGTTAAGGAGTCGTCATGCGGATCGCCATTCTCGGAGCAACGGGCAAAGTCGGAAGCCTCGTCGTCGAACAGGCACTCGAACGAGGTCACGAGGTGATCGCCCTGACCCGGAAACCCGATATGTATGTAATGCCCGTGGGTGGCGGCGTAGAGGTGCGCCAAGCTGATGTCACCGATGCGGCCCATTTTCCCCGACTCAGCGACGCCGACGTGATCATCTCCGCGCTAGGCCTCAGCAAAGGTGACGCGCCCGGCGTACTCATCGCCGGAGCCCGGGTACTGGCGAGCACCGGCGTGCGCACTCTCTGGCTGGGGGCGCTGGGCGCCGGCACCTCCGCCGGAGCAGGCGGAGCCCTCTATCAACTCATGATGAAGATGTTCGTCGGTAAAGAACTCGCCGAGAAAGCTCAGGCAGACGCGATTGCCCTGAAGGGGGGCGCCACGGTCTTCCATGCACCCGACTTGTGGGTCGGTGGGGTGAGCGAGAATCGAGTGGCGGTCGCCCTCGAGAACTATCGCAAGCCCTTCTTTCCGCCTCACGCGGCCCGCGCCACGGTCGCCGCACTCATGCTCGACGAGGCGGAGGCGGCCGATCGGCACGCCCGCATTCTCGTTCCCCTGGCCTCGAAGTAGACCATGGAGCAGGAGCACGCCGCGTCATCAGGGGCGTCGACGTTGCTCCGCCCGTGTGGGGGAGGGGGCGCCTTACGGCCATCCATCCTGGTCTTGCATGGAAATAGACGAATTGTCTACTATGAAAGAGAGTTGCGCGCACACAGCGATCGCCGAAAATTGAGGAGCCCGCTATGACGAGCACAGATTTCAGCCTGTCGACCGACGTAGCCGAGCTGAGTTCGGTGGGAAGTGACCTCTCGACGATCGCGCAGATCGTGCTCTACGAACGACAAGCGCGTGATTGGGGCTGGTGGGCGCAGATGGCGGCGACGTACTGGCCCGGCGCGATCGTGAATCTCATGTGGTACCACGGTGATGCAGCCGGCTTCATCTCCGGGTCGAAGCGCTTGTACGAGGGCGGCGCGCGCCCGTTTCACCACATGTTCGCCCCCGTCGTGCACGTGAGCGGTACGAGAGCGCATGCCGAGGCCGCGGCCAGTACCTGGTCGAGATGGAATATCGATGGAACAGATTGCACGCTCAACACCTACATGAAGCTCAACTACCGATTCGAGCGCAGAGACGGTGTGTGGCGCATCGCGCAGTTCGACTGCGTTTACGAGTACGGCACTCTGACGCCCGTCGTGCCTGGCGAATCGGTTGTCATTCCGGCGACGGAACTCGCGGCGTTCCGCGATTCGTACGCCATCATGGCGTGGCATCAGACGCGACGCGGTGTCGCCGTCGACAATGATCAGCTCGGCGTTGACCGCCCGGAGCAGCTGGCCGACTTCTACGCAAGCACCTCGCGCTGGTTGCACGGCGCATAACAACCCACTCCTCCGGCCGCACAGCCACTCCGGCGATATCTTTGCGCGATGTAATTGACGTGTCATCTAAAAGTGTTAGTGTGATTGACGCGTCAATAACATCGAGTGCGAGTCGGAGCGCTCGAATTGGCGCCGTCGTGATGGAGTGATCTGACCGTGGCTTTCGAGATAGGCATTCATACCTTTGGTGAAATAACCGCCGACCCGGTGACTGGTCGAGTACCGAGCAGCGTAGAGCGGATGCGGGAGACGATCGAGCAGGCGGTGGTCGCCGAGCAGGCCGGGCTCGACGTTGTCGGCATCGGGGAGCATCACCGAGGTGACTTCATTGCGTCGCAGCCGGCCGTGATGCTCGCCGCGATCGCCGCTTCTACCTCACGCGTGCGTCTCACGAGCGCCGTGACGGTCTTGAGCTCAGCCGACCCGGTCGTGACCTTTCAAGAGTTCGCTACCCTCGATTTGATCTCGAACGGTCGAGCCGAGATCATTGCGGGCCGCGGCTCGTTCACAGATTCGTTTCCGCTTTTCGGGTACGACCTTGCCGATTACGCAGACATCTTCCGAGAGAAGCTCGAGCTTCTCGTCGCAATCCGCGACTCGAATCCGATCACGTGGAGCGGAAAGTTCCGATCATCCCTCAGCCAGGCAGACATAGCGCCGCGACCCGTTCAGAAGACCCTTCCCATCTGGGTCGGGGTGGGCGGCACTCCGTCGTCGGGCGCACGCGCCGGCAGAATGGGGCTTCCCATGGCTTACGGCGTTCTGCTGGGGCCCATCGATTCGGCCCTGCCGATCAAACGGGCCTTCGAAGACGCCGCACACCGAAATGGTCACGACCTGACCATTATGCCGACCCTGATCGCCGGCCACGGTTTCGTTTCCAGATCAAGCCAAGAAGCCCGTGACGTCATGTACCCGTACTTCGCATCGGGTTTTGCCGAGAACTCCAGGCAACGCGACCAGCCCACCGTGATTCCCCGAGGCGCATTCGACGCACAAACATCCCCTCACGGAGCACTCATGACGGGAAGCGTGCAAGAGGTCATCGACAAAATGATGCTTCAACATGAGCTGTACGGCAACACGCGCGTGCTCATTCAAATGGGTTTGGGGGGCGTGCCTCAGAAGGAGCACCTGAAAGCCATCGAACTGCTGGGCACCGAGGTTGCTCCCGTTTTGCGCCGCGAGATCGACGGAGCCCAGGTGGCCGCATGACCCGCCTCACCGAGGCCGAAGAGCGCGCCTGGAGCGGGATGCTCAACGTGACAGCTGCCCTCCGTAAACGAATGGGAGCAATCGTTTACGAGGCCGCAGGGCTCTCCGAAACCGACTACACCGTGTTGGTACCCATCGTCTATGCCGGTGACACCCCGCTCCGCTCGAGCGAACTCGCAGAAGCGATCAACTGGGATAGGAGTCGGCTCTCCCATCACCTCGGCCGCATGGAGACCAGAGGACTGATTCGCCGCACGCAGCATTCCGAAGACAACAGGGGCGCCGTTCTGCACATCACAGACTCGGGCCTCGCCGCGCTGCGGCAGGCGAGCGGCCCCCATCTCCGCTCCATCAAGAGCCTCTTCGCCGATGCCCTGAGCGCCACGCAGATCGAGGCCCTCACCGAGATCGTCGAAGACCTAGAACGACACCTCGCAACTCACTAACATCTTGACGGGTTTCGGTCGCAGCGCGCCGAATCGACCTTGGTCAGGCGCGCCAGGGCCGAGTTTTGGTTTGCGATCTTTGGTATCAGCGCCGCCGATTCTATTGCTGCGCTCGGTGACCGAGACCAGGGCGAGGTGTCGGTCGGCCGTCCAGCAGATGAGCCGGCCCTTTTGGTCTTTGGTTCGACCGAGCACGCCGGCCTCAGCTAGCTCGGTCAGCGCACGATGCGCTGAGGCTGTAGAGCCGCCGAGGCGGTCGACGACGGATTCTGCTGTAAGCACGGGATCGCTGGCGAGGGTGTCGAGAATGCGTAAAACGATCGCATCGCGGCGCGGTGCCGCCGGATTCAAACCGCGGTCGCGACGAAAAGCGACGAGCTCGTCTCGTACCGTTTCGTCGAGCACAGCGATATCGTTGGCGAGCCGCACGGCGTTGCCCGCAGCTGACTCGGCGGCATGAGTGAAGCCGATGATCCACTCATCGAGACGCTGCGGCTGGTCGCGATAGGCGGTCAGCCCAGCCAGATACGCGTTCACATTGCCCGCGAATACAGTGCTGATGGGTATGAGGGTGTTTCTGAGTGCGTCTGCGCGGCGCAATACGGTGTGGATGAGCGCACGCCCCGTGCGTCCGTTTCCGTCTGTGAACGGATGAATCGTCTCGAACTGTGCGTGCACGACGGCAGCCCGCACGAGTGGGTTGCCGTCAGTCTGGCTTGCGAACCGCACGAGGTCGTCGAGCAGGCGCGCCACCTCGGTCTCTGGTGGAGGCACGAAATCAGCGCGCAACGGGCTCCAGCCTGGGCCACCTACCCAGTTTTGCTCTCGTCGAACGCCTCGATCGAGACGTGGTTCGATCACGTGCTGAAGACTCACGATGTCGTCAACCGAGATCGGGCGGTTTCGGTCTGCGAGCACCGCGATCGCCTCTTCGGTTGCGCGCACGTTCGCCACCACGTCAAGAGCCGCGCGCGTGCCTTGGTGCAGTAGTTCTGCGATCGCCAGTTTCTTCGGCGTAACTCTGTTTCCCTCGATCCATGACGATGAAATCGACTCCGAGCGAATCAGCAGATGGTTCAAATAGCCGCCACGTGTTCCGATTCGTTCATCTGCGCGCGCAAGCACGGTCATCGCTTCGTCTGCCGCGCTCGCAGCGACGCTGCCCAGTGCGGGCAGCGTGCCACCGAGTTCATCTGGCACGTACGCTCGATAGTGCCCCGGCGCGCGATCCCTCCGAGTCAGGCCGGCTGAGTCGTCTGGGTTCCACAGGCGGTCGACATATTCGGCCATAACCACCCTTCCGTCAGACGAATCTATTTCTACTTTAGATACTCTAAACGAGAAATACCGAATCTGCGGTGTCGGTTAGCAGTCGCCGATCACGTGGCGGTCGGAGCTTTCGGGAAGCGGTTCGCGTTTGCTGCGGTCAGTCGGCCCGACGAGTCACGCCGCGCCGCTCGTTGTGGTCAGAACGTAGTCGACCAGCGTGTCGAGCACAACCGATGCGTCTTCGAGGTCGGCCCGCCAATAGGTGATGGGCCCGCTGCCGCGCGGGTGCGTGTCGTGGCGTTCGTGCAGCAGCCCTGCAGTGGTTAGGGCTCGCAGATGTGCGAGCACACCGTTTCGCGAGAGCCCGAATTCTCGCATCAGGTCAGAGGCGCAGGTCTCGCCGTTCGACAAGATGTAGCGCAGAATCTCGACCCTGACCGACTTGATTCCGAGCGCCTGATACGACCGGGCGATGACGAGTTCGTCGCTCTCGTGCAGCAACGCAGACGGTTGCGACGCCAACCCCCGCACAAGCGAAGTGGTCATCAGACTCCTTCGGAAAGCTGGCCGCCTCCTGCGGGGCGCCAGGTGAACTGCGGTGCTTGACGGTGCAGAAACGCGTTGATGCCGATCTGCATGTCAGGGCTCTCGGTCATGGCCGCCCACGCGGCATCCCAGTGTTCATCGATCTGCGGGTCGTTCGCTGCAGCGAGGTCGACGAGTTGCTTCATCGAGTGCTGCGAGAATTTCGAACGACTGCGAATCGAGTCGATGAGTGCGGTGCACCGCGCCTCGAATTCGTCGTCGGGCACGGTCTCGGCGACGAGCCCGAGAGCTTGAGCGCGCGTGGCCGAAAAGGTGTCGGCGGTGAGCAGAATGAATTTCGCATTTGCGAGCCCCACCTGCCTGACGAGGCGCTCGATGCCAGGCCTCGGGTAGATGATGCCGATCTTCGACGGGGTGATGGCGAACACCGACCGCTCACTGGCGATGATGAAGTCGCAGGCAGAGGCGATCTGCCAGCCGCCGCCCATGCAGGCCCCATCGACGAGCGCGATCGTGGGTTTGGCGACCGCCGCAATCGCTCCGTCGGCCTGGCTCAGGTGGTCGATGACCGTGCCGTCGTCTTGCCGGTCGAGAATCACCGAGGCGAGGTCGCCGATGTTCGCGCCGGCACTGAAGATCGAACCGACGCCGCGAAGGGTCACCAGAGAAACGCGCGGGTCTTCGTCGAGCGTCGGCATCAGCTCTTGCAGCTGAATGCACATCGCTTTCGTCAGGGCGTTTCGCCGTGACGCGTTCTCGATCTGCACCGCGGCGACCCCGTCGCTGATGCTCACGGTGATGGTGCCCTTCGGCTTCGTGTCGGTCACGCCCGCCGTCTCGGTCACGGCCGCAGTCTCGTTCATCGCTGTACTTCAGCCGTGAGCGCGTCGATCTTCACGTGGCCGGTCTGTTCGAGTGCCGCAATCGCATCGTCGTCGTAGCCGAGCTCCCGCAGCACGTCACCGGTGTGTTCGCCGAGCAGCGGTGGTCGTGAAATGATCTCGCTGGGCTGCCCATCGACGGTCAGCGGCCCGCGCACCAGCGGCAGCGCCGAGCCATCACGACGCGTCGTGTGCTGCACCAGCCCCAGCGCGGCCACCTGCTCTGAGGCGAACGCTTGGGTGTAATTATAGATAGCACCGCACGGGATGCCCGCGGCACTGATCATCTCAACCCACTCATCGGCGGGCTTGGCCGCAAGAGCGGTCTCCACGAGCGCGGTGAGTTCGTCTCGGTTCGCAGAACGGTGTGCTCCGGTCACGAACCGCGGATCATCCACCACCGACTCGATCTGCAGCAGACCGCAGAAGGCCTTCCACTGAACCTGGTTGCCCACCGCGATGTTGATGGCCTCGGTTGCCGTCGTGAACGTGCCGTACGGCGAAATGGTGGGGTGATTGTTGCCCTGCGGAACGGGCGTCTCGCCGAGGCTGAGCGCCCGCTGGCCCTGAAACACCGAGAGGTTCAGGGCGGTCTCGAGCAGCGACGTCGAGACGGTGCTGACCGGATGCCCGTTGCTCCGCCCCACGAGCGCCGCCGTTATACCGAGCGCAGCGATCATGCCCGAAGTGATGTCGACGATAGGGATGCCCACCCGGTACACGTGCTCGGAGTCGGCGCCGGTGATCGACATCAGGCCCGACATGCCTTGAATGACCTGGTCGAGCCCTGCGTCGTTCTTCAGCGGCCCGGTGATGCCGAATCCATTGACCGACGCGACGATGAGGCGCGGGTTCAACTCGGTGAGCCGCTCGTCGGTGAGGCCCAGCTTGGCGAGCGTGCCGAGCTTGAAGTTCTCGATCAGAACATCTGCGCCGGCGACGAGCTTGTCGATGACCTCACGACCCTCGGGCGAGTAGAGGTTGAGGCAGATCGACCGCTTATTGCGGTTCACGGCTTCGAAGTAGAGGCTGTGTTCGTCTTCGAAGGGCGGCCACTGGCGGGCAGTGTCGCCACCGTTCAGGCTCTCGACCTTGATGACGGTCGCACCGAGGTCGGCGAGCAGCGCCGTGCAGTAAGGCCCCGCGAGCGCGCGGCTGAGGTCGACCACTGTGATTCCCTCGAGTGGCTTGGTCATGCTGGTCTCCTCAATTTCTGGCCAAAAAGTGCCGGCCAAGCACAGTTTGGCCGATCACTGTCTGGCCAACGCGGCGATCTGTTGCAGGCTCTGCACCCATGCCTCGATCTGCTCGGTCGATGTGTGCGGCGGCAGCCCGGTGAGCCGAAGCGCCATGGCAGGTGCCCCCGGCCCGGTGGGCAGCGGCACGACCACGTTCGCCAAATCGTACCGTTCGCCCGCAACGAGGTCGGGGCAGAAGTTGTCGGCGAGTTCGAGGGTCGCCTGCTTGACGACCCGCTCTTGGCGGGGCAGGCGATCGGAGGCCTCGAACTCGGTCAGAACCGCTTCGTGCGCCTCAATGACCTCGGGTTTGGCCGCAAGATACGAATACCCGAGGCCCTGAACCTTGCTGAGAAACGCCTCGTTCAGCTGGCGGCGGCTTTCGCTGTCGTCGGGCGTGCGGCCGAGCCATTCGTCGACCACGCTCTCGTCAGCATCGGCCATGAACACGGCCCCGAAGGGAGGGATGAGCGGCTGCCGGTGCCCGAGCGCGTACGGGTCGGGGTGCCGGCCTTGGTTCGAGATGAGAACCTGAACCGAATCCCAGCCCACCTTGGCGAGCACGCCGCAGTTGACACCGAATTCGGAGCTCACTCGCTCGACTTGAGAGCGGATGGTCTCAGCTATCTGTGCAGCCTGAATCAGTTCGGGGTCTGGTGCTGCAATCAGCGATCGTGGCGAGAAGCGCCCGTAGCCGCCCTGAAAGAACAGCAGGGGCAGGGTCGAGCGCTGAACCGCGAGGTCGTGCACACGCCCCAAGACGATGTAGTGGTCGCCGGTTTCGCGAATGTCTTCGAAGGTGCACTCGATCCACGACACGGCGTCTTCGAGAATGGGCGAACCCAGTGGCCCTGGCCGCCAGTTCACGCCGTCGAACTTGCTCGGCCCACTCCGGGCGAGCTGGCGGCAGAGCGCCTCTTGGTCGCTGGCGAGCACGTTGATGCAGAACGAGTCGGCCGTTCGAAGCTGCGCCCACGTCTTCGAGCTGGCGGTGGGAAAGAAGGCGATGAGTGGTGGGTCGAGCGAGACTGATGAGAAGGTTCCCACCACCATTCCGGTGGGGTTTCCGTCTGCCGGCACAGCAGTGACAACCGCTACGCCAGTGGGGTAGTGACCGAGAGTTTCGCGAAATAGGGCAGGGTCAATGTCGTTCGACATACAACCTCCATCAGTTCAGTGCTGCGGGCAGCAGAGAGTTCACCCGCCCGACCTGTGAATCAAATCACCCTCAAACAAAGATGTCAACGGTTATGATGGAATACGGTCTGAGCCCGGCTTGACAGCGGGGCGCAGCCAGAGCACAATCAAACCAGCCGAAAGGTTATGACGTTTTAGCCCCGGCTCAGGCGACTCACGGGGCAGTCCGACCCCGACGGCACTCTCAAGGATGAGGAAGATCAGCATGGATGTAAACGACAAAGCCGAGATCATCGAGATCATGAATCTCTACGCGTTCGCTCTCGATACGCACCAGTGGGATTTGTTCGATCGCGTGTTCACCGACGATGTCGAGGCAGTCTTCGGCCCGGCCGGTGCCGCCTGGAACGGCCTCGATGTGTTCAAGGCTTCGTTCGCCGAATTCCACGACCGCCTCGACAGCCACCAGCACACCATGATGGGCCACCTGGTCACCGTCGACGGTGACGAGGCGCACGCCTTCAGCTACGGTAACTGGCTGCTCATTCGCAACGCGGCCGTCGGCGGCACGAGCTGGACGGGCACGGGCTGGTACGACGACCTCGTTGTTCGCACCGACGCCGGCTGGCGCATCAAGAAGCGCGTCTGCAAGCTGCAGGGCTGGAGCGGCAACCCCTCCGTTCCTGAGCAGCACGCCGAGCACAACCCCGACATGAACAACAACGTGCTGCACACGTTCGCCGAAAACGGAGAGCTCGGCTACCTCGGCGCACTCAAGGCACAGAAGTAGTCAGGCCTTCGAGCATCGGGCTAGGTATTAAGAGGAACAGCGGAGTGAACGTGCCGACAACGGGCAGAGCATCCGACCAGGCCGACTTCGTTATTGTGGGGGCGGGCCCCGTGGGCCTGCTCTCGGCGATTCTGCTCGGCCGCGAAGGCTGGCGGGTCACCGTCGTCGAGCGCTGGCCGTCGCGGTACCCAATGCCCCGGGCGTGCACCATCGACCACGAAGCGTTGCGCATCTTGCAGTCGGCGGGCGTCATGACAGAGCACGCCGACCTGTTCGAGCCGTCGCGCGGCGAGCGTGGCGGCTACCAGATTCGCAATGGCGACGGTGTGCTGCTTCGCGCCATCAACTGGAACCGCGATGCCGAATCGGGCTGGGCCAACACCAACGGCTTCTACCAGCCCGACCTCGAAGAGGTGCTCGAGGCGATGGCCGTCGCTCTGCCCACGGTCGAATTGCGGCGTGGATTCTCGGCAGAAGCCATATCGCAAGACGACGACGGCGTGACACTCACCGTCACCCGCACGGGAGAAGAGTCGGTGGCCGAGCAGCTTCGCGGAAGCTGGCTCATCGCAGCCGATGGCGCGAACAGCGTGGTGCGCGGCCTCGTGGGTATCGAGACCGTCGATGCGAACTTCGAAGCCGACTGGCTCGTCGTCGACTACCAGCCGCTGGCCGACGAGCACTGGGAGGCGTTCGTCACCCAGTACTGCGACCCTGCGCAGCCAGCCACGGCCGTCAACAGCGGCCCAGGTCGCCGCCGCTTCGAGTTCATGCGCCGCGCCGACGTCTCGGTCGAAGAGCTGAGCCGCCCCGAGACGGCCTGGAACCTGATGGCCCCGTGGAATGTCACCCCCGAGAACGCTCACCTCGAGCGCCACGCGGTGTACACGTTTCGTGGCCGGTGGGCCGAGACCTGGCGTGCCGGCCGGGTGTTTCTCGCCGGCGACGCGGCCCACCTCATGCCACCGTTTCTCGGCCAGGGCCTCTGCGCGGGTCTTCGTGACGCCCGGTCGCTCAGCTGGCGTCTCTCGATGGTGGCCGCGGGCCAGGCCGGCGAAGCGATTCTCGACTCCTACGGGTCTGAGCGCAAAGCGCACGTGCGCGTCATCATCGACGAGGCTGTCGAAGTCGGCAAGATCATCTGCGAGCTCGACCCCGAGCGGGCGGCCGAACGGGATGCCCGTATGCGGGCCGAGCTGACCGACCCCGAATCGGTGACCGTCGAACCGCCGCACCCGAGGCTCGGCGAACCGTCTATCACCGCACCCGGCATCGAAGGCGCAGGCGCTTCAGACGCCGGCACCCTCTCGATTCAGGCCGTTGTCGAGGTCGACGGCGTGACCGGCCTCTTCGACGACGTGGTGGGTGGCGACTGGCAGCTCATCGGCATCGATACCGACCCTCTCGCCTTCGTCGACTCCGAGACGCGAGCGTGGTTCACGAGCATCCGCGGCACCGCCACTCTCCTCTCTGAGAAAGGCCCGGTTCTCGACCACGACGGCGCCTACCGTGCCTGGTTCGAAAAACACAACGCCACGCTGCTGCTCGCCCGCCCCGACTTCTACCTCTACGGCACAGGCACCGCCGAAGACGCCCCGCGTCTTCTCGAGTCTCTGCGCTCTGCCCTCACCAATTCGCTCGAACACACAGAAGTAGGTGCACTGTCATGACCATGCGAGTCACGAGAATAGGCGACGCTGAGCCGTTCACGCCGGTCGGCCACGCAGGAGTGGGCCCGGTTCGGCTGCAGGGTGGCGCGTCGACCCCGACGACCGATTTCACCGTAGCGCTCTCGCACTACCTGCCCGGTGCCCTGGCCGAATTGGCTCCGCAAGAGGCTGAGACGGTCTACGTTTTGGTTTCGGGCGAGCTCGTCATGGCGGCAGAAGGCGCTGAAGAAGTGCTGGGGCCGCTCGACTCCGTGCACTTCACCACCGGTACTCTGCGTACGGTCGAGAACCGCACCAACCTGCCTGCCAGCATGCTCGTCATTCGGGCCACGAGCTGACAGAGACGACGTCACAACATGATTCTGGTCACAGCCGCCAACGGCAACCAGGGCAAGCTCCTCATTCCCCGGCTGCTCGCTGCCGGCCACGAGGTGCGCGCAAGCGTTCAGTCTGAGGCGTCGGCCGACGCCCTGCGTGAACGCGGCGTCACCGACATCGTCGTCGGCAATCTGAGCGACGCCGACGTGATCGCCCGCGCCGTCGACGGGGTCGAAAAGGTCTACCACATCGGTGCCACTCTCTCGCCGTTCGAGCGAGCCATCGGTTTTGCCATAGTGGATGCTGCCCGCGACGCGGGCGTGAGTCACTTCGTCTTCAGCTCGGTATTGCACGCCATCACCACTGACCTGATTCAACACGAGCTCAAGCGTGACGTCGAAGAACATCTGCTCTCGTCGGGGCTGGAATTCACCATTCTGCAGCCCGCGAACTACATGCTGGCGCACCGGCTGAAGCCGGCCTTCGAACAGGGTGTCTTCAACCTCTCGTGGTCACTCGACCGGTTGCAGTCGCTGGTCTACATCGGCGACATCGTCGAGGTTGCAGCGCTGGTGCTCGGCGATAGTGAGCGTCATCTCGGCGCTACCTACGAACTCGTCTCGCCCGGTCGCTACACGGCGTACGACCTCGCCGAGGTCATCTCGAGCGTCATCGAGCGGCCCGTCGCGGCGAACGAGATCACAGCCGACACGTTTTCGAAGATCATGCTGGCCGGCGCAGACCCGAGCACAAAGACCTACGAGCTCAGCGTGATGCGGGCCATCAGCGCCCGATACAGCAGCACCGATTTCGTCGGCAACCCGAACGTTCTCACCTGGCTGCTCGGCCGCACACCGACCACGTTCGAGCAATTCGTGCGTGAACAGTATTCCCTGACCGAACAGTAGTTTTTGTAACTGAGCGAAGGCTCACCGAATAATGGAGCAAGCATGCGAATCGTGGGCATCAGGCACAAAGACGAGTCTGTTCTCGTTGGATTCTTGAGCGATAACGGCGCCGAGGTGACCGTCAGCACCGATGTCGACACCTTCTGGGCGTCTCCCGCCGAGTATCTGGCTGCCGAACCGGCCGGCCCGACGCTGGCGGTTGCCGACGTCGAACTGGTGCCCCCGGTGGTGAAAAGCGCTCGCGTGGTGTGCGTCGGTCTGAATTACCAAGACCACGTAGCTGAAGGGTCTTTTCGAGACGAAGAGCTGCCCGAATTTCCGACGCTGTTCGCGCGCTGGGCGACCTCGCTCAGCACCGACGGCTCTGAGGTGCCCGTGCCCTCAGACGAAGACGGGCTCGATTGGGAGGGCGAAGTTGTGGCCTGGGTGGGTCAGACGCTCGTCGACGCCACCGCCGAAGAGGCGCTCGCGGCGGTCGTCGGTTACTCGACCTTCAACGACATCACCTCGCGCCGGGCGCAGAAGCGCACCTCGCAGTGGATCATGGGTAAGAACGGCGACCGCTCCGGCCCCCTCGGGCCGATGGTTCCGGCAGCCGAGGTGGGCGACCTTCGTGACGGCCTCAAGGTCGAGACGCGCGTGAACGGTGAAGTCGTGCAGCACGGCAGTACCGCGCAGATGATCTACGGGGTGGGGGAGACCCTCGCGCACATTTCGAGAACGTTCACTCTCAACCCCGGCGATCTGCTCGCCACCGGAACGCCTTCTGGCGTCGGCTACGCTCGCACACCTCCGTGGTTGCTGCACCCCGGTGACGTCGTCGAGGTCGAGGTTGAGCGACTCGGTACGGTGACGAACCGCATCGTCGACAACGCCAATCGCCACCTGGCGGCGGCCACGACGAGGTAGCGCCTGCGTTCGGCGAGCGTTGTTGCCAGCGCGAAGGCCGCTACCGGGCGTGCCGCTACTCGGCGAGCGCCGCTACTCGGTGAGCGCCGCTACTCGGTGAGCAGAAGCCCGGCGTGCTTGTCGATCGCGATCTTCACGCGATCGACATCACCCGAGATGATGGCGGCGACGAGCTCTTCGTGGGTATCGACGCGCACCTGCAGCCAATCTTCGGCCGACTCGGGCTCTTCATCGTCGTCGTGGGTGGCCGTGACCGCGTGCTCGCGCACGAACCGGGTCATCGAGAGGTAGAGCGCCGAACCGGTCTGGTTCGGCGAGATGAGCGCGATGCGATCGTGCAGATCCCAGTTGGCCAGCAAGAACTGTGTCATGCCCTGGCCCGCGGCGGCCTTCAGCTTGGCGAGCAGCTTCTTGATGTCGGCGATGTCGGCGGGCGTGCGGTGCTTGGCCGCATCCACATCGATGAGTACCTCGAGCGCCTCACGCACGGCCACCGCCTCGGCGACTGATGCCGGGGCATCGGTGACGGCCAGCAGCGTGTGACGAATGCGCACCATGGGCCCGGTCGCCGTGGCGAACAGACCGCCCCCGCGACCCGGGCGAATCTCGGCGAGACCGCGGTCGGTGAGCAGGCGAATCGCCTCGGCCACCGTCGATCGGGCGAAGCCTGAGCGCGCCTTCAGCGAGTCGATCGTGCCGATCAGGTCTCCGGGTTTGAACTCCCGATCGAGAATCTGCGTTTCGATCTCGCTGGCGAGCACGTGTGCGCGCGTCTGAGCCGCGAAGGAATTCATGCGGTCAGCCTACCAATCGCAACGGTTGAGCACGTTCGTGCCACAGCTTCGTTGCTGCGGCACGAGATTCTGGTCACCACGACCAGTCGTTCGCCTTCAGTTCGGTGCCTTCGCTCGACGTGGTGCGGCTCGACAGGTGAGTGCCGTGCTCAGCGATGTGCGCCTCGTGCTTCTGCAGCGAGTCGTACGCGAAGTCGTGTTCGAAGTCGCGGATGACCGAGTGAAGGTGGTTACCACTGTCGACCGCGTTGACCATCTCGATGAGAAGCGACCGCGTCTGCACCCGAAAGTAGTGCGGCACGCCACGAACGAAGCCGCCCGCCCAGGCGAAATGCGTTTCGGCGGGGCCGTCGGCGTCGAGAGCGGCACGATATTCGGCCGCGAGTGCGTCGGGAAAGCGGGCCAGATAGGTGTCGATGAGCCGAGTGAGCACGGCCTGCTGAGTCTCGTCGAGCTGGTCGCCGGCGATACCAGAAGGCTCGGCCTTCACGAGGGCGAGCGCCTTACGGTCTTCGGTGGTGATCTGGTACTGCGGCATGCCGAGGTCGTAGTGGTCGGGGTATTCGAGAGCGCCGATGTGCGGCACCTGCCGCGACACGAAGTCGGCGGGAGCCACGTCGTGAATGACGGCGACTTCACGCTGCTCGGCGGTGAGCAGGTCGAGCAACTCGAAACCGAGACCCTCGTCTTCGGCCATGGGGTTCAGTACGCCCGCGCCGATCATGGGCTGTTGGCCGAGCGCGCTCGGCGAGGTCGAGATCCAGCGCTGGTTCACGATGGTGATGTTGAGGCACACGTGGTGGCCGAGAAAGCGCAGCGACCAGGTGTCTTCGAAGCCCGGGCGGCCGAAGATGCTGAAGAAGTAGGAGTCAGAGGTGCGCCAGAGCGGAGCACCCACGCCCAAGAAGTCTGCCTCGCGGGCACGAAGCACGTGTTCGAGTTGCATGATGGCGAGAATCTTGGTGAAGACCTCGTGCGAAACCGCGAGCCGAACGAGCTCGAGCACGACGACTTTCTGGTGCCGGTCGAGGTTGTGCATCGAGACGCCGATGCGGTCGGGCTTGGGAATGATGTCCCAATCCAGGCGACGCGGGTCGTCGAACGCAAAGACAGCGGCGGCGCGCTGTTCGGCTGAGAAGGTGTCGATCAGGCCGATCACGCCGACGAGCAGCTTCTGAATGGTTTGCACGTCTTCGTGGGTCTGACCCACCGTTGATTGGGAATCTTGGGTCACGAGAAAACACTATAACCGTTTAGCGTGTTTATGGGCAAGAAGTGCTTCGTTTGTCTTGACTTTGGCCAGCACCGCTGCCCATAATCGAAAAACGTAACAACCATTCTGATGTTAACGGAAGCTGGTCCAATGGTGGGCAGAGATTCATGACTCGCGACGCGCGTTCTGCCGACGCCATCCAGCCCGACGCCGCCCAGATTGTCGACAGCATCGTCGCCCTTCAGCCGTGGTTGCGTGACCATCAAGCACTAGCCGAGCAAGAGCGCCGCATTCCGCACGAGAGCATCGAACGTCTCGACGCAGCCGGCGTCTTCAGTGTGACCAGGCCGAAGCGTTTCGGTGGAGCAGATTTCACCACCCGCGAGTTGCACGACATCTACCGAGCACTCGGTGCCGGTTGCGGGGCTACTGCCTGGGTGGTCTGGGCAACGGCCGGCGGCAATCTGTGGAGCTTTGCTTTCGATGACGACGTCGTAGCCCCGGTTTACGAGTCGCCGTGGGTCGGCAATCGAACCTTCGCGGTTGGGGGCACGAGCCGCCGCATGTCGGGCACGGCTCGCCCGGTCGACGGTGGCTGGATGGTGCAAGGTGCCTGGCCCTTCGCCACCGGCAGCGTGCACGCCTCGCACGGTTACCTCGCCGTGTTCTACGACGACACCGACGATTCGAAGGTGGCGATGGTTCTGATTGCGAAGACCTCCCTGATCGCCCGAAACGATTGGGATGCCTCGGGGCTGGCCGCCACCGGCAGTCAGACCATGGCGACCGACGGCGAACTCTTCGTTCCCGACGAGCGCTTCGGCTACCCGGCCGAGCTGGCCGCACGCATCGCCGAGGCCACTGAGCACGGTCGCGGCCCCCGCCGAGGCGGCCTGCCGAGGTCGATCGTATCGAGCACCGGGGTAGCACTCGGCATGGCCGATCAGGCCATCGAGGTATTTCTCGGCTCGATCGGCAAGCGCAGTGTGCCGTACTCGCCGTATTCGAAGCAGCTCGATTCGCCGGTCGCCCACCACATCGTGGGCGAGGCATTCATGCAGATTCGCTCTGCCGGGCGCCTGGCCGACGCTGCGGTGGCCGAACTCGATCGGCTCGATGCAGAAGGGCGCGACCCGAGCGAGCACGAGGTGCTGCAATTTCACACCGATGCGGCGTATGTCTGGAACGAGTGCGCTACGGCAGTCGAAAAGCTCTTTCGCGCATCCGGTGCCTCGGCGATCAGCAAGCGGATGCCGTTGCAGTTGATCGCGCGAAACGCAAGAGCCGGCAGCATGCACGCGGCGAACAACGTCGACACGTGGCTCGAGAACCTCGGCCGTGAACTCGTGGGCGTCGAGGCCGGCGAATCGTCGATGAGCGTGTTGGAACGCCGCTCGTAGCAAATAATCAACGTATGTTGATATGATTCCGTGGGGAACATAGTCAACGAGGACTCGGAGAAGAAAATGGCACTAACCGACACGATCGCCACCGATGAGGCGGCCGCCCTGCAGACCACTGAGGTTTTGACGGGCGTTTTCGCCGGACCCATTATCGGCCTGAAGTACGACACGCCCACGGAGTCGGGTCTCACGAACGAGCGCGGCGCGTACCGCTACCGAAAAGGCGAGGCCGTAACGTTCAGCATCGGCGGTCTCGTGCTCGGCTCGGTCACCGGCAGCGACCGCGCAAACCTGGCTCAGCTGGTCAACCGCGTCGACGGCAAGATCGACCGTCTGCACGACCCCATCGTCACCAACCTCGCGAGGTTCGTTCAGACGCTCGACGACGACGGCACTGTCGAGAACGGCATCACGCTGGCCCCCGTGCTTCACGAGGTCATCGGCAACGTAGTCATCAACTTCAACCAGGCCACCACCGACGCGGCCGACGTGCACGGGCCCGCCGACAAGATCGAGCCGGGCAGCACTCAGATGGTCACCTTCGCCGGTGACCAGACCGTGACATTCGCGAGTGACCCCACCGTGGTCGCTCTGCTGACAAAGCTCAACGAGACGCCCGGCGCGTTCACGGCGAACACCCCTCGGGTGTTGCGCAACGCGGCGGCCGCTCGAAATGAGTTGCGCCGCAACATCCGGGGCATCATCAAGCAGACCGACGTGCGCATTCCCCTGCGCGACGGTTCGTACATCTGTGCAGACGTTTTCAGGCCGGCCGATGAGGCCGAGCATCCGGTGATTCTGAACCAGGGCTTCTACGGCAAGAGCTTCGATCACGGCGACATCGGCAGCGAGGCCGAGGCCGAGGCCAAAGAAGAAATGGAAGACCGTTACTTCTCGGGCAACCCCGACGGGCTGCAGTACGAGAACCACGAGAGCGTCGACTCGGCCGTCTGGGTGCCCTACGGCTACGTGTGCATTCGAGTGGATGCCCGTGGTGTCGGTAACAGCCCGGGCCTGCAGGCCCCCTTCAGCGTGCAGCAGGCCCAAGACTATTACGACGCCATCGAGTGGGCGGCGGCAGAGCCCTGGTCGACCGGAGACATCGGCCTCTGGGGTATGTCGTATCTCGCCATCACCCAGCACACCGTGGCCGCGCTTCGCCCGCCGCACCTGAAGGCCATGGTCGCTCTGGGCACCGATGCCGACCTCTACAACGAGGCGTTCTACGGCGGCGGCCTCTTCGGCGAAGGGTTCTGGATGTGGTGGCGCGTTGCCATGGCCGGCCACAACTACCACGGGGAGCGGCACGAGACCGACTGGTTGGCCCAGGTTCTGGCGACGCCGTTCAACGACCCGGCCGCCTATGGCAACCAGGGCTCCATCTTCATGCTGCCTGAGCTCGAGAAGGCTACGGCGCCGGTGTGGATCGTCGGCCCGCAGACCGGTGTGGTGATTCACCACCTCGGCAGCTCCGAGACCTTCGTTCGCTCCACCGGTGCCTCGGCCAAGAAGTTCGACTTCATCGACGCCTGGTTTCCGCACAGCTACAAAGAGTCGACGATCGCCGAGCACAAGGCGTTCTTCGACCACTGGCTGCGCGGCGAAGAGAACGGCATCATGGATGGCTCGCCCGTTCGTGTTCAGGTCAGAACAGGCAACGGCGGCCACTACGTTTCAGAAGAAAACGAGTGGCCCATCGCTCGCACCACCTACCCGCGTTGGTACCTCGACGCGACGCCTTCTGACTGGAAGGGCGACGGGCTGCGCACCGACATCTTGAGCATCAGCGAGACGGTGCCGAGCGTCGAAGCGAGCGCGAGTTATGACGCCGCCCTCGACATCGGCTTTCCCATTCCCGCACCTACCGGCCGCGCCGGCGGCACGCCCCGCTGGTCGACGGGGGTGTCGTTCGTGAGCGAACCGATGCACGAAGACATGGTGCTGGCGGGCTACATGAAGGTGGGCCTCTGGGTGTCGTCGTCGAGCAGCGACCTCGATGTGTACGCATCGCTTCGAGTCATCGACGAGAACGACCGTGAGGTTCGGTATGAGTCGCTGGTTCCGCCTGTCGACCCCACGAACATCCACCCCGTCGGTCATGGCCTGCTGAAGGTGTCGCACCGGGCACTCGATGAGGCTCGGTCGAGCGAGTACTGGCCGGTGCACACGCACGCCGAGGCCGACTATGCGCCGCTCGAGGGCGACGAGATCGTGCCGATCGAAATCGGGCTCAACCCGAGCACGGCCGTGATTCGCAAGGGCTACCGTCTGCGCATCGACGTGCAGCCGTACTCGCCGGCGGGCATTCCCATTCGCACCTACGACGAGAGCTATCACGTCGGCGCGACCAACTCGGTTTACACCGGGCCCGAGCACCCCAGCTACGTGCAACTGCCCATCGTGCCGGCGCGATGAGCGCCCGCACCCACAACGCAGAAAAGACGACACAGGAGATGACGACGATGGATGCTACTGACGAGAAGGCTGCCCAGTTAGAAACGATTCTCGAAAAGGTTCGTGCCCTCGGCCCGACCTTGCGCAAGCGTGCCCCCGAGGCCGAACGCGACGGGCGGCACTCTGACGAGACCATCGCCGACATCGCAGCGACCGGCGCGTTCGACATCGGCAGCCCCGCTGAGTTCGGCGGCTACGAGCTCACCGTTCGGCAGCAGCTCGACGTGGTGACCGAGGTCGGCAAGTGGGACGGCTCGGCCGCCTGGACGGTGTGGGTGGGCGCTTCGACCAACTGGATGCCCGCTGGCATGGGTGCTCGCGTGGTCGAAGAGGTCTATGGCCCCGAGTGGGTAGGCCCGCGCGTGGCAGCGTCGAGCCACTTTCCGGCTTCGAAGGGCCGCGCCAAGCGCGTCGACGGCGGCTGGATCATCACCGGCGGCCCGTGGACCTTCGGCAGCGACTCGCTCTGGGCGCCCTACACCAACCTCGGCTGCATCGCCGATGAGGGCAACGGCCCCTACCTGCTCGCGGTGCAGGTTCCGCTCGACGAGCTCGAGTTTCTCGACGACTGGAAGGTCGCCGGCATGCGCGCAACCGGCAGCGTCTCGTCGAAGCTGAAGGGCGAAGAGCTCTTTGTGCCCGACTACCGCGTGGTCGACTTCAAAGAGATCGCGGCGCAGAGCCTCGACAACGGGCTCGCGGGTTCCGTCTGGAAGGCGCCGACTCTCGGGTGGGCGTTCAGCCTGATGGCCGGTATGTCGGTGGGCATCGCCGAAGGTGCGCTCGAGCGTTTTCTCGAGCGCTCGGCCGGCCGCCCGATTCGCGGCACCACTTACAAGAACCAGCTCGAGGCGCCGCTGACGCACCTCATGCTCACCGAGGTGCATTCGAAGATTCAGTCGGCACGGCTGATGGCTCGCGCGAACGCTGCCGAGACCGATCGCCTCGGCGCGCTTGCCGCCGCCGGCACCCCGGCCGACCCAGAGTACATGCAGCTGTTCAGCTCGCGCGTGCTCGCCGAGACCGCCTACGCCGCCAAGTGGTGCGCAGAGGCCATCGAACTGCTGCAGCGCAACTCGGGCTCCACCGCGATCATGGACTTCGAGCCCATTCAGCGTTCGTGGCGGGATGCCCGAATCATCACGCTGCACGGAGCCCTGAACCTCGAGGCGCTCTCTGAGAACTTCGGGCGACTCATTGCGGGCATCGCTCCGCACGCGTTCGCCGGAATCACTACCCTCGACCGTTTCGCACCCGCACCCGCCGCCGCCCCCGTGCAGAAAGCCTCGTAACCACCATCATGAGCATTCAAGAAAACGACCTGGCCAGCGACTACACCGAACTGGTGCCTTCGCTTCCCTACGACGAAAACACCGAGCCCGCCCTGTTCGAGAAGTTCGAGCCGGGCACCCGGGTTCTGCCGGCCGGCTTTCAGACCGACCCGAAGTTTCGGCCGATTCCGGTCGACATCGTCTTCGAGAAAGACGTCGCAGTGCCGTTGCGCGACGGCACTGTTATCTACACCGACATCTTTCGCCCGGCCGGCACCGACAAGGTGCCCGTGCTCGTGGCGTGGAGTCCGTATGGAAAGAGCGGCGGCACGCACCCGAAAAACTGGAACCTCTTCAACCTCTTGGGCGTGAACCAGAGCGGGCTCTCTGGCCTCTCGAAGTTCGAGGCGCCAGACCCGTCGTACTGGGTCGCCAATGGGTACGCCATCGCCAACCCAGACCCGCGGGGCATCCGACACTCTGAAGGCGACGCCACCATCTGGACGAAGCAAGAGGGCGAAGACTATTACGACCTCATCGAGTGGCTCGCCGCGCAGGAGTGGTCGAACGAAAAGGTGGGCCTCTCCGGCACCTCGTATCTCGCCATCTCGCAGTGGCTCGCCGCCGCAGAGCAGCCGCCGCACCTGGCCGCCATCTCGCCCACAGAGGGCATGAGCGACGTCTACCGCGACCTGATTTACCGCGGCGGCATGCCCGACTTCCCGTTTCCCGCGATTCTCGCCGTCAACTACGTCGGTGCGAACAAGCGTGACGATCTCGTGAACGACGGTCAGCACAATCCACTCTTCACCGAGGTGTGGAAGAAGCGGGCGTCAGAGCTCGAAAAGATCACCGTGCCGGCCTACGTCGTGGCCAGCTACACGAACTCGATTCACACGCCGGGAACGTTCCGCGGCTGGCGCACCATCAGTTCGAGCGACAAGTGGCTGCGCATCCACAACACCATGGAATGGCCCGACTTCTACAACGAGGCCAACACTCGCGGGCTGCGGCGGTTCTTCGATCACTACTTGAAGGGCATCGACAACGGCTGGCAGAACACCCCGCGGGTGCGCTACTCGGTGCTCGACCTCGAGGGCGGCGACCAGGTGAACGTGGCCGCCACCGCGTTTCCGCCCGACGACGTCGAGCAGGTGAAGTACTACCTCGACCCGCGCTCGAACGCCCTCACCACCGAGGCACCGACCGACCGCACCGCCACGAGCTACGACGCCGAGTCGCCCACCGACAACGCCACCTTCAGCGTCACGTTCGACGCCGAAACGGTGATCGTGGGCTACCCGAAGGCGAAGCTCTTCGTCGAGGCCGACGGCTCAGACGACATGGACGTGTTCGTGCTGCTGCAGAAGCTCGACGCCGAAGGCACTGTGCTCGAGCAGTTCAACGTGCCCAACCACGGGCCGGCCATGGAGGCGATCACCGCTCACGGTGCCTCGATTCTGAAGTACAAGGGCTCGAATGGCCGCCTGCGCGCGTCGCTGCGCAACCTCGACGAGACTCTCTCGACCGTCGATGTGCCTGTGCACACCTTCGACCGCGTCGAAAAGCTCGAACTCGGCGAGGTCGTCGAACTCGAAATCGACCTCTTCCCGGTAGGCCTGGCCTTTCACCCCGGCGAGACACTGCGCTTCACCATCAGCGGCTTCAACTCGCTGGGCGGCGTGATGCCGAACCTCGACACCGTGACGCCAGACAACCACGGCACGCACATCATCCACACCGGCGGTACGCGTCTCTCGTACCTGCAACTGCCGGTCAGGCGCGCTTAGCCCTCGCTGCGCCCAGCCCTCACCGTGTCTGGCTCTCACCGCGTCGGCTCATTTCGGGCCGACGCGGTGCTGTGCGCCCGGGTGGCTGTCGTCGAGAAATGGATGCCCGGCACCCTGAAACCTCTCACGAAGAGTCTTCGTCGTGTAGGGCAACGGCGCCCGCCCGCGGGTTCGTAGCTCGGGCAGCAGCAGGTCGAGAATCTCGTCGTACGTGCCCGGATTCGTGTACGTCTCCATGAGAAACCCGTCTACCCCGGTGGCCGCCGCATAGTCCTCCATATGATCGGCGACCTCTGCGGCCGTGCCGACCGCGATGATGCCTCGAACACCTCGGGTCTTGAGTTCGTTCAGCACCTCGCGCACGGTGTAGCCGTCGAATCGCTGCACGTTCGAGCGGCTGAGTTCGTCGTTGCCGGGCGGAATCGGCAGGTCGGGGTCAAGCTCGAGCAGGTTGATACCGGAGTAGTGCGAGAACTGCGCTGCGGCGATCTCTTCGGAGTGGAACGAGCAGAATTCGTCGTACTTCTGCCGGGCATCCTGCTCTGTGACGCCGATGATGACCGTGATGCCCACGATGATTCTGATGGCGTCGCCGTCGCGACCCTGCTCTGTAGCCAGGCGCCGAATGTCGGCGACAGCTTCTGCGTCTTTCTCGGGGCTCGTGGCCTGCAAAAACACGCACTCGGCGTGAGTGGCGGCGAAGCGGCGCCCACGCCCCGAACTGCCGGCCTGAAAGACGAAGGGCATGCGCTGGGGTGAGGGTTCGACCGAGAATACGCCCTTCGACCTGAAGTACGGCCCGGTGTAGTCGATCGCGTGCACCTGTGCGGGGTCGGCGTAGGTCGCTGTAGCGCGATCTTTGACGACGGCGTCGTGCTCCCAGCTGCCCTCGAAGAGTCGATAGCTGACCTCGAGGTAGTCGTCTGCCCTGTCGTAGCGGTCGTCATGGGCGACGAGTTCTCGGCCGAACAGGTCGGCCGCAGATTTGGCTGCGGCGCTGGTCACTACGTTCCAGCCGATGCGCCCCTTCGAGATGTGATCGAGCGTCGCGTACCGCCGGGCATTCGCGTACGGCTCTTCGAAGATGGTCGACGACGTCACTACCACCGGCAGGTGCTCGGTCACCGCGAAGATCGCCGGAATCACCGCGAACGGGTCGGCCACCGGAATGTGATTGGCCAGGCGAATGGAGTCATCGGGCATCACCCCGTCAACGGCAGGATTGCCGTAGCTGTCGGCGAAGAACAGAAAGTCGGCGTTCGCTTCGTCGAGGCGCTTGGCCAGCCGCATCCAATACTCGAGATCGAGGTAGTCGCTGCCGGTGTTCGCCGGCTGCCGCCAGGTGTCGCCGGTGATTCCGTTGGGGTTCATGTGCTCGAAGAAGCCGATGACAAAGGGCTGCGCGCCTGTGCGGGAGATTTCGTCCATTTCTGAACTTTATAGTTCACAAATGCGCTTGTCTAGCCTCGAGTGATCTCACGCGAGCAATGCGGCGACGGTCGTGTGATGCACGCGTGCCAACGTCGTGCGGTCTTCTCCGCTCAAGAGGGCGAGCTGCAGGCCCGTCCAGGCGGCAGCGACCGCCAACGACAGCGTCTTCGCGTCGTGAACACGGCGAGCAAGCATCGTCTCTTCGAGCAGTGCGGGCCAGCCCGCGCGGCTTTCGGCCAGAAAGGTCTCGTAGTGCACCGAATCTTCCACCGCGAGCCCGACCCGGGCGAAGTAGATGCGGTGCCATGACAGAAGTGCCGGGTCTGCCAGGTGAGCCCAGGCGGCATCGAGCCGATCGACCAGGTCTCCCTCGGCCTGCAGAAGGGCGGCCAGCTGATTGGTCAGGTCGTGGCGTTCGAGAATGTCGCTGATGGCCTCGTTCACCAACTCATCGAGCGAGCCGAAGTGGTAAAGCAGCATGCGCCTGTTCGAGTCGATGCCCTCGGCGACCGCGGTCAGCGTCAGGTCGAGCAGGCCGTGCCGCAGAATGTACTGCTCGGCCTTCTGCAGAAGGTTCGCTCTCGCGACGGGGCCGCTGGTCATTCGGTGCGAACCTACGGCGTGGCCGGGTCGGGCGCGAGAATGCGCTGAATGCCAGGCGCGACGAGGTGGATGATCGTTTCACGGTCTTCGTCGACGAGCAGTTGCACCTGAATGATGCGGCGGCCCACAATGACGCCGATGAGCATGGTCGACGCGAGCCCCGCGCGCAGGGCGATCTGCGGATCGGCTTCGAGTCGATCGCCGATGCCCTCGAGCAGCCGGGCGAGGATGAACTCGCGAAGCTGAGTGGCCGCCAGCTCGTTCGTGATGGCCGAGCGCAGAATTCCGAGAAGCGGGTCGGATTCTGCCGGCGGCCCCTCCCATAGCTCGAGGTAGGCGCGGGTCAGCCGTTCGCCGATGCCCTCTTCTGGCCCCTCGAACGCCACCGTGATGCGCGACATCGCCGCGGGCGAAATCGACATGATGGTGGCGAAGAGTTCTTCTTTCGAGCCGAAGAACTGCATGACGAGGGCCGCATCGACGTTCGCGTCGGCGGCGATCTTGCGAATGGTGGCCGCCGTGTAGCCGTCTTGCGCGAACCGTGCCTGGGCGGCGGTGAGTATGGCTTGCCGAGTCTCGCTCGTGCCCGGCCGTCGCCCGCGGCGCGGCTTGGTAACCGCGTCATTCGGGTTGGTAGGCATTGGTCAAGTCTACAATTGGGCCGAACCGAAGAAGGGGTCACCAT
The DNA here is from genome assembly GCF_014640255.1 of Subtercola lobariae. Taxonomy (GTDB): domain Bacteria; phylum Actinomycetota; class Actinomycetes; order Actinomycetales; family Microbacteriaceae; genus Subtercola; species Subtercola lobariae. The sequence goes on along the minus strand of NZ_BMGP01000004.1, from coordinate 313,947 downwards.
GCCTGAGAGCGGGCGCGAGCAAGCAACACGGCGAAGGGGCGACCTGTTGCGCCGCAAGGGTACGGGCGGGGTGCCGCCTACGGCGGCCGAGGGCGGTCACCTGACGCGGTACGTGACCGACGGGCATCCGGAGCGTGCACCAGAGGGTGCGTCAGTGGCGGATTCGCTGCGATTCGCTCGCGGGCCTGAGCACCTGGCGCTGCTGCTCTACCCGGCGCCCACCAGTTCAGACATCAACGAGCTCGCTGCGGCGTGGCAGTTGCACCCGGTGCTGGTCGAAGACCTGCTGAGCGCGCATCAGCGCCCCAAGCTCGAACGCTACGGTGAGGTGCTCTTCGTGGTCGTTCGTTCGGCGCGGTACATCGACGAGGCCGAAGAGGTGGCGTTCGAAGAGTTTCACCTGCTCGTGCGGCCCAATTCGGTCGCAGTGCTCTGCCAAGACAAGCGCTGGATCGACGGAACCGACGGCACTGCCTTCGATGACGGCCCGGTCGACAAGCCCGACCGCCGAGAAAGCACGCTGCTCGCCGACGACCGTCTTCTGCGCCTCGGCCCCGAGGCCGTGGTCTATCGCCTGCTCGACGCCATCGTCGATGCGTACGCGCCGGTGATGCAGGGGCTGTCGGTCGACAAAGAGCAGATCGAACGCCAGGTCTTCAGCGGAGACAAGGCGGTCACCGAGCGCGTCTACCGGCTCAGCCAAGAGGTCATCGACCTGCAGCACGCCACGTCGCCGTTCACCGATGTGCTCGCCGCGCTTCGGGGTGGGTTCGGCAAATACGGGGTTCCGGATGAACTGCAGACCTACTTGCAAGACGTCTCCGACCACCTCACCCGAGTCAACTCCCAAGTCACTGAGCTGCGTGACGCCTTGGCGCAGATCTTGAACGTGAACGCCACGCTCGTGGCGCAGCGCCAGAACGAAGACATGAAGAAGATCTCGGGCTGGGCGGCCATTCTCTTCGCGCCCACCCTCATCGCCGCGGTCTACGGCATGAACTTCGACAACATGCCCGAACTGCATTGGGCACTTGGTTACCCCTTCGCGGTGGCGCTGATGGTGGTGTTCGCGGCAGTGCTGTTTCTCATCTTCAAGTGGCGCAAGTGGATGTGACGCTGCCCGGGTTCTTTCGGCAGAGGCGCGGGCGCGGGTGTGGGCGCGCGCTGCCGGTCAGAGGCGCCCGTTGAGGTAACGCTGCACCGTGGGGCCGATGAGCGCCACCACGTCGTGGTCGGCCATCGAGGCCAGAGGTTCGAGCATCCACAGGTAACGCAGCCAGCACAGGCCGATGATCTGAGACGAGACGAGACCGGCACGGGTGAGGCGGTCGGCCTGGGGAAGGCGTTCGGCCGTTGCGTGGATGAAACCCGTTGAGAGCGAATCGCGCAACTTCGCCCGGGTAACTTCGTCGACGTTCGCGCACAAGAAGATCGCTCGCAGAACGGGGGAGGTGTCGGGCGAAGACCACGCCTGCATCACGTTCTCAACGATGCGTTGCCCGCGCTCGGCGAGCGGGGCGCTTATTGCGGTCTGCGACGCCCGCATGTACTCGACCGGCACGGTCGTCGCGGCATCGAGCAGTGCCTCTTTCGACGCGAAGTAGTAGTGCACGAGAGCGGGGTCGACCTCGGCGTGACGGGCGATGGCTCGAATCGAGGTGCCGCTGACGCCGTTGGCCGCGAACTGTTCTCGTGCGGCCGCCACTATGCGTGCCGAGATGATTCAGCGGTCGTCTCGGGGGCCGCGAACCGACTCGGCGTCTGCGCTTGCTTTTTGCATAGTCTCATCATACGATGAAATTAATTTCATCGAGTGGTGAAACTAGGCGAAAGGAATCAGAGAGCATGAAGATCGAGGCATCGGGAATCGAACAGGGCCAACGACAGCTGAATGGCCCGCAGACAACGGGTCGTGAATACCGCAATCTCTCAGAGGTGCGGTATGCGATGCATCGCGAGAACAATGTTTCGGTGCCCATGCGCGACGGCACGATTCTCTTGGTCGACGTGCTGCGGCCCACCACTGCCGGCGCATTCCCCGCACTGCTGGCCGCGGCTCCCTACCCGCGCCAGATGCAAGACATCGGCGCGCCTGCTGGCGTGATCGAAGCCGGCATGAGCGACTTCTGGGTTCCACGCGGTTACGTTCACGTCATCGCGAACCTCAGGGGAACGGGCGGTTCGGGCGGCACCTGGGGTTTCTTCGATCGCAACGAACGCGAAGACCTCTACGACCTGGTCGAATGGATGGCCGAACAGCACTGGTCTGACGGCAACGTGGGCATGATCGGCATCAGTTACTACGCCATGACCCAGCTCGAGGCTGCGACTCAGCGCCCACCGCACTTGAAGGCCATCTTTCCCTTCGACGTCACTGTGCAGGCCTGGGAGGCAGCGAACCACAATGGCCTATTCAGTTCGGCCTTCATCACGCCGTGGATCAGCGCCCTCGGGGTGCTGTCTGGCATTCGCGATCGCAGGTATCGGCGGGGTGTCTCGCGGGTCGCCCGGCGCGTATTGGCAGTGCCGAGCATCCATCGCCGATTCGCCCGCACCAGCGGCGGCAATGCGCTCACGGGTCTTCGCCTGATCAGCCGCTTTCGTCGTGCTCGCGAGCCGTGGAATTCTCTTTGGCTGAACATTGCGGTCGAGCATCCGACCCGCGATGCGTGGTGGAATGACCGCGACCTCACGTCGTTGCTCGCCGAGGTGGAGATACCCACCTACATCGGCTCGGAGTGGTCGAACGTGCCGCTTCATCTCGCCGGTGCCTTCGCGGCCTGGCAGGGGCTGGCGCACAACCCGAACGTGCGCATGAGCATTCTCGGCGAGGGTGGCCTGCCCTGGCCGTGGGAGAGCATGCACATCGAAGCGCTGGCCTGGTTCGACCACTGGCTCAAGGGCCGCGACACGGGAACACTTGCCGGGCCGGCGATTCGGTACTGGATGCCCGGGGCCGAAGAATGGCGCACGAGCGACGTCTGGCCGCCCGCCGCCGACGTGCTCGAGTTCGGGCTCGGTGCCGACGGTGTTCTCGCGCAGCAGCCGGCCGAAGGCGCTGCCTCGCGGCCATACGGCAACCCCATGGCGACGCCCGTCACCGCGCTTGCCGCGCAGCCAGCTGAGAGCAGCCGCAGTTACCTCTGCCTCGCTCCCGCCACCTCTACCTCACAAGACGCCGGCGCAGCCGAGCTACCCGATGCTGTGAGCTACATGACCGAAGCCCTGCCTGAAGCGCTCGACGTGGTGGGTCACCTCGAGCTCGAGTTGCACGCCAGCGCAACCGCTGCAGACACGGCCTGGGTCGTGCAGGTGCACGACGTCGCCCCCGATGGTTCCGCAACCGCGGTGACCCAGGGCTGGTTGCGCGCCAGCATGCGCGAAGTCGACGAACAGCTCAGCAGCCCTGGGCTCCCTGTGCTTCCAATGCGCACTGCCGTGGCGGTGCCGGTGGGTGAGAAGGTCGCATACCGAGTTCCGATCGTGGCGACGGCCCGGCGATTCGAGACGGGCCACCGAATCAGGCTGACACTCTCGAGCGACGACACTCATCGCGAGGTGATGCAGAACTTCACACATACGCCCGTGGGCACCAGCAGCGTCAACACCATTTTTGAATCGTCACGCCTGCTCATTCCGCGCCTACTCGAGGCTGATACGGTTTCGCGCGCGCAAGAACGGCCTGCGCGCTGAGGCACACGTGCGCTCGCCCACCCCCGCCGCACGCGCTAACCTGCTGGCATGCCCATCGACGAGCCCGGCCAGAACGACCTCGCGGCGCGACTCACGAACGTCGACCTCAATCTGATTCCGCCGCTGATGGCGCTGCTGCAAGAGCAGAGCGTCACCCTCGCCGCCGAACGCATCGGGCTTTCGCAGCCCGCCATGAGTCACACGCTCGCCCGACTGAGGGCGCTGCTCGGCGACGATCTGCTGGTGCGCTCCGGATCGAAGTACATGCTCACGCCCCGCGCCCGCGAACTGCTGACGAGCGTACCGGGGGTGCTGCGCTCGGTGTCAGAGCGCGTTCTGCACGTGCCGGCGTTCGACCCCGCTCGGGATGCGCGGCAGTTCATTCTCTCCATGACCACCTCGACGGCGTTTCTGGTGGCACCACTGCTTCTGCGCATCACTGAAACGGTGGCGCCCGGCGCCAGCTTCGAGATTCGCGACAGCACGGAGCCCGGCACCGACATCTTTGAGAAGCCAGAGCTCGACGTCGCGCTGGTGGCCGACACGGTGGCGACGACGTACGCACGTTCGACGCTCTACCGCGATCGATGGGTGGGCGTGATCGACACCGCGAACGAGCAGGTTGACGGCGATTTGACGCTCGAGCACTTGGCTGCGCTTCCGCACGTCGCCTACCAATCAGCGACATTTCGCTTGAATCCGTACATCGCCCTGGCAGCGGCCGGTGTCACGCCGACCTTCGAGCTGATCAGCTCGAACTTTCTTTTGATTCCCATGCTCGTGGCCGACTCGAACCGCATCGCCATCGCGCAAGAACGCCTCGCCCGCCGCCTCGCTGACCGGTTTTCGCTGCGCATTCTCGACCTGCCGCTCGTGGTGCCGCCGCTGGGCATCGACGTGTTGTTCAACCCGCGATTGGCCGGCGACTCCGCCACACTGTGGCTCGTCGAGGCGATACGAGCCGAACTCCGAGCCACTCCGTGAGTATTCACGGTGTGCATGTGAGGCATATCTAGCATCTATTGGATTTATCGCTCCGCACCCAGTGAGATAAGAGCAACACAGTCGTTGCGCTCACGAAGGAGAACCCGGTGCGAGAACCTCAAGCCGCTCTAGCTGCTTTGCGAGAAGGTTCGCCGATGTTCATCGGTGAGTTGGCGGCCTCGCTGAACGTGAGCGTCTCAGAGGTCGAGGTGCTGCTGGCGGCAACGGATGCTGGCGCGGTGCTGGTGACCGAGCATCCGTCACCCGACAGGCACATCGTGGCCGACCTGCGCATCGTCGTCGATGTTCGGGCCGATGGCGTGGCGGCCGCACAAGCCAGCTCTGACCGGCTGTGGAACGAATGGCTTCGCACGGTGCTGCAACAGCATCGCTGCGCTTGACGAGAGGAAACACCTTCATGACCGTACGTGTAGCAGTCGATATCGGCGGCACCTTCACCGATGTGGTGGGCTTTGACGAAGAACACGGCTCGATCGTCATTGGCAAGACCCTGAGCACGCCGAACGACCTCATCGAGGGCATCTTCACCGGGCTCGAGGCGGCTGACGTTGACCCCGCCGCAACGACTGCGCTGGTGCACGGCAGCACCGTGGTCATCAACTCGCTGATCGAACGTAAGGGTGCGAGGGCCGCGATCATCACCACCGAAGGTTTTCGCGATGTGTACGAGATCGGTCGCGTGAACCGGCCCGATGCGTTCAACCTCGGTTTCACCAAGCATCGCGCGCTGGTTCCGCGAGATGATGTGTTCGAGATCGCCGAGCGCGTGCGTGCCGATGGCCGGGTGCAGACTCCGCTCGACCAGGTAGCAGCGCGGCGGCTGGCCCGCACGCTGGCCGAGCGAGGCATCGAGGCGGCGGGCGTGGTGCTGCTGCATTCGTACCGAAACCCTGAGCACGAAGTGCTGCTGGGCGCGATTCTGCGCGAAGAGAACCCCGGTATGTACGTGTCGCTCTCGCACGAACTGACCCGCGAATACCGCGAGTTCGAGCGCACCTCGACCACGGCGGCGAACGCTTTTGTGGGGCCGAAGGTGAGCGTCTACCTCAGCCGACTCGAGAGCGAACTCGCAGCAACCGGAAGCCCGGCCGAGGTTTCGATCATGCAGTCGAACGGCGGCCTGTCTGATCTGGCGCAGATTCGCCAGCAGTCGGTTCAGATGATGGAGTCGGGGCCTGCCGGCGGCGTGGTCGGAACCATCGAGCTCTGCAAGCAGATGGGCTACGACGACGCCATCGCGTTCGACATGGGTGGCACCACGGCGAAGGCGGCGGTCATCCGTTCGCAGACCTTTCCGCAAGCGGCCGAATACTTCGTGGGTGGGTATCGCACGGGGCTACCGATTCGCATTCCCTGCCTCGACATCGTCGAGGTGGGCACGGGCGGCGGAAGCGTTGCGTGGGTCGATTCGGCCGACGGCCTGCACGTGGGCCCGATCAGCGCGGGCGCAGACCCGGGGCCCGCGTGTTACGGCAGAGGCGGCGTTGAGGCGACGGTGACCGACGCGGCGGTTGTGCTGGGGTTGCTCGACTCCGGCCGCGCGCTCTCTGGTGAGCTGCAACTCGATTCGGCCGCGGCGCACAGCGTGGTCAGCACGGTGGCCGACCGTATTGGTGTCGATACGGTTCGCACAGCGAGCGGCATTCTCGCCATTGCCGCGGCGACCATGGCCAATGCGGTTCGGGCGGTGACCACCGAGCGCGGTCTCGACCCGCGCGATTTCTCGCTCTTCGCCTACGGCGGCAACGGCCCGCTGCACATTTCGCTGGTCGCTCGTGAGCTCGGGGTGAGCCGAGTGGTGATTCCGCCGGTGCCGGCCGTGTTCTCTGCCCTCGGCATGCTGATGGCCGATGTTCGGCACGACCTGGTGCTCACCGAGATCACTTCGCTCAACCGCACCACGAGCGAAGCGCTTGACTCCCGATTCGTATCGCTCGAGGCCGACGGCCGCGGCAAGCTCGCTTCGAGTGGGGTCGACGACGAACAGATGTCGTTCATCCGCTACGCCGACATGCGTTACGTGGGGCAGGAGCATTCGCTCACCGTCGAGGTGCCCGACCTCTTCGGTGCCTACGGCATCGGCGACCTCAAAAGCGTGTTCGACTTAGCCCACCTCGACCGGTTCGGCCACTCGGCGCCCGACGAGAACGCTGAGATCGTGACCTTGCGGCTCTCTGCGGTCGGCAACGTAGCGAGGCCGTCGTGGGCCGAGATAGCGCAGGCCGGCGATGATGATCTGGTGCCTGCGCCGACGGGTGAGCGGATGGTCGTGCTCGACCCCGACGAAGGCCCGGTGCCCTGCGTGGTGTACCACCGCGCGGCACTCTTGGCGGGCCAAACGGTCACCGGCCCCGCGGCCATCGAAGAAGGAACCACCACCACGTTGCTGCGCACCGACGACCGCGTGGTCGTCGACACGCTCGGCAACCTCATCATGCAGATCGGAGGCTCAGCAGCATGAGCACCCCCACGGTCACCGACTCGGTTCCCACAGACTCGGCTCCTCGGGTCGACGCCATCACCGCAGAGATCATTCGCGGCAATCTCATCGCCATCACCGATGAGATGAAAACGAACCTGATGCGCACGGCATACAACCAACTGATCTACGAAGCTCAAGACTTTACGGTCGGGCTGTTCGACGCCAACGGCGACACCATCTCGATCGGCCTCGGCCTGCCGATGTTCGTCGGCGGTCTCTCGCAGGCCATCAAGGCGAAGCTCGCGTTCTACGGCCGCGATGGCATCGACGAGGGCGACATTCTGCTCACGAACGACCCCTACATCATGGGCAGTCACCTCAACCACATGATTCTCACCGTGCCGATCTTTCACGACGGCGAACTGGTGGCCTTCGCCTCATCGATGGCGCACTGGCTCGACGTGGGCGGTGTTCTGGGTGGCACGACCCATGACATCTTCGCCGAAGGGCTGCAGATGCCCATGGTGAAGCTGTTCAAGAAGGGTAAGCAAGACGACGAGCTGACGCGCATCATCGAGACGAATGTGCGCTTCAGCGATGCCGCCCTCGGCGACCTTCGCGCGCAAGTCGCCGCCATCCGCACCGGCGAGACCCGCCTGCTCGCCCTGCTCGATCGCTACGGAAACGAGACCATCGCGCAGAGCATCGTGAACATCTTCGACCGCAGCGAGAAGTTGGCGCGCGAGGCTGTGGCGAATATGCCCGATGGGGAATACTTCGGTGCAGCGTCGATGGACGATGACGGAGTGCGCCTCGGCGTGCCTGTTCCCATCAAAGTTCGGGTCGTGATCGCCGGCGATCAGATGACCATCGACCTCAGCGAAGTGAGCCCACAGGTGGCAGGGTATTTCAACTCGGGAGCCACGGCCGGCCGATCAGCTGCCCAAGTCGCGTTCAAGTGCCTCACGTCGCCGAACGAGTACCCCATCAACTACGGTTCGTTTCGGCCCGTCGATGTCATCTTGCCGCCTGGAACGGTGGTCAGCGCCACGAAACCGGCCGCCATGCGGTGGTGGATGACCTACCCCATGACCATCGTCGACTGCGTCTTTCGCGCGGTAGCCGATGCCCTCGCCGAAGGCTCCATCGCGGGCCACCACGCCGACCTCGCCATCAGCAACCTCTATGGCACAGACCCGTCGACCGGAACCTTCTACCTGCTCTACAACGGGCTGCAGGGCGGTGGATGGGGCGCGACCAGAGACAAAGACGGTGAGAGCGCCACTATCTGTATCAACGACGGAGACACGCACAATGGCCCGGTCGAGGCTCAAGAAGCGAAGAACGCGCTCGTGTACGCCCTCGAATACGGTCTGCGTCAAGACTCGGGCGGCGCGGGTCGCACCCGCGGCGGGCTCGGCACCCGCCAACGGTGGGTCACCGAGAACGCGGTCACGTTCGACAGCTTTGTGGAGCGCACAACGACGGCGCCCTGGGGTATCGACGGTGGGGGAGATGGCTTGGCGAACCGGGTGACCGTGAAACGGGCATCCGAATCGGCCGTCACGCACTTCGCCAATGGAAAGGTCGACGGCATGCAGCTCGAGCCCGGCGACATCGTCATCGTCGAAACCGGCGGGGGCGGCGGGTACGGCGACGCTGCCGGGCGCGACCCGCAGAAAGTCGCGCTCGACGTGCAGCGCGGGTATGTGTCGGTCGACGCCGCCCTGCGACTGTACGGCGTCGCCGTCTCGCTCGATAGCCAGGGCAAAGCCCATCTCGCCGATGACGCGAACGAAACGTCAGCGGCAGCACTCGAAACGCACTCGAACACACCCGTGTTCGAATAAGACTGAAACCAAACACAGAACGGGAATTCAACGGTGTCTTCTCCAACAATCACTGCACCAGCTGGCTCGGCCGGCCTGACCGCCGCCGCGTCGAAACGCACGCGCAACGCGGTGGGTGGTGCGTTCTTCGGGTTCTTCGTCGACAACTTCGACATCTACCTGCCGCTGATCGCGCTGGCTCCGGCGATGCTGTACTTCGTACCGGCGTCGATCGACGCGGGCACGGCTGCACTCATCGCGTCGTGGGTGTTCGTGGCCACGCTCATCGGGCGGCCGCTCGGGTCGTTCATCTTCGGGTCGCTCGCCGACTCGATCGGGCGGCGTAAGTCGACGCTCATCGCGGTCGCCGGTTTCGGTATCGCCACCCTGATCATGGCGTGCCTGCCGGGCTATCAAACCGTGGGCATCGGCGGCGTCATTGCGCTGATCGCCCTGCGTTTCATCGCCGGGGTGCTGCTCGGCGGTGAGTATTCGGGCGCGAACGTGCTCGCCATGGAAGAGAGCCCGCGCGAGAAACGCGGTCTCTTCGGTGGCATCGTGCAGATGGGTGCCGGCTTCGCTGCCGCCATCGTGAGCCTTTTGACGTTCGTTCTGCTGGCGATCATCCCGGGCGGCGCGGTCAGCTCGCCCTATGTGCAGTGGGGCTGGCGCATTCCGTTCTTCGTCGGGGCGGCCTTGGCGTTCGTGTTTTTGATCTACTACAGCCGCAACGTGTCAGAGTCGACCGTCTGGAAGAAGTCTGACCCGGCCGAGAAATCGAAGCTGTCACTCTTCACCCTCTTTCGCGGTCGCGCGCTCGTCGGCTTCATTCAGGTGTTCGTGTGGATGACCGGGCTCTGGTTCTTGCTCAACACGGTTACGGCGCTGATTCCTCAGGTACTCACGAAAACCGTCAAGCTGACCAGCTCAGAGTCGACTCTCGTCTTCATGGTGACGTGGCTCGTGCTCACCGGCATGTACGTGGTGGGCGGAGTGATCAGCCAGCGAATCGGCCGGCGCACCTACCTCATAGCGACGGGCATCCTGGCCCTGGTCATCGGTATTCCGGCGTACTGGATGCTCATCAACGTGTCACAACCGAATGTGTGGGTCGCGATGCTGCCCGCCGTCATCGCGGCGATCTTCATCGTGTCGCCCTGGGCCGTGGTTACCTCATACCTCTCGGAGCGGTTTGCCACCGAGAACCGCGCCGTGGGGTACGGTCTCGGCTACAGCCTGGCGGTGATCATCCCCTCGTTCTATGCGACCTACCAGATCTGGCTGTCGGGCATCGTGCCGATGCAGTACACGGTGCTCGTGCTGGTGGGCATCGGCGGTGTGCTGGCGATCGTCGGCGCGGCCCTCGGCCCCGAAACGAAAAACGTCGAGTTTCACCCGGCCGTGGAGGATCGGGCCCAGCAATCTGGTGCCGAGCATCCTGGCACCGAGCATCCTGCCGTCGCGCAGCCGGGCGCCCGGGGCGCTACACGATGAGCCCCGCGCTCGTGAGCGCCACGACGAAAATCGAGGTGCCCGAAAAGCACTGGGACGCGATGTTCGCACCGAGCTCCTGTCTCACCATGATCACCAGTGTGAACGAGAGCGGTGAGGTGAATGCGGCGACGTACGGAACGTGCACCCGTGTCGCGCATAACCCCGTTCACCTGCTGTTCGCTGTCACCGCCGACCCGCCGAGCGACACCTACATGAACGTGCTCGAAACCGGCCAATTCGTGGTCAACGCGGTGGCCTTCGACGACGAGTTGCTTGCGCGGTGCCTGGTCGTCGGTCTGCCGTTCGAACCGGGCGTGAACGAGTTGCAGCGCGCCGGTCTCACTGAGCTGCCCTCGCTGACGGTGGCTCCACCACGCATTGCGGAGTGCCATTCGCACTTCGAATGCGAGGTCGCCTGGGTTCAGACCTTCGAGCACCGAGCCATAATCTGCGGCAAGGTGGTGGCGGTGACGATCGATGAAGACTGCTACGACCCGCGCGGTGTGGTGTATTTCGACAAGCTCAAACCAGCGCACTACGCGGGGGCGCCCTACGGCAGTACGTTCGTGGCCGCCTACGAGCCGCACTACATCGAGCGGCGCTACGACGGCCCCGCGGACTGGCGCGACGGAACGCCCACGCAGCAAGGAGCGCTGCCCGACATCATCGGCAACACCACCCTGAGCGTCGAGTTCGGTGGCCCCGAGGGCGTGGGCCACTAAGCCGTCTCGCCGCCCAGCGAGAGAAGCCGCTTCAGACGAGAGAAGCCGATCGGCCGCCTTCTCTCGTCTGCGGCGCGTTCTCTCGACTGCGAGCAGGGGCTTGGCGGGGAGGGTGTGGCGGCCGTGGATGCAGGTGCCGCGATACGCTGAGCAGGCCGAACGAATGGATGCACATGCAGATCGCCTACTGGATCGTCGCCGCCCTGCTTGCCATCGTCTACCTCTACTCGGGTGCGGTGAAGATCGTGCGCAGCCCCGAGAAGCTGCAGCCGATGATGGGCTGGGTGGCGAGCACACCGCTGGCCGCCGTGCGGGCCATCGGGGTGGTGGAGGTGCTCGGCGTGCTCGGGCTGATTCTGCCACCGCTCACCGGAGTCGCCACCTGGCTGGCTCTAGCTGCGGCGATCGGGCTGGTGCTGGTGCAGATCGGCGGCATCACGGTGCACCTCGCCCGGGGTGAGGCCCGCGTCATCGGGTTCAATGTGGCGCTGCTCGTGCTCGCCGGCGTCGAGGTGTGGCTGGCGACCGTCTGGCTCTGACCTGCCGCGCTAGGGCAGCAAACCCGCCACGAACTGCTGCATAACGGGCAAGGTGGGGTTTCCGTGGTGACCCGACTCGGGAACGAGCGTGAAGGTCACGTCGATACGGTTGGCCTCGAGATTCTCGCGGAGTGTCTCGAGCCGCTCGACGCGTGAGTCGCCGAAGCCTTCTTGTGACGGATCGTTCTGCGCTTCGAGGTCGGCGGTGCCGAGGTCTGCGTCGCCCGCAGTCAGCAGCACCGAGACACCGCTGAGTTCGCGCGGGGCGAGGGCGATGCCGAATCGAGTGGTGAGGTCGGCGACGCCGCGCGGCCAAACCCAGGCGTCATCGATCACGGTGATTCGCCCCGGGGCACTCACCGCGACCCCCGTCAGTCGTGACGGATGCAGCAGCAGGAACCGCAGCGCGAATTGCGCCCCGCCCGAGTGCCCGGCGAGAATGAACCGCCTCGTGTCGGCGTTCCACCGCTCGGCGACCTCGTCGAGCATGCTCAGCAGAATGAGGTCGAACCGCGTGCCGTGGTATTCGATCGCCTTGTAGCTGTCGAGATCATCCACATGGTCGATAGCGGCCGGAAAAAGGGGTGTGAAGACGATGACCTGGTGCTCTTCGGCAAAGTCTGCCCAAGTGTCGCGTTCGGTTTGGGCGTCGCGGTTTGTGCTGTGCACCACCACTACGATCGGCAGGTCGGCCTGCCAGGTGTAACTGCTCGGCACATAGAGTCCGTACGAAAAGCGCTGATCGAGCTTGCAAGCGAACCAAATGGTGCGACCCGTGAGCAGGGCGCGGCCTGGATGCTCGGCGGGCAGATGTTCGAGGGTGATCACGAGTGACCTTTCAGATGTTCGGGCGCACGGCCCGAGTGGTTCGGGCTAGATGGTGTCGAGGCTTTTCGCGTTGGTGCGCGGGCCCAGTATGCCGATCAGCACTACGAGAACCACGATCAGCGCAGCGCAGAGCGAGTACAGCCAGCCCGCGCCGAGCGCGTGCAGAATCGGCAGGGTCGCGAAGGGCAGCAGTGCACCAATGACCCGCGAGAGAGCATACGGCCTGCCGACCGACCGTGCCCTGATGGCAGTCGGAAAGAGCTCGGCTTGGTAGATGTGTGTCACGTTCGACTGCACCACGCTCGCCATTCCGGTGAGAAAACCGGCGGCGACGATGAGCACGGGCGTGGTGGCGAACCCGAAGGTGATGCCGAACACGGCAACGGCGAGGGATGACGCGATGAGCAGTGTTCGCCGCTGAAACCGCTCGACGATCGGCACGCAGAGCAACGAACCGAGGGGGTAGCCGAGCGCGCTCAGGGCGGTGAACGCGAGCGAATGAACAATGCTGAAGCCCTTGTCGATGAGCACGAGCGGGGCGATCGAGGCGAACCCGTAGAACGCGATGGGCCCGAGCGTGTTCAGCACGATGAGCAGCGCGCGGCGCCGGGCGAGTTGGTGTGCGCTCGGCGGCTGGTAGGCCGCAATGGCGGCGAGTGGATGCTCGGCGGCGGCAGAAGCGGGCTCGGTGGCGACGGGAGGTTGCCGAGGTTTGCGGGCACGGCTGCGGTTGCCCCGCGTCGCGGGCTCCGCGCCGTAGCGCTCGAGCCCTGCGATCACCGCCCGCGCCTCGTCGTGGCGCCCGTGGGCGATCAGCCAGCGTGGTGACTCCGGCAGCTTTCGGCGCAGCAACCACACCACAAGGGCGCCAATTGCCGTCGCCGCCAGAATGAAGCGCCAGCCGGCGATTCCGCCCACGTCGGCTGGCACGAAAACGGTCACCGCACCCGTGATGGGAACCGCGAGAAGGCCGAGGGTGTAGCTCCAGGCCACGAGACGCCCGCGGCTTCGAGCGGGCATCATCTCGCCGAGGTAGCTGTCGACGAGGGTGAGTTCAGCTCCGAGCCCGATACCCAGCAGAACGCGAAGCACAATGAGGGCATCCACATTCGGAGCGAATGCCGAGACGACCGACAACACGGCGTACAGCAGCAGGTTGACCTGGAACATGCGGCTGCGGCCGAACCGATCGGCCAGGGGCGAGAGCACGGTCGAGCCGATGGCCTCACCGATGAAGGTGGCTGCGATGAGCGCGGCCTGCTCGAACGAGTTCATCGCCCAGTGCTCGCCGATCAGCGGAACGAGCAGCGAACTGAGCGCAACTTCGACGAAATTGAAGAACGAACCGGCCCCGATGAGCAGAATGAGGCGCCGATGCCACTGACTCACTGGCGCTGTGTCGAGTGAGTGCACGACGCTCGCGGCAGATGCCGCGTCTGCCGCTGCCGCTGCCGTTGCCGTTGCAGAACCTCTGTGGTGCGCCGTCGGAGTTTCGCGCGCTTCGTTGCCCGTCATGGTTCGAAGTACATCAGTTCTACTTGCAATTTGCAATAGCAAATGGCGTAAGCTGTCGGTATGAGCAACCTCAGCGCAATCGATGTAGATGCCGCGGCTCCCCTCTTACGGGCCCAGCCCTTGGCCTTTCAGGCCTACGAAGCGCTGCGAGATCGCATCGCGACCGGCCAGCTCGTGCCCGGTCAGCGCCTCACCGAGCGCAGCCTCGCGCTGATGCTCGGCGTGAGCCCCACTCCCGTTCGCGAAGCCTTGCGGCGGCTCGAGCAAGAGGGCCTCATCGAGCGAACCGGGCCTCGCTCGCTGGCCGTCGTCGACCACTCGGCCGAGTCTCTCGAAGAGTTGCAATACGCCGAAGTCGTGTTGCGGGCCGCCATCGCACGGGTCGCAGCCGCCAAAATCACTCCAGCGAACGTCGAGGAGCTGGCCGAACGCATCACCGAAATCGAGTCGCTCGCGCTCAACGGAACCCCTGAGGCGCTGCTCGACGCTGCCCGAGGCTTCGACGAAGCAATCGCGACCATCGCCGACAACCCCGCCATGGCCAGCCTCTGCGCCAGCGTCGAAATCGTCGGTCGTGGGCGCCGACTTCGAGCCGTCACCGTGATGCGTGAGAAACGGCAAGACGTGGGCCTTCGCCATCTGCAAGCGCATCGCGATCTGCTCGCCGCGCTCGCCGCCCATGACGGCGACGCCGCGGAGTCCATCGTTCGCGCGCACCTCTTGTCGTCACGCGACCTACTGCTGTCAGACCTCGACGCATGAACGCCGACGTTCGTGCTGAGACTGACCTTCGCGCTGTGTTCGGCGACGAGCATCCAGCAACGGTTCGTGTTCTTGTGCCGGTCGGGATGCTCGGCGGCGGCTTTCCCGAAGAAACCGTCGCCCGCGCTTCAGAACTCGGGGCTCACGTCATCGCGGTCGACGGCGGTTCGACCGACTCGGGGCCGCACTACCTCGGTACTGCCATCGCCAAGACTTCGCGCACGGCGGTCGCCCGCGACCTGCGTCTGATTCTGCGGGCCGGGCGGGCGGCCGGTATTCCGGTGATTGTCGGCTCGTGCGGCACCTCCGGAACCGACGCGGGCGTCGACTGGGTCTTCGGCATCGCCAGCGAGATCGCTGAGGCAGAAGGGCTTGAGCTCACCGTTTCGCGTATTTACAGCGAGCAGAGCATCCACATCGTCACGAAATTTCTCGAAGCCGGCGCAGTGAACGCGCTGCCCCCGGCCGAGCCGCTCACGGCTGAGATCGTGGCGGGCTGCAGCCACATCGTTGGGGTACTCGGCCACGAGCCCATCGTCGATGCCCTTGCGAGCGGCGCCAACCTCGTGCTGACCGGCCGGGCAACCGACACCGCACTCATCGCCGCGATTCCGCTCGCCCTCGGCATGCCGGCCGGCCCGGTGTGGCACGGTTCGAAGATCAGCGAGTGCGGCGGTCTCTGCACCACTAACCCACTGAGCGGGGGAGTGCTGGTGAGCTTCGATGCGAGCGGATTCACGGTCGAACCGCTGGCGTCAGACGCTGTGTGTACGCCGCGCTCGGTGGCCGCGCACATGATGTACGAGAACGCCGACCCGTTTCGCATGCGCGAACCGGCCGGAACGCTCGACACGAGCGCGGCGACCTACCGGCAACTCGATGAGCGCAGTGTGCGTGTCGAAGGGTCTCGGTTCGAGCGTGCGGAGCAGTACACGATCAAGCTCGAGGGCGCCGCGCCGGCCGGTTTCCAGACGATGATTCTGGTGGGATTGCGTGACCCCCAGGTGCTTGCGCGGCTCGATGAGTGGTGCGGCGGCGTTCTGGCGTATCTGCGGCAGAACATCCACCGGCAATTCGGCCTCGAACCCAAAGATTTCGACCTGCAGCTTCGGCGGTACGGCCACGACGGAGTGCTCGCCAAGGGTGAGCCGCAGCGTTCAGACCCGCCGCGCGAGGTCGGTCTGGTCTTCATTGCGACGGCTGCCGATCAGCAGACCGCGACTCAGCTGGCGAAGTTCGCGAACCCAGTTCTGCTGCACGCGCCGCTGCCGGGCGAGACCGCACTGCCGAGCTACGCGTTCTTCGGTTCGCCGGCCGAAACTGAGCGAGGGCAGCTGCACGAATTCGTGCTCAATCATTCGGTCAACGTGCATTCGCCCGCTCAACTTTTTCGCACCGTGCGCACTGAGCTGGTGCCGGCATGACCTCGACGCTGGGCGAGGTGGCCGAGCTGGTGCGGTCGAAGAACGCCGGGCCGTTCTGGCTCACGATCGATGTGTTTCTGGCGAACGTCGATGATTACGCACGCGTTGTGGGGTCGCCGCTGACTGATGCGGCGTTCATCGCTGACACGTACCAGGTCGCGGCCGACTCCGTGCGAATCTTCACGCTGCCGCATCTGAACGCCGTGAAGGTGAGCGTGCCGCGGCCGAGCGTGCAGGGGTCGCTCTACGACACCGATCTGCACGCGGGGCAGCAGTACGTGGCGCTACTCGGCACGATCATCGACTGAACGGGCATCCTGAACTCGCAGGCTCAGAACGTGCGGGTCTGGGCCGCGAGGCCGATCGGGCCGGGCCCGAGCGGTGCCCAACCCCACCCCCCCCGGCTCAGCTCGCGACGCGTGCCGCCGCAATGCGCTCTTTGACCGCCTCGAGTTCGGCCGCGTCGCGGTACTTGCCCGCGCGCACGGTCGCCACGATGTCGTGAAGCGCGCTCACGCTCTCGAGCGGGTTGCTGGCGAGAATCACCAGGTCGGCGTCTTTGCCTTCGTCGACGGCGCCGAGACGATCGCTGAGCCCGAGAAAGTCGGCCGCGTTCGAGGTGGCCGCCCGCAGAATGGTGAGCGGAGCGAGCCCGGCTGTCGCCATCTCGTCGAACTCCTGGTGAATCGCATGACCGGGAATCAGCCAGCCCGCCGCGCCGCCCGAATCGGTGCCGACGAGCAGCGGCACGCCTTCGTCTTCGAAAATTTTCGTCAGCCGCAGTTGCAGTGCGTAGTTTCGGCGGTAAGTGCCGTGGGCGTCGTCGCTCTGCTGAGCGAACCGCTCGTTCGCGATCTTCCACTTGGCAAGCGTGGCCGCGTCGATGTAACGCAGGTCGGGGTCGTCGGTGTGCACCGGGTCGTCGGCAAGCTGCTGCGTTCGCACTCTGATCAGCGTGGGGCACTGCCACGTTTCGTTCTTCGTGAATTCGGCGGCGACCGCGCGAGCCTTCTGCTCGTCGAACGTTTCGTCTGCGCGCTCGAGCAGTTCGACGTCGAGCGGTTTGTTCATGTTCACGGGGTTGATGACGACTTGTTCGAGCATCGCCGCCATCGCGCGCTGCGCGTCGGGCGTGTTCGGCGGCGGCGTCGGCATGGTGCGTGCGCCGACCGCCGCATCGGCCAGGATGCTCGCCTCATCGTCGGCGGTGGCGGCGGTGATTCCGACCCCCGGGCCGAGGTGTTCGATGCAGCGCATTCCGCGTCGTGACACCTCACGAACGTCGATTCCGTTCGGCAGGTGCCCGGCGACCGGAATGTTCAGCTTCGCAGCGGCGTCGAGCACGCCCAAGAACACCTGGGGAGAAACAGAGACGACCTTGATGAAGTCGGCGCCCGCCTCCTTCTGCGCCGTGACCGTCGCCACAGCTGCCTCGAGCGTTGCCGAGTTCGGCGGCAGCAACACATCGCCCGGTAGGGCGAGCAGCGCCGGCCCGTCTGCGGGTAGAGAATCGGCGAGCTGCTGGCGATGCGGCAACGCACTCGTGACTCCGCTCATCTGACGAAACCCGGTGATGCCGAACGCACCCATCAGCTCGAGGCCCAGAGTGTCGACTTCTTGGCCGATGGGATGCGCGTGCGAGTCGACGTAGCCCGGAACCACGAAGCTGCCGCTACCGTCGACCACCTGGGCGCCCTCCGGCAGCGCTGCACCCGTCGATTCGACGCCCGTGATCTGGCCGCCCTCGATGACAACATCGACCCCAGAACGAAGAGTCGCCTCTCGCACATCGACAACGGTGGTGTTCTGAAGAATGAGGGATGCTGCGGGGTTCGACATATCACGTCCAAAAATGTTCGTCAGCTGCGGTCAACAGCCTGTGCATCGTTGCGGTCACAAAACTAGCCGATGCGGGCGGGAATCGACAGAGTAGGTACGCTCTTAACGAGCAAGAAACTACCGCTTCATACGCCCACGTTGAATCAGGAGATGTGATGCCGGCAAATCGTGCTGAAGAGGCGGCAGCAGCCCTCCAGAAACTCGCGGCGGCAGCCGAAGACGGCGAACGTCTGGGCAGCAAAGACGAGTTGCGCGAACTCGCGGCCGTCTCGGTCGGAACGTTCAACGAGGCGCTCAAGGTCGCCGAGGCGCGAGGTGTCGTAACACTTCGCCGTGGCCCCGGCGGCGGAATCTTTGCGGCCCCGACCTCGTCGTTCGTTCGCATGGGCAACCTCATGCTCGGCCTCGAAGGCGATGCAAGTACCGTCGCCGACGCGCTGCGCATGCGCAATGCACTCGACCCGCTGATCATCGGCGATGCGCTCGAACACTCATCATCGGCCGACATCGCCGACCTTCGGGCGCTCATCGACGAGCTTCACCTGGCGACGGAGCGAAACGACACCGCCGCATTCGGACACGGGCTCTGGCGGTTTCAGGTGCGCATCGCCCAGATCTCGCCGAACGCTCTGCTGCGCACGATCTTCATCAGCCTGCTCGAGATTCTCGACGAACACTCTGTGCCGCGGGGCACCATTTCGTTCAGCGACGCCGAATTTCGCACACAGTTCGCCATGTACGTGAGAATGACCGACGCATTCGCCGCTCGTGACCGCCAGGCCGCCTTCGGTGTGATGCGCGACTTTCTGGCCACGCAAAGCTGACCCGTCGCCGACACGTCGCGCGGGCGACCCTGTAGCATGGTGCCGTCGCGAGCGTGGGGGAGTGTCGAGCAATGGAGCCATCGTCTGAGGCAGCATCGGTGACGCAGGGAGTTTCGGCAGGGGCGGCCGACGCTACGGTGGGTCAGGCGGCAAGCCGTGCATCCGGCACCAGTGCATCCGGCACCAGCGCCGCTCGTGCCGCGCGCATCTGGTTCGGGGCCATCGCCGTGGTCGTGGCGGTGTCGCTCATCATTCAGCTCACCCTCATTTTCATCGGCGGCCAAGACGTCAATTCGACGACCGCGGTGGGAGCTCAGACGCTTGGCACCCGCCTCGTTCGGCTGTTCAGCTACTTCACCATTCAGAGCAACCTCTTCGTGCTCGGCACGTCGATTGTGCTCGCTCTAAACATTCAAAAGGACGGGCCCGTCTGGCGGGTTCTGCGCATTGACGCGATGCTCGGAATCATCATCACGGGGCTGGTGTACGAGACGATTCTGGCTCCGCTCGTGCATCCGGTGGGCTGGGCACTGGCTGCGACCATCGGTTTTCACTACATTTCACCGTGGGCCACGCTGATCGGCTGGCTGATCTTCGGCCCGCGCCCACGCATGGGCTGGCGGTTTGCGCTCGCGGCCTTCATCTGGCCGGTGCTCTGGATCGTTTACACCTTCGTGCACGGCGCCGTCACCGGCTGGTACCCCTACCCGTTTCTCGACGTCACGACCATCGGGTTCGCCGATTCGGTGCGCAACTGCGCGGTCGTGCTGCTGATCGGCGTGATCATTACAATCGCCCTCACCCTGCTCGACAAACGCCTCCCCGCTCTCGTGCACCCCGCCCCCGACGCCCCCGCCCTCGCCCACCGCCCGCGCGCCTGAATCGAGAGGTCAAAATCTCTCCCAAAAGACAGGTCTTAGGAGAAATTTCGACCTCTCGATTCAGGCGTAGCGTCACTTGTGGCGCGGTTTGCGCGCCGGTCGGTCGGGTGCGATCTCGATCAGCTTGCCGCTGATGCGGGTGTTTCGCAGGCGGTCGAGCACGTCACCCGACAGGTTCGCGGGCAGTTCCACCAGCGAGAAGTCGGGGCGAATCTCGATGTGGCCGAAGTCTTCGCGGCTGAGACCGCCCTCGTTCGCGAGGGCTCCGACGATCTGGCGCGGCTCCACCTTCTGTCGCTTACCCACCTCGATGCGATAGGCGGCAAGGGGCTGGGATGTTCGGGGGCGCCGTTCGGCGCGGTCTGAGCGGGCATCCGAGCCGCCTCGGGCGTCGCGATCGCCGCGCTCGGGCCTACCGCCTCGGTCGCCTCGGGAGTCGCGGTCATCGCGGCGCCCTCGATCATCTCGCGCGCCGCGGTCGCCGCGGTCGCCTCGGTCGGCGCGGTCGAACCGCGCGGCCCTGGTGTCGTCGGCCGTCAGCAAGAGCGGGGTGTCGCCCTGCGCCACCACGGCCAGAGCCGCCGCGACGTCAGCCTCGAGCACGTCGTGGTGCTCGACGTAGTGGCCCACGATGTCGCGAAAGGCCGCAATGCGGTCGTGCTGTTCGAGGGCCGAGGTGATTGCTTCGTCGAAGCGGGCCAGGCGGGTAACGTTCACGTCTTCGGCCGTGGGCAGCTTCATCTCGGTGAGCGGCTGGCGCGTCGCCTTCTCGATGGCGCCGAGCAGTCGGCGTTCGCGCGGGGTGACGAAGCTGATGGCGGCGCCGCTTCGGCCCGCGCGCCCGGTGCGGCCGATGCGGTGCACATACGACTCGGTGTCGATGGGAATGTCGTAGTTCACCACGTGGCTGATGCGGTCGACGTCGAGTCCGCGGGCGGCGACATCGGTCGCCACCAGAATGTCGAGCTTGCCCGACTTCAGCTGGTTGACCGTTCGCTCGCGCTGCGCCTGGGCGACGTCGCCCGAGATGGCCGCCGCCGAGTATCCGCGAGCCCGAAGCTTTTCGGCCAGCACCTCGGTTTCGCTCTTAGTGCGCACGAAGACGATCATGCCCTCGAAGTTCTCGACTTCGAGAATGCGGGTGAGAGCATCCACTTTCTGCGGGTACGACACCATCAGGTAGCGCTGGGTGGTGTTCGCCGAGGTAGTGGTCTTGTTCTTGACCGTGATCTCTTCGGCGTCGTTGAGGTACTGCTTCGCAATGCGACGGATGGCGGCAGGCATCGTGGCCGAGAAGAGGGCCACCTGCTTGTCATCGGGGGTGTCGGCCAGAATCGTTTCGACGTCTTCGGCGAAACCCATCTTGAGCATCTCGTCGGCCTCGTCGAGCACGAGATACTTCAGTTCAGAGAGGTCGAGGGTGCCTTTCGCGAGGTGATCCATGATGCGGCCGGGCGTGCCGACAACGACATGAACTCCGCGGCGAAGGGCCGAGAGCTGAACGCCGTAAGCCTGGCCGCCGTACACGGGCAGCACGTGGACGCCGCGCAAGTGTGAGGCGTACTGCTCGAACGCCTCGCACACCTGCAGGGCGAGCTCGCGGGTGGGGGAGAGCACGAGCGCTTGCGGCTTCTTCTGTGAAACGTCGAGGCGCGAGAGAATCGGCAGGGCGAACGCGGCGGTCTTGCCGGTTCCGGTTTGGGCAAGGCCCACCACGTCGCGCCCCGCGAGAAGCGGAGGAATCGTGGCGGCCTGAATAGCAGAGGGGGTCTCGTAGCCGACATCACGCACGGCCTTCAGGACCGCGTCGCTCAGCCCGAGGTCGGTAAAGCTGGTTTCAGCGTCGGCAGAAACTGCCTCGACCTGGGTATTCGTGTCGGTGGTCATAGTCAAACGGTAGTCGGTAACACGACACCGTGCTCGAAACCTGCGCCGGCTCGAGCGGTGGATCGATGGCACCGCGGCTGGTGCCCGTCTGTCAGCGACCCACGAACCGACTCGCAAGGGTCTGCTGCGCATTACAGTGAAACCATCAACTGCGACGAACGCGGAACGCGGGGCCCAGTGACGGATAGCGGAAAGAGCGTGATTTCATGACGGAAAACTTGGCTACCACTCTGCCCGAGCCGATCCCGCCGTTCAGCGGCCGCATCGGCGAGCGGGCTGCAGATTCCAGCCCGGCGTTCACTCCGCAAGCCGCACCTCCCGCGGGTGCTCCGAATGTCGTGTTGATCTTGCTCGACGACGTGGGTTTCGGGGCGTCGTCTTCATTCGGCGGACCGATCAACACTCCGACCGTCGATCGGGTCGCCGGGCAGGGCACGAAATTCAATACGTTCCACACGACCGCCATGTGCTCGCCTACCCGAGCGGCTCTGCTGTCTGGGCGTAATCATCACTCGGTGCACACCGGTCAGATCATGGAGATGGCCACCGGCTACCCCGGTTACGACTCGCTGTTCGGCAAAGACACGGCAGGCATCGGAGAGATCCTTCGGCAGCACGGCTGGAACACCGCCTGGTTCGGCAAGAACCACAACGTGCCCGACTGGGAAACCAGCCAGGCCGGCCCGTTCGACCGGTGGCCCAGCGGGTTGGGGTTTGAGAAGTTCTACGGCTTCATCGGCGGCGACATGAACCAGTGGCGGCCTAACGTATTCGATGGCACACAGCCCATCGAACCTTCCGTCGGCAACCCGCACTACAACCTCGACTACGACCTCGCCGACCAGGCCGTGTCGTACATACGGATGCAGAAATCCGTCGCCCCCGACAAACCTTTCTTCGTCTACTACGCACCCGGTGCAACGCATGCCCCGCACCATCCGCGAGCAGAGTGGGTGAAGAAGTACGCCGGCGCGTTCGACATGGGCTGGGACGTGCTGCGCGAACAGACCCTCGCCCGGCAAAAAGCCCTCGGTATCGTGCCGCAAGACACCGAACTCACCGTAAGATCCGAAGGCATTCCGGCCTGGGATTCCCTGACTGAGCATCAGAAGACGTTGTACGTGCGGATGATGGAAATCTACGCCGGGTACTTGGAACAAACCGACTTCAACGTCGGCCGGGTGCTCGACGCAATCGACCAGGTCGGCCAAACCGACAACACTCTCGTGATTTACATCATCGGCGACAACGGAGCCAGCGCTGAAGGCCAAGTCGAGGGTGCCATCAATCTCGAGTCGGCCATGAATGGTGTCGTGCTCACCGCTGAACAGATGCTGCCGCACATCGATGACCTCGGCACCTGGAAAACCTACAACCACTACCCGGTCGGGTGGGCGCACGCGATGGACACCCCCTTTCAGTGGACCAAGCAGATCGCCTCGCACTACGGCGGCACCCGCAACGGCATGGTCATCTCCTGGCCCGACAAACTCGCCGGGCATGGGCAACTGCGCCAGCAATGGCACCACGTCATTGACGTCACCCCCACGATTCTCGACCTGCTCGGCATCGCCGAACCCGACGAGGTGAACGGTGTACCGCAACGCCCAATGGAGGGCGTGTCGATGGCATACACCTTCGACAACGCAGACGCCGAGTCTGTCAGACGCACCCAGTACTTCGAGCTCTTCGGCAACCGTGCGATCTACCACGACGGCTGGATTGCGGGTACCACCCCGGCAGGCCCGCCATGGTCATCCATAATTCCCAAACTCGACGTCATCGACGGGTACACCTGGGAGCTCTATCACGTCGCCGTCGACTTCAGCGAAGCGAAAAATCTCGCCGCCGAACAACCCGAGAAACTTGCCGAACTGAAAGCCCTGTTCTACGAAGAGGCGCGTAAATACAACGTTCTGCCCCTCGACAATGACCGAGTATTGCGCCTGAACCCGAAGCAACGCCCGAGCTTGTCTGGTGACCGCACCTCATTCACGTTCTACGGATCAAGCAAACGCATTCCCGAAGGCGTCGCCCCAGACATGAAAAACAAGTCCTGGCGGCTCACCGCTGACATCAGCATCGACACCGGCGACGCCTCCGGCATGATCGCAACCCTCGGCGGCCTGTTCAACGGTTGGGCACTGTACCTGCAAGACGGCAAACCGATCTTCCACTACAACTTCGGTAACGTCGAGCACACCCATCTCGTCGGCAGCACGCCGCTGGCCGCAGGCACTCACACGATCGCCTTCGACTTCGTTTACGACGGTGGAGGGCTTGGGAAAGGCGGAAACGCGACCCTCACCGCGAACGGCGAGCAGGTCGCGACCGGCCGCATCGAGCACACCGTCGGTAACCGGTTCACCATGAGCGTCGAAACCTTCGACATAGGCCAAGACACCGGCACACCCGTGAACCTCGACTACGACGTACCGTTCATCTTCCCCGGCAGCATCAACACCGTCACCATCGACCTGCACCCTCAAGACGACACAACCGCTGCCGCTCACGCTGCTTCGCACGTACAAAACGGCTACGAAGAAGCCATGCGCGACTGACTCGCATTCCCTCGAAGCACAGAGCCCCATCGCGTTCGACGCGATCAGGGCTGGGGGGTGATGTCTCCGGGGGTCCAGTGGCGGTCAAAGAATTCTTGTGTGGGTCCGTAGAGTCGGAGGGCCGCTAGGTAACCGCGCCCAGCGACGGTTTGAATCCAGTTCGGCTCGCCCTCGGGCGGCGTGGGGCCGAAGTGCAAGTCAGCCGATCCATCCGAATTCAATTTCAGGGCGGAGTTGGATGCAATCGACGGCAGGGCGGCGCCAGTGTCAATGAGGCAGCGTGTTTCTGCGTCGTAAAGCACAAGGCTCCAATAGTTCGCTACCGGCACGTCAGCCGGAATGTGGAGCGTGTAGGTCGTCTGCCCGAGAAGCCGGTCACCGTTGGCGTCGAAGAAGCAGCCCGCGTATTGAGAGCCCTTACCTGGCATCGCCAGGAACATTGCGTTCGAAGTCGAGAAGGCGGAGTAGAAGAAGGTGAGCATTCCGTCGAAGTCTTGGTACGTCGCCGCGTTGAACTCCGGGTCTGAGGTGACGTGAGGGCCGGGCACCATGTTAGATGTCCATCGACGCTCAGGCCACACCCGAATGTCATCGCTCGGGCCGAAAGACACCGCAGCACCGATTTTGTCACCCACCCTGGCTGCCGTATCGAGCAGTTCCCGGCGGTTAGCATCGGGGGTGAATGGGATGCCCTGGATGATGCCGAGGGAGGCCGCGAAGCCGCGCATGGTGAACGCTTCCCGTTCGGCGGGCTCGTAGTCGATGATGTCGGCGAGGCGGTCGAAGTAGCTCGCGTCGGTAGCTGGCAGCGCAGGCAGAGGTGTTCCGGCACCGTTGACGAGGTTCATCGTTGCCTGTTCGCTGGAATGCAGGGGGTAGATCTGAGTCTGATCGATCTGAGCAAGCCCCGCGTCGGGGCTGTCGGCGGTGAAGAAGCCGCGGAGAAAAACGAACACGCGGTACGTTTTGCTGTGACAGACGAAATACCCTTCAGGGAGCGGCTCGGTGTAGCCCGGCGGCACTATGAGAAACTTGCCGCCCTGACCGTGATCGGGGCCGGCCGCGCCGATGTCGGTGATGGGCCTCTGCCAGGCGTCGTCGATGAGTCCTTGCAGTTGCGGTGCGGCGTCGACCACGGTCGGCCCGTCGGTTTTCAGATCGAGCCAGACGAACGCGTAACTAACGTCAGGGTTTGACGTGACCGCGAGCGTCTCGGGGCCAATTCGTCGCCAACGGACGATCGTGTTCGACCCGCCGCCGAAAGCAGTTTCGCAGGCAACCCGCATCGACTCCAATGCGACCGCAGGTAACGCCCAGTCATACAGTTGCACTGCGCGTTGAAACAGTGCTTCCTCACGCAAAAGCTCCGTCGCTTCGGGGGTCGGGTAGCCACCCTCGAAGGGTGCGTTGACAAGATCGGCCCAACGCTTATGCATGGTTTCCTACTTTCTACGGAGCTAGAGCGGGGTGACGGAAAGTCGGGGGGAGCACGACCGAGGCAACGATCGTGTGGATGGCGATCGCGATCGCCGATTGCCTTACTGCGAGGTTATCGGAACCGATGGATACAGGTTCGATGGTGTTCTCGGCCCCGAGCTCGAGATCGGGCTCGGGGCCGGTGGCGCGCTGACCGATCCTCGTGAGGTATGGTATTCATATCGCGTATGAATTGCATACTGAGGAGCTGACCGTGGTCGATCGAGGGGCGTGCCCGTCGTTTCATGCCGCCGTCGAGTTGATCGGTCGCCGCTGGAATGGCGTGATCATCGACCGGCTGCTGGCGCATCCACTTCGATTTTCTGAACTGCGAACCGCGATACCCGACGTGACGCCGGCCATGCTCTCGCAGCGGCTGAAAGAGCTCGAGGTTGCGCAGGTGGTTCGCCGCGACGTGAGCAGCGAGCGGCCGATCGAAGTGAGTTACGCGCTGACCGAAACCGGCCAGCAGCTCTCTGAGGTTCTCGACGCCGTTGCGGTGTGGAGCTTGGAGTGGTCTGGCGAAAACGTACGTGGCACCGCCCCATCGGGCGAACCTGCCACGGCACAAGAGAAGGCTTAAGAGAAAAGGGCAACCGATGGAACTCGGTATCTATTCATTCGGTGAGCTGATCGCCAACCCCAACGGCGGATCGGCCGAGACGCTGCACGAGCGATTCGGCCAGATCGTCGAACTGGCGAAGCTCGCCGACCAAGGCGGCCTCGACGTGATCACGCTCGGCGAGCATCACCGCTCAGACTTCAGTATGTCGGCGCCCGAGATCGTGCTGGCGACCATCGCCGGCGTCACCAAGCACCTCAGGCTGGCGAGCGGCGTCACCGTGCTGTCGAGCCAAGACCCGGTTCGTGTCTTCGAGCAGTTCGCCACGCTCGACCACGTGTCAGACGGCCGCGCCGAGATCATCGCCGGGCGAGGGGCGTTCACCGAGTCGTTTCCATTGTTCGGCTACGACCTCGCCGACTACGACGCATTGTTCGACGAGAAGCTGAAGCTGCTGCTGCAGATTCGCGACGAGAAAGTCGTGACGTGGCGCGGGCAATTCCGTTCGCCGCTGAACGGCGTCGAGATCTCGCCGCGGCCCTTGCAAGACCCGCTGCCCATTTGGGTGGGCATCGGCGGCACGCCCGCCTCGGCCGTTCGGGCCGGATCGCTCGGACTGCCGATGACCATGGGGTTCTTTGCGGGCCCCGAGCAGTTCGTCTCTCGAGTCGAGCTGTATTACCGAGCCGCCGAGCAGGCCGGCCACGACCGATCGAAGCTGCGCCTGGCAACAGGGGGTCACCTTTACGTGGGCAAGACATCGCAGAAGGCTCGCGACGACTTCTACCCCTATTACTCGCGATACTTTCAGGCCGGCGGTATGGCCTTCGCCGCCGACGGATTTCCGCGTCAGGCCTACGACTCATGGATTGCAAAAGGTCTACCTGTCGGTAGCCCTCAGCAGGTCATCGACGCCATCATGCACCGCGTCGAACTGCTCGACGTCGACCGTTTCACCGCGCAGATCGACGTGGGCAACCTGCCGTGGCAGATGACGCTCGGCTCGCTCGATCTCTACATGACCGAGGTCGCCCCGGTGGTCAAGCGCGAGGCGGCCCTGCTCGGGCTGTAGTCGCCGGGAGTTCGGGCGGAGCTGACGCGACATGGCCGCAATACGTGGCGATGTGCCCGCAGCTCCGACCTAACTCCCGCGCTCGCGGGTGGATGCTCGGCGAGCCGACCCCAGAGCGGCTCGCCGAGCATCCACTGCAACAGCTGGTTAGTACGGCTGTGCCAGCACCTGAAACGCCTTCATCATCACGCCCATGTTCTCTGCCACAGGCGCCCGGTCTTGCTCGAGGCGCGACAGCTCGAGGCTCGTCTCGACCACCGTTCGCACGCGGTCGCTTCTGCGCTCGGTGAACGACGCGAATGCCTCAGCGAGCGAACCCGCGGTGGCGATGCTCTGGCCCAAGACCACCGCGTCTTCGATGGCCATGGCGCCACCCTGACCCATGTGTGCGGTCGTAGCGTGAGCGGCGTCGCCGATCAGAATCGTGCGACCGCGATACCACGGCGAAGGGATGAGCAACGACTCGAACGGGCGGCCGATGATCACAGAGTCGGGGGTGAGCCGTTCGCGCAATTCCTCCACGGCGGGTGCCGTGTAGGAGTCGAACAGGTTCTTGAGCACCTCGTACGCTTCTGCCTGGCTCCAGCGAACGGACTCCGCCGAATCAAGCACGACGGCCACATAGACCGTCTCCTGGTGAGGCAGATAGTAGAAGCCGAATCGGCCGAGCGGGCTGTGGTACCAGCCTTCATTCGCGATAGCGGGCCCATCGGCCATCCAGCGCATGCTCATTTGGCCGGCATACGCGGGCGTCGGTGCATCGGCGAAAAGTTCGGTGCGGGTCTGTGAACCGATGCCGTCGGCACCAACGATGAGGTCGTAATCGCCCTCTGTTCCGTCGCTGAATGTCACGTGCGCGGCTTCACTGCCGTCGTCGATGGATGTCGCGGTCAGACCTGTCCGCACGACCGCCCCACTCGCTTCGGCCGCCTCGGCGAGAATCTCGAGAAAGGTCGGCCGGTACACGCCGATCGGAATGCGCGCTCCCGGCCACGCGAACGGGGGAAGGATGCCCGGATCGAGCACGTTTCCGGCTGAATCCATCTGCGCTACGACCGAATCTCCTGGCGCGAACGGCCGACCGGTCTCATACGACTGGTCGTAGACGCCCAGCTCAGTAAGCGCCTCCCCGACGCGCCCGCTGAGACCGAGCGACGAGCCGAGTCGGTCGCTTGATTTCTCGATGACGTCGCAGTGCACCCCGGATTTCGAGAGCGCGACTGCCGCAGACAGGCCGGCGATGCCTCCACCGATGATGAGGGCGTTCGAAACAACGGGCATTGCAGTTCTCCTTGAGATGGGTGACGGATGATCGGTGTCGGGTGATTCGTGTCGAGTGGTTGGTGCGGGTGCGGGTGCGGGCTCATGCGCGCGCGGTCGGGGCGCTCAGGCGCTCAGAACGACTCGGCGACCCAGTCGGGAATGAACGACGCTGCGGGCAGAATATTGTCGCCGCCGACGTGCTCCACACCGCCTTCGCGCTCGGTGAAGATGTGCAACTCGCGCTTGGGGCTGTTGATGGCCGCATCGAACTGCTGGTGCGCATATTCGAGCGGAATCTGGCGGTCGTTCGCCCCGTGCGTCACCAGAAGCGGCACCGTGATCTGCTCGACGACGCCCTCGAGCGACACCTGCGGCGCAAACCGCATGAACTCCTCGAAGGTCGGCTTACCCCACACCCATTCCACATGCTCCCAGTAGTGCGGAACGGGGTTTTCGCCCTCGCGCTTGGCCCGCTTGGCCTGCAACTCACCCCAGTTGTAGTTCGCGCCCATCGCCACGCAGAGCGCGAAGCGCTTTTCGAATGCCGCGGCGCGGGGCGCGTAGTACCCGCCGAGCGACCAGCCGAGAATGCCGATGCGCTCCAGGTCGACGTCGTCGCGCGTCTCGAGGTAGTCGATGCACGCCGACCCCCAGCGTTCGCTTTCGACGATGGCCTTCTGCCCGCGCAACCGCAATGCTTCGCCGGTGCCGGGATGATCGACCATCAGTGTTGAGATACCGCGCTTCGCGAACTCGATACGCAGCGGTGAACCCCACATCATCTCTTTGGTTGAGTCGAGCCCGTTGAAGTGCACGATCACCGGGGTCTTCGGCCCGGCATTCGGGGCGCGATAGAACAGCGCCGGAAAACTTGATCCATCGAACGCGATCTCGACTCGCTCCACCGGCTGCTCGCCGTACTTCATGAAGAGGGCGAAGGCGTCGAGCATCTTCTGGTACACGGCTACTCGTGGCTCATACCCCACCCGCTGCATCCGCTCGCCCGTGATGTAGTACGTGGCGGCGCGCTCGTACTTCGTCGCCGCGCTGAGGGTTCTGCCATTGGCGAGGTCTTCGGCCGCGAGTTCAGAGATGCGGTCACCCAAGCCCTCGAATGCGGCGAGGTAGGCCTCGGTTCCGGCGTCTCCGCTGGTGGCCAGCGGGATGATCGGGCGACACGCATCAACGAGTTCGTTCAATTGGGCCCCCGAGTTGAGGGCGATGTTGATGGAGAGGTTCCAGACGTAGTTGCCGGGGAACAGTTCGAACATACGAGACACCTTCTGGCGGGCACCACGACGGCGCCACTGCCTCCCCCAGCATGACCCGACGAGGGGTTACCGCTCAATGAGCAACCACCGATGCGAGCTATCGACGAGATCGATACTCAGATGTCGCGGGCGAGCTCCGCGAGCTGGCCGCGCAGCCACCGGTGACCGGCATCGGCGGTCTGCCTCGGCGCCCACACCATGCCTTCGCCGATGGTGGCGAGTTCGAACGGCGGCTGCAGAATGCGAAAGTGCCCGTCAGACATGAGCTCGCGGGCGAAACGCTCATGCACGATGGCTACCAGGCGGGTTCCCGGCAGCAGAAAGGGCGCCATGACGAACGACTGCGCCACCATCTCGATGTTGCGCACGACTCCGAGCTCGTCGAGCCGTGTTTCGATGATCGAGGTCATCAATCCCTGGTTGAGTTGCAGGTAGGGCAACTCAGAGAACTGTTCACGGTCGAGCTCTGCACCCACCACCGGGTTGTCTTTATCGACGACGCAGACGAACCGGTCGGTGAAGAGTTCTTCGAAGGGTAAGTCGAGGTGGCTCGGCATCAGCTCTCGCGGCATGATCAGCAGATCGGTCTGATTTCTGCGTACCGAGTCGACCGGAACCGTTTCGAGCGGCCGCACGTGAATCTGCACGTTGGGGGCGAGGGCGGGCAGCCGTTCGAGCAGCGGTCTCAGCAGAACCAGGGCCACGTAGTCGCTCGCCATGATCGAGAAGATGCGGTGATCGGTCAGGGGGTCGAAGGCCGTTCCCACGTTCACGATGGCTTCGATCTGGGCGAGAACCGCGCGAACGGGTTCGACCAACGACTCGGCGAACGCGGTGGCTCGAAGCACTCGCCCTTCGCGTACCAACAGCGGGTCGTTGAACAGTGACCGAAGGCGCCCCAGGGTCGAACTCATGGCGGGCTGGCCAACCATCAGTCGCTCGGCCGCGCGACTGACGTTGCGTTCGGCGAGCAGTGCGTCGAGCGCCACGAGCAGATTGAGGTCGACGCTGGCCAACTGCATGATTCGTTCCTTCGCGATCTATCGATTCGATTGATATTCGCTATCGACATTGGGTGCTTGGGCGGCATTGCCCTCGACTCTTACTGTTTACACCACGGCTCGCCTCCATCGTGATGTGCGGTGGGGCGTAGAAGGTTCGAGTCGACACAGATTCACAGCCACAGATTCGCAGACGAAGGAGTCAGCATGGCAGTTCAGAAGGTGCTCATTGTGGGCGCCGGCATCGGTGGTCTCGGTGCCGCCACGGCACTCGCCCAACGCGGGGTCGACGTCGACATCGTCGAAGTCAAACCCGATTCGCACGTGCTCGGGGTCGGCATCAACCAGCCCGGCAATTCGCTGCGCGCCCTCGACACCCTCGGCCTGCTCGAGGAGTGCGTGAGCACGGGGTTCAGTTTCGCCGGCAACGACTATCTCGACTGGAACGACAACGAGATCGTCTCCGTCGACTCCGGCCTCGGCGACGAGCGGGTTCCGGCCAATACGGCCATCACTCGCCCCGCGCTGCACGGCATTCTGAAGTCAGCGGCCGAGCGCGCCGGCGCGAGCATCCGATATGCCACGACGGTCGCAGACCTGGTCGACGACGGCGACGGGGTGGATGCCACGTTCAACGACGGCAGCACGACCCGCTACGACCTGGTGGTCGCCTTTGACGGCGTGAAATCGCCCACCAGATCGCTGGTCTTCGGGCCAGAGGTGCAGGCCGAGTTTGCAGGTTTCGGAGTCTGGCGGCTGCAGCTCGATCGCCCCGCAGAACTCAGAAGGGCCCAGGTCTTTCAGGGCATCTCGGCAAAGGCCGGCCTCATTCCGCTGTCGGAAGAGCACATGTACATGTTTCTCGTGGTGCCAGAACCCGGCAATCCGCATCACGACCCCGCCGATTTCGGCGACCTGCTGAAGACACGTCTCGAGGGTTTCGGCGGCATCATGGGTCAGATTCGCGACGCGATCGACGGCCCAGAGGGCATCGTCTACAGCCCGCTCATCGAACTGGTGCTTCCGCGGCCGTGGCACAAGGGCCGCGTCATCGTGCTGGGCGACGCCGCACACACCATGGCGCCGCACCTCACTCAGGGCGCAGGCATGGCACTCGAAGACGGCATTGTTCTGGCCGACGAGGTGCTTACCGATCGCCCCATCGAAGAAGCGCTGACCGCAGTGTCGGCACAGCGCTACGACCGCGTGAAGCTCGTCTTCGACATCTCGCACGCCATTCTCGAGGCCGAGATGCAGGTCACTGCCGAAACGCTACCCTATGCCGTTGCCGGCATGCGCGCCGAACTGCCTGGCCAGACTGCCTTTTTCGAGAGCAAGCTCAACGCTCCCTTCCGCACTCCTCAACTCCGCACCCCCCAGCCCACGATCGGAAACTGATATGACCGTCACCACCCCACTACTGGCGCAGATCGCCTATCTCGAAATCACCAGCCCCAACGTCGAGGAGTCGGTCGCTTTCTACACCGAGAAATTCGGTCTGCGGGTCGTCGACCGCCTCGACGGCAAGGCGTACCTCCGCTGCTGGGGCGACTACTACCGTTACAGCCTCGTCATTAGTGAGGGCCCGGATGCCGCACTCGCCACCATGGCTTGGCGCACCCACAGCGACAGTGCTCTCGAGGCCCTCGTCGAGAGCGTCGAGGCGACCGGAACCACGGGTACCTGGAGCGAGAGTGGCCACGCCCACGGCCGCGCTTACGAGTTCGTCGGCCCGTACGGACACTCGATGACTCTGCTCTGGGAGATCGACGGATACGAGGCCGAACCGGGCTTCGAGTCGATCTACCCCGATCGCCCCGAGCGCCGCAGCAGCCACTCGGCGGCCCCTCGTTTTCTCGACCATGTCACTGTCGCGGCATCCGATGTCTCGGGTTTCGCCGCCTGGTACGCCGACACCCTCGGCTTTCGCATCATGGCCAACACGCTGCTCGACGAGGCACCCATCAACGTGTTCTCGGTGCTCACCACCAACGAGAAATCGCACGACCTCGGCGTGGTGCTCGACACCTCGACGACCGCGGGTCGCGTTCACCACATCGCGTTCTGGGCCGACCACCCCGAAGACCTCGTGCGCGGCGCCGACGTGCTACTCGAGAACGGTACGTCGATCGAGTACGGGCCGTCGATTCACGGCATCGGCGAGCAGAACTACCTCTACTTTCGCGAGCCGTCGAGCCTGCGCGTCGAGCTCAACTCGGGCGGCTACCGCAACTACGTGCCCGACTGGAAGGCCAACAACTGGAAGCCGTCACTCGGCTCGAACAACCTCTTCCGCAACTGGGCGATGCCCGACTCGATGATGCAGTCGTTCCCCGCCGCAGATGGAGGGCTCACCGCGACCGAAGACGGCGCGCCGCCCGCGCTCGCCGAGGCGCTGCTCAACCCGTTCGCCACGGCTGCGGCACGGGGAGAATCCGTCGAATCTGCTGCGCACTGATCTGCGGCACTGATCGGCTGCACTGACCTGTTGCACTGACCTGTTGCACCCTGATTGCTAGAAACTGAGCGCATGCGATTCATCGATATCTCCATTCCCATTCAAAACGACGTTCCGGCCGACCCGCCTGTTCAGAAGCTGAACATCGAGTACTCGGCGCACGAAGAAACCGCAGCACAGATCGCCAGCATGTTTCCGGGCCTCAACCCCGAAGACCTGCCGGGCGGTCTCGGCTGGGCCGTCGAAAAGATCACACTGTCGACCCACAACGGAACGCATGTCGATGCGCCTTGGCACTATCACCCCACGATGGATGGTGGGGTGAAAGCCTCCACCATCGACGAGCTGCCGCTCGACTGGTTCTACCGGCCCGGCGTCAAGCTCGACTTCCGGCACTTCGACGACGGCTACGTCGTCTCGGCCGCCGACATCGACGAAGAACTCGAACGCATCGGGCACACCCTGCAGCCTTTCGACATCGTCGTGGTCAACACCTCGGCCGGCGCCCGTTACGGCTTCGACGACTATGTCGACAGTGGATGCGGCTTCGGCCGCGAGGCCACACTGCACCTCACCGGCCAGGGAGTGCGGGTGGTCGGCACCGACGGCTGGAGCTGGGACGCCCCGTTCAGTTTCACAGCGAAACGCTTTGCCGAGACCGGAGACGCGAGCATTATCTGGGAGGGGCACAAGGCCGGAATGGAGGCGGGCTACTGCCAGATCGAGAAACTGCACAACCTCGAGGCACTGCCGTCGACGGGGTTTCTGGTGTCGTGTTTTCCGGTCAAGATTCACGCAGCATCGGCCGGCTGGACTCGCGCCGTGGCGATCATCGACGACTGACAACTGACAGCTGACAGCTCCTGACTGCTTGCTGCTGACTGACGCGCACGCAGTGCACCATTTCTTCACTCCGATTGGAAAACAATGACGTTGGACAACACCGAGGTCGCGATTGACTCGGAACAGCTCGGCACCCAGACAATCGAGGGTGCCATCGACGCGATGCCGCGCCTGGGCATCTCGATCGGCGCCATTGGGGCTCTGTTCGTGACCTTTTTTCTGGGCACCTACGAATCAGCGGTGCTCGCTCTCGCCCTGCCGAGTGTGAGTCAAGGCCTGAACGTCGCCCAGACAGATCTCGCGTTGGCAGTTTCGCTGAACCTGCTCGGCGGTGCCATCGGCGCCTACGTGATCGGCTACTTCGCCGACCGCTTCGGGCGCCAAATGGGGCTGCGGCTGATGTTTCTCTTGTTCGGCGTCGGCAGCCTGGCAACCGCGCTGGCCTGGAACGTCGAGTCGTTGACCGTCTTCCGGGTGCTGTCGGGCCTGGGCATGGGAGCGGTGCTGCCGCTGCTGGCCGGTTACCTCGGTGAGATGGCGCCGAAGGCGAGGCGCGGTCGGGCGATCGCGGGCATGGGGCTGGTGGGCACGCTGCTGGTGGCGATCGCGAGTTTCGCGTCGATTCCGTTGCTCGCCGCGTCTCCGGCGGGGGCCTGGCGCATACTGCTGGGGCTCGGCGCCGTGAGCCTTGTGCTGCTGCCGCTGATCAACCGTCGCGACATCACGGAGTCTCCGCGCTGGCTCGGTGAACACGGCAAGCTCGACGATGCGGGGCGAATTGTGCGGCGCATGGAGGCGCGGGCCCGAGGTGAGGTGACGCCCTCGAGCATCCGGTTCATCGAAACACCGAAGACGCTGGGGCTGGAGATTCAGAAGCCGTTGAAGGCGCTGCTGACGACGAAACTCATGCGTAATCGGCTGATCATGATCGTGGTGGTGCTGTTTCTGTTCTTCGCCGGGTTCACGGCCATGAACACGTACACGCCGCTTTTTCTCGAGGGTGCCGGAATGTCGAGCGACCAGGCGTTGCTTATTACCGCGCTCACCAAGAGCGCTGTGGTGGTCTCGTCGGTGGTGATCATCTTCTTGATCGAGCGAATCGAGCGCCGAACGCTCATCATCTGCAGCATTCTGCTCGTGGTGCTGAGTGTTGCGCTGATGATCTGTGGCCTCGGTATTGCTGCCGCAACGGTGGGTGCCTTTCTGCTCGGCTTCGCCACCGGCGCGATGTCTGCGCCGCTGTTCACCTACATCGCCGAGATCTTCGCTACCAATGTGCGTGGCACGGCGGCTTCGATCGCCGATGGCATCGGGGCGCTCGGTGGCGCTACGGCACCTCTGGTGATTCTGCCGCTGCTGGTCACGGTCAGTTCGCTGGCCGCGGGTGTCGTGGTGATCGTCATCATGCTCGTGGCCTGCGTCGTGCTGTTCTTGGGCGTGCGCACGAACGGCCGCTCACTCGAAGACATCAGCGCCGAGTAAGCGGCCGTCGTGCTGGGCTGCTGCCCTGCCGAGGGAGTTAGGTCGGAGCTGACGCGACATGGCCGCACTACGTCGGCATGTGCCCGCTGCTCCGACCTAACTCCCGCGGTCGCTGCGGCCGGTCAGATCGAGACGGGGTCGAGCTCGGCCGCCTCGGTCGACTCGGCCTGGCTCACCTTCACCGAGGGCGAGAGCAGCGCGATGACGATGTTCGTCGCCGCGAAGACGGCCGCCACGAGCAACCCGAACTGGTAACCGCTGACGGCGGCTGCCGCGGGGGCGGTGCCACTCGAAACGGCGTCGGCGACGTGCGAGGTGGCGAGCGTGGTGATCACGGCGAGGCCGAGTGCGCCGCCCACCTGGTAGCCGGCATTCAAGACTCCGGATGCCGCACCGGCGTCATCTTGGTGCACCTTCGACTGGGCGGCGACCTGTGCCGGTACTCCCATCGCGGTGATGCCGAGGCCGAACAGAACGAGACCCGGCAGCAGACTCGTGGCGTACGGATCAGTGGCATCCGCACCCGACAGCAAGAGCAGACCGACCACGCTGATGACCGCGGCTGTGAGTTGCACGGCACGGGTGCCGAACGCGGTCACCAGGCGGGAGGCGACGAGAGCGCCCACGATGGCCGCGATGCCCATGGGCAGAAACGCCCAGCCGGTATCGAGTGCCGACAGGCCGCGCACCTGCTGCAAGAAGATGGCCGTCAAGAAGAACATCGCCAAGAACCCGGCGCTGTTCAGCCCGAGTGCCACGACCGAGAGCGACAGGCTGCGCGTGCGGAACAACCGCAACGGAATCAGCGGAGCAGCCGAACGCGACTCGACGACCACGAATGCCCCGAGCAGCAGCACGCCGCCGGCGAGCAGACCGACTACTTCGAGCGAACCCCAGCCGAGCGGTTCGGCACGAATCACGCCGAGCATGATGGCGAGCAGGCCCGCGGTGCTGAGAACGGCGCCGGCAACGTCGAACGTGCGACGGCCTACCCGAGGGGCGCGGCTTTCGCGAATGACGAAGAAGGCCGCGGCAATGACGAGAATGCCGATGGGCACGTTGACGAGAAACACCCATCGCCAGCTGAGCGCGTCGACGAGAATTCCGCCGACGA
The DNA here is from genome assembly GCF_014640255.1 of Subtercola lobariae. Taxonomy (GTDB): domain Bacteria; phylum Actinomycetota; class Actinomycetes; order Actinomycetales; family Microbacteriaceae; genus Subtercola; species Subtercola lobariae. Next base: position 277,180 of record NZ_BMGP01000004.1, on the reverse strand, counting down.
TGGCGCCCATTGTTCCGCCGAGGCCGGCGAGCCCACCCCAGACGCCGAGCGCGATATTGCGCCGGCGGCCGTGCTCGAAGGTGACCATCAGAATGGTGAGTGCCGAGGCCGAGAGCATCGCCCCGCCGAGACCCTGTACCCCGCGAAACAGAACGAGTTCGAGCGGCGAGGTTGCGAGCCCGGCTGCAAGCGATGAAGCGGCGAACACGACCAGGCCGATGACGAATACGAGTCGGCGCCCGATCAAGTCGGCCGAACGGCCGCCGAGCAGCAAGAAACCGCCGAAGATCAGGGTGTATGCGCTGATGACCCACTGCAGGTCATCCGCTGAGAAGTGCAAGTCGGTCTGCATGTTCGGCAGGGCGACGTTCACGATGGTGACGTCGAGCACCACCATGAACTGCGCTATCGCGAGCACGACCAGGGTGCTCCAGGGGCTGCGTCTCATTGTTCTTCCTTCGGTCGTCGATGTGCCTTGCGCTTATACGACGTACATTTGCGTCGTACATATGCACTGTACATGTTCGTTGTATAGCAAAACAACACCGCGAAAGAAAAATGTCGTCACGGGCGAGATTCGGGCCGACGACCGGCGCGCTGAGGCGAGCGTCGTTCGCGCTCAGGCGGGCTGGATGCCCGTGGTGCCGGCCACGAGAAAGTCGACGCCCTGGCTGAAGTACACATCTTCGCTCGGGCAGAACAAGAAGAACTCGCTCGATTCGAGCAGATTCGGGTACTTCTTGGGGTTCATCGACTCGAGCTGCGCCCGCTTTTGGCGCAGCGCGTCATCTTGAGCGTCGGGGTCGAGCCGCTGGTCTTGCCCGGGTTCGCGCACGACCAGGGTGACGATAGAGCACAGCAGAAACATTCCGGTCTGCGCCGCCTGGGCCGGCGAGAAGCCGCCCGCCCGCAACAGGCCGATCACGCGTTCAGACAAAGCCAGCCCCGCGTCAGACTTCATGATGCGCGAGGGAATGATATCTGCGACGAGTGGATGCCCGCGCAAAGGCCCGAGCAGCGCAACGAGCACTTCGCGCAACTCGTCGTGCCACACCAGCCCCCGAGGCACGGGCAGCGCCACCTCGGCGTAGATGCGCTCGGCAATACCATCGAAGAGGGCCTCTTTATCGGCGAAATGCCAGTACAGCGCCATCGGAGTGACGTTGTTCTCTGTGGCGAGGCGCCTGATGGTGAGGGCGTCGAGGCCTTCGCGGTCGGCGATGCCGAGCGCGCACGTCGCAAGGGATTCGCGATTGAGGCGCTCGCGGGCTTTCGGTTCTCGTACGGCGGGCATGACTCTACTATACCTCGTACAGGTCACTTCCGGCGGGTCGTTCACGGCTGGTTCGGCCGTGGTCGTCGCAGCGGCCGTGCCTACTGCTGTGTGGTGTGCTCCACGCTCATCACCAGAATCACCCGGTCGGCGCTGTCGGCCGGCGGCTGCTGGTCGGGGTTGCCGTACCGTTTGCCGAGCGTCACGTAGAACGCCCCGGTGGGGTCGGGAACTGCTTCGGTGAGCGTGCCGCGCACCTCGAGGTAGCGAAAAGGGTTCGCAGGGTCGATCACCATCAACGACATGGCGGGGTTCTGCTGCAGGTTGCGGTATTTGGCGCGCTTCGTGGTGTGGGTGAATCGCAGCGCTGTTCCGTCGAACTCGAACCACATGGGGTTCACTTGCACGGTGCCGTCAGGGCGGATGGTGCCGAGGGCGCCGTAGTTCGGGTTGGTGAGCAGATGGGCGTAGTCGGCTGGAATCGTTGTGGCCATAGGGTCATTCTGGCGCACTGTCGGCGGCATTCGTAAGGCCCGGGTCGTCGCTAAGGGCCGCGAGTGGCTGCGAATGGCCGTGGAGGGTAGCGACTGCGGGATCAGATCGCGATGTCTGATAGGCGCCAGTGGGTGCGCCACGGCGGGCGTAGCGTTGAAGCCATGAGTGAGGCAGCAGCATGAGTGAGGCAGCAGTGAGTGCGGTGGTCGGGCAAGCGAAAACATCGGCTGGCCGAGCGGCGGGGGAGCGGGCATCCGGCAGCACCCGTCACACGACCACGACCGGCAGTACCCGTCACACCACCGTGAGCACCAATCAGATCGCTGACGTCATACTCGTGGCGCAGGGTGATGCGCTCGTAGGCATCTACTTTCCTGAGCACTGGACGAAACCCGACTGGGGCACCTTCGGCCCAGCGGTCGACGAGAGTGTCGACCCGGTGCTGGCCGCAGCGGCACGGCAACTGCGTGAATACCTCGGCGGCGAACGCACGCAGTTCGACCTGCCGATTCGGTTGCAGGGCAGCCCGTTTCAGCAGCAGGTCTGGGCGATGCTGCAAGAGGTGCCGTTCGGTGAGACGACGACGTATGGCGAGCTGGCCGAGCGGCTGGGCGATAAGAACCTGGCGCGCATGGTGGGGCAGGCGGTGGGGCGCAATCCGCTGTCGATCGTGGTGGGCTGCCATCGGGTGGTGGGCACGAACGGCAAGCTCACCGGTTACGCCGGCGGCCTCGAGCGCAAGGAGTTTCTGCTGACGCTCGAGTCGCCGTCGAACGTGCCTGCGCGCCTCTTCTGAGCCTCGATCGCGCCTACCGCGGCGGGTCGTAGACCGCAATTCCGGCCGCAATGGCCACGTCACGATACGCGGCCAACAGCACGGCGCCCTCAACGAGTTCGGCGTCGTCGAGTTCGTCTGCGCGAGCGGAAGCCCGGGCCACCAGACTCGTGATGCCCACCCCGCGCTGCTGCAGTTCTGAGCGGTCTTCGGCGCTGAGGCCGCGCGACGCCACGATGGGCGCGCGGGTGATTCCGGCCCGAAACAGCGCCGGATAGAACCGGTTACTACCCCCGCCGAACGGCGCCCCCACGGCAACGGCACGCAGCCCCGGGTTGATGCCCACGAACAGCAGCCGCAGGCCGGGCCCCACCAGATCGGGCAGGGTCTGCCCCCGATAGCTCTCAAGTTCGGCCCGCGTGATCACCACCCCAGCACCCTACCGGCTCGCCACCGCGCCCGGCGTCACCACCTGCAGGCCCGTGAACCGCCTGAAGTCGCGGTCGAAGCTGCCCACCGGGCAGGCCAGGGCTAGCGCCAGCGCCGCGATGTACGCATCACTCACCAGATTCGCCCGCGCGCCAGACTCAAGGGCCGTGTCTTCGAAGATCTGCAGCCCGTCGGGCAGCCCAGCGACGGGGCGGTAGGCCGGATGCCCGGTCAGCGCCCGCACGAACTCGAACGCTTCGGCGGCGGTCGCCGGCACCTCGAAGATGTGTGCGTTCGTGACGATGCGCACAAACCCCACCCAGACGAAGTCGGGAACCACTACCGCGCTCTCGGCGGCGAACACATTCGTCAGCCACGGCCGCGCCAGAATGTGGTGCGCGTGATCTTGTCTGAACGCGGCGATCAGCACGTTCACGTCGAGAACGATCAGGCGACATCACCACTCGCGTCGAGGGCGTCGAACAGGTCGCGGTTCGATGACGGGTCGATGTCGGCGCGCATTCCGGTACCTCGAGTGAACACCGGCAGCTCGAGCGCGCCGCGCGATGTGACCGGCTCGGCGATTTCGTTTCTGATGGCCTGTTCGACGTACTGCCCGAGCGTCTGCCCGCGGTTTTCGGCGCGCGCCTTCGCGCTCTTGAGAAGAGCGTCGTCAATAGAAACGGTTGTGCGCATGCTTCTAGCGTAGTTCACATTCGCATCAGGTGCATCATTCTTTTGCATCACGTGCATCACGCGCATCAGCTCTACCCCCGGGCAAGCGCTGGCACTTCGAAGTCTGAAAAGAGCCCGTCACCCCTGCCGAACCTGCGAAAACACCGTCAACACGCCAGCGAGCCTTCGATTCTGAGAACTTTCCTAGCTGCCCTACCCCTGCGCTCAGGAGAAGACCGTAGCGTCTGGTTTGGCCGCGAGAAGAGTAGATCTCACCGCGCCCTCATGTTCGTGTTTCAACAGATCGGTACCTATGGCTTCGCACAAACGTAAGACAACCGGCCTTCTCGGGGCAATTGTCGGCCTCGTCGGTGTGAGTGTCATCGCCGGAGTTCTGGTGACCGCCATTGTCACGCCGGCCGTCGCAGTGACAGGCGTTGCCGTCGACAGCTCGCTCAGCGTCTTTCAGAACCTGCCGAGCTACATCAAACCAGACACGCTCAGCCAGACCTCGAGCATCTACGCGCAAAACGCCGACGGCTCGCAGACTCTGCTCGCTTCGTTCTACGACCAAGACCGTCAAGAGGTCGGCTGGAACGACATTTCGCAGTACTTCAAAGACGCCATTGTTTCGACCGAAGACCCGCGCTTCTATGTGCACGGCGGTGTGGATGTTCAATCCACCGCTCGCGCACTCTTCGCGAACACCGTGACCGGCGACATCACCTCGGGCGCATCCACTATCTCGCAGCAGTACGTCAAGAACATTCTCGTGCAGCGCGCCGAGGCCATCAGCGACCCGACCCAAGAGGCCGCGGCCTACGCCGACGCCACAGCGACGACTCCCGACCGCAAGCTCAAAGAGATGAAGCTGTCGATCGGCCTCGAGAAGGAATACAGCAAAGACGACATTCTGCTCGGCTACATGAACATCGCGCTGTTCGGCGGCCGGGTCTACGGCATTCAGGCGGCTTCGCAGTACTACTTCGGTGTGAACGCGAACGCTCTGACTCTTCCGCAGGCCGCCAGCCTCGCCGCAATGGTGAACGAGCCCGAAGGTTTGCGTATCGACATCGCGGCGAACATCCCTGACAACAAGGCCCGGCGCGACAAAGACGTGCTCTCGTCGATGCTCAAAGAGAGCGCCATCACGCAGGCCCAGTACGACGCCGCTGTAGCAACCCCCGTCACGCCGAACATCACACAGCCCTCCACCGGCTGCCAAACCGCCACGAACGGCGCCGGTTTCTTCTGCGACTACGTCAAAGACATCATCTTGAACGACACGGCCTTCGGGGCGACCGCGGATGATCGCACCAACGCTCTGAATACCGGCGGTTACAAGATCATCACCACCCTCGATCCGAATCTGCAGGCAGCCGCCAATCAGGCGGTGTCAGATTATGTACCGTCGTCGATGCCGAGCGTCGACATCGGTGGTGCCTTCGTAACCGTGCAACCAGGCACCGGCAAGGTGCTGGCCATGGCGCAGAACAAGACGTACAGTCAAGACCCGGCGGCTGATCCGGCGACGAATACGGCCATCAACTACAGCACAGACGCGAACTACGGCGGGTCGACCGGCTTTCAGAACGGGTCGACCGAGAAGCTCTTCGTGCTGATGGACTGGCTGAAGACCGGGCATTCGCTCGGCGACATCGTGAACGGCAATAACAACCAGACGTTCACCTCGAAGAACATCACAAACAGTTGCGGCAACGTTCCGAGTACGCCCTATACGGCCGGAAACGATGCGGGCGAGGCTGGCGGATACGCTTCTGTGCTGAGCCAGTTCGAGAACTCCGTGAACAACGCGTTCTTGAACATGGCCTCGAAGCTCGACCTCTGCGACATCAACGCCATTGCCAACGCATTCAATATTCACCGTGCTGATGGTGGGCCCATGGATACCGGTCTCTACGCCACCGTGCTCGGCGGCAACGAGGTCGCCCCGCTCACCATGGCGGCTGCCTACGCCGGCGTCGCGAACAATGGCATGTTCTGCACTCCGGTTGCCATTTCGAGCATCACCGACGCGAACGGCGCCGCGGTCGCCGTTCCGCAGACCGCGTGCAACCAGGCGATCGATCCCGCCATTGCGAAGGCCACCCTCTACGCCATGAACGGCGTGATTCTGAACGGCACCGCCACCCCGGGTAACCCTGCCGACGGCACTCCGCACTTCGGCAAGACCGGAACCACCGACGCCGAAAAAGACGTCTGGCTGGTCGGCGGTACCTCGAAGCTGGTCTCGGCGTCGTGGGTCGGCAACGTGACCGGCGGCGTGTCGATCAGAAACACGGCGGTGACCGGAGGTAACGGCGACACGGTGTACAGCGGGCTCTCGCGGCTATACGTGTGGAAGCAGTTCTACAAACAGGCCGGTGATGCCGGTGGCGGAGACAGCTTCCCGGCCCCCAGTTCGACCTACACGAGAAACACAGCGCCTGAACCGGTGCCGACGCCCACCCCCACGCCGACTCCGTCGCCGACGGGCACGGGTTCTCCGCAGACGCCGGCATCCGACGCCCCAGCTCCGACGCCCTCGGCGACTCCGTAGTTCACCGGTCACCGGCGTCGGGGCGGGGCGCCGCGGCCGGGGAGCACGGGTCGACCCCGGGCGTGGCCCTAGGCCCTAGGCCCTAGGCCCTAGGCCCGAGGGCGGGCGTAGCCCGAACTCAGAGTTCGACGGTCAGCAGCTGCTGGATGCGCTTCTGCAGCTGCGCGGGCATGTCGACGGCCTCGGGCGAGAGCAACCACTGCACCTGCAGCCCGTCCATCAGCGCGGTGAGTTCGATGGCGGCGTCGCCGACATCGACATCTGCTTTCAGGTACCCCGCCGCTCGCGCACGTTCGAGCGCGCGTACGGTGCCTGACCTGATGCGGTCGTAGCGCTCGACGAAGTAGGCGTGGGCCGGATGCTCGGGGGCGGTCGATTCGGCAGAAAGCACCGCGTACAATTCGATGATGCCCGCGCGTTTGCTGTTGTGCGAGGCAAGGTCGACCATGCCGCGCAGAATGCCGAGCCCGTCGGTGCCGCGCGAACCGTTCTGCCTGAAGCGGGCGATGTCTTCGCGGTCACGCTCTTCGAGCACCGCCTCGAGCAGCGACTCCTTGGTGGGAAAGTGGTGCAGCAGACCTGCCCTCGAGATGTGGCACTGTGCTGCGATGTCGAGAATAGTGGCTCCGTGAAAACCGACCTTGCCGAACAGAATGGTGGCTTCGGCCACTATTTGCTCGCGCCGGGCTCGGCCGCTGGCGTAGCCCTGCTTCTCGTCGATGACCATGTCTGTCTATTCTGCCTGGCACTCGACTCAACTGCCGAATCGAATACCTACACAAGTGTAGCTTTTATGTGTTACTGTCGTCTCGCACCCAGCAGATCTTCTTCAGTCAGACAACGGAGTTTGAAATATGACAACAACAACCACAGGCATCGAGGTTCCGGCCGACGGCCGCACCCGGGAGCCGAAGGGCTACCTCGCGAAGTACAGCTTGGCGTCGTTCGGCCTCTTTCTGGCCATTTTCGCTCCCGCCCTCGGCGGGCTGAGCGTCAAGATACAGTCACTGGTCGGGCTCGACCAGGCACCCGCCGCACTCGGGCTCGTCACTGGTGTCGGAGCGCTTTTCGCTCTGGTGGCACAGCCCTTGGTCGGTAGACTTTCTGATCGCACCATGGCGAAGTGGGGAATGCGCAGGCCGTGGATCGTGGTGGGTGTCGTCGGCGCGTTTCTCGCGCTGGTCGCCTCGGGCCTGGCCCCGAACATCCCGATTCTGCTCGTGACCTGGTGTGCCGCACAACTATTCAGCAACTTCGCTCAGGCGGCCGAAACGGCCACGGTCGCCGACCAGGTGCCGCATCAGCGTCGAGGAGTTGTGTCGGGGCTCGTGGGCGCCGCCACCCCGGTGGCCATTCTGGTGGCCGCGATCGGCCTCAACTTCTTGCCCACCGACGCGCTGCGCTTCGCGGTTCCGGCAGCGGTCGGTCTGGTTCTCGGCCTTATCTTCGCTCTCACCCTCAAAGACCGCGTACGCCTGATGAGGCCAGAGCAGCCCTTCGACGTGAAAGAATTCTTCGGCTCGTTCGTGTTCAACCCACGCACGTACAAGAGTTTCGGCTGGGCGTGGCTCACCAAAGCATTCATCATGTTCGGCTACGCCTCGGTCGCTGCGTACTTGACGCTGTTTCTGGCCGTCGACTTCGGCATGCGCGATACGGCATCGCAGCTGCAGTTCAACTTGATTGCAACGCTCGTCTCGGTTGTCTTCATCGTGACCTTCAGCATTCTCGGCGGGCGCCTTTCTGACCGACTGGGTCGTCGGCGCATCTTCGTGCGTCTCGGCGGAATCATTCTCGGCGTCGGCGTTCTGATCGTCGCCGTCTCGCCACTCGTGGGGCCGGCGGCAGGTTTGACGCTGATTCTGGCGGGGGAGGTGTTCATCGGCATCGGCGGTGGATTCTTCTTCGCGGTAGACAATGCGCTGTGCATAGACATTCTGCCCAACAAGCAGAACACGGCTAAAGATCTCGGTGTGCTGAACATCGCCAACACGCTTCCGCAGATGATCGCCCCGTTCCTTGCGGGCACACTGGTCATTCCGCTCGGTAACGCCATTCTGAACGGCTTCGGTTATACGCTCTGGTTCATGATCGCCGGGGTGGTGGCCATTATCGGCGGAATTCTGGTCTACCGCATCAAGGGCGTTGCGTGATGAGCGCCACCTTGCATTCTTCTCTCTTGCACGCGCACCAAAGGAGCTAGTCAGCTATGAGCATCACCAGCACAACCACTCGCTTTCCGTTTCACGATGCATCGCTGCCGATCGAGCAGCGCGTCGAAGACCTCCTTTCGCGGCTCACTCTCGCAGACAAGGCCGGCCTCCTCTTTCACACCATGGCGATGGCCGGCGACCCCGAGCAGGGCAACGCTCAGTTCGGGCTTCCGTCGCTCGCGTCGCTGATTCGCAAGCGGCACATGAACCACTTCAACGTGTTCGGTTCGGCCGGCGGTGGCCGCGACTTCGCCGCGTGGCACAACGCGGTGCAGCGCGTTGCGGCAGAGGTTGGCCTGGGCATTCCGGTGACCCTCTCCACCGACCCTCGGCACTCGTTCACCAACAACCCGGGCACGGCGATGCTCGCCGGCGCGTTCTCACAGTGGCCTGAGCCCCTGGGGCTCGCCGCCATCGGCTCGGCCGAGCTCGTGGAGGCGTTCGGCGACATCGCTCGCCAGGAATACACCGCGGTGGGCTTGCGCGTGGCACTTCACCCGCAGATCGACCTGGCCACCGAACCACGTTGGTCGCGGCAGAACGGTACGTTCGGCGAAGATGCCGGGCTCACCTCGAAGCTCGTGGTGGCGTACATCCGGGGCTTTCAGGGCGACACGCTCGGCGCCTCGTCGGTGGCGACCATGGTCAAGCACTTTCCGGGCGGCGGCCCGCAGAAAGACGGCGAAGACCCTCACTTCGACTACGGTCGCGAGCAGGTTTACCCCGGTGGCGAGTTCGAGTACCACCTGAAGCCGTTCGAGGCGGCCATTGCGGCCGGTGGCTCACAGATGATGCCGTACTACGGCATGCCGATTGGCACCCAGTACGACGAGGTGGGCTTCGGCTTCAACAAGTCGGTCGTCACCGGGCTGCTGCGTGAGCGCTACGGCTTCGATGGAATCGTCTGCACCGACTGGGGTCTGCTCACCGATGTAGAGATCATGGGGCATCCACTCGCCGCCCGCGCCTGGGGCGTCGAGCACCTCAGCCGGCCCGAGCGTCTCGTTCTGGCGCTCGAGGCAGGCATCGACCAGTTCGGCGGCGAGATCTGCACCGACGTGCTGATCGGCGAGGTGTCGGCCGGGCATGTCAGTGAGGCGAGAGTGGATGCCTCGATCCGCCGCATCTTGCGTGAGAAGTTCACGCTCGGGCTCTTCGAGAACCCGCTCGTCGACGAAGAGCGGGCCGAAATAGTGGTGGGCAACCGTGCCTTCGTGGAGGCGGGGCTCGCCGCGCAGCGCGACTCGATCACGGTGCTGACGAATGGAAAGCAAACCGGCACCGCGCCCACCCTCCCGCTCGCGAAAGGCCTGCGCATTTATGGCGAGGGCGTGAGCGCTGAGGCTCTCGCCGATTACGGCACCGTGGTCGAGAGCCCCGATCGGGCCGATGTGGCGATTCTGCGCATCAGCGCACCCTACGACACCTCGCGCACGAAGGGATTCGAGTCGTTCTTTCACGCCGGTTCGCTCGAGTTCGAGGCGGCCGAGATCGAACGGTTGCAGGGCATCAGCAGGGCGGTGCCGAGCGTACTCGACGTCTACTTGGATCGCCCGGCCATCCTGACGCCCCTCGTCGACGAAGCCGCCGCCATCGTGGCGAATTTCGGCAGCTCAGATGGTTCGCTGCTCGCCGTGCTGTTCGGCGACGCGGAGCCGAAGGGCTCGTTGCCGTTCGACGTGCCGCGCTCGATGGCGGCGGTTGAGGCGAGCCGCGAAGACGTGCCGTTCGACACCGCAGACCCACTGTTCAGGTTCGGTCACGGGCTGCGGTACTAGCTGCTGTACTCAGGCCGCCGCTGAGGGCGATGCGGTGGTCACGACCTGACCTCGGCCTCCGCGTCTGCGCCTGCGCCTGCGCCTTCACCTGCCTGAGCCCGGGCCTTCGCGGCCGCGCCCTGCGCCGCCGCCTTCGCGCGCCGCATGGTGTGGTGGTGGGTGCCGCGAATCGTCACGATTCCGACGATGGCCACCCACACCAAGAACGGAAACGTGGCCAGCGCGGTGACGCCCGGGCCCCCGGCCGAGAACAGGTCGGTCGAGCTCGTGCCGTTGAACATGGCCGGCACGGTGAGCAGGTTGAGGGCGGCGACCACGAAGGCAAGCCAGCCCGTCCAGCGCGGCAAGGTCGCCGACGCGAACGTCACGTATCCGGCGGCGGCCACGATGAGGGCGGTCATGACGCAGCCCACCGAGCCGAACATGAGAATGTGACCCTCGGTGAGCGCCCGGATGACCGACCCATCGGCGGGTTGTTTCACCGTGTCGAGAGCGGCACCGCCATCCATCGCGTCGCCCACCAGAGTCACCGCCACGAAGACGAGCCCGGCGCCGTACCCGAGGTCAGCCACCCACTGCATGTCGGCGCGGGCCCGGGTGATGAGCTGACGAAAGCTGGCGAGAAAAACCACCAGCGAGGCCATCAGAAACGTGTCGATGAAGATGACGAGCAGGGTGGCGTTCGCGGCGCCCGTCATGAATTGGCCGAGGGCTGTTTCATCAGAGAGCGGCGGCGCAGCACCCACCCCGAGAGCAGCGGTGAAGAACTCGGCCGCCATCAGCGCGGCCACGGCGATGGCCGAAATGCCCGTCCAGCGACGCACGTCGGGTTTCATGGTCTCGGGTTGCAAGATTCCAGACATCTGATCGACCCCTTCTCGTGCGCTCAGCTCTAACGCTAGAGCAAGATAGAGCCATGAACCCCGTCGATGCCCTCAACGAAATTGCGTTTCGGCTCGAGTATGACCGCGCACCACAGTTCAAGGTGCAGGCGTTTCGCCGGGCATCCGCTGCCATCGCTGCGTTCTCGCCCGATGAACTCGCTGCCCGGGCTGCCGACGGCCGGCTCAAGGCGACAAAAGGCATCGGAGCCAGCACTTTCGAAGTGATTCAGGAGGCGCTCGCCGGTGACGTACCCGCTCGGGTCGAGAAGCTGAGGGTCGCAGCGACGTCACCGCTCACCGCTGCCGGCGAGGCGCTGAAGACGAAGATTCGCGGCGATCTGCACACGCATAGTGAGTGGTCTGACGGCACGACTCCCATCGAGCTGATGGTGGATGCCGCACTCACGCTCGGCCGCGAATACATTGCGCTCACCGACCACTCGCCGAACCTCACCGTGGCGCACGGGTTGACCGCCGAGAGACTCAACGAGCAACTCGACGTTGTCGAGAGGCTCAGCCGGGCATCCACTTCGTCAGGCCTGCGGCTGTTGACCGGAATTGAGGTCGACATTCTCGACGATGGTTCGCTCGACCAGACCCCCGAGCTGCTCGACCGGCTCGATGTGGTGGTGGCGAGCGTGCACTCGAAGCTGCGGGCCGACAAGGGCACCATGACGAAACGGATGCTCGGGGCAGTCACCGAGCCGCACACCAACATTCTCGGGCACTGCACCGGCCGGCTCATCGAGGGATCGCGTGGCACGAGGCCGCCGTCGGAGTTCGACGCGCAGCGGGTGTTCGACGCGTGCGCCGCGAACGACGTGGCGGTGGAGATCAATGCGCGGCCGGAGCGCACCGACCCGCCCGATGAGCTGATCGCTCTGGCGCTCGAGGCGGGGTGTTTGTTCAGCATCGACTCCGACGCGCACGCCCCGGGGCAGCAGGGGCTGCTCGATTACGGAATCGAACGGGCGGCGCAGCTCGGGGTGCCGGCCTCGCGCATCGTGACGACGTGGCCGGTGGAGAAGCTGCTGGAGTGGTCGCGGGCGAGCCGCTGAGCGGTTGAGCCGCGGGGCCGGCTGAGCCGCGGGGCCTGGCCCGGCCGGTTGCGCGCCTTGCGGTTGGCCGAGACGCTGCTACCCGAAGACTTTGCCCGGGTTCATGATGCCGAGCGGGTCGAACACCGCCTTGATCTGGCGCTGAAGGTCGAAGCTGTCAGTGCCGATTTCGTCTCGGAGCCAGCGCTGCTTGAGAACTCCCACGCCGTGTTCGCCGGTGAGGGTTCCGCCGAGGGCGAGCGCCGCGCGAAAGAGGTCGCCCGCAGCATCCCAGATCACGTCGGGTACGGTCTGTGCGCCCTTGCCCGGCTCGTCGGCCGAGCCCGAGCCACCCGGCAGGGCCGTGGGAATCACGAAATTGGGGTGCAAATTGCCATCGCCAGCGTGAGCGACCGTGGGAATGCTCAGCCCGTAACGCGCCGCGATCTCGTCGATGGCGGCGAACATGGCGGCGAGTTGTGAGCGCGGAACGCAGACGTCTTCGATCAGAACCTCACCGCGCGCTTCGAGGGCCGGGTGAAAGCTGCGGCGAATGGCGAGCAGCTGCTCGCCGAGCGCAGGGTCTGCAGTCGATTCGGCCGCGCCCCCTGCGGCGGTGATGATGTCGACGATGCGTGCGGCTTCGGCCGCGGCGCCGCCGCCATCGGTCTGAACGAGCAGATAGGAGTTGCCGCGCGTGGTGAGGGTGGTGCTGTTGTAGGCGTCGATGGCCACGAGCGACGCTTGGTCCATGATCTCCATGACTGCCGGCCTCAAACGTGCCGCGGTGATGGCGGCAGATGCGGCTGCTGCCGCGACCACGTTCTCGAAGAACGCGCCGATGGTGAAGACCTCGCCCGCGGCGATCGGGCGCAGTTTGACGGTTGCCTCGACGATGACGCCGAGCGTGCCCTCTGAGCCGGTGACGAGCGCGGTGAGGTCGTAGCCGGTGACACCTTTCACGCTGCGGTGGCCGGTTTCGAGCATCCGGCCGTCGGGGAGTACCACCTTGAGGCCGAGAACGGCGTCGCGCGTGACGCCGTATTTGGCGCACAGCAGGCCGCCGGCGTTGGTGGCGATGTTGCCGCCGATGCTCGAGATGGCCTTGCTCGCGGGGTCGGGCGAGAACACCAAGCCGTCGGCGGCGACCGCGTCGCTCAGTGCTTGGTTTAGAACGCCCGGCTCGACCACGGCGAGTTCGTCGGCGAGCGACACCTCGAGAATGCGGTTCATGCCCGAAACGTCGAGCACGATCGAGCCCTCAGTACCCACGGCCCCGCCCGCGAGCCCGGTGCCGGCGCCGCGCGGAACGACGGGCACGCTGTACTCGGTGGCGAGCCGCATGACGGTCTGTACGTGGGCGATGGAACGGGCATCGACCACGGCGAGCGGAGCCGCGGCCGAGACCCAGCCCGACTTGTCAGTGCGCGCCCGAGTGAGCGAGGCGTCGTCGACGTGAACGCGGTCGCCGAGCTGTTCGAAGAGCTTCGCGACGATGGTGGATGCTCGGTCTGCGCCCGCAGCGGCGTGGTTTGCGCCGAGGGCGGCTCGGCTGGCGCTCGCGGATGCTCTGTCGGTGCTCGTGGCTGCTTCGTCTGCGCTCACGGATGCTTCGTCTGCCCTCGCGGATGCTCTGTCTGCGCTCGTGGCTGCTCTGGTTGCGCTCGCGGATGCTCTGTCTGCGCTCGTGGTTATCGGGTCGCCCACGTGGCCTCCTTCGACTCGACTGAACGACATCTACGCTAGTCGCCCGGCGGCACCGCAGCCATCAGGCGATTCCGCCGTTCACGTAGAGCACCTGGCCGTTGACCCAGCGTGCCGGGCCGGCGAGAAACGCGACACTCTCGGCGATGTCTTCGGGTGTTCCGAGCCGTTCGAGTGGGGCGAGCGACGCGATGTGGTCGATGACCTGCTGCGGCTTACCATCGAGAAACAGCGGAGTCGCGGTCGGGCCGGGGGCGACCACGTTCACCGTGACATCGCGCCCGCGAAGCTCGCGCGCCAGAATCAGCGTCATGGCCTCGACGGCGCCCTTCGTTGCGGCGTACGCGGTGTAAGTGGGCTGTTGCAGGCGCTCGACCGAGGTCGAGAAGTTGATGAGCGCACCGCCGGTTCGCAGTTGTCGCGCAGCGAGTTGCGAGACCACAAAGGTGCCTCGAACGTTGGTGCGCATCATGGCGTCGAAGTCGGCGAGGTCGAGGTCGACGAGGGGCGCGAGCGTCATAATGCCTGCGGCGTTGACCACCACGTCGATGCCGCCGTACAGTTCGACGACGCGAGCGAACAGCGTGACCATTTCGTTCTCGTCAGCGACGTCGCCCTGAAGCGCTGTAGCGGTGCCGCCGGCCTCTGTGATGGTGGCGACGGTCTCTTCGGCGCGCGACTTGTTGCCCGAGTAGTGCACAATCACGGTCATCCCGTCGCGCGCAAGGCGTTCTGCTGTTGCGCGGCCGATTCCGCCCGAGGCGCCCGTGACGACGGCGATACGATTTTTTATGGACAATTTATACATATTTACAATATAGACGAATCGTACATATAATTCAAGAGTGGATGATCGAGCGAACGTACCCTCGAACGCCGCCCCTGCCCCCGTCGCCCCCGCCCCCGTCGCCGATGCCCTCACCAATGCACCCGTCGCTGCCGCCCCCGCGCGAGCGCTCGGCTCCGGTCGCGGACGCCGCCCGGCCGCCGAAGTTCGTCAGGCCGTGCTCGCTGCTGCGGCAGAGCAACTGTTCGAACACGGTCTTGCCGGTGTGACGTTCGAGAAAGTTGCATTGCGTGCCGGGGCGAGCAAAATGACGTTGTATAAGTGGTGGCCCACACCCGGATCTTTAGCCTTCGAAGCATATTTTCACGCCGTCGAAGAAACTCTCGCCTTTGCTGACACGGGCGACATCGAACGTGACCTCAGTTCTCAGCTGCACTCGTTTGTCGCCCTGCTGACTGGCGCGGGTGGCCCAGTCATCGCCGAACTCATCGGAGCCGCGCAGTCTGACCCGGCTCTCGCCGAGGCCTTCGCCGCCAACTACACGCGCCCTCGGCGCCGACTCGCAGTCGAAACCCTCGAGCGCGCCAAAGTGCGCGGCCAGGTTCGCTTGGACGTCGACTCTGAGGTCGTGGTCGACCAGCTCTGGGGTGCGTGTTACCACCGGCTGCTGTTGCCAGACCAGCCGCTGGAACCCCCATTCGTCGATGCTCTGCTTGCCAATCTCTTGCGCGGTATCCGCGCTTAGCTGTATCTAGCTGCCCGCGATGAGCGCCCGAATAGTCGTTCATCTTCAGAATGGCGGCGAGTCGGCGAGGTTGTACTGGTTGTTGTCTGAGCGGCCGGCTGATTGGTCGCCGCGGGTTGTTGTTGCATCGGTGAAGTGTGGTGTCGGTCGTGTGATGGGTGTGGGGTCGACGGTGTAGTGGTAGCCGGCGGGTGATGTCCAGATGATGGTGCCTGGCCGGGCGGGGTCTTGTTCGATGTGCCATGCGGTGTGGTGTTTCACTTTGTGGTGGTTGCTGCAGAGGGGACTGAGGTTGCGGAGTTCGGTGTTGGCGCCGTGTTCCCAGGGTCGGGTGTGGTCGATTTCGGCGGTGGTGGAGGGTGCGCAGTCGGTGGGGAAGGTGCATTCGGTGTGCAGTGTTCTGATGAGGTGGTCAAGGTCGGTGGGTGGCCGGTAGCGTGTGCGGCCGTAGTTGAGGGTGATTCCGGTGGCGGGGTCGGTGAGTACCCGCCAGAACGAGGGCGCATCCTTCGTGAGTTTCAGGGCGGTGAGTCGGTCGATGGGCCCGTACCCGTCGAGCATCGCGGGGCCTTCGTCGTAGCTGGCTGGTATCGCCTCGTCGTAGTCGGTCGGGCGGGTGCCGGTTCTGCTAGTGCGGCGACGGGTGTTGGAGGGTGGGGTGGGGCTGCGCTGGCCGAGGAGGGTGAGGGCGGGCACGGTGAGGGTGATGTGGGCGCGGATGCCGTGGGTGGCGCCGGGGATGCTGGTTTCGGCGTTGAGCATCAGGTCGGTCATCGTGTCGAGCCGCAGATGCGCGAGGGTGCGCGGGTCGCCCCCGGCTTTCAGGCCCTTGCCCAGGGCGGTCGCGCGGTGGTAGATCGCGGTCGCTTCGACGGCGGGCAGGAACATTGTCAGGTAGGCCATGCCGTCAGCGGCGGGGTCAAGGCTGAGGTGCCGGTGGGTGGTCGCGGTCAGGTGCCGTTCGATCGCCGTTTGCGGTTGAGCTTCTTCCGCGGTGGCACGGGCGTGCCGGGTCAGGCGTTGCACACACACCCGCCCCGCGATCGGCAGCAGCCGGGTTTCGTAGTCGGCCAGGCATTCGGGCGGGAGGGTGGCGGAGTGCTGGATGATCTTCTCCGCATGCCGGTACGAAATCTGGCCTGACTCCAGGGCGGTGCGGGTGGCGGTGAACGTGCTGGCGAGGCCTTCTGCGGTGTCGATCAGGCGTCGGGCGTCGGTCTCATTCAGCCGTAACGCGACAGCGAGTTCGGTGACGAGGATGCGTTGGGTGACGACGTCAGGTGTCCAGGTGGGCCCGCCGGTGGATTGGTCTGTGAATCCCACGGCCAGGCACGCCTGCCGGGCGTTCTCGACCCGGGCTGCGTGCTCGGCGTGCGCTACAGCGACGGTGCGCGCGGAATCGATGACCGCACCGACTGCGGCCTTGTAGCGTTCGCGAAGCAGACGCCTGGTAGCGAAGGCGCTTCCATCGCCATCAGGGGTGAGTATTGCTCGATTCATGCTTCGATTCAACCACCACCCACCGACGCTCAACCCGTCAACGGCACTAATTGTGGAAACGCGATCGAGGTGGCGAACTGTGAAGGATAAGAGGCGGCTCGAAGCTCGAGAGAGTGTCGCCGAGAGCGGTGTTTGCGGCGAACGCCTACCCGGCGTCGAGCACCGCGGCCTGCGCGGCGAGCTGCTCCGCCACGAGCTCGAACGGCTCCATGCTCTGCTCGGCGCGGCTCAGAACCACCGCGCCCTCGGTCGACGCAATGAGCAGGGCAGCGAAGCGGGCGGCGGAGCGAGGGTTGAGTCCACCGTCGCTCAGCAACTGCGCCAGGCGCTCACGCCATGCGCGAAAGACGCTCGCCGCATGCGACAGAAGATCGGCAGAGTCGGTCGCCACGGTGACGGCCAGCACCGAGCATCCTGCCGTGTAATTCGAGCGCACCAGAACCTCGCGCCACATCGCGAGAAAGTGCGTCGTGATGTCGGTGGCCGACGAGCTTGCCGCTAGGCCGATGAGAGCCACAGCGTGCGCCCCCGCGGCGTCGACGGCGGCCGCAATGAGCTGGTCTTTTCCGTTCGGAAAGTGGTGGTAGATCGACCCACGCGGAGCACCCGTCAGCTCGAGCACCTCAGAGAACGAGGTTTCTTGCAGCCCGCGCTGTGCGAGCAGGCGCGCGGCACCTTCGACCATGCGTTGTCGGGTATCGCTTGCCACGAGTGCCTACGCTTTCGGTCGGGGTTAGTCGGGGTTAGTCGGAGTAACGGGCGAGGTGTGAGATGTGCGGACGCCCGCGTCGGCGGATGCTGGCGCAAGCGAGGGTGCCGGGGTGCGGATGCCCGTCGCCAACTCACTATGGTCAACATCATAATCGCGCTTGACTATGACACACGTCATAGGGCAGGATCGAGAGGTCACTATGACAGCCATCAGAATTCGCACAGGAGTGCCCTCATGCCCATGATCGACGTGTACGCCACCACCGGAACGTTCGCCGACAAGCACCAACTCGCCGTCGACCTCGCGACCACGCTGATGACCATCGAGCAGGTTCCGAACATTCCCATGTTCAGGCAGAACACCGCCGGCCTTGTGCACGATCTGCCGACCGGCGACCTGGCAAACGTCAACGGCGAGACGAATTACGTTCGCGTTCAGGTGCTGACCAACACTGGCGCGCTCGATCGTGACAAGCAGCTCGCCGTGGTTCGGCAGCTCACCGACATCGTGGCGGCCGCGGCCGGCGACCCGACGCTGGTCGACCGCACCTGGGTGCTGCTCACCGAAGCGGTGCCCGGCGGCTGGGGTTTGGCCGGCCACGCGAACACCAACGACGAGCTGGTGACCGCCGCGCGCGCGCAGATCGGCGAGCTGCAGGCAGCAGCTCAAGCGGCCGAGCCGCAGGCAGCCAAGGCGGCCGAGGCAGCGGAGCCCCAGGCCTGACTGGCGCGCACCTCACTCATTCGGCCACGGCAATGCCTGGCCGCGCTCGACGGGTGCTACCGGAACCACGATCACCGGGCGGTGCTGCCGATGAGCGAGGTGCACCGCGACCGATCCGTTGAAAAACTCGGCGATGCTCGAGCGTGCCGTGGAGCGGTGCGTGCCCACCACGATGGCGGCGGCATCCATCGCCTCGGCCAGTGAACCGAGCGAATCGGCCGGGTCGCCGGCCGAGCTGAGGGTGAGCCAGCGCACATCGAGCGGGTCGAGAGCCGCTGCGATTCGGCGTCCGAGCTCGGGTGGGAAAACCGCACTGATGTCATCTGGAATGTCGGGGTCGATCGAAGCAGAAATCACGGTTGCGTCGCTGTTTCTGGCGACGACGTAGCGGGTCTGGTCGACGAAGGCGCAGACCAGTGTGGCATCGAATCGCAACGCGAACACGGCGGCCTGGCTGAGCACGGTATCGGGCTGCCCGGGGAAGACGCCCACGACAATGCGTGCGTGCGCCGTGCCGCGCGGCTCGCCAGCGCCCCCGGCACCGCCGTCGGCACCGAAACCGCCACCGCCACTGACGCCACCTGGAGTATCGACCATGACATCTCCTTCTCAGCGCCCAATGTACTCCTCGTACTCCCTGCGTAACATTGCGCCCGCACTCGTTGTGCAGTGAAAGACTCGTATGGTGCTTTCGCTTCCCGTCTTAGATATCTCCCGCCTGAACGGCTCTGCAGCTGAGGCTGCTGCGTTTCGGGATGACCTGCGCCACGTCACTCACGATGTCGGCTTTTTCTACCTCACCGGTCACGGTATTCCGCAAGAACTGATCGATCAGATTCTCGGCCTCGCGCGGCGCTTTTTTGACCTTTCCGAGGCCGAAAAGCTGTCGATCGAGAACGTGAACAGCCCCCAGTTTCGCGGCTACACCCGCGTCGGCGGTGAGCTGACGGCCGGTGGTGTGGATTGGCGCGAGCAGATCGACATCGGGGTGGAGCGCACGACCGAAGGCGCCGGCAGTGATTCAGCCGACCCCGAGGCCGAGTATTGGCGCCTCGAAGGCCCCAATCTCTGGCCCGAGGCGCTGCCCGAACTCGAGCCGGTCGTGGAGCGCTGGAACGCAGAGCTGAGTGCTGTCTCGCTGAAACTTCTGCGCGCATGGGCGCTCAGCCTGGGCTCGCCAGAGGATGTGTTCGATGAGGCGTTCGCCGATCATCCATTTTCGCTCATCAAAATCGTGCGCTACCCCGGCGAATCTGACGAGACGGTGAAGCAGGGCGTCGGAACCCATCGCGACGGGGGAGTGCTGACGCTGCTGCTCGTCGAGCCAGGCAAGGGCGGCTTGCAAGTAGAGTACGACGGCGAATGGGTCGAGGCGCCGCCGATGCCGGGCGCGTTCGTGGTGAACATCGGCGAAATGCTCGAGCTCGCTACCGGCGGCTACCTGAAGGCGACCCTGCACCGTGTTCAATCGCCCCGCGTGGGCTCAGACCGCATTTCGATTCCATTCTTCTTCAATCCAGGCCTCGACGCGCGGATGCCCGTGCTCGACCTGCCCGATGAACTCCGTGCTGAGGCGCGGGGCGTCTCGGTTGACCCCACCGATAACCCGATTCTCGAAACGTACGGCGACAACGTCTTGCGCTATCGGCTGAGGGCGCACCCCAACGTGGCGGAGATCTTTTACGCCGATCTGCTGGCGGCGCGCGATGCGCTGGCGGCGGAGGCTGAGCAGAGTTGAGCTGAGTTCGAAACTTGAGCGGAGCCGAGCGCAGCTGGCCCGCGCTGAGATGGGCGCTGTCGGCCCGCGTTGAGTGGAGCGCTTGAGACAACGGTCAGTCTTGGAAGCTACTGTAGTGCAGGCGGCGAGAGGAGCACGGCGATGGCGCAGATGGTGCGACCGAAAAGATCGCCGCGCTCAGGGGTGCCGCCGGTTCGGTTGTTCGACGCGCCCGTTCGTGTTCCGTCGGGGCGCGCAACCGCGCTCATCGTGACGTTCGCCACGTGGGCGCTGCTGGTGGTCACGGTGCCGCTGTACTTCGTTTTTCTACTGAACAATCTGCCCGATGTGTTCGCCATCGTCGGCAACATGCGTGCGCCGCGCGCGCCACGGGGCTCCGGCGAATCCGCCGGGCCGCCCGACGACGCGCCGAGGCCGCCGACAGATGGCTGAGCTGGCGGGCTGAACCGTCGGGCTGAGCTACCGCGCTGAGCTGGCTGAGCTACCGCCCCAAACTGCCGGGCTGAGCTGGCGGGCTGAGCTATCGCCCCGAACTGGCGGGCCGTACTGCCGGGCCGCATTACCGGGCCGATCTACCGGGCTGAACTAGCGCGCGTCGAGCTGCAGCAGCGCCTCCTCGGCCGCCACCCACGCCAGCATGGCGCACTTCACCCGCGCCACGTAACGCGACGCGCCCCCGAGCACGACTGCATCGCCGAGTAGTTCTTCATCAGGCTCAACGGTGCCCTTCGACCGCATCGCGGTGCGAAAAACATCGATGCGCTCAGAGAGTTCGGCAGGCGTGAGCCCCGGTGCGAGGTCTGAGAGAAGCGACGCCGACGCCTGCGAAATGGCGCAGCCTTGCCCCTCCCAGCCGATGGAGCGGATCGTGCCGGAGCCGGAGCCGGAGCCGATGCCGTCGCCGCCGCCGGAACCGGAGCCGCCGATGCCGTCGCCGTCGCGCCCGTCGCCACCGCCGTCGAGCTGCACCTGAAGCGTGATCTCGTCACCGCAGGTGGGGTTCACCTGGTGGGAGTGCGCGTCGGCCGTGGCGGCCAGGCCGAACCCGTGCCGCTCTTTGGCGTGATCGAGAATCACCTGCTGGTAAAGCCCCTGCATCTCAGTTGAACTCATGCTCGCACCCCGAAGAACGTGACCGCGTCGGCGACCCCGGCGAGAAACCGATCCACTTCGTCGTCGGTCGTATAGAGATAGGTGCTGGCACGGGTGCTCGATACCACTCCGAGTCGCCGGTGCAACGGCTGTGCGCAGTGGTGGCCGACCCGCACGGCGATGCCCCGGTCATCCAGAAACTGGCCGACATCGTGCGAGTGGATGCCCGCCACATCGAAACTCGCCAGCCCCACCCGCTCGTGCCCGGCTTGCGGCCCGAGCACCCGCACGCCCTCGATTTCTGAAAGCCCCGCGACGAGCCGCTGCCCGAGCACGGCTTCGTGCGCGGCGATGCGGTCAAGCCCCACGGCCGACAGGTAGTCGATGGCGGCGCCAAGAGCAATGGCCTGAGAAACGCGCTGTGTTCCGGCCTCGAAGCGCTGCGGTGCCGGCAGATACTCGGTCGCTTCCATGGTGACCGAAACGATCATCGAGCCGCCGGTGAGAAAAGGGGGCAGCGCGTTCAGCAGCTCACGACGGCCGTAGAGAATTCCGACGCCGGTGGGCCCGAGCATCTTGTGACCAGAGAACACGGCAAAATCAATGTCAAGCGCCTTCACAGCTAAGGCCAGATGCGGCGCAGACTGACACGCGTCGAGCAGCACGAGCGCACCCACCGCACGCGCCAGCTCTACGAGCTGAGCCACGGGGTTGATGACACCCAGAACGTTCGACACGTGCGTGAAAGCAAGAACGCGGGTTTGTTCACCGATGACCTCAGCCGCCACATCGAGCCGAAGCGCACCATATTCGTCAATCGGAATATATCGCAGCGTCGCGCCGGTTCGAGCTGCCAGTTCTTGCCAGGGCAGTAGATTCGCGTGGTGCTCCATCTCGGTGACCACGATTTCGTCGCCGACTCCGAGGCGAAATCTCGCCGAAGCCGGCGCCCCGCGACCCAGGCTGGCATTCGACATCGCGTACGCGACGAGGTTTATGCCTTCAGTGGCATTTGATGTGTACACCACCTCGTCGTCGGCCGCGCCGATGAACGAGGCGATAGTTGCTCGCGCGTTCTCGAAGCTCTCGGTAGCTTCGGCGGCCAGCGTGTGCGCGCCCCGGTGCACGGCCGAGTTCTCATTCAGGTAGAAGTTTCGTTCGGCATCCAGCACCTGAAGCGGCTTCTGGCTCGTGGCGCCCGAGTCGAGGTAGGCGAGTGGATGCCCGTTGACCTCCCGCGCCAGAATCGGAAAGTCGAGACGCAGCTGTTCGACCTCGGGCGCGCTGAGTGGCTTGGGCGCGCTGAGTAGCTCGGGCGAACTGAGCGCCTCGGGCGCGGTTGTGCCTACGATCGGGGTTCGGGCGGTGTCGGTGGTACTCATCGACTTAAGCTTAGGCACGTCTTAGGCGCCGAGCGCCGTCGGGCCGAACATTACGCCGATGTGACGTGCGCACCGCGCCGAGCTCGATGGGCTCATCGCGCCCGAGCTTCATGCACCCGAGCATCCTCACCCCGAGCATCCCGCGGTCACATGCTGCTGAGCTGCCCGATCACCGTGCCGTTCGCGTCAGAGACCGTCATCGTGGTGCCCTGAACTGTGGCGCTTGCCGCACGGTTCAGCCAGGTGTCGACGCCCTCGCAGAACTTCATGGTCGAGGTCACATTAGTGAAGCTGACCGACTGGCTCGCCGCGCTGCCCGGAGCCCACGATCCGCCGATGAGGTTGCAGCCATCGCTGCCCGTGAAGGTGCGATCAGCCGAGATCGAAAGAAACGGTGAAAGGGATGTTCGGGTCTGAGTCCAGTAGCCGATGGGCCAGCCCTGCGGGCCGACCGAGGGGTCGGTTGCTCGCTGCAGAGTCGTCGTCGTGGTGCTGTCAGAACTCGTGATGGTCAGGTACTCGCCGTTGATCGACACGTAGTTCGCGAGGGTCACCGAGAGCGGAAGTTGTGCGCCATCGCACGCCATCAACGTCGACGGGCCGGAGGTGGTGCTCATGACGCCGTTGCCGTCGACCTTCCACGTACCTTCGACGCGGTTACACCCGTCGGAGGCAATCCAGGTGTTGTCTTGCACGAAGGCGATGAAGGGCTGCTCGGGTGAGTCGAACTTCTCCTGCACAGTCCAGACACCGACGAGACTGCCCGCTTGAAACCCTGCCGCGGCCTCGGCGTCGGCCACCTGAGAGGCAGGCGGAGTGAGCGGTTCGGTTTCGGCCGAGCATCCGGTGAGAATGATTGCCGCGGTAGCCGCGACGGCCAAAAGCGCGAAGGGAGCGAATCGTGCCATGAAGTGCCTCCGTTTGTCATTCGCACAGTATCGCGAGCGCACATTTGGTAGCAACTTGACGTGCCGTCGGCTTCTCGGGTTGTGACCCATTTGCAACCCGCGAAGTCAGGGTGCTGGCGCGATGGCGGCAGCGATGTCGTCGGCCCAGGTGTGGTCGAGGGGACCCACGTCGAAGATCAGTCGGTACCAGAGCGAACCGTAGATGAGGTCGAGCAGGGTGTCGGCGTTTGACGCGATCACCTCGCCCCTGGTCGCCGCCCGGGCGAGCACGCGATTGAGCGCCGCGCGCCGTGCGGAGATGAATCGCGTGCGAATCTCAGCGGCGGCGTCTAAGTCGTTCGCGGCTGCGGCCGCGATGGCTCGAAGCAAGTGCCGGGTGGCCGGGTCAGCCGAGTCAGCGGTCGATCGCAAGAAAGCCGCCAGATCGCCTCGGAGCGTTCCCGTATCGGGGAGCGGAATCGTGGACTGCCCGCGCTCGGCTAGAGCATCGAGAACGACGGACGTCTTCGATGGCCACCATCGGTAGAGCGTCTCTTTGCTGACGCCGGCACGTTTCGCGATCGCCTCCATGCTCACTGCACCGCCTTCGCCCATGAGCTCGTGGGTCGCGGCCATGACGGCCTGCCGTGAACTCTCGCTTCGAGGGCGGCCGGGGCGTCGCGGTTGTGGCTCATTCATTTGCCTATAGTAACCGAACGCCACGTTCGTATATGATCGACCTATTAACGAACGATACGTTCGGAAATGGAGCAGAGCGATGTCACTACCTTCCAACACCCAGACCGAAGACCGGTGCCACAACCCAGGCGGCCGCCACGTTGCGATTCTCGGCGGCAGCGCCGGCATCGGCCTGGCCACCGCGCGCTTGCTCAGCGACCGAGGAGACCGTGTGTCGATAGGCGGCCGCAACGCCGTGCGCCTCAACGCCGCCACCGCACAACTCGGCAGCTTCGCCACGGGTATCGAGGTCGATGCCGAAAGCGTCGACTCACTTCGCCACTTCTTCGCAGCGGCCGGCGCGCTGACCGATCTCGTGGTCACCGTCACCCGTCGAGGCGGCTTCGGCCCCTTCGCAGACCTCGCCGACACCGATCTCATCGGGGCCTTCGTCGGTAAGCCCGTCGCGCATCTGCACACTGCAGCACTCTCGTTGCCCACCCTGGCCGAGCAGGGCTCGATCACCTTCGTGAGCGCCGGCTCGGCCCAGTCGGCGATGCCGGGCACCGCCGCCCTTGCTGCTGTCAACGGTGCCATCGAGTCAGCGGTGCCGCCGCTCGCCACCGAGCTCGCGCCGCGGCGCGTCAACGCGGTGTCGCCCGGGGTCATCGAAACCGAGTGGTGGAGCGAGCTCGACGATGATGCTCGCGACAGCACGCTGGCCGAGTTCGCGAAACGGGCACCCGTCGGTCGTAATGGTCAGCCCGAAGACATCGCTCAGGCCATCGTGGCGCTCATCGACAACACCTTTCTCACCGGCGTGGTGCTGCCCTGCGACGGCGGTCTTCGCCTGACCTGACCCGCTGCGAGCCCGACTCGTTGTGCGCCTGAGCTGCGGTGCACCCGACCCTCTGCGTACCCGACCCTCGTGCGGCGAGAGGCCGCTTCGCCGTACGATGGGCGCATGCTCGCCATGCAGTACCAGATCACGTTGCCGGCCGACTACGACATGGGCATCATTCGCGAGCGCGTGGCGACGCGCGGGTTCGCCCTCGACCAGTACCCCGGGCTCGGGTTGAAGGCGTACCTCATTCGAGAAGCGGGAGTGAATGGGTCGGCCGTGAACCAGTACGCCCCGTTCTACCTCTGGAACGCCCCACTCGCCGCCGGAACTTTTCTCTGGGGCGGCGATGGCTTCGGTAACATCGTTCGCGACTTCGGCCGCCCTGTCGCCCAGACCTGGGTGGGCGCAGGGTTCGCGCGGGGGCCCGCCGGCGACGAGGCTCCGACCGTGGCCGTGCGGTCGATCATCCACTTGACTGATGACGCCGACCCGCAGCCGTTGGTCGCTTCGCGAGTGGATGCTCTGCCGGCCCTCGTCGGTCAACCCGGTCTGCATTCCGTCGCCGTGGCCGTCGACCCTCGCACGTGGCAGCTCGTGGAGTTCAGCCTCTGGGCTGTCGCCCCTGATGCCGAGTGGATCGAGGCAGCCGCCGACTCCCGAGACACCGAAACGTACGAGGTGCTCCACCTCTCGTCGCCCGGGCTTGCCCGGTTGGCGCGGCGCTAGAGGTCGGCGTTGCGCTAAAGCACCGCTGCGCACGAATCGCGGTGCTTTTTCGCAACCCGCCTGGTGCTCGGCAGCGCTAGAGCTTGCCCTCGGCCAAGGTCGCGACCGACTTCTCGATGCGGCGCTGGCGGGTTTCTGGGGTTTTCGCGTCGTCGATGGGCGCCGTGAAGCGGCGCTTGTTGCTGTACGAGAGGGTGTCGAAGTAGGTGCGGGCAGCTGGTACAGCGTCGAGGGCGGCGGCGAAGTCGTCGGGTACGGTCACCTCGCGGGGCTGGTCGTCGAGCACGATATCGACCTCAAATTCGTCGCCGGGCTCGATGCCCGCGCCTGTGCGCACCTCGGCGCTCACCGGGAGCATGATCTCGCCGCGATAGGGCGTGACGGTGCTGCGATAGGTGTAGTCGTTGATCGTCACTGCGACGGCGAGACGCTTCGCCGTGCCGAGCGCGTCGTACACGTCTTGAGGTACGACGATGCCGGTCGCTGTTTTACCGCTTTGCAGAAGCCCGGTGTGAAATTTCATATCAAGGAGTATGGCGGGGGCATCCTGTTCTCCACAATGCCGGGGTTCGCGTGAAAGCCCACAGACTCGCGTGCCGAAGGTTTCGCTCAGAACCGCCCAAGTAGCATGGGGCGATATGAACTCGACCAGCACCCGCGGCGAGACCGTCGCCAAGCGCGGTGCTCCGGCCCACTTTCTTCCCCACATTCAGGGCCTTCGGGCCATCGCCGTGCTGCTCGTGGTCATCTACCATTTCGAGCCTGGGCGGCTCACCGGTGGGTACATCGGTGTCGATGTGTTCTTCGTCATCTCCGGCTTTCTGATCACCCAGCAACTCTCGCGCGAACTCGAACGCACCGATCGCATCAAGCTGCCGAGTTTTTGGGCTAAACGCGTTCGGCGGCTGCTGCCCGCTGCGCTTCTCGTGTTGCTGTTCAGCACGGTCGCCACCCTGGTGATCATGCCGCTGAGTGCTCTCACTGAGAACCTCAAAGAGATTCTGGCGAGCACGTTCTACGTCGAGAACTGGGCGCTCGCGGCCAACTCGGTCGACTATCTCGCGGCATCGAACGACGCTTCGCTGGTTCAGCACTATTGGTCGCTCTCGCTCGAAGAGCAGTTCTATCTCGTCTGGCCCATCTTGTTGCTGGGCGCCTCGTTCTTCGGGGTGAAGCGACTGGCCACGAAGTACGGCGATCGTGGGCGCTGGAACGCGATGATCGCGCTCGTCGTCATCGCCACCGTCGTTTCATTCGTGCTGTCGGTCGTCGCCACGAACAACGACCCGGCGGCGGCCTATTTCGTCACGTACACCCGAGTGTGGGAGTTCGGGGTGGGGGCGCTCTTGGCGCTCATTCTCAGGCTTCGGCCCACCCGCGGGTGGTTCGTGAACGTGCTCGGTTACGCCGGGGTGCTCGCCATTCTCATTGCGGGGTTCACCTACGACCGCAACACGCCGTTCCCCGGTTATGCGGCTCTCGTGCCTGTGCTCGGCACGGCCGCCGTGATCGTGTCGCACCGCTCAGAACACCGGTACGACATCGGCCGAGTGCTCAGCACCCGGGTGCCGCGGTTCTTCGGCGACATCTCCTATTCGCTCTACCTCTGGCACTGGCCGCTCATTGTGATTGCGCCGTTCATTCCGGGCTGGGGTCTGTCGATCTACAACCGCGTGGCGTTGTTCGTCATTGCGGTGGTGCTTGCGTGGCTGACGAAGAAGTTCGTCGAAGACCCGACGCGTCAGCTGAAGTTCTTCGCGCTCCGAAAGCCTCGCTTCACCTTCTCCTTCATGCTCGCGGGCATGGCCGTGATGGTGTTGCTGGTGTCGAGTGTGTGGGTGGTGCAGCAGCCGAAGTACGACGCCGCTGCGAGCCAACTCGCGAGCACAGTCTCCGATCCGCCGGCGTGCTTCGGCGCGGCGTCGGGCCCCGGCCCTGAGGTGACTGATGCAACGGGTACGCATCAGCAGGTCGCGACAGCGGCGGGTGCCGCGGCGTCGGGCGCTGGCACCGCGACGGCTCCGGCCACTAGTACCGGTACGGGTTCGGGTGCCGATGCGGGTGGCGCTGCCGTAACGTGCCCGAATGCGGCGCTGGCCGACACGATCATCCCGTCGCCCGGGTTCGGCAACGCCGACCGGCCGGCTCACCCGGAGTGCCTCGTGACGCTCAACGATTCGGGGCTGTACGCGTGCCACTTCGGCTCGACCGACCCGAACGCGAAGCGGGTGGCACTCATCGGCGACAGTCACGCGTTCGCGTTGCTTTCGCCGTTCATCCAGCTGGCCGACGACAACGGCTGGGCGCTCACCACCTACATCAAAGGTGGATGCCCGTGGAACACGGTTCCGATGCCCGGTGTCGATGCGTTTTCGCGTTCGTGTAACGCGTGGCAAGCGAATCTCACCGCAGAACTCGCTTCGGTGCAGCCGTACGACGTGATCTTCACGGCGGCGCTCGCCGATGCGACTGCGCCCGGAACGTCAGCGTCTGGCCAGGCGCTCGCCAGCGGGTTCAGCGACGCGTGGAAAGAGGTCACCGCCAAGGGCACGCCCGTGGTCACCACCGTCGACAATCCCGCGTGGACAGACGACCCCAACAAATGCCTGCGCACCTCTGCCGAATCAGACTGCACCGAGCCGCGCGCCGACGGGCTGGTCGCCGACCCACCCGTCGCCATCGCGGCGAAGGCATCGATCGCGGCGGGCGAGCACGTCACTCTGCTCGACTTCAGCAACACGTACTGCACGGCAACCGACTGCTTGGCGGTCATCGGCGGCGCCAACGTCTACCGCGACCAAGATCATTTGACGAACACGTTCGCCACCACGCTGACGCCGTACCTGAAGGCGGCGCTCGTCAGCGCGATGGCCACGGAGCCGTGACCAGAGACCCCGGGGCGGTGATGCGCGTGGCCGCTGCGGCTGGCGGGTCGGCGGTCGCGCATATCGGGGTGACAGCGTGATCGGGGTGCTGACCGGGTTCGCCATCATCGGGGTGGTGATTCTGGTGGGGTTCATCGTTCAGCGGCTGCACGTTCTGCCCGCCGAGGCCCCGGTAGCGCTCAACCGCTTCGTGTTCTTCGTGGCGAGCCCGTGCCTGCTGTTCACGGTGCTCGCGCGTGCCGACATCAGCGTGATCTTCTCGTCGTTTCTGGTGGTCACCATCGTGGCGGTGGTGGTGACCTCGGGCGCCTTCGTGCTGATTTCGCGGCTGTTCTTTCGACGCTCCCTGGCCCTCACCGCGCTCGGTGCGGCCTCATCGTCGTATGTGAACGCGAACAACATCGGCTTGCCCGTGGCTGTGTACGTGCTCGGCAGCGCGCAGTTCATCGCTCCCGTGCTGATGCTGCAGGTCATCATCTTGTCGCCGATTCTGCTGACCGTGCTCGATGTGTCGACCCGCGGCGGAGCATCGGTCAAGGCGATTCTGATGCAGCCGGTGCGCAATCCGATCATTCTCGGCTCGCTGGCGGGGTTCATCGTGGCGCTATTCGGCTGGCACCTGCCCGATGCCGTGCTGGCGCCGTTCGTTCTGATCGGTGGCGCGGCCATTCCACTCGTGCTCGTGACATTCGGTATGTCGCTTTCGGGCCAGCGCCTGTTTCCGCCCGGCAGCGATCGCCGCGAGATCATCGTGGCCACGGCGCTGAAGAGCGTGCTGATGCCGATCGTCGCCTACGTCTTCGCCGTCTTCGTGTTGCGCCTCGACAGCACCCATGTGTTCGCGGTGGTGGTGCTCGCCGCGCTGCCGAGCGCGCAGAACATGTTCAATTACGCGTTTCGTTTCGGCATCGGAGTGGCGGTCACGCGAGACGTGGTTCTGCTGACCACTATCGCGGCTCTCCCGGTGCTGCTCGTGATCTCGGCGCTGCTGGCCCCCAGCTAGATCACCGCTATCGGCAGAACGCGATCACAGAGCCATGGGGCGGTCGTCGTCTTCGAGATCTAGATCGAGGTCGACCACCACGGGAACGTGATCGCTCGGCGCCGTACCTTTTCGTTCGTTGCGGTCGATACGGGCATCCGTCACCAGCGAAGCGAAAGGCGCCGAACCCATGATGAAGTCGATGCGCATGCCTTCGTTGCGGGGGAATCGCAGCTGTTTGTAGTCCCAGTAGGTGTAGCCGGTGGGCACGAGTGGGCGCACCACGTCGCTGAGCCCAATCGCTTCGAACTTCGAGAAGGCGGCGCGTTCGGGTGGCGAGACGTGGGTGGCGCCCTCGAACACCGACAGATCCCACACGTCTGTATCGAGCGGAGCGACATTCCAGTCGCCCATCAATGCCAGGGGCTGATCAGGATGCTCGGCGAGCCAACCCCGAGTCTGATCTGCGAGCTGATCGAGCCACTTCAGCTTGTAGTCGTAATGCGGATCGCCGAGTTCGCGACCATTCGGAACGTACAAGCTCCACAGCCGAACACCGTTCACCGTCACGCCGAGTGCTCGCGCTTCTGACGGCAGCACCCCGTTCTCGTCGGGTTTGCCGAAACCGGGAACGCCTTCGAAGCCCACCGCGAGGTCTTCCATCGGCAGTCGACTTGCGAAGGCGACGCCGTTCCACTGGTTAAGGCCGTGCAGCTCGACGTCGTAGCCGGCTTCAGTGAAGGGCTCGAACGGAAACTGGTTCTCGCGGCACTTGATCTCTTGCATGGCGACCACGTCGATGTCTTCGCGCACCAGCCATTCGGTGACGCGGCCCACTCGGGCCCTGATGGAGTTCACATTCCAGGTGGCAACACGCATGAAGCAAGCCTATTCGCGCCCACCGATGCCCTCGTGCCACCCACCGACGCCCTCGCGCCACGGGGCGATCACAAAAAGTTCCCCTCCCGCCCGGTTTTGGGCGACATAGAGTGATCCCGGGTGCTTTGCGCCGGGCGGGTATGGTGGTCGGGTGACCAACGCGCGCGATCAGCTCATCTCGTACATCTCCGACCTCGCGGTGTTTCACGGCGACTTCACGCTCACGAGCGGTAAGAAGGCGACGTACTACGTCGACCTGCGTCGAGTCAGTCTCGACCACCGCGTGGCGCCGCTCATCGGGCAGGTCATGCTTGATGTGATTGCTGAGATTCCCGATGTCTCGGCGGTGGGCGGGCTCACGATGGGTGCAGACCCGGTTGCGGCGGCGATTCTCCATCAGGGTGCTGCACGCGGGCTCAGTTATGACGCGTTCGTCGTGCGAAAAGAGCCGAAAGACCACGGTCGCGGCAAGCAGGTCGAAGGCCCTGATCTCGAGGGCAAGCGTGTCGTCGTGCTCGAAGACACTTCTACCACGGGCGGTTCGCCGCTGAAGGCGATCGAGGCGCTCGAGAAAGTGGGCGCCATCATCGCCGGGGTCGCCGTGGTGGTCGACCGCGATACGGAGGCGCGCGAGCGCATCGAGGGTGCGGGGTACCCCTACTTCTACGCCATCGGTCTCGACGACCTCGGGCTCAGCTAGCGCCGGTGGATTCGCGCGAATCAACTGGGGCCGATGACCCTCGCCCCGCGAGTGCGCCGGGCGAGTCGAGTGCGGCGCCGGTGACGGGCTCCGCTCGCTCGCAGAGCCCCGTCGCGCGGCCGGGCGGGCATCTGCCCGCCGAGCGAGGGCGCTCGCGGCTCGTGCTGCCCGCGGCCGTGATTGCTGTTGCGGTTCTCGTGCTCGCCGGGCTGTTTCTGCTCGGCACACGGCTGCCGAGCATCCTGAGCGCAGCACCGGCGGCCACGCCCACCCCGACAACGACGCCCACACCGACGCCTACGCCGACACCGACCTCGACCGCCGGGCCCCAGCTGGCCGGGACCTACGACTGGAGCGATCTGCGCGGCGGCGAGTGCATCAATCCGTTCACCTCGGCATGGCAGCAGAAGTTCACCGTTGTCGATTGCGCGGTGCCGCACGGCGCTCAGGTGATGAGCCGGGGATCGCTCAGTGACGACCCGGCGGCGGCGTATCCGGGCCAGGATGCCATCAAACAGCAGCTCAATCTGCTCTGCCAGCAGCCGGCGAACTTCAACTCCGCCATTCTTGCGGCCTACCCTGACGTGGTGTGGCAGGCCGACTACCCCGTGAACGCTGCGCAGTGGCAGGCGGGCCTGCGCGACTACTACTGTTTCGTCAGCCGCTCGTCGAGCTTGCCCATCACAGGCAACTTCGCTCCGGCCGTGTTCAGCGGGTAGCGTCTAGAGTGGGCGGTACTCGAGCGCCGCTCAGGTTGCCTCGGTGTGCTCTGAGACGATGACCACGGAGCCGGCTTCGACGAGAAAGGTGCAGCATGACTCGACGAGCGAAGGCAGGCGGCGAGGGGGTGGCCGTGGCGGGGCCCGGGCTTCTGCGACGTGGGGGTGTCAGGGGTGCTGTGGTCGGGCTCGCGCTTGCGCTCGGGTTTGCGCTGGTGGGATTGACGGCGGCTCCCGCTATGGCAGCACCCGCCGTGGTGGCGCCTGCCTCATTAGCCGCTCCCGCTGTGGGGTCACCCGCTGTGGCGGCGCTTGCCGCAGCAGCCGCTCCCGCTAAGGCGGCGCCATCGGCCGCGGAGCCCGCGCCGATCTCAGCCATCGGAACCGGAGTCAACGACTTCACGTTCACCAGCTTCAGCGGCGACTACACGCTCGGCCGTGACGCCAGTGGGCACTCCACCCTGACAACCGTCGAGACACTGGATGCTCAGTTCCCCTCCATCGACCAGAACCACGGTATTCAGCGAGCCATCCCCACGAAGTACGACGGTCACCCCACCGACGTGAACATCGTGTCGATCACCGACGGCAACGGAAACGCGCGCTCATACTCAACCCAGACGCAAGACGATTTGCTGCTCGTCACCATCGCGGCCGACGACTACGTGCACGGCTCGCAGGCGTATGTGCTGACCTACACACAGACGAACGTGACGCAGTACTTCTCGAACACGAACGACGACGAGTTCTACTGGGATACGAACGGCACGGCATGGAAGCAGCCGTTCGCGAGCGCGACGGCGACGGTGCATGTGCCGGCTGATCTCGCGGGCAATCTGAACGGCAAGACGGCGTGCTACTGGGGCGTGGCAGGGGCAACGGACACCTGTGACATAACCTCGAGCGCGACCGCGTCTGCAACGACCGGCGCGGCCGACACGACCTTCACCACCTCACCGCAGCAGCTCGCCGCGGGCGAGAACGTCACCGTTTCGATCGGGTTTCAGCCCGGCACCTTCACCCCGCGCGACAACTCGTTCTTCGCGTCTCCCGCCGCGATCGCCGAACTCATTTTCGCGATACTCGCCGTTCTGGTGGCCGTGGGAGCGATCATCCTGCGCAGCACCTACCTCAAAGACGGTAAGGGTCGGCCGACCATCATCGCTGAGTACACTGTGCCGCCCGGGGTGAATCTGCTCGTGGCGTCGGTCATTTACAAGCAAGACAAAAGGGCGCCGGCGGCCAGCTTCGTGAGTCTCGCGGTGCGACGCAACATTCAGATCGTGGAGCAAGAAAAATCGGGCTGGGGCGGCAAGACCTACTGGTTGCGGCTGACGAGTCTCGATGGTCTCGACCCCACCGAACTCGAGCTGGTGAAGCTGCTGTTCGGCGATTCGCTGCAGCTCGGCGCATGGATGCAGATTCAGAAGCAAGACACGACCCTCGCCAAGGGCATTTACGCGCTGATGCAGTCGACACGCAAACAGGTCGTGACCGATGGGCTGGTGCGCGGCGGCACGACGCTCTTCAGTGCGCTCTTCGCTTTGGCTGTAATCGTGTTCGGCGGGCTGGCGTTTCTCGCGGGCTCGCTCGCGATCGGCGACGATTACGGGGGAGCGCTGCCGTTCATCCTGATCGGTGTGTGCGTGGTGGCCGCGATCACGGTGTTCGTGGCCGGGTTCAAAAAGCCCCTCACGGCCACAGGTGCAGAGCTGCGCGACTACATCAAGGGGCTCGAGCTCTACATTCGGCTGGCCGAGAAAGACCGTTTTGCCATGCTGCAGAGCCCCGAGGGCGCGCTCAAGACGCAGGTGAATGCGCCCGACTGGGGTCAAGTGGTGAAGATCTACGAGAAGCTGCTGCCGTACGCCGTGCTGCTGAACCTCGAAACCGAGTGGTCGCAGGTGCTGGGCACGTATTACGAGCAGCTCGGGTCGCAGCCGGAGTGGTACGGCGGCAACGTGGGCGCGTTCAACGCGGCGCTTTTCGTGGGTACCATCTCGTCGCTGTCGAGCGTGGTCGACTCGAGTCTCGCTGCGAGCACGTCGTCGAGTTCGAGCGGCGGCTCGGGCGGTGGCGGCTTCTCGGGCGGCGGCGGTGGTGGCGGAGGCGGCGGGGGCGTCTAGCGGCTGAGGGCGTCGGCCAGGCGAAGGCGTCTAGGCGAGGTTGTTTACTGGGCGAGGGAGTCGGCCGGGCGAAGGCGTCTAGCGCGTAAGGGCGTCGGCCAGATGCGTGATGCCGAAGTCGAACGCACTGTCGACGTCGCCGCCGAGTTGAAAGGCGCCCGCGAGCTCCATGCTGATGAAACCGTTCGCCCAAGCGGTGACGGTTCGGGCCGCCTCGAGCGCGTTCTCCGGGCCTGCGAGTTCAGCGGTCACCCGCATGACGGGGTCGATCGAACGTTCGAGCGACTGCCGGTTGAGGGGTGTGGATGCCGGTACGGCCGCGAAGATGAGGGCGAAGGCGGCGGGGTACTGGTGGGCGAAACCACGCAGGGCATGGGCCAGGGCGATGAGGGTGGCTCGGGCATCCGGTTGGACTTCGATTGTGTGGTGAGCGGCGGTTTCGACCGCATTGAGGCGGTCTGAGAGCTCGTCGGCCGTGGATGCGACGATCAAACGAATGAGGTCGTCGCGGTTCTTCACGCGTTTGTACAGCGAGGGCGCGCGCACCCCCACGCGCTCGGCCACCGCCTGCATCGTCAGCTTCGGCAAGCCGTCAGCTTCGAGAATGGCGCGGCCGGCGCGCACGATGTCGTCGAGCGATGTTCGATCGGGGGTGGGCATCGGCAAACCTTTCGTATAGCTATTGACCATAGCTATCATGGCTACGTAGAATAGCTATCACGCAAGCATAGCAATGCGGTTCCCATACCGCACCTGAACCTCACGGAGAATCTGATGAAACTCGGCCCTTCGCTCTACCGCCTCGGCAACGACATCGTTGCCGCCTACCTCATCGCCACCGACGAAGGCATCACTGTGATCGACGCCGGGTTGCCCGGCATGTACGCCGACCTGAAAGCCGAACTCTCGGCTCTGGGGCGGTCGCTCGGCGACATTCGTGGGGCGATCATCACTCATGGCGACGGCGATCACATCGGCTTCGCCGAACAACTGCACCGCGAGACCGGCGTTCCGATTTACATTCACGAGGCTGACGCCGCCAGGTCGAAGGGCCTCGAGAAATCCAAGGCATCGGGCGGGCGCATGAAGATCGGCCCGACGCTCGGCTTTGTGGCTTACGGCGCGCGCAAGGGCATGATCCGGCCGAAGTACCTGACCGAGGTGGTTGAACTGAAGGGTGATGAAGCGCTCGATCTGCCGGGTGCGCCGCAGGTCATCCGGATGCCCGGCCATTCACCGGGCAGCATCGCCGTCTTCTCGCCGGTAGCCGACGCGGTTTTCGTGGGAGACGCCCTCACGACCCGGCACGTGCTCAACGGGAAGACGGGCATGCAGCCCGCGCCCTTCACCGACGACCCAGCCGAGGCGCTGGCCTCGCTCGCCAACCTCGAGGAGTTTTCGGCGACCTGGGTGCTGCCGGGCCACGGCACTCCGTATCGCGGCGGAATCGCCGCCGCAGTGCGCGAGACCCGCGCCGCTGCTGCCGCTGCGGCCGCCGCCGCCGCCGCGAAGTGAGGCCGCTACGTCGAATTGAGCCCGGTGTAACGGTCTCAATTGCCCGCAACGGGCTCAGTTAGCCGCGCGCGCCGAGTTGAGCGTGCCGAGTCGAGCGCGGCAGATCAGATCTCGTCAGACTCGACGGGGTCGGGGGAGAGCAGTTCGTAGACGCCCTTGAGTATCTCGTCGGGGCGGAACGGGTACTTGGCGATCTCGGTCTGGTCGCTGATGCCGGTGAGCACGAGAATCGTGTGGAGGCCCGCCTCGATGCCGGCGACCACGTCGGTATCCATGCGGTCACCGATCATGCCGGTGTTCTCGGAGTGAGCGCCGATCTTGTTGAGCGCCGAGCGGAACATCATGGGGTTCGGCTTGCCCACGACGTAGGGCTCCTTGCCACAGGCCTTCGTGATGAGCGCGGCGACAGCTCCCGTGGCAGGCAGCGGGCCTTCGGCACTCGGCCCCGTGGCATCCGGATTCGTCGCGATGAACCGAGCTCCGCCCGCAATCAGCCGAATAGCGCGGGTGATGGCCTCGAACGAGTAGTTGCGCGTCTCACCCACCACCACGTAGTCGGGGTTGGTGTCGGTGAGAATGAAGCCGGCCTCGTGCAGAGCGGTGGTGATGCCGGCTTCGCCGATGACGAAGGCCGAACCGCCTGGCTGCTGCGACTTGAGAAAGGCTGCGGTGGCAAGAGCGGATGTCCAGATGCTCTCTTCGGGCACCTCGAGCCCCGAGGCGAGCAGACGTGCACTCAAGTCACGCGGGGTGAACATCGAGTTGTTGGTGAGCACGAGGTAGGGCTTACCTTCGTCGCGCCACTGCTGCAGCAGTTCGGCGGCCCCGGGCAGGGCCTGGTTCTCGTGCACGAGCACGCCGTCCATGTCGGTCAGCCAGCATTCGATTTCGTCACGACGACTCACGGAGACCCTCCAGGTGTTCACCACCCAGGGTACTGCGAGTCGGCTTGATGGCACCTGGCCGCAAGCTGGATGCACCAACGTGCAGCGTCAGCGGGCGAGCGGCACTGGTCGGCGGCGTCAACTCGCTTCGAGGTGACCGATCTCGATGGCGACCACTGCGAAGTTCGCCTGCGGGCTGATCAGCAGCAGATCGACTCCCGAGTGGTGCAGCAGAGGCACGAGCTCGGTGTGGCCCCGCTCTACGATTTCGTAGGCGTGAGCACGAAAGATCTCGGCCATCTCGGCTGTGGCGAAGTACTGATTGCCAGCGTGATGAACCGTGTGAGTGTAACTGGCCGACGTGGGCGGGTTCGCACTCGCGCTTGACGAGGTGGGCTGGGGGGCGGCGCTTGTGGCGCTCGGCAGAAAATGTACTCGATGCACAAAACCAATTTTACTTAGCCAAACTAACTTCTTACAGGGATTGCGATTTCTCTCATGCTGTGCTCAGCAGACGTTGCGGTATCGATGCCTGGGGTTTCACCGCCGCGAAAAACTACACTGGAGCCATGCCCGTTTCGAGCCTCACCACCGCCGCCCAAGATTATCTGAAGGTGATCTGGGCGGCCGACGAATGGTCGACTGAGGCGGTCACGGTAAAACGGCTCGCCGAGCGTGCGGGCGTCAGCACTGCGACCGTCTCTGATGGCATTCGTAAGCTCGTTGGGCTCGGAATGGTTGTGCATGAACCCTACGGCAGCATCGAACTCACCGACGCGGGCCGGCTCGTGGCTGTAGAGATGGTGCGCCGGCATCGCCTCGTCGAAACATTTCTGGTCGAGGTGCTCGACTACTCGTGGGATGAGGTGCACGACGAAGCAGAAGTGCTCGAGCACGCCGTCTCCGACAAACTCATCGACCGCATCGACCGGATGCTCGGCATGCCTTCTCGCGACCCGCACGGTGACCCCATTCCCTCGGCCGCGGGTCTCTCGTACCGCCCCGATGCGGTGCGGCTGAGCGATGCGCCGAGCGGGCATCCGTTCGCGGTGTCGCGCATCTCAGATGCCGACCCGTCCGTGCTTCGGTACGTGGCCGACAGAGGGGTGCTGCTCGATGTGCGGTTGACGGTGCTGGAGAAGCGCACGGCGGCGGGCGAGGTGCAGGTGGTGGTGGGTGACGAACAGGCTGCTGTGCGCGTGGAGCTAGGGCAGCGAGCATCCGATGCCATCTGGGTGACGCGGGTCGAGTCGTGAGCGCGAGTCCGGGTGGCGCTGGTGGTGGTAGTGGCCGCAACGGTTCGGGTGGCAACGGCGGTCTCGCTGGCCCGAACACGCAGCTGTTTCGCGAGCAGACGGCTGCGCCGGTGTGGCTGCGCGTCGTCGGCGTCATTGCGCTGGTCGCGGCCGTGGTACTCGCGGTCGACGCGACAGCGCTCGACCCCGGGTCGTTTCAGGGCGGCAGTACAGTGGCTGCGGTGGTCGGTGTGGTGGTTTTGATCGCCGTCGGTCTGCTCGCACTGACGGTGCGAATCGTGATTTTAGTCGATGTCGCCGCCATCACTCTGGCACTCTCGCCGGTCTGGCGCGTGCGTTTCGACCGTGCTGACATCGGATCGGCGAAGAAGGTCGACATCGTGGCGCGCGAATTCGGCGGCGCGGGCTATCGCGTGCTCCCCGGCAATAAGCGCGGCTTGCTCTTCACCTCGGGCTCGGGTGTTGCAGTGCTCCGCACCTCCACCGGGGTGAGCTACACCGTGCGCACCGATCGCCCCGACGAACTACTGGCTGCCATCTACCGCCGCTGAGCATCCACGGCACGAATCGTCCGAGAAACGTGAGTTGCTTCGTCTTTCGGCGTAATGAATCGGCCGATTCTCGATCTCTTTGGCGAGGCGAAAAAAGTTCACCTCGGTGAGGAGAACTGGAATGAAGAAAAGCGCACTGAAAGCTGGGGCGATCGCAGCAGTTGTGGCCGTGCCACTGGCACTTGTGGGGGCCGCGGCGCCAGCGTTAGCCTCGACCGCGTACACGCTGACACAGACCACGAGCGTTGGAACGGGGCCGACCGGAGTGGCCATCAGCCCACTGACGCACATGGAGTATGTCGCCAATTGGGGTTCGACTGGCCACACCGTCTCCGTGCTCAATGCGGCGCACGATGTTGTGAAGGTGGTCGACGTGGGAGTGCAACCGAACGCCATCGCAGTAGATCCCTCTTCGGGCTGGGTGTACGTGGCGAACGAGGGCAGTAGTACGGTTTCAGTGCTCGACGGCGTGACGAATGACGTCATCAAAACGATTCCGGTCGGCGGAGGGCCGCATGGCATTGCCATCAACGGTTGGACCCACCAGAAATACGTCACGAACAGTGACGACAACACGGTCTCCGTGCTCAACGCGAGTGACGATGTCACCGACACAGTGCCTGTCGGCGCGAACCCTAACGGAGTGGCCGTCTATCAGGCGACGGGAGATGTATTCGTCACGAATTTCAACGACGACTCTATTTCCGAGATCACCCCGGCGCTGACGGTGACAGCGTTTCCGGTCGGCGGCGCACCCGACGACGTGGCGGTCAATCAGCTGAACGGTACCGTCTATGTTGCGAATTTCGACGACAACACGGTATCGGTGATCAGCCAGCAATCGCTCGTGGCCGACGCAACAATACCCGTGGGCACAGAGCCGAGTGCGCTGGCGATTGACGAGTCGAACGGTGATGTCTACGTCGCGAACCTGAACTACGCTAGCTCGCTCGCCACGGTTTCGGTCATCGATTCGTCGAACTCGGTCGTAGCGACCGTGTCGACGGGCGACTCTGAGGGTTACGGCGTAGCGTTCGACCAGAGCCAAGACGCCGCCATCGTCTCGAACTTCGGCGACGACACCGTGTCGGTGGTTCAGCATTCGACTAGCCCGGCGATCACGTCTGGCGCCGCCCCGGCCGGCACGACGGGCACGCCCTACTCGTTCGCGGTCACCGCGAGCGGAACGCCTGCGCCGACGTTCACCGTCACGTCGGGCGCGCTCCCGCTCGGGCTCACGCTCGACGCGCGCTCCGGTGTCATCTCGGGCAGCCCGCGCGCGAACGGCACGTTCGCGGTCACCGTCACAGCGACGACAGCGGCCGGAACGGCGAGTGCCGCTCTCAGCATCACGGTCACTCCGGGTCTTCGCCCGCGGTTCTGAGCGCGAACGTGATCGACCGGCGGGCGGGCGGGTGCAGTCAGGGCTGACATTCCGCTCGTCGGCGACTCGGCCGCCGTCGGCGCTCGCCGATCAGCCGCCGAGACCGCCGGCGATGGTCAGACCGATCAGCGCCACGTTGAGGGCAACGATGAGCACGGCGACGACCCAGCACAGTACGCGCAGGGGGAGTCGGTTCGCGAAGGTGCCCATCAGCATCCGGTCGCCCGTCAGACGGATGAGCGGAATCAACGCGAACGGAATGCCGAGACTCAGAAACACCTGCGAGAGCACGAGCGCCCAGGTCGGGTTCACTCCTGCGCCCAGAATGATGAGCGCCGGAATCAGGGTGAGCACGCGCCGCAGAAGCAACGGAATACGCACCCGCAGCAACCCCGACATGATGGTGGCGCCGGCGTACGAACCCACCGACGTTGAGGCAAGGCCCGACGCCAGCAGGCCGACGGCGAAGATGACGCCGATGGCCGGGCCGAGGGCGGCTGTGATGGCGGCGTGGGCGCCGGCGATGGTGTCGGTTCCGCTGACTCCGCCGAGGTTCGCAGCGGCCGTGAGCAGCATCGAGATGTTCACGGCGCCGGCCAGCACGAGCGCGGCGGTGACATCCCACTTCGTTGCGTGCAGCAGGCGCCGGATGCCCGAGACCTCACGACCGCCGTGCAAAACGAAGCTCGGGGCTGGCGCTTGTGGTTGCGCGGGTGCTGTGCCGACACCGGCACCGGCGGCGGCACTCGGCGCGTGACGGTCGCGCGCGAGGGAGGAATGCAGGTAGATCGCATGCGGCATGACCGTCGCCCCGAGCATCCCGGCGGCCAGCAGCACCGTGTCGGTTCCCTCGAAGCGGGGCACGAGCCCGCCGGCCGCCGCACCCCAGTTGACGGGGCTCACGAACAGGCCGGCGAGAAACCCCACCGCAATCACGCCGAGCAACGTCATGATGACGGTTTCGAACGGACGCTGCCCGCGCTGCGACTGCACGGCCAGAATGATCATCGAGATAACGCCCACAATCACCCCGCCGAGCAGCAACGGCAGCCCGAACAGCAGCTGCAGGGCGATGGCGCCGCCGATGACCTCGGCGAGGTCAGTCGCCGCAGCCACCAGCTCGGCCTGCACCCAGAACGCGCGCCGGCTGCGGGTGTGCATGCGATCGCCGAGTAGTTCGGGCAGGCTCCGCCCAGTCACGATTCCAAGCTTCGCCGACTGGTACTGGATGATCATGGCCATCGCATTGGCCACCACCAACACCCACACCAGCAGGTACCCGTAGCGCGCGCCTGCTGTGAGGTTCGCGGCAACGTTGCCCGGGTCGACGTAGGCGATCGCGGCCACGAAGGCGGGCCCGAGTAGAAATAGCAGGCGCGGGGCGCGCGCGGGCTTGTGCGTCGCCGAGGCGGCCTGCCCCGGCGTGTGCTCTCGCTGTTCCAGCGCCATTCACCGAGTATGCCACGAAATGTTAGGTGCATCTAACTTTGCTGTCGTTGTGCCGTCGTCGTGCGGCCGCGATTCGGCGCTGTGGCACGGCACCGGCTATCTTGGGGGCTGTGTCTGACGCCCAAAACAACCCCTCCCTCGAACTCACCACGAACGGGGTCGGGCCGTGGGTGGGCGAGCTTCCGACGGAGACGTTCTACGACCCCGAGCTGCTCGAGCGCGGCGACTCGCGAAACGTCATCGACCGGTACCGGTACTGGAGCATGGCGGCCATCGTCGCAGATCTCGATCAGCACCGGCATCCGTTTCACGTCGCCATCGAGAACTGGCAGCACGACATGAACATCGGTTCGATCGTGCGAAGTGCCAACGCTTTCGCTGCAGACACCGTTCATGTGATCGGTCGCAAGCGTTGGAACCGGCGCGGCGCCATGGTCACAGACCGCTATCAGCACATTCAGCATCACGAAACGGTCGCCGATTTCGTTTCGTGGGCGGCGGCGGATGCTCTGCCGATCATCGCGATCGACAACGTTCCCGGCAGCGGGCTCATCGAAACGTTCGCCTTCCCGTCGCGTTGCGTTCTGCTCTTCGGCCAAGAGGGCCCAGGACTCACCCCAGACGCCGTCGCGGCCGCGGCGGCCGTGGTCGAAATCAGTCAATTCGGCTCCACCCGCTCGATGAACGCCTCGGCGGCGGCTGCCGTCGCCATGCACGCCTGGATTCTGCAGCACGTGCGCTTCTGAGTGGTCTTGTTGCCATTTCGAGAATAAATCGGCTATTCTCGTCCGCATGTCTTTGAAACATTCTCACCTCGGGCCACGCACATTTGCTCGTGCCGCTTGCGTCGTAGGCCTCGCTAGCCTTGTCGCCGTCGGCACAGTGACTTCGGCATCTGCGTCGACCTCCCATTTCACGCCCGATCCGGATTCTCCGATAACGGTGCAGGGCGCAGTGGCTGCTGCTTTCGATTCGAACGCGAATCCCAGCACCCAACACCAGCAGATATTCGTCGCAGGGGGTACCAGCAATTCTCTGACGACAATTGATGCGGTCACCCATAAGACCGCCACCCTCCTCTTCGGGGGCGCAGGGGCGAACCCGAGCGCACTGGCCGTTGATGAAACCGACCACCTGCTCTTTATCGCAGATTACGACTCCGACTCGGTTTCAATGATCGATACCACTACAAGCACGCCAGTGATCGGTTCACCGGTTAATGTTGGGTCCAAGCCAGACGCGATCGCCTGGAACTCGACAAACGACGAGGTCTACGTCGCGAATTACAACGATGGCACGGTGACGGTGCTCGACGGGCAAACGGGCGCCCAGGTAGGCGCTCCAATCATGGTCGGCGGCGGCGCCAGCAGCAAACCCGAGGGCATCGCCGTCGATTCGCGAACGAACAAGATATTCGTAGCATTGCAGGGTGACAACGAGGTCGACGTCATTGGCGGAACGACGAACACCGTCACAGACATGCTGCAGCACGGGTTCGCGAGCCCCAATGCCATTGCCGTCGATTCGACGAGAGGCCGCGCGTACATCGCGAATTTCGACAACAATACGGTGAGCGTGCTCGATACCTCAACGCTCACAGAGGTTTCGGGTTCGCCGATTACAGTCGGATCGCATCCGAACGCCATTGGCATTGATGCTGATGCGGGGTCTGTTTACGTCGCTAATTTCGATGCCGGCATTTCGGTAGTTGATTCGGCGACGAATACCGTTGTCGCAGAAACCCCGCTCAGCAAGACCGAACTGCGACCCGCGGGGGTCGCAGTTGACCCCAGCACCCATTCGGCATTCGTTGCAAATCAGGGCACCGCAAACGTGTCGGTGCTCCAGCAGAGCGTGAGCCCGACCATTACTTCGGGTGATCCTGGTGCGGCGACCGTCGGCACGGCGTACTCGTTTGCATTTACGGCTACGGGCATTTCGAGGCAGCCGATGATGTACAGCCTCGCGGGTGCGCTTCCGGCCGGTTTGAGGTTCGCGAATGGCGTGATCTCCGGAACCCCGACGGTATCGGGCGACTTTGCGATCACGCTCACCGCGTCGAACGGGGTTGATCCTGATGCGAGTGCGTCGTACACATTGCACATCGCTGCCGTAACGCCAACTCCTACGCCCACACCGACTCCGACCCCTACGTCGACTCCGGTTCCGACGATGCCGGGCGGGCACTTGCCGACAGTGGATGGGTAGTCGCGTCGCCTGCCCCGGGCAGCGCTCGTTTCCCACTCGCTCCTCATCGACGGAAGTCACATGAAAGTCAAGGAACGCGTTGGTTCTGCCTTCACCGCGGTGGTGCTCGCAGTGACGCTCTCATCGTGCGCCATGTTCGAGGCGCCCACGTCGGCGACTCCGGGAGCGGGCGTGGTGGCATCGAGCGAGCCGACAGCGGCAGCTGATGGGTATCTGCCACCGACCGGCGACACAGTGGCCGCGTTGCCGGATGCGAAGTACGACGCCGTCATCCCCGGGCTGATCGCGTACTCGCAGACGGTCGGCCCGGCCGCAAGCACTGGATCAGCAACAAGCACTGGGTCAGCAACAAAAACAGGGTCAGCAGCGAACACAGGGTCAGCCGCGAACACAGGGTCGGCGACCTACCATGTGGCAGCGGATGCGCCTCTGTATGGAGCAGACAAGGTCACTCCGGTCGCGCGGCTGGCCGCGCTGAACTTCTTGGGGCAGAACACCGTGGTGGTGCCCGTCGAGATCGACGGACCGTGGGCGCTCGTTCTGACGCCGAGCAGGCAGGCGCTGCCTTCGCAGAACAATGGAAACGCGCCAGCGCAGTCGAGCGCGTGGATTCGCACGAGTCTGCTCATCAAAGATGGCGACGTGCCCGCGCGTATTGACGTGTCGTTGGGGCAGCAGACGCTCACGATCACCACGCCCGGGCAACCCGTCGCGACGTTCAAGGTCGGCGTCGGTGCGCCCAATACCCCAACGCCCACCGGTGTCACGGGGTACATTCAGGCGCG
Organism: Subtercola lobariae; assembly: GCF_014640255.1. Taxonomy (GTDB): domain Bacteria; phylum Actinomycetota; class Actinomycetes; order Actinomycetales; family Microbacteriaceae; genus Subtercola; species Subtercola lobariae. Next base: position 233,220 of record NZ_BMGP01000004.1, on the reverse strand, counting down.
CTACCTCGATCCGTCGCAGGGTGAAGATGTGTACCCGATCCAGCTGACGTCGTTGCATTCGGCGGTGGCCGACGAGCCCTACGGCGGAGGTTCCGACGGGGGTCTAATCGGCGTGCACTTCGAAGCCGAGAACACGGGGCAAATCTCACACGGCTGCATCCGCCTGCCGGCAGACGCCATCACCGCCGTCAACGCGCTTCCGCTCGGAACGCTGATTACGATCACGCCGTAGCCCGCCGGGTGACAATTCGCGGGTCGCGCTGCTGTCGCGGGTCGCGCCACCGCGCCGCGATGACCTGCCCGCCACGACTCACTCCCTCACCGCCCGCCTGCGTCGCAACGGGTAGCGCCGCGCGAGCCGTACCGCCCCACGAGCCGTAGGGTTGAGAGGTGGGGTACCTCTTTTTGGCGCTGGCGATCGCCTCCGAAGTCGTCGCCACGACGTTTTTGAAGTTCACGTCGGGCGAAGGGGTGACCCTCGCCAACCGGTGGTGGGCGTACGCCATCGTCGTTGTCGGGTACGTCGCGAGCTTCGTGATGCTCAACTTCACGCTTTCGCGCGGCGTTCCGCTCGGCATCGCGTACGCGGTGTGGGGCGGCGTGGGCATCGTGCTCGTCTCGATCATCAGCTGGCTCGTTTTCAAAGAGTTTCTGAGCTGGGTGCAGATCGCCGGAATCGTGCTCGTCATCGGGGGCGTTCTGCTGCTCGAGCTGGGTGCGAAGCGCTAAGTGAGTGAATCCGAAGTGCCAGCGCACGAGCATCCACATCGCCAACGCAACATCGCCCTGCTCGTGGCCGGCACCTTCTTCATGGAGAACCTCGACGGCACCATTCTGACTACCGCGGCACCCAGCATCGGCAACGCTTTTGGCGTCGCGTCGCTCAGCGTGGGCGTCGCAATCACGGCCTATCTGCTGACGCTCGCCGTGCTCATTCCGTTGAGCGGCTGGCTGACCCAGCGGTTCGGCGCACGCCGCATCTTTCTCACCGCCATCGCCATCTTCACCATCGCGTCGATTCTGTGCGCGCTCAGCCAGAATCTCACCGAGCTCACCGTTTTTCGGGTGCTGCAGGGCGTGGGCGGTGCGCTGATGGTTCCGGTCGGCCGACTCGCCGTGTTGCGCGTCACAAGCAAAGCCGACCTGATTCGAACCGTTGCGCTGCTGACCTGGCCGGCGCTCGCCGCCCCCGTGATCGCGCCCTTGGTCGGCGGAATCTTGACGACCTACGCCTCGTGGCACTGGATCTTTCTGATCAACGTGCCGCTCGGCGTAATCGCGTTCGTGGTGGCTCTGCGCATCGTGCCGCGCGAAGGGCACCTGAGCCCTCCGGCGCTCGACTGGCTGGGCCTCGTGCTCACCGGCGTGGGCCTCGGCGTGCTCGTCTACCTCGGTTCACTGCTGGCCGGCAACGACCAGAACCTGCTCGAACTTCTGGTGCTCGCGGCGGTGGGGCTCGGCCTGCTCGGGGTCGCAACCTGGCATTTTCTGCGGGCCGAGCATCCACTGCTCAGACTGAGCAACTTGCGAGTCGAAACGTTTCGGCTGGCGCACGTCGGCGGTTCGGTGTTCAGGATGACCATCAGCGCCGTTCCGTTCTTGCTGCCGTTGCTCTTTCAAGACTCATTCGGTTACACGCCCGTGGTCGCAGGAACGTTGGTGTTGTTCGTTTTCGTCGGCAATATCGGCATCAAACCGTTTACCACGCCGCTGCTTCGGCGGTTCGGCTTTCGAACGGTCATCGTCGCGGCAACCGCGGGAGCCGCTCTCAGCATGGTGCTCTGCGCGTTTCTGACCGTCGACACCCCTGTTGTGCTGGTGGCGATTCTGCTGATCTTCAGTGGAGTCATGCGCTCCACCGGCTTCACGGCCTACAACACCATCGCATTCGCTGACATCCCCCAGACCAAGATGACCGATGCGAACACGTTCGCCTCGACGTTGCAGCAGGTGGCAGCTGGGTTCGGCGTGGCGATCGGCGCGATCGCGTTGCGCGCCGGAGAAGCAGCAACGGGCGCGGCCGGCGCAGGTGAAGCAGTGGGTCTCAGCGCGTTCCAATTCAGTTTCGTGGTCATCGGCGCGCTCACACTGCTGTCGACCCTCGAGGCTCTGCGCCTCAGCCGCAGCGCGGGCGAGAACATTCGGCCGGCGAGGCCCGCCGTATAGTCGAATGGTGACCGAAATCGACGCTCCGGGCTCAGACGACCGCCTGGTGGTGTCAGGCGCAGCCAAGTCGTACGGGCGCCCAGGGGCACAGCGGCCGGCGCTCGCCGATGTCGACTTCAGCATGAATCGCGGCCAATTTGTCAGCATCATCGGGCCGAGTGGGTGCGGCAAGTCGACGTTGTTGCGGCTGATGGCCGGCCTCGAGCATCCCGATACCGGCTCGGTCAGCATCTTCGGCAGCACGCCCGCCGAGGCATCGGCCGCCAAGATGATCGGCTTCATGCCGCAGGTGCCAGCCCTGTTGCCGTGGCTCAGCGTGCTCGAGAACGTGCGAATTCCGCTGAAGGTCAACCGGCGAGCGGATGCCCGGCGGCGCGAACTGCCCGGCCACCGGCCCCCTGGCACGGCAGACCCGGTCGCTCTGCTCACCGAGCTCGGCCTCGCCGACTCCGTGCGTGCCCTGCCGCACCAACTCTCAGGCGGAATGCAGCAGCGCGTGGCGATCGCCCGCGCCTTCGCGACCCAGGCCGACGTTCTGCTGATGGACGAACCCTTCTCGGCCCTCGACGAATTCACCCGCGAGGCCACCCAAGACCAGCTTCTGAAGCTCTGGCAGAAGCTCGTGACCACGGTGGTGTTCGTGACACATTCGGTTTCTGAGGCCGTGGTGCTCTCAGACACGGTGGTGGTGATGTCGCCGCGGCCGGGCCGCATCGCCGCGGTGGTGCCGATTGACGTGCCGCGCCCGCGCCGACACGGGCTGGTCGAGGCAAAGGTGTTGCACGACTACCAAGACCTGATCCGCTCGAAGCTGCAGTCGGCCGGGGTGAGCTCCTCGTGAGCGCCGCGCTGATACCAATCGGCGGCGCGCGCGTCTCGCCCGCACCCGCAGCCGGCCAGGGCGAACCGTCGTGAGTGCCGAATGGGGCACCACTCGCTCGCGCTGGAACCCGCTGTTCTGGCTGCCGACCGTGGTCGCCGTGGTCATCGCCGGCCTGCTCTGGGAGTGGATCGCCATCGGCAACCCCTACCTGCTGCCGCGCCTCGGCCAGGTGGGGTTGCAGCTCGTCACGAACACGTCGTACTACCTCGAAAACGCCTGGGTGACGCTCAGTGAGGCGCTTATCGGCCTGGTCATCGGGCTGATTTCGGCGTTCATCGTGGCCGTGCTGGTCACTGAATCGGGCATACTGCGCCGCGCGATCATGCCGCTGGCGGTCATCCTGAACGTAACTCCGGTGGTTGCGCTTGCGCCGGCACTCGTAGTGGCGTTCGGGTTCGGGCCGGCCCCGAAACTCATCGTGACGGCGCTGATCACGTTTTTTCCTATTCTGATGAACCTCATCATCGGGCTCAATTCGGTGTCGCCGCCGGTGCTGCAGGTGTTCACCACCTTGCACGCATCGAGGCTCGCGGTTCTGGGGCGGCTGAGGCTGCCCGGCAGCCTGCCGTACCTCTTCGCGGCGCTTCGCGTGGTGTTTCCGCTGTCGCTCGTTGGCGCGGTGGTCGCCGAGTTCATCGCGCCCGGGGCAGGCAAAGGCCTCGGTACAGTAATCAGTGTGGCTTCGGCGAATTCGAGGCTCGCCGTCGTGTACGCCGCCATCGCGTGCCTGGCCGCGATGGGTTCGCTGCTGCTGCTGGTCGTGATTCTGCTCGAACGACGCGTGCTGCGCTGGCACGAGTCGCAATTGTCACGGCGAAACTGACTTCGCATTCCATCCGACCGAACGGACACGCCCGATGCCCACCCGACACAGCCGCCGCCCCCGACTACTCGCCCTCGCTGCCGTCATCGCTACGGCTGCTCTGGGGTTGAGTGGATGCTCGGCCTCCCCCTCGCCCACAAGCTCCGGCGCGGCTTCCGGTTCGGCCATCTCGGCCGAGCGTTGCGCCCAGAACAAGGCCGCGGGCACCATCAACTACGTCACCGGCTATCAGTACCAGGCCTCGGCCAGCATTCTCGACGTTCTCGCCGCGAAGCAGCTCGGTTACTTCGATGCGCTCTGCCTCGACGTGCAGATTCAGCCCGGCACGGGTGACACCGCCGCGAACGCGCAACTCGTCGCCGCGGGAACCGCGACATTCACCGACCTCGGTGGCGACGCCGACCTGCTGCGCTCGCAGTCGAACGGCGTCAACGTGACCGGCATCGCGACCTACGGGCAGGTACCCATCGCCACCCTGATGACGCTGCCGAACATCACCGACCTGAAACAGCTCGACGGCACGACCCTCGGCCAGAAGGGCCAGCTGCCGCCCGAGATTCAGACGATGCTCGTCGACGCGGGCGCCGACCTCTCGTCGATCACCCAGGTCGTGGTGGGCTACGACCCCACCGTGCTGCCGCGCGGTCAGGTGCAATCGCTCACCGGCTACAAATCGAACGAACCGCTCACGCTGAAGGCCGACGGCACCGACGTGAAGCTGTGGAATCCCGAAGACTACGGAATTCCGGGCACCTTCGGCACCGTCGCAGCTAACCCGGCGTTCATCAAGGCGAACCCCACCGCCACCCAAGACTTCTTGCGGGCATCCTTTCACGCCTACAATTACTGCCTCACCAACGCTGCCGAGTGTGTGGGCTTCGCCTCCACCCTCTCGGGCGCCGGGTACGACGTGGATCACAACGTGCAGGTGTGGCAGACCGAAACCGGGCTCGTCACGAAGGCGCAGCCCGCCGGCACCCCGCTCGGCTCGCTGAACTCCGACCTGCTGACGCAAGAGAGCCAGTTTCTGGTGAAGAGCGGCGTGCTGCCCAGCGCCCCCGACCTCGACGCCGCCACCGACCCGTCATTTCTCTCGGCGATCTACAACGGCACCTCCCTGATCTGGCCTGCACCCTAAGCGCCGCGGTCACAGGCGAGCGTCAGCTTTTCACGCCTAGGGTGAGAGCATGCGACGCAACGTGTGGGCGGCCCTGACGGGTGTGGTCGCTGCGGCAACCGTTCTTGCCTCGGCCGAGTTGGTGGCCGTATTCATCAGCGCCGAGGCCAGCCCGCTTTTCTCCGTCGGTTCGCTGATGATCGACCTGGCCCCGCCGGGCGTCAAAGACGTCATGATCTCGTTGTTCGGCACGGGCGACAAGGCCGCGCTGCTCACGTTGCTCGGCATCATCGTGGTGGCCGGCGCGTGCATCGCGGGGTTGCTCGAATACCACCGGCCGCCTTGGGGCATCGTGGTGCTCGTGGTGTTCTCTGCCATCGCGGTGGTCGCCGTGACGACGCGAGATGGGGCATCCGGATTCTCGGCGATACCTACAGTTGTGGGAATGCTCGTCGGGGTGTTCGTTCTGCGTGCCTTGCAGCAGCGCTTGAAACGCTGGGATTCGCGCGAAGCGGGCATCCGTAAACGTGCCGAAGCCGCGGCCGCAGTGATCGCGAGCGGAGTGAGCACTCCGGTGGCGGCGAACGTCGGGCCCGCGACGAGTGCGCCCTCGACGCCGGCCCCGACCGTGCGCACCGGCCCCGCTTCGTATGAGCGGCGCCAGTTCTTGACGTTCGTGATCGTGGCGGCCGCCGCATCCGCGGTGGTCGGGGCGGGCGCGCGGCTGATGAATGCCACGGCCGCCGCCGTGACGAGCGCCCGCAACGCGCTGGTGCTGCCCGCGCCTTCGACGGCGGCCCCGGTCATCCCGAGCGGTGCAGAGCTCGGCATCAGCGGAATCAGCCCCGTCATCACGCCGGCCGGCGACTTCTACCGCATCGACACGGCGTTGCAGGTTCCGCAGCTGAATCCCGATTCGTGGAAGCTCAGAATCTACGGCATGGTCGAGAACGAGGTCGAGATTTCGTTCGCCGACCTGCTCGCGCTGCCGCTGGTCGAAGACACCATCACGCTCACCTGCGTCTCGAACGAGGTGGGCGGCGACCTCATCGGCAACGCCACCTGGCTCGGCTACCCCATTCGTGATCTGCTGACCCGGGCCAAGCCCACGGCCGGCGCCGATATGGTGCTGTCGAAGAGCTCAGACGGGTTTACTGCAGGCTCGCCGCTCGAGGTGCTGCAAGACACCGACCGGCAGTCGTTGTTGGCTGTCGGGATGAACGGGGCTCCGCTGCCCGTCGAACACGGTTTTCCCGTGCGCATGGTCGTGCCCGGGCTCTACGGCTACGTCTCGGCCACGAAATGGGTGGTCGAGATGAAGGTCACCACGTTCGCTCAAGACATGGGCTACTGGACTCCGCGCGGCTGGACGGCTCTCGGCCCGATCAAGACCTCATCGCGCATCGATACCCCGAAGAACAACGCGGGTCTCGCCGCCGGAACCATCCCGATCGCTGGCGTCGCCTGGGCTCAGCACACGGGCATCGCGAAGGTCGAAGTGCAGGTCGACAACGGGCCGTGGGTCGAAGCGACCCTCGCCGATGCCATCTCGGCCGACACCTGGCGCCAGTGGGTGCTGCCCTGGCAGGCTACGAGCGGCAACCACGTCATCGCCGTGCGCGCCACCGACACCTCCGGTTACACCCAGACCTCAGACGAGGCGCCCCCCGCCCCTTCAGGCTCCACGGGCCTGCACACCATCCAGCTCACCGTGCAGTAATTCGCAGCGACGCCCGCGCCCTGGCTGGTTCGCCGCCGTTCGACGACGCCCGCCTGGGTTGCGCAAAAGCACCGGCACGATGCTCGGAAGGTGCCTTTGCGCAACGAGGGCGACAAGCGAATCGCCGGATTCTGCGGGAGCGTACCGCGCGTCAGCCGATGAGGGAGGGGCGCAGGTCGCGTAGGGTTCGCGCGCGGGTCGCTCGGGTTGCGAGGAAATACGTGAACGCACCCGCCGCGAGCAGCCAGATCGCCAGCACCCCGGCGTCGTTGAGCGCCAGCATCATGTCGCCGCCGTACATCAACTGACGTATTCCGTCGACGGCATATGACATCGGCAGCGCGTGATGCAGCGCGGCAAGTGGCCCGGGCAGCGTCTGCCACGGGAACGTTCCGCCTGCCGTGACCAGCTGCACCACCATCAGCACCAGCCCGATGAACTGCCCCACGCTGCCGAGCCACACGTTGAGCGCGAGAATGATCGCCGCGAACGTCACCGAGGTGAGAATCATGAAGGCGAGCATGCCGGGCACATTCGCGACCCCGAAACCGAGGGCGAGCGTCACGACGAGGTACACCGCGACCATCTGCAGGGCGCCCAGGATGGCCGGGGCCAGCCAGCCCGCCAGAGCAACCTTGAGCGGGGTTTTCATCGCGGTCAGCGCGCGCTTCGAGAGCGGCTTGATGATCAAGAACAGCGCGTAGATGCCGATCCAGGCGGCGAGGCTGATGAAGAACGGCGCCATTCCGGCCCCATACGTCGTTGCTTTCGTGACCGAATCGGTGTCGACCCGCGCGGGCGTCGCGATGACGGCCGCCGCGGCTTGAGCCTGATCACCGGTATAGTTCGGAATCTGCGCCAGCCCCGAAACCAGCCCATCGCGCAACTGATCGGCACCCGAGTTCAGCGTTGTGGCGCCGCTGGCGAGTGTGGCGCTGCCGTCGGCGAGTTGCTGCGTTGCGGTCTTGAGGGTTGCCGCTCCGTCGGCGACCTGCTGTGTTCCATCGGCGAGGCTCGCTGCGCCGTCGGCCAGTTGCTGTGTTCCGCTCGCCACCTGGTGCGCGCCGGAGTCGGCCTGGTTGATGCCAGATGTCAGGGCGGGCGCGTTGTCGGCGAGCTGCTGGGTGCCGGCGGCGACCTGCGCGGCGCCAGTCGATAGCTTGGCCACCTGCGTGTTGACGCCCTGAATCTGGTCGTTGCCGTTCGATATGGCGGTTCCGACCGTGTCGAGTTTGGCCAGAATGGGCGCTTGCTGATCGGGCGTCAGGCCGAGGTCGGTGAGGTCTTGCACGATCTGAGCTCGCGCCGGAGCCACTTGGTCAGCGGCATCCTGAGCCACCGAAGCAGCCTGCGTGGCCGCGGCCGAGAGCTGGGCGTTGCCGCCGGCAACCGCCTGCGCGCCGGTGTTGAGCTTCGCCGTGTCTGCCGGCAGGGTGGCCGATTTGGCAGCCAGCGTGTCGAGGCCACTCGCGAGCTGCTCGGCGCCGTCATTCGTCTGCCTCGCCCCGTTCGAGAGAGTGGATGCTCCGCTCGCCGCCGAGGCAGAACCGTTCGCCAGATCTGCCGCTCCCGAGTTGGCTTGCGCTGCTCCGCTGGCGAGAGTGGATGCCCCGGCCTCGGCCTGGGCGGTGCCGTCGGCCAATTGCGTGGCACCGTCGGCCGCGGTACTGACGTTCGTGTGAATGGTGGCGAATCCGTTCAAGAACTGCAGCGCTGCGGCTTCGCCGACCTGCTGCGAGATGCTGAGGCGCACCTTCTCGGCGACCGTCGCGGCGATTGTGCTGGCCAAGAAGCTGTTCGTGTCGTTGGTCGTGAGCTGCACGACGGCCTGTTGCGGGGTTGCTGTGCCAGCAGACGTGAGCATCGTGGAGAAGTCGGGGCCGAGCGTCAAGATGAAGTCGTAGGTTCCGTCTTTGATGCCGCTGGCGGCCTGGTCGGGCGTCGCATCCATCCACTTCACGCTGCCGTCTTTCAGCAGCTGGTCGTGAACCTGTTGGCCATAGTTGACGGGCGATCCGTTGACGGTGGCGCCGGTATCTTCAACCACCAGGGCGACGGGGATGTTCTTCACGTTGCCGTAGGGGTCGCTGTTCGCCCAGAGGTAGAGGCCCGCGTAGATGACGGGAACGAGCATCAGCGCCACGAGCGCGAGGCGGGCGAGGCTGGTGGCGGTGAGGCGGCGAAACTCTTGGGTGACGAGCGTCACGATTTTCATGCGTGATCCTTCGGGGGCGCGGGTGTTGTGTGCGCGGGGGTGTGGGTGGTGCTGGGGGCGGTGCTGGTGCTGGTCGGTGGGCTGCCCGCGCCGATGACCGCGTTGTCGGGGTGGGCAAGGGGAACGGCGTGGGGATGGGGGTGTTCGTCTTGTGCATCTGCAGCAGCGTTGGCAGCTGCAGCCGCTTCCGCTTCTTCGCGGCGACGCGCGGCAGCCTGGCGTTCGAGTTCTGCGAGACGGTCGGTTTCGAAGCGTGACGCGATCTCGCGCACCGCATCGATCGAGGCCTCAGAGGCGATGACGAGCACCGCGAGCCCGCGCTCGGCCAAGTCGGCTGCTACCGCCCACCAGCCGAGCGGGTCACCGCCGTGCCGATCGGGCGAGGTCAGAACCACGGCCTCGATGCCGGGCCGCGAAACCGCGAGCTCGGCGAGAATGCGCAGCCGCACAACAGGCGGAACGTTCTGCATCTCATACCCGGCGTACTGCCCGGCATCCAGCTCGTCGAGCGCGTTGAGGGCATCGCGGCGCGAGTTGGATCGCTCGGCGAACATCAACTCCTCTTGCACCACGGCGGTAAGTTTCAGGTCATCAACGGGCTCACTGACGTCGGGCGCATCGACGATGGCCGAACGCTCACGCAACGCAGCAGGGTCGGTTCGGTCGTCGAAGGTGATGGTGCCGGCATCCGGAACCATGCGACCCGCCGCCATCAGGGCGAGAACCGTGGGGCGTTTAGCCGTTTCGACGACCGCGAGCGTCACGGCCCCCGACTCGTAGCTCAGCGAGGTCGCCGGCAGGTTCTCGCCGTTCTCGCCCTTCGAAACGCTGCTCAGGATGACCTTCATTTCGTCTCCTCGTCGGTAACGCGTTCAGCGAACTCAAGTTCGGCGTGGTGCTTGATCACGGCGTTCGACTCGTGCCACGAGAGCCCTACCGTGCCGAGCGCTGCGAGCATCACCAACCGGTGGCCCTCACGATTCGAAAGATCAGCTCGAATGGCTTCGTCGAGCACTGAAAGAGCGGCGCCTTCGATGAGGTTGGCGAGAGTTTCGGCGGCAACGTCGGTGCGGAGTTCTCGAGCGGCAATGCCGCGCTCCACGATGGCGAGCAGCTTTTCGCGCACCGGGCGCAACGTGTTGGCGAAGTCTCGGCGTTGCGGGCCGCGCACGGCGAGCTGGGCCATCACGCGCACGTTTTCGACCTCAGACCACAGCCTGGCGCCGATGAGCGCAATGGCCACGCGGGAGTCGGCGTGGTCGATGTGGGCGAGAGCTGCGGTGACTCGCTGACCGCCGAGCGTCTGAATCTCGCTGACGAGTTCGTCGCGGGTGGCGAAATGCCCATAGATCGAGCGGCGTGAGAGCCCCGCGCCGGCCGCGATGGCTTCAAGCGACGCCTCAGGATCGCGATTCAGCAGTACGCGTGCCGACTCGAGTATCGCGGCGCGGTTCTCCGTCGCGTCGCGTCGCGGCGGCTTCGAGGGGGTAAATGTGGTCACCCCTCCACTCTAATAACTTGCACACCGCTGTGCAAGTTATTCAGTCATGCGGGCTGCGTTACTCGCAAACCGACTTCCGCAGCAGATTGAGCTTGCCGCTCGTCGTACGAAATGAATTCGTCTGCGGCAATTCGCTCGGCGGTGGCGATGTGAGGCGCGTCGAGGCTGCGAAGCGAGCCGCCTGGCAGCATCAGGCCCGCCTCGCGAAAAACGTCTCGCTCGATGTCGATGACGCTGAGTTTGCGAAGCAGCCCTGACACTGCGGCTTGTGTAAATCCGAGCCGCGAAGCCATTCGCCTGAGTTCCGTTTCAAGCAGCGTGCTCGATGCAATCACCGAGCCGCGCCGATGCCCGAACTGATCGAGATGTCGAACGAGGGCATCGCTCTCGGGTTCAGTGACGAGCAATTTGCCTGCCGCAGACGTGTCGAGGTAACAGATCATCGATCACCGCGAAGTTCATCGAGCACATCAGCGACCGTGGCTCGAGCATTCACTCTTGTGATGTCTGCAAATGCCTCGCGGTCGGTTGGCTCTCGATGCCTGATGCCCTCGAGTGGCGCCAGGTCCGCACCCACCAGGCCGGGTCTGGCGCTTCCTAGCCCGTTTCGCTCGAGATGCGGCGTTAGGCCGAAAGCCGCTCGGGCAGGCGAAACTCGAACACGTCGACGTAACCGTCGCCGTGGCATTCGACGCAGATACGTACCTCGGCGTCGTGGAAGGGCTGCAGCGGGTCGGCGCCGCATCCTTCGCAGCGCTCGCAGATGTCGTGGTAAGTCATGCTGCAATTGTGCGCCCGACCTCTGACATTGGCCGATGGATGCCCGCGGTGAGTCGTTATTCGGGAATCCGCCGCCCGCTGCCACCCACAGCCCGGGCCCACTCAGCCCTCTTGATAGGATTGAGTGTGACCGGCGAAAACCTCCTTGGCGTGCCCCCGACCCTGCTGAACCCCGAAGACGGAGTGGCCGAGGCTATCGCCTCCGTACTTCCCGACGGCGTGACCATCGACGAGCAGGTACTCACCCGAGCCGACCTCGAAGCGCTCGTGCGGCGATTCCCCACGTCGTCTCTCGTCTGGGCGCTGCTGTCTGACGATGCTTTCGAGGCGGGCGAGATTCTGCCGGCCTACGCCTACGCTCGCGTCGGCTACCACCGCGGCCTCGACGCCCTTCGCAAGGGCGGCTGGCGCGGCCAGGGCCCCGTGCCGTGGTCGCACGAGCCGAACCGAGGCGTGCTTCGCTCGCTCTACGCACTGCGTCGGGGCGCCGACGCAATCGGTGAAGTCGACGAAGTGGCCAGGCTGAACGACTTTCTGCAGATGTCTGACCCCGCGGCGAGTGAGGCCATCGAAACGGCTCACTTCCGCGCGGCGTCGACCGCAGATACGACTGAAGGGCTCTAGAAATGCCGGCAATCGTACTGATCGGAGCCCAATGGGGCGACGAAGGTAAAGGCAAAGCGACTGACCTGCTTGGCAGTCGTGTCGACTACGTCGTGAAGTTCAACGGCGGCAACAATGCTGGCCACACCGTGGTGATCGGCACGCAGAAGTATGCGTTGCACCTACTGCCGTCGGGCATCCTGACCCCGAATGTCACGCCGGTGATCACGAATGGCGTGGTGGTCGACATCGAGGTGCTCTTTCACGAGCTGGAGGCTCTGATTTCACGCGGGGTGGATGTTTCGCGCCTGCTCATCAGCGCTAACGCCCATGTCATCACGGCCTATCACCGCACACTCGACAAGGTCACCGAGCGATTCTTGGGCAAACGCCAAATCGGCACCACGGGTCGCGGAATCGGCCCGGCCTACGCCGACAAGATCAACCGCCTCGGCATTCGCATTCAAGACCTCTTCGACGAGAACATTCTGCGCCAGAAGGTCGAAGGTGCGCTCGAGCAGAAAAACCACCTGCTCGTGAAGGTGTACAACCGCCGCGCCATCATCATCGACGAGATCGTCGACGACCTGCTGTCGTACGCCGAGCGCTTGCGCCCGATGGTCGCCGACACCTCGCTGATCTTGAATCAGGCTCTGGATGCCGGTAAGACCGTGCTGTTCGAAGGTGGCCAGGCCACCATGCTCGACGTCGATCACGGCACCTACCCGTTCGTGACCTCGTCGAACGCCACCTCTGGCGGGGCTTCCACGGGCTCGGGTGTTGCGCCCAACCGCATCGACCGCGTCATCGGCATCGTCAAGGCGTACACAACGCGAGTCGGTGCCGGCCCGTTTCCCACCGAACTCTTCGACGAGTCGGGCGAGTTCTTGCGCGCCAACGGCTTCGAGTTCGGCACCACCACGGGCCGCCCGCGTCGCTGCGGCTGGTACGACGCCCCCATCGCCCGATACTCGGCGCGCATCAACGGCGTCACCGACTTCGTGCTCACCAAGTTGGATGTTCTGACCGGCCTCACCACCATTCCGGTCTGCGTCGCGTACGACGTCGACGGCGTTCGCGTCGACGAGGTTCCCGTGTCGCAGAGCGACTTCCACCACGCGGTTCCCATCTACGAGGAGTTCCCAGGCTGGTCGGAAGACATTACGGGCGCCCGCTCCTTCGAAGACTTGCCGCTGAACGCGCAGAACTACGTTCTCGCCATCGAGGCCATGAGCGGATCGCGCATCTCCGCCATCGGGGTGGGCCCGGGCCGCGAGGCCATCGTCGTGCGTCACGACCTCTTGGGCGCCGACGAGGTCTGAGGCCTGCGCCTTTTGGGGCAGTTGAAGTTCGATCGGTTAGCGCCTGTGGATAAGTAATGAGGCGCGCTCAATTATGTGTTACCGTGTGGGTCAGTTAGCCGACGCCAAGGGGCGTCGGTGCCTGTTCGAAGGGAACACACGCATGGCCATTACACTTCCCGACCTCGATTTCGACGGCATCGAAATCTTGTCTTCACGCGCTTGATTACCCGCCCACACGTTTTTATCGGTTCGTATATGCATTTATATCCGAAGTCATATATTCGCATATAATTTTCTATATGCAGCCGGAAATCAATCCATACTCGCCCGGATCAGGTCTCACTCCACCTGACTTGGTGGGCAGGCAGGCAGAGATTGATGCCTTCGACCTGGTCGTGGCTCGATCTCGCGGGAGGCGCAGTAGTCGCGGCATAATCCTCCACGGGCTGCGTGGTGTGGGCAAGACCGTGCTTTTGAATAGGTTTCTTCGACAAGCAGAGCAGGCCGACTGGTTCACCGTCGAACTCGAAGGCAGTGCGACCGAAAGCGGCCACGAAATTGCTCGACACAAGCTCGGGCGCGCCCTCCTGCTCGCCGTTCGGCGTCTACAACGCAGTAAGCACTTCAGCGAAGAGTTGAAGGCGGTGCTCGGCACCGTCAAATCGTTCAGTCTGTCGTTGGGTGTCGCATCCATCGACTTCAACGTTGATCAAACCAGAGGCCGAGCCGATTCCGGGCGCATCGAAGTCGACTTCGAAGAAGTCATCGAAGATCTCGTGCCCGCGTTGCAGAAGGCGTCGAGCGCATTCGGGCTTTTCATCGACGAGATGCAAGATATTGACCCCGAACTGATGTCGGCCCTGCTCGCTGCACAGCACAAAGCCGGTCAGAAAGGGTGGCCGTTCTATATTTTCGGGGCAGGCCTGCCCTCGCTGCCTTCGATACTCAGTTCGTCGCGTTCCTATGCCGAGCGATTGTTCAACTACCGAGAAATCGGCGCACTCGATGTCTCGGCGTCCCGAGATGCTTTGCTGATTCCAGCTGGCCGGTTGGGGGTCGAGTACGAACCGGAGGCCATCTCAGAACTTTTGACCGCCTCGGGTGGATACCCTTACTTTCTGCAAACATATGGCCAGGCAGCGTGGGATATTGCCGAGGCGAAGATCGTTCGATTGCATGACGCGCGAGAGGCGGTCGTCGAGGGTAATGCCGCCCTTGACATGGGGTTTTTTCCTGCGCGATGGGATCGAGCGACGCCAACCGAACGAAACTACCTCCGGGCGATGGCTGCTGACGAAGAACGCGGCTCGCGTACGCCTGATATCGCTGACCGGCTTGGAGTGCCAACGTCTGCGCTCAGCACAACCCGCCAGGGCTTGCTCGAAAAAGGAGTGGTGTATTCGCCCGAACGCGGCCGTATCGCCTTCACCGTGCCAGGAATGGCCTCGTTCATCAATCGGCAGTCCGCAGAGTTCGGGGGCCCTGCGCAAGCCCTCGAAGGTGGCACCCGCGGGGCGTAACGTACCCGCATGAGCGAATTCACGAAGGGCGACCACGTCACCTGGCAGTCGCACGGCGGCACCGCCGAGGGCCACGTCGAGAAGAAGATCACCGACGACACGCACGCGGCGAAGCGCGACGTGAAAGCGTCTCGAGCTGACCCTCAGTACCTCGTGCAGAGTGAGAAAAGTGGCGGCGAAGCGGTGCATAAGCCCGAGGCGCTGACGAAGAAAGCGAGCGCGGCCACGAAGAGCGGCGGGTCGAAGAGCACGAGCGGGTCGAAGAAGGCGAAATAGGGCACCCCGGGCATCCAGTAGCGTTGCCAGCATGTGCACGCGCATCTTCTGGAACGACAACCAGGTCGCCAAGACCGTCACCCGCTGCATGGATTGGGCCGTCAGCGACGAGCCCGAGCTGTGGTTCGTTCCGCGCGGCATGAGTCGCGACGGCGGGGCGGAGCAAAGCCCGCACACCTGGGTCTCGAGCTACTCCAGCGTCGTGCTGAGCATGTGGGGTCTCGGCACGAGCGACGGCCTGAACGAGAAGGGCCTCGCCGCGCACGCGCTCTACCTCAACCCCGAGCCGGGCATGTGGGCGGGGGCGGATACCCGGGCATCCGTCAGCATCGCGCTCTGGGTGCAATACGTGCTCGACAACTTCGCGACCGTGGCCGAGGTCGTGGCGGCCATCGATGACGTGCGCATCAGCTCGAAGGTGCTGCGGGGCCAAGACCTCGGAGTGCACATCGCCATCGAAGACGCGAGCGGCGACTCGGCCATCATCGAACCCATCGGCGGCGAGCTCGTGGTGCATCACGGCCCCGAATTTCGGGTGATGGCCAATTCGCCCACGATGGATGCCCAGCTCGCGAACCTCGCGCGCTACAAGCCGTTCGGGGGAGACCTGCCACTGCCCGGCGACATCAGCTCACCCGACCGCTTTGTTCGTGCCAGCTACTTTCTGCACTACCTTCCTGAACCCGAGAACGTGCAGCAGGCTGTCGCGGGCGTGTTTCAGCTGATCCACAACGTCGCTGTGCCCTACGGCGCGCCCTACGGCGACGGGGGCGTCTACCCGACGTGGTGGGAGGCGGGCGCCGACCTCACGAACGGCACCTACTTCTTCATGTCGACCCGCAGCCCGAGCCTCTTCTGGGTGAGCCTGGCCGATCTGAAAGACAGCACTGAGGTGCTGGCTCTCAACCCGCGCGACGAGACGCTCGTGGGCGATTCGGCGGCCCGGTTCGCGCCCGCCGAGCTGGTGTACTGAGCGAGTGGCTGGCGAACGGATGCCCGCTGCCACGTTCGGCGGAATCGACACTGCACTCGTCACCGACGACATGCTGAAGCGGTATTGGCGGCTGCGCTTCGTCAATCTCGTGGGAATCACCGTGTGCCTGCTGCTGGTGTCTGCCCTGCCGATCGCGATTGCGTCGTCGTTCGCGCACGCCGAGGTGGCCGACTTTTTCGGCGACGAGGTCTACTTCGCGCTCGGCAGCCTCGCACTGTTGTCGCTGTTCGGCGCCGGCGTGGAGCTGCTGCGCATGCGCCGGTTTCGCTCGCTCGAGGCTTTTCACGGCGCACTGCCGACCATGCGCCCCGAGCTGACTCCGTTTCACGCGTCGCTGCTGAACGAAATCGAAATCGTACTCGTGCGCGGCGCGCTGCCTGCCATCACGGCGGCGAGCCTCTTCGTGACGGTCTTACGGCTGGCGTCGAAAGACAGCGCCTTCGAACAGCAGAGCCTGTTCAGCTACTACGCATTCGCCTACTTCGCGCTGTTCGGCATGTTACTGCTCAGCCTCGTCGCGCGCAGAGCCTACCTGGGGGTCGCGATTCGTCGTAGCGTCGTTTCAGCACCGAAATCGAGCTGAACGGAGACCGTCACGTGGCAGTGAAACTCAACAAGAAAGCATTCGACGCCGAGAGGTAACGCTCGCAGGCGAGGCAGCGCTGCTCAGCGGCCGGCCGCCTGCCGTTCCGTGAAGAACGACACGCGATTGAGCGCTACCGGATGCTCGACGTCGGCCATCGACGTACCCCGTCGCAACTCGAAAAAGTACTCTCCCGGGTCGAACTGCAGCACCATATCGTCTGACACGCCAGGCAGCTGACGCACGAGCGTCACTCCCTTCGCGGCGAAGCGGCTGTATGGCGCGGGGCTGTCGGGGTCGTTCGTCACGACGACGGCGAACTCGCGCGGCCGCCTGGTGGCCGACGCGATGGTGGTTGCGCCCTCTGCCTCAGCCGCGCCCTCTGCCTCAGCTCCTACCTCAGGCTGCACGCGCACGTCGACCGCGTACGCAAGTACGAGTGTCGCCCGAACCGCCGCACTCAGGCTGAGTCGCCCGACGATCGCAGGCCGCAGCGCGCTCGCGAAGTACTCTTCGGTACCCGGGAGCTCCTCGCCGTTCGAGGCGTCGAGCTCGAACTGAAGCGTCATCACGCCGTCTTCGATCACAGCCATACGTTACCCGCCGGGGTTGCGCAAAAGCACCCCCAGGCGCGTCGGCAGGTGCTTTTGCGAACCCCCGAACGAAGCCGCAACCTCGATGGCCTCCTTCGCGCCAGGGGTGAGGCTTCGCGGTGGCTTCGGGCGGGCATCCACTTGCCGCGAGATTGCGCTACGGCTTCAGAACCACCTTGATGCAGCCGTCTTCTTTCTCCTTGAAGATCTTGTACATCTCGGGCGCGCGGTCGAGCGGCACGGCGTGGGTGGTGAGATCTTCGGTGCCGAGCGGGTCTGCCGGGTCTTCGACCAGCGGCACGATTTCGTCGCGCCACTTCTGCACGTTGCACTGCCCCATGCGCAGTGTGAGGCCCTTGTCGAACATGTGGATCATGGGCATAGGGTCGCCAGCGCCGGCGTAGACGCCGCTCAGGGAGACCGTTCCGCCACGCTTCACCGCATCGAGGGCGAGGTGAAGCGCCGCGAGTCGATCGACTCCGGCCGTCTTCATCAGTGGTTTGGCGAG
Source organism: Subtercola lobariae (assembly GCF_014640255.1). Taxonomy (GTDB): domain Bacteria; phylum Actinomycetota; class Actinomycetes; order Actinomycetales; family Microbacteriaceae; genus Subtercola; species Subtercola lobariae. The sequence continues at coordinate 215,634 of NZ_BMGP01000004.1, read as the reverse complement.
GGCATCGGGAAGCAGCGTGGCAGCCTTTTGGGCGAATCCCGCGCCCGGGTTTCCGTGGGCTTCCATGCCAACAGCATCGACCACGGAGTCGGGCCCGCGGCCGTCGGTGCGCTCGCGCAGCCGATCGAGCACGTCATCGGTGAGGTCGAGCGTTTCGATGCCGTGACGCTCGGCGAGCGCACGCCGCTCGGGCACCGGGTCGACGCCGAGCACGCGGTAGCCGAGGTGCGCCCCGATGCGACTCGCGAACTGCCCCACCGGGCCGAGGCCGAGAACGGCGAGAGTTCCGCCGTCAGGCACGTTCGCGTACTGAACGCCCTGCCACGCCGTCGGAAGAATGTCGCTCAAGAACAAATACCGCTCGTCTGGCAGTTCGGTGCCCACCTTGAGCGCGTTGAAATCGGCGAGCCGCACGCGCAAGAACTCGGCCTGGCCGCCGGGCACGCCACCGTACAGCTCGGTGTAGCCGTACAGCGAGGCTCCGCTCTCAGACTCGCGGTTCTGCGTCGTCTCGCACTGGCTGTGCAGCCCGCGTTGACACATGTAGCAGTGCCCGCAGGCGATCACGAACGGAATCACCACCCGGTCACCCACCGCGAGGTTCTTGACGTCTCTCCCCACTTCGACGACCACGCCCATCGGCTCGTGCCCGAGAATATCGCCTGTCTTGATGAAGGCGCCGAGCACGTCGTACAGGTGAAGGTCTGAGCCGCAAATCGCAGTCGAGGTGACCTTGATGATGACATCAGTGGGCTCTTCGATGCGCGGGTCGGGCACAGTGTCGACCGAGACGTTCTGGGTTCCGTGAAAAGTGAGTGCTTTCATTCTTCCGGTCTACCCGGGGCAATGGATGTTCGGCAGGGCTTGACGCGAATCGAGCCCCCGGGCATCCTGTGCCCCGCGCGCGCCCGGCCCGAGCATGTCGGCGCCCCCGCGTACTCTGGGGGTGTGACCAGTGAACTTCAGCGCGTGAGCGTCTCGACGGGTGCCGACGCGAGCACCACGGTCGTCATCGAGCGCAACTTCGATGTGTCGCCGGAGGTGCTCTGGGGCGCGCTCACCGAGCCCGAGCAGCTGAAACTGTGGGCGCCGCACACGGCTGATCGTGTGCTTGACTCGTTCGGCCCGGCGACCCTCGTGATGCTCGCCGATGGCAACGGTGATGACCAAGAGGTGCTTATCGAGGTGCTCGTGGTGAAGCCGCCGCACCTGCTGAAGTACACCTGGGGCGTCGATGTGCTGCGGTGGGAGATCACCGCCGATGTCACACCTGACGGGCTCGAGGCGTTGCTGGGCGATGTGAATCCGGCGGGCGGAGACGACGAAGGCACCGGTTCGGTTCTCGTACTGCGGCACACGCTCGGAGACGTGTCGATGGTCTCGGCGGTGGCGGCTGGCTGGCAGTTGTGCTTCGACGTTCTCGAGACGGTGCTGGCCGGGCATCCGGAGGCGCCCAAACGCGGCGCGAATGCCCTGGAGTACGGGTGGGCCGAGCTCAACGAGCGGTTCGCTGACGAACTGGGTGTGAAGCCGTCGGTGGTGTTTCCGCCCGAATAGGTTGCGCGAGCCGCAGCTGCGTGCACGGTGGCGGCCACCGGTTGCGCCGCCCTGCACGGTGGCGGCCGCTGGTTGCGCCGCCCGCGACAGCTGCGTGCGCGCCGGCAGGGTGACGCCAGCGCGGCCGTTCGGCTATGGCGTGCTGAGCGGCGCAGGCGTGTCGTGCACGCAACCGGGCGGCTCGGAGTTGCCGCTGATCGAGAAGTCTTCGCAGGTGAGAAAACGGGACTGGTTTGCTCCCAGCACGAACGACCCCACGGCGATGAGCAGAACGATGCCGAGCGCGAGAACTTTGCCGCGAAACGGTACCGTGTCGCTGATGTCGGGCCAGATCACGCGGGCGAGCACCCAGATCATCAGCGGAATTCCTAATATCACAAGCAAAATGCCCGCGAGAGAGACCAGCGCCACCCACAGCTCGCCCGAATCGGAATCGACCGCGATGCTGAGAACGAGCCACACCGTCGGCAGCAGCAGGGTGAGCACCCGCCAGCCGATGCGCCGCCGCGCTGCCCGAACCACAACCACTACGAAGAACGCGGCCGTCGCGGCCACCCAGACCCGCAGCAGCGTGTCGAAGAAAATCTCCCCCCACGCCCCCAGCGTGAAGGCGGGCCACCACACGGCCAGGCTCATGCCCACCACGATCACCCCGAGCGACTGATGCGGCAGGGGCGCGCGCTTTACTCGGGCTCGGGATGCCGCCGGCCCCCCGGCCGCCCCGGCCGCTGCAGACGGGCTCGCGTCTGCGGGCTGGCCCGTCGGCTCACTCACGCGGTCAGCGGCTTCCCCATGGTGATGACGGTCGTCGTGTAGTCGAGCGAAGTCGGGCGCAGGGTCACAGCCATGCCACCACGCTACCGCGCGAGTCAAATGGCGGCCGGCACGGCCCACCCGAAGTCGCGAAATGGGCCGGCAGGCGGTCGCCGGGGCCACCTAAACGGGCGGCGTCGACGTCAGACCACCGTGAAACCGGGCGGCAGCGGCGCACGGCCCGTGAGCGCCAGCAGTATCTCTTCGCCAGACCCGGCGCGGGCGCCGATGCGCGCCGCGAGCGAGGTCGCGTCGGTGACGCACTCGGGCGATTGGCCGTGCGGTTGCCCGATGGCTCTGCCGATGTCGATGGAGTGAACCACGAGCTCGAAGATTCTCGTGCGCAAGTACTGCGTCAATTCGATGCCGTGCCCGCCCACCGAGACCACACGGCCGGCGGGCGCTGAGGCGATGGCGTCGCTGGCGCGCTGCAGGGCATCCTGAATCTTCGACACCGGATGCTCGCCCAGCCACACTCCCGCCTCGACACCGCGAATCGCGACCGACTCGGGGTCTGCGAAGTCGCGGTAGATCAGGGCGTAATAGTCTTCGGCGGTCGGCAGGCCCACGGGCGAGACCTCGTCGTGACTGAGGTACGTCTCTACGGTCAGAATGGCGCGAGTGGTGTGGCCGACGAGCGACCTGACGCTCCACGAGCCGAGCCCCTCGTCTTGCCACTGATCGTCTCTGATGCGCGCGACGAGTTCGACGAATGCCTCTGCGGCCTGATGAAAGATGGCGACGGTGCCCATGAATGACATCGTGGCACATCACGCGACCAGAAACGTGTGATGGACTAAACACATGGAAGCTCTCTACACTGCAATCGCCCACGCCTCAGGCGGAGGGCGCGATGGCCACATTCGAAGCGAAGACGACCGCCTTGACCTCGACACCCGCCCGCCCAAAGAAATGGGCGGCACCGGCGAGGGAACCAACCCCGAACAGCTTTTCGCCGCCGGCTACTCGGCGTGCTTCTTGAGCGCACTGCACGTCGTGGGCAAGCGCCTCGAGATCGACACCACAGACGCCGAAGTTTCGGCGAGCGTGAGCATCGGCAGCAACGGCGAGGGTGGTTTCGGTCTCGCGGTCGAGCTCGACGTGTATGTGCCGAAGGCGTCGCCCGAGCAGGCGCAGGCCGCGGCCGATGCCGCACACCAGGTCTGCCCGTACTCGAACGCCACGCGCGGCAACATCGAAGTGAAGATCGTCACGGTTCAGTAGCGGCGTTCGCTGCGCGTGCTGCTTTCGCGGTGCGCGGGGCGATTGCGCTGTTCGCGGTGGCGCTCGGCTCCGGATGCCCGGGGCGGTGGCGCTCGGCTCCGGATGCCCGGGGCGGGCGTCACCCGTTCGCGCTAGTGTCTCTGAGGTGACCCACAACGCACCATCGACCACCCCCGCCGCGCCGCCGCGCAACATCCGCGTGCTGCTGCAGTTCTTGGCCATGGGGTTGGTGTGGGGCAGCAGCTTTCTCTTCATGAAGGTCGCTCTCACTGGAGTGAGTTTCGGCCAGGTGGCCTGGGCTCGCATCATTCTCGGCGCGCTCACCCTCGGGCTCATCGTGCTGATCAGCAGGCAGCGCCTGCCTCGCGAGCCCGTGGTCTGGCTGCACTTTCTGGTCATCGGAATCGTCGGTAACGTGCTGCCGTTTCTGCTGTTCGCCTGGGCCGAGCAGTACGTTTCGTCGAGTCTCGCGAGCATCTACAACGCCGTGACGCCCATCACCACGGCACTGCTCGCGACGCTGGCCTTTCGGGTCGAGCGGCTGAACCGCAGCCAGGCTACGGGCATCGCGATCGGCGTCATTGGAACGATCGTGATCGTCGGCCCATGGGGGTACGCCGCACTCACGGGTGATCTGCTCGGTCAATTGGCCTGCCTCGGCGCAGCCGTCTGTTACGGCGTCACCTTCGGTTACACCCGCCGGTTTCTCAGTTCGCGGGCCATCGCCGGGGTGCCGTTCGCGTTCATGCAGGTGGGCATGGGCGCTCTCGTGATGCTCGCCCTCACGCCTGTCGTCGCGCTCGGGCCGCTGGCGCTGACCGTGCCGATCGTGGTGAGCCTGCTAGCGCTAGGCGCGCTCGGCACCGGCCTGGCCTACGTGTGGAACATCGCCGTGCTGCGGGCGTGGGGGCCTACGGGCGCATCCACTGTCACGTACATCACGCCCGTGGTGGGAGTGATTCTCGGCGTGCTCGTTCTCGGCGAGACGTTCACCTGGAACGAACCACTCGGGGCGCTGTTGGTGTTTCTGGGCATCCTGCTCACCCAGAAGCGCATTCGGCTCTGGGCTGCGCGGCGACCGGATGCTCTACAGAGCAACAGTGTGCAATAACTCAGCTTCGACCCAATACAGTTTTGGATATGACCGAGCACGAGACCTCCGACGACGACGCCCTCACTCGCTTGCAGAGCATTCGCGAGAGCATCGACAACGTCGACGCGGCCCTCATTCATCTGCTGGCCGAGCGCTTCAAGTTCACCCAGCTCGTCGGCCGGCTGAAAGCCGCCCACGGGTTGCCCGCTGCCGACCTCGAGCGTGAGGCGCGGCAGATCAAGCGGCTGCGCGCGCTCGCCGAAGAGTCGCACCTCGACCCCGAGTTCGCCGAGAAGTTCTTGAACTTCATCGTGGCCGAGGTCATTCACCACCACGAGCGCATTGCAGCGACCACTGGGGTGATCGCGACGGTCGAGCCGAAGACCGTCTGATCTCGCTGCCTTTCGGCGTACTTCGCGGTCGCACACTAGTAGTATCGCGGTATGACCGCCAAATTGAGTGTGAGCCTCTCTGATAACGATGTCGAGTACATCGACGAATTGGCGCGCGACCACTCGGGTAATCGCTCGGCCGTCATTCACGACCTGGTTCGAATTGCCCGCGAGATGCGAGCGGTGCGCGACTACGCCGCCGCGAACGACGAATGGATCGCCTCAACCGAATCGCGCGCGTGGGATGCCGCTGCCCACGACGGCATCGGCGCGTGAGGCGCGGCCAAGTCGTCGGCGTCAGGCTCGACCCCACAGAGCCGAGCGAAGCGTCGAAGACAAGACCATGCATTGTGGTCAGCAACGACGGCGCCAACTTCGCGGCGACGAGCTTGGGCAGAGGCACCATCACCATCGTGCCGCTGACGTCGAACGTCTCGAAGGTTCGAGCCGAGTTTCAGGTGCTCATCGATGACCCTGAGGCGATCGGCGAGATGGGCCTGACGAGCGCGTCGAAAGCGCAGGCGGAGCAGGTGCGCACGGTCTCGGTCGAGCGCCTGGCGGCCATCACCGGTTGGGTGCCCGCATGGGTCATGCGTCAAGTGGATGACGCACTGAAGTTTCACCTGTCGCTCTGACCTAGACCCTCCGGCGGCCCGCTGGCCCATCCGCCTGGCTCAGAGTGGCGACGGTGTGATCGCGCCAGGGCTAGGCGACCGTGGCGCCGAAGCGGGCCGAGAGGGCGCCGCGGTGGGCGGCGTAGAGGTCTGCGATGTCAATGGTGAAGTGGCCCTGAATGTCGAGTGCGGCATCCGTGCTCGACGTCGGTTCGATGCCGATGCCGATCGCGCTGTCGGCCGAAGGAACGCCCGCGCCGGAGTCGGTGACGCCGATACGCAGTACGGGGTACTCGCGGCCCTCGCAGAGACCCATGAACTTCACGTCGTCTTCGCGCGGAACCGACACGATGACGCGGCCCGTCGACTCGCTGAACAGCGCAGTGGTGAGGTCGATGCCGTCACGCAGCATGAGTTCGTCGAGCCACACGCGTGCTCCGACGCCGAAGCGCAGGACGGCTTCGGCCAGCGCCTGAGCGAGCCCGCCGTCGGCGAGGTCGTGGGCTGAAGCGAGCAGACCCTGCATGGCACCGGCGTGCAGCAGGCCGCCGAGCGCCGCTTCGCGAGGCAGGTCGACAACGGGCGGGCGACCGCCGAGGTGGTCGTGGATGGTTCCGGCCCACGCAGACCCGTCGAGCTCGGTCTTCGTGACGCCGAGCAGGTAGATGTTGTTGCCCTCGTCTTGCCAGCCGCTCGGCACTCGGCGAGCGACGTCATCGATGACGCCGAGCACTCCGACCACGGGGGTCGGGTGGATGGGGGCGCCGCCGGTCTGGTTGTAGAACGACACGTTGCCGCCGGTGACGGGTATCTCGAGTTCGAGGCAGCCGTCAGAGAGCCCTGCGATGGCCTGCGAGAACTGCCACATGACCTCAGGGTTCTCTGGCGAACCGAAGTTGAGGCAGTCGGTGACGGCCGCGGGCACAGCGCCGGTGACCGACACGTTGCGGTACGCCTCGGCGAGGGCGAGCTGAGCGCCGTAGTACGGGTCGAGCTGGCAGTATCGGCCGTTCGCGTCGGTGGCGATGGCGAAACCGAGCCCCGACTCCTCGTCGACACGAATCATGCCGCCGTCGTCAGGAAAAGACAGGGCCGTGTTGCCCATCACGTAGCGGTCGTACTGGTCGGTGATCCAGCTCTTGCTGGCGAGGTTGGCGCTGCCGAGCAGCGTCAGAACTTGTGCGCGCAGCTCGTCGTCATCGCTCGCGCGGGGCAGGGTGGCTGCGGTGTCTTCGTGCAGTTTGTCGATCCAGGTGGGGTACGCGACCGGGCGGTCGTAGACCGGCCCATCCACTGCCACCGTGCGCGGCTCGACGTTCACGATCTGCTCGCCGCGCCAGTCGATGATGAGGCGCCCAGTGTCGGTCACTTCGCCCAGAACGCTGGTCTCAACATCCCATTTCGCCACAACCGCCAAGAAGGCATCGAGCTTCGACGGCTGAACGACAGCCATCATGCGCTCTTGGCTTTCGCTCATCAGGATCTCTTCTGCGGTGAGGCTCGGGTCACGCAGCAGCACCTTGTCGAGTTCGATGTACATTCCGCCGTCGCCGTTACTGGCGAGCTCGCTGGTGGCGCACGAGATACCCGCAGCACCGAGATCTTGGATGCCCTCAACGAGCTGCTCGCGAAAGAGCTCGAGGCAGCATTCGATGAGCACCTTCTCAGCGAACGGGTCGCCCACCTGCACCGCCGGGCGCTTCGTGGGCCCTTTCGCGTCGAACGTGTCGCTGGCGAGAATGGATGCCCCGCCGATGCCATCTCCGCCGGTACGCGCCCCGAACAGCACGACCTTGTTGCCCGCGCCGGTCGCGTTTGCCAAATGGATGTCTTCGTGCCGCAGCACCCCGACGGCCAGCGCGTTGACGAGCGGGTTGCCTTGATACACGCTGTCGAAGTACGTCTCGCCGCCGATGTTCGGCAGCCCGAGGCAGTTCGCGTAGAAGCTGATGCCGCCGACAACGCCGTGCACGACACGAGCGGTGTCTTCGTGGTCGATGTCGCCGAAGCGAAGCTGATCCATCACCGCGACGGGGCGCGCGCCCATCGAGATGATGTCGCGCACGATACCGCCGACGCCGGTTGCGGCGCCCTGAAACGGCTCGATGTAGCTCGGGTGGTTGTGCGACTCCACCTTGAACGTGACCGCCCAGCCCTCGCCCACGTCGACGACGCCAGCGTTCTCGCCGATGCCCACCATGAGGTTCTTGCGCATCTTCTCGGTGGTCTTCGAACCGAACTGTTTGAGGTAGATCTTGCTCGACTTGTAGGAGCAGTGCTCGCTCCACATCACCGAGTACATGGCGAGTTCGCCGCTCGTGGGCCGGCGCCTCAGAATCTCGCGAATTCGTGCATACTCGTCGGGCTTCAGTCCCAGCGCGGCGTACGGCTGCTCCTTCTCGGGAGTGGCTTCGGCCACACTCACGCTGTCGACGGGCGGGCGTGAGGTGGAATCGGTGGTGTCAGACACGCGGGAGGGCTCCTTCTGAGGGCGCGCGGAATCGCTTGCTAATTCTATCGGCGCGACCACTATGCCCGGTCTCGCCCCATGCGCCCAGGATGCCAGCCGGCCGTGAGCAAGGCCTCGCGCACGTCGGCAATCGTGCGGGCCGCCCCATCGCCTGCCAGCCCGCCCTTCAATACGGTGACGAGTGTGTACCCGGCCGCCCGAAGGTCGGCTGCGCGCTGCCGGTCGCGAGCGTATTGCTCGTCATTCTTTCGATGTTGCTCGCCGTCGTACTCGACGAGCACTTTCAACTGCGGGTAACCGAGGTCTACCCGCGGCACAAAGGCTGATCGCGTACCGAATATTCGCACGTTGAGCTCGGGCTCGGGCATCCCATTTCGGGTCAGCAGTAGCCGCAGAATGGTCTCCTTCGGCGATTCGCACCCGAGTCGCACGTGATCGAGGGCTTCAACGAGCCGCCGCTTTCCCGGTCCGTGGAATGCTCCGACCCTGTGGCTCAGTTGGTCAGGCGTCGCGTACGGACGAGCTGCCGGCGCGGCACGGTCTAGGTAAACGGGCACAAGCACGAGCGCATCCCCAGCGGCAATCAAGTCGTCAAGGCTCAGGATGCTCGCCAACTGAAGCCACGTACTTATCGCGTCGCTCACCAGCAGCCCATTCATCCGGGTCGTGCGGTGATGTGGCGGCCACAGACGATGCGCGGTGACACCCGTGACACGCGTGCGCCCGTTTCGATCGGACGCGGCAATGTGCAGCGGCTCGGCCGGATCGAACCGACGGGAAAGAGGCAGACGCCACAGTCGTGCCGCGGTGATGTGGCTGAACGACTGGTCTCTAAACATCCGCGGGGCATAGGCAAGACACTGCTCTTCAACGGTGCTGATCGCTCGGCGCGAAGACCGCACGCCATAGAACGGCGAAGCAAGGTCGGGGGCGTCGAGCCTGCGGTTGCTCAGCCCCAGCTGTTTTCCGAGGCCAACCGAAAAGGCGCGCGCCGCGAGCTCGGGCGGCAAAGGTGTTCGACGAGGCATCTCGCAACCCTGCACCACTCCCTGCCGGTTCTCGGGCTTATCCACAGCCCCGCCCCCTCACCCCGCCCCTCGCAAAATCGAGAGGTCAAAATGTCTCCCATAATCCGGCTTTTGGGAGAGATTTCGACCTCTCGATTTTGGCGAGGGGTGGGGGCGGGGCGGGGGTGGGGCGGGGAGTGGGGAGCGCGGCGGGGTTACGCGGGGGCGACGAGGGAGGTGAGCACGGAGGCGAAGAGGGCGAGCCCGTCGGTGCCTGAGCGCATGGCGAAGGCGGTGTCGGGGCCGAAACCCGGCTCCACGGCGTGCTCGGGGTGCGGCATCAGGCCCACCACGTTGCCGCGGGCGTTGGTGACGCCGGCGATGTCGTTCATGGAGCCGTTGGGGTTCACGTCGAGGTATCGGAATACGACGTGGCCCTCGCCTTCGAGCCGCTCGATTTCGTCGGCGGAGGCGATGAAGCCGCCCTCGCCGTTCTTCAACGGAATGGTGATGTCGGCTCCGGCGGCGAACGCGTTTGTCCACGCGGTTGACGGGTTCTCGACGCGCAGGCGCTGGTCGCGGCAGATGAAGTTGCCGTGGTCGTTGCGAATGAGCCCGCCGGGCAGAAGGTGCGCTTCGGCGAGCATTTGAAAGCCGTTGCAGATTCCGAGCACGGGAAGACCGCTGTTCGCGGCACCTACGACCTCAGCCATGATCGGTGACAGGCTCGCAATAGCACCGGCCCGCAGGTAGTCGCCGTAGCTGAAACCGCCGGGCAGGATGACCGCGTCGACGCCCTCTAGGTCGTGAGTGCCGTGCCACAGCGGCACGGCCTCGGCCCCGATCATCCGCACCGCCCGCGCCGCATCGCGATCGTCGAGCGACCCCGGAAAAGTCACGACGCCGATGCGGATGCCCGCGCCTGCCTCGGGGTTCACGCTGAAGCCACCGCCGCCGAACGACCCGCTACCGTCGTCGAGAGAGCCACCCGAGCCGCCCGAGCCTGCCCAGCCACCTGAACCCGTGCTACCGGCCGCGTTGCCCGCAGCGGTAGCCGCACCCGCACCCGCACCCGCGCCCGCAGCGCCAGCCGCGCTTCCCGCGCCCGCAGCTCCGTTCGCCCACGAACCCGCGCTGAGCCCAGAATTCGTACCCACTACGCGAGCCCCTCGCTGATCTCGTCTTCGAGCTGCTGCTCGGTCTCGCTCGACACGTCGCCCTGCGCCGCATCGAACGACGTGTCGCTCGTGACGTTGCCCGTCTCGAAGTCGTTGTCTGCGTCGAGGCCGAACCCGTCGGCACCCGCGAAGTGCACGCTGATGACGTCTTCGATGACGAGGTTCGCCAGCACCTCGTCGGCGAGAGCCGCTACCTCGGCGAGAATCGCGTCGTCGGCGGGGCCTTCGACCTCGATCTCGAACCGTTTGCCGACGCGAACGCTGGTGATCTGCGAGCGGCCGAGCCGCGCGAGGGCGCCGGCTACGGCCTTGCCCTGCGGGTCGAGCAACTCTGCTTTGGGCATGACTTCGACGACGATTGTGGGCACCACGAACTCTTTTCGTACGGCTGGGCGAATGCGCCCATTCTACGCGAGCCGGCGGGCACCGGCAGGGCGGCCCAGATCAGCGAATTGAGCCATTCTTATTATGAATTACTCACGATAACTGCTTGACTGGGCGCATGACTCCCGAACCGGCCGACAGCATCCGTGCCGCCGGCCTGCGTGTCACGACTCAGCGTCTCGCGGTTCTCGAGGCTCTGGATGCCCTGCCGCACGCCGACACCGACGCCGTTCATCGTGCGGTGCAGAAGCAGCAACCCGGCATCACCCTGCAGTCGATCTACGTCGTTCTTGCCGCTCTCACCGAGGCCGAGCTCATCCGCCGCATCGAGCCAGCAGGGTCACCCGCGCTCTACGAGCGCCGCATCGGCGACAATCACCACCACGCCATCTGCACCGGTTGCGGGGCGGTGCAAGACGTCGACTGCGCGGTCGGTCACGCGCCGTGCCTTACTCCTTCTGAGGCGGGCGGCTTCGCCATCGCCACCGCCGAGGTCACGTATTGGGGGCTCTGCCCGGCGTGCCAGGCGACGGATGCCCGTACCTCCGCCGGGCGCAATACCTGAGCCGGGCATCCACTGCCCGCGCCGATGCGCCGAAAGCCCCACAACGTCACATTCCGAAATTCGAATATATGAAACCGATGGAGAGAACATGACCGAATACACCACCACCAACTCGGGCGCCCCGGTTGCGAGCGACGATCACTCGCAGAGCGTCGGCGCCGACGGCGTCATTCCTCTGCACGATCACTACCTCATCGAGAAACTCGCGCAGTTCAACCGCGAGAAGGTGCCGGAGCGCATCGTGCACGCCAAGGGCGGGGGAGCGTTTGGCACCCTCGAGATCACCGATGACGTGTCGGCCTTCACTCGCGCGGCACTTTTCCAGCCCGGCGTCACCACCGAGGCTCTCGCCCGATTCTCGACCGTCGCCGGCGAGCAGGGCAGCCCCGACACCTGGCGCGACCCGCGCGGTTTCGCGCTGAAGTTCTACACCACCGAGGGCAACTACGACCTCGTGGGCAACAACACGCCCGTGTTCTTCATTCGTGATGGCATCAAGTTTCCTGACTTCATCCACTCGCAGAAGCGTCTGCCGGGTTCGCACTTGCGCAACAACGACATGCAGTGGGATTTCTGGTCGCTCTCGCCCGAGTCTGCCCACCAGGTGACCTGGCTCATGGGTGACCGTGGCCTGCCCGCCTCTTGGCGCCACATGGACGGCTTCGGCTCCCACACCTACCAGTGGATCAACGCTGCGGGCGAGCGGTTCTGGGTGAAGTACCACTTCAAGACCAATCAAGGCATCGAGATTCTGAGTCAGGAAGCAGCCAACACGATCGCGGGCGAAGACGCCGACTTCCACATTCGCGACCTCGGTGAGGCCATCGACCGCGGCGACTTCCCCTCCTGGACTCTCTCGGTGCAGATCATGCCCTACGCCGAGGCGGCGACCTACCGTTTCAACCCGTTCGACCTCACCAAGGTCTGGCCGCACGCCGACTACCCGCTGCACCGCGTCGGCACGCTCACGCTGAACCGCAACCCCGCGAACTACTTCGCCGAGATCGAGCAGGCCACCTTCGCCCCCTCGAACTTCGTACCCGGCATCGCGGCCAGCCCCGACAAGATGCTGCTCGCCCGCATTTTCAGCTACGCGGATGCTCACCGGTACCGTGTCGGAACGAACCACGCTCAGCTGCCCGTCAACGCCCCGCATGCGGCCGAGGTCAACTCGTACTCGAAAGACGGCGCGGCGCGGTACGCCTACAACTCGCCGGCCGTTCCGGTGTACGCGCCGAACTCAGTGGGCGGGCCTGCTGCGTCACCGGATGCCGCGGGCGACTCCGCGGGCTGGCAGAACGACGGTGAACTGCAGCGCACCGCCGCGACGTTGCACGCTGAAGACGACGATTTCGGCCAGGCCGGCACCCTCGTTCGCGAGGTGCTCGACGACGCCGCGCGCGAGCGTCTGGCGAACAACATCGCCGGTCACGTAGGCCAGGTGACCATCCCCGAGATCAAGGCGCGCGCGCTGCAGTACTGGCGCAACGTCGACGGGTCGCTCGCCGACCGCGTCGAGGCCCTCCTTGCCGAGGGCGACATCGACCCCGAGGTAGCGCCGCCGAACGCGGCCGGCCTCAACCGCGAGTCGCAAGCAGACGTTTCTCTGAAGGTCTAGCACGGCCATTCGAGCTACGGGTTTGTGCGGGGTGTGCAGTTTCCACACCCCGCACAAACCCGTTTGTCGATTGTGGAACCGGGTGCCTGCTCGGTGGTTTGCGTTCGACGTGAGATTGGCGTATATTCCATGTGGAATAGTTCACACCGAATAGTTCCGCTGGAATACGTTCTCGACGAAAGGATTCAGCATGGCATCCACTGCCCTCACGCCCCTGGGTCTGTCGGCGCTCGCGCTGCTGACCGAAGCGCCGATGCACCCCTACGAGATGTACCAGCTGCTCATCAGGCGCTTCAAAAGCGAAATCGTCAAGGTGCGCCCGGGGTCGCTTTATCACGCGGTCGACCGGCTTGCCCGCGACGGGTTCGTCACCGTTGCGGGAACGGGGCGCGACGGCAGTAGGCCCGAGCGAACTACCTACGAGATCACAGCGGCCGGTCGTTCGGCGCTCGAGAATCGTGTCTCCGAACTGCTGCAGACCCCTGCGAATGAGTACCCCGAATTCGAACTGGCCATCAGTGAGGCCCACAACTTGCCTCGGGCCACGGTCATCCAGTTGCTCACCCTGCGGCTCACCGAGCTGCGCGGTCAACTGTCGGTGGTGCGTGACATCATTTCGCAAAAGAAAGAAGAAGGCGCGCTCCGGTTGTTCTGGTTGCACGGTTCGCATCGTGAGGCGCTATTGATCACCGAGATCGCATGGATCGAGCAGCTTGTGGCCGACCTGACCGCACACCGTCTCGAGTGGATGGACGACGTCGACTTCAACCGTGCCGAACAGGCCGCCGCCCCGGCGCACGCCGACTACTTTCTCACCGCTGACGAGACCGAACTGACCGCCGCTTCTGCGGGCTGATCGCCGCACTTCGCCCCCCACCACTTCACTTCACACCGCCTTTCCCACCGCTCTCCACAACACTTTAAGGAAACCACTTCAATGGAAACCATGGCAAAACCGTGGCCCGCGCTCTGGACGTTGGTGATCGGGTTCTTCATGATCCTGGTCGACAGCACCATCGTCTCTGTCGCGACTCCGGCCATTCAAAAAGGTCTCGACGCCGACATCAATGCCGTCGTCTGGGTGACCAGCGCCTACCTGCTGGCCTACGCCGTACCTCTGCTCATCACCGGCCGCCTCGGTGACCGCTTCGGCCCGAAATACATCTACCTCGCCGGTCTGGTGATCTTCACGCTCGCCTCGCTCTGGTGCGGCTTCGCCGGTGACATCACCACGCTCATCATCGCCCGCGTCGTTCAGGGTCTCGGCGCCGCGCTGATGACCCCGCAGACGATGGCGGTCATCACCCGCATCTTCCCCGCGACGAGCCGTGGCCAGGCCATGGCGCTCTGGGGTGCTGTCGCCGGTATCGCCACGCTCGTCGGCCCGATTCTCGGCGGCGTGCTCGTCGACGGTCTCGGTTGGGAGTGGATCTTCTTCGTGAACGTTCCAATCGGCGTGATCGCGTTCGTTCTGGCCGTGAAGTTCGTGCCCGTGCTGAAGACGCACGAGCACAAGTTCGACATTCTCGGCGTGTTTCTGAGTGCCATCGCTTTGTTCTGCATCGTGTTCGGCATTCAAGAGGGAGAGACCTACAATTGGGGCACCATCACGGGCATCATCTCGGTGTGGGGTCTCATCATCTTCGGCATCGTGATGCTCGGGGTGTTCATCGTCTGGCAGGTCTTCAACCGCGGCGAACCGCTGCTGCCGCTGAAGGTGTTTCGCGACCGCAACTTCTCGCTGGCGAACATCGCCATCACGGTGATGGGTTTCGTCATCACCGGTATGACGCTGCCGTTCATGCTCTATGCGCAGGATGTTCGTGGTTTGACCCCCACCGAAGCCGCGCTGATGCTCGTGCCCATGGCCGTGTTCACCGGCGGCCTCTCGCCCGTCGTCGGCCGTCTGGTCGACCGGGTGCACCCGCGCTTGCTGACGCTGTTCGGCTTCGTGGCGCTGTCTGCCGCACTGTTCTGGCAGGCGTCGCTCATGACGCCGAACGTCGAACTCTGGCAGCTGCTCTTCCCGCTCGGCTTGCTCGGTGTGGCGAACGCCTTCATCTGGTCACCGCTCTCGACCACAGCCACTCGTAACCTCAACCCGCAACTCGCGGGTGCCGGTTCGGGCGTCTACAACACCACCCGCCAGGTGGGTGCCGTCATCGGTAGCGCCGCAATCGCAGCGCTCATGCAGTCGCGCTTGACGGCCGAGCTTCCGGTCGCGGCCGGTAGCGGCGGCGCCGGTGCGGGTGAGGGCGGCCCGCTGCCAGATGCCCTGAAGGCCGGTTTCGCAACTGCCATGTCGCAGGCGATGCTGTTGCCCGCCATCGTGGCGCTGCTCGGTGCCGTCGCGGTGATCTTCTTCGCAAAGCCCGCGGCCCGCACCTGGGGCCCCACCGCAGGCACCCCGGTTGCCGCAGACACGGCGGCCTCCGCCGCCGCGCCGGCCTCAGCCACCGAAGCCGCACCCGTGGCGGTCCCCGCCACCGCGTCTGCCTCGGTGTCAGCCCCCGGTTCCGTGTCAGTATCGGCGGCGGCCACGGCCTCGAGTGCCACGGCAGCCCAGTCAGCGCCCACCCACTCGGGAGCGCACGCGGCCGGAACGCACGCAGCTGGTGCTCACGCCGCACCTGCCCCGACCGGCCACACTGCCCCGCCGACCACCGCGAGCTGACCTCGGCTCGCGCCCAGCGCCACCAATCAGCGCCCGTTCGGCGCATCTTCACCCGACGAATGGGTTCAGATGCTCCGAATGGGCGCTTTTACATGTGCGACCGCGCGCAAGGCGGCGTACAGCCATGCTCGCCTGATGTGGCGTGCATTCAGGCCAACAGTGTTCGCGCGCAGACGACTGCGGGGTTGGCCGGAACGCCAATAGACCAGGTTCCGCGCGACGTGGCAGGGTTTTCGCGTGAGGCTACGGGTCGGTGGGGGATCAAGCCGACGGGCGCAAAGTCAGTAGGCACGACACTAATCAGTGCGCCACGAATCAGTGATGCGACGAGTGGTGGAAGCTATGACCCCCGGCGCCCGAATGAACACCGTTCGAAGCGCCGCCTGAGCCGCCGCCCGACCCGAACACTGAACTGCCGCCCGAGCCGATTCCGCCGTTGGTTGACACCCACGGCGCCCCGGTTGCGGGAGTGTGGAAGGTGATTGGACCGCAGCCGGCGGCGCACAAGACGACGCTCGTCGCCACCAGCGCAGCGATCGACAATCGACCAGCTGCGCGACCATAGCGCGAACGATTCATCATAAGTGAGAGTCTATCATTAACAAGTTCCAATGCGTGAAGTGAAGCCTTCCGCTCAGGGGTTACGGAGGTTCGGGAGAGCGGGCGTGACAGGGTGGAGTAACCGAAGTTTTGTGCGGCGTCGCTCGAAACCCATCTCACGAAGTTTGTGAAGGATGCGTTCTTGACCGAAATTTTCTCTACCCTGAGCGGTATGCCCTGGCTGCAAACCCTCATCTTCACCGTGATCGCTGTGGCGATCGCCATCGTTGTCACCGCGGTGGTCGCCTTCATCGTGCGACGAATCGCGCGCCGAAAAGACTGGGCCGGCCTGCTCGTCAAACGTGCACGCATGCCGTTTCGCATCTTTCTGCTCGTCATTGCGTTGTGGGCGGGCGTGCAGGCCTCGAACCTCGACCCGTGGTGGCGTGAGTTTCTGAGTCACAGCATGCTCGTGGCATCCATTGCTGCCGGCACCTGGCTGGTCTGCGCGCTGGCCATTTTTCTCGAAGACCTCGGGCTGGCGCGCTACCGCACCGACGTGCCCGACAACCGGCATGCCCGGCGGCTGCGAACACAGGTGCTGATCATCCGGCGCATCACGGTCGTTGCCGCGGTGCTCATCGGGCTCGGCGCGATTCTGCTGACCTTTCCGGGTGTCTCGGCGGCGGGCGCGAGCCTGCTCGCTTCCGCCGGACTCATCTCGATCATCGCCGGCCTCGCGGCCCAGTCGACCCTGGCGAACGTCTTTGCCGGCGTGCAACTCGCGTTCAGCGACGCCATTCGCGTCGACGATGTGGTGATCGTCGAAACCGAGTGGGGCCGCATTGAAGAAATCACGCTCACCTACGTGGTCGTTCATCTGTGGGATGACCGGCGCATGGTTCTGCCGTCGACCTACTTCACCACCACGCCGTTTCAGAATTGGACGCGTAAGAACTCCGAGCTGATGGGCGCCGTCGAGTTCGACCTCGACTGGCGCGTGAAGCCCGACGCCATGCGCGATGAACTGCACCGCATCATGGAGAAGACCGAGCTGTGGGATCACCGCGTGGCCATTCTGCAGGTCACCGACGCCCTCGCGGGTTACGTGCGCATTCGCATTCTCGTCACCGCGGTCGATGCGCCGACGCTCTTCGACCTGCGCTGTTACGTGCGCGAATCGATGGTCAGCTGGGTGCAGCAGGTCAGCCCGCAGACGGTTCCGCACAGCAGGGTCGAGCTGTCTGAGACCCCGCTCGAGTCAGATGCGCCGCGCAAGAAGACGGCGCCGTCGAAAACGCCTCCGGATGCGCTGTTCAGCGGAGACGCGCGGTCTGAGCTGCGCGGCAGCCAGTTCACGGGCCCGGTCGAGGTGCAGCGCGTCGACCCGCACGAGTAACGACGCCTCTCTCGGGCGAAAGCCGAGCATCCTGTGGGCCGTACGTGCGACCTCGTCTGGTGACGAAACGCACATACGGCCCACAAGATGAGGGTGGCTGAACGTGCTCGGCGAACTAGAAGGTGCCGGTGTAGGTAACGTCACCGCCGGCGGGCAGCGTGTGCGTCGTGTTGCCGGGCAGCTGCCAGTGGATGGAGCCGTCGGCCGCCTTCGTGAAGAACTTGTACTCGATGGCCGAACCCGCGGGCAGCGAGACCCGAACCGACCAGTTCGGGTACGTCGCCGACGACAGGCGAATGGCCTTGTCGGTCTTCCAGCTGCCGAGTGCCGCGCTCGCGCCCACCACGTAGACCGTGTCGCCCCAGCTGGTGCTGGCGTTCTCGGTGAGGGTGACGTTGACCTGGTTCGCGTACCGGTCGGCCACGATCTTGGGCGTTTCGACGTTGGCCGGCGTACCTGCCGCCCGCGGCGCACTGATCGACAGCGCGAGACGTACGTACTGCGCGTCAGCCCAGGCGAGCGGCGCGGCCGAGTTCGTGGCCTGACCGTCGGTGAAGCCCGGGATGCTCGTGGTGTCCCACACCTGCTCCGGAATCATGTACGCGGCGTTCGCACTCGCAGCCATCGCGGCCAGGTCGGTCTGCGCGTTCGCCACGTTGCCGTTCGCGAGCTCGTACTCCCCCCGTTCACCCGTGAGCACGGGCCAAGCGCGCCCGATCGTACCCGGGTCTGAGTTGTTGAACGGCGTTCCGTCAGCCTTTTCGCCGTAGCCGTCTTCGCTGTAGCGGTGCCACATCGGGCCAGCGGGCGTGTCTGACTTGAGCACAGAGTCGACCACGCCAACGGATGCGCCGATCACGGCGTCATTCGCCGGCTTCACTCCGAGGCGCGTCAGCTCGAGAAAACTCGGATCGATCTCATCGCGAGCATCGAGCTTCAACCAGCCGTTGGAGTCGGTCAGGATTTGGTTCTCGTCGGGCGTGCCATTGTGGTTGATGCGTTCGTAGTGCGCGGTCGAGATGTCGCCGGTGTGCGTGACCGTCCACGACTCCACGCTCGCCTGCCAGTTGTCTGCGGTGGCGAGGTAGCTCGTGGCCCGCGCGGTGTCGCCGTTCTTCGTGGCGATGTCTGCTGCCGAGACGAGCCCGGCGATCTCGGCCGCGATCGTGGCGGGCGAGTAGCCGCCCTGTTCTTCCCAGCGCTCTTGCGGAGTGCTCACGCCATGCGCAACGAGGTAGTCGGCAGAGAGCTCGACCTTCGCCCACGTCGCCGCATCCGTTATGCCCAGCTGGTCGGCGAGAATGGCCGGGTCGGCGATCTCGTCGTACTGGAGGCCGTCGAGCCCCGCGATTCCGGCTCCGTTCACGGTCGAGTTGTGCGGAATACTGCCGTCGGAACGTTCTTGCGTGCCGAGAATGTAGTTCAGCGCTCGCACGGCGGCCGGTGTGTCGCCGGCAGCGTTCAACGCGGTGGCGGTGTTGTAGAGGTCGCGCGCCCAGACCGCGTGGTACCCCGGCGCATTGCCTGTTCTCACCTCGCCCCACGGCGTCGAAAGCGATGCCACGAACGCCCCCGGGTGAGTCTTGTCTTCGTGCGCCCGCAGTGTCATCAGCGCCACGTCGTACTGCGTGAGCAGTTTGGGCGTGCCCGCGACGCTCGCCGGCGCGGCCTTCAGCGTGGTGAACCAGCTGTGCCAGCCGCCCACGTAGGCGGTTTCGCGGTCGGTGAAGCCGGCCAGTATCGATGCGTTCGAGTTGAGCTGCGCTTCGGCAGTGGATGCCCCGAACCCGAGCGAGAGCATGAAGGTGGTATCGCGGCCCACCGGAACCTCGGCGGTCTGCACGATGTTTCCGGGCGTCGTAGCGCTGTCATAGACGCCGGTCAGCTTGTGGCTTGTGGTGAGCTGGCTGAACCCATCGGTCGCGTCGCCGCTGTACCCACTGGTGGTTGTGGTGAACTGCAACGACGAGGTGAGCGCACTGGCCACGCCGCCGCCGCTAGCCACCAAGGTGTGACCGACCGTACTCGCAATGTCGGCGTCAGCGTTGCCGAGCGAGGGGTTGTAGAGCGCGTACAGGTGCAGCGGAGTCGTGCCGGTGAGCTGCTCGAAGTGCGTCGCAATGAGCATGGTGGAGCGGTCGGGGTCGGTGACGTACTTCTTCGTGATGCGATACGAACCGTTCTTGGCGGTGTCGATCTGGGTGTACTCGAGCGCTTGGCTGTCGCTGAGCACGACCTGCTGAGTAGTGTCAGTCTCTTCAACACTCGTGTACCCGCTGTTGTCGGTCACGACGTATTGCAGGTCACGAGTCTGCGGGCTGTCGGCTGTGGGATAGAAGACCTCGGTCATTTTGCCCGGGCCGAGGGTGTACCAGACGTGCGACTTCGACGTCGATGGGTCTGCGGCGAACGAGGTGCCGAGCCCGAGTTTGTCGCCGCTCGTCCAGGTGGATGTGATGCCCGGGCCTCCCGGCGCCGCAAGGGTGGCGGGAGCATCCGTCAGCGTCGAAGCCGTCGCCGAAGCGATCTGCCCGGCGCAGAGCGGGGCCGCGAGTACCGCCGTCAGCGCGGCGGCGACGAGCGTGGCTCGACCGAGTCGGCCGAGTGGATGCCCGGCCTGACCGACTCGGGCGTGGGCACGCCCGGCCCGATCGAGCGGCGTCGAGCCGTGCCCGGCGCGCGGCAGCTTTCGCCGGGCGCCAGAGGGAGAAAGATTGCGTCGTTGCATTCACTGTTCCTTGAGGTCTGATCGGCCCGCAGAGCTGCGGGCTTCACCTCATAGAGAGTGCGAACGTGCCGATCTATTACGCCACTCGGCCGAACTGACAGCGAATTCAGCCAGCAGTTCGCACCTTCACGGCGCTGCCCCAGGGGTCTTCGATGAGCAAGCTCTGCCCGTCGTTGGCGAAGGGAGTGCCGTAGTGGGCGAGCCGCTCTTCGAGTGCACCCAGATCATCCGGAGCAGGCACCACGATGTCGACCTCGGCGAGCCCCAGCGCGAGCTTTCGCCGCCCTGCGCCCGCGCTTTGCCAGGTGTTCATGGCCATGTGATGGTGGTATTTGCCGGCCGACACGAAGAGGGCGCTGTCGCCGAACTCCGCGGTGGTCTCGAAACCGAGACGCTTCACGTAGAACTCTTTTGCGCTCGGCACATCGCCCACCGAGAGGTGCACATGGCCAACGGATGCCCGGCCGACGCGCGGGCTCTCGATCAGTTCTGGCGTGAGGTACGTCTTCACGAACTCGTTCGGATCGATGGAGAGCGTCGCCATCTCGACCTGGCCGTGAATCCAGCTCCATTCGGTGCGGTCGCGATCCCAGTAGAGCTCGACGCCGTTGCCTTCGGGGTCGGTGAAGTAGAAAGCGATGCTCACCTTGTGGTCTGCGCTGCCCGTGAACGTGCCGGGCGCCTTCGTGGCGACCGAGTAGAGCGCGGCCGCGAGCGCTTCGCGCGAGTCGAAGAGGATGGCCGTGTGATAGAGCCCGGCGGCCCGCGGTTCGGGGGTTTTCAGCTCGGGGGCCGACTGCAGAATAAGCACCGCCGTGCTGCCTCGGCCGAGCACTGCGACGTCGCCGTGCTGGCTCAGCAGTTCGAGCGTGACGGCGTCGCGGTAGTAGCGAATCATGGCGTAGAGGTCGCCGACGCGCAGGGTCACGGCACCCATGCCAGCGTCGGCCGGAAGCAGCTCAGTCGAAGTATTCATTGTAGCTACAACTATAAATCGGCCGCGCGCATTCCCGGTAGGGCTTCCCATATGCTGTGCGAGGGGAGGATGTTCACGTGAGCGAAGCGGCAGTGGCGCGGCCGGCGGGGCGGCAGCGGATGCTCGTGGTGATTCTGCTGGCGATCATCCCGCTCAGCCAGATACCCATCGACGCGTACACGCCGGCCATTCCCGACATGATCGCTGAGCTGCACACCACCTCGACGCTCGTGCAGAACTCGGTGTCGGCGTACGTGCTCGGAATGAGCATCGGGCTGCTGCCGATCGGCATCATCGCCGACGCTCGCGGGCGCAAACCGACGCTGCTCGTCTGCCTCGGAGTGCTGCTCGTGGCTAGCCTCGGCTGCGCTCTCACGGGCGACATCTACACCCTTCTCGTGCTGCGATTCGTGCAGGGGCTCGGCGGATGCGCGACCATGGTCATCGTTTACGCCATCGCTGCCGACTCCTTTCGGGGCGCGCGGCTCACCTCCCTCTCGGGTCTGCTCGGCGCCTCGTGGGGCCTCGCGCCCGTGCTCGCCCCTGCCGTGGGCGGCCTGCTCGTGCAGTTCGTCTCGTGGCGCGGAATCTTCGTGCTGATCGCGGTTCTCGCCCTGCTCGCGGCCGCTGTCATCTTCTTTCTGCTGCCCGAGACGCTGCCGGATGCCCGGCGAACGCCCATTCGACCCCGAGAGATTCGCGGGGTGCTCGCCTCCACCCTGCGCCGCCGCATCTTCATCGGCCTGACGCTGATGTTCGCGGTGTTCGCCAGCGCCCAGCTGATGTTCGGCGTCGTGGCACCCCTGCTCTACGAGATGCAGCTCGGCCTCTCGCCCGCGTTCTACGGGCTCATTGCGCTCGTCGTGGGGGCCGCCAACCTGATCGGCGAGCTGTCGACCAGCTTCTTCGCGACACGCATTTCGTCGCGGATGCTCGGGTTCGCCGCCCTCGCCTCGTTCACTCTCGGCGCGGTGGTGCTCGCCCTGAGTGGCACTCTCGTCGGCCCGCACCTGGTGTGGATCACCGTGGGCGGAGTGCTCGCCCTCGCCGGCTGCGGGGCGCTATGCCCGCTGGCTTACGGGCTCGTCATGGGGCTCTTCGAGCGCAACCTCGGCCTGATCGGCGGGCTCACGTCGGCCATCTGCTACCTCTTCGTGGCCGTCGCCATGGGCGCCGCCGCAGGGTTGCCCGACGACTCACAGGCTCCGCTCGGCTATATCTACGTGGCGTGCGCCATCGCGGGGTTCGTGCTGCTGGCGCTGTGTCTGCCGCGTCGAAGCCGAGCTACAACGCCAACCTCGACGGCGACACTCGCGTGAGCTCTGCCAGCATCCATACGAATGCATGAAAGCGGGAATATCTAGGATGCTCAGGGCGCTGTACCGGGTATGAAGAAGCGCATCGGATTTCTCTCGTTCGGTCACTATCAGCCCGTGCCCGGATCGCAGGCGCGCACGGCTCGAGATGCGCTCATTCAGAGCATCGAGCTGGCCGAGGCCGCCGAAGAGCTCGGCATCGACGGGGCGTATGTACGCGTGCACCACTTCGCCAGGCAGCTGGCGTCGCCGTTTCCGCTGCTCGCCGCCATGGGCGCCCGCACCTCGCGCATCGAACTCGGCACGGCCGTGATCGATATGCGGTACGAGAACCCGCTGTACATGGCCGAAGAGGCTGCGGCAGCCGATCTGATCAGCGGCGAGCGGCTGCAGCTCGGCGTGAGCCGCGGGTCACCCGAGACCGCGCTGCGTGGCTCGGAGTCGTTCGGGTATGTTCCGGCTGACGGCGAGACGGATGCCGATCTCGCGCGCTCGCACACGGAGCTGTTTCGGGCGGCCATCGCCGGTGCGCACGTTGCCCACGCCAACCCGCAGATGACGGGTTCGGCCGGCACGCTGGCCATCGAACCTCGTTCGGCGACGCTCGGCGACCGCATCTGGTGGGGGTCTGGCACTCGCGCCACGGCCGTCTGGGCGGCGGAGCAGGGCATGAACCTGCAGAGTTCGACGCTGCTCACCGAAGACACCGGGGTGCCGTTCGATGAATTGCAGGCGGAGCAGATTGCGCTCTATCGCTCGGCATGGGCATCTGCTGGCCACACTCGTGAGCCGAGGGTCTCGATCTCGCGCAGCGTGATTCCCATCACGTCAGACCTCGATCGCCGCTACTTCGGCTCTGGTGCCGCGGGGGAATCGTCAGACCAGGTCGGCTACCTCGACGGCGGCCTCGCCCGCTTCGGGCGCTCGTACACGGGCGAGCCCGACGTGATAGCCGCTCAACTCGCCGCCGACGCCGCGGTGCAGGCGGCCGACACCGTGCTGCTCACCGTGCCTAACCAGCTCGGCGTGGAGTACAACGCCCACTTGCTCGCCACCATCGCCGAGCACGTGGCCCCGGCCTTCGGCTGGTCGCCGAACTTCGCCTCCGCGACCGCCTGACTCGGGCATCCACCCGCCCCTGCCCCCACCCCGCTTGCCGAACGAGAGGTCGAAATCTCTCCCAAACGGCGGGAGGTTGGAGAGATTTCGACCTCTCGTTTGGGCGCGAGGCGAGCCGAAGCCGGGGATGAATGCGGGTTACGGATGCCCGGGGTGGGGTATCGCGTCAGGAGTTCTGGGTGCGCTCTACCCAGGCGAGGTACTCGGGGCTGACGGTGCCGGTGACGTAGTCGCCGGTGAAGCAGCTCATTTCGAGGTGCTCGACAGAGGAGCCCTCGATGATCGCCGCCTCCATGTCGGCGACCTCTTGGTAGATGAGGTGGTCGGCACCCATATAGGCAGCGATCTCGGGAATCTTGCGGTTGTGAGCCACGAGCTCGTCGCGTGAGGGCATGTTGATGCCGTACACGTGTGGAAAGCGTACAGGTGGTGCGGCCGACGCGAACGTCACCTTGTTCGCACCCGCCTGCCGCGCCATGTCGACGATCTCTTTCGAGGTGGTGCCGCGCACGATCGAGTCGTCGACGATGAGCACGTTCTTGCCCTTGAACTCGGTCGACATGGCGTTCAGCTTCTGGCGCACCGACTTCTTGCGCACGGCCTGGCCGGGCATGATGAACGTTCGGCCCACGTAGCGGTTCTTGTAGAACCCTTCGCGGTACTCGATGCCGAGCTTCTGCGCCACCTGCATAGCCGCGGGGCGCGAGCTGTCGGGGATGGGCATCACCACGTCGATGTCGCCCGACGGGGTCCACTGCGCAACAGTGTCGGCGAGACGGTTGCCGAGACGCAGGCGCGCCTCGTACACCGAGATGCCCGAGAGCACGGAGTCGGGGCGGGCCAGATAAACGAATTCGAACGAGCAGGGCACGAGCCGGGCATCCGGAGCGCACTGCTTGGAGTACATTTCGCCATTCATCGTGATGAAAACGGCCTCGCCTGGAGCGACATCGCGCACGACTTCGTAGCCGAGCGACTCCATGACGAGCGACTCGCTCGCCACGACCCACTCGTCGCGCCCCGACTCGAGGGTGCGCTTGCCGAGCGTGAGCGGGCGGATTCCCCACGGGTCTCTGAACGCGAGCAACCCGTGCCCGGCGATCATGGCGATGGTGGCGTACGAACCCTCCACGCGCTGGTGCACCCGCGAGACCGCAGTGAAGACCTGCTCGGGGTCGAGGTCGAGGCCCGAAACCTGCTCTTGCAGTTCGTGGGCCAGGATGTTCAGCAGCAGCTCGGTGTCTGAATCGGTGTTCAGGTGCCGACGGTCGATGTGAAACAGTTCTTGCGTCAGTTCGCGGGTATTGGTGAGGTTGCCGTTGTGCACGAGGATGATGCCGTACGGCGCATTCACATAGAACGGCTGCGCCTCTTGCTCGCTCGACGCGTTGCCCTTGGTGGCGTAGCGCACATGGCCGAGACCCATTGTTCCGAGAAGCGAGCGCATGTCTCTCGTTCGAAAGGCTTCGCGCACATGGCCTTTGGCTTTGATGATGTGGAAGATGTCGCGCTCGGCGGTCGCGATGCCCGTGGAGTCTTGGCCGCGGTGCTGCAGCAACAGCAAAGAGTCGTAGACGAGTTGATTGACGGGCTCAGACGAAACGATGCCAACGATGCCGCACATGCTTTGGCGGGCTCCAGACGGTAGAGAAAAACAGGCCGTTCTCTATTCTACGGTCGCCATTCTGTGCGGTTCCCCTCTGTCAGGCTCTGTCAGGGCTGCCCGGTGCCGCTGCGGCCACTGGATGCCCGGCAGAACGCGCCCGGGCCGCGGCGTTGAGCGCGCGGCGGTTACGCACAAGCACCTCCCCGAGGGCTTAGGTGCTTGTGCGCAACCTCGACGGCCTCGGCTCGGCGAGGGGATGCGATGCGGGCGGGGTGGTGCCCCGACTCGGTTAGCGGTGGGTGCCGATGCGGTGGCGACGGGTGGCGACGAAGGTCGCCGCGCCGGCGATCAGCAAGGCGAGGGCCGCGAGGAGGGGAGCCGTGGTGTCGAGTCCGGTGCTGGCGAGGGTACCGCTGCCGGGGGCGCCAGCCGCATTGCCAGAGACGGCGCCGGAGCCCGTGCCTGCCGCGCCCGACCCCGAGGTGCTGCCGCCCGCCGCCGCGGGAGCGACCGTGATCGAGACTGTGGTGGTCACCGGGGTGGCCGGCAGCTTCGCGGTGTCGACCTCGAGGTACTGGCCGTCATCCTGCGTTCCGTCGGCCAGAATCTTCGGAACGAGCGCGAACGGGTGCGAGACACCCGCAACGCTGCCCGAGAGCCCGAAGTCGCTGTCGTTCGAGATGAGCAGGGTGTGGGCATCCAGCGGATAAATGCCTTCGATCTTGTCGTGGCCGAAGAAGCTGCCGTCGGGGCTGAGCGTGCCGAGGGTGGCGCCGAGGTCGAGGTAGAGCGACTTCGAAACCGGCGTGATGCCGCGGGTCGTAAGTGCTGCGGTCACGGCGGCGGTGGTGAACGGCGAGACCTTCGCGGCGAAACCTTCCACGGTGGTGGTGCCGTCGGGCAACGCGGCGGCGTTCGCTGCGGCAGCCGGAGCAGGTGCCGTCAGCAGCAGCCCACCGTTCGAAGCGTCGTAGGTGCTGTTCGGCACAGTGGATGCCGGGCCGATGTCAGTGGCACCCGAAATGTCGATCTGGTAGATCTTCTTCGACACCGGGTTGGTAGCGCTGGCCGGCGGTAGGTTTCCGTCGCGCTCATCGACCAAGAAAGTGGTGTTCGACAGCGCCGTAATCTCGCTCGAGGCAATGCCGAGCTTGCCCGGGTCGCTCAGCAAGTAGGGGTACTCGTGCACCTGGCTTCCGTCGAGTGGGATGGTGACGAGCCGCGTGACGGGCATCGCCTTCGGCTTGATGCCGTTGAGGTCTTGCTGCACGAGCGAACTCTGCATGAGGCCGACGAGGGTCTTGCCGTCAGGAGTGATGGTCAGCCCCTCCATGCCCTGGTTCGGGTTGCGCAGTTTCAGTTCGGCGGGCAGGGTACCGTCATCGGGCGAGAACCCGCCGATCTTGGTGCCGTTGCTGTCGAAGTGCCAGACGTAGGGACCGTATTCGTCAGAGACCCAGAAGGTGCCGTCGGGCAGAGCGACGAGGCCCTCGGAGTCGAATCCGTAGGGGGAGGCCGGCAGCGGGCTTCCGTTGATGTCGGTGATGGTCTCGTTGGTCGACGCCTGGGAGTTCACTTGGCCGTTGAGGGGCGTGCCGTTCGCCGCCTTCAGGGGAATGTTGCGCACGAGGGTCGCCTGACCATCCACCAACTGAAACTCGCCGATGGCGGGGGTGAAGCTCGGAATCGGCTCGATCTTTGTGCCGTTCGGCCCGTCGACGTTGGGGCCGCGGTCGGTGAGGCCGTAGATGAAGCCGGGTTTGCCGGGCACAGCGGTGACCGATGAGCCGTAGCCGCCAGCCGTGACGTTCACGCCTCCGAAGGATTTGAGGGGCGGTAGGTCGGTGGAGAACAGCTTGACGGCGTCAGAGCTTGAGATGGTGAAGCTGTCAGTGCCCGTGAAGCCGGCGTTCGGGGTGTAAGTGTATTTGCCGAAAGCATCGATGCTGACGGTGCCGTTCGCGGGGGCGGTGTGGCCGAGCACGGCGTTGCCGTAGCCGGTGTTGTCGCCGAACGCGTTCGCGGTGACGGCGGTGCCGGGGGTGGTCGACGCGGTGGTTTCGCTCGCTGCCGTGCTGCTCGCTACGGTGCCGCTCGCTACGGTGCCGCTCGCTACGGTGCCGCTCGCGAGGGCGGATTGCGAGCCCGAGACGGCGAGCAATGCCGCGAGGCCGAAGCCGACGGCGGCCGCGCCCGCACCAGAAAGTGCTGTGTGCTTCATGAATCTCCTATGAAAACCGAATGTGTTCAGACGCTATGGGTCTCGGGTTTCTGGCCTCTGTACGACAGGTGAACGGATGCTCGGCCCAGCTACTTCGCCGGGCACCCTTCGACGCAGCTCTGTGCGGTCGTCACGCGCCGTAGTGAGCCTGTTACGCCGTGATGAGGCAGGTACGCCGGGCTCGCTACGGCGTAACGGCCTCACTGCGGCGCGGCGCAGGGGCGAGTCTGGGAGAATGGGCGCATGACGAACAGCTACGCCGAAGCCGGGGTCGACACCGCGGCCGGAGACCTCGCGGTCGAACTCATGAAGTCGGCGGTCTCGAACACGCACGGCCCGAACGTGGTGGGCGGGTTCGGCGGATTCGCGGGGCTCTTCGACGTGTCGGCGCTCACGGCGTACCGCCGCCCGTTGCTCGCGACCTCCACCGACGGCGTCGGCACGAAGGTCGCCATCGCGCAGGCGCTCGACAAGCACGACACCATTGGTCAAGACCTGGTGGGCATGGTGGTCGACGACATCGTGGTGGTCGGCGCGCGGCCGCTCTTCATGACGGACTACATCGCCTGCGGCAAGGTTGTTCCGGCGCGCATCGCCGACATCGTTGCCGGAATCGCGCGGGGGTGTGCCGCCACCGGAACAGCGTTGGTCGGGGGCGAGACGGCCGAGCATCCGGGGCTGCTCGGGCCTGACGATTACGATGTGGCGGGCGCTGCCACAGGTGTGGTCGAAGCGGATGCTCTGCTCGGCCCCGAGCGCGTCGCCGCCGGCGACGTTGTTCTGGCGCTCGAGTCGTCGGGCCTGCACTCGAACGGATTCTCACTAGTACGCCACATTCTCTCTGGTGCCGGAGTTTCGTACAGCTCCACCTCGGCCGAACTCGGTGGCGTGGTCGGTGAAGCTCTGCTCGAGCCCACCCGGCTGTACACCGCGCCCCTCCTGCGCCTGATCGGCGGCGCCCAGGGCTTCGCGACGGGTGCCGACGGGTTCGACCACGCAGGCTACGACATCGCAGTGCCGATGGGCTCCGTGCACGCGCTCAGCCACGTCACCGGCGGCGGAATCGCGGCGAACCTCGCGCGCGTGCTGCCTGTCGGATCGTGGGTCGAGGTCGACCGCGCGACGTGGTCGCCGCTGCCGGTCTTCCGCGTGCTGAGCGACTGGGCGGGCTCCACCCTCGAGTCGGCCGAAGGCACCTGGAACCTCGGTATCGGAATGATCGCCATCGTCGCAGCCCCCGCGGCCGCGGCGATCACAGCAGCGCTCTCGGCAGACGGAATCCGTACCTGGCAGATCGGCGAAGTCGCCACCACCTCCCGCGACTTCACGGGCTTCGAGCAGGGCGCCAAGGGTGTCAACGGCGGCGCCGTGCGCCTCGTCGGCGCCTACGCCGTCTGACGCCCGCGCCCTGCCAGGCGTGAGCCGGCGGCGACGCAAACAGTCGGTGGCGTCGATGGTGAGCGGCGGCAGGGCATGCGCGCTGCTGAGTATCCACACATCGGGCACAGACTGCGGGAGTTAGGTCGGAGCAGAGCGCGCATGTCGACAATACGGGCGGATATCGGCTGTGCTCCGACGTAACTCCCTCGTGCGGCACGTGGTGGGGAGCCGGCTCTCCTGACGGGGTGAGCCCGCGGCGACGCATGCAGTCGGTGGCGTCGGCGGTGAGCGGCGGCCGGGCACGTGCGCTGCCGGGCACGTGCGCTGCCGAGCATCTGCGATGCCGAGCATCCACACATCGGGCACAGGCTGCGGGAGTTAGGTCGGAGCAGAGCGCGCAAGTCGACAATACGGGCGGATATCGGCTGTGCTCCGACGTAACTCCCTCGTGCGGTAGATGGGGCGCGGGCCGGCTGGCTTTTGGGCGCGTCAGGCCGCCGGCGGGCTGACGCTGAGGCGCGCAGGAGCAGGGGAACCGGTCGGGTGACCACCGTGCCGGTCGGGTGACCACCGTGCCGGTCGGGTGACCGCCGTGTCGGTCAGGCGGCAGCGGAACCGGTCGGGTGACCGCCGAGGCGGTCAGGCGGCGGGGGAGCCGGTCAGGCGCTCGATGAGCTCGCGGTAGCGAGCGGCGGTCTGCTCCACGATTTCGGGCGGGAGCGCCGGGGGAGTGCCCTGCTTGTTCCAGTTCGCGGCGAGCCAGTTGCGCACGATCTGCTTGTCGAAGCTCGCGGTGCGGTCGCCGGAGTCGTATGCCGCCGCCTCCCAGAACCTGCTCGAATCGCTGGTCAGCACCTCGTCGGCCAAGGTGATTTCGCCCGTCTCGCGGTCGGCACCGAACTCGAACTTGGTGTCGGCGAGAATCACGCCCTTCGCCTCGGCTATCTCGGCGGCCCGCGCGTAAATGCCGAGCGAGAGGCCGCGCAATTGCGCCGCAACCTCTGCCCCGACCAGTTCGATTGTTCGCTCGTAGGTGATGTTCTCGTCGTGTTCGCCCAGCTCCGCCTTGAACGCGGGAGTGTAAATCGGCACCGGCAGCTTGTCGCCGTCACGCAGCCCGGCCGGCAGCCGAACCCCGCAGACGCTTTGGCTGGCCTGGTATTCGACCCAGCCGCTGCCCGACAGATAACCGCGCACCACGCACTCGATCGGGTACATGTCCAGCGACTTCACAACCATCGACCGCCCCGCCACATCGCCCGGCACAGGCGGCACGTCGGCGATGGAGTCGACATCGCGATCGTTGCTCAGCACGTGATTCGCGAACCCTTCGAGCTGCTCGAACCACCATCGACTCAGCGTGGTGAGCAGCTCACCTTTGCTCGGGATGCCCGGCTCCAGTACATAGTCGAACGCACTCACCCGGTCGCTGGCCACCACGAGCACCGCGCGTGCCACGGCGAGAGCGTCGCCCACCCCTCGAGCTCTGAGCGCTGAGGCGCCGCCCGCCGCGACAACATCGGCGGGAACATACAAATCGCGCACCTTGCCCGAGTACACGTGACGCCAGCCGGCAATCGGCGCGGGGCCTTCAGCTTCGGCAAGAGACGGAGAAGACGATGCTGCCGCGAGCGACTCGTCGACGCGCGCCGCGATATCGGTGCGGTACTGCCCCCCGTCGAGCCCGATCAGCGCGAGGGCCTCGTACGCGCGGTGACGCGCCTCGGCGAACCCGGCGCCGGTGGCCACCACGCTGAGCACACGGCCTCCGGTGGTGATGAGCCGGGCATCCTGAACCGCAGTGGCAGCGTGCGCAATGTGCACGCCCGAGACGGCTGAGGCCTCGGCTAATCCGGTGAGTTCGCGGCCCGTCACGGGCGTCTCAGGGTAGTTCTCGCTCGCGAGCACCACCGTCACGGCGCTGTCGTTCGAGAAGACGGGCACCGGATGCCCGGCGAGCGTACCCGTCGCCGCCGCGTACAGCAGCCCGCTGAGCGGAGTCTCGAGACGCGGCAGCACCACCTGTGTTTCGGGGTCGCCGAACCGCGCGTTGAACTCGATCACCCGAACGCCGTTCTGGGTGAGGATCAGCCCGCAGTAGAGCAACCCGATGAACGGGGTGCCGACGCGCGCGAGCTGCCGGATGGTCGGCAGCGCGATCGAGACGAGAACCTCATTGACGAACGCGTCTTCGCTCTCGAACTCGTCGTCGAGCCAGGGGAGCGGCGAGTAGGCGCCCATTCCGCCGGTGTTCGGGCCCTCGTCGCCGTCGGCGAGGCGTTTGTAGTCTTGCGCGGGCGAGAGGGGCAGCACGGTGTGGCCGTCGCTCACGAAGAAGAGCGAGACCTCTTGGCCGTCGAGAAATTCTTCGAACAGCACATCGCCGTGGGCGAGCCAGGTGTGGGCGTGCGCCTGAGCGGCGTCGCGGTCAGAGGTGACGAGTACACCCTTGCCGGCAGCCAAGCCGTCGGCTTTCACCACGTAGGGCGGGCCGAATTCGTCGAGGGCGCGGTCGACGTCTTCGGCGGTGGCCGCGCGGGTTGCTCGGCCGGTGGGAACTCCGGCGGCCTCCATGACGCGTTTCGCGAAGGTTTTGCTGCCCTCGAGCGCGGCGGCGGCCTTGCCGGGGCCGAACACGGGTATTCCGTGCGTGCGAAGAGCGTCTGCGACGCCGGCGACGAGCGGAGCTTCGGGGCCGATCACAACGAGCTCGATGCTCTGTTCGTTGGCGAAGTTCGTGACGTCTTCAGGGCTGTTCGGGTCGAGTGCCGCGACGGTGACGCCGGGCTCTGCGGCGATGCCGGCGTTGCCGGGGGCGACGATGATCTCGTGCTCGTGCTCGTGCTCGTGCTCGTGCTCGTGCTCGTGCTCTTGCGTCTCGGCGAGCAGGGCGATAACGATGGCGTGCTCGCGAGCACCGGAGCCGAGAACGAGAATCTTCACTCGACGATTCTAGGGTGGGGGGGTGCGACGGCGGCCGCCGCGATGGCGGTACGCAAAACTTTTCAAACTTTTTCTGAAAGTGGCGTAATGGATGAGCGGGAGCCCACTCTCTTATCTATGTGAGGCGCTCAACAGCCTCGCAGACGTCGTGTGGCGGGCTGTATCCCCCCTAACAGCTCGCCACACGCACCCACGAACTCGTGCGGCGGTGCGTTCCCCCGACCTGCCGCCGCACGAACCAGTTTCGTGCGAAGGGCGTTTTCCCCCAACCCGCCCTTCGCACGAATCCCTTTCGCGGGGCGGCCCGCCCATCCCCCGGGCCGCCCCGCGAAACCTCTTGCGCTACGCCTCGCTCGCTGCGCCTCGGGCGCTGCGCCTCGGGCGACGGGGGTCAGAACCCCCGCTCGCCGTTAGCCTTGAGGTATGGCACGGGCGAGAATTGCGGATGCGGTGGGGCTGAGCGCCGTAGCGGCCGTAGCAGCCGTCACGGCATCGCCGGGCACCGCCGATCTGGCCGACGCGGCCGACCTGGCTGATGGATCGGGCACGACTGGTGGGGCGGCCGCGACGGGTGGGGCGGGTGGGGCGGCCGCGACGGGTGGGGCGGGTGGGGCGGGCACGACGGATGGCGCGGCCGCTTCGGGCACCGCTCGGGCGGTGGGGCGTGACGTGATTGCTACCGCCGTGCGCTACACCCTGCAGGTGCTGGCCGAGCGGGCGAAGGGCAACACGGTCGAAGTGCGGGTTCCGCCGTTCGCAGCGGTGCAGTGCATCGAAGGCCCCGGCCACACCCGGGGCACCCCGCCGAATGTGGTCGAGATGGATGCCCCGACCTGGCTCGCCCTCGTGACCGGCACGCTCGACTGGGTGAGCGGGGTGGAAGCCGGGCGCATCCACGCCTCGGGGCAGCGCGCCGACCTTCGTGGTTACGTGCCGCTCGCCGGCCTCGGCCTTCGGCCCGGGAGCTAGCGGGTGAGCGGGAATACGCAGCGAGGGCTGCGACAATGGAGGGGTGAGCGACACCCCTGAACCTGACGAACGTGAAAACGAGAGCGTGGTCGGCGACGACTCCGTAAGAATCCACCGCGCGCCGCGTTACTTCAGGTTCATGGTCGCCGGCGGTGTCGTGGGGCTGATCGTTGCACTGATTCTGACGTTCTCGTTTCCGGAGCCTCCCGGCTTCGACTTTTCACAGGTTTTCGGGTTTCTCGCGCTCTTTCTCGCCGTTTTCGGCTTTGCGGTGGGCGCGGTGGTGGCGTTGCTCGTAGACCGCGCCTCTCGCCGTGCCGCTCGCACCGTCATGATGGAGCACGTCGAAGGTGGCGAGAACCCCGAGGGCATCGAGAGCCCGGCAGGCACGGCCATCGAACAGAGCGCCGAACGGCCCGCGATTTCGGGGCAGGCAGAACCGGTCGAATCCGCGAAAGCTGACGAACCGCCCGCCCGATAGCCAGAGCTCAGCGTCAATCGCGCCGAGCGTCGGCAGCCGGAACTCAGCGTCGGCTGCACCGAGCGTTAGCCGCAGCCGGTCGCCACAGTCAGCAGTACCGAGCGTTAGCAGCCACCGAGCGTCAGCAGCCACCGAGCGTTAGCAGCCACCGAGCGTTAGCAGTCAGCGGTCACCAGCCGTCAGCTCAGGCGCGCTTCTGCTCGTCGGTGGGAACGTACTCGTCGAGATCGTCTTCGAGGTCGACTTCGTCGTCATCGTCAGTGTCGTACTTGGCCGCGAGGGCCGCGAAATCGGGCTCGGAGTGCGTGCCGAGTTCGCGTTCGAGTGCGCTGTAGTTGGTGTCGGGGCTGAAATACTTCAGCTCGCGCGCCACTTTGGTGTGCTTTGCTTTTTGACGGCCGCGCCCCATGCGAGACCCCCTCACCTTTCGGGCCGGGGGATTGGAGCCACCCGGATGAGTTGAATACGTGAAAAACTGCCTTGAGTTTAGCACGCGGCATCCGACCGTCTTCTGTGTGCCGTGCCGGTTCTCGACGGGCTTGACTGGCCGTGTGTCTGCAGCGCTTCGCAGCGCGAGCTCAGCTCAGAGACGCGGCTGATTGCGCCCGTCGGTCGATCGAGTGTGTCGTTGCGCCTCAGTCGGCTGCTGCGGCGGGTACGCCCGAGGAATGGGCCGAACCGGCTCACCGCGCCGCTCTTGCCCCGGCAGCGGCCGCGAACGTCGACCGTAGATGAGTTCGCTGGAGTCGAGCAGCCACGGAACGAGAGCGATAGTCACGCCGTGCACCAGCATCAGCCGTTTATTCAGTCGCCGCGACTTGTGGTTGTGCAACAGCGCCTCCCACCAGTGCCCCACGATGTACATGGGCGTGTACACCGTGACCACTTCTGAGCCGAACTGCTCGCGATGCTTTTTGATGTAGTGAATCAGCGGGTCGGCAACGTCGCGGTACGGCGAATCGATGATGCGCAGTGGCACCGCGATGTTCTGCTCCACCCAATCGTGTTCGAGCTGCAGCGTCTGCTCTTCGTCGATGGAGATGTGCACAGCCTCGAGGTTGCTGTGCTTCGCCGCGATGGCGTAGTCGAGCGCCTTCAGCACGGGCTTCTGCATGCGCCCCACTAGCACGATGGCGTAGTCGCCCTTCGCACCGAACGTCGTGACCGGGTCGACTTCGATCTCTTTGCTCACATCGCGGTAATACCGGTTGATGCCGAGCATGAACATATACAGAATCGGCATGATCACGAACACCAGCCACGCCCCGTGCGTGAATTTCGTGATGGTGACCACGATCAGCACCACGAACGTGAGCAGGGCGCCGAACGAGTTGATGGTCAGGCTCCGGATGACCGCTCCCCGGTCAGGCGTACCGCTTCGCAACAGGCGTATCCAGTGCACGATCATGCCGCTCTGCCCAAGGGTGAACGACACGAAGACGCCGATGATGTAGAGCTGAATCAGGTTGGTCAGCGACGCCTGGTAGACAAACAGAATCGCCGCGGCGGCCAGCGCCAGCAGAATCATGCCGTTCGAGAACACCAGCCGGTCGCCCCGGGTGAGCAGAGCCTTCGGGGCATACGAGTCTTTGGCGAGCACCGATCCGAGCAGGGGAAAGCCGTTGAACGCGGTGTTCGCCGCGAGCAGCAGCACGGCTGCCGTGGCGGCCTGAATCACGTAGAACATCACCGAGCTGTTACCGAACACCGCCGAGGCCACCTGGGCCATCAGGCTGCGCTGCGGCACGTTGTTGCAGTCGACGAACCCGGTCAGCTCGCAGGCGTTCTCGGCGTAGTGCACGCCCGAGATCAGTGCCAGCGCGGTGAGCCCGGCGAACAGCGTGATGGCGATGCTGCCCATGAGCACCAGCGTGCGCTGAGCGTTCTGAATCTTGGGGCGGCGAAAGGCGGGAACGCCGTTGGCGATGGCTTCGACACCGGTGAGGGCCGAGCATCCACTCGAGAAAGCCCGAAGCAGCAGCAGAATGACCGCGACCTGCCCGAGACTCTGCGCTTGCACGCCGTAGTGGGCCGATTCGGCGACCGGTGGATGCCCGAGGGCGGTCTGCGTGAGCCCGACCACGATCATCACCAGAACGCTGCCCACGAACACGTAGGTGGGTATGGCGAACGCCTTACTCGACTCGGCGACGCCGCGCAGGTTGACCGCCGCGAGCAGAACAACGAACCCGATGGCCATTTCGACGCGGAAGTCGTTCAAGAACGGCAGTGCCGAGATGATGTTGTCGACGCCCGAGGCGACCGACACGGCAACCGTCAGAACGTAGTCGACGAGCAGGGCCGACGCGACCACGAGCCCGGCCTTCTCGCCGAGGTTCTTGTGGGCCACTTCGTAGTCGCCGCCGCCCGACGGGTAGGCCTTCACGAGCTGGCGGTACGAGGCGACCACCGCAATGAGCAGCACGATGACGGCGCCGGCCACGATGGGCGCGAACGAGAGAAACGCGAGCCCGCCGATGAGCAGAATCATCAGCAGTTCTTGGGGTGCGTAGGCGACGCTCGACAACGGGTCGCTCGCGAAGATGGGCAGTGCGAGTCGCTTAGGAAGAAGCTGCCCCTCCATCTTGTGGCTGGGCAGCGGGTCGCCGATTATCCAGCGTTTCGCAGACCTGGGTTCGTTAGTCACGTGTGACGACACTACACCGGAATATTTGCGGGTCAAATTGCGTTGATGGGCGGTTTCAGGCCCAGACCTGAGGGTTCAGCTCCGCTTGTCGGGGCGGCGAGCAGCGGCCGTCGCGGTGCGATACGCCGAGCGCACGTTCAGCGCTATTCGGGCGTCGTCGAACAGCGGATCATAGAACGCCGATTTGTAGGCGGCATTCGAGCGGATGTTCACCACGAAGTTGAGCGAAGCGAAACAACTCAAGAACACCGACGTCTTCACCAGCGCGGTGTCGACCGGCAACGTCAGCCCGAAGAGCTGCACGGGCTGCGTTCGGCCGCCCGACCAGGCCGCAATGACGGCGGGCGTCAGGGCGAGCTCACCGAAGACGACGAGAATGACGGCGACGAGGGCCGAGAAGATGGCGACCTGAAAGCTCTGAGCCAGAACCAGCACGATGGTGAGGTTGGCCCGTTCGCCCCGGCTGAGTGCTGGGGAGCCCGAGCCCGTGTTCTGCTCTGCGATGGCCGCCGCTTCCGATTGGATGACCGGGGCGATGAACCACTGCCCGAGCACTCCGAACAGCACGATGACCGCCGCGAGGCGTAGCGGAGTCAGCGTGCTGGTGACCTGCCAGAGCCCCGGAGCGAGCAGGGCCAGCCCCACGACGAGCATGAGTAGGGGTAACACCCTGCCCGAGACCTCACGAAGCGCCCGCAGCTGCCGGCCGGCGACTCTGATCGCCCACAATGCCACCGCTCCGACGCCGAGCCCGGTGGCGAGCAGAGATGCGAGAGCAGCGAACGCGGCAGCGAGCAGAGCCTCAAGCCGGTAGGTCTGACCGGCAGCGTGCTGCAGCAGCGGGTCGACGACGAGGTACGCGCCAAGCAGAGTCGCGCTGACGACGGTCATTCGCCGCGGAACCGCACTGATCGCGGCCGGCGAGAGGGCGATGAGGCCGATCGGCACCACGACGAGTGCGAATAGCGCGGTTACCGCCAGCGCGGCCAGCCCCACAACCGCGCCGGGGCTGCCGTCGACGGTCACGTCAACGCTTCGCAGCACCCACCTCGCCGCATCGAGCGCCAGCAGAACCGTGAAGAACGGCCCGGTGCGAGCGACCAGCAGCGTGCGGCGCGCTCGTGGAGCGACGAAGTACGGCAGCCCCTGCCGCCGCAGCCAGAACTCGGCGTCACGGGTCAGGCGCGCGGCGGTGTAGCTCTGCAACGATCGGTCGGCATCCATTGGCCGATCAATCATAACTGATGAATTATCACTTAAGCAGCCAGAGAAGAGGGCGGGCACCCAGTGTGGATGCCCGCCCCTGTCGAGAGCGTACTAACTACTCCTGAGTGTCGTGCTACTCCTGAGTGTCAGCATCAACCCAGTCGAGGGTCTTCGTGACGGCCTTCTTCCAGTTGCGCAGCTGGCGGTCCCGCTCTTCGGGCTCCATGTTCGGAGTCCAGCGGGAGTCTTCTTGCCAGTTGGCTCGCAGGTCATCCAGGTTCGCCCAGAAACCCGTCGCCAGGCCGGCCGCATACGCAGCGCCCAGGGCGGTGGTTTCAGCGACGACCGGGCGCACCACGGGCACACCCAGAATGTCGGCCTGAAACTGCATGAGCAGGTTGTTGGCGATCATGCCGCCGTCGACCTTGAGCTCGGTGAGGTCGACACCGGAGTCGGCGTTGACCGCATCGAGAACCTCGCGGGTCTGGAACGCGGTCGCCTCGAGAGCGGCGCGGGCGATGTGGCCCTTGTTGACATAGCGGGTGAGGCCCACGAGGGCACCACGGGCATCCGACCGCCAGTACGGCGCGAATAGACCCGAGAATGCCGGCACGAAGTACGCGCCACCGTTGTCGTCGACCGTCTTGGCCAGCTCTTCGACTTCGGGGGCCGACGAGATGATGCCGAGGTTGTCTCGCAGCCACTGGATGAGCGAACCAGTCACAGCGATCGAACCCTCGAGCGCGTAGTGAGCAGGTGCGTCGCCGAGCTTGTAGCCGAGCGTGGTGAGCAGACCGTTCTTGGAGTGGACGATCTCGGTGTCGGTGTTGAAGATCAAGAAGTTACCGGTGCCGTAGGTGTTCTTCGACTCGCCGGCGTCGAACGCCGCCTGGCCGAAGGTAGCCGCCTGCTGGTCGCCGAGGATGCCCGCGATGGGCACCTCGCGCAGCAGGCTGTTGTCGCTCGCCACGCCGTAGACCTCTGACGACGACTTGATCGTGGGGAGCATCGACTTCGGAACGTTGAACGCCTCGAGAATGTCGTCGCGCCATTCGAGCGTCTCGAGATCCATGAAGAGGGTACGCGAGGCGTTGGTGACGTCGGTGGCGTGAACGCCGCCGTCGACTCCGCCGGTGAGGTTCCAGAGAACCCAGCTGTCAGTGGTGCCGAAGATCAGGTCGCCGGCGTCGGCGGCTTCGCGTGCGCCGTCGACGTTCTCGAGAATCCAGACGATCTTCGTGCCCGAGAAGTAGGTCGCCAGCGGAAGGCCGACGATCTGCTTGAAGCGCTCGACGCCGCCGTCGGCCGCGAGACGATCGACGATCGACTGGGTGCGGGTGTCTTGCCACACGATGGCGTTGTAGACGGGCTGGCCGGTCTTCTTGTTCCAGACCACCGCGGTCTCGCGCTGGTTGGTGATGCCGATGGCCGCGATGTCGTGACGGGTCAGGTTGGCCTTGGAGAGGGCCTGGCCGATGACCTCGCGAACGTTGTTCCAGATCTCGATGGGGTCGTGCTCGACCCAGCCCGCACGGGGAAAGATCTGCTCGTGCTCTTTCTGGCCGCTCGAAACGATGGTGCCTTCGTGCGTGAAGATGATTGCGCGAGAGCTCGTGGTTCCCTGGTCGATGGCGATGACGTATTGCTCGCTCATTGTGTGAAACTCCTTATTTTCTTGCATTGTCGTACTGCGTGGACCGTTGCTGACATCGGTGTCAACTCGGGCGGGTGAACCGGTGTCAGGTGAGGATAGGCAGCAGCGGAATAGCCGCGAAGCCCGCGATCACGCCACCGATGATGGGGCCGACCACAGGCACCCAGGAGTAAGACCAGTCAGAGCTGCCCTTGCCCTTGATGGGCAGAATGAAGTGCGCGATACGCGGGCCGAGGTCACGAGCTGGGTTGATGGCGTAGCCGGTAGGGCCACCGAGAGAGGCGCCAATGCCGATAACCAGAAGCGCTACGGGCAGAGCATCGAGGGCGTTCAGACCGCCCGTGTCGTTGTGGCGTGAGAAGCCAATGACCACGAAGACCAGAACGAAAGTGCCGATGATCTCGGTAATGAGGTTCCAGCCATACGAACGAATCGACGGGCCGGTGGAGAAGACGCCCAACTTGTTGGCGGGCTCGGGTTCTTCGTCGAAGTGCTGCTTGTAAGCCAGCCACACGAACACGGCACCGATGATCGCGCCGATGAGCTGCGCACCGATATAAGCGATGATCGTCAAGAAGTTCACGTCGACTTGACTGTTCGCGCCACCGAAATGCGTGGCGCCGTTGGCGACCAGGCCGAGGGTGACAGCCGGGTTGAGGTGCGCGCCCGAGGCATACGAGACGATGACACCGGCGAAGACCGCGAGGCCCCAGCCGATGTTCACCATCAGGGTGCCGCCGTTGAAGCCCTTAGATTTCGTCAAGGCGACGTTGGCGACGACGCCACAGCCGAGGAGCACAAGGAGGGCGGTGCCCACCAGCTCCGATACGAAATCAATACCTAAATTGTCCACGTTGACCTCTCTTTTGTGACAGCTATGTCACGGTTGTTGAACCCTCGTCGGCGAGCGTTGACGAAGGGTGCAGTGCGGAACCAGTACGAAACCTAGTCCTGCCTGCAACCCGTCAACAAGGCATCTGAGGTGCACGTTCGTGCATTATTTGGCGTCGGTCAGGTTTTCTGACGTAGCCGGGGTGAGTGCGGGTGCCTCGAGCTTCAGCCCGTGAAAGAAGTCGAGATCTTTCACGGCTCGGGTGCGTTCGTCGGCGAGTTGCGCCGCCGACCATCCGAGTTGCTTGCCCACAATGACGCTCAGCTCGTCGAACACGGGCTGGGTGAGGCCGCCGATGAAGGCGACGATAGTGCGGCGAAGTACGACGTCGGTGAGGTGCACCACGTACTCTTTGGCGATGAGGTAGTCGATCTCGGCGGTGCTGTAGTCGGGCAGAGATGCCAGCGGTGCGTCGTCGGTGCGTTCGGTGATGTAAGCGATGACGCCCGCAGCCTTGGTGCCGTAACGCTTGAGCAACTGGGCGGTGCGCTCGGCCGAGAGGCCGGCCGAGTGCTCAGAGACCCAGGCGCGCGAGCCGGAGTCGGTGGTGGGAAAGCCGACGCCGCCGCCGATCTGCAGATCTTCGGTGCTGACGGTTCTGGTCTTCTTCAGCAGCCCCAGCGTCTCGTTCGTGAGGTGTTCGCTGAGCGCGCGCCAGGTCGTCCACTTGCCGCCGACCAGCGAGAGCACGGGCGTCTTCTTGTCGCCCGCGAACACAGTCTGCTCGATGCGGTAGTCGCGAGACACGAACCCGGGGGCGGTGTCGTCGTGCTTCGGCAGGGGGCGGATGCCCGAGTACCGGTACACGATCTGCGAACGATCGACCGCAATCGTTGGGAAAACGTGCGAGACGAGTTCGAAGAAGTAGTCGACCTCTTCTTCGGTGGTGACGCTCGGCTCATTCGGGTCGGCATCGATGTCGGTGGTACCGACGAGCACGCGCCCATTCAGCGGGTAGATCAGCACGATACGACCGTCGTTGTTCTCGAAGAAGATCTCGCCGCCCGCGCAGGCGTCGTAGAGTTCTTGGTTGTCGAGCACGATGTGCGAGCCCTTGGTGCCACCCATGAAGCTCGTGACCTTGCCGAGCGCCTTGTTCGTGATGTCGGTCCAGGGGCCGGAGGTGTTGACGATGACGTCGGCCTTGACGGTGAATTCGGTGCCGCTCACAGTGTCGCGCAGCAGTACGCCGCCGTCGGAATCGCCGATCGCTTCGACGTAGTTCACGCTTCGCGCCTGGGCGGCGGCACCGCTCTTCGCGGCCGCCCGGCCGTCACCGATGATGTCGAGTGCGAGACGCTCGGGGTTCTCGACCGCGGCATCGTAGTAGCGCGCCGTGTACTTGACCGAATCGCGCAGCTTGGGAAACTTCTGCATCGACTTCTTGTGGCCCTTGAACTCGTGGCGAGGTACGGTGCCGCCGTCACGCGAGAACGAGTCGTAACCGGTGAGCCCCAACTTGATGAGCAGCGCGCCGCGCTCTTTCGGCTTGCCGGCCTGCTTGTGAGTCAGCAGACGAAGAGGTGCGCTCAGGATGCCCGAGAAGGTCGAGAAGATCGGGATCGTGGTGGGCAGCGGCTTCACATAGTGGGGCGCGAGGCGCAGCAGTCTGTTGCGTTCTTGCACCGATTCGCGAACAAGCCTGAACTCGCCGTTCTCGAGGTAACGCACCCCGCCGTGGATCATGTGGCTCGACGCGGCAGAGGCGCCCGAGATGAAGTCGCTGCGTTCGACCAGAATCACGTCGACGCCCTGCAGGGCGAGGTCGCGAAAAGTGCCTACGCCGTTGATGCCGCCGCCGATGACCAGAACCTGGGCCGTGGGGCGGTCGAGAATTGCCTGAACGTCGCTGCGTACATCCTGTGTCGCTGCAGACTCGGTGGTGCTGTCAGTCACTGTTCACTCGCCTTCGTGTAAGTCCCAGGTTGCACCTGTGCAACTCGTGTGACTCCATCCATAATGGGAACCACAACACGTTTGGTCAAGCTACTTGCACATACGTGCAGACTGTGTATTGATTGGGCGATAGGTAACGCGCAACAAGCAATGGAGGCGTGCGATGAATGCACCCGTGGTCGAGACGTCTGGCGAGAGAACTGCCGAGCATTCTGGCGGGGCAGACGCCTCGAATTCGACGGAGAAGCGGCCGGAGCGAGCCGCCGAGCATCAGGTCGCCAACGAGCGTGTGCGTGATGCCCTTCGAGCCGCACACCTCTATTACATGCAAGACCTCACCATGGAGGCGATTGCGGCCGAGTTGCACACGTCACGATCATCCGTTTCTCGCCTGATCAGTTATGCGCGCGAAGCCGGGTTGGTGGAGATTCAGGTGAAGACGCCGGCTGAGCGTATTTCGACCGCGCTGCAGCGGGTACAAGACAAGCACCACGTGACGGTGCACGTCGTTCCGGTGCCTGACTCGGCCAACGAGGTCGATCGGCTCGAGCGGGTGGCGATGTCGGCCGCACGAATTCTCGGCCAGTTCTTCGACTCGAACATGACCATGGGCATCGCCTGGGGCAGCACCATGAGTGCGGTCAGCCGCCATTTGCAGCCGAAGGTGACGCACAACTCGCAGATCGTGCAGCTGAACGGCGCCGCGAATACGCGCACCACAGGCATCGTCTACGCCAGCGAGATCATGAGCCGGTTCGGCCTGGCATACGGGGCGTACGTGCAGCAGTTTCCGGTGCCGGCGTTCTTCGACGACCCGGCCACGAAACAGGTGCTCTGGCGTGAACGCAGCATCAGGCGAGTACTCGACATTCAAAAGCACATGGATGTTGCGCTCTTCGGTCTCGGCACCCCGAACTCTGAGGTGCCTGGCCACGTGTACTCGAGTGGTTACCTCGACGAAAACGACTTCGCGTCGCTCGCCGCCTCGAACGTGGTGGGCGATGTGGCGACGGTGTTCTACCGCGCCGACGGCTCCTCGGCCGACGTGCCCATCAACTCCCGCGCAAGCGGGCCGCCCCTCGACCAGCTCGCCCGAGTCTCGCGCCGCGTCTGCGTGGTCTCGGGCAAGTCGCGCATGCCGGCCCTCCGCGGCGCGCTCGCGGCGCACCTCATCACCGACCTCATCGTCGACGAGGCCACCGTGCACGGCCTGCTAGACGAGTAATTTGTTCGCCCGGAAGAGGAGATCAGCTAGAAGCCGAGCAAAATTCGCTAAACCGGAGACAATGGCATACTATTGATTAATGCTCAGTAGACAGTTTATGTCCATCGTTCCGATATTCGTCGTCTTGACGCTTGGTGGATGTGCTTCAAATCCTGGAGGGCCTGAGGCGAGCGGGCCTGTGTTTTCCCCATCGTCGGCCGCCACTGGGTCAGCGAATGCTTCCGCGCCTTCGACTGATCCGCCAACTGCGACATCCGCCGATCCGAAGCAGACCGATGTGTTTTCTTTGAAGGTCGGCGACTGCCTGAATGACCTCGATTCTCTGATGGTCTCCGACGTGCCCATTGTTGACTGCGCAGCCCCGCACGATCTTGAGGTTTTCGACGACTTTCAGGTGACAGACGCCTCATGGAATCCGGTCGCTCTCGGTAACGAAGCGGACGACGGTTGTACGTCTCGGTTTGCTGCGTTCATCGGAACTTCTTACGACAATTCGAGTCTCGATGTGACCAGCTATAAGCCCACGGCGATGTCGTGGGCAAGCGGTGACCGTCTGATCTCGTGCATGGTGGGCGACTCAAGTGCGAAGACGGTCGGTACACTCCACGGTTCCGCTCGTTGAGAACCATTAGGGCGGAACCTCTTGATTAGCTCCAGCTCGCACGATTTTATGGACTTGTCTGCCATTGAGCAGTCGATGCCAGCCTGGCGTCTGACGCTGGCGCGCCGACCAATGTTATGGGGGCTGCGGGTAGCTGTTGTA
This sequence comes from Subtercola lobariae, assembly GCF_014640255.1. GTDB lineage: Bacteria > Actinomycetota > Actinomycetes > Actinomycetales > Microbacteriaceae > Subtercola > Subtercola lobariae. The sequence goes on along the minus strand of NZ_BMGP01000004.1, from coordinate 172,084 downwards.
GTTCTGGCGATTGCGATTTCTAGTGCTGTTTCGATTCCGTTGGCTCGAGCATACGTAGTTCTAGCAATCGCAGGATCTGGGCTGGTCGCAATCGAAGCGCTTTGGCGAGCGTCCCGAAGAAGTCGACTGGATCGACTTACGAGGCTTGCGCGATCGAATGGCCTTGAGTTCGTGCCAGTCGCCGAGTGGAGCGCACCAAGCGCCTTGATTCATCGCGCTGCGAATAGACGAATCTATGAGGAGTTTTGTGGTGATCTAGGCCCTGGAAATGTACGAATCGGTACTCTCGCATTCGAAGTGGAACGTGCGAGCGTGCATGTCACCGAACGATGGGCATTTATCTCACAAGTCGTTACTGGACCCCCGTTGCCCCACATTCTTTTGGTTTCAAAAGACGATAGAGGACGGAGCCTACCCTCGTCGCTGGATCCTCGACAGAAGATGAAGCTCGAAGGCGATTTTCCCAACTATTTTGACGTGTATTGTACGCCGGGCTCTGAGCGAGACGCGCTATACATTCTCACCCCAGACCTCATGGCAAGCCTTGCTGACAACGCGGGATTTTCTAGCATGGAAATAACCGATAACGCCCTGATTTTCTTCACCCCTGGCGGATTCGACCCCGAGGATCCTGCCCAATGGCGGCGTTGCTTTCGCCTGCTTCATTCGGTAGGAAAAGATGCACTAAAACGCACGCAACGGTTCAATCGAGTCGATTTGACTGAATCGGGCCAGTCAATGCAACCAGAAATTCACAGTCACAAACGACTTACTCTGTCAACTGGGCGATCGAACCGATCGACTCAGCTCGTCGAGGCCGCTTGTGCACTAGTTGTGGTGGCAGTCTTTCTCTGGGCATGGCTTCATTGACGGTAGCCAGACCAGAAAGACTAGGGGCCTCCTAACGCCGGGGAATGCAAGGCTAAGGGCGCCAGGCGCTCACGTCGTCTAGGCGGGCTACCTTTTCGGGGGAGAGGGTTACGGCGGCGACGGCCAGGAGGTCTGGCACCTGGGATGCGCGGGAGGCGCTCGCGATGGGAGCGACGATGGTGGGCTTGGCTAGCAGCCAGGCGAGGGCTGTGGTGGTGATGCTGGCCTCGTGGGCCGCGCCGATCTCTGCGAGGGCGTCGATGATGGCGAAACCGGCGGGAGTCGCGAATTTGGCCGCGCTGCCCGCGCGGTCGGTTCCCGCGTTGTCGTCTGGAGTGCGGTACTTGCCCGTCAGAAAGCCGCTCGCGAGGGAGTAGTAGGGCAGAACGCCGAGGTTCGCGGCCTCGGCGATGGGCGCGAGCGTCTCTTCGAACGTGTTGCGGTGCACCAGGTTGTAGTGCGGCTGCAGCGCGACCGGGCGCGTGAGCCCGTTCGCGTCGGCGACGTCGAGCCACTGCTGAATGCGCTCTGCGGTGTAGTTCGAGAGGCCGTAGTAGCGAATCTTGCCGGCCTTCACGAGCTCGTCGAACGCGGCGGCCGACTCCTCGAGCGGAGTTTCGGCGTCGTCATAGTGCGCGTAGTAAAGGTCGATCGAGTCGACGCCGAGTCGGCTGAGAGATGCCTCTGCGGCGGCATGGATGTTCGCGCCCTTCAAACCCCGAAACTGGGGGTGCTGGCTGACCTTCGTCGCAATCACTAAGTCGTCGTGGCTGCCACGCTGGGCGATCCACTCACCGATGATGGCCTCTGAGTCGCCGCCGTGGTTACCGGGCACCCACGACGAGTAGCCGTCTGCCGTGTCGATGAAGTTGCCGCCGCCACCCGCGTAGGCGTCGAGAATGTCGAACGACGCCTGCTTGTCGGCAGTCCAGCCGAAGACGTTGCCGCCGAGGTTGAGGGGAAAGACGTCGAGGTCGCTGAGACCGATGCGGGGCATGAAAAACCTTTCGACAGAGCCGGGGAGTGGCCGAACATCCGGCCCGCTTCCAGGCTAAACCCGGCCTCGGGAAATGAGAGACTGGAGACCGCCTCTATAACGAAAAGAGACACGTGCACCTTCTCGCCGTCTTCAGCATGAAAAACCGAGCGCTCATCGCGCTCGTGACCATTGTCGTGGCTGTGTTCGGCGCACTCGCGTTGACCAGCTTGAAGCAAGAGCTGATTCCGTCGATCGACTTTCCGCAGCTGGTTGTTCTGACGAACTACCCGGGTGCTTCGCCCGAGGTCGTGAACCAAGACGTCAGCATTCCGGTCGAGCAGGCCGTGCAGGGCGTCGAGGGCATCGATACGACCTCTGCGACCTCGAGCACGAACCTCTCGATCGTCAACGCGACGTTCGTCTACGGCACGAATTTGGCGAACGCCGAGCAGAAGATCAGTCAGGCCATCAACCGCATTCAGTCGACGTTGCCGACGGGGGTCACCCCGCAGGTGCTGAGCGGCAGCATCAACGATCTGCCGGTCATCCAAATCGCCGTCACGGGTGGCGACACCGACGCCATGGCTGCGCAGATAAACGCGAGCACGCTGACCAATATCGAGCAGGTGCCGGGCGTACGCGCGGCGCAGCTCGTTGGTGACGTGGGCAAACGGGTAACCATCACGCCCGACCCGGCGAAGCTGGCAGCTGCAGGGCTGACGGATGCCTCGATCAAGTCTGCTGTGGCGACGAACGGCACGCTCATTCCGGCCGGGTCTCTGACCGAGAACGGGTTGACGTATTCGGTTCAGGCCGGGTCACAGCTGACGTCGGTCGACGACATCGCGGCGCTGCCCGTGACGCCCACGGTGTCGGGCTCGACGGGCGCAACCGGCGGAACGGGCGTGGCAGGCGCTGCCGCCTCGGCCGCACTCGGGGCTCCCGTAAAGACCATCGGCGACGTTGCGACCGTCGCACTCGTCGACAACCCGGTGACGTCGATCTCGCGCGTGAACGGCCAGCCGGCCCTCACTATTGCGGTGACGAAACTGCCCTCCGCCAACACCGTCGACGTGTCGAAGGGTGTGCGCGACCTGATTCCGTCGTTGCAGACAGCGCTGCCTGGTTCGACGTTCACAGTGGTGTTCGATCAGGCGCCGTTCATTCAGCAGTCGATCAACTCGCTCGCCGAGGAGGGTCTGCTCGGCCTGTTCTTCGCCGTGGTGATCATTCTCATCTTCTTGATGTCGATCAGGTCGACGCTGGTGACAGCGATCTCCATTCCCACCTCGGTGCTGATCACGTTCATCGCCATGCAGACGGCGAACTATTCGCTGAACATCATCACGCTCGGTGCGCTGACCATCGCCATCGGGCGCGTAGTCGACGACTCCATCGTGGTGATCGAGAACATCAAGCGCCACCTGACGTTCGCCGAAGTGAACGGCCCCATCGACGGCCCGACCCGCTCACAGGTCATCGTCGAAGCGGTTCGCGAGGTCGCGACGGCGGTTACGGCCTCGACAGTCACCACCGTGGCCGTGTTCTTGCCCATCGCGCTGTTCGTGCAGGGCACCACCGGCGAGCTGTTCAAGCCCTTCTCGTTGACCGTGACCATCGCCCTGCTGTCGTCACTCGTCGTTGCGCTCACCATCGTTCCCGTTCTGGCGTACTGGTTTCTCGGCAGTTCGCTGAAGAAGCCCAAGAAAGCCAAGGCGTCGAAGCAGGTCGCAGTGGCGGGCGGGGCGGATGCCGAGCAGGCCACAAACCGCGACCTGGTCAACGGGCGACCGGTTCGTGATTCCCTCGCTGTTGCGACGGCCGCCATTCCCGTGGGCCGGCGCAGTCGCCGGCAGGCGACGAACGTCGTCGACGACGAGAAGCCCACCGCCCTGCAACGCCGCTACCTGCCCATCATCACGTGGACGTTGAAGCACTCGGTGGCAACGCTGCTGATCGCGGTGTTCGTGCTGGCCGGTACGTTCGCGCTCGTTCCGTTCATGAAGACGAACTTCTTGGGCTCCAGCGGGCAGAACACTCTGACGGTCACGCAGACCGTTCCCGTGGGCTCGAGCCTCGATGCGCAGAATGCCTCAGCGCAGAAGGTGGAGGCTGCGCTTCAGGGCATTTCGGGCATCCAGACCGTTCAGGTCTCGATCGGCTCGAGCGGCTCGAGCCTTCGCGATGCCTTCGCCGGCGGCGGAGCGAATGCCATCACCTACTCGATCACCACCGACGAGAACGTGAACCAAGACGATCTGACGAACACCGTGCGCACCGATCTCGAGGCCATTCCTGACGTCGGCCAGATCACCGTGGGCGGTTCGGCCGGCTTCGGCGGTTCGTCTGACATCGAGGTCGACATCACCGCCTCGAACCAGGCCGATTTGCAGACGGCTTCGGATGCTCTGCTCGCCTCTGTCTCGAAGCTCTCTGATATCACGCAGGCCACCTCGAATCTTTCGGCGACCCGGCCCTATATCGCCGTCACCGTCGATCGTGCCAAGGCGGCCGCGGCGGGCCTGAACGAAGTTGCGGTCGGCACGCTGGTGTCGAACGCGATGCAGCCGCAAACGGTGGGATCGATCGGCATCGAGGGAACGCAGTACACCATCTACATCGCGAGCGACTCGACGCCGATGACACAGGCCGACCTGGCTGCGCTGCAGATTCCGACCGTGGCCGGGCCCGTCAGACTCGACTCGCTCGCCGCCGTGACGCAGCAGAACGGGCCCGACACCATCACCGAGGCGAAGGGTTTGCGCACGGCCGCCATTACGGCGACACCCTCGAGCGACAACCTCGGCGGCGCGAGTGCAGAGGTGTCGAAGGCCGTGGCCGACACTCCGCTGCCGGCCGGCGCGACAGCCTCGCTGGGCGGTGCCACCTCAGACCAGAGTGACGCCTTCAGCCAATTGGGGCTCGCGCTGCTGATCGCCATTCTGATCGTGTACGTGGTGATGGTCGCCACCTTCAAGAGCCTGATTCAGCCCCTGTTGCTGTTGGTTTCGGTGCCCTTCGCCGCGACCGGTGCCATTGCCCTTCAGGTGATTTCGGGCATCCCGCTCGGCGTGCCCTCGATCATCGGTGTGCTGATGCTGATCGGCATCGTGGTGACGAACGCCATCGTGCTCGTCGACCTCGTGAATCAGTATCGAACGAAGGGTCTGCCCGTGCGCGAGGCGCTCGTGCAGGGCTCGATTCGCCGGTTGCGGCCGATTCTGATGACCGCTCTGGCGACGATCTTCGCGTTGGTGCCGATGGCTATCGGTCTTACTGGCCACGGCGGTTTCATCTCGCAGCCGCTGGCCATCGTCGTGATCGGCGGTCTCATCTCGTCGACCATTTTGACGCTGATCGTGCTGCCTGTGCTCTACAACCTCGTCGAGGGTTGGCGCGAGCGCCGCCGAACGAGACGAGAGCAGCGCCGTGCCGACCGCCTGGCCGAGGCGAAGGCACCGGTGCCTCGGCCTCCGCTCGCCATCGGCGCGGGCGCAGGCGGCCCCAGCGCTGCGCGTGGCCCGTCTGCTGAGTCTGGCCCGTCTGACTCTGGCCCGTCTGAGTCTGGCCCGTCTGTCGAGCCTGTCTGAGAATCGGTGGCTCTCCGCTGGGAGTCGACCCCGCATCTGACACAACGTGCAGACTCTGACCGAGCGGTCAGCTACCGTGGTGGGGTGTCGTCTCCGCCACTGAAGTCTTCGCACTCAGCCTCACCTGCGCACGGGCGCACTGATGCTGCAGAAGAGTTGCGGGTTGCCGCCCTTCGGCTGTTCGTCGAAACGAGTTACGCCGGTACGTCGTTGCAGCAGATCGCAGATGCGGCGGGGTATTCGAAATCGAGTGTGCTCTACCATTTCGCTTCGAAAGAGGCTCTGCTCGAGGCTGCTCTTGCGCCAGCGGTCGAACGGTTAGGCGTCTTGCTCGCCGGATCGGTGGGCCGGGTAACCGACACCGATCTGCGCGCGGCTTTCGTCGATGAGTTCATCGACTACTTGCTCGAATACCGGCTCGAAGCGCACATCATCATCAATCAGGGGCAGTCGCTCGCGGGCATCGCCACCATCGACCGCGCTCGCGAGTGGATCGCCCGACTGGCGACCGCCTTCGACTCTGAGGTGCCGAGCGTCAGCCAGCGCATCCGCATCGGTGTCGGATTAGCCGGCGCCGCGTACGTTTTAGCCACCAGTGCTGTAGAAATGAACGTCACCGATTCGATCGCAGAGGTCAGGGCAGCCCTCATCGATGTGGTGTCGGAGCTTGTCGTTCCTGCCGCAGTTCTTGTACCGAGCCCCACCTCTGCCTCGCCGAACCGACTCACCCTCTAGGAGCCACGAGACCATGGCAACGCTTCTCTATCGCATCGGGCGCTTCTCGTACCGCCACTCGTGGCAGATTCTGGTGGCCTGGCTGCTGATTCTGGTCGGCATTCTGGGTGGCGGCGTCGCCCTCGGCGGCTCGACGACGAACACGTTCTCGATTCCCGGCACCGAATCGCAGCAGACCCTCGACAAGCTCGCCGCGGTGTTTCCGGCGGTCGCGGGCTCGAGTGCGCAGGTGGTTTTCGAAGTTCCGGATGGCCAGAGTGTCAACGACCCGGCTAACCAAGCGGCCATCACCGCCACGACCGACGCCATAGCGAAGGTCGACCACGTTTCTTCGGTCGTCACGCCGTATTCGCAGTACGCCGCGAACGCCATCTCGAAAGACGGCACCATCGCCTATGCGTCGGTTCAGTTCGACGGGCCGACCACCAGCATTCCCCAGTCGACCATCACGGCCATCGAGGCCGCGAAGACGCCGGCGACCGATGCCGGCATTCGGGTGGAATTCGGTGGCGACGTCTTTCAGGCCACCGGCGTAGCTGTGAGCCCTTCTGAGGGTCTCGGTGTGCTCTTTGCCGCTATCGTTCTGTTCTTCACCTTCGGCTCGATTCTGGCCGCCGGGTTGCCGTTGCTCTCGGCGATTCTCGGCGTGGGTATCTCGCTCGGCGCCGTGATCTTCGTTTCGGCTTTCGCTTCGGTTTCGAGCACCGCGCCGACGCTGGCGGCGATGATCGGGCTCGCGGTGGGCATCGACTACGCGCTGTTCATTCTGTCTCGGCATCGAACACAGCTGGCGCAGGGGGTGCCGCCCGAAGAGTCTGCCGCGCAGGCTGTGGCGACCGCCGGCAGTGCGGTGGTCTTCGCCGGCACCACGGTGATCATCGCTCTGCTCGGTTTGCTCGTGGTGGGCATCCCGTTCTTGAGTGTGATGGGCGTCGCAGCAGCGTTCTCGGTGTTCGTGGCCGTGCTACTGGCGATGACTTTGCTGCCGGCCATCATGGGCCTGTTCAAGCACCGGCTCGAGCCGAAAAAGGGTGGCCGCATCGCACGTCGCGCGCTTGCCGATCTGGCCGGTCACGGCCAGGATTCCGCTGTACCGGCGCCGACCGAGACGACCACCAAGACCGGCAAGGTTCAGAAGCCTGTGGGTAAGTCGATGGGCGCCCGCTGGGTGGGCTTCGTCATGAAAGCCCCCATCGTGTTCGTCATCGTGGTTCTCGGAATCGTGGGCGTCGCATCCATTCCCGCCCTCAGCCTCGACCTCAACCTGCCCACCTCGGGCCAGCAGCCGCTCAACACCACTAACCGCCAGGCCTACGACCTGCTCGCGAAGGGCTTCGGCCCCGGCTACAACGGGCCGCTCATCGTGGCCGCCGACATCACCCAGTCGACCGACATTCAGGGCGTTCTCACCAAGATTCAGGATGAACTGGGCACCGTCAAAGGCGTCACCTACGTCAGCCAGGGTGTGCCCGATGCCACCCTCGACACCGCCATCTTCCGCGTGATTCCCGACGCGGCACCCGATTCGCCCGAGACCAAGGTGGTGGTGCAGGCGGTTCGCGACCTGAACCCGAAGATCACCGCAGACCTCGGCACGCCCATCGCCGTCACCGGTCAGACCGCCGTCGCCGTTGACATCTCGAACCTGCTGACGGCCGCGCTGCTGCCGTTCGGCATTCTCGTGGTGGGGCTTTCGATTGTGCTGTTGGCCATGGTGTTCCGCTCCATCGCGGTGCCGGTCACTGCGGCGCTCGGCTTTCTGCTCTCGGTGGGCGCCAGCTTCGGCGTCTCGGTGGCCGTCTTCCAGTGGGGCTGGGGCAGCAGCCTGCTGAATATGGATTCGACCGGGCCGCTGCTCAGCTTCTTACCCATTCTGCTGATGGCCATACTCTTCGGCCTCGCCATGGACTATCAGGTGTTCTTGGTGTCGGGCATGCGCGAAGAGTACGTGAAGTCTCGGGATGCCCGGCGTTCGGTGCGCGTCGGGTTCGTGCATGGCGCACGGGTCGTCACCGCCGCCGCTCTCATCATGTTCTTCGTGTTCTTCGCGTTCGTGCCCGAGGGCACCGGTGCCATCAAGCAGATCGCTCTCGCGCTCGCGGTCGGTGTGTTCGTCGACGCGTTTTTGGTGCGCATGACACTCATTCCGGCCATCATGACCATGCTCGGCGACACGGCGTGGAAGCTGCCGCGTGCCATTCGCCGCATTCTGCCGAACGTCGACGTCGAGGGTGAGGGGCTGCGCGAGCACATCACGAACTCGGCCTGGGCTGCCAAGCACACGGGCGACGCCGTCACCGCTGAGAACCTGGCCATCGCCGGTGTCGAGGGCAGGGTCGACGTCTCGGTGCCCTCGGGCGGTCTGCTCGTCGTCGCGGGCGACACCAGTTCGCGCCGGCTATTCGGCGCAACTCTCGCCGGGCGCTTGCTGCCCGAACACGGTGAGCTGCAGATTCTCTCCCGCTGTCTGCCCTCTGAGGCGGGTGCAATCTCGAGGCTCGTTTCGCTCGTCGACCTCTCGTCGCCCCGGCCCGATATCGACACCACCGTTGACCAGGCACTGCGCGAGCGCATCAGCCTGGCGAAACCCTGGTTCAGGCCGTGGGTGTCTCGCGCCGAGGTGAACGATCGCATCGCGGCCGTGAACCGCTCGTTGCGCGTGGTGGAGGGTGAAGCCGAAATCACCGATACGACCACTCTCGGTGCGCTCTCGCCCCTCGCCTCGGCCATACTGCTCACCGCCCTCGGCCTCGCCGACCGCTCTGAACTCGTGGTGGTCGACACCGGCGACAAGGGTTCGCCGACCGCAGACGAGACGGTGTTTCTCGATGCGCTGGTGTCGCTCGTCGATGCCGCAACGACGTTGGTCGTCGGGATGCCCGCGGTGCCGTTCGGGCTCGAACAGACCACCTCGGTGCAGGCCCCGAGTGCCGAGTCGGGCGAGCATGTCGCTGCCCGAGCATCCACCCCCGCACCACGCGCGGTCAGCATTCTCGAACTCTCTCACCCTGCTCTGCAGAACCCTGCTCGCCAGGAAGGATCACTGCGATGACCTCACCGCACCCCGAATCCGTGCCGGTCACCACTGCCTCGGTGCCCGTTGCCGCTGTCGCCGAGGCGCCCGCACGATCGCATCGGCGCAGGCGAGGGCTGTGGTTCGCCATCGGGCTGCTTGCGGTGATCGCCATTCCGCTGGCGGCCAGCGGGCTGTTCTCGGGCGCGTTCTCGAACGTGTCGACGAACATCAACAAGGTTCCGGCCGCTCTGGTGAACAACGACCAGCTCATCACCACGACCGCCGCCGACGGCACCCAATCGACCGTGTACGCGGGGCGCGGGCTCGTGACGCAGCTCACCGGCCCCACCGCGAGCGGGTTCGACTGGCACGTCACCAACTCTGCTGACGCAGCAAAAGGCCTGGCCGACGGCACGTATTACGCCGTGCTGACGATTCCCGAAGACTTCTCGAAGCAGATCTCGAGCCAGGGCACGCCGAACCCGGTTCAGGGGTCGATCGACATCGCGACCGACAACTCGCACGGATACCTCTCTGGCATTGTGGCGAGCACGGTGGGCAACGCCATCAAGGCGGGCTTCGGCCAGGCAATCACCGCGCAGGTGCTCACCGGCGTGTACACCGGATTCGGAACCGTGGGTACGCAGCTCTCGACCGCCGCGTCTGGTGCCGGGCAATTGGCCTCGGGCGCGCAGACCCTCAGCGATGGGCTCGGGCAGCTGTCGACGGGTGCGGCGAGTGCCGCATCGGGCGCTGCATCGCTCAGCTCAGGAGTGACGCAGTACACCGACGGCGTGAATACACTCGCGGGTGGGCTCTCGACGCTCGACGACAATGCGAGCGGGTTGTCGTCGCTGTCGGGGGCGGTGAGCGATTACACGGGTGGCGTGGCTTCGCTCTCGACGTTGTCTGGTCAACTATCGCCGGGCATTCTGGCCGCGATCAACAGCAACCCGAATCTCGACGCCGTTACCAAGCAGCAGCTGACCGCGGGCTACTCGGGTTTGCAGGGCGGCCTCGGCCAGGCCGCCAGCGGCGGATCGACGCTCTCGTCGAAGACCACGTCTGGCCTCGATTCGCTGCAATCGGGCATCTCGCAGCTCTCGTCTGGCGCGAACCAGCTGGCCGCGGGCTCTGCGCCGCTGAGCTCTGGCGCGTCGCAGCTCGCTGCCGGGCTCACGCCGCTCGCCTCGGGTCTCGCGCAGTCGGCAACGGGCGCGACGCAGTTGACCAGCGGCATCACTCAATTGCAGACCGGGCTCCAGACGGGGGCCGATTCGCTCAGCAAGAGCACCGCTGCTGATCCCGCCGCCGCCGCCAAAGTCGCGGCCGACCCCATCGCGGTGAACGTCACGGCGCTCAACCCGGTGAGCAGCATCGGTCAGGTCATCGGCATTCTGATCATTCCCGCTGGGCTGTGGATCGGTGCGCTCGCCGTGTTCTTGTTCCTCCGGCCGCTGAAGAGTGCGGTGCTGGCGAGTTCGGCCTCGACCACACGGCTTGTTGCGCGGGTGTTCGGCCGGGCATCCGCCATCGGCCTGGTACAGGTGCTGCTCGTCGTGGCCTACCTGCTTCTGAGCTTGGGTGCGGGGTGGTCGACCGCGCCGGCGACGTTCGGGTTCGCGTTGCTGGTGTCGCTGGCGTTCTTGGCGTTCAACCAGTTCTTGACCACCGCGTTCGGGCGGGTGGGCATCATCGTTTCGCTCATTCTGTTCGCCGTGCAGATCGCCACCACCGCGGGCATCTACCCCGTGCAGATTCTGAGCGGGCCGTTTCAGTTCATCAGCGCAATTTCGCCGATGAGTTATGCGGTGGCGGGCATGCAGGGCATTCTGACCGGCGGTGAGTCGGGGCCGATCATCACGAGTGTGGTGGTCATGGGCATTCTGCTGATCGTGAGTCTGTTGCTTTGCGGTGTGGCGCTGGCGCGCAGGCGCAACCCGATTCGCACAGGGTGGCTGTTGGCCGGGGCGAACGGGCGGCCCACGTCTCCGCGCGGTGACAACGACGGCCCGTCGTCGGGGGCGGGGGCTGTGAACGAGGGCGAAGTGGATGCCCAGGGTCGCCCGCACGGGCATCCGGAGCATGCGGCGCTGACGCCGAAATCGCAGCCGGGGCTCGCCACATAGTCGGGGGGTTCTTTTTGGCGCGGAGGTCGTGCTTTTTGGCGCGGAGGTCGTGCTTTTTGCGGCCGAGTCGTGTAATGTTGGCTGGTCGGCTCTTGACACCGCGCGTTGTGCGCGGATGGGTTTGTAAGTCAGGTGGGCCGGTTTCTCGTCAGTACGCGATGGGCGCGCTGCAATATGGATGCGGTGTGCAAGGTCTCTGTGAAAGTCAGAGGCGTGCGGCGGGAACAATCACGTATGTGAAACGGCCCCGGCCAAAGACTGCCCGGGTTCAGCAAAAGTCAATCGCAAATGTATTGACCGCTTTGCCATGCAAATGAAAAAACCCGGAAAGAACTATGCCCGATTATTCGAAAAAGTCCGCTGGCGGTAACAAATTCACCGGAGGCAAGAGCTCAGGCTCGGCTGCTGCCGGTTCACGCAGCGCAGGTCACCGCGGTTACAAAGCCGCTGAGGCTGGCGCGCCCAAGAAGGCCCGCTGGAACGCGGATGAGCGCGCTCAGCGCGGCGCCGCACCCACGAACCGTGGCGAGCGACCCAACTGGGAGCCGCGCGCGGCCACGCCGACGCGCGAGAGCAGCTACAGCAACCGTGGCGAGCGGCCCGCGTATGGCGACCGTACTGACCGCGGTGCGTCTGCCGGTCGCGGTGCCTCGACGGGTCGCCCGTCGTACGGCGACCGCAACGACCGCGGTGCTGCTGCCGGTCGCCCTTCGTATGGTGACCGCACTGACCGCGGTGCGTCTGCTGGTCGCGGTGCATCGACGGGTCGCCCGTCGTACGGCGACCGTAACGCGTCGAGCGAGCGCGGGTCGTACGGTGACCGTGGTGCCTCAACCGGTCGCCCTTCGTATGGTGACCGCACCGACCGCGGCGCTTCTGCCGGGCGCGGCGAACGGCCCTCATACGGCGACCGCAATGCTTCGGCTGACCGCGGTGCCCGCACCGAACGGCCGTCATATGGCGATCGTGGAGCTTCGACTGGCCGCCCGTCGTATGGTGACCGTGGAGCTTCGACTGGCCGCCCGTCGTACGGTGACCGCAGCGCGAGTTCTGACCGCCCTTCGTATGGTGACCGCCCGGCTCGTTCCGAGCGCCCCTCGTATGGCGACCGTGCTTCATTGAGTGAGCGCCCGTCGTATGGTGATCGCCCGGCTCGTAACGAGCGTCTGTCGTACACCGACCGCCCCGCGCGCACTGAGCGGCCTGCCTATGGCGACCGCCCCGCACGCACTGAGCGGCCTGCCTATGGCGACCGCCCCGCACGCACTGAGCGGCCTGCCTATGGCGACCGCCCCGCACGCACTGAGCGGCCTGCCTATGGCGACCGCGGAGCATCCACTGGCCGCCCGTCGTATGGTGACCGCGGTGCCTCGAGCGAACGCCCGAGCTACGGTGACCGCAGCGCGAACAGCGACCGCGGTACTCGCACCGAGCGCCCGAGCTACAGCGATCGCCCCGCGCGCTCGTTCGACGACCGTCGTGACTCGAACACCGATCGCGCCTCGCGCGGCAGCGACTTCTACCCGAAGCGCGACGCTAACGGCTACGCGGCCGGTGCGGCAGCGGGTGCCGTCGGCGCCGCAGCAGGCCGGTTCGGCGCGCAAGAAGACGTCGTGCTCGAGCGCCTCGAAGCTGAAGTGACCACCGCGAGCGACGTGGTCGACAAAACCTTCGGCGACCTCGGCTTGGGCGACAACATCACGCGGCAGCTGGCTGCCATGGGTGCTCCGAGCCCGTTTCCGATTCAGGCTGCGACCATTCCCGACGTTCTCGCCGGTAAAGATGTGCTCGGCCGCGGCAAGACCGGCTCCGGCAAGACCATCGCCTTCGGTGCGCCCCTGGTTGAGCGTCTGATGGAGAACGACGGCGCCAAGGGCCGCAAGCCCGGGCGTCTGCCTCGTGCGCTCATCCTCGCCCCGACGCGTGAGCTCGCGATGCAGATCGACCGCACCGTGCAGCCAATCGCACGCTCGGTCGGCCTGTTCACCACGCCCATCTTCGGCGGCGTGCCGCAGTTCAAGCAGGTCTCGGCTCTGCAGCGCGGAACCGACATCATTATCGCGACCCCCGGGCGCCTTGAAGACCTCGTCGAGCAGGGTCGCCTCGACCTCTCGCAGGTCAAGATCGTCGTTCTCGACGAGGCCGACCACATGTGCGACCTCGGATTCTTGGAGCCGGTGCAGCGCATCCTTCGCCAGACCGCGACCTCGAGCCAGAAACTGCTCTTCTCGGCAACCCTCGACAAGGGTGTTGCCCAGCTCGTCAACGAGTTTCTCGTCGAGCCGGCCGTGCACGAAGTCGCCGGCGAAGACCAGGCGTCATCAACCATCGATCACCGCGTTCTGCTCATCGAGCAGCGCGACAAGCGTGCCATCATCGAGCAGCTCGCGTCGGGTGAGGGCAAGACGCTGATCTTCGCTCGCACCCGTGCGTTCGCCGAAGAGCTGGCCGACCAGCTCGACAACGCGGGTATTCCTTCTACGTCGCTGCACGGCGACCTCAACCAGGCTCGCCGCACGCGCAACCTTCAGCTGCTCACCAGCGGCCGGGTCAATGTGCTCGTTGCGACCGACGTTGCGGCACGCGGCATCCACGTCGACGACATCAACCTGGTCATTCAGGCTGACGCTCCCGACGAGTACAAGACGTACCTGCACCGCTCGGGCCGTACGGGCCGCGCCGGCAAGCAGGGCACCGTCGTGACGCTCATTTCGAAGTCACGTCGTCGCCGTATGGACGAGCTGCTCGGCCGCGCCGACATCGAGGCCACCATGGAGTCGGTGACGCCGGGCGATCGGCTCATCGACGACCTGCAGAGCGCGGGCGTGTAGGCGCTTTCGCTTTTCGCGCCGACGCTCTTCGCGCTGACGCTTCAGGGCTTCGGATGCTCTGCCTTCGGGCGGGCATCCGAAGCCCTTTTTCGTGCCCCCCCATTTGCGCGGGTTTCGCGAACCGGCGTAATGAGCGGCGTGAACGGCACTCTCTCTCGGTAGAGCACGAATTCGCTGTGCTCGTGATGAAAACTGAACAGAGTGGGGCAGTAATGTACACAGAACAGAGCCGTCGAGGGGTCACGGCGAAGTACAAGCGCATGGCAGTGATCGGTGCGCTTCTTTCGGTGCCTGCGGTGATTGGGGGTTCGTCGATCGCGTACGCCTCGGGCCCGGGTGATCCGCCGCCGATGTCGGTGCCGTGCACGGGTGGCGTGTGTGCTGTCGGAGATGCGCCGAGCGCGATCGGGGTGAACCCGGTGACCAACCGCATCTATGTCAGCGGAGACATTCTCGACGGCACCATTCGGGTGATCGACGGCGCCACGAGTTCTGTGATCGGCTTGCCGATTACGGTGGGCAGCGGGCCAGTGAGCATTGCTGTGAACTCGGTCACCGACAAGATCTACGTCTCGAACATGTACGACGGCTCGGTTTCGGTGATCGACGGCGTCTCTGACACGGTGGTCAAGACGATCGATCTCGGTTCGTCGTGGGCGGGCGCGGTGACCGTGAATGAGAAAACGAACACCATCTACGCGGCACAGGCGAATGTCGGCGGGCAGATCGTGGCAATCGACGGTGTCACCGACACGATTTCAGGGCCGCCGGTGCCGTTGTCGATGGTCGAACCGGGCAACGATCTCGCGGTCGATCCGGCCACCAACAGGCTGTACGTGCTAGAAGACGACGTACCCGCCGGCTCGCCCGGTGTTCTCGAAGTGATCGACCTCACCTCGCGCGCGCGACTCGCGCTCATCACGGTAGGCCAGGGGCCGTGGGGTCTCGCCGTGGATTCTGCTCACCAACGTGCGTACGTCAACAATTTCGTTGATGGCACCATGACGGTCATCAACACGGTTTCGAACTCGATGGTGTCGAGCGTGAAGGTCGGAACCCAAGCGAAATCGGTCGCCGTCGATTCTGCGACCAACACGATTTTCTCTGTTGTGGGCTCAACGAATTCGGTTCAGGTCGTTGACGGTAAGTCGCTCGCCATCGTGGCGAACCTCCCCGTGGGGCGAGACCCGTATGGCATCGCGGCGAACCCCCAGACGCACTTCGCGTACGTCGCCAACCTGCTCGACGACTCCGTTTCGATCATTCAGCGGCCGACCTCTGCGCCGACCATCACGGCCTCCGACATTCTGCCGATGGCTGCGCTGAAACGCCCGTACCACTTCGATCTGGGCGCGACCGGCTTTCTCCCGCCCGTCTGCCGGGTGGTCGGTTCACCGCCTCCCGGGGTCAATGTGAGCAAGACCACCTGCGTCGTTGCCGGAACCCCGACCAGGGCGGGCACGTTCGACTTCGAGGTCACGGCAACGAACCCGGTGGGCTCGGCAACGTCAGACTACGAGATTGTGGTGAGCCCGTAACGCAGCCGTCGCGGCAGCTGTGAGCTGGGCTTCGGATGCTCTGCCTTCGGGCGGGCATCCGGAGCCCTTTTCGCGGGGTCAGCGTTCGGTGTTCTCGGTCTGCGCTCTCAGGCGTGCGCGGCTTCTGTGCATCCACTGCCGCTCGAACCAGCCCGATGCCAGCAGAATGAGCAGCGACCAGAGGCCCACGCCCGGAATGCTCACAGCCACAATGAACGCGAGTGACATCGCAACCGCCGGAATGATGGCGGCCGAGAGCAGCACGGTGCCGCGAGTATTTTCGATCTGCAGCTCTGGTCGTCGAACGATGATGACCTGCTGCACGAATCCCGCGTAGGTCGTGACGACCATTGTGCCGATGTACAGCGCCGACGTGACCATGTTCGACGCTGACGTCTGACCGAGCAGTTCAGTCGGAAACGGCAAGAAAACAATGGTGAGCAACCACACGAAGTTCACCCACACCATAGGAATCGTGTACGCATCGATCGACCGGTACAGCTTGTGGTGAATGAGCCAGAAATCGGCGATCACCACGAAGCTCAGCACGAACAAGAACAGCTGTTCTGAGTGGTCGGCCAGAAAATCGGCAGGGTTCGTGCTTCCGATGTTTCCGGCATCGGTGACCAGCGGCAAGATCAACAGGGTCACGGCGATGGCGATGACGGCGTCGCTGAGGTTCACGAGTCGGTCGTAGCCGCGCTTAATCACCATGGGGTAATTATCGCGTTTCGCGGGTGTCTTGTTCTTCACATTTTGGTGGTGAACGGAGTTGTGTGTGCAGGTCGTGAGCGAAGGTGAGTGAATGTCAGTGGTTGGTGTTTGACTTGGGTCATGAATGAAACCGCGTCTTCTTCCGTGTCTGTGGGTGATGGGATGCGCGCGCTGATCGGCTCGATTGAGGCGCTGTCGGGGTGCCGTGCTGCCGCGCCCAATGGGCTTGCCGACAACACGGTGGCTGGGTTGTCTGACTCGGATGCGTTGACGGGGCTGGTGCTCGTGGAGCGGCTGGGTAAGTTGGTTGATGCTCTGCGGGTCGAGTTCGCTTCTACAGTGGATGCTCGGTGTGAGGTGTCGCGAGGGGACGACCGTCTCACAGTGAGGCTGGGCTTCGCGACGGTGCAGAAGCTTCTCGCGGCGCACACGGGTACGTCGGTGTCGACGGCGTCTGACAGGTTGCGGCTGGGCCGTCGTATCCGCACGGATATGTCGCTCGCTGGGGTACCGAACCCGTCGCGGTTTCCGCACGTCGAAGAAGCACTCCGTACCGGAGTACTCGGTGTGGATACGGCGGAGGTGATCACCCGGAAGCTGTCGCAGGTCGCGAAGACCACCGGGTACACCGAGGAGCTCGGGGCGGCAGAGGAGTATCTCGTGGCGGCGGCAGCACAGTCGGCGGGTGGTCTGGGTTTCTCCGCGGACGAAGTAGGTATTCTCGCGGGGAATCTCCGCGACCGTCTTGACCCTGACGGGGTCGAACCCCGCGACGCCGGCCTGACCGAGCAGCGCAGCCTCCGATTCATCACCCTGCCGTCGGGGATGGTGAAAATGATCGGCCTGCTCCCACCCGAAGACGCCGCATCCTGGCTCGCGATCGACGCCGCCACCCAAAGCCCCAGGGTGCGGCCGTCGTTCCGTGCTGACCCGGCCGATACGGATCCTGACGGTGGAACTACTGCCGCCCGGCGAAGCGGCGGTGACACGGGCTCTGGGAGGGCCACTGTCGCCGGTGATGCTGCGGCCGGCAACGATCACGGCGACGACGATGAGGCCGGCGAGCCGCCGGTGGATGTGGTGTTCGAGGATCCGCGTACTCGGGATCAGAAATGTTTAGACGTTTTCACTGATGTGATCCGGAGGGGTGCGACGTTGCCTGATGTGCCTCGTATCAACGGTGCCGCCGCAGTCGTTTCGGTGCATGCTGATCTTGATGACATTGTTGCCGGTCGCGGGGTGGGCTGGGTACCCGGCATCACCGAACCGTTACCCGCGTCGAGTGTGCAGCAGCTGCTCTGCCACGCCGACACAACCACCACGGTGTTCGGTGAGGGCGGGCACGTGCTCTGCCAAGGCAAGAAGCAACGCCTGTTCACGACCCGGCAGATTCAGGCCATGGCGGCCCGTGACGGCGGATGCGTCTGGCCAGGCTGCGACAGGCCACCGTCCTGGTGCGAAAGTCACCACACAACCCCGTGGACCTCGCAAGGCTACCTCCCGGGCCGTACCGATGTGAACCTCGGCGTGCTCCTCTGCCATTTTCACCACTCCGTCGTACACAAAACGGGGTGGACGTTGACCATGATCAGCGGGGCACCACACTTCATCCCACCCGACTGCCTTGATTGGACACGCACCCCCAGACCCGCAACCCAGCAACGCACCCGCACACGGCTGAAACCGTTGCATCTTGGCGACCTCCCCGAACGCTCGGAACCCTGGCACCGCACACCAAGCCCCGAGGGCTACGCCGCGAGAAACACCGCCGCCGGCTCCCGCGCGACCAGCCCCGACCGCGATACGCCATGACCCGCACGAGCACAGAACTCCGCCTTCGCCCGGGCCGGGCGGCGATATTCCGTGACAGGGCGGCGAACTCGACGACGAGTGCAGGCACACCCTGTGCTGACGGTGGTGGGCTTCCGCTGATTGAGCTTGTCGAAATCGTGTTGCGAGGTTGTCAGGCGACGGCGAGCATTCCGGCCGCGACGAGCGCGAGAACGAGGCCGCCGATCTGCACGGGTGCTATCCGCTCGCGCAGAACGATGGCCGCCAAGATGATGGTGCCGGCGGGGTACATGGCCGTCAGCACCGACATGACCGCAAGGTCGCCGATGTGGATGCCGGTGAGCAACAGTACGTTCGCCACGGCGTCGAGCACGCCGCAACCGAGGGCGAGAAGCAGAGCTGTGCGCAGGTTCGCTTTCGCGTTGGCGCGGGCATCCACTTCGCTGCCCAAGGGGGCCGCGGGGTGCAACTGGGCGCGTGCGCGCTTGCGTCGGGAGCTGAGCGCTACAACTCCAACGGCGCTGAAGAGAAGCACCGCGTTCACCCCGCGATTGAACAGCAACGGAACGATGCCCGAGTCGGTGGGTGTTTGGTTGATCAGAATCAGAAACAGGCCGATCAGTGCGCCCGAGACGATCGCCATGATCAGGCCCTTCGCCGAGGGCCGCACGGCGCCTTTCTCGGGCACGAAGCCCACGAGAACCACGGCGACGAGAGCGACGCCGAGGCCGAGGTAGCCGACGAGGCCGAAGGTCGTGCCTGTTGCGAGTCCGAAGGTCATCGGTACGACAGCCGACATGATGGCCGTCGTCGGCGAGAGGATGCTCATCGGCCCTATCGCGAGGCAGGCGTACAGCAGCGAGAGCGCGATCGCCCCTGAGATGCCCGACAGGCCGCCCCAGATGACGGCAGACCATGACCAGGCGCCGCCCAGCACCGGAAAGAGCAGAAGCAGAATCACGAGACCGGCCGCCGCGCTCGTTGCTGTGACGATCAGCGGGCTGATGCGTTTCGAGGCGAGGCCGCCGAGAAAGTCTGAGCTGCCGTAGACGAAGGCTCCGGTGATTCCGAGAAGGGCTGCAAACATGTGATTCGAGCCTAGAGCACTGCGTCAGCCGGGCTGTGGAGGAGAAGTTCTCCACAGTGCTTGGCTCACCGGCGTTTCTGTCAGAGGCCGAACCTAAACTGGATGGCATGACACTGAACCTCGAGGCCGACGCCCCGCCTGCGCCCGGCGCCGCTGCTCGCGCCGTGTTGAAGCGGGTGTTCGGGTACGACGACTTTCGGGGTGACCAGGCTGCGGTCATCGAGCAGGTGACAGGCGGTGGCGACGCCGTTGTGCTGATGCCGACCGGTGGCGGCAAGTCGCTGTGCTATCAGATTCCGGCGCTGCTTCGCCCCGGAACGGGCGTTGTGATCTCGCCGCTGATCGCCCTGATGCAAGACCAGGTGGATGCACTGCTGGCCGTCGGCGTGCGCGCTGCGTTTCTCAACTCGACTCAAGACAGCTTCGAGCGCACCCGGGTTGAGAATGCCTACCTCGCCGGAGAACTCGACCTTCTCTATGTCGCGCCTGAACGTCTGGCCTCTGAGGCCACGAAACGGTTTCTGCAGAATGGAACCATCGCCCTCTTCGCCATCGATGAGGCCCACTGCGTTTCGCAGTGGGGGCACGACTTCAGGCCCGATTACCTGGGGCTGTCAGAGCTGGCTGAGCGGTGGCCCGAGGTTCCGCGTATCGCGTTGACCGCCACCGCGACCGACGCTACGCATAAAGAGATCACCGAGCGGCTGAAGCTCGGGCGCGCGCAGCACTTCGTTGCGAGCTTCGACAGGCCGAACATCCGGTACCGCATCGAGAACAAGGGCGAGGTGCGTCGTCAGCTGCTTTCGCTGATTCGCACGGAGCACGACGGCGACGCGGGAATCGTTTATGCGTTGTCTCGAAAGACGGTCGAGCAGACCGCGCAATTTCTGGCCGCCAACGGTGTGAATGCGCTGCCGTATCATGCCGGTTTGGATGCTGGCCTGCGGGCGCGCACGCAGTCTCGATTTTTGCGAGAAGACGGGGTGGTCATTGTGGCGACCATCGCCTTCGGCATGGGAATCGACAAGCCTGACGTGCGGTTCGTGGCGCACATCGACCTGCCGAAATCGGTTGAGGGCTACTACCAAGAGACCGGCCGCGCGGGGCGAGACGGGTTGCCGTCGACCGCGTGGCTCGCGTATGGGCTGCAAGATGTGGTTCAGCAGCGCCGCATGATCGAACAGTCACCGGGTGATCTTTCGCATCGGCGAAAGCTCTCGTCGCACTTAGATGCCATGTTGGCGCTGTGTGAAACGGTCGACTGTCGTCGAGTGAACCTGTTGGGGTATTTCGGGCAAGGCAGCGTGCCGTGCGGCAACTGCGATACGTGTCTGCTGCCGCCGCAGTCGTGGGATGGCACGATTGCGGCGCAGAAGCTGCTTTCGACGGTGGTTCGGTTGCAGCGCGAACGCAACCAGAAATTCGGCGCGGGGCATCTCATCGACATTTTGCGGGCGAACAAGACCTCGCGGGTCGATCAGTACGGGCACGATGAGCTCGCTGTGTGGGGCGTCGGGTCTGACCTGAGCGAGCAGCAATGGCGCGGGGTAGTGCGTCAGCTGCTGGCCAAGGGGCTGCTCGCGGTGAACGACGACGGGTTCGGAACGCTCGTGCTGGCTCCGGCGAGTGCCGATGTGCTGAGTGGAGCAATGACGGTGTCGATGCGCACCGAACCGGAACGTTCGGCCGGCAGCGGGGCGGGAGCCGGGGGAGCGGGTGCGGGAAGTGGCGGGTCGCGAGCTCAGCGAGCGAAGGCTGCCGTGGCCGACCTTCCCGACGATGCGGTGGCGCTGTTCGAGGCGTTGCGTGCGTGGCGTTCTGCGACGGCGAAGGTGATGGGTGTGCCGGCGTATGTGATCTTTCACGATGCGACTTTGCGCGAGATCGCGGTTCGGCGCCCGGCCGTGCTGGCCGACCTCGATGGCATGAGCGGGATCGGGCAGAAGAAGCTCGACACGTACGGTGAAGATCTGCTGGGGGTGGTGGCGGCGACAGCTTGAAGCGGGGTGGCTAACTGGGCTGAGTCGTTGTGTGACCTCTCTCGTGAATGGCTGGCTGCTTTGTAGACTCTCGCATAAGCCGCGGCGATCGGTTGGGCCCGGGTTGTAGGCCAGACACTGCATGTTTTGGCAAGCGTGGACGGGCTCGTACTGTGGCATCGACGGCGTATGTGTGCCGTGAGGGTAGCAAAAATCGGTCCAATGAAAGACGAGGGTCATCGATGGTAGACACTGTTGCATCGAGCACATCGGCGGCGAGCGCTGTGGCAGCCGGAACTTCGGCATCAGCGGGCAAAAAGACCGGTGGTCGGGCATCGGCAGCGCCGATCGGTGCTGGTGTTGAGCCCACGATCGACGTGGAATGGCTCGGGCGTTATCTGCTCGGCACGTGGGCCGAGGCGCGGCTGGATGCTCGCCGAGTGACTGCCCGCCCCGAGTTGCAGCGCGTTGAAGGTCAGAGCCTCGCCGAGCACCGCCAGACGGTGTTCGAGCAGCTGCACTACCTGGTGCGCGAAGGTGCGGTCAACAAGGCGTTCCCGACTCGGCTGGGCGGTCAAGACGACCACGGTGGCAACATCGCCGGGTTCGAAGAGCTCGTGACGGCCGACCCGTCGCTGCAGATCAAATCGGGTGTGCAGTGGGGGCTGTTCGGTGCCGCAGTGCTGCACCTGGGCACCGAGTATCACCATGACACGTTCTTGCCGGCCATCATGAGCCTCGAGGTTCCCGGTGCCTTCGCCATGACGGAGACGGGCCACGGTTCAGATGTCGCGGCCATCGGCACCACGGCGACCTACGACCCCGATGCGCAGCAGTTCGTGATCAACACGCCATTCCGCGGCGCCTGGAAAGACTATCTCGGCAACGCGGCCGTTCATGGAACCGCAGCGGTGGTCTTCGCCAAGCTGATCACCCGCGGTGTGAACCACGGCGTGCACGCGTTTTACGTTCCTCTCCGCGACGTCGATGGCGGCTTTCTGCCGGGAATCGGCGGCGAAGACGACGGCCTCAAGGGCGGTTTGAACGGCATCGACAACGGGCGGCTGCACTTCAGTGACGTGCGCGTTGCGCGAACGAACCTGCTCAACCGGTATGGCGACGTGTCAGAAGAGGGGGAGTACTCTTCGCCGATAGCGAGCCCCGGGCGACGATTCTTCACGATGATCGGCACACTGGTTCAGGGGCGCGTTTCGCTCGATGGGGCATCCACTGCGGCCGCGAAAGTGGCCCTGAAGATCGCACTAACTTACGCCACTCAGCGGCGCCAGTTCACCGCCGGCAGCGACACGAACGAAGAGGTGCTGCTCGACTATCAGAAGCATCAGAGCAGACTCATTCCGAAACTCGCCACCACGTACGCGGCGAGTTTCGCGCACGAGGTGCTGCTGACGAAGTTCGACGCCGTGTTCTCGGGCAAGAACGACACCGATCTCGACCGCCAAGACCTCGAGACTCTTGCAGCTGCACTCAAGCCGCTCTCGACCTGGCATGCTCTCGACACCCTGCAAGAGGCGCGTGAGGCCTGTGGCGGAGCCGGCTTCTTGGCAGAGAATCGCTTCACGAGCCTGCGGGCCGATTTGGATGTCTATGCCACGTTCGAGGGTGACAATCACGTTCTGCTGCAGCTGGTTGCAAAGCGGTTGCTGACCGACTACAGCAAGAAGTTCGCCAAGGCCGATGTGGGTGTGCTCGCTCGCTACGCGGTCGAACAGGCTGCTGATCGCACGGTGAATGGCATGGGTCTGCGCCGCATTGCGCAAACCGTCACCGACCATGGTTCGACGGCCCGTTCGGTGGGTCAGCTGCGCTCGGAGAAGGTGCAGCGGGCGTTGCTCACCGACCGGGTCGAGACGATGGTGGCCGAGGTTGCAACCCGGCTGCGCCCCGCCAATAAGGCCTCGAAGAAGAAGGCCGCCGATCTGTTCAACCAGAACCAGAACGCCATGATCGAGGCCGCTCGCGCTCATGCCGAGTTGCTGCAGTGGGAGGCGTTCACCGACGCCCTCGCGAAGGTCGAAGACACCGGCACCAAGACCGTGCTCACCTGGGTTCGTGACCTCTTCGGGCTCGGCCTCATCGAGAAGCACGCCGCGTGGTACCTCATTCACGGTCGGCTGTCGCCGAAGCGTGCGCAGGCCGTGAGCGACTACATCGAGCGGCTCACTGCGCGGCTGCGCCCGCATGTGCTCGATCTCGTCGAGGCGTTCGGGTATGGCCCCGAGCACCTGCGGGCTCCGATTGCGTCGGGCGCTGAGGCCGAGCGACAGAACGAAGCGCGTGAGTACTATCGCGAGCTGCGGGCGAGCGGCAATGCACCGGTCGACGAGAAGTCGATGAAGAAGAAGTAGAAGCGCACGGAGAGGCAAACGTCGTCGTAAACGTCGACAAAAAACGGCACGGCTGAGGCCGGGAGAGCATCCGCTGCTTTCCCGGCCTTTTTCGTGCTTCTTCTTTGAGATCTTATTGCGTATGGCATACACACTGTGTAGCTTGTACACCAGTGTATGCCATACACAGTGCGAGAGCATCCGGTGCCCGCACACTCAACGCAATCAGACGGAGGAAAACATGCCCACGCCAGTCATCGAGGTCTCTGGCCTCACGAAGAGCTACGGCTCAAATCACGTGCTGAAGGGGGTGAGTTTCGAGGTGCAACCGGGCCAGATTTTCGCGATGCTCGGCCCGAACGGCGCAGGCAAGACCACCACCATCTCGATTCTCACAACGCTCGTGCGCCCCGATTCCGGAT
This sequence comes from Subtercola lobariae, assembly GCF_014640255.1. Lineage (GTDB taxonomy): Bacteria > Actinomycetota > Actinomycetes > Actinomycetales > Microbacteriaceae > Subtercola > Subtercola lobariae. The sequence continues at coordinate 148,055 of NZ_BMGP01000004.1, read as the reverse complement.
CCATTCGCATCGCGTCGACCGACGTGCTGGCCGACCCCAAGCAAGCGCGGCGGCACATCAGTCTTACGGGCCAGTTCGCCTCGGTCGACGCGTTTCAGACCGGGCGTGAGAATCTCGCCATGATGTGCCGACTGGCACACCTCAACCGGCGCGAGACGGCGCGGCGTTCGGCCGAGTTGCTCGAGCAGTTCGGGCTCGTCGATGCGGCCAACCGCCGGGTGGCGCAGTACTCCGGTGGTATGCGTCGCAGGCTAGACCTGGCGATCAGCCTCATCGCGCGCCCTCCCGTGGTCTTTCTCGACGAACCGACGACCGGGCTCGATCCGCGCAGCAGGGTGCAGCTGTGGTCGATCGTGCGCGAGCTCGCAGGCAGCGGAACGACGATCGTGCTCACCACGCAGTATCTCGACGAAGCAGACCAGCTGGCTGACCGCATCGCGGTGCTCGACGAGGGCACGATCGTGGCCGAAGGTACCGCGCCTGAGCTCAAGAGCCGGGTTGCCGGCCAGCGCGTTGAGTTCACGCTTCAGGATGCCCGGAGTTACGCTCTCGCTCGAACCCTCGTGACGCCCACCTCAGAGAACCCCGAGCTTTTGACGGTCAGCGTCGACGCACCGGCACCCATGACGGTGATTGCCGACATGCTGGCGCTCGCGGCCGAACACGACATCGTCGTGGCCGACGTCAACGTTGTGAAACCGACCCTCGATGAGGTGTTCTTGGCGCTGACCGGGCGCAGCGCGACGAGCGGCAACGCGAACGGGCGCGCGAACACGACCACGAACGCGAACGGGCACACGAACACGGACGCGCGTGAGCCCGAGCAGGTGGCGGCATGAGCGCCGTGGCCACGAGCCGCGGCTACGCCGGTGCCACGACCGCACCTCGTTCGAACCCCATCGCCGACATCGCGGCCATGGTGGCTCGCGAGGCGCGCCGAACGGTGCGAAGCGTCGACGGGCTCGTCTCCGCCTTCGCCATTCCCGTGTGCATCATGCTCGTCTTCGTGGTGGTGTTCGGCGGGGCGATTGAAACCGATGGCAAGTACATCGATTACGTTGTGCCGGGCATCCTGGTGCTCTGCCTCGGGTTCGGCTCGGCATCCACGGCGACAGCGGTTGCGCAAGACATGACCAGCGGAACAATCGACAGGTTCAAGACGCTGCCGATTTTCGGGGCATCCGTTCTGTACGGTCATGTGATCGCGAGCGTCTTACGAAACCTGGCGGCGTGCGTTCCGGTGCTGGCGGTGGCCGTGCTGCTCGGCTTTCGGCCGCACGCAGATGCCGCAGGCTGGGTGGCTGCCATCGCTTTCTCGGTGCTGATCATTGTGGCGTTCACCTGGCTGAGTTGCGTTGCGGGGCTCGTACTGAGCATCGACGCGGCCAACAGCATCACGTTCGTGTTTCTGTTTCTGCCGTACGTTTCGAGCGGCTTCGTCGCGACCGACACGATGCCGAGCTGGCTGCAGGGTTTTGCGAACAATGAGCCGTTCACGCCCATCATCGAGACGCTGCGCGATCTGCTCAGCGGTGTGGCGCCCGGCGACGCGCTCTGGCAGGCGTGCGCTTGGCTGGTGGGCATTCTCGTGGCCTCAGTCGTGTTGTCGATGCTGCTCTACCGGCGCACGGTGGCCCGCTGATGAGCGACGGGCTGCTCGGCCTAGACTGGCAGAACTGGCGCGCGTGGCAGGAGGACGACGGCATGACAGAACCTGTCGAGGTGTCTCTTCCGCACGCGGTTGCGCTGTCGTGGGGCATCGCCGAGCGGCCCGAACGCGGCCCGAAGCGCGAACTGAGCATCGAGCGAATTGTCGAGTCGGCGATCGACATCGCCGATGTCGAGGGGCTGTCGGCCGTGTCGATGAGCCGGGTTGCGACATCCCTCGGGTTCACCACCATGTCGCTCTACCGGTATGTCACGAGCAAAGACGACCTGTTGCTGCTGATGCAAGACCAGGCGCTCGACATGCCGATTCCGCCAGAAGCAACCGGTGCTGGGCAATCAGATGCCGGCTGGCGGCTGCAGCTTCGCGAGTGGGTGTTGTTGACGCGCCAGACCTACCTCTCGCACCCCTGGTACGCAGAGATTCCCGTGTCTGGGCTGCTGCTTACGCCGATGAACCTGCGTCTGGTCGACTGGGGCGTTCGGTGCCTGGCGCCGACGGGGCTGAGCGGAAGCGACAAGCTCGCGATCGTGTTGCTGGCCGGGGGCTACGCGCGTTCGGGCGGTGGCGGTGTGCCCGAGTTCTCGGGCGGCTCGGAATTCGCGGTGGCGGTGCGCGAACTCGTCACCGAGGAACGGTTTCCGTACCTGCGGCCGGTGATTCTCGAGGGGGCCGGTGCGGCCGGTGTCAGCGGCTACGGCAGCGGCGACGCGGGTGCGGGCGGTGGCAGCAGCGACGCGGGCGCCAGTGTCGGTGGCGCCAGTGGCGGCGGGGCCGGGGTCGGCGTCGGCGCAGCCGATTCGTTCGAGTTCGGGCTCGAACGGCTGCTCGACGGCATCGAGCACTACCTCGGCCAGACCGCATCGCAGCGCGAGCATGCGTTGCTCGCCGCTTCTACGGCCGACGTGGATGCCCGGCTCGAGTTCTACCCGAAAGACCCCGCCGTGCGTGAGGCCGCCGCGAAGCGCCGCGAGGCCGAAGGGCGCCTGCGCGAGGCGCAGAAGCGTGAGCGCGAAATGATCGCCAAAGCACGCGAGCGGGCAGCCAAATTGGCCGCCCGCTCGAAGTGAAGGTGTGACGGTGTGACGGTGTGAAGGTGTGAAGCGTTATTTCTTGGCGCCCGCGGCACCCTTGCTGCCGGCGACGTACTTGACGCCGTCGAACAGGTACCGGTAGCTGAAACCCGCGATCAGCGCGCCCACAATGGGGAACACGATGAAGACCCAGAGCTGCGCGAGCCAGTCGCCGCCGCCGTAGATCGCCGTCGCGATGGAGCGAGCCGGGTTAATCGAAGCGTTGTCGACGGGAATCGAGATCAGCAGCAGCAGGGTCAGCGTGAAGCCGATCGCAATGGGCGCGAAGCCCGCGATAGCGTGCCGGGCGTTGGTGACTCCGAGAATCACGAACAAGAACACCGCGGTGATGACGATCTCGATGATGATGGCTGAGGCGAGGTTGAACCCGCCGGGTGAGTGGTCGCCGTACCCGTTCGAGACGAAACCACCCTTGACCGCGGCATCCAGAAACCCAGCAGGGCCGCCCGATGCGAGACCGAACACGGCGGTTGCGCCGACGATTGCGCCGACGAGCTGGGCGACGATGTACATGATCACGTCGCGCCAGGCGAAACGCCCGGCAGCGGCGAGCCCGAGGGTGACGGCCGGGTTGAAGTGGCCGCCCGAGATGGGGCCGAAGGCGTAGGCGCCGATCATCACGGTGAGACCGAGGGCGACGGCAACGCCCAGAAACCCCACGCCGAGCGGGTTGCCCGAGTCGTTACCGGGAAAAACGGCTGAGAACGTGGCCGTGCCGACGAGGCCGAACACGAGCAGAAAAGTACCCACCGCCTCAGCGATGAGGCGCGCGAGGGTCGATGGCTCGGCTGGTTCTGGTGCTTCGGGATATGACATGACGGGGCTCCCCACAGAGAAGTGCACCGCGGCAACAGTGTGCAGCGGTGCACGAGACAAGAATGACGTGAACAGGATGTTCGACAAGAACATACCGGAAACTCTCAGGTAGTACCGCAGTATGACAACGGGCGTCGGCGCCCGGGGCAAAGACCAGCCCGTAGACGGATGCCCTCACCTGCCCCCTGCTCATAGTGTCGTTAGTACACAAACCACAGATCTCGAGGAGATTGCACTGTGATCGAAGCTCATTCACTCACCAAGACGTACGGCGCCAAAACCGCCGTCGATCAGGTGAGCTTTACCGTTCGCCCCGGCCTCGTGACCGGATTTCTCGGCCCGAACGGGGCCGGCAAATCAACCACCATGCGCATGATCGTCGGCCTAGACCGACCCACGTCGGGCAGCGTCACCGTCAACGGTAGGGCCTACCGCGATTCGCATGCTCCGCTTCACGAAGTAGGTGTGCTGCTCGACGCGAAGGCGGTGCACTCGGGCCGCTCGGCGTACAGCCACCTGCTGGCACTCGGTGCGACACACGGCATCGGGGCATCCCGAGTCAAAGAGGTCATCGAGATGACCGGCCTCGACTCGGTGGCCAAGAAGCGCGTCGGCGGGTTCTCGCTCGGCATGGGCCAGCGGCTCGGCATCGCCGCTGCAATGATCGGTGACCCCGGCACCCTCATTCTCGACGAACCCGTCAACGGGCTCGACCCCGAAGGCGTGGTGTGGGTGCGCGAACTCGTGCGCTTTCTCGCGTCAGAGGGCCGCACGGTGCTGCTCTCGTCGCACCTGATGAGTGAGATGGCTTTGACGGCCGATCACATCATCGTGCTCGGCAAGGGCCGCGTTCTCGCCGATGCGCCGTTGGCCGAGATGATGAACGCCTCGACGGTCTCATCGGTTCGGGCGGTGAGCCCGCAGGCCGGCGACATCGCACGGCTGCTGGTCTCGCCCGACGTCACGATCACCAGCGTGGATGCGCAAACGCTCGAAATCACCGGCTTGACCTCGGCGGCCGTCGGTGAGGCTGCGGCGCGCGCCGGCCTCGTGCTGCACGAGCTGACGCCGCTCAAGGGTTCGCTCGAAGACGCCTACATGAACCTCACCGCAGATTCGGTGGAATACCGAACGCAGTCTGCTGTGACGCACCCCGCTGCGACCCAGGCTGCCGCGCCTCAGACTGCTGCCCCTCAGGCTGCCGCGCCACAGGCTGCCGCGCCTCAAGCCGCCGCGGCGCAATCCGCTCCTTCTCAGCCCGCTTCGAACCCGGAGGTCTCACGATGACTACCGCCGCCCCGGCCCCCGTGGCCTCGACTCACCACGCCTCGAGCATCCGCCTCAGCACTGGAGGCATTCTGCGCTCGGAGTGGATCAAACTGCGCACGCTGCGCTCGACGGTGTGGGCGTACGCCATCATGCTCGTCATTCAGATCGCGTTCGGCCTGCTCATCGTTTCGGTCAGCGTCAACCGCGAGGGCTTCGCGCGAACCGCCTCTGCCGGCGATGCCGGTGGTCTCGCCACGTTCGGCGCCGTCAGCGGTGTCGCCTTCGCCCAGCTCGTGGTGTCGGTGCTCGGCGTGATGGTGATCGCCGGCGAATACACCACCGGCCAGATTCGGTCGAGTCTGGTGGCCGTACCGAAACGTCTGGCCGTGCTCTGGGCGAAGATCGTGGTGTTCGGCGTTGTCACGTTCATCGTGTCGCTCGTCGGCATTCTGCTCACCTACCTGGTGACGTCGCCGATTCTGGCGGGGGCCGGCGTCTCGTCGAGCCTTTTCGATGACGGGGTGTTTCTGACCTTCGTCGGCGCCGCCGGGTACCTCGCGCTGATCGGCATTCTCGCCCTCGTGATCGGCGCCGTTGTGCGCAGCACGGCTGGCGGAATCGCGGTTGCGCTCGGCTTGCTGCTCGTGGCACCCGCGGTGTTCTCACTGATTCCGGCCGACTGGGCGCACTCCATCGCCGACTGGCTGCCCGGTTCTGCCGGTGGTGACATCTACTCCAGCGGCGGCACGTTCGAATGGTGGCAGGCCCTGCTCATTGTGATCGGCTGGATCGTTGTGGTCGGTGCGGCTGCGGCAACACTGCTGCGCAGGAGAGATGCTTAGGTATGACTAAGTCACGGCGCCCGGTCGCCCCACCCGAAGCGGTGGGCGCGGCCGGGCGTCGTGCTGTGCCCGGTGCGGTGCCTGCTGTTTCGGCCGAGGTGCGGGCTGGTGCGCCAGCTCGCATGCCGGCTGGGGTGCCGGCGGGGGTGCTCACGCCCGATGCGACGGCGGATGCTCTGCGGCTGCCCCGGCCGCCAGGGGTCTTTCGCATCTTCTTCGCGCGCCACCCGTGGTTCGTCGACGGGGTCTTAGTGGGTCTGTTCGTGCTGCCCGCGGCCCTCTACGTCACCCTGCAAGCGTTCAGACTGACGCCGACCGACCCCCCGCTGGTCTGGTCGCTGGTGGCAATCGCCGGGGCGGCGCTGATGGCGGTGGGCATTTTGTTTCGCCGCGCGCATCCATACCTGCTTGTCGGCGCGGTCGTGCTGGGATTCATTCTGGTGTTTCCCGTGTACGGGTCGCTGATGATCGTTCCCGCGGTGGTCGCCACCTACGCGGTTGCCGTTTATGCGTCGGTGCGATCGGCGTGGGTTTCGTTCGGGGTGCTGGCCGTGGCCCTCGGGGTGGCGAGTGTCATCGTGGCGCACGGCAGACTGGCCGATGCAGTGGGCATGTCGTTGTCGCTCGGTTTTCTGATGCTCATCGCCACACTCATCGGCGTGAATGTGGGTAACCGCAAACGGTACGTCGAGGCGCTGCTCGATCGAGCAGCCCAACTCGCACGGGAGCGTGATCAGCAGGCTTTGCTCGCAACCATCTCTGAGCGCGCCCGAATCGCGCGCGAGATGCACGACATTGTGGCGCACAGCCTGACGGTGATGGTGGCGCTCGCAGACGGCGCAGACGCGACCGCGGGGCGCGACGCCGATCGGGCGCGCGCGGCCATGCGGCAGGTGGCCGAAACGGGGCGGACTGCGCTCGCCGACATGCGGGTGGTGCTGGGGGTTCTGGCAGAGCCGGTCGAGCTGGGCGAGGCGGGCGAGCTGGGTGACGGTGAGGTCGGCGCTCGCTCCGGTGAGGGTGAGGGTGGTGCTGGGGCGGCTCAGGCCGACGCGAGCCGGGCGCTCTTGGCGCCGCAGCCCGGCAATGACGCGCTCAGGCCGCTCATCGAGTCATTTCGCGGCGCGGGAATGGTGGTGCACTTCACCGTTTCGGGAGCGCCGGTGACTGACACGGGTGTGCAGGTGATGATCTTTCGTGTGCTGCAAGAGGCGCTGACGAACAGTCTGCGGTACGCTCCGAACCCGAAACACGTGGCGGTTACCCTCGGGTTCACCCAGAAAGAGATTCGATTGAGTGTGAACGATGTGGGGCAAGCGCAAGAACGAATTCCGTCGGTCGGCTCGGGTCGGGGAGTGATCGGCATGCGCGAGCGGGTGGCCGCCTTTGGCGGAACGCTCGAAGCCGGGCCCACCACGGCCGGCGGCTGGCAGGTGCTGGCGCGGGTGCCGCTCAGCGCACGGGGTGAGTCATGAGCGACACAGAGACCGTGCGAATTCTGCTCGTCGACGATCAGCCGCTGCTGCGTATGGGCTTTCGGATGGTGCTCGAAGCCGAGCCCGGGTTTGCGGTGGTGGGCGAGGCGGCCGACGGCGCGGCCGGTGTGGCAGCCGCTGTTGCCGAAGCGCCTGACGTGATTCTGATGGATGTTCGCATGCCCGTCATGAACGGCATCGACGCCACCGCGGCCATCGCAGCTCAGGCCCCCAGCAGCAGGGTTCTCATTCTGACCACGTTCGATCTCGACGAGTACGCCTTCGCCGCCCTCCGCGCGGGCGCCAGTGGATTCATGCTGAAAGACGCGCGCCCGGCCGAACTCGTGGCGGCGATTCGGGCCGTGGCGGCAGGTGACGCCGTGGTGTCGCCGCGGGTGACGAAACAGCTGCTGGAGCTGTTCGGGGCGAAGTTGCCGAGTGCGAGTGCGAGTGCGAGTGCGGGCGACGGGGCGAACGCGGGCGCGGGCGGTGCGGGCGCTGCCGAGCATCCTCTCGCCCAGAGCGACGGCCGGCTCGAGGCGCTCACCGATCGCGAACGCGAAGTGCTCACCGCCATCGCCGAAGGGCTCACGAACACCGAGATCGCGGCGCGGCTCGTGGTGTCGGAGTCGACGGTGAAAACGCACGTGGGGCGAGTGCTGCAGAAGCTCGGCGCGAGAGATCGAGTGCAGGCGGTCATCTTTGCCTACGAAACAGGGCTAGTCTGACGCTCAACCTCAGGAGCTCCGGTTCGGCCGTTGCGGCTGAGCACGAGCCCGAAGTCGACCTGTATCGATAGCGAGCGCTAGGGGCTATCAGGCTCATCGGGTCTGCGCAACGCCCTTGCTCCTGTTGCCCTGGCGCACGAGTGTTGAAGAATGAAACGAATCTCTTACAGCGGTGGGTCGTTCTTGACGACCGACAGCGTCGCCGGTGCGCTACTGCATTTCGTCGCGGCGCTCGGGTCGAGCCATCGGGCTGAGGCCATTGAGATTCCCGTGCTGCATGACGATGGGCGCGAAGACACCATACAGCTCGTCATCGGGCCGGCGAGTGAGCTCGTGAGCGTGTCAGAGGCCACGTCTTTCGCCGAACCCGACTCGAGCGCGGCGGTCGAGAATCTGCACAAACGCACGGAGTCGCTGGCGGTGCCGAGGCCCGTCGCGGCCGACAGCGCCGATTCGGCTGTGGTCGCCACAGATTATGACTTCGACGACCTGTGATCTGTGGCAGAGGCGCTGTGCGGGTGGGCGTGGCGCGGCGTAAAAGTTCTGAGCGGCTTAAGCTCTGAGCATGCGCACTCTCTACCCCGAGATCGAACCCGACGAAATCGGCTTTCTGCCAGTGAGCGACGGCCAAGAGCTTTACTGGGAGACCAGCGGCAACCCCGCGGGTAAGCCCGTCGTGTTTTTGCACGGCGGCCCCGGCGGCGGCACGAGTGCGGCGCATCGGCGACTCTTCGATCCCGCGAAGTACCGCATTGTGCTCTTCGACCAGCGCGGCTGCGGGCTCAGCCTGCCGCACGTGAGCGAATCGGCCGATCACCTCGCCGCGAACACCACCTGGCATCTGGTTCGCGACATCGAGAAACTACGTGAGCATCTGAACGTCGAGCGCTGGCAGGTGTTCGGCGGCTCCTGGGGTAGTGCGTTGGCGCTTGCCTACGCCGAGACGCACCCCGAGCGGGTCACCGAACTCGTGCTGCGCGGCATCTTCACGCTGCGCAAGCGCGAGCTCGACTGGTTCTACGAGGGTGGCGCTCGGCTCATCGTTCCCGAATTGTGGCAGACGTTTTTGGAGCCGGTGGCGCACGCCGAGGGGCGGCACCTGATTCGCGCCTATCACGAGCTGTTGAGCAACCCCGACCCGAGCATCCACGGGCCTGCGGCTGTCGCCTGGGCCACCTGGGAGGCGTCGACGATTACGCTGCAGCCTCGCGCCGACCTCATTGCGAAGTTCTCAGACCCGACGTATGCGCTGGCGTTCGCGCGCATCGAGAACCACTACTTCGTGAACGAGGGCTGGTTCGACGAGGGCCAGCTCATCGCGCACGCGGGGCTGTTGCGCGAGATTCCGGGTGCCATCGTGCAGGGGCGGTACGACCTCTGTACCCCGGCGATCACCGCATACGATCTGCACGAGGCGTGGCCCGAGGCGTCATTCACGGTGATTCAGGATGCTGGGCACTCGTTCGACGAGCCGGGCATCCTCGACGCGCTGATCGAGGCGACCGACCGATTCGCTGACCTGTAGCACCTAGGTCGCCGAGCCTGCGTGCTGTGGCGCGCGACCGGAGGGCAAGAAGAAGCCGACGAGAGCCGAGAGCGCGAGCACTGCGGCGCCCACCATGACGGCGGGGATGGCCGCGTCGACGTAACCCGTGGGGGTCAGCTGACCGCCGTGACCTGTGAAGACCGCCGTGAGTACCGCGATGCCGAGCGCCACCCCGATCTCGCGCAGGGTGGAGTTCGTGCCCGACGCTTTGGCCTGGTCGGCCGGTGCCATGTTCACGAGCACCGCGGTGGAGACCGGAGCGAAGACGAGGCCCATGCCGATTCCGGCGATCAAGAACGGCCCCAGCATGGCGAGATAGGCCGTGTCAGGCGTCATGACGAGCGCCAGCCAGAACAGCCCGGCGGCTTGCAGCGCCAGACCCACGATGATGAGCGGGCGAGTGCCGATGCGGGGCGTGATGAAGCCCGTGAGGGGTGCGACGATGAGCGGCGCCGCCGTCCACGGGGTGGTCATCAGGCCGGCCTCGAGCGGGGAGTGACCCTGAACGATCTGCAAGTACTGAATGAGAATGAACACCGAGCCGAAGATGCCGAAACTGAAGGTCATACCGATGATGTTGGCCACGGTGAAGCTTCGGTCGCGAAACAGTCGCAGCGGCAACAGGGGTGCGGATGTGCGTGACTCCCACAGAATGAACGCCGCGAGCAGCACCGCGCCCGCCGCGAGCGAACCGTCGACCTCGAAGCTCGACCAGCCCGCATCGTTGCCGCGCACGATGCCGTAGACAATGGCGAGCACACCCGTTCCCACGAGCAGCAGACCGAGAATGTCGGCGCGAAGCTTGGCGCCGAAGGTGTTCGGCAGGGCGATCAGCGCGAGCGGAATCGCGATGATGCCCACCGGAACGTTCAGCCAGAAGATGGCCTGCCAGTCGAAGCCCTGAATGACGGCTCCGCCGATGAGCGGGCCGAGGGCCACGCCAAGACCTGAGACTCCGCCCCAGATGCCGATGGCGAGCGGCCGCATTTTGGTGCTGACCGAGCCGACCAGCAGCGTCAGCGACAGGGGCATGAGCGCCGCCGCGCCGACGCCCTGAAACGCGCGGCCGACGATGAGCATCCACGATTCGGTGCTGAGTGCGGAGAATATCGACGCGGCCGTGAACAGCGCGATGCCGAACACGAACACGCTTCGGCGGCCGAGCCGGTCACCAACCGCCACCGCCATCAGCATGAACGTGGCGAACGAGAGCGTGTAGGCGTTCACGAACCACTGAAGCTCACTGATCGAGGCATTCAGGTCGGTGCGGATGACCGGCAGCGCGCTCGTCATGATGAGGTTGTCGAGCGTGGCCATGAACATGGGCAGTGACGCCGCAACGATAGCGAGCCAGATGGGAATGCGGCGACGCGATGAGGTTTCGGGCTCGATGTCGACGGCCGGGCCGACGGCTGGTCCAGCGGCTGGGCCGACGCCGGAAGCGGGCTGTGTGGAGGCGGAGGTCATGGTCGTCTCGATTCACGAAAAGAAGCGGCGGATGATTAGTTATCGATCGATTACTTAGACTTTAGTTATCAACTGATACCATGTCAATATGACGATTTCAGCTCCCGTGACCCGAATGAAAAGCGGTGAGCGTCGCGAACTGATTCTCGAAGCCGCAACCGAGGTTTTCGCTGAGACTGGTTACGTCGGAACAACGACCGCCGACATCGCGCGGGCCGCCGGCGTGAGTCAGCCTTACGTGGTGCGCCTGTTCGGCACGAAAGAGCAACTCTTTCTCGACGTGATTCAGCGGGCGCTCGACGTGCTGCTCGCGGCGTTTCGGGGTGCGCTCGACGACGCGACGTCTGACGTTCCACTCGGTAAGCGCATGGCGCTGGCCTACGTCAATCAGCTCAACCAGCACGGCCTGCTGTTGTCGCTGATGCATGCGTTCGTCTTGGGGCGAGACCCGGTGATCGGGGCGGCCGCGCGGGCCGGCTTCATGAAGGTCTACCGATTCTTGCGCGATGACGCCGGGTTCGACCCCCTCGAGGTGCAGAACTTTTTGGCCTCAGGGATGCTCGTCAACACCATGATCGGCATCGACATGGTCGAAGACTACGACGGCGACCCCGATGTGCGGGAGCTGATGGAATGCGCGTTTCCCGAGAAACTCGACATGGTTCGGGCGCTGGCGAGCCAGCGTGAGCAGGAGCAGCGCTAGAGCTGTTGTTGTTGTTGCTCAGCGGTGCTGTGGTCGCTAGAGCTGCTGCCAGGATGGGCGGTTCTGCCATGCGTGCCGATAGTAGTCGGCGTTCGCCAGGGCGGCGGCCGCCTGCTCGTCGACGATCACGGTGGCGTGCGCGTGCAGCTGGATGACCGAGGCGGGCTGGCTCGCCGTGAGGGGCCCTTCGACGGCAGCCGCTACTGCGGCAGCCTTGGCCGGTCCGTAGGCCAGCAGCACGAGGTGACGCGCTCGGAGTATCGTGCCGAGGCCCTGGGTGACGCAGTGCATCGGTACGGCATCCGGAGTCTCGAAGAACCGGGCGTTGTCACGCCGGGTCTGCTCGGTGAGCGTTTTCACGCGAGTGAGCGACGCGAATGACGAGCCGGGCTCGTTGAAACCGATGTGCCCGTCGGTGCCGATGCCGAGAATCTGCAGGTCGATTCCGCCGGCCGCGACGATGGCGCGTTCGTAGTCGTCACCAGCGGTTGCGGCGGCTTCTGCCGACCCGTTGGGCACATGGATGTTCGTGGGAGTCAACCCCAGAGGCTCAACCACTTCGCGGGTGATGACCGTGCGGTAGCTCTGCGGGTGCCCCGGCGGCAACCCGAGGTACTCGTCGAGGGCGAATCCGCGCACACGACTGAGGTCGAGAGTCTCGGCGCCGGAAATATTGGTGCCGGAAATTTTGGCACCGGAAATTTTGGTGCCGGGAAGCTTGGCACTGGCTGCCGCGCGCTCGGCGAGGGCTGCGTAGGTCGAGAGCGGAGTGGAGCCGGTGGCGAGGCCGAGAACGGCGGTGGGCTTTCGGGCGATGAGGCGAACGATGGCGTCGGCGGCCAGGTGGCCGGCCTCGGCCGCGTTCGCGACGATGACGACTTCGGCCATCAGGCGGTGGCCTCTGAGGTGGGAACCAGAGTGGGGGTGCTGGGGCTCGCGGGTGGGGTCACGCCTACGAGCGCGGCGCCGACGGCTGCCGCCGGAAAGCCCTCGGGCAGCAACTCGACTCGGCGCCCGAGGTCGAGGGAGGCGATGAACGGGGATGATTCGGCCCACTCGGCGAGCACCTCGGTGACCGCGTCGAGCAGGGGTGCCCCCAGGTTGCTGAGGCCGCCGCCGATGACGACGGTGTCGACGTCGACCGTGAGCACGAGAATGCGCACGGCCGAGGCGATGCCGTCGATGAACCAGCTGCGAATGTCGGCAGCGTGGGGGTCGCCGGCATCCGCTGCGGCGAAGAGCGACTGGGCCGGTTTCGGGTCGTCGGTCTGCCATTGGCGGGCGATTCCCGAGCCCGACGCCACCGTCTCGAGGCAACCCCGCTGGCCGCAGGGGCAGAGAGCTCCGCTCGGGTCGATGGGAATGTGGCCGATTTCACCGGCCGCGCCCCACGAACCGCGCCACAGTTCGCCGTTCAGCACGATGCCGGCGGCGAGGCCGGTGCCGAGGTTCAAGTAGGCCATCGACGGGGGAGCCTGGTCGGTTTCGCTGTGGCGAGACTCGCCGGTGCCGGTGCCGGTGCCGGTGCTGGTGCTGGTGCTGGTGTCGGTGTCGGCATGGGTGGCGGGGCCGGGGATGCGGCTTAGGCCGGGGCTCGCGGCCCGGGATGCGCCGATCAGTGAGTAAGCGCCCAGTGCTGCCGCCTTCACGTCGTTTTCGACTCGAACCCGCACCGAGAGCCGCTCTTCGAGGGCGTCGCCGAGGTCGAGGGTGTCGAAACCGAGGTTGACGGCGTGCGAGACGTGACCCGAGGTGCTGTCGACGGTTCCGGGAATGCCGATGCCGACGGAGCGCACGTCGCCGAGCCGCAGGCCGGTACGTTCGAGCAGCAACTCGATGGCGTCGACGGCAGACTGCACCACGGCGTCTGCGCCGAACCCGGTCACGAGGCGAATGCGCTCGATAATGCTGCCGTCGTCGCTGATGACCACCGCGTCGGTCTTGGTGCCGCCGATGTCGATGCCGATTCTCAACGAACAACCCCTTCGTAAGTGTGCGTGTGCTGCATAATCGTTCGAGTGGCGTCGTTCGATGCGGCAAAGAGCGAAAGCAGCGCTTCGCCGACGAGCCGCGAGGCGCCGAATGTGGCGATGTCGGCGTACCTGCGGTCGGGTGCGGGCCAGCCCATGTCAATGACGAGCACCGAGTTCGAACGTCGAAGGCGATCGATGAGCCTGGTGACCCAGGGGGTCAGGTGATTGGCCGTGCCGATCACTACGATGCGTGAGCCCGTGAAGTCGGGGTCGGCCGCGAGCTTCTTGAGCGGGCCGGCCGATTTCTCGGTGACCGTGATGACGTTGGCGGCATGCCAGGCATCAGGCGTGAATTGCGCATAGTGCGGGTCGTGAGCTGTTGCGTGCTGGCGGAGGTTGGCGTGCTCGCGAAGCTCTGCCTGCTCGTCGAGATGAGCGAACGGACCCCAGGGTACGGTGCCGATGGCCTCGTTCGGCACGGTGTGAAGTCGCACCACGACATCGGGTGGCCCGTTCTGCAACCACGCCCGGGCCTCACTATTCAGCTCGAAGGTGGCAGCGATGCGAGCCGGTTCGGGCAGGTGGGTGGCTGTGCGCGGGTCAGTCGACTCGGGCGCCTCGGCCGACTCTGCTGATTCCGGCCGCACGGCCGACTCTGCTGATTCCGGCCGCACGGCCGACGCTGCTAATTCCGGGCGCACGGCCGCCTCTGCCAACTCGGCGCCCAACGAGCGCACGGCTGTTGCTGCATCGCCGAGCCGCGTGCCGGTGAGCCGACCGTCGTCGAGAGCCGCGAGGAGTGCGCGCTCGACCTCGGCGAGCTGAGCATCCGTATTCTTGGTGCCGATGCAGAGCAGGTCGCAACCGGAGGCCAGTGCCTGTACGGCCGCCTCGGGAATGCCGATTGAACCGCTCGCGCCCGCCATGTCGAGGGCGTCGCTGACCACAACGCCATCAAAACCGAGTTCGGTGCGCAACAACCCCTGCAGAATGCGTGACGAAAGGGTAGCCGGATGCTCGGAGTCGAGGTGAGGCAACAGAATGTGCGACGTCATGATGGTTCGCACTTCGGCGGCGATGGCCGAGGCGAATGGCACGAGCTCGCGCGCTCGCAGCACCTCGAGGGGCACGTCGACCACGGGCAGCGAACGGTGTGAATCGGCGGCGGTGTCACCGTGACCCGGAAAGTGCTTGGCGCTCGCCGCGACGCCGGTCGATTGGAGCCCGTGCACCCAGGCGGCGCTGTGCCGGGCAACGAGCTCGGCGTCGGCGCCGAAACTCCGAACCCCGATGACCGGGTTGTTCGGGTTGGAATTGACGTCGACATCGGGCGCGAAGGCGAGGTTCACCCCGGCCCCTCGCAGAGCCACGCCTACGGCGCGGGCTACCGCCTCGGTTTGAGCGAGGTCGTCGAGGCGCCCGAGCACCGCGTTGCCGGGGTAGGGCGAGCCGATGTCGTAGAACAAGCGTGTGACGTCGCCGCCTTCTTCGTCGATGGCGATGATGGCGTGCGGGTTGGCTTCGCGAATGGCCGAAGTGAGGGCTGCCAGCTGGGGGAGCGACTCCACGTTCTCGCCGAAGAGGCAGACTCCGCCGAGCCCCTCGGCGAGCCGTGCGCTGAGCCAGGTGGGCAGAGTGATGCCCTCGAAGCCGGGCAGCAGTGTGGCAAGCACGGAGCGACGCCGGGAGTCGTGCTGGGTCTGCTCGATCATCCTTTCACCGCCCCGCTCATCAGCCCACTGGTCATGCGGCCCTGAACGATGAGAAAGAAGACCACGACGGGAATCGCCATGAGAGTGGAGCCGGCCATGATGGCCGCCCAGTCGGTGGTGCCATTCGCCTGCTGAAACGTGCGCAGCCAGACCGGCAGTGTCTGCGACGCGGGCCGTGACATCACCACGAGAGCGAGAACGAACTCGTTCCAGGCTTGAATGAAGCCGAAAACGCCAGTTGCAACGAGACCGGGGGCGAGCAGCGGAAACGTGATCTTCCAGAACGCTCCGGTTCGCGAGAGGCCGTCGATCATGGCCGCCTCTTCGAGCTCTACCGGTACACCGTTGACGAAGCCGCGCAGCGTCCAGATGGTGAACGGCAGAACGGTGGCAACGTACACCAGGGTCAGCCCGGCGATGGTGTTCAGCAGCGACCAGCTATCGAGCACGCGGTAGGTCGACACGATCATGGCCTCGGCCGGAATCATCTGAATGATGAGAATCGAGAGGATGAACGCCTTGCGCCCCTTGAACCGAAACCGCGTCACGGCGAGCGAGGCGAGAAACGCGAACACCAGGGCGATGACTACCGTGAGCAACGTCACCGCGAGAGAATTCATCAACGCTGGCAGAAACGGCGAACGCGATGGCTCGAAGAGCACGGTGACGTAGTTGCCGAGCGTGAAGTCTTTCGGAAAGAAGTTCGGCACCGGGGTGCGAATTTCGTTGTTCGGCTGCAAAGAGGTGTTGATCATCCAGTAGACCGGAAACACCGAGCAGAGAAAGATCACAGCCGCGACGGCGCTGAAGATGATATTCGTGACGCGCCGCTTCACGCGGGGGCCAGAGACCTGGTAGCGGCGAACCCCGTTACGCGCCGAGGGTGGAACGATCATGGCGGAGACGGCCGAGGTCAGCGCCTTCGATTCGACGGATGTCTCGTGGGGCTGGGTTGGGCTGTCGGGCTGCGTTCGGGTGGGCGTGCTCACAGCTCCTCCTCTTTGATGACCTGGCGAACGTAGAAGATGGAGATGGCCATCATGATGATGACCATGATCACGGCGATGGCGCCGCCGGCGCCGTAGTCTCCGGTGCCGAGCGAGGTCTGGTAGATGTAGACCCCGAGAGTGGAGGTCTGCTCTCTGATGCCGCCGATGCCCTGCAGAGCGAACACTTGCGTGAAGACTCGGAGATCCCAGATGATCTGCAGAATCGTGACCACCACGAAAATCGACTTGAGGTAGGGAAAGATCACCAGGCGAAAGCGCTGCACCGCGCCGGCGCCGTCGAGTTGCGCGGCCTCGAGCACTTCGTCAGGCACCTGCGTAAGACCGGCGTAGATGGTGAAGGCGACGAAGGGCACCGACTGCCACACGATGATGATGGCGGCGACGGCGAAGAAGCTGATGGGGTTGATCAGCCAGGAGTGGCCGATGAAGTTGATGCCGGTGACCTGGGTGAGTACGTAATTGACCACACCGAACTGGGTGTCGAAGAGCCAGCCCCACACGATGACGGCGGTGAGCGCGGGCATCGCCCAGGCAAGAAGCAGGCCCACCGAGATGAGTGTGCGAAAGAACTTATTGAGGCGGGTCATCAGCAGCGCGATGAGGGTGCCGAGACTCATGGTGACGACCACGTTCACGATGCAGAAGAGAAAGCTGCGAACGAGTACCTGCCAGAACTGCGGGTCGCCCAGCACTCGAACGTAGTTGCCGAACCCGATGAACGGGGCCGGCTGGCCGAAGACCTGTGCGCGGCCGTATTGCTGAAACGACACGATGACGAGCTGAACGAGGGGCCAGCCGATGACCACGATGAGAATCGCGGCGGCGGGCACGAGCAGGAGTGCCGGGGCGAGGCCCTTGCGAGCGAGCATCCGTCGCTTCGGGGCAGACTGCGGCGCCGCGGGCGGCGGCACGGTGCCGGGCCGCTCGCGAGTGCTGGTGGCAGAAGACATGAAGGTGGGGGCTTTCGTTACGATGATGAACGTGACTTCGCCTTCCTAGGGCTGAAACCACCTGGTGGATGTTCGGGGGCCTGGCGGGCAATGCCAAGCCCCCGAACGTTCCGTGCGCAGACGTACCGCGCCGACCGATCGGGCTATCCGTTCAGAATGGCGTCGATCTTTGTGTCGATATCGGCCGCGAGCGTGGGAATGTCGCCGCCCTGCGCGATCTTCACGAAGAAGTCTTGCAAGATGTTGGCGGCCTCGACGTCTGCCCATTTCGGTGAAGCGGGCGTCAGCTTGGCGTTGGCGGCAGCCGCGGCGGTCGCCTTGGCAACATCGTCAGTGCCCAGTGTCGAAGCCAGCGACTTCTTTGCGGGAACCAGGCCGGCCTTACCGAGAATGGTCTGGTAGTCGTCGCTCAGCATGATCTTCAGCGCGCTGTAGGCGAGGTCGGGGTGAGCCGACTTCGCCGCGATGGCGATGTTCGATCCGCCGGCGAAGACTGAAGCGGCCCCGCCGTTCTTACCGGGCAGCGCGTACACGCCGAGGTTCGCCTCCTGGTCGGGGCAGCCTGGCGCAGACGAGGTGGTCGGGGCGAGAATGGAGCCCTTCACCCAGCTCGGAGCTGACAACTGAGCAACGGTGCCGGCGCAGAACGGAACCTGCGGGTCGGTTTCGTTGCCGTCTTTCGGTGCGACCGAAGCGGTGGTCATGACCTGCTGAACCTGCTTGAGCCCGGCGATGGCGCCCGCAGACTCGAAGCCCGCCTTCCAGGTGCCGTTGTCGTCGGTTGCGATCTCTCCGCCGTTCTCCCAGATGTAGGGGAGAGCGTTGTACCAGTCTTGACCGGGAAAGTAGATTCCCGAGACGCCGGGGTTCGCCGCCGCGAGAGTGACGCCGTCGGAGACGTACTGATCGAGCGTGGTCGGAACGCTGAGGCCCGAGGCCGCCATCAGGTCTTTCTTGTAGAAGACCAGGCGAGCGCCCGAGTAGTACGGCGCGGCGTAGAACTTGCCGTTGTACGTGCCGGCCGTCACGAAGCCGGGCAGCAGGTCGTCGCCGCCGAGGTCTTGGTACTTGTCGGTGAGGTCTTCGAAGGCGCCGGCCGAGGTGAACGCGGCGGCCTGCGTGTTGCCGACCTCCACCACGTCAGGGCTGTCGCTGCCCGAGAGGCTGGTGGTGAGCTTGTCGACCAACCCCGTCCACGACTGCTCTTCGATGGTCAGCGTAGAACCGGGGTTCTGCGCCTCGAAGGTGGTCTTCAGGTAGTCACGAGCCGCCTGCGGAGTGTCGGTGCCGTTCAGCCAGACGCGAATGTTGCCCGCCTCTGGTGTGCTGCTACCCGATGAGGAGCCGCCTGACGAACAGGCCGCAAGGGCGAGCATGCTGGCCACACCGAGTGCGACCAGACCGAGCTTCTTTCTCATTGTTGTTACCTTTCCTAGGGCTGATTGTGTCGGCTGGGTGCCGACGTGTGATGCGTCTTGTGTGCAGTTGTGGAGAAGTGATGCAATGAGCCGGTTGTGGAGAGATCGTGGCCCGAGGCTACGAAACCCCGAGCTGGCCTGAGAGCACCATGACGGCCGCGCCGCGCAGAACGATGTTCTGCCCGAGCGTGGTCATCCGCAGCGTCAGATCACCGTGAAACTCGGCCATCGTTCTGTTGCGGAGGGTCTCGATGGTTGCCTGGGCAAGCGGCCCATCGAGAAGTTCGGTCGGGCCGCTCAACACAACCTCTGGCAGGTTGAGGGCGCCCACGATGGGAGCGAGGGCAATGCCGAGGCGCTGGCCGGCTTCGATCAGAATCAGGTTGGTACGGGCATCCACTTCTGCCTCGCTGGCACCGGATGCCCGTAGGACCTCGATGGCCAGGTTGAGGTTGGGCGTCGACAGCCAGGTCTCGAGGCAGCCGTGCTTGCCACAGACGCAGAGCGCGCCGCCGTCGGTGCCGACCACGACATGGCCGATCTCGCCCGCGGCGAAGCGGCTGCCGTAGAGCGGCGATCCGCCGAGCAGCAGGCCGGCGCCGACACCGTGGCCCACCTTGACGATCATCAGGTCGCCATCGGCGCCACCGAAACTGTGCTCGGCGAGGGCTGCGGCGTTGGCGTCGTTCGCCACAATGATGGCGTGTCCGAAGCGTGCCTCTACTTGAGCGCGCAGGTCGAGATTGTGCCAGCCGAGGTTCGGGGCGCTGAGCACCACGCCGTCGAGGTTGACCACACCCGGTGAGCCGATGCCGATGCCAAGCACGGGTGCAGTGGTCTTGGCGAGCAACTGCTCGGTGAGCGCCAGAACTTTCGCCACGGCGTCGTCGCCCGTGCTGCCGGCTAGAGCGATCTCGGCCTCGTTGAGAATCTGGCCGTCGAGATCGAGCACCGCGCCGCGAAAGAGGCTGTGCTCAGAGAGGTCGATGCCCACGATCTGAAAAGCAGAGCGGTCGATGTCGAGAATCGTGGCGGGTTTGCCCGGCCGGGCATCCTCTCGCTGACCCATCTCAATGACGAGGCGCTCGGCGATCAGGTCGTTGACGAGGTCAGAGACGGTCACCCGGGTCAGGCCCGTCTCGCGGGCGATGTCGGCGCGGCTCTGCCGGCCGGTGCGGTAGAGGGTCTGCAGCACGAGTGAACGATTGTGATTGCGAGCGTGCTCCGGCAGCACTTTTGTGCTGGGGCGCAGGGCGCGGCTCTGGGCGAATG
The DNA here is from genome assembly GCF_014640255.1 of Subtercola lobariae. Lineage (GTDB taxonomy): Bacteria > Actinomycetota > Actinomycetes > Actinomycetales > Microbacteriaceae > Subtercola > Subtercola lobariae. Next base: position 128,114 of record NZ_BMGP01000004.1, on the reverse strand, counting down.
CCAGGTGGGTGTGGGGGTGCGCGGGCTCCAAAGTCGAAGAGCCGCGCTGCCCTTCTGTTGCAGACATGTTTGTTAGTAAAGCTTACGAACAAACTCGACGCAAGCTGTTTTTCTGAAGTCGACCGCAAATTTACCCGTTCGTAACACGAGTGTTTTCGGCGTGACGCGCTCGGTCACCCGTAGTGTGCGACGCATGCCGCAAATGGAATATAGATCAGTGAGGGGTCGAGCTACCGCGATTCGCCGCGGGTGGCGATTCGGCGGCTCGGGCCCTGATGAGCTGATCTGCGGCGAGTTCGAGGTGCTCGTGAATCGCGTCTTCACCGCGAATGAGCAGGTCGCCGACGAGCTGGTCGTGTTGCCGAATGAGCTCGCCCGGGTCAAGCACGTGGCGAAGCTGGGCGAGAAAAAGAATGCTCTCAGCCTCGAGGTCGGCGTGAGCATCCGCGATTCTGGGGCTGTCTGCAGCGACGACGATGGCGTGGTGAAGGGCTGCATGCGCGCGTTCGATGGCTGCGTGGTCGAGCGGGGTGGCGCGGCATCGGCGGGCGAGCTCGGCGTTGGCGGCGTGGATGCCCGACAGAAGTTCCGCGGCATCGGCGTCGCCCTCGTGGCCGGCCGGCGTGCTCTGGGCAGGCGAGGGTGTCTGCGTGCGCGAAGTTGTTTGCGCTGGCGAGGAGGTCTGCTCTGGCGAGGGGGTCTGCTCTGGCGAGGAGGTCTGCGCTGGCGAGGAGGTTTGCGCTGGCAAAAAGGTTTGCTGTGGCGAAAAAGTTTTCGCGCGGCGGTTCAGCAGGCGCACGGCCTCACCCTCGAGGGCAGAACGCAGCTGCATCAGGGCGCGCACCGCGTCGTCGTCGAGCAGGGTGACGCGGGCTCCCGAGTATGGGTTGATCGTGACGAGGCGCTCGGCGGCGAGTTGTCGAAGCGCGGCGCGAACGGTATGCCGTGACAGGGTGAACTCTGCCGAGATGGCCTGCTCGCGCAGTGCGGTGTCGGGCGGCAGCGCGCCGCTGAGGATGCGGCTGCGAAGGTGTTCGTGGAGGCGGCCGACGGCCGTTGCGGCGCGTGCGGGTGCGGGCGCGGTTGTGGGTGTGGGCGCGATGACGGTCGCACCGGGGCCGGATGCGACCACTGATGCGGCTGCGGCTTTGCCCGCGCGCGTTGACGACATCAGACTCCCTCGCCCGAAACGGGCGAGACGAAAGCGTTCGCCCGGCTGCCGCGCCTCGATACCGTGAGAATGGCTAGCCCAGCAGTGAGCAAGGCGACCCCGATGGCACTCGACAGCGTGAACTGTTCATGCAGCACCGCGATGCCGAGAGCGGTGGCGGTCAGCGGCTCGATGAGCGTGAGCGTGGCGGCGCGCGAAGCAGCCAGGTTCTTCAGGCCTCTCGCAAACAGGGTGTAGGCGAGCCCCGTCGTGACGATTGCGAGCCAGCCGACCGTCAGCGCTCCACGGGGTGTGACCAGCCACGCCAGATCTGAACCGACCAGCACGGGAACCATCACGAGTGCGGCCACGCCGAAAGTCGCGCCCATGGTCATGGTGGGGGAGTAGCCCCGCTCGAGCAGCGCTTTGCTGCTGAGTGCGTAGACGGCGTAACAGAGTCCCGCCGCGAGCGAGGCGAAGAGCCCCGCCACGCTGATGCTGCCCGCGCCGCCCGCGCTGCTGACGCCGCCCGCACCGCCCGCGCCCCCGAACGCCTCCGCGAACACCCCCGACAGCGCTGCAACGCCGAGCGCTGCCACGCCCGTGGCGATCGCCCAGCGTCGCCCGGGGGCTTTGCGCCACACGGCCCATTCGAGCAGGCCCGTCAGCACGGGCGCAGATCCGAGGGCGACCAGTGTGCCGACGGCAACCCCGTTCTGACTCGTTCCGGTGAAAAAGGCAGGCTGGTAAGCAGCCACCCCGAGGGCTCCGATGACCACGAGACCAAGCGGCGCGATCAGGCGCAACGGATGCCCGGCAGCGCTACTCGCCGCGCGAGACGTGGGTCGGGGCATCCACTCGCCCGAACGCCCCCCGCGCACGCCCACCGCCACTGCGATCAGCGCCAGCAGTGCCCCGCCGAACACGACGCGGGCAGCGCCGAGCGACAACGCGCTTGCTCCAGCACCACCGAGTGCCTGAGCCGTTCCGGTGGTGCCGAAGCACACCGCGGCAGCTGCCACGAGAATCGCGGATGCTCGTGCTTCGCTCACCGCCATACCAGATTGTTACACAATCTGACCGAAAGGCCAACCGAACATTGAGTGCGCTATCACCAATTCGGGGGGTGCGCGAAACAATTGCCCCCTACACTTGAGCCAGATCTTGCGCTGCAACTCACAGCGGGTTCCTGACGGCGCAGCACGAGGGAGCATGCACATGGTCACCGAAATCATCATTGCGGCAGAGCTGACGAGGCGGGCGCTCTTCGCGGGGGCGATGTCGGGGGCGGCGTTGCCCGCGTTGCATACCGACGCGACGCCGAGCTTCATTCCCGAAACCGAGAAGGCGCAGGCGAACGGCGTGGCCTCGCTCGATGCGAACGCCTTGATCTACCTGAATCAGCTGCCGCCGACCCTTGCCACGCTCGACGCGAACGGGCACGTCTACGAGTCGCAGCTGCCGCCCACCCTCGCCACGCTCGATGCCAACGGGCACGTGTATGAGTCGCAACTGCCCACCGACGTCGCCAAGCACGACGAGCTCGTGTTCAACGTTCGCGACTACGGCGCCGTCGGCGACGGGGTTCAGGATGATCTGCCGGCCATCAACGCCGCAATCGCCGCCGCGACAGCGCACGGGGGCGGCACTGTCTGGTTTCCGGTCGGCACCTATCTCATCTCTGCGGCCATCGGAAACACCACCGCGGGCCTCACCAGCATCACGCTCGCCGGCGCCGGGTCGCAGATCGCTACCCTCAAGGTGTCGAACAACACTCCCGTGCTGACGGGTATCTGGTATTCCTGCACGGTCACGAACCTGGTGCTCGACGCCAACGGGCTCGGCTCGCCGTGCATTTCGGTGCACGTCGACAAGACGCACCTCGAACGCTTGCTGCTGCTGAACTGGAACACCTCTGGCATCACCGTGAACGACGGTACCTTCAGCGACAACGGCGGCCTGTTGAACTTCATCGACCGCTGCAACATTCAGCAGAACACCGGCACCGGCATCTACACCGGGTACCGCTTCTACGACTCGTGGATCATCAACAACAACGTGGGCGCCAGCTATGCAGACCTCTCTATCGAAGGAGGCCCCGTTCGCATACTCGGCAATCACCTCGACGGGTCACCTACCTACAACATCGAGTTTCGCGGCAACAAACGCATTCTGGTCTCAGACAACATTCTCGAAGGCTCGCGCAAGCAGTCGATCGTCTACACGATGCCGCCCTGGCTCAGCTCAGACAAGCCGCAGATTCAGCTCATCGGCAACATGTTCTCGAACGGCGGCAAGCTCGCCCAGAACACCTACCCGGCCGTCTCGATCATCGGCGTCTCGAGCGACGCCCGCACCGAGGGCTTCACCATCACGGGTAACACCTTCGCCTGCGACGACGCGGGCGCCGGCTGGACGTACATCGTCGAAGCCCAGTTCGCTCGCACCATCGCGGCCGTCGGCAACCAGTGGATCGAGGGCCACATGCAAACCCAGCCCTGCCATTTCTTGACCTGCTCCAACACCGAGGTGGTGGGCAACCACGGCGACAACGTGGTGAAGACCACCTAGCGCTCGAACCCGATGACGGGTTGTCAACCACCGAATTCGACGGGTGCTCCGAACCACGAGTGGTGAAAGGATGAACCATGGCTGACAACGGCGAACAGAACGAACCGATCATGGTGGGCGCAGGCGACGCCACCACCGACGAGAAGATCACCGGAATCGTGGCGCAGGTGCGGCAAGACCACGGCGGTGAAGACCTGCCCGTGGTGCTGGCGAAGATTCGCGAGCGCTTCGAGCAAGCCGGCATCGAGGTCGACGACATCAAGCTCGCGCGACTCGCCCACGAGGTCTCAGGCGAGACGTCAGAGTTCAAGAGCTGAGGCCGGCAGCCTGAGGCTAGCGCTCGGTCGCAGGCGAACCGGATGCCCGTGCCGACAGCCGTGCCGGGTCGAGGTCGACTCGGCGCAGCAGCTGGGCGTTGGCCGCCACGATGATGGTCGAGAGCGACATGAGAATGGCGCCGACCGCGGGTGAGAGCACGAACCCGATAGGTGCGAGCACCCCGGCAGCAAGCGGCACCGAAAGAACGTTGTACCCCGCGGCCCACACCAGGTTCTGCACCATTTTGCGGTAGCTGGCCCGGGAGAGCTGGATGACCGACAGCACCGCCCGCGGATCATTCGCCACCAGCACCACTCCGGCCGACTCGATGGCCACGTCTGTTCCGCCGCCCACCGCGATACCCACGTCGGCTCGCGCGAGTGCGGGCGCGTCGTTGACGCCGTCGCCCACCATCGCGACCGAGAGGCCCCGCGCCTGAAGCTCCGCTACCTTCTGATCTTTGTCTGCGGGCAGCACGTCGGCGAAGAACTCGTCGATGCCGAGCTCGGCCGCGACTGATGCGGCAACCGAGTGTGCATCGCCCGTGATCATCGCGACCCGCACGCCGCGAGCATGCAGGGCTTCGACGGCCTGGCGCGACTCGGGGCGCACCTCGTCGTCGAGCGCCAGGGCGCCGAGCACTTCGCAGTTGTCGCCCTCGCCCTCACCCTCGCCTACGCCTTCGACTGCGCGCAGCACGTAGAGAACTGCGGAGCCCCGCTCGGCCCAGGCCCGCGCTGCTTCTGCAATGTCGGTGGGCACCGCGGCTCCGGATGCCCGCAGCATCGCCGGGCCGCCCACGCTGACGAGCGTGCCATCCACTCGCCCGTGCACACCGAGCCCGGTGGCCGACGAGAACTCGGTGGCTACCGGCGCCCCGGCGCGTGCCCCCGCGTCGGCGGCACCTGCAGCGGCCTTGACGATGGCGCGGGCGAGGGGATGCTCGCTGTCGGCCTCTACCGCTGCGGCCAGGGAGAGCAGCGTTGCGGGGGTGAGAATCTCGGGTGAGACCGGGCCAGCCGCGCCGACCGTGTCACGCGCGACCACAGCGCCGGTCACGGCCGGCTCTCCGCGGGTGAGGGTTCCGGTTTTGTCGAAGAGCACCACGTCGATGGTGCGCATGCGTTCGAGAGCGAGCCGGTTCTTCACCAATACCCCCGCACGCGCTGCGCGCTCGGTCGAAATGGCGATGACCAACGGAATCGCCAGCCCGAGAGCGTGCGGGCAGGCGATGACGAGCACGGTCACAGTACGCGTCACTGCGTTGTCGACGTTGCCGAGAAGCACCCACACGACGAACGTGATGATTCCGGCCCCAGCCGCGTAGTTGAAGAGCCACGCGGCGGCCCGGTCGGCTAAGGCTTGGGCGCGGGACGACGAATTCTGCGCATCGGCGACGAGTCGCTGGATGCCCGCCAGCGCGGTACCGTCGCCTACCGCCGTGACGCGAACCCGTATCGCGTTATCGGTTGCCACTGTTCCGGCGATGACGCGGTCGCCCTGGCCGCGCCGCACGGCCATCGATTCGCCCGTGATCATAGACTCATCGAGTGCCGCCGTGCCTGCCACCACCGTTCCGTCGGCCGGAACCCGCGCGCCCGAACGTACGAGCACCACGTCGCCCGTGACGAGCTCGGCGAGGGGTACCTCGACCACGGAATCGCGAGAGCCGTCGGGCGCCACCTCGCCCGGCACGGTGACTCGCTCGGCCGTGTCGGGCAGCAGTGCCGCCAGCGCGTCGAGTGCACCAGAGGCCGCACCGAGTGCACGCATTTCTATCCAGTGCCCGAGCAGCATGATCACCACGAGCAGCGCCAGCTCCCACCAGAAGTCGAGGTCAAAGGAGCCGACCTTGAGGGTGGTGATCCAGGAGGCGACGAAGGCGACAGTGATGGCCATGGCGATGAGCAGCATCATGCCGGGTCGCCGGGAGCGAATCTCGGCGAGTCCGCCGAGCAAGAAGGGCGCGCCGCCCCAGAAGAAGATGACGGTGCCGATGACGGGCGAAATCCAGTACGAGCCCACGAAGTCGGGCACCTGATAACCGAGGATGCTCGCGAACATGCTGCTGAAGAACACCGTGGGCACGGCCAGCACCAGCGTCACCCAGAACTTGGCGCGGAAGATGGCGACGTGGTCGCCATGGCCGGAGTGCTCGCCGTGACCGGAGTGGCCGGAGTTGTCACCGTGGCTGGAGTGCCCGTGCTCCGCGTGCTCATGCTCCGCGTGCTCATGCCCCGCGTGCTCATGCGCCGCCTGCTCCAGCTGCTCGTGCCCGGTCTGTGTCATGTGTTCGCCGCCTCTCGACATCCTCAACGGTATACCCCCCAGGGGTATTCCTGTACTGTTCCCGCACGCCAAACTGTGAATTTTCACACTCTGGGTGCCTTCAGGATGCCCCGCGCCCGGCGAACACGGTCATAATCGAACCGAGAAGGGTGTGTGCGTGTGAAACTCCTGATAGTCGAAGACGAAGACGAAATGGGCCGGCTTCTGGTGCGCGGGCTGACCGCCGAAGGGTACGAGGTCGAGCGCGTTGCCAACGGAATAGACGGGCTCATCTCGGCCGCAGCGGTGTCGTACTCCGCGGCCATTGTCGACGTGATGCTGCCCGGAATGTCGGGTTTCGAGTTCTGCCGGCACGTGCGCTCGCAGAACGCCGGGCTGCCGATTCTGCTGCTCACGGCACGCGACGCCGTGGATGACCGGGTCAAGGGCCTCGACGCGGGCGCCGACGACTACCTCACCAAGCCTTTCGCGTTCGCTGAACTGACCGCGCGCATCCGCGCTCTGCTGCGTCGGGAGACCTCGGGGCCGCCGCTTTCGCTCTCGGTGGGGTCGCTCACCATCGACAGCCACAATCGCCGCGCCCTTGTGGGCACAGCGGCGCTCTCACTCAGCCCGAAAGAGTTCGACCTGCTGCGTCTGCTTGCCTCGAAGACCGGCGCCATTCTCACCAGAACCGAGATTCTCGACGAGGTGTGGGGCCGCACCGAGCACATCGACGCCAACGTGGTGGATCAATACGTGAGCTACTTGCGCCGTAAACTCGACCCGCTCGGCTCTGACGTGTCGATCGCCACCCGGCGCGGAATCGGCTATGGCCTCGAGGTCGTCTGAGCAACCCACGAGCATCCCGCTGCCGACCAGCGCGGTAACCCGCCGATGAACCTGCTGCGCCGTCTCTCGATTCGCGTGCGGCTCACCATCGGCGCCGTGGTGATCGCAGCCGTTTTCTTCACGGGCACGGCGTTCGTCGTGCGCCATCAGGTCGAGTCCATTCTCGAAAACTCATCGGTGATGCTGCTGCAGAGCGACTCTGCGCCGTTTCAGCAAGACATCGCCGCCGGCAAGGGCAGCACACTCGATTCGCCCGCGCAGGGCCAGCTCATCGCCATCATCAACCCCGACGGCCTGGTCGAAGAGTCGACCTTTCCGATCGAGCTGCAGCCTCAGCTCGGTGCTCTGGCCAGCGCCGGAACCGACACCCAGTCGGTGCACACCCCGGCCGCCGACTATCTCGTGATTTCGCGCACCGTCGAGGCCGACGATGGCACCTGGCATGTGGTGACCGCCCGCAACGAATCGGCGTCGAAGATCTCGGTCGACAACCTCACCCGGGCGCTCACCATCGGCCTCATCATTCTCACGGCGCTCTTCGGTTTCGGTTCGTGGCTGCTCGCTTCGGCGGCACTGCGGCCGGTGTCGGCCATGCGGCGCACCGCCCACGAGTTGCAGGGCAGCGCCTCGACCGAGCTCTTGCCGGTGGGCCCGGCCCGCGATGAGCTTTCGGCGCTCGCCACTACTCTGAACGACCTCATTACTCAGCTGCGGGCATCCGCTGACCGAGAAAAACAGCTCGTCTCTGACGCGAGCCATGAGCTGCGCACGCCGCTCGCGATTCTGCAGACTCAGCTCGAGCTGGCGCACTTGAGTACGGGCGATGCGGATGCCCTGCTGCTCGAAATCGAATCGGCCGAGCGAACCGTGAAACGTCTCTCCGGTCTCGCCGCGAGCCTGCTCGAACTGACTCGCATCGAGGGCATGGTCGGCGGCGACGAGACCGCCGTCGGCGAGCTCTCGGCCGAGCTGGTCGACTCCATCGATCGCGCGCGCATCGTCGCCATCGGCAGCGGCATTGTGGTCGACTACGACATCGAGGTTCTGCCGGCCGACTGGGCTGACGGATGGTCGGCAGCGCTCTCGCGCTACAACTTCGGCCGCGTTCTCGACAACCTGCTCGGCAACTCCATCGCGGCCATCACCGCCGAATCGGTCGATTCCGAGGTCTCGGGCACCGTGGGCGCCGACCTCGCGTTCATCAACGATCCCGTGCATCCGGCCCTCCGCCTCACCGTCACCGACACGGGCCCGGGCATGAGCGAAGAATTTCTGCCGCAGGCCTTCGATCGCTTCACTCGTGAAGACGAGGCGCGCGGCGGCGCCGGATCGGTAGCCGGCGGCGCGGGGCTCGGTCTGTCGATCGTCTCGGCACTCATGTTGTCGGCGGGTGGCACTGTTACCATGACGAATCGGCGGCCATCGGGGCTGAGTGTTGTCGCCGAGATTCCGGTGAGCCCGATTCAACGTGAGGCCGTGTGAGCACCCTGTGATTGTGTCGTCTATCTTCGCGTCGACCCTGGCCGTCGGCAGCCACGTGGCGGCGAGCATCACGGCCCTGGCCGGCATCAACCCGATCAACCCCGAACCGCTCGTGCAGAGCGCGGGGCCGTGGGCGCTGCTGGTCGTCTGCGGCATCATCTTCGCCGAGACCGGGCTGCTCATCGGGTTCGTGCTGCCTGGCGACACGCTGCTCTTCTTCACGGGGTTGCTGACCTTCACGGGCGCGATTCCGCAGCCGCTCTGGCTGGTGCTCATCGCCATTTCGGTGGCGGCGGTCGCGGGTGACCAGCTCGGCTATTTCATCGGCTACCGCTCGGGGCCGCGAATATTCGAGCGTAAAGAGACGGGGTTCTTCAGCAAGAAGAACGTCGATCGAACGCAGGGCTTCTTCACTCGCTTCGGCGGTGCGGCAGTCATTCTCGCGCGGTTCATCGCCGTGGTGCGCACGTTCGCCCCGGTCGCCGCGGGTGTGGGCAAGATGCATTACTCGAAGTTCTTGCTCTACAACGCCATCGGCGGCGTCGCCTGGACCTTCTTGCTCGTTCTGCTCGGTTTCTTTCTGGGGCACATTCCTGGCGTCTCCGAGCTCGTCACGCAATACCTCGGTTATGTGATTCTCGGCATTCTGCTCTTCACCGTCATTGCGGCCACGGTGTCGCTCATCAGGTCGCGGCGCGAGACGAAGCGCGAAGCGCTCGAGGAGCATTGACCTAAGCTCGGTGTATGGCTTCTGCACCCTTCACGGTTTCTCAAGAACGTAAGCTCGTCACCGAACTGCCGGGCCCGAAGTCGCGCGAACTGCACGAATTGCGCCGCCGGGTGGTCTCGCGCGGGGCGGGCACCCTCGTCGACATCTACATGGATCACGGCTCAGGCGCGATTCTGGTCGACGTCGACGGCAACCAGATCATCGACCTGGGCTGCGGCATCGGGGTCACGACCATCGGGCACGCGCATCCGGCAATCGCAGCTGCCGCGGCCGAGCAGGCCGGCAAACTGACCCATACGCTCTTCACGGTCACTCCGTATGAGAACTACCTGCGGGTGGCCGAGAAGCTCGCCGAGATCACGCCTGGCGACTTCGAGAAGCACTCCATTCTGGTGAACTCGGGCGCAGAAGCGGTGGAGAACGCGGTGAAGATCGCCCGCAAGTACACCGGCCGCCGCGCTATCGCCGCACTCGACCACGCCTTTCACGGTCGCACCAACCTCACCATGGCCATGACTTACCGCCCGTTTCCCGAGCGCGCCGGCATGGGCCCGTTTCCGGGTGAGATCTACAGCGTGCCCACGAGCTACCCGTTCCGTGACCCTGAGGGCATGACCGGTGTCGAGGCGGCAGAACGCACCATCGACTACATCAACACGCACATCGGCGCCACCGAGCTCGCGGCGCTGTTCGTCGAGCCGATTCAGGGCGACGGCGGCATCGTGATTCCCGCCGACGGCTTCTTTCAGACGCTCAGCGCGTTCTGCACCGAGAACAGCATCGTTTTCGTCGCCGACGAGATTCAGGCCGGCATCGCCCGCTCGGGTGCCTGGTACTCCATCGAACACTCGGGCGTCATACCCGACCTCGTTACCAGCGCGAAGGGCATCGCCGGCGGTTTTCCGCTCGCCGCCGTCACCGGCCGGGCCGAGATCATGGATGCCGTACAGCCCGGTGGCATCGGCGGAACGTTCGGCGGCAACCCGGTCTCTACCGCGGCTGCACTCGCCGTGTTCGATCTCATTGAAGAAGAGAACCTCATCGCCGAGGCGCAGCGGGTCGAGAAGGCGTTCTTCGCCCGCATCGGCGACTGGGCCACGACGTATGCGGTGGTGGGAGAGGTGCGCGGCAAGGGCGCCATGATCGGGGTGGAGCTCGTGCATCCGGGCACCCGAAAGCCGAACCCCGAAGCGCTCACCGCCGTCATCAAGCACGCCACCACGAACGGTGTCATCGTGCTCGACGCCGGCAGCTGGGACAGCGTGCTGCGGTTCTTGCCGAGTGTGGTCATCAGCGACGAACTGATCGACGACGCCGCCACGGTCATCGAACAGGCTCTGCAAGCGCTCGAACCCTAGTGCCGAGTGGGGGCGCAAGCCGTGACCGAGTGCTAAGTTTGCCAGACAGGTGAAAGCTGGCGAGAACACTCTCGCCTCTGCACTGCCCGAGGGAGGCACGCAGGCATGGCTTCAGGTATCGTGACCGCACGCCCTGCCACGTCGTCTGCTCCGGCAAAGCTGCATTCGCTGGCAGCGGTGCCCTTCGTCGTTCTGATCGGGCTGGTTTTCGTGGCCGCAGCAGTGCTGCCGTTCGATATCGGGGTCACAGATCTCGTCGCTCCTGCTGTAGCAATGCTCGTCATCGTGGCTCTGGCGCTGTTTCTGCCCTGGCAGCGGCTGCCGCGCTGGGTTCAGGCCGTGCCCGTACTGCTCTTCTTCGTGGTCATCGTGCTGCTGCGCGGGCTTTCTGACAGCACTTCGGGGTTCGACCCGCTGGTTCTTCTGCCGGTGCTCTGGTTCGCTCTGTACGGCACGCGTGTCGAGGTGGCCCTGTCGGGGTTCGCCACCGCAGCCGTGCTCATCGTGCCGCTGACGTTGCCGAGCGGGCCGGCGTCGGTGACGGCGTCGCCCAGCGACTGGGTGCGAGCCATCGTCTGGGTGGGCTGTGTGGTGCTGATCGGGCCGATCATCCACCGGGTCGTTCGGCAGTGGCGAGCGGGAGAGCGGCAGAGCGCAGCGCGACTCGACGAGGTGACGGCGAGCGAACTGCGCACCCGACTGCTGCTCGAGCAGCTGCCCGACACGATTCTGTTCGTGGTCGACGAAGACCTGCGGTACCAGCTCATCAGTGGGGCCGGCCGCGTCTTTCGCGTGGCGCTCGACTGGCAAGGCAAGACCCTGTATGACGTGTCAGACATCGTGAATGTCGAGGTGCTCGAACCCGCCTATCGTTCTGCGCTCAGCGGCGAGCGCTCGGTCGTGCTGCTGAACTCGATCAATGACGCGGGCGGCAAACGTGAGACCGAGGTCACCTGTGTTCCCTTGTCTGGCGGCGAGCATCCCACCGCCCTGATCGTGGCGCGTGATGTCACCGAGGCGCGCGGCCGCGAGCTGGCCTTGCGCCAGGTGACCGCGCAATTCGAGCAACTCGTGCACGAGGCGCCTACGGGCATTGCGCTCGTCGACCCTGATGGGCGAATCTCGCTCGTGAACAGCGCCTTCTGCGAGTTGTTCGACTGCGATCAGGATGCCCTGCTCGAGACCTCGGCGGCGAAACTGCTGCCCATGATCGCGCCACACAGCGCCAACTGGGTCGCCGACCTCATCAGCTCAGGCGAGAGCCGAACCACGGCCACAGTGGTTCTGCCCGTCTCGGCTTTGCGGTCGGAGCCCAAGAACGCGGTGGTGACGGCCGTGGTGCTGCGCGAAGCGTCAGGTGAGCCCACGTCGGTGCTGATCAACGCCTACGACACCACCGAGCAGCTGAAGTATCACGAACATGTGGAATACCTCGCTTCGCACGACTCGCTCACCGGGCTCATCAACCGGTCTGAGTTCGAACGCCGCGTGACAGCGCACCTTGAGGCATGCCGCTGGGGCGGCGACTCGGGGGCTGTGCTCGTGCTCGACCTCGACAACTTTCGCGAGATCAACGACAGCGTCGGGCATGCCGGCGGTGACGAGTTTCTGGTGGCCATGGCCTCGATGCTTTCGCGCTGGATTCGTTCGAGCGATTCAGTCGCCCGCATCGGCGGCGACGAATTCGCCGTACTGCTCACCGAGGGTGATCGCCACCAAGCCGAGGTCACCGCGCAAACGCTGGTCACTTTGGTGCGAGACGGGTTTCGATCTTTCGCGCAAGGGCCTGACGCCGACGGCACGAGTCATGCGCTCGGTCGCAGGGTCACCGCGAGCATCGGCGCCGTCGCCGTGATCAGTGAATCGACGAGCGCGAGCGAGCTGCTCTCTGACGCAGATCTGGCCATGTACGACGCGAAGAAGGCCGGCCGCAACGGCTACAGCTTTCTGGGCCCCTCTGAGGTGCTGGCCGCTCGCGTCTCGAGTCAGGTCAACTGGACGGCGAAGATTCTGGCCGCCATCGAGAACGACCAGCTCGTGCTGCACGCTCAGCCCATTCTCGACCTCGAAACCAATGCCATTTCATCGCTGGAACTTCTCGTTCGCATGATCGACGATGACGGCAGCCTCATACCGCCCGCCGGGTTCATCACCGCGGCAGAAAGCGCCGGGCTCGCGGTGATGATCGACGAGTGGGTGATCAGCCACGCCATCGATCACCTGGTGGCATTGCAGCGATTCGCCCCCGCCATCAAGGTGCACGTGAATCTCTCGGGCAAATCGGTGGGCAACAGCGCATTCGCCGAGTTCATCGAGGGCAGACTCGCCATGAGCGCAGTGGATGCCACGGGCCTGGTGCTCGAGGTCACCGAAACCGCTGCCGTCAGCAGCATCGATGCCGCTTTGGCCTTCATGAACCGGCTGACCGCCCTCGGTTGTGTTTTTGCGCTCGACGATTTCGGGGTGGGATACGGTTCGTTCTACTACCTCAAGCACCTTCCGTTCGGCATCGTGAAGCTCGACGGCGAGTTCGTCTCCGGCGGCGCTCGCGACCCGCTCGACCTGCTCGTGGTGTCGTCATTGGTGTCGATCGGCAAGGGCCTCGGCATGTACACCGTGGCCGAGTTCGTCGAAGACGAGGCGTCGCTGACGATGCTGCGCGACATCGGGGTCGACGGGGCGCAGGGCTACTACATCGGCCGGCCGGCGCCGCTTTCGGAGTACTTTCCGCAGCTCGCCTAAGGCGTCTTAGCCCCACCTCGTTCAGTGCGACGCGGCAGGGTTCGCGGTTGCGGTGGGCGGAGCAGTCGCTGCCGTGTTCGCGGAAGTCGCGGCGGGAGTTGTAGCCGCGGGCGGTGTCTTGCGGGTGCGCGGCACGCGACGCCAAGCCGCCAGACCGACGGCCAGCAGCAGAGCCGCACCGTTGAACAGGTCGGGAATCCAGATGGGCAGGCCGGCGAGCTGCAGGCCTTTCACGCCGACGGCGAGAACGTACGCCGCCACCACGGTGCCCCAGATGTTGAAGCGACCGCCGCGAAACTGGGTCGAGCCGAGAAAGACGGCAGCGATCACGGGCAGCAGGTAGCCGGGGCCCACGGTGGGGTCACCCGTCGACAGCTGTGACGTGAGCAGCAGACCGGCGCCACCCGCGACGACGCCCGAGGTGATCAGGGCTCCGAGAACGACTCGAGAGGTACGGATGCCCGAGAGCCTCGCCACCTCGGGGTTGCCACCCGTGGCGTAGACCTTGCGGCCGAGTGCCGTTCGTTCGAGCACGAACCAGAGAACGATCGCGACGATGAGCATGATGTAGAAGGGGTACGTCAGGCCGAACAGTTGCCCTGTACCGATGTTCGCAAAATCGGGCGGCAGATTGATGATCTGTTCACTCGACGAGATCCAGGAAATAGCAGCCGTCAGTAGTGAACCCACCGCCAACGTCGCGATGAACGACGGAATACGCACCTTGGTGATCATCAGCCACGAGAACACGCCCACGGCGGCACCCGCCACGAGCGTGAGCAGAATGGCGAGCGGCAGCGGCACGGTGCCCACCAGAAGTCGGGCCACCAGAACGGCGCCGAGGCCGACCTCGGCCCCGATGGCCAGATCGATGGCGCCCGCGGCGATCGGTATCACGAGGCCCACAGCCACCAGCGTTGTGATCGAGCCGTCAGAGAGCAGCGAGCGCCAGGTGCCGACGGTCAAGAACGTGCGCGGAATCCAGAGCGAGAAGACGATCACCATCACGACCAGCAGATACAGCGCCGACGTGTTGCGGAATGCGAGCGCGTGTCGCAACCGAACATGCCAGGGCGGCGTGACCAGACCGGCCTGGGGCTTGGCGTTCGCTGCGATGGCCGCCGCCTGGTCGCCGGCGAAGACGCGAGCTGCAAGCTCGGCGCGACGGGCGCGTTTGCGAGACCAGGCCCGGGTGGAGTTGTTGCGGAACAGCCGCACAATCGCCTCACGCCGGCTCATCTGGGGGGCGCGCCAGGCGGCAAGTCCGACAGCGAGCAGCAGGGCGACGCCATTGAAGAGGTCAGGAATCCAGATCGGCAGGCCAGCGAGTTGCAGGCCCTTCACGCCCACCGCCAGCACGTAGACGGCCACCACGGTGCCCCAGATGTTGAAGCGGCCGCCCCGAAATTGCGTGGAGCCGAGAAAGACGGCCGCGATGACGGGCAGTAGGTAGCCGGGCCCGACGGTCGGGTCGCCCGTCGAGAGCTGAGAGGTCAGCAGCAGCCCACCGCCGGCGGCAACCACACCCTCGGTGACGAGCGAACCCAGAATGATGCGTGAGGTGCGGATGCCCGCGAGGTTCGCGGCCTCGGGGTTACCGCCCATGGCGTCGGGGTTACCGCCGGTTGCGTAGACCTTTCGGCCGATGGGAGTGCGTTCGAGCACGTACCAGAGAACCAGTGCCACCGCGATCATGATGAAGAACGGGTAGGTGATTCCGAACAGCTGACCGGTGCCGATCGCTGCGAACTCGGGCGGCAGGTTGATGATCTGCTCGCTCGACGAGATCCAGGCGATCAGCGCGGTGATGAGCGACGCGATGGCGAGCGTTGCGATGAACGAAGGGATGCGCGCCCGAGTGATCATCAGCCAGGAGAACACTCCCACCGCAGCCCCGGCCGCCAGCGCGAGCACGATGGCCAGCGGAAGCGGCAACGAGCTCACCAGCAGTCGGGCGACGACGATCGCGCCCAAGCCCACCTGCGCACCGATCGAGAGGTCGACCACGCCCGCGGCGACCGGCACGACCATGCCCACGGCGACGAGGGCGGTGACCGCGCCGTCGGAGAGCAGCGAACGCCAGGTACCCGTGGTCAGGAAGGTGTGCGGAATCCACAGCGAGAAGATGATCACCATGAAGACGAGCAGGTACAGCGCCGCCGTGTTGCGAAAGGCGAAGGCGTGCCGCAACCGCGCGCCGAGCGGCACCTCAGCGCTTGCATCGACCGCAGAACGGGCGGCCTTCTCGTTGGGCTTCACGGCGACATTCGTCATCAGTTTTTCAGTCTCTCCGGTCAGCGTGCGCTGACGTCACTTTCGGGTTTCGAGGGCCAGTTCGTCGCGAACCAGCCGTTCTTCGGTCAGCTCGCCGCGCTGCACTTCGCTCACGATGCGGCCGCCCTTGAACACCAGAACACGGTCGCAGAGCGAAACGAGTTCTTTGGTGTCTGATGAGCACAGCAGTATGGCGGTACCGTCGCTGCGCGCGGCCATGATGAGCTCGTAAATCGCCGCTTTCGCGCCAACGTCGACTCCTTGGGTGGGTTCGTCGAGCAGCAGCACACGGGGACGCACCCGCAACCACTTGGCGAGCACGACTTTCTGCTGGTTTCCACCGCTGAACAGCTTCAGGGCCTGTTCGGGGTTCGGCGGCCGCAGACCGACGATCTGCATCCAGGAGTGCGTTTCAGCGCGCTCTGCACGGCCGTCGAGACGACCGAACGCGCGGCGAAGCCCGCGCATCATGGGCAGGGTGAGATTCTCGCGAACGCTCAGCTCCATGACCGCACCGCTCTTACGGCGGTCGGCCGGCACATAGGCCATGCCGCTCTCGATGGCGGCACGAGTGTCGTCGGAGATCAACTCTTCGCCGCCGATCTCGACCAGGCCACCGAAGCGGTACTTCGAGCCGAATAGCAGCGGTGCCAGCTCTTCTCGGCCCGAGCCGAGAATGCCGCCGATGCCTACGATCTCACCGGCGCGCAGAGTCATTGAAAAGTCGATGATCTCGGCGCCGTTGATGTTCGACACGGTCAACACCGGTTCCGCCGGGCCTCCGCGGGCCTCGAGCGAGATGTCGGCGATCGCCCGGCCGGCGATCAGCGTAACGATCTGATCGTGATCGAGGTTGCTGGTCGACTCCTCGGCCACCACGCGCCCGTCGCGCAGAACCACGACTCGGTCGGCGAGAGCGAGCACTTCGTCGAGCCGATGCGAGATGAACACCACGCCGGCTCCGGCTGCAGCGACTCGTCGCACCGCTTCGAACAGCACTTGTACTTCATCGCCGTGCAGAGCCGTGGTCGGTTCGTCGAGTACGAGCACGTTGTCGGGCCGTGTCCAGCCGTCCATGGCGCGGGCGATCGCGACGATCGCCCGGTGTGCCGGTGAAAGCCGGCCCACCGGCACGGTGACGTCGAAGTTCACACCGAATCTCGCGATGAGTTCTTGTGCGCGCCGACGTTCGGCCCGTGAGTGGATGGGCGCGAACCCGCGCCCGCGAGCCGCCGTGCCGAGGCCGAGGTTCTCGACCGTGGTCAAAATGTCGGCGAGCCCCAAGTCTTGATGAATGAAGTGCAGATCGCTTCGTGCATCCGGGCCCGCTGCGAGCTGACCTTCGGCGTTTCGCACCTCGACGACCGAGCCGGAATCGGCCTGGTACACGCCGGCCAGAATCTTGACCAGCGTCGACTTACCAGACCCGTTGTGCCCGAGCACCGCGACGACTTCGCCTGAATGAACCTCGAGCGACACATCGTCTAACGCCTTCAGGCCGGGGAATGTCTTCGACATTCCCCGCACCCGAAGAAGTGGCGCCGAGGTTTCGGTACCTACTTGCCTTGCCATAGCGTGGTGAACTTCGAGGCGTAGTCGGGGTACCCTGACCAGCCCTGAGTCGGATCGAACGTGATGTCTTTCTGCTCCAGAATCTGCTCGGGAACCTCACCAGACGTTTCGCCGGCGACCGGCTGGCCACCTTCGACCAGTCGAGCTGCTGCGTCAACGGCAGTCCAGATCGAGACGGGGAAGTCGATGGCGAGGCCCGCCGTCAGCTTTCCGTCTTTGATGTCTTGCAGGTTGCCGGCGGTCGGCGCGAACCCGACCGTCGTGGGCGAGAGCCCAGCCGCTGTCAGAGCCGCCGGCAGGCCGGTGGCCGTCTGGTAACTCACGAAGACCGCGGTGTTGGTGTCTGGGTTCGCCTGCAGATCGGTGACGATGGTTCGCGGTGCGGTCGTTCCGATAGTCGCAACGTCGATGGGTACCGAACGCACGGTGCACGACGGGCAGTTCGCGGTCATCTCGTCGGTGAACGCCTGCTGAACGTGAGCGGAGAGGTCGAGAACGGGCAGCGTGTAGAGCACCACGTTGGCGTCAGCGCCCTTGTTCGCGATCACCCAGTCGGCTAGAACCTTACCGTTCTGCGCGCTGAGGTCAGTACCGAGGTAGTTGAACGTGATGCCGTACTGCGAGACGTCTTTGTTGACCTGAATCGAGACCACCTTGGTGCCCGCAGCAGAGAGCGTCTGCAGCGCACCACCGTAGAGGGCAGGATCGTTGCCGCTGATGATCACGGCGTCGGGCTTCAGCGCGATGACGCTCGAGGCCGCTGCCTGAGCAGTTTGGGCCGTCGCGCCCGCGCTCACGATGGTAGGCGTGGCGCCGAGAGCAGTGACTGCTGCGGTGAAGGCTTTGGCCACTTGTGCGCAGACCGGGGTGGAGCACTGCAAGAACACGAAGGTCTTGCCCGAGGGGAAGGGAACGGTGGGTAGCGGGTCGGTCACCGGAAAGGTGGTCGGTGCGCCACTGAAGGGTGCGATCGCTGCCTTAGCAGCGTCGACGTTCGCTGCGGATGCTCCTGACGAGCTCGCGCTCGCCGGTGTGCCCGAACTACAGGCGGCGGCCGAGACGACCACCACCGCCGAAAGAATTACTGCGGCTATTCCGCGCGCGCCGCGCTTCGAGATACCGTGCGCCGATCGGGCCAGACGGCCACGCCCCGACTTATAGCTGTGTACGAGCACTGCTCCACTCTCCTGACAAATAGTGACGGACGCTGTTCCGTCGCGACGACGGAATGCATCCCGTCGCGAGCGGCGGGTCTCAAACCCGATTCTCCGTCGAATCTGAATGAATCAAACCAACTCTCATCAAAGATGTCAACGGTTACAACACTATTGATGTTTAAAGAACGCTGAACGGGGCGTGAGGGCGGCTGAGGCATGGATAAGGTGCGGCCGAGCGCGTCTCGGCGCGGCGAATCGCAGAGCGAATCGCTCGGCGAATCAGAGGTGGTGCAGCAGAACGAGCTAGCCTGCGAAGGCCGCGGCTTCGCGTTCTGACGTGATGACGCGAAGGCCCGCCTGGGCTAGCGCGGCCTGCGCTGTGGCGGCGCCCCGGGCATCCGGAGCCCCGGAGACCTCGCCGGTGAGCAGCGCGTCGAACCGGTCGAGACCACCGACGAGTCCGAGGTGCACCTGGCCGAGTTTGCTGCCGTCGGCAATGAGAACGGCGCGGTTCGCCGAGTCGAGCATCAGCTGTTTGAGGTGGGCTTCTGGCAGGTTCACGTTGGTGACGCCGCGTTCGGCGTCGACGCCGTTGCAGCCGATGAATGCTAGGTCGGCGTGCAGCCCGCGCAGCATCGACGACGCGAGCGGTTCGACCAGCGAGTGCTGCAGGGGGCGCAACGTGCCGCCCGTGACGATGACAGTGAAGCGCGGGATGCCCGGCTCGAGCGCCAGCGCAATGCTGAGCCCGTTCGTGATGATCACCACGTCGCTGAGGTCACTTCGTGCGACGAACGCTTTCGCAACCGCAAGTGCGGTTGACCCCACGTCGAGCAGAATGCTCTGGCCCGAACGTACCAGCCCGGCGGCGAGAGTGCCGATGGCATGTTTCTCGGCGGCCGACGCTTCGAGCGCCTGCTCGAACGAGGGCTCGCGTTCGAGGGCGCGATGACGAACCACGGCACCGCCGTGAACCCGCTGAATCGCCTGCTGTTGGTCGAGAAGATCGAGGTCGGCTCGAACCGTGACGTCAGAGACGCCGAAGGTTTCGCTGAGATCGGCCACGCGCGCAAAACCGAGCTGGTCGATCACTTGCAGCATGCGCTCGCGCCGAACGACGGCAGAATGCGATACTTTTGATTGCGTAACCACCCTGTGATTATATTTGTGTAAACGAAAGAACCGCTACATGACACTCGAGCAGGCAACGCCCGCCGGCATCGCACTCTCTGAGGTGGGCGGCAAGCCCATCGTCAAACGCGAACATGTGCTCGCCGACGGGCGGCAGTTGATCTATTACGACGACACCGATACCACCCTGGCGCCGTCGCGCCTCCCCGACGAACGGCTTCTCGACCCGCGGCCGGTCACGGCTGTCATGCGGCAAGACGCGCTGACCGGCGAATGGATTTCGATCGCGGCCGCCCGCAACAACCGGGTGTTTCTGCCGCCGGCGAACCTCGACCCGCTGGCCCCGCAGGCGCCCGACAACCCCTCTGAAGTGCCGAGTGTGTACGACGTGGCGGTGTTCGAGAACCGGTCGCCGTCGTTCGGGCCTGAGCTGGCCGGCGACGGCCGAGCGTCGGTGGGAGTTGACGATGGCGTGGGCTTGGGGCGGGCACGGGCATCCATCGGCCGGTGTGAAGTGGTGTGCTTCAGCCCCGAACGCGAGGGTTCGTTCGGCTCGCTCGGCACCTCGCGGGCGCGCACGGTGATCGAAGCGTGGGCCGATCGCACGGCGGTGCTTTCTGCGCTGCCGGGCATCGAGCAGGTGTTTCCGTTCGAGAACAGAGGTGAGCAGGTGGGGGTGACGCTTCATCACCCGCACGGTCAGATCTACAGCTACCCGTTCGTCTCGCCGCGCACCGAGCGGCTCATCGCGTCGATCGAGGCGTACGGGCCGACTCTGTTCGCCGATATTCTGGCTTTCGAGCAGCAGGGTGAACGGATGATCGTGCAGGGCGAGCACTGGAGTGCCTTCGTCCCGTTCGCGGCACGCTGGCCCATCGAGGTTCATCTGCTGCCGCATCGGCAGGTCGCCGACCTCGCAGGCACGACGAGTGCCGAGCGTGACGAACTCGCGGTGCTCTACCCGCGGGTGTTGCGCGCCATCGACGGTCTGTACGAGACTCCGACGCCCTACATTGCGGGTTGGCATCAGGCGCCCGTGAATTCGCACCGAGATGAGATTCGGCTGATGCTGCAGATCACGTCGCCGCGCCGCGCCGCCGATCGGCTGAAGTTCTTGGCCGGCTCGGAGTCGGCCATGGGGGCGTTCATCGGCGATGTGCCGCCCGAGACGACGGCGCACAATCTGCGCGAGAGTCTGGCGAAACTCACCGACGGTCTGGGCGCTCTGTGAGCGGCGAGAATGCGGGCGTGGCGGGCGCGGTAGGTATGGCTGGTGAGGTGGGTGCGGCCGAGGTGGGCGTGGCTGAGGTGGGCGTGGCTGAGGTGGGCGTGGCTGGTGAGGCACTCGAACCGCACGAGGCGACCGGCGCTGTCGATGACGCGCTCGCGACCGAGCTGAGTGCCGAGTTCGCCAGGCGGCACGGCAGTGCTCCGCTCGGTGTCTGGTCGGCGCCCGGCCGGGTGAACCTGATCGGCGAGCACACCGACTACAACAAGGGTTTCGTTCTGCCGTTCGCCATCGACAGGCGTGCGTACGTCGCGCTGGGTTCGCGCGACGATGGACTCGCGCGGGTGTCGTCGACCTTCACCGACGAGGTGGTCGAAGTACCGCTGGAGAAGCTGTCGCCCGAGCTGCTCGAGGGCTGGTCGGCGTATCCGCTGGGCGTGGCATGGGCCTTGCTCGCCCAGGAGGCACCGGCGGGGGAGTCGGGCGTTGCCGGGGTGGGCGAGGTCGGCGTGGCCGGTATCGACGCTGCCGCTGCCCACCCTGCCGGCTCCCACCCGGCCGGTGGCGAGTCGGGCAGTGCCGGGGCGCGCGGGTTCAGCCTGCACATCCACTCTGACGTGCCCATCGGCGCCGGGCTCTCGTCGTCGGCTGCCATCGAGTGCGCAACGGCCGTGGCGCTGAACGAATTCTGGGAGCTGGGCAACACGCCGAAGGCGCTGGCGCGGGTCGGTCAGATTGCCGAGAACCAAGTGGTCGGGGCGCCAACGGGCATCATGGATCAGTCGGCGTCGATGCTCGGTCGCCTCGACGCTGCCGTCTTTCTCGACTGCCGCAGCATGCAGACCGAAACGGTGGCGCTCGGCCTCGCCGCCCACGAGTACGAGATTCTCGTGATCGACACGAAGGTGAGCCACGATCACGCCACCGGCGGCTATGCGGCTCGCCGGGCATCCTGCGAGCGAGCTGCAGAGGTGATGCAGGTCGACTCGTTGCGCGAACTCAGCCCGGCTGATCTGCCGCGCATGCGTGCTGCCCTCGACGACGAGACGTTTCGCCGGGCTCGGCACATCGTCACCGAGAACGATCGGGTCGAAGCGACGGTGCGACTGCTCGAAACGAGCGGACCGCAGGCCATCGGCGCGCTGCTCGATGCCTCGCATGTGTCGATGCGCGACGACTTCGAGATCTCGGTGCCGCAACTCGATCTCGCGGTCGAAGTGGCACAGTCGCTGGGTGCCGTCGGCGCACGGATGACCGGCGGTGGTTTCGGCGGCTCCGCGCTCGCCCTGGTGCCGCGCGCTCTGCGGCCCGCGCTCGAGGCCGGTATTCTCGAAGCATTCGCGCAGCACGGGTACCGCGCGCCAGACCTCTTTGTCGTTCAGCCCTCAGACGGCGCAACCCTGAAAGGCCAACTGCGATGAGCGAGCCGAGCCATGCCGGGGTTCAGATCGCTGGGGATGAGCTGGCGTTGCCGACCGGGCTGCAGTTCGAGCTTCGGCAGGCGAGCGGCGGGCGCACCGTGCGCGCAGTCGTCACCGAGCTGGGCGCGATGCTCAGGGTGCTCGAGGTCGACGGTGTGCCGCTGATCGAAGGATTCGACGAGACCGTATACCCAACATACTGTGCGGGCTGGGTGCTGATTCCGTGGCCGAATCGCGTGCGCGACGGTCGGTGGAGTTACGACGGCCGCGAACGGCAGTTTCCGCTCACCGAGTCAGAACGCGGCAATGCGTTGCACGGGTTGCTGTTCTCGCTGCCGCACGAGGTCGTGGCACAAAGCTCTTCGGCGGTGACGTTGCGCGCTCGCAGTGAGCCGAGCGACGCGTATCCGTTCGCGCTGACCGTCGACACGACGTACGCGTTGGCTGATGGTGCTGCCGGGGGTGCTGGTGCTGCCGCTGGGGCACGCGCGACCGCGGCCGGGGTGCTGCTCGTGACGCACTCCATCGCCAATACCGGGGAGCGCCAGGCGCCCGTCGCTGTGGGCTCGCACCCCTACTTTCGCGTCGGTGACGTGCCCACGAACGAGTTGACGGTGACCCTGCGGGCATCCACTCGGGTGAGCGTGGATGACCGGCTGAACCCCGTCGGCTCAGCACCGGTCGCGGGCACCCGTTTCGATCTCAATGAGGGCGCACTGGTCGGCGATCTCGACCTCGACACTGCGTACTTCGACCTCGAGGCCTCGGCAGACGGAACCTACCGCCACAGCATCGCAGCACCCGACGGCCGTCGCATCGAGGTGTGGGGCGACGCGAACTACAAGCACGCGCAGGTCTTCACGACGCAGATCTTTCCCACCGGCGGGGGCCTCGGCTGGGCAGTTGCGGTCGAACCGACCACGGCTCCGCCTGACGCGCTGAACTCGGGGGTCGACTTGCGTTGGATCGCCCCGGGCGAAACCTGGGCGAGCTCATGGGGCATCGATTTCGTGACTCCCGACCCGCAAGGAGAAAACGCATGACGTGGTTAGTGACCGGCGGCGCCGGAGCTGTGCTGGTTCGGCATCCGGCTGAGAGCTCGGCAGTGGTCTTCGAAGGAGACAACGCATGACGTGGTTAGTGACCGGCGGCGCCGGATACATCGGCTCGCATGTGGCGCGGGCGTTTCTTGCGGCGGGTATCGACGTGGTTGTCATCGACGACCTGTCGAGCGGAGTGGCCGCGTTCGTGCCCGAGGGTGCGCTGCTCGAGCAGGGTTCGCTCGTCGATGCGGCGTTCGTCGACCGGGTCTTTGCCGAGCATCCGGTCACCGGAGTCGTGCACCTGGCCGGCTACAAGTACGCGGGCGTGTCAGTTCAGCGCCCCATGCACACGTACACGCAGAACGTCACGGCGACCGTCAACCTGCTGAATGCCATGCACGCGAACGAGGTGCCGTCGATCGTGTTCTCGTCGAGCGCTGCCGTGTACGGCAATACTCCGGCCGAATTCGTAACCGAAAGCACGGCGACCGCGCCAGAGTCGCCCTACGGCGAGACGAAGCTCATCGGCGAGTGGATGATCGCCGACCAGGCCCGCGCCACGGGCCTTCGCCACACCAGCCTGCGCTACTTCAACGTGGTGGGCTCGGCCTCCCCCGAGGTGAGCGACACCAGCCCGCACAATCTCTTTCCGCTCGTCTTCAGGGCGCTCGAGTCAGGCGCTACCCCGAAGATCTTCGGCGACCAGTACCCCACGCCCGACGGAACCTGCGTGCGCGACTACGTGCACGTGGCCGATGTGGCGGCGGCGCACGTCGAGGCGGCGAAGAAACTCGACGCGGGCGTCGCGCTCGAGCGGGCGTACAACTTGGGCAGCGGGTCGGGCGTCTCGGTGCGCGAGATCATGACCGAGATGGCCGAGGTCACGGGCATCCCGTTCACCCCCGAGGTGTTGCCGGCGAGGCCCGGCGACCCGGCCCGAATCGTGGCATCGGGTGAGCTTGCCGCGCGCGACGTGGGGTGGATGCCCGCCCACACGCTGCACGACATGATCGCCTCAGGGTGGGCGGCTGCGCGCCACACGGCCGCGGCTGCCGTGCCCGCCGCTACTGCGGCTGATCGCTGAACGAACCCGACCAGACCGCCTGCGAACCCGATTCGCCGATCTGCACCACCTTGACGACGGTGCCGGCTGAGACTCCGAGTGCGACGACGATCAGCACGATCGACACCACCAACGACAGGCGGGCGCTAGCCCGGTGCAGCGCGGGCGTCGCTGCAGCGGCGGCCGCGTCTGCTGTGCGCGACGCTGTGGTCGGGGCCTCCGCTGTCGGAGCGAACGGATCGGCGACGGTGGATGCGGCCATGCTGCCGCTGCCCGCGCTGCCCGCGCTGCCCGCGCTGCCCGCGCTGCCCGCGCTGCCCGCGCTGCCCGCGCTGCCCGCGCTGCCCGCGCTGCCGCTGCCTGCGCCGACCGCCACCACCGGCATCGAGGCGTTTCGGCGCGGCGCTTCAGGCAGGCTGCGCACCGCGGCGAAGAACCGATACCACCCCCAGATCACCGTCGCCACGACGAACTGCGCGATGGCCCAGGGCAGCATCGTGTCGCCGAGAGCGACGTGTTTGAGTAGCAGCGGCGTCGAGCCGACCCGTTGCTCGAGCCATTCGCCCGCGTTCGTGGCGAGCGGAACGCTGACGAGCCCGATGAGCGTCACGATGGGCGTCAGAATGCCGAGTTTGCGGCGAAACACCGGCCAGACCGAACCGAGGCCGGTCATGATGGCGCCGGCGGGCACCACGATGACCACCACGTGCACCAGCAAGATGTGCAGTGGCAGTCCGTTGATTTCGTAAGGCAACACGGTGCGCTCCCGCCGCCCCTACGCTGCGACGATCTGGTCGCCGTCGACCTTCACGGCAACCGGGGTCAACCCGCTCTGAGCCGGGCCGTGAGTGACGTCGCCCGTGGCCAGCGCGAACGTCGAACCGTGGCACGGGCACTCGAAGTCGGTCTTCGCGAACGCCACGGCGCAGCCCTGATGTGGGCAGACCGAGCTGAAGGCCACCACGCTTCCGGCGGTCGGCTGGCCGACCAATAGGCCCTTGCCCTCGAAGGTGACGCTCTTCGCTCCGCCCACCGGAATGTCGGCGAGTGCCGCCACGGAGGCGGTCGAACCTGACGCGCCCGCCGAAGTCGACGGTGCTGCTGAGCCCGCGGCCGAGCCCGCCGTCGAAGGGGCGGCCTGAGCATCCGACCCCGACGACGTCGTGGCTGGGGCGCAGGCGGCGAGGGCGAACGCGCTCGCTCCGGCAAGACCCACCGTTGCCGAGGTGAGAACTACGCGGCGGGTGATGGCTGATTTCTCGGTCACAATGCTCCTTCGTCGGGTGTCTACTGGTAGTTACGAACTCGCAGCTGAAATCGTTCATTCGCGTGCTGAACTTTTTCTGCCAGTCTCTCGTACTACCTAGTGGAGGTGCTGACAGTGGGTGATGAGCAGGCACAACTGCTGCGTTCGCTTCATGATCAGTACGCCGAAGCGCTCTTCAGGTTCGTCGTTCGATTGACGAACGACAGGGCATGGGCCGAAGACGTGGTGCAAGAGACGCTGTTTCGGGCCTGGCGCAGCCCACGGCTGCTGGCCGGTGACCGAACCGTTGCTCGCGGCTCGGCCTCCGCCGCCAATTCAGACTCCGCACAGGCGTGGTTGTACACGGTGGCGCGAAACCTCGTCATCGACGAGTGGCGAAGCGCGCGTTCGCGCAACGAGATCGCCGGCGCCGCCCTGCCTGAGCGGGCCAACGCAGACCACACCGATCAGGTCTTGCAGGCCTGGCTCGTCGCCGACGCGCTCACCGAACTCTCGCGCGAGCACCGCGAAGTTCTGGTGCAGAGCTATTACGGCGGCAAGACCGTTGCCGAGATCGGCGCCGAGCTGGGCATTCCCGACGGCACCGTCAAGTCGCGGTTCCACTACGCCCTGCGCGCGCTGCGCCTCACCCTGCAAGAGAAGGGGGTGACGAGATGAGCGGCGACGAGATTCGTGATCGTGCTGGCCGAGGCGGTTTCGACGATTTCGACGGCACTTCGGCTGACCGCTATCGAGACTGGGATGCCGCCTACGTTCTCGGCTCGCTCGCACCCGCCGAGCGTCTCGAATTCGAACAACACCTCGCCCAGTGCGAAAGCTGCTCTGCTGCCGTGGCCGAGCTCGCCGGAATGCCAGGGCTCCTCGCGAGCCTGACACCAGCCGAGGCGTTCGAGCTCGACGAACCTGGCGCGGTCGCCGGGCGAGTGGATGCCCCGCCGAGCATCATGCCCACGCTTCTGTCGCGCGCCCGAGCGTCACGTCGCCGCTCTCGCCTCACCGCCGTGACGGTCGCCGCCCTCTCGGTGGCTGCCGCCGTGGTGCTGACCGTGCTCGTTGTCGTCGCTGTCAATCCGTCAGGCGCACCCTCACCGAGCGCGCAGCCGGGCGATACCTCGCTCGCCGGCGAAGTGACCTTCGTCTCGGCGAACCCGAGCCCGCTCAGCGCGGTTGCGACCTTGCACGACGAGCCGTGGGGCACCCGCATCGAGTGGAAGTGCACCTACGCAGAGAACGACGGCGCACAGGCTCCGGCCTCTGCGGCGACCCCGGGGTCATCGAGCGGCACCCCGGCAGGCTCGAACTGGGCGGGCGCGCCGGGGCCGGCGTCAAGCGCGGCGCCAGGTGGGAACCCCGGCGCAGCCTCGAGCGCGGCCCCGAGCGGTGCCTCCGGCGGCGCCCCTGGCGGTGACGCGCGCAGCTATGCCATGCTCGTCGTCGATCGAGCCGGCACGAGCGTTCAGGTGGCGACATGGACGTCGGGGCCTGGAACGGTGGCGATGCCAACCGCTACCACGAGCATCCGCGTCGCCGACATCGAGTCGGTGCAGATCGTGGCCAGCGACACCGGTCAGGTGTTGCTCACCTCGGTGTTGTAATCACGGTGCTGTGATCACGGTGCTGTGACCTCATTGCTCTGACCCCGGTGCTGTGACCCCGGTTCTCTGACCAGGCCTACGCCTCGACGACCTCGGCCAGGTACTGCTGCCCGTTCACCACCAGCACCGACCACGCGGCGCACTCGGCTTCGTCGAATTCGTGCACCAGCACGCTGTGGGCCGCGTTCGTGATGGTCGTTATGGGCTGACCGCTCAGCGCGGTCATGGCGATGCGGATGAGCGTTCCGTGCGCCACCACGATGATGCGGGCTCCCGGGTGTTCGGCAACGAGCGCGTTGAGCGCGGCTGACGCGCGTTCAGCCACCTGGGCCTCGGTTTCGGCGCCTTCGAACCCGCCCGGTATGCGCAGCGCGCGAAGCTCGTCTCCGTCTTGCAGACCTTCGGCGCGGCCGTAATGACGTTCGATGATCTGCGGAACCAGCGAGAGAACCGGCACCCCCAACTCGGCGCCGAGAATCTCGGCGCTCTCGTGGGCGCGAACCAACGGCGAGCTGACAATGAAATCCCACGGCGAATCGCGAAGCAATTCTGCGGTCGCACGCACCTGATCTCGCCCGGTGTCGTTCAGCGGAATGTCGGAGCTGCCCTGCAGGCGACGTTCGGCGTTCCAAGCGGTCTCGCCGTGGCGCACCAAGGCGAGGGTGGTCGTAGTCACTTCTCTAGTCTGCCAGCTTGCACGCTCACGATGGGGGTTGGCGAAGTTTTCGCATGCTGATCGTCAGCTTTGGCACAACGACTTCGGCACAACGATGCATGAATTGCTCCAGGCGTCAACCCCCTAGCTCTCGCGACCCGCAGTGTGTTTTGTTTGAATATTGTCTATCTGTGGCTTATGCGGGGAGAGACTCCGAGAGTCGCACGTGGAGGCACAAGAGTGGGCAAGATGATCTACGGCAACGCGGGCACAGAGATCATATTCGACGACCGCGCCCTCGCTCACTTGCAGATCGTCATCGGCAACAAATTGCGCAGGCGCGAAAGTTTCTTCTTCTCCTGGAAAGACGACAGCGAGCAGGGCTCCGGCCGCAGCAGCTTGTGGCTCGACCCGTCTATTCCGCTCTACTTCAAGTACTTCGGCAGCAAAGTTCCTATCGTCAACCGCGAGTGGGTGCGGTTGCTCGCCGACTCGGCCAACAGCGGCGGCGGCCTGCACTACATCACGGAACCCGAGGGCTGAAGCGCGCACCGCGCGCCCAGCTGTTCACAGCAGGCCCCAGTCAAGGTCGTCGGTGAAAATGCGGTAGTTGTCGTCAGCGACATACGGATGCGCGACATGTGTTTCGCCGTCGAACCCGGCGGCCTCGTGCTCGCCCGCACGGTTCGGAGGCGAGCCGGTCATCTCGGCAGCCAACTCCGGCCCAGAGCCCGAGACGGGTTCTTGGCCTGGCAGTATGTTCATGACGTGACTCCCGAAGCGTGAGACTCAGCGACCTCAGTGCCGGGGTCTGGGGCAGTGGTTTCGTCAAAAATAACACCGCCGTATGCACGTGTGCCCGCTCTTGACTGTCGGGGCGCGCATGGCTAGGAGAGCCGTTGTTCGTCGAATTAGAGTGCGAGCACCGCTTCGGCCGCATGCGTCAGCTCGGCGCCGTACGAGGGGCCGTGTCCGGCCGCATGCACCGCGAGCGGGTGCAACTGATGCAGGGCGACTCGGTTCTGCCAACCCGCTTTCAGCGCGTGCTCGATGTGATAACCGGCCAGAATCTCTTCGAGAAACGGGCAGCCGAACAGGGCCAGCATCGCGAGGTCGGTTTCTCGGTGGCCGCCGTGCGCCGCCGGGTCGATCAGTACGACGCCGCTCGGCGACCACAAGACATTGCCCGACCAGAGGTCGCCGTGGATGCGCGACGGCACATCGTCGTCATCGAATTCGCCCGTCGCGATGCGGTCACATGCTCTCTCGACCACCGCACGGCCGCTCGCGCTCAAGTACCCGGAGTGTTCGGCCTGATTGAGATACGGCCGCACACGATCGTTCGCGTAGAACACCCCCCACGTGCTCGAGTGCGCCGCCGGCAGCGCGCGCCGACCGATGAACAAGGGCCCGTCGTAGCCGTGCGGCGGGGCGCCGAACGCGATTGCTCCGGCGTTGTGCGTCGCGGCGAGGTCGCGGCCGAACTGGCGGGCGGCCGCAGCGGCAGGCCGAATCTCGGCCACTCTGCGAATAGTGATGTGCGCCTGATCGACACTCAGCACCTCGACGACGTCTACCCCGCGAGCATCGGCGAGCCAGCGCAGCCCGGCGGCTTCGGCCTCGAAAAAGCCCGGCGGGGCATCCGCTCGCCGCTTTTCGAACGTTCTGGGCAGCATGAGACCCCCCGGCCGCAGACAGAATCAGAATCGGTTGCGACAAGCCCTCGAGAGTGACGTGGGGCTGTCGGTTTCGGTGCCGGCCGTCAGTTGCGGTAGGCGCTGTGCGCCATGGCGAGACCCGCCGCGATTCCGGTGATGCCAACGCCGAGGGTGATGAAGCCAAGAAGGCCGAGCAGTAATCCTGACATCTGGTGCGCTCCTTGAAAGAGGGGTTCTGTGCCTCTACGGTACCAAGTTCTGGGTGCCCCGGGCTAGCCCGGGCAGCGCGCGGCGAGATAGGGTTGGCGCGCGTGCCGGGCAAGCAGTGGGGGAGCCCAGATGAGCGACACAACCGATGAGATCGTGCGGCGCCTGCGCGCCGCGGGCTGCGTCTTCGCCGAAGACGAGGCGGCGTTGCTCGTTGCCGAGGCGGAGTCGCCTGGCGAACTCGAAGCCATGGTCGATCGCCGCGTCGCCGGGCTGCCGTTAGAGCATCTGCTCGGCTGGGCGCAGTTCTGCGGGCTGCGCATCGCGGTCGAACCGGGGGTGTTCGTTCCGCGGCACCGCACCGAGTTTCTGGCGCAGCAGGCGATCGCGCTGGCGTTGACGCCTTCGTTCGGGTTTGCGACCGGCCGGGCATCCACTGACGGGGGGCCTGCTGACCGAGAATCTGCTGGCCGGGCGCCTGCTGGCGGGGGGCCTGCTGACCGGGCGCCTGCTGCAGAAGGTTCGCCGCTGCGCTCGCCCGTGGTCGTCGACCTCTGCTGCGGTGCGGGGGCCATCGGCGCGGCGATCATCGATGCGGTGCCGCACGCGAACGTCTTCGCGGCAGACATCGACCCCGCCGCGGTGCACAGCGCACGGCTCAACATCACCAACGGGCAGGTCTATCAGGGCGACCTGTTCGACGCCCTGCCCGCGGCGCTGCGCGGAAGTGTCGAGGTGCTCGTCGCCAACACGCCCTACGTGCCGAGCGAAGCGATCGCCCTGATGCCGCCAGAAGCGCGGCTGTACGAGGCTCGAGTCGCGCTCGACGGCGGCTTCGACGGGCTTGACGTGCAACGGCTCGTCGCCGCTGCTGCGCCCCTCTGGCTCTGCCCCGGTGGCCATCTGCTCGTCGAAACCAGCGACGAACAGGCTCCAGCGACGGCCGCCATCTTCGAAAGCTGCGGGATGCCCGCCCGCATCGTGAGCTCAGAAGAGCTCTTCGCCACGGTCGTCATCGGCGTGCGCCCCCTCGCCTGAGTAATCGGTGATCTATTCTCATCAAAAGTTGCTGACAATCCCTCACCTCATGTAGGTTGTGAGAATCTCGCGCGCAGGTGCGCTCACAAGCTAGGGAAACAATTATGAAGTTCAGACACGCACTGGTCATTCCGGTGACCGCGGCCCTGATCGGGGCCTCGGCGCTGGCGGCGTCGGCGGGGGTCGCGGTGCCGGCTCCGCCGTTCGCGACGCTGCCGCACGGTAGTCAACCTCTCGATGTGGTAACCGACTCGGCGCACAACGTCTATGTGCTCAGTCAGAATGTGCCGTCGAGCGTAACCGAGTACACTTCCACCGGCACTCTGGTACACACGTTCACTCTGCCCGCCTCGAGTGGTGCGGTTCTAGATATGACCATCGACCCGAGCGGTATGATCTACACCGCGAACTCCGATCACACCATCGGGCGAATCAATCCCACTGCGGTCACTCTCGATGCCGCGTGGGCGAACGTCGGCGTCGGCCACGATCCGTCGGTGGTTCACTACGACGATGCGAGCGGAATGCTGTACGTCGCCGATTCCAACGATGCGGCATTCTTTCGTATCGACAACGAGGGCGGCACGATTCTCGCGCCATACGCAATCGGTCTGGGTGTGACCCACGTGACCGATATGACAATCACCCCGAGCGGTCGCATTTTTGCTACGTGGATCGACACCGCGTCGATCGGCCACATTGCCATGATCGAGCCACAGGCGTATCCGCATGCCCCCATCGTCGAATCGACCTACAAGCTGATCGGCGGGGGCTCGTTCCCCACCGGTATCGTCTCAGATTCGGCGGGCGACATCTACATTGCGAACCACGGCTCTAACAACATCCTCGAATACGACGCCGATGGCGGCGGTGCTCTGGTCAACACCTTCGCGCTTGCTGCTGGAACCGATCCGTTCCGCGTCGCAGTCGATAGTTCTGACAATGTCTATTACTCAGGCTCCAACACCGGCACGAACGAGAGTTCGATCGGGTTCATCTCCGCAGCCGGTCAGCTGAATCTGACGCCGATCGCCGTCTTGCCCTTAACGACCGACCCAGTGGGGCTGACCGTCGAGAGTGATTCTGCCACGCTGTATGCAGCCGGGTTCGGCAACAGCACGCTCGTTCAGCTGGCGCTGGGGGCTACCATCACGTCGGCCGATCCGTCGGCCACGCTGCAGGCCGGCTCGACGTTCAGCTACACGCCGACCACGAGCGGGCTCGACCCGATTTCGTTCAGCTCTCCGAACTTGCCGGCCGGGTACACGCTGAACGCGACCACCGGCGCGGTGACCGGAACGGTGGGCGCCGCCGGAACATCGGTCGCCTTCGATCTCGTGCCGTCGAACACGTTCGGCGCGGGAACTGCTCAGCACATCGTGATCGCGGCTGCCGCGGTGACGCCCACGAGCCCGCCGCCTACGCAGACTCCCGGCGGTGGCGGCGGTAGCGGCACGGGTGGTACGGGTACGGGTACCGGTAACGGCACGTCGACCGTACCGCCGGGCTCCCATCTGCCCAAGGTAAGCGGCTGAGCCTCACCGGTGGCCGACGCTGCCCCTCGCGAGATCACTTCGCGAGGGGCGTTGTCGTTCACGGGCATCCACTCGGCTTGACGCTCTGCAAGCGCAACGCCACACTGAGAGCACGCCGAGCCCGAGCGCATGCACGTACCGACCGAAGAAGGTTGCTGTGACCACTGAAGATCTCATCAAGCCGAGCGAATCCACTCACGCTTTTACCGGGCTTTCGGGTCAGAATCAGCTGAATCCGCTGTTCTGTCGCGAGGGTGAGTCGAGCGACTTTCCGCTCAACACCCTGCCCCAGGGTGAGTCTCTGCCCGAGACGGCCTATCAGGTGGTTCACGACGAAGCGATGCTCGACGGCAACTCGCGGCTCAACCTCGCGACCTTCGTGGGCACGTGGATGGACGAGAAAGCGCAACGCATCTACGCAGAGTCGGCCGACAAGAACATGGTCGACAAAGACGAATACCCGCAGACGGCCGCCATCGAGACCCGCTGCTGGCTGATGCTCGCGAATTTGTGGCACGCTCCAGACGCGAACAACGCCATCGGCACCTCGACCATCGGCTCGTCGGAGGCCTGCATGCTCGGCGGTCTCGCCCTGAAGCGTCGGTGGCAGCTTGCCCGCCGGGCCAAGGGCCTCTCGACCGAAAAGCCGAACCTCATACTCTCGAGCGCGGTTCAGGTGTGCTGGGAGAAGTTCTGCAACTACTGGGATGTCGAGCCGCGGTACGTGCCCATCACCGACGAACACAAGGTGCTCGACGGCCACGACCTTGACAAATACGTCGACGAGAACACCATCGGCGTCGTCGCGATCATGGGCGTCACCTACACCGGCATGTACGAGCCGGTGGCAGCGATCGCCGCCGCGCTCGACAGGATTCAGGCCGACACCGGCTTCGACATTCCCATTCACGTCGACGGCGCCTCGGGCGGCATGATTGCCCCGTTCTTGCAGCCCGACCTCAGGTGGGATTTTCGCGTCGAGCGGGTCGCATCCATCAGCACGTCGGCCCACAAATACGGCCTCGTCTACCCGGGGCTCGGCTGGGTGATCTGGCGCACGGTCGATGACCTGCCCAAAGAGCTGGTGTTCGACGTCACCTACCTCGGTGGTCACATGCCGAGCTTCGCGCTCAACTTCTCTCGGCCGGGCGCCCAGGTACTGCTGCAGTACTACCTGTTCTTGCGCCTCGGTTTCGACGGTTACTACCGCGTGCAGAAGGCCTCTCAAGACGTTGCGGTCTACCTCGCCACCGAGATCGGCAAAATGCCTGCCTTCGACCTGTGGAACGACGGCACCGACATTCCTGTGTTCGCCTGGCAGCTCAGCAAGGGGTACACCCAGAATTGGAATCTCTACCACCTGTCAGAACGACTCCGATTGAAGGGCTGGCTGATTCCGGCGTACCCCATGCCCGACAACCTCTCCGATATCACCGTGCAGCGCATCGTGGTGCGCAACGGGCTCAGCCGCAACCTCGCCGAGAGCCTGATGCTCGACATTCGCGAGGCGGTCGACTACCTCGATCGGCTCGAGTCGCCGATGCCGACCGAGGGATTGGTGGGCGGCTTCACGCACTAGGTGACGCTGCGGGGTCTGCCGCACTGTGTGAGGCGACGCCCGGTCGGCTGAGCACGGCCGCCGCGAAGAAACAGGTGGCGCCCGTAAACGTGACGAGGTTCGCCCAGAACAGGCTGACGAGGTCGTGGCTTTCGGGCAGAACGTAGGCGTTCACGGCCGAGACCCCGAACAGCACCGAGCCGACCATGGTGAGCCACGAACAGCGCCACGTTTTCGCCCGAGGGTTCCACAATGATTCACGCTCGGTCGTGGCGATGACGGCGAACACGCTCGACACGAGAAACGCGGTCGAGCGCGGTACGGGTCAAGCCGCCGCGAAGCGCTTCGCGGAGCGCGCCTTCGCCTTCTCGGCCTCGACCTCGCGGTTCTTCGGCGGGGCGCTCGCCACCAGGTCTTCGAGCAGGTGCCGCGAGATGTGGGCGATCTCTTCGACGGCTCGCTCGAACGCCTCGGTGTTGGCCTTCGAGGGCTTGGTGGCTCCGCTGATCTTGCGCACGTATTGCAGTGCTGCGGCGTGCACCTCGTCGTCGGTGGCG
This sequence comes from Subtercola lobariae, assembly GCF_014640255.1. Classification (GTDB taxonomy): domain Bacteria; phylum Actinomycetota; class Actinomycetes; order Actinomycetales; family Microbacteriaceae; genus Subtercola; species Subtercola lobariae. Next base: position 93,684 of record NZ_BMGP01000004.1, on the reverse strand, counting down.
GCGGGCTCGAAATTATGCAGAGTATGGATGTTTCGGCACATGTTTCTAGGCTACGCGGCCCGAAACGCGCTGTCACTGCTATTTTTGGCGCATGATCGGTTCGCGCATTCAGGTCGTCGTGGTGCTCTTCGACAACGTCACCCAACTCGACTTCACCGGCCCCGCGCAGGTGTTCGCGCGGCTGCCCGACACCGATCTGACCTACGCCGCACCGACGCTCGATCCAGTCTCGACAGACAGTGGATTCTCGGTCGTACCCACGGCGACCCTCGCCGCCGCGCCGCAGGCCGACGTGCTCTTCGTTCCCGGCGGCCAGGGCGCCATGGAGTCGATGGCCAACCCCGCGATTCTCGATTTCGTTCGGCGCCAGGCGCAGCAGGCCACCTTCGTGACCTCGGTGTGCACCGGGTCGTTCGTGCTCGCCGCCGCAGGCCTTCTCGCCGGGCGCCGCGCCACCAGCCACTGGGCCTCGCTCGACATGCTCACCGAGTTCGGCGCGACACCTGTGTCTCAGCGCGTGGTCACCGACGGGAACATTATCACGGGCGCCGGCGTCTCGTCGGGCATCGATTTTGCGTTGGTGCTCGCCGAGCGTCTGCGCGGCCGCGAGGTGGCCGAGCGCATCCAGCTGCAGATCGAGTACGACCCGCAGCCTCCGTTCGACGCCGGTTCGGCAATGTCGGCTCCGCGCGAGTGGGTGGATGCGGGCCGGGCAACGGCACGCGACGCCCGGCTGCCGGCCGTGCGTGAGGCGGTTGCCCGCCTGGCCGCTTCGTCTCGATAGGCTTCGAGCGTGAGCGCGAGCGAGGGTGACGAGCAGGTGGTTGTCGGCGAAGACGCCAGCCCCGGGCATCCGGTTCGCCAAAGCCAAAGTCGCGGCCAAACTCAAAGCCAAAGTCACAGCCAAAGCCCGAGTCCGACCCAGAAGCCGAAGCGCCGCTGGCACTGGCGGCTCATCGCGTTTCTCACTCTCATTGCGCTCGTGTACGTCGCGGTCATTTCGCTGTATGCCTGGAGCGGGCGAGTCGAATCCACGGGTGAGAACCCGGCGCCGCCGCCGGGGGGCGTGACAGTGCTTCTCACTCAGCAAGCGGTGAATGCCAGCGCCGAGACCATGTCGATGATGGCGACGTTGCAGGCCTCGCCAGAACTCCAGGCGGGCGATGCAACGACCCTGGCGCAAGACGTGCACATCATCATCTCGCCGGTGTCGGGCGAGCAGGCCATTACGTTTGCCAAGGGAACCATTCCCGGCACGCAGAACGTGAATCTGCTTTCGACGGGAGCCATCGAGAATTGGCCCTTCGACACGTACACGTCGCCGCTCGTGGTGATCGCGTACATCGGTGCCGAGGGCAACGAGCAGGCCGTTCCGACGAACGTCGACATCAGCGGGTATCTGCCTGGCTGGCGGCTGTCGAACACCACCGTCGTGACCCACGAGATCACAGTGGTCGGCCCCGACGGCGACATCGACTGGCCGACGTTCATGCTCACGGCGAACCGTTCGGGCAGCACGGTCGCGTTCGGCATCGTGCTGCTGAGCCTGCTGGTAGCGATGCCTGTGCTCGTGCTTTTCGTTGCGATCACGGCGTATCTCGGCCGCCGCAAAGTCGAGGCGTCGTTCATGAGCTGGATGGGCGCGATGCTCTTCGCCACCATCCCGCTGCGCACCTTCCTGCCCGGTTCGCCGCCCATCGGCTCGTGGATCGACTTCTTGATCGTGCTCTGGGTCATCGCGGGCCTCGTCGCCGGCCTCATCATCTACGTTCGCGCCTGGGTACGCTGGGGTACCCCGAGCATCCCGCCCCCCGTGCCGCCGAGCATCCCACCGCCCGACCCGACACCCACTTCATCGAAACCGAATTGAGGCAAATGTGCTCGAGATCGTCAACGATCGCGTGCCAGCCTGTGTGGTATGCTCACTTTTGCGAGGGGCATTAGCCCCGAGAAGTTAGCCTGGCAGTCTTCCGGACGGTACGACGAGCCAGGCTCGCGCATTTAATGCCTGCTCGGTTAGGCCCGACCGAGTTTCGTGTGCCCGCGCACGAGCGGCGATGCGCGTCGAACCCAATCTCCGCCCGCCTGAAAGCACCAGGCCACCGCATCGCTTACCCAGAGCAGCGGCTCATCGCTCGGCGAAACGTGTGCGTAACTCAGGTGTTCGACGTAGTTGTGGGTTTCAAGGGCGGTTCGAATCATTCGACGGTCAGCAGAAACGAGGGAGTCGTCTCGCTCGATCACAAGCCTGCTGGCACGAGATTCGGCCAGATCTTTCACCAGTTCGTTCAAACAGATCTCCCTCGCCAGCTTGTCGGGCAGCCGACGAACTGAATAAAGCTGAACCCTGACCGGGAGTTCGCACAACCGCGAGAGAAGCCGACGTCGTGAGGCAGTCTGCTCGTTCTTGAAATGAATTCGGCGCTGACCGGCCCTGTTCAACTTACGCAGTTCAACGTCGACGCGCGCCCGGTTCGCTGTGGTGCTCGCGGCGGCAATCATGTACCCGTTCGATTTCGACTCATCGATGAAGACGTGTACGCGAGGAGAAAAAGAGGACATCGGAACTTATCTGCGAGGTAGTCGATGGCTGACGGGCGGGCATAAAAGATCGTGCCCGAGCCAAGTCGAGTATAGCTCATGAAGTAGAGTCGGTGAATGCCTTCGTCGACGGCCTGGAAACCAGGTGGCGGCGCAAACTCTCAGTATCGGGGCGGGTCAATCGCGGCCACGAGTGGTTGGATGAGCAGGTGGACGATTGGATCAACGGTTTACCGCCGGCAGCGCACGAGCGGGTCGAGCGCCAGCGCGCCGGCCACACCGCGGGGTCGTTGTTGTCGGTGGCGTCGGCGGCGAGCATCCAGAGCGCTGGGCTCACCTCGGTGGGCGAAGTCTTCGGCTGCGTGGTGATGAACCTCGGCTGGGCCGGCGCCGGCTGCGCGTGGTGGAATTCTGGCGCCTACGGTTTCGGCAACATGGGCATGAACATGGGGGCCGTGTCTCCGGTCACGACCTCGGGTGACGGCGGCAAATGGGGCAGTTTCGCGCCCTACGTGAACGCATTCGAGCGTGCCTGGTACGGCTCGCTTCGCCGCATGGTCATCGAAGCGCAGGCGCTCGGTGCGCACGGGGTGGTGGATGTTCGTATCGTTCGGCGTCAGCTCGAAGGCGCCGCCTGGGAGTTCAGCGCGCTGGGCACAGCGGTGCGTTCGATCGACCCGTCGCTGGCGCCGATACCGCAGACCGCGGGCGAGGTCTGGAGCACGAATCTCAGCGGGGAAGACACAGCCGCAGCCATCTTGTCGGGCTACATGCCCCGCGAGATCGTGCTCGGCATCTCGGTTTCGACGAAGCACGAAGACTGGCAGCTTCGTCAACAGCGCTCGAGCTGGGTGAACGGCGAGGTCGATGGAATGACGCAGTTGATTCAGGCCGCTCGCCAGGAATCTCGCCATCGGCTCGCGGCGCGCGCGACCCACACCGGCAGCGCCGAACTAGCGGTGACCAGTATGACGCTCTCAGAATTCGAGACGGCGTGCGGCGGCCAAGACGGTCGAGACCTGCACGCCGAGTCGGTGGTGGTGGGCACCACGCTCATTCCGCTGCCGCGCTCACGGCGCCGCGCACCGGGCACCAACGCCCTGACCATTCTGCCGTTGCGTGACCCGCCGAACCGCCCCGCTCGAAGGCAGAGTCGATGAATTGCCGAGCGGGTCGACCCGCGCGCGGCCGACGCTTCGACCCATTCACCGCCCCCGAAACTCACTTCTTCTGCGAACGGATGCACTGCTCATGACCGACCCCTTCTCCGGCATCTCGCTTCCCGCCGACGCCCGCGCGCGCTTGGCTGACGGCAAGAAGAACCTCTTCACGTCTGACCTCTCGGTGAACGAGTTTCTGCTCGTGAAACAGGCCGGGTTTCGGCCGGTGGGGCTGGTTCTCGGCTCGAGCGTGTATCACGTGGGCATCCAGGCCCGTCGCTGGGGAAAGAACATGGAGCTCGACAAGTTGAGCGGCGCGATGTACCACGCCCGTGAACTCGCCATGACCCGAATGGAGGCCGAGGCAGACGCCCTCGGGGCCGACGGAATCGTCGGCGTGCGGCTCGAGATCGAGTTCAAGGAGTACGGCAACGATCTCGCCGAATTCGTGGCCATCGGCACCGCGGTGGTGGGCGATGAACCGCCGGCCACGGGCACCTGGCGCAACAATAAGGGTCTGCCGTTCACCTCTGACCTCTCGGGCCAAGACTTCTGGACTCTGATTCAGTCGGGCTACGCTCCGCTCGGTCTCGTCATGGGCACGTGCGTCTATCACATCGCCCATCAGGGCATGATGTCGTCGCTCAACAACATCGGCGCGAACGTCGAGATCACCCAGTTCACCGAGGCACTGTACGACGCGCGTGAACTCGCGATGGGTCGCATGCAGACCGAAGCCGAGACGCTGGCGGCCGAGGGAATCGTGGGCGTGCAACTGCTGTCGCTGCCGCATCGGTGGGGTGGCCACACCACCGAGTTCTTCGCCATCGGCAGCGCGGTGAGGTCGTTGCGACCCGACCATGTGATCGCCACGCCTAGCCTCGTGCTGCCGCTGACCGACGGTGGCCGATGGTGAGCGGGCCCGGCGAAATCGCCGCGATTCGTCAAGCGGATGCCGCTGCCGACCCTCAAGCGTTTCTGAACGCACTAGTCGCGGGTGCAACTCGCGCACTCGGCGAGCCGGTGGCCGCCGGCGTTCTCGTGGTCGAGCGCACTCGATCGCTCGGCGACCGTGTGGCCGGCCGGCCTGGTCAGATCACCGAGCTTCGGCTTGTTGCCGACGGCACAACCATGTCGCTGCGACCGGCCGCGCACGCGCAGTGGGTGGCCGAGACCCACCGGGTTTCGGGCGGGGTGGTCATCGCGCGGCAGACCCAGGCGCTCGGCGAGTGGCTGAACGCGTTCGCGGGGCGGATCGCCGCTGTCGCGGGAGACGCGGCGGGTGACGCCGCAGCATCGGGTCGCGCTCTGCAGGCGCTCGGCATCCACTCGCCTACGCCAGATGCCGCGGTGACAGAGTCGAACGTCGACGCCGACCTGCGCTCGCTTCCTGCCCGAGTTGCGGGGCGGATGCCCGCTGAAGCTCAGACGGCCGTCGAGCGCATTTCGGCTCTTCTGCTCGACGCTTTGCCGCGGGTGTCGAGCGGCGAACCCGACGTCGTGTTGCGCCGAGCCGCCACGGTGTACCTGCCTGACACTCTGCGGGCGTACCTCGCGCTTCCGCCGGATTGGGCCCAGACGCACGTGTTCGCTGACGGCTCGACCCCCGACTCGGCACTGGTGACGCAACTCGCGGTGCTCGAGTCGGCGGTCGCCAAACTGCGTGACGCGGCGGTGGCGAACGATGCGGATGCTCTGCTGATCAATGGGCGATTTCTGAGCGACCGGTTCGCGGTCTCGAGCCTCGACCTGCAGTGAGCTAGCTGGCGGGGAGTTCGCCGGCGCCGCCCGTGCCGTCGCCCGCGTGCGAGCGGTCGAGGTAGCTCCTCGAGCGGGCCACCTGCCCCTCGAGTGCGGTGACAGTCACGGCCATGTTCTCGACAGCCTTTGCCCGGTACCCATCGATCGCATCCATCGTGGCGAACACGTTGGCGAACGCTCGCTGAAGCGTTTCGACGCTGACCCCAGACGAGGCGGCCTGCTCGTGAATGAGGCCCGACTGCTGCTTGAGTGCTTCGCTCGTTCGCTCGATCATCGAGTTCGTGGCGTCGTTGAGCGCCCCGATCTGGTCGAGCACGAGCCGCTGATTGGCCAGGGCCTGCGACACGATGACCGCCGTTCGCAGAGCGGCGACCGTCGTTGTGCGGGCCCGCTCGACGCCCTTGATCAGTTCGAGGTTGTTCTTACGAATCATGTCGAGTGCCAAGTAACCCTGCACCGAAACCGCGATCTGAGTGGTGAGATCTTGGCGGCGCTGCCGAATGGGAAAGAGTGCGTCTGAAACGAGGGCATCGGCGAGGCGCGGGTCAGCGGCCCGGGCTGCTTCGGCTCGCGCTGAGACGGCATCGTCGAGCGCTGCAGCAAGGGCGGTGTACTCACCGAGCTTGCCCATGGTTGCCCACAGGTTTGCGCGCTCGAGTTCGATGGCCGCGTTGTCTTTCAGCAGCTCGTCTTGACCGGAGATCAGCGCAGTGATGATGGCGTCGAGCTGTTTCTGCGCCGACTGGTAACGGGCGAAGTAGTGGGTGAGCCGATTGCCGCCGGGCAGTCGGCTGAGCAGTTTCTTGGCGCCCGTGAGGTCGGCCCGGCCAGGGTCGAGGTCGGTGATGGTCACGCGCAGGTCTTGGAGAGTGCGAGCAACGGCGACCTGCGGATCGCCCGCCGCTCCGCGCCCACGAGCCGCGGCAAGCGATGATGAGGGCCGCGCGAGCATCCGGTTCGACGTCTCTGCGCTGGCCCGAATCTCTTGCTCGCCCATGCGGGTGATGTCGTCGACCTTCGCCGAGAAGCCCGGGCTGCCGGGCTGAAGCGTGGCGAGGTCGGCCACGAAGGTCTGAGCCGTCTGCTGCAGTTTCGTTCGCGTTTCTGTCGCCAGCGGCACCATTCCCACGGCCTGTTCGCCTTTGACCTCGGGCACCACGGCCGGCGGTGTCAGCACGATCTCGGTGCCGGCCGTCGGCTCAGGCGGTGTGAGCGGCTGGGTGAGGTCGAGCTCAGACACAGGTCTCCCTTCGTGCGCACCTCGCACGTTCACACCCAGCGTAGAGCCACCGGCTGCGGGCCCGCCGAGACTTCACGAGCAGTGTCGTGGCGCGGCCTGACGCGGCGTGAGCGCGAGCTCACCCGCCACGGCGCTCACCCGCGACGGCGCAGACCCGCGACGGCGCTCACCCGCGACTGGGCAGACCCGTCACCACCAGGCGAGCGACTCCGTGGGCACGTGCCGCCCCGAGGCCGGGTCGAGCACGGCGAGCTTGCTCTTGTAGAAGGTCAGCGGCTGGGCGTGGCCTACCGCGAGGGCGTAGTCGTCGACCCGGGCGATCACAACGACGTGGTCGCCCGCGTCAGTGATCGAGTCGATGGTGCACTCGGCCCACAACACGGCCCCCGGCACCCGCAGGGCAGACCAGGGGTTTTCGCCCGGCCGGGGCGCATCCGGAGTCGACGTCGCCGACGTGGCGAACCGATAGCACTCGGCTTCTTGGCCGCGCCCGAGCAGACTCACCACGAACCGGCCCGATTCGATGATGGTGGATGCCCGTGCCGACGATTTCTGCGCGAAGAACGCCAGCATCGGGGGGTTCGCCGACGCCATGGCCAGCGTGGCGACCGTCATCGCCACGGGAAGGTGCGTATCGCCGCCGGCGTAGGTCGCGAGCACGGCGACTCCGCTCGGGATTCGGCCCATCGCCCGGCGAAATCGGGTGGCCTCGCCGGGGCCGGCCCCCGTGGTCGACCCCGGCGATGGTAGGGGTTGCGCAGAGCCCAGCGGTAGAGCGGCTGTCGCGGCCGGCGCGGCCTTCGACGTGAGCGTGGCGGATGACATGGCGAACCTTTCGTGCGGCGTTGCAGGTCGGTGAACCGAAGAAGTGTTATCGATCTAAGCCGTCGACGAGAGCCGGTACTAGTGCCGTTTGCACAAAGATCTGCGCTGCTGTGCCGCAAATGGCATAGATCGGCGACCCGTATCGGCGTTTTGCACAAAATGAGCGCTGAAGACTGTCGTCGTGCGCGAGCATCTGCGGCACACCGGCGCGCAAGCTGTGGAGCAGGCCGGTCATACCAGGCCACCGAACTCGACGACGAGGAGAAATCAATGACGATCGCACTAGACGCAGAGACCGTACAGAACGAGGTCTCGGCTGACACCGCCGCAGCGAAGACGGCTCAGGCCACCATCGACGCTGCCGAACTCACCTCGAAGGCAACGGCTCTGCGAGAGCTCATCAGGGCCAACGCCAACCAGACCGAAGCAGACCGTAAGGTCACTCAGCCGGTCATCGACGCGCTCGACGAGGCCGGCCTCTTCAAGCTGGCTCAGCCGCGTCGCCTCGGCGGCTACGAGCTGCCCATCCGCGACTTCGTGGAGATCACCTCGATCATCGCCCAAGGTGATGCCTCGGCCGGCTGGGTCGCCACGCTCACGAACGTCTGCGCGTGGATCGTCGGCACCTTCCCCGACCAGGCGCAGCGCGATGTGTGGGGCGACGACGAGAACGCCCGCGTCTGCGGTGTGGTGGCTCCCACATCGACCACCGAATGGGCCGAGGGCGGTCTGCGCGTGACCGGCAAATGGGGCTTCGCCTCGGGCAGCCTGCACGCGCAGTGGGCGGTTCTGGGCATCCCCGTCATCGACGAGAACGGCGCCCAGATCGACCAGGGCCTCGCGCTGATTCCGCTGAGTGACCTCAGCATCGAAGACACCTGGTACGTGGCCGGCATGCGCGGCAGCGGCAGCAACACGCTGGTCGCCGACGACGTGTTCGTGCCCGCCCACCGCATTCTGTCGGTGTCGCGCGGCATCAACGGTGACTATCCCACCGAGCACACCGAAGAGGCGTTATACCGTTCGGCGATGGTTCCGGTTCTCGCGCTGGTGCTGGCCGGCCCGCTGGTCGGTGCGGCTCAGGCAGCGCTTGATCTCGTGCTGGGCTCGCTCGCCAAGGGCAAGGGCATTTCGTACACCTTCTACGAGCGTGCCTCTGACTCGGGTTCGACGCAGATCAACATCGCTGAGGCGGCGATTCTTGTCGACTCGGCCTATCTGCACCTGTACCGGGCAGCCGACGCGATCGACGCCGCGGCCGCCGAAGGTGTGTACCCCTCCCGCCTCGAGCGCGCTCGCAGCCGTATGGACACCGGCTACATCGCCCGCCTCACCCGCCAGGCGGTCGACCTGCTGCTCAGCGTGCAGGGCGCCGGCAGTTTCGCCGAGGTCAGCCCGTTGCAGCGCATCTGGCGCGACCTCAACACGGGTTCGCGTCACGCCGTGATCAACCCGAGCATCTCGGCCGAGGCATTCGGGCGCGAGCTGCTCGGCCTGAGCGAGCAGGTCACGCCGCTCGTCTAGGGCGCGGGCTCAGCCAGCGGTGGGCGAGTGGATGCCCGGCGGCCGCATTTCGATGTGCGGGCGCCGGGCATCCACTGTGCCGGGACTGCCACACCTCGGGCGGGCCAGCGCCGGCTCCCCGCAGCCGGGGTGCACGGCTCAGAACACCCGGCGAGCGAATCCTGCCGCCGCGGCCGTGCCGCTAGCTGCCCGCGTCGAATACGAGCAGGGCCGCGCGCATCTGCAGGGTGCGCTCGGTCACCTCGTGCCCGAGTAGTTCTTCGGCCCGGTGCACGCGGTACGAAACGGTGTTGCGCGAAATGTTGAGCCGGCTCGCGGTTGCGTTCGGGCTCGACTGCTCGTCGAGGTACACCGCGAGCGTGTGGCGAAGATCGCAGGCCTGAACCGTGTCGGCCCCGAGCGCGCCCAGCTCGGCCTCGGCGAACTCGCGGGCGCGTTTCTGGTCGCTGAGAATCAGCGAGAGCAGGTCGACTTCGCGGTAGTGCACCAGCCGAGGCTGCACCTTCACCGATGAGAACAGCGTCACCATGGCCTCGGCCTCGCGGTGCGACCGGCGAAACCCCTCGACTCCGGCGCTGAGCTGCCCCACCGCAGCATGAATCGAGTCGTGCAACTCCGAGCTCTGGGCGACGTCGTAGACCGAATCGGCAGAGCCCGACGGGGTTCCCCAGGCCCAGACCTTGCCCGCCCCCACCGGCAGAATGAGTCGTTGAGTGCAGCGCATGCGGGTGAGTAGATCGGCGGCGGTGCCCTGCAATTCGACGGTGTCAGCATCCAGTGCGCGAGACGACGACCAGACGATGAGCGCAACGTGACTGCGGGTCAGGTCATAGGCCAGGCGCTTCGAGAGCGAGATGACTTCGCTCGGGCCGCCGCGCAGCAATGCGGTGGTCAGCTCGAGTTTCGCCGCTGCATCGCTCGTCGACCAGCGCATCTGTTCTTGCAGAAAACGCTCGACCATTTCAGATGAGAACACATCGATGAACGCGAACAGTCGCTCAGAAACCACCTGAACCTGCTCGAGCCGTTCGGCCGGCTCGACGAAGCGTTCGCAGGCGGCCAGAAACCCTGCCGACATGCCCGAATGCCCCAAGTGGATGCCCCGCAGCAGCATGTCGAGGCTGATGCCCTGGCGCACGAAGTCGGCCACCCCGTCGAGTGCCTCTGAGGGTGCGGCGGCATCGATGTCTTCGCCCGCCAACGCCAACAGCGATTGCAGAGTGGTGCTCTCGGTGCCCACACGCAGAATCTCGAACGCGCCGTCGCCCTCGCCGAACGCGGGCAGTTCGGCCCGAATGCGTTCCGCCGTGCGGTAGCCCACTTCGACCGCCCAGAGCACGGCTTCACGGCTGACCGCGCGGGTGGCGGCCCCGACGAGCGAACGACCGCTCGCGGGGCTCGCTATGGGCGCGTCTGCCGTGGGGGTGAGCTTGTCGAGCCAGGGCAGGCCCGCGCCCATCGAGCGCACCGCATGCAGTGTGGTCGTGCCGTCGGTCATCGTCGACTCATCTCTCGCAGCGTTCTTAGTCAGGCGCCGAGATCGATTTTACCGTGCTGCGCCGAGTTGGGGCGGTTCGCCGGCCCGACTCGGTCAGCGAGAGCAGGCCCGCTTCGGCTCGCCGCAGCGGCCGGGCTCAGCTCGCTGCGAGCAGGCCGAGCGTGTCGACCACGCGGTTCGAGAAGCCCCACTCGTTGTCGTACCAGGCCACCACCTTCACGTGCCGCCCCTCAGCTCGGGTCAGTGCCGAGTCGAAAATGGCCGACGCGGGCCGCCCGGTGATGTCGCTCGACACCAGCGGGTCTTCGCTGTACTCCAGGATGCCCGCGAGAGCCCCTACGGCAGCTTCGCGGTAGGCCGTGAGAATCTCCTCGCGGCTCACCTCGCGCGAAACCGTCGCGTTGAGCTCCACGATCGACCCCACCGGCACCGGAACCCGAATCGAGTCGCCCGAGAGCTTGCCGTCGAGCTGCGGCAAGACCAGCCCGATGGCCTTCGCTGCTCCCGTCGTGGTGGGCACGATGTTCACAGCAGCGGCACGGGCGCGGCGAAGGTCTCGGTGCGGACCGTCTTGCAGGTTCTGCTCCTGCGTATAGGCGTGCACGGTGGTCATGAAGGCGTGTTCGATGCCCGCGAGTTCGTCGAGCACCGCGGCCAGCGGGGCGAGGGCGTTCGTCGTGCACGAAGCGTTCGAGACGATCGTGTGCAGCGCCGGGTTGTACGCCTCGGTGTTCACACCGTAGGCGAGCGTCACGTCGGCACCCGTCGCCGGAGCGCTCACCAACACGCGGGCGGCCCCCGCCTCGATGTGCTTGCGTGCTCCCTCAGCTGTGGTGAAGCGCCCGGTCGATTCGAGCACGATGTCGACGCCGAGCTCAGCCCACGGCAGCTGGGCGGGGTCACGCTCGGCGAGCACCTGAATGCGGTGTCCGTCGATCACAAGCGCGTCGCCGTCGACCTCGACCGAGCGGTCGAACCTGCCGAGCGAGCTGTCGTAGCGCAGCAGATGAGCGAGGGTTTCGGGTTGGGTGAGGTCGTTGATGGCGACGACCTCGAGATCTGAATCGCGTTCGATGAGGGCGCGCAGCACGTTGCGTCCGATGCGGCCGAAGCCATTCACGGCAATGCGGGTCATGGGGGTGGTTCCTTTCGTCGTCTCTACGTTCGCCGAAAGCAGCCGGATGCGGCAGTGGCTGTTCTGCCTGGTACCGCAAGTATTGCGCCACGTTGGGGGGCGACGGATGCCCGAGATGCGCGTGTTTCTCGGCAGCGGGCCGCCGGGCATCCACTCGCCCCGGGTCGCCGGCCCCGGCCCCCGGGCGCGCCCGAGCGGCTCAGTGCGGTGGGCGCGAGAAGGTGTGCCGGTAGTCGTTCGGTGAGGTGCCCAGAATGCGGTGAAAGTGCAGGCGCAGGTTGGCGCCGGTGCCGAGGCCCACGCGGCTCGCGATCTGCTCGATTCCGAGGTCGCTGCGTTCGAGCAGTTCGCGGGCGAGGTCGACACGGGCACGCAGAATCCACTGCAGCGGGGTGTACCCGGTGTCTTCGACGAAGCGGCGCGAAAAGGTGCGGTTCGAGACCCGTGCGTGCTCGGCGAGCTGCGTCACGGTGAGCGGAGTCTCGAGCCGTTCGAGTGCCCAGTGCCGCGTCTCAGCGAAGAAGTCGCCGAGCGATTCGGGCACCGAGCGCGGCACGAACTGCGCCTGGCCGCCGCTGCGATACGGCGCCGCCACAAGCCGCCGCGCCACCTGGCTCGACAGCCCCACGCCGTGGTCGCGGCGCACGAGGTGCAGGCAGAGGTCGACGCCCGAGGCGGCGCCGGCCGACGTGAGCACGTCGCCTTCGTCGACGAAGAGCACGTTCTCATCCACCTGAATGAGCGGATGCTTCTGCCGCAGAACCTGGGTGTAGTGCCAGTGCGTGGTCGCCCGCTTGCCGTCGAGCAGGCCCGTTGCAGCGAGGGCGAAGGCGCCGGTCGAGATGGCCGCGAGCCGGGTGCCTCGTTCGTGGGCGGCGAGCAGGGCATCCACCACCGCGGGCGGCGGGTCTTCGCGCCCGGGCTCCCGGTAGCCCGGAATGAACACGGTGTCGGCGTGCTTCAGCGCCTCGAGGCCCTCGGCCACGTGGTAGGCGAGGCCGTCGCCGCCGGCCACGATTCCGGCCCTGGCGCCGCAGACGTGCACCTGGTACGGCATGCTCGGGCGGTGCGTGAAAACCTGCGCGGGAATGCCCACGTCGAGCGGCTTCGCGCCCTCGAGCACAAGCACGGCGACGCGGTGGATGCTCGGGGTCACAGGTTTCTCCGATCTCGTTGTTGCTGCACTGATCTCAGCACGCCTTCGGCCGGAATGCCATAGGCCGCGAGCATCCGGCCACCGCTGTGGGTTGCGCAAAAGCACCTCCGTCGCGCCGCACAGGTGCCTTTGCGCAGCCCGCGCGGCGGGCACCCCGCTGAACGGTAGCGTTGGAGGGTCTGCAGAGGAGGCGACCGCACCCATGACCGCTACCGACCGCCCGCTCGCGAAGCTCGGCTTCTTGACCATCGGCCTGTTCGACGAGGCCGATCCGTTTGCCGGGCACGAGAGCACGCTGCAGATCATCGAGCTCGGTGAGCAGCTCGGCTTCGACAGCGCCTGGCTTCGCGACCGGCACCTGCAGTACGGCATCTCATCGCCCGTCGCGGTGCTCGCGGCGGCCTCGCAGCGCACGTCGCGAATCGAGCTCGGCACGGCCGTCATTCCGCTGGGCCTCGAGAACCCGTTCAGGCTCGCCGAAGACCTCTCGACTGTCGACGTGCTGTGTCGTGGGCGCCTCAACCCGGGAGTGAGCGTCGGGCCGCCGACACACTTCGACGCGATCAAAGACCACCTTTACCCCGACACCTGGGCGGCCGAGAACTTCGGGCACGAGCGCGTGTTGCGGCTGCTCGCGAACCTGCGCGGCGAGCCCGTGAGCACCTTCGCCGGAACAGAGGGCATCGAGAGCTTCTCGCCGAGCATCCAGCCCCACTCGCCGGGCCTCATCGACCGGGTCTGGAACGGCGCAGCGGGCCTGGCGTCGGCCGAATGGGCCGGTTCGCACGCGCTCAACTTGCTCAGCAGCAGCGTGGTGCGGGCCGAAGAAGACGACGATTTCGCCCGAATTCAGCGCTCGCACATCGACCGTTTTCGGGCGGCGCACCCGCTCGGGGAGGCGGCACGGGCATCCCAGGGCCTCGTTGTGATTCCCACCGACAGTGCCACGCCGGCCCAGGTCGCGAAGTACGAGGCCTACGCCGCGGCACGCTTCGGGCGCACCACCTCACCGCAGGGCCCGCAGCGCATGCTCTTCGCCCCCGACCTCGTGGGCTCTTCCGGTCGAATCGCGGATGCTCTGCAGTCGCACGCCGCATACCAAGCCATCGACGAGGTGGTCTTCGCCCTACCCTTCTCGTTCGAGCACGCCGACTACGTGCAGATTCTCACCGACATGGCGACGCACCTCGGCCCCCTCCTCGGCTGGTCGCCGCGCGCTTAGCTCGCGGCCCTCAGCCGGGACGCGGCCCTCACAGACCCACCACGGTGCAGCGCCGCGAACCCACCACCGCATGGTCTCAGCCCTAACTCATCGGCCGGTCTCCGCGCGCTGAGCTCGAGCGGTGCAGGCGAAGTGAGTCCGATATGACCAATTGAGCCTGCTAGAACGGCCTCAATTGGTCGTACGGGGCTCACGAACCGGGATCGGCGCGTGACGGCGGTCACGTTGTCGCCGGTCGCCGGCCGAGCCGGGCAGAGCAGGGCAGGGCCGGGCAGGGCCGAGCAGAGCAGAGCCGAGCCTCGCCGGTTGGCCAGAGGTCAGGCCGTGGGGGCCTCGATGGCCTGGTGGATGCTCTGCAGCTGTTCGAGCGCGGCCGCGAGCGTTGCGGGGGGCACGTCAGAGAGCGAACGTTGCAGGGCGGCCGTGGCCGAGGTGGTTGCGGCGCGAGCGAGTTCTACGCCGGCCGGCGTCAGCTGAACGTTGTGGCTGCGGCCGTCGGCCGGGTCGGGGAGGCGAACGATGAGCTTGGCCGCGTCGAGGCGGCGCAGAACGTTGCTCAGGCCGCCGGTGGTGAGCAGGAGTTTGCCCGTCAGCTGCTTCGGGCGCAATTGGTGGGGGCTGCCGACCGACCATAGGGCGGCGATCACGTCGAATTCGGCCGCGGTGAGGCCGCGGGCAGAGAGTGTTGGGGCGACCGACTGGGCCAGTCTGCCCTGCAGGCGCAGAATCTGCTGCGCGAAGGCGAGCGGAAGGCGCTCGTCGGCGATTCGATCACTCATGGGTTCACTGTACAGCAGATAGTCTTTGTGATACCTTTACGAAAAGGTACTTAAGGAGTTCTCGTGGCAACGACAACCGCAATCGACAATGTTCGGGTCTTCACCGGCGCCGGCCTCAGTGAACCTCGGCGCGTAGTCATCGAGGGGGCGACCATCGTCGACGCGGGCGATGCGGGCGGCTCTCCCGAAACCGTCATCGACGCAACCGGCAAGGTCTTACTGCCTGGCCTCATCGACTCGCACATGCACGTGCTCGCCCGAGCCGACCTCGAGAACCTCGCCCAGTGGGGCGTCACCACGGGCCTCGACATGGCGGCTTGGCCGCTCTCCTTCGTCAACGAAATGCGCCAGCAGACGGGTGTGGCTCAGATCTTGAGCGCCACGACTCCCGCGGTCGGCCCCGGCGGCAACCACTCGAAAATGCCCGGCTTTCCGCCCGACGGCATCGTTCATAACGTCGACGAGGCGCGGGCGTTCGTTGAGCACCGCATCGCCGACGGCGCCGACTACATCAAGATCGTCACTGAGGCGGCACCGCCCGCTGGCATGGATCAGGCCTCCGTCAACGCGGTCGTCGAGGTTGCACACGAGCACGGTCTGCTCGTCGTCGCGCACTCCATCACCACGGGCGCCTTCGAGGTGGCCATCGAAGCGGGCGTCGACATCAGCACGCACACGCCCCTCGACGGTGTGCTCAGCGACGAGTTGGTTGCGCGCATGAAAGAGCAGGGAATGATTTCGGCGCCAACGCTCGTCATGATGCAGGGCATCGCTACGGTTCGGGCTGCCGCCGGTCTTCGCTACGACTACGCGCGCGATACTCTGACGAAATTCAAGGATGCGGGCATCCGGGTGCTTGCAAGTACAGACGCCAACTCTGCACCGGGGGTTCCTTTCGCGCCGAAGCATGGAGTGTCTCTGCACGACGAATTCGAACTCATGGTGGGCGCCGGATTCACACCGATCGAGGTGCTGCAGAGCGCCACTCTGCTGCCCGCCGAAACGTTCGGTCTGGCCGATCGCGGCGTCATCGAGCCGGGCAAGCGCGCCGATCTGCTGCTGATCGACGCCGACCCGACCGTCGACATTTCGGCGACCCGGCAGATCGCGGGCGTGTGGGTGGGGGGCGAGCGCATCCGCTGATCGCGCACCCTGAGTGGGGGCTCACCGGGGTGCGAGCGCCTACCCGAATGCCGTCAAGGTTGCGGGTGTATAAAGGGCAAAACACCCCTTTGAGGAGCTTTCTCTATGACCATCGACACCCTCACCCTTCTCTCGTCTCCCGGCCCCCTGCTGTTCGCGCCGGGTGATTTGGGCGGTGGCAGCGCGGGTGGGGCGGTGCTCTTCGTCGCCGACGTGAGCGCGGCAACGGTCTTCGCGTTCGAGTTGCCGGCTGAGACGGGCGGGACGGGCGAGACGGCCGAGACGGCCGAGGCGCACGAAGCGGGCGAGACGGCCAGCGCGGGCGCTGCTGGGGATTCATCGGCTACTGCGACAGAGACCGCCGGGGCTCCGGATGTTCGGGTCGACAACCTCGATGCGAAACTCGCCGCGCTGCTCGGGGTCGAGCGAGACGGTGTTGTCATTCGAGGGTTGGCCGTGCATCCGGCCTCGCGTGACGTGTATGTGTCTGTCGCGCGCGGTCGCGGTGCCGAGGCTGGGCCTGCGTTGGTGCGAGTGGATGCCGACGGCGACCTGAGTGTTGTCGAGCTCGCCGGGCTGCCCGTGACGTCGTTCACCCTCGACGATGCTCCCGCGGCCGACGACGAGCGTAAAGACGTCTGGCTCGACGGCAGTGACGAGGGGTCGACGACGCGCGAGATCCACGGGGTCGAGCTGATCATGGCGCAGGTGCCGGCTGCGCGGTCGACCATCACCGATCTGGCCTGGGTCGACGGCGCGCTCTACATCGCGGGAATGAGCAACGAAGAGTTCACGTCGCGGCTGCGGCGGGTGGAGTATCCGTTCGGCGCATCTGGTTCTGCACAGGCCACCTCGGTCGAAATCTTTCACGTCGATCACGGCCAGTACGAGACGCGCTCGCCGATTCGGGCGCTGACGTCGTTCGACGGGGGAGCGGGCATCCTCGCCACCTACACCTGCACGCCGGTGGTGCACTTTTCGGTCGCCGAGCTGAACGGCGGCGGCCTCGTTCGCGGCCGCACGGTCGCCGAGCTCGGGCCGATGAACCAGCCGTTCAGTCTGGTGTCGTACGACCGCGACGGCGAAGAGTTTTTGCTCGTGTCGAACACGCGGCACCCGCTGCTGAAGATTCCGGCAGCGTCGATCGCCGGGCAGGCCGGGCTGACTCAGCCGCTGTCAGAGGAGGGCGCCCCGCTGGGCGTGCCGCGTGAGAGCCTCGACCACCCCGGGGTGACCTGGATGGCGAACCTCGACCGCAGCACCATCGTGGTGGTGCAGAACGACGGCGAGGCGCTGCACCTGCGCACGCTTGCGGCGGCGGTGCTCTGAGCGTTCAGGTGGCGAGTGGCTCGGGCGTGCGCGGTTCGGGCGCGAGCGGTTCGGCTGCGCGGGAAGCGGTGGCGCCGCGGTCAGCGGAGCAAGACGAGGCTGCGCGCGATACGGTGGCGGGCGATACCGCGGCGCGGGGTTCGGCCGATGTCGTCGCCGCGCTGAGCGAGGCTACGGGCGGTTCGGCTGCCATCCAGGCGGAGTTGGTCGGCGGCGCGGTGATCGTTACGGTTGCGAACCTGCCCGACGAGTTGGCGCTGCTGCCGGTGGATGCCCTGCCGCTGTTGACCGAGCCGAACCCCGTTACCACGGCCGGAACCTGGCAGCGGCACCCGGGTGGGGCCCGCTTCACGCCACGGTTCGCCCTCGTTCCCGGCGCGACCTACGCCATCATCGGCGGGGGAGCGGAGGTGCCAGGTGGGCGGTTCCACGCTGGCCCGGCGGTCGACTCCGCCACCCCTGAGCCCACTGTGCCCGGGTTTGCCGTGCCCGAGCATGCCGCGCCCACCGCAGGCGGCGCCCCCTGGACCATACTGACCCGATTCACCATCCCGCGGCCGACTCCGGCACGCGAGACCGTGGCCCTGCGCATCGATCCGAGCTGCGCGGAGGTTCCGGCGAATCTCCTGCGGTTCTCCGTGACCTTTTCGGCCGAAATGGCCGATGGTGAAGCCGCGCGGCACATCCGCCTGCTCGACGCCCACGGCAGAGAGCTGCCCGGCGCTCTGTACGATCTGCCGCCTGAACTCTGGGATCGGTCTCGCCACAGGCTCACCCTGCTTCTCGAGCCCGGGCGCATCAAGCGCGGCCTGCAGCCGAACCTCCAGGCCGGCGCGCCGCTCGTCGAAGGCGACCGGTTCACCCTCGTCGTCGACCCCGAGCTGCGCGATGCGACCGGGGCCGAGCTCGCGGCCGGCGCGTTCCGCAGCTACCGTGTCGCCGCCCCCCTACGCTCGCGCGTCGATCCCGCCGAGTGGGCCGTGACCTGGCCCACCGCCGATCACCCCGCGCTCACGGTTCGCTTCGGCAGGGCCCTCGACCGCGCTCTCGTCGAATGGTGTCTTCGCGTGCTGGGCGCTGACGGGCATCCCGTGCCCGGCCGTTCATCGCTCGCCACGAATGCGGCCGAGTGGATGTTCGTGCCGGCCCCTCCCGATGCCGCAGCCGTGGCGCTCGCCTCCGCCCCCACCCCTGCCGACGAATCCGCCGCTTCTACCACTGCCGCTTCTACCACTGCCGACGAATCCGCCGACTCGGCCGGCGCCGTGGCCAGCACCAGCGCTTCGCCCGTGGCCGGCGCCAGCGCTTCGCCCGTGGCCGGCGCCAGCGCTTCGACCGTGGCCGGTGCCGTTCCTGTCGCCCGGCCCGACATGTCGCGCCCGAGCCACAGCGACGGCTGGAGTCTGCACGTTGACGCCCGCCTCGAAGACCTCGCCGGCAACTCCATCCGCCGAGTATTCGACCGCGATCTAGACCGCCCTGAAGATGACAGCCGAGACGTCTCGGCGGTCATCCTCTCGCCCGGCGAACCGATCATGTACCTTCCGACACCCACGGCCGAGTACTAGCAGGGCCACTCTTGCACGTAGAGGCGGCCGCAGGCAGCTGCCCTGCGCAGAAAAGACTTCACCGTTCCAGGGGGAATGATTTCACTCGCTGCGTTTCTCCGTGAGGCACGTTGTAGATGAGAAAACTGTGCGGCGTGGCATGTTTTGCGGCCACCACGAAGCGGAGGCCCGCTATGAGTGAGGCAGTCGTAATCGAGAGCTTCTCAAGGCCAGAAAGTTTCGCGTCTTTCAAGCCGACCCAGGTTAATCCGGTCGTAAGCAGAGCGTCGCGTTCTTCGCGGTTTTTCAGCTGCATTCGATCGCGCGTGATTATCGCGTCGAAGTCTCGTTGAACGATTTGGTCGAACAAAGCAATGTCGAGAGTGCTTGTGAGACCTTCGTCAATGAGCTGCGAAACTTGTGCCCGTCATAGATGTAGCCGAGTGGCTGGGCAATTTCGGGAGGGAAATTTTCATCGAGAAAGAATTTCACGAGGCTTTTCGTATCGATGCTTGGTAGTCGAGGGCGTCACGCGCGTCTTTTGCGGTCACCCCGGGGTAAAAGCGCCCGACCTTGTCGGGAGCGATCGAGCCATCTGAGATGAGATCGGCGATCGTGTCGAAAGGAATTCGGGTTCCGGCGATCGTTGGCCACCCGCCGAGTCGCCGAGGGTCGACCTGCACGCCCTCGCGTGGGCGGAAGAGGTCGTCGATCTTCTTCCCGCCGACGGTCACGAATTCGCCGAAGACGTCAGCCAGCGTTCCGACCGTCGTGTTGCCCGGTTGCTTCACCAAATCGACGACAGTGCCGTCTTGCACGCGAACCGCGATGCTCGAGCCCATAGTGACGAGTTCATAGCTCCCTGGCCGCTCGACCATGTCGAGTTCGCGAAGTGTTGACAACATCTTTCTGATCATCGCCAGAGAGTAGGTGCCCCGAAGATAGGCGAACACTCGCAGATCGACGATGTCTCGAAAGGAGTAAAGGTAGGGCCGTTGCGCAGATTCGATTTCGGGCACGAGAATGGCGTGCTTTCGCCAGTAGGCCAATTGTGCGCGCGTCGTGCCCGTCATCTTTGTCGTGAGTCTTGTCGGAAACGACATGCCGTTACATCTCCTTTGCGTGTTCTTCAGACTAGTTGTGCTGCACTCACATCAACCTATAACGCACCGCCGACATTTGCTCAGTTTGGTCGGTCGTGAGCGGAATTGTTTTCTCGCGCGCTCGCGAACCCGCTCAGCAACCAATCGAGACCTGGTGCGAACGCGGTAAGGTTCGTTGTCTCAGCCGAGGCGGCCGGCGACTGCGACGTCAGCGCGAAACCGATCGTGTAGGCGTCGATCGCACGCAGGAGAGGCGCCGCGTCTGCCTCGGTGAGGCCGAATTCGGCCACGGCCGCGAGCGACTGCGCGGCGTGCTGCTGCGCGCTCGGCCCGCTCGGCCGCCCGCGAACGGTCGCCTCGATGAGCCACGGATGCAGTGACCCCACCTCGAGCGTGCGCTCGGCAATAGCGTGCAGCCCGGCACGCCAGCCCGACGGCAGAACATCGAGCACCATCTCGGCGAACACCTCATCGACCATCAGCTCGATGAGGCGCTGCTTGCTCGCGACGAACGAGTACAGGCTCATGGGCCGCCCGGCGAACTCGGCGACGACCCGGCGAATCGACACGGCCTCGAGCCCCTCGGCGTCGGCGATGCGGATGCCCGCGGCCACGATCTGCGGCTCGGTCATGGGGCGTCGCTGTTCGCGAATGGCTGGGGTGGGCATCCATCGACGATACACCGTATCTTCGGTGAACGAGTGCGTGATACAGTGTATCGCGATACGCCGTATCAACGACGTCAACCCGGCCGAGGAGACCCGATGAGCACAGCACGAGCATCCGCTACCGAACCGAAGCTCTCTGCTGGCCTGGTGAAACTCGCCCTCGCGGTGGTGGTCGGAACCTTCGTCGTGCAGATCGACGCCACCATGATCACCGTGGCACTCGACACGTTGCGGGCGAGTTTCGGCGTCTCACTGGCGCAGCTGCAGTGGGTGAGCAGCAGCTACCTGCTCGCGATAGCCGTCACCGTTCCCTTGGTGGGGTGGTCGGCCGACCGGTTCGGCAGTAGGCGCCTGTGGCTCGCCGGGCTCATCATCTTCGTCTGCGCCTCGGTTTTCTGCGGTTTCGCCGGCAGCCTCGGCATGCTGATAGCAGCGCGCTGCCTTCAAGGCGTGGGCGGCGGAATTCTGCTGACCCTCTCGCAGGCGGTGCTCGCACGCGCTGCCGGGCCCGAGCAACTCGGGCGGCTGATGGCCATCGTCGCTGTGCCGTCGCTGCTCGGTCCGATCGTCGGGCCCATCATCGGCGGCCTCATTGTCGAGGGTTGGGGCTGGCAGTACATCTTCTTCATCAACGTGCCCATCTGTCTCGCCGCGATCGTGCTGGCCTGGCGTTGGCTGCGCATCGCCGACCGTGGCAGGCCCACGCGACTCGACCTGCTGGGCGCTGTGTTGCTCGCACCCGGGCTGGCCGCCCTACTCTATGGCCTGACTCGCGCCGGAAGTCTGGGCACCATCGCCGACGGCGAGGTGCTCGGGTATGTGCTCGGCGGCGGCATTCTGCTTGTCTGCTTCGGGATGCACGCCCTGCGCACGAGGCACGCGCCGCTCATTGATCTGCGGTTGTTCCGTTCGGTCGCCTTCGCGTCGGCGTCGGCGCTGTTCTTTTTCATCATCATGGGGTTGATCGGCGCGATGCTGCTGATCACGCTCTACTTTCAGCTGGCGCGCGGAGAGTCGCCCATTTCAGCGGGGCTGTTGATCGTGCCTGAAGGGGTGGGCGCCGCGCTCGGAGTCATGGTGTTCAGCTCACTGGCCGACCGTGGGCATTCGGCCGGGAGCGCGCTCGTCGGTGCGGTCATGGCGACCGCAGGCCTCGCGGCGCTCAGCCAGCTCGGCGCGACGACGAATGACGTGTACATCGGCACCGCACTGTTCGTGCTCGGCGTGGGATTCGGCGTGGTGGTCGTTTCGGCGAGCGTCGCGGGGTACGGCGGTCTGGCGCCGGAGCAGATCTCCCGGGCGGCGACGGTGTTGCGCATCGTTCAGCAGGTGGGCGGCTCGATCGGGGTCGCCGTGCTGGTGATTGCGCTGCAGAATGCGCTCGCGGGTGCCGCATCTGCAGCTTCAGGGGCCCCCTCACCCGCCGCGGCGGCCAGCGCCCCCAACGCCCCCAGCGCCACCGCCACCGCGGCCATGACGGCCGAGGCCTTCGGCAGCACCTTCGCCTGGGCCGCGGCGCTCGTCGGCCTTGCCGTCATTCCGGCGATCGTTCTTGTCGTCTGCGGTTCGGTCGCTCGCCGCCGGGCGCGCCAGGTGACGCTAGGCGCGCCGGGTGGCATCGAGCACCTGCCACAGGGCTGACGTCACGCCTGGAGAACACCGGGCTGACATTCACCCCCTCAGCCGAGGCGATCGACGCACCCACAGACGGAGCGGTGATTCACTCGGTCGCGAAGCGTGCGCTGACCCAGTTCCAGCAGATCGCCGCGCTGTCGGCCGGGTCGATGGCGGTTCGGTCGACCTCCACGATGAGCCATCCCGGCCAGCCTGCAGGCAACGCGTCGATCACCGCATCGAGATCGATGCCGCCGCTGCCGGGCTCGAGAAAGATGCCTCGGTCGGTCGCCTCGTTGTAGCTTGTGGGTTCGGCGCGGCTGGCGGCCGCCACGTCGAGGTCGAGATCTTTGAAGTGCAGGTCGACGAGCCGATCGGCGTGCCGGGTAATCATGGCCACCGCGTCGACACCCGCCCAGGTGAGGTGCCCGATGTCGAACGATGCGCCCAGCAGGCTGGCCGGGATCGCGTCGAGAACGCGCTCGATCTCGGCCTCGGTCTCCACCCAGGTACCCACGTGGTTGTGCAGACCGGCACGCACCCCCTCTGCGGCGAGAATTTCGGCCGATCGCCCGAGCAGATCGATCACCCGATCGAGCCGGTCTTCGCGGTAGTCGGCGCCCACCGCGACTCGCTCGCCGGTGCGCACCATGTTCGGCGACCACCACACTTCGGGCGCGAGAAAGATGGTCGACTGGCCGAAGTAGTTCGACTCCTCGGCTTTGCGGCGCACGCCGTCGAACCACCGGCTCTCCTCGGCGCTGCCCGGCGCAAAGCTGACGTCGTGCTCTTCGGGCAGGCCGATGCTGGCGTAACCAGGCGACACCACCAGCCTCGCGTCGGCGACGAGCTGCTCGTAGTCGCGCAGCGTCTGCGTGGCGAGCACCTCCATCATCACGGCTTCGAAACCCGATTGCCGCACCGCGGTCAACACCTGGGGGTAGGCCTCCCGAAAATCTGGTTCGGCATACCGCCAGTGGTCGACCCCGTCAGCGTCTTTGATGCTGATCCACTGCAGGGGGTTGAGTGCGACGCGGTCGGGGTTGAGGGGCATGGGGTTTTTCCGTTTCGTCAGGTTCGGGTGGTGGATGCTCGGGCGAACTCAGATGCGTGATGGGCTCAGCATGGCGTGGGCCGCGCGCGCGGCGCGCACGGCGGTGATCACCCCGGTCAGCGTCGCATTCGCGACCACCGATGTCGGAATGACCCCATTGCCGGCCACAAAGAGGTTCTCGAAGCCCCAGACACGGCCGTCGGGGCTGCAGACGCTTGTTCCGTCGTCGTCGGCGCCTGATCGAACCGTTCCGGTGAGGTGGAGCGATGAGCCGGGGGGCAGCAGAGCCCGTTCGGTGTTCGGATCGAACTCGCCGAACTCCAGCGCAAGCGACTGCACGAGGTCAAGTGCCCGCCCAATCAGAACCCGATCAGCAGCCGAATATTCGAACTCGAAACTCATTCGCGGCATGCCCGCGAGGTCGGTTTCGGTCTCCGAGAACGAAATGCGGTTCTCCGCCCGAGACTCCACGGGAGTATACAGCGACAAGCCCACCGAGTGGGCGAGTGGATGACCGAATTCGTCGGTGTAGGTCGTGTTCATGATCTGCCCGTGAAACGGCTGACCTGCACCGTTCTGCGGTATCCACAGCGAATCGGTGCAGAATTCGCCCTCGCGCGGCACGGGCAACGACGCGACCTCGACCCCGAAGTGGTCGAGGTCGACCAGCACCCGCGCGGTGATGAAGGCGTGTTCGTTGAGATAGCGGCCGAGCGCCGGCGGCCGTATGCCTGAGGCGAAAAGAAGCTGCGGCGTGCGCATGGCGTCGGCGCAGACCATCACGATGCGCGCCCGCACCTCGTGTTCTACGCCATCGGAGATAGTGCGAGTTCGTGCCCCGGTGACTTGGCCGCCGTCGATGATCAGCGCCGTTGCGATTTCGCCCGTCCGCAGCGTGAAGGCCGCATCGCTTGCGTCGGAGATGGGCGCGAAGATGTGAGCAGGCCCGGTGCGGGGCGAGGGCCCGGTCGAACTCGGCTGAATGGCCATGGGCATGGGCTGGGGCATCCGCTCACCTGGCCCCGTGCCGGCGAAGCGGCGCGCGAAAACGTCAAGAACGAGGTTGCCCATCGGGGTGGGGCCGATTGCCGAGGGCGTCACGTCGAGCAGTCGGCGTGCAGTGTCGAGGTCGGCCTGCCACGCAGGTGCATCGCCGCCTGCACGGTCGTCGTCGCCGTCTCGACCGCTGCCGTCGCCGTCTCGACCGACTGAGCCGCTGCCGTCGGCGAAGGTTTCGTGATCGGCCGGCCACGGAGTCGCGGCAGTCCAGTGCACTCCCATTCCGCCGGCGTTCCAGCCGAAGGCCGTAGCGGGCATCTCGTCGGCGTTTTCGCCGAAGGTGCTCGCGCGAAACATGCCAGGCGTGAGCCCGCGAACGTCGGCCGAGGCGCTTTCCACGACCTCCGCACCCGTGTACATGCCCTGGATTCCGCTGGCGACGCGTTCGTTGTACCGGCCCCACACCTCGGGGTCTTCGACGTCGTGCAGGTGCACTCCGGCCGTACCGCCGATCACTGCCCCCGAGTCGATCATGGTCATGCTGAGCATGGGGTCGGCCTCGCGCAACAGCCGGGCGACGGCTGCGCCCATGATACCGCCGCCGATGATGAGAACATCGCTTGAGGTGTGGTCAGTCACGCGTGTGGTGCTCCTGTCTGATGGTGCGAAAGTCGGGCATCCGCGGCTCTATTCGGGCACAAGTGGGCCGAAAAGCTCGGTGTCCATGCGATCTAAGACGAATTTGAGCGCGCCCACGAGCGGCCCATCGGCGCCCAGGGTGGTCGCGCGCAGCTCGATGTCGGGAGTTCGAGCGCGCCGCATCGCCTCGCGCACCCGAGGCAGCAGAACGTCGGCTGCGTCTTCGAGACCGCCGCCGAGAACAATGAGCGACGGCGCGACAGTCCACGACAGCGTGGTGAGTATCGACGCGATGTGCTCGACGAACTCCTGCACTTCGGCGAGCACCTCGGCATCTCCCGCTCGCGCCTTCTGGTATTGAACCTGGGCGGCGGCGCGTTCTTCGGCCACCGGAGACGTCAGCCAGGCGATGGGTCGTTCGTCGAAGTTCGCCGCGGGCATCGTCACCGCCTCGATGATCTCGCCCGCAGCCCCCGCGAACCCGCGATGAACCGTGCCGCGAATCAGAATGCCGAGACCAGAACGATTGCCGAGCAGCGCCCACACCACGTCGTCATTGTCGCGTGCTGCCCCCCGCCAGTGCTCGGCCAGAGCGCCGAGGTTCGCGTCGTTGTCGGCGAACCACGGCACGTCGATGCGTCTGCTCAGCTCGCGGGGCAGGTCGGTGCCCACCCATGAATCGGCGTGCACCAGGCGACGCACCACCCCGTCGCCATCGATTGCTCCACCCGATGCGATGGCGCCGGCACGCAGACGGGTGACGGATGCGCCCGCGTCGGCAAGGGCCAGGTGCACGAGGCGGGCAACGTCGTCGAGGGCCGCGGCTGGGCTGAGGTACTCTCGCAGCGAGCAGGTCGCCCGGCCGAGAATGTGCCCCCGAACATCCGCGACGATGGCGCTCGCTTCAAGCGTCGTGATGCGGGCTGCCGCAAGCAGCGCGTAGTCTGCCCTCAATTCGAAGCGCCGAGCCGGCCGCCCCGCGATTCCGCTGGTGGGCACGCGGTCGAGCTCTCTGACCCAGCCGGCCTCGACGAGCGTCGACAAGATCAGCTCGGTGGTGCGGCGCGACAGGCCGGCCTGCTCGGCGAGCAGCGACATGCTGATCGCGCCGTCGGCCACCGCGAGCGTGCGCAGCGTCACCGACGTGTTCATGCGCCGTAGCGCTCGCGGGTCGAGTCCGGGCATTACTGTTCTCCACGCACCTGTTCTACCTGCACCTGTGGCGCACTCGTGACCGGGTCGTATGCACCTGTGATGACCTCGTTGCCGGCTCCTTCGGCACTATACAGTCGGCTGCTGTCACCGAGTTCGCCCGCAGCGCGCGGCCACTCGACGGCGCCCGTTGTGACGAAGCGCGCCATGTCGGCGTGCAGGTCTCGCGCGAGTGCGGCGGGTGGGTTCTCGCCAAGCGCTTCGGTTACTCCGGGCGCGTCGAGCACGTCGAAGAAGAACGGCAGATCGATGCAATGACTCGAGCCGCCGGTGAGCGGAGACGGCCACTCGAATGTGTAGCTCCAGGTGTCGGCTCCGGCGCGTGCGCGAGCGACTCGTGGTACTGCCGAGCGAAACAGGGAGTCGGTGATGCGCGAGCCCGCCGCGCGCGCGGCAGCTCGCTCTTCGGCTGAGAGCACCGGCCGATCGGGCTCCTCGGCCGACCACGCCGAATCGAATTCGTCACCCGTGGCACCCAGTAGCAGCGGAACATCGAGGTTGAACCGGGCGAGGCCCGCGGTCACCGACTCGGGCACCAGTTCATCGCCGATCGTGGGGCCGAGAGTCAGCCCCTCATCTGGCTGGCGAACCGAGAGCATGGCGCGTTGAAGGTCTTCGTCAGAGACGGTGCAGAACCCCTCACGTGTCGCCGGTACGCCGACGTGCGCCGCGACACGTTCGACAAGTGGATGCACGCTGCTGACCTCGAACGCGAAGTCGCCCCCCGAGACGCTGATGGCCGCACTGAACAACCCTGCCGTGAGGGGCGATGCCAGCAGCGCGAGCACGGCACCGCCGCCCGCGGACTGCCCCGCGATCGTCACCCGGGCGGGGTCGCCGCCGAACGCCTCGATGTTGTCGCGCACCCACTCGAGGCCGAGCAGCAGATCCCAGAGGCCGAGGTTGGCCGTGCCGCCCTCGAGCGGGGCGAAGCCTTCGATTCCGAGCCGGTATGACAGGGTGACGACAACCACCCCATCGCGAGCGAACGAGCGGCCGTCGTACCACGGGCTGGCGGGGCTGCCGGCGAGAAAACCGCCCCCGTGCATCCACACCAGAACCGGTAGCGGGCCGGCACCGTGTTCTGGTGCGACCACAGAGAGGGTGAGAATGTCGTCGCCGGCGATGGAGGGTTCGGGAATGGTGGTCGTTTCGAACAGGGCGATGCGTTGTGGGGTCGCCCCATGAAAGCCTGCGTCGAACACGCCCAGAGGCCCGCGGCGCACGGCGCGCTCGAACCTGAACGGGCCCGTGGGAGTCTCGGCGAACGGAATGCCGAGGAATCTGCGAACACCGCCATCCGCTCGCCCCACGATTGTGCCGGCGGGGGCGACGACCGTCGTGGGCGCGCCCATCAGCGCAGGCCTGTCGCGGCGATGCCTTGCACGAAATATCGTTGCAGCAGCAGAAACAGAACGAGCACGGGCAACATCACCACGATCGCCCCGGCGAGCACAAGGCCGTAGTCGGTGACGTGAGAGGCGGCCTGGCTGGTGGCCGCGAGGGCGACGGGCAGCGTGTATGTGCTCGAGCTCTGGGCCACCACGAGAGGCCAGATGAAGTTGTTCCACGAGGCGAGAAACGACATGATCGTGATCGTTGCGATGGCCGGGCCCGCGAGGGGCAGAAAGATGCGAGCGAAGATGCGAAATTCGCCGGCCCCGTCGATGCGGGCAGATTCGATGAGTTCATCGGGCACCGAACCCGCGTACTGGCGCATGATGAAAATCGAGATGGGCAGCGCGACGCTCGGCAGGGCGATGCCGGCGAGAGTGTTCACGAGGCCGAGGTTCGCGGTGATCACGAACTGGGGCACGAACACGGCCGTGTACGGCACCATCAGAGCGACCATGACTCCGATGAAAGCGATGCGCTTGCCTGCGAAATCGAACTTTGCGAGCGCGTAGCCGGCGGCCGAGGCGGCGATCACATTGCCGGCCACCACGATGAGAGCCACCACGACGCTGTTCGTCAGGTAGCCGCCGAACCCTTCGGTGCTGAACAGGCGCGCGAAGTTGTCGAACGTCACCGCGCTCGGCAACCAGGCACCCGGGTCGCTGCGAATGTCGTCGAGCGACCGGAGTGACCCGCTGATCACCCAGAAGAACGGCAGCAGGGTGAGTGCGGCGAACACGGCGAGCATCAGAACGAGAACGGTGCGCGGTGCTCGACTCGTTCTCGGTTGTGAGCGCACCGGTTCGTGCGGCGCAGGGGTACTCGAGTCGACGCCGTCGATTTCGGGGGCGAGCGTGGCGAGTGCGGTTTCAGAGCTCATGTGCGGGGCCTCAGCAGTCTAAATTGTACGAAGCTGATCACGCCGACCAGCACGAGAATAACGAATGACGCGGCCGAAGAGAGCCCATAGTCGCCGAACCCGAATTGCTTATAGGTGAAGAGGGCAACCGACTCCGTGGTGCCCAATGGGCCGCCTTTCGTCAGCAGGTAGGGTTCATCGAACACCTGCAAGAAGAAGACGCCCAACAAGACCGAGACCAGCAGGATGGTCGGCAGAAGCAGGGGCAGCGTGACGTACCACAACCGGCGCCACCAGCCCGCCCCATCAAGGGCTGCAGCTTCTTGCACATCTTCGGGCACCCCCTGTAAGCCGGCGAGAAACAAGAGCATCGCGGTGCCGAAGTTGCGCCACACGCCGAGCAGAATGACCACCGGCATTGCGAGGTGCGGGTCTGCGAGCCAGTTCGGGCCGGCGAAACCGAAGTTTGCCAATGCGTCGTTGATCGTGCCGCTCTGATTGAACGCGTACTGCCAAATCAGGGCGACAGCCACAACGTTGGTCACGACCGGCGCATAGAAGATCGTGCGAAAAATGCCCCGCGTGCGCCGAAGGCCGCTGTTGAGTGCCAGGGCGAGAGCGAATCCCACGGCCATCGTCACCGGCACCCCGACGATCACGAAGATGCCCGTGTTGAGAATGTCATGCAAGAACTGCGCGCTACCGAACAGCCTCACGTAGTTGCTCAGACCGGCGAAGTCGACGGCGAACGGGTTACGAAGGTCGGCCCCGTGCATGTCGGTGAAGCTGATGGCCAGCGCTGCAACCGTTGGAATCGCGGTGTAGACGAGAAAAACGAGGGCGAAGGGTGCGAGAAAGATCCACGCCATCGCGGTGTGGCGTGAGCGCCGGGTTCGGCGGCGGCGTGGCACGCCAAGGCGAGTGTCAGTGCCGACGGAGGCGTCGACACTGCCTGGCCGGCGGGGGCGCCGCGACGAGCGCGGCACCCCCGATGCGAGAGCTTCGGTCATCGGCGACTCACTTCGTTCCCGTTCCGAGCCCGTCGGCATACGACTGGATGTTCGAAGCGGCTTGCTCTGCCGTCTCGGTGCCCTTCGCCACGGCTTCCATCTCGGCCCCGAGCTGTGTCGCCACCTGGGCCCAGGTGCTCGACTGCGGGTACGTCTTGGCCGTCTTCAGCTGGGTGAGAAACGCGCTGAGCAGAGGCTGATCAGCGATCGAAGGGTCAGCCCATGCCGCTTGTACCGCAGGAAGGGAGGAGTACGCCTTGAACTGGGCAACCTGGGTATCGGGCTGCGACAGGTAGCGAATCACCTTCCATGACGAATCGGCATTCTTGCTGGTGGAGAGCACACCCCAACTCCCGCCCGCCACGGCGCCGATGCTGCCGGCAGAACCAGCCGGCACCGGAGCGGTGGCCACGTTCGCGGCGGTCCAGCCGGGCGTTCCCTGCACCCCGTCGAACTGGCCTATGACCCACGGGCCGGTGATCATCGAGGCGGTTTTGCCCGAAACGAAGTACGGCTGCGCGTCGAGAAAGCCGGGGCCGGCAGTGTCTGCGGCACCAGAGGTGAAGAACGAGGCGTTGAACGCAATCGCCTTGATCATCTCGGGGGTGTTCAAGGTCCACTTCGTGCCGTCAGAGCTCATCAGGCTGCCGCCGTCTTGCCAGAGCAACTGAGCGAGATCTTGCCCGTTGTAGATGTCCCAGCCCACGTCTGCTCCGAGGCCCTTCGCTGCGCCGGCAGTTTGCAGCGCTTGGAAGAACGGAACGGTCTGATCCCAGGTCGTCGGCGCAGACACGCCCGCCTGGGCTGCGAGGTCTTTTCGGTATACGAGATCGTAGGTGTATGCATACCACGGCACGGAATACGCGGTGCCGTTGATGACCCCCGACTGCCACGAGCCGGGAAAGAACGAGCTGCTGTCGACGAGGCCAGACGGCACCGGCAGAAAGGAGCTTCCGCTGATGAACTGCGACTGAGACTCGGTGTAGAGCTGAGCAATGTCGGGCCCGGTGCCTGCCGCAACGGCCGACTGCAGTTTCGTCGTGTAGTCATCTGAAGGAATCAGTGTCACCTCTACATCAACGTTCGGGTTCGCGGCTTTGAACGGAGCGAGAACGCTGTCGAGCGCGGCTGCATCCCCGTCTGGCGCCCAGAGGGTAACGGTTCCGGTCGCCGGTGTGTTGTCGACGGATGCGGCTGACGCGGTGGAGGCCGTCGAATCGGCCCGGCCGCAGCCGGTGAGGGCGAGCGCACTCACGAGGGCGATGCTCGCCGCCACGGAGATTCTTCGCTGAAGGGGGGTAATCGGCATGTGGTGTGGCTCCTGTCTCGGTGAAGCATGATCGAAGCGAAACAATTACGGGGGAAAGTAGCGAATTTAGACGTTCAGGTGCACTACCGAACCTAAGCTCGCGTCGTTTCCGCCGCATTACCACTCGTTTACGGCTAATTTCGGCGAATGTTACAAAATCGGGCCCATGGAGGGTCTGCGTCAGCATCTTCTGCGAGATGCCGGGCTGTGACGGATTTAGACTTTTGAGTACGTAGTTTCACGCATGAGGAGCGCCGATCGATGCAGCCCGTACGAATGCCGAAAACCAGCCACGGGCGCACGCGTCACCGAATCGCGGTGCTCGTCGTTCCTGACACCGTCGCGCTCGAGGTGGCGATAGCGCAGCAGGTGTTCGGGCCCCGCATCTACAACTTCGCGAAAATCACCGGTGACGTCGACTCGCCGTACGAAGTGCTGCTGTGCGGCGAGCACGAACGCTTCACCGTGTCGTCGGGCATCGATCTGGGAGTGCTCGCGCCGCTGACTGAGTTGCGGAATGCTGATTCGGTGCTGATACCGGGCATCGAAGATCCGTTCGCCGAGCGCAGTGACGAACTGCTCGACGCCCTGCGAGCCGCCAACGAAGCGGGCGCGCGCATGGTGTCGTTCTGCGGGGGCGCGTTCATCCTGGGCAAAGCAGGCATTCTCGATCGTCACCGGGTAACGACGCACTGGATCTTGAGCCATGAGTTTCGTGAGATGTTTCCGCTCGCCACGCTGGAGTCAGATCAGCTGTTCGTCGAAGACGGCAACGTACTGACGTCGGGCGGCATCTTCGCGGCGACCGATCTCGCGTTGCACGTGATGGGCAGCGATCTGGGCTACGCGTACTCGAACGACTTCAGCCGGCTGCTGGTCGCTGCACCTGTTCGCCCCGGCGGCCAGGCGCAGTTCGTGAAGGAATCGATACGGGTCGACCGCGAGCAGCCGTTTCGCGAGCTTACCGATTGGATTCGGGAGCATCTGGATGAACCGCTGACCCTCGGCGACCTTGCCGCCCACGAGCATATGAGCGAGCGAAACCTGGCTCGGCGATTTCAGGCGCAGACCGGCATGAGCCCGTTCGAATGGATCACGAACGAACGCGTGAACCGCGCGAAGATCTTGGTGGAGTCGACCGATCTGCCGATCAGTCAGATCGCGGCGACCGTCGGCATGGGAAGCGCTGAATCGCTGCGTCGCAACTTCTCACGCGTCGTGGGAACGTCTGCCGCCGCTTACCGGCGCACGTTCCGGGCGGATCCCGAGGTCGAGCGCGAAAGCGGGCACCTGCTCGAGCTCGCAAGCTAGCGCGCTCGGCGGCACGTGTCGCCGCACCTGTCTAAATGCGTGCGGAGCGTGTCTGGCACCGTGGGGTGCCCAACACCGGCTTGCGGCATTCTTGAGACATGACCACTTCACCGCACACAGCGAGTGCAGAACTCGCCGGTACCACCGCCCTCGTCACAGGCGCCACCTCCGGAATCGGACGCGCTACCGCACTCGCACTCGCCGCCGCGGGTGCCGAGGTTCTCGTTCACGGGCGAGACGCCGACCGCGGCGCTGCCGTCGTCTCCGAAATCGAGTCGATCGGCGGCCACGCCCGATTTCTCGCCGCCGACATTTCGAACCCTCAGGGCGCCCATCAGCTCGCAGCGGAGGCCGGCCGGGTCGACATTCTCGTGAACAACGCCGGATTCTCGTGGTTCGGGCCGAGCGAAGACCTCGACGACTCGACGCTCGCGTCGCTCTTCGCGAGCAACGTCGAGTCTGCGTATATCTTGACCGCAGCACTGGCACCCGCAATGGTCGACCGCGGCTTCGGGTCAGTCGTCAACCTGTCGAGCATGGCCGCAAGCGTCGGGCTCGCGGGTGGCGCAGCCTATTCGGCCACCAAGGGCGCCATGGTCGCGCTGACCAAATCGTGGGCGGCCGAGTACTCGCCCGCCGGCGTGCGCGTCAACGCCGTTGCGCCCGGGCCGATCTATACGGGCGGTGCCGCCTCAGATCGCATCGCCGCCCTCGGCCAGACCACCATCATGGGGCGAGCGGCTCAGCCCGAAGATGTCGCCAACATGATCGAATTTCTGGTTTCGCCCCGCGCCCAGTACGTCACCGGGGCCGTGTTCGCCGTCGACGGCGGACGCACGGCCATCTGAAGACCGCCAGCTGAAGAAAGAAAGCCAAATGTCAACCGAGACCGCAACAACAGCACCGACGCTTTTCGTCGAAGGTGAGGGCGTGCGATTCGCCTATCGCCGATTCAACCAGGGCGCCGGGATGCCCGTGGTATTCACCAATCACTTCATGGGTAACCTCGACACCATCGACCCCGCGGTCATCGACGGCCTCGCGGCCACTCGCGAGGTCATCGTGTTCGACTCGGCGGGAGTCGGCTCCTCGAGCGGTGAGCCGAAATCGACCATCGCCGACATCGCCGCAGACGCCGCCACCTTCATCACTGCGCTCGGCCTGACCCGGGTCGACGTGCTGGGCCATTCGATGGGCGGCCACGTCGCTCAGTGGCTGACCTACACGCACCCAGAACTCGTTCGCCGAGTCATCCTGATCGGCACGGCACCGCGCGGCGGAACCCCAGGAGACCCCGCAGAGGGCGCCGCCGGGTTCTTTGCGGCGGGCCCGAATCGAAGCGACGAAGGCTGGCTGCCGATTTTCTTCGGACCGAGCGAAACGAGCCAGGCCGCTGGGCGGCACTATGTGAAGCGCGTCGGCAGTCGGGCCGAGCGTGATGTGCCGTTCTCCGATGCGGCCGTGGCGAGTTACGGCGCGGCCCGTGTCGAGTGGGCCGTCACGGGTGAACGCGCCCAGGAGTACCTGGCGAGCATCCACCAGCCCGTTCTTGTGGTGAACGGAAGCCACGACATCGTGATTCCGACCATCAACTCATATGCACTGCAACAGAAGCTGCCGAACGCCAAGTTGCTGCTCTACCCAGACAGCGGGCACGGGCCGCACTTTCAGTACCCGGCAGACTTCGTCGCCGAGGCGAGCCGTTTTCTCGACCAAACCGATCCCTTCACCGACTAATCACCATTCATCGACTCATCACTTCATCGCTCATCACCGACCAGCAGGAGAAAATCATGTCAAGTACACCCACGAACTCACGTTCGACGGGTACGACGCGCTCTTCGAGGCGAACGTGCCTTCGGCCTACTTCGTGACCGCAGCGCTCATTCCCGGAATGGTCAAGCACGGCAGCGGATCGATCATCAATATCTCGAGCATGTCCGGCAAGATCGGCATGCCGGGCGGCGCGGCGTACGGCGCCACCAAGGCCGCACTGTCGTCGATGACCCAGTCGTGGGCCGCGGAACTCGCCGACGCGGGCATCCGTGTCAACGCCGTCGCTCCAGGGCCTGTCTATACGGCGGTGCAAGATCCCTCGGTCACCGCGGCGATCGGTGACTCCACGGCGCTGAAGCGCGCAGCGCAGCCCGAAGAAATCGCAGACAGCATCGCTTTCTTGGCGTCTGATCGTGCGAGCTACATCACCGGCGCCATTTTGTCGGTGGATGGCGGGCGCACCGCCATCTGAGCCGCCTTCCGCATCGGCGGCCGGGCCGCGACGATAAGGGTCTCTCCCGGCACCGTCGTGATTCTGCCGTGAATTATGCTTCACGATCTTGTTCGTAACGAACATGTTCGTTTAGAGTGAGGAAATGGCAACCCCAACCACCAGTCGGCGAGAGCGTCCCGCTAAACGGGCGCTCTCGCGAGAGTGGATCATCGCGGAGACAATCGAGATCATGCGAGCGGAGGGCCTCGAGAAAGCGACAATGCGTCGCGTCGCTCAGGCACTCGATACGGGCCCGGCATCGTTGTACGTCTATATCGCGAATACCGCCGCGTTGCACTCCGCTGTGCTCGACGAACTCCTCGGCACGCTGTCGGCTGCGAATGCCACGGAGGGCGACTGCAACGAGCGTCTCGAAGCGCTGCTCCGACAGTATGCGAACATCCTTTTCGCCTACCCGGGCCTGGCACGTTCAGCGTTGTTGATCCGCCCCACAGGCGCCAACGCTGTTCTGCTTTACGACCGAGTTCTCGGGCTCCTTCTCGAGGGTGGCGTCGCGGTCGACCGTGCAGCCTGGGGGGTAGATCTGCTCCTGCAGTACGTCACCGCAAATGCCGCCGAGCACAGCATCCCCAGCCCCAGTGACATAGACGCCCCTCGGGATGACGACGACATGGGCATCCTCGCACAAGCGCTGCGCTCTGCCGACCCGGCGACCTCACCCCACATCGCTGCGCACGTTGACGCGGTTCTCTCCGGAAGCCCAGCCGAACGCGTCACGTGGGCGATCCAGGCCCTCATCGCCGGCATCGCAGCCACCCCCATCCCGAGCCACCGCTGATGACCTCGCCAACCGCACAACTCAGGAAGATCTCATGACTACGCACTACCCCATCGCTATTCTCGGCGGCGGCCTCGGTGGCCTGATCACCGCACGCGTGCTGCATGTCAACGGCATCGAGTCGGCTGTGTTCGAACTCGAACCAGACCGCACCGCCCGAGTTCAGGGCGGGATGCTCGACATTCACGACGACAACGGACAGAAGGCCATCCACGCCGCCGACCTCTGGAACACGTTCGACTCGATCATCCACCGCGGCGGGGAATCCATGCGGATTTTGGACCACACCGGCGCCGTGCTCCGCGAAGAACACGACGAAGGGCAGATGGCCCGCCCCGAAGTCGACCGGGGCCAGCTCCGAGATCTGCTCATCGACTCGCTCCCCGAAGGCACTATCCGCTGGGGCCACAAGGCCGTCGCCATCCGCGACATCGACGGCGTTGCTGGCCGCCGCGAGGTCGAATTCGCCAATGGTCAGACCATTACCACCGATCTGCTCATCGGCGCCGACGGTGCCTGGTCGAAGGTGCGCCCGCTGCTCACCGACGCCAAACCCTCCTACACCGGCATCTCTTTCATCGAAGCCGACCTTTACGATGGCCCCCAACAACACCCCGCCGAGGCGGCCGCAATGGGCGCAGGCATGCTGTTTGCGTTCAAGGACGACACGGGCATCCTGGGCCACCTGGAAACCGACGGCACACTGCACGTCTACCTCGGCTTCCGCGTGCCCGAAGACTGGGCAGACACCATCGACTTCACCGACACCCCCGCCGCAAAACAGGCGATCCTCGAGCGGCTCCCGGGCTGGAACGAAGCCCTCCGCGGCTTCATCGCCAACGCTGACACCCCGCTCACCCCACGCCCCATCAACGCACTGCCTGCAGGAATCAGCTGGGATCGTGTAGTGGGCGTCACCCTCATTGGCGACGCCGCTCACGTGATGTCACCCTTTGCGGGTGAAGGCGCCAACCTTGCCCTCTACGACGGCGCCCTTCTCGCGCTCGCCATCGCCGAGCATCCCGAAGACACCGAAACGGCCATCGCCCAGTACGAAGCCGACCTTTTTCCCCGCTCGGCCGACGCCGCGAAAGACTCCGCCGACAGCCTCGAAATGCTCTTCGCTCCCGGCTCTCCGCAAGGACTCCTCGACATGTTCACCGCGTTCGACGCTCAAACGGCCTCCAGCGACTAGACCCAGCGGGCCAGGCGGCACCAACCCGTCGAAGCGGTTTCGCAAGCTGGGCGGCACCGTCTGGTGGTGCCTAACGGGCTACTACGAACACGGCTATCGCGGCTACCGCGAGAACAAAGAGCCCGATTGCTATGACGGTGACGAAGGGAAACGCTTTTTTCTGGTCGTCGGGGATGTTTCCGTTGCCGCTCAGCCCCAGGGCGACCTGCTCATCTTCGATGAAGTCGACGTGATGGTGTGCAGGGTTGCCTTGGGCGTCAGCCCAGCCCTCAGTGACGCCGGCACCATTCGTCTCATCGTGGGGGGAGACATCGAACTTCGCGGCTTGTTCGTCGAACAGATCGTCGTTTGAAGCGAAATCGGGTACGGACGAGCTGGGCACGAGAACCTTCCGATGGGTGAGGCAACTCTATCGGCCGTGGTACCTGAATGAGCCTTTCGGAAGAGCAAACGCGGCGGCGGCCAGGATGCGTTCAACCGCAATTTGAGCGCACCCCTAGCTTGACGGCGTTTGCGACGTTCAGTTCGCCGCCGGATTGCGCGGCTTTCGACCTCTTCAGCACCGCGACGATCACTTTCCGCACTTCGTTCTGCTCGCCTACACCGGGCTTCGCGTGGCGAAATCCGAGGCCGGTTCTACGACACCGCGGTCAAGCGGGCAATGGCTGCTGATCCCACCTTTCCGCGAGTCACGGTTCACGACCTACAACACACCGCAGCGTCTCTTGCGGTATCAGCGGGTGCGAACATCAAAGCCGTGCGACGGATGCTCGGCCACGCCTCAGCGGCGATGACGCTCGACGTCTGCGCTGACCTCTTCGACGACGACCTCGACGCCGTCGCAACGGCACTCAATCGCGGTGCCGTCATGAGCGAAGGCACCGAAATCTAGCTAAGCGATATGCTCTGCATTGATTTGTTCGAGGGGGACGAATGGCCAACGCAGCTGCTGGATGGTACGACGACGGTTCAGGCCGTCAACGATGGTGGGACGGCACTCAATGGACTGAGTATTTCCAAGACGACGTTCGGCCACCAGCGAGCCGACGAGAGGCTCGGGCGCAACAAGAGGCCGTCATGCCTGTTGCAAACGCACAGGCCATAATCGTGCCGATTGCGATCGACCGACTTTCCAAGAGAGATGCGCGAGACCTTGCGACTCGATTGCAGGCAGAGTGCGAACGACTTGCGGCGATCGTAGAAAAGCACGGGCTCAAGACGTTCGCCGACATCGACTCTTATCGCGCGCAGGCAGAGGCTGCGATGGCTGCCGAGCGCGCGGCGTTGGAAGTGCGCCTCGCCGAGTTGAATCGATCACTCCAAGAAGTGGGAATGAGACGTCAGTCCGCAGAGACTGAAGTCGCGGCTCTGAATGCGCAACGCATCGAGATCGCTGCGACAATCGAACTCCAAAACGTCGGACTGTTCGATTTCGAGCATCCTGCACAGTCCTCCGCGCAGCTTGCTACTCAACTCGAATCGCTCCGCTCGTCGATTAAGGAGCGCATTCGCCTGAAACAGGCCGTAATCACCGCGACCGGATTCACGTTCAACGGATCTACCGCGCTGGGCAAGAAATTCACTGACAACATGGCCAAAGTCTTGCTGCGGGCGTACAACGCTGAAGCCGAGAATGCGATCAAGACCACGAGGGCCGGCAATCTTCAGGTTGCGCAGACGCGGCTGACTCGCGCCGCGGAGCAAATCGCGAAGAGCGGTGAGATGGCTTCGCTTCGCATCGATCCGCAGTTCCATTTTCTGAGGCTCAAAGAGATCGAACTCGCCAATGAGCATCTGATGACTGTGCAGCGCGAGAAGGAACTCGAGCGAGAACGGCGGGCGGAGCTACGCGAGCAGCAGAAGGCCGAGCAAGAACTTCGTCGGGAGGGCGAGCGGCTGCAGAAGGAGAAGGCGCACTACGCAGCGGCCATCGCGGCACTGGCAGCCAACGGAGACCTAGACGGTGTCGAGCGAATGAACGCAAAGCTTGAAGACGTCCAGCGAGCGATTGATGATGTCGACTACCGCACCGCTAACATCCGGGCGGGATACGTCTACGTGATCTCGAACGTTGGTGCATTTGGAGAGCGAATGGTCAAGATCGGAATGACCCGACGGCTCGAGCCAATGGATCGGGTCAACGAACTCGGTGACGCGTCCGTTCCGTTCCGCTTCGATGTGCACGCGCTGTTCTTCGCCGACGATGCAGTCGGCGTTGAAGCGATGCTGCATCAGACGTTCGCGGCGCAACGAGTCAACCGTGTCAACCTGCGACGCGAATTCTTCTACACAACGCCTGCCGAAGTTCTCGCAGCGCTGAAGGCTCAGTCGATCGAGGTGGTCGAATACTCGATCGAGGCCCTCGCAGTCGAGTTCCGGGCGAGTACCGGCAACGTCCTCGTTTCGTGAAATCGCGTTCCCACAGGTCCGAATCCCCAACCAAGGTGCCGATGCTGTGGCGTCACACCAGGCGCAGTAAATCCATGGCATCAGTCAGCCCGTAGCGCTGGGCGAGCGTATCGACGAGTTCGATTTCTGTGAGTTTCGGTCGGCCGTTCGAACCTGATCGACGAGCAATTTGCCGGACGGCTTTGAGCGCTCGCACGGGGTCCACCTCGACGGTGTCGAATACGAACTCGCGGGGAGTGAGAATCTGAATAGCATGGGGAATGAGTGACGGCGGAAAGTCACGCAGATTCTCCGTCACGATTGCGCCAGCACCACCGATGACCGCCGCTGCGAGCACGTGTTCGTCGTCGACATCGGGCAGTCCAAAATTTCCCTCGAGGTGCTCCCCGCCATCAACTTCGGCATCTACAAACCCTGACCGCATCGTTCGAATGAGCCTCTGGGCCAAGCCCTCGGCTTCGGCCTCCGATGCACCGCGACGAATCAACTTCCGCACTTCGTTCCGCTCAACCTCCGCCAAGATCGCGCTGCTCCAGATCGCACGATACGAGCCTTCGATAGACAAAGAAAGCAAGAAGTCGCGAAGGAGACTCGGCCACAAGACGCAGCTGTCGAGAACGGCGGTGAACATGCTTCAGTTTGTCAGGAGATCTTCGCCGATCGTCTCGCCACGCCAGCTGCCTTCTTTGCGGCTCGCAGGTCGTCAAAGTTGTCGACAAGGGGCGCGTCATCGTCGTAGGCCATCGCATCCAACGCCGCGTATTGCTTCTGTCGTTGCTCTTCGCGGTAGGCAAGCACGTCTTGAAGCTTGACCCGTCGATGACGTGACGGCTTCTCGTGCGCGATTTCTCCTGAGTCGAGCAATCGGACGAGGGTCGGCCTGCTGACGTTCAGAACCTCGGCGGCCTGTTGTGTGGTTAACGTAAGGGACTGCGGTGAAATGGTGACAGCCATTCCTTGCTCCATTGCGACCACCACCTGGAGTAGCACTTCATAAAGCTGCTCAGGAATTTCGACTTGGTCGTTCGGGCGAGATCCGGAAATGAAAAACTGCGGCTCGGGCGGCTCGTTACCATTCGCAGCGTGCGCGGCGAGAAAGTCGTGCACCTTGGCGATGCTCTCTTTGCTCTCCGAAATGTACGTCTCTTGTGCCAGCGCGGATTTCACGGCACCTCCTTCAATCGAACATATCGTAACAGATTTCGTTTTGTTCGAATTGAAGAATGTGGGCGAATTGCGTGAGGTGAATCCGCTCACAATTGATGACACGCGAGGAGATGAGGCGTTTCGAAGCTGTGCGCACGGCGCCGATCCCGGGCATCAAGAAACGGGCAAAAGAAAAAGCCCTACTCCAAGTAGAAGCCTCGAAGTAGGGCAGTGGCTCCGACCGGCATCGATCCGGTGACCTTTCGATTTTCAGTCGAACGCTCTACCAACTGAGCTACAGAGCCGAAGAGCGCGGGGCCCTCCAGAGGCCGAAAAACCCTTCCCGAAGGAAGGGCATCGAACCTTTGCGACCCTGACCGGACTTGAACCGGCGACCTCCGCCGTGACAGGGCGGCGCGCTAACCAACTGCGCTACAGGGCCAAACTTATGAAATTGTTGTGTCGAAACGAGCCGCGGAGCAGGCCCTTGACGAGCATACCGTACGTCTGCAGTGACCCCAACGGGATTCGAACCCGTGCTACTGCCGTGAAAGGGCAGCGTCCTAGGCCGCTAAACGATGGGGCCGTTTTGACAACTCAACGAGTATGCCACATCGCCGGGGCCGCCGCCAATCCGCACGGCCTCCGGGCGAGGCGGCCACCGGGCGAGGTGAATCCGCTCGCCCGTACGCAAAACGGCGGCACATCGAGGGTAGCGAGCCGCATAGGCGGTCGGTACTTCGATTCGGCCGCCGTTTTCACGCCGCGGGCGGGTCGCCGGGCATCCGGAGCCTAGTGCGCGCCCTCGGTGGCCAGCTTGGTGATGCCGTTCTGGATGATCTGCTCTGCATCCGCGGCAGAGCCCCAGCCCTCGGTCTTGACCCATTTGCCAGGTTCGAGGTCTTTGTAGTGCTCGAAGAAGTGCTCGATCTCGTTGCGCAGCTGCTGCGGAATGTCGTCAACGTCGACGATGGCTGCCCAGCGCGGGTCTTTCGCCGGAACAGCGATGACCTTCGAGTCGATGCCCGCCTCGTCGCTCATGTTGAACACGCCCACGGGCCGAACCTTCACGCCCACGCCCGGAAACACGGGGTACTCGAGTAGCACGAGCACGTCGACGGGGTCGCCGTCGAGGCCGAGGGTGTTTTCGAAGAACCCGTAGTCGGTGGGGTACACGAACGAGGTGAAAAGCACGCGGTCGAGGTACACCCGCCCGGTTTCGTGGTCGACCTCGTACTTATTGCGGCTTCCCTTGGGAATCTCGATGATGGCGTCGTAACTGCCCATACGAACGTGCTCCTTATGATTTGGGTTCTCAAACTGCAATAACGTTACTGGATGCACCCGAACACCCGCCGCCCGCGCCTGACCCCGGCGATGGCCGACGTGCGCCGCGCGGTTCGCGAGCTGCTCGCCGAGGTGCTGCCCGTTGCGGCTGGTTCGCCACAGGCCGCGGATGCCCGGCAACCCGCCGCCGATAGGTCGACCCTGCAGGCTCCGGATGCCCGCCTCGTGCTCGTGGCCCTGAGTGGTGGCCCCGATTCGCTCGCCCTCGCAGCGGCCCTCGCCTTTGAGGCACCTCGGGCGGGTCTCGCGGCCGGTGCGATCGTCGTCGACCACGCCCTTCAAGACGCCTCTGCCGAAGTCGCAGCGCGCGCGGCCGATCAGGCTCGCGCCCTCGGCCTCACCCCCGTGCTCATCGAGCGTGTGACGGTCGCGACGCGCGCTCGCGCATCTGCGGTCAGGTCTGACGCGACAATGCCTGACGCGACAATGCCTGACGCGGCCACTCCTG
The DNA here is from genome assembly GCF_014640255.1 of Subtercola lobariae. Lineage (GTDB taxonomy): Bacteria > Actinomycetota > Actinomycetes > Actinomycetales > Microbacteriaceae > Subtercola > Subtercola lobariae. Next base: position 52,038 of record NZ_BMGP01000004.1, on the reverse strand, counting down.
ACGCGACCGAACCCGCCGAATCGGCGCCCGCCACCGACCAAGCCACCGCCACCGCATCTGCCGGCCCCGAAGCCGCCGCCCGTGCTGCCCGCTATGGCGCCTTCGAGCGCGCGCTCGCCGCCACCGGCGCGAGCCACGTGCTGCTCGCCCACACCCTCGACGATCAGGCCGAGACCGTGCTGCTGGGGCTCGCGCGCGGCTCGGGGCCGAGCAGCCTGAGCGGCATGAGCCCGGTGAACGGGGCGTACCTGCGGCCGCTGCTGGGCATCCCGCGCCGAACGGTGCATCTGTCGCTCGACGACCAAGGGCTCGGCGCCTGGCACGACCCGCAGAACGTCGACCGCGACTACGCCCGCGTGCGGGTGCGCGACTCGGTATTGCCGCTGCTCGAACGCGAGCTCGGCCCCGGCATCGCCGAAGCGCTTGCCCGCACGGCCGACCAGTTGCGTGAAGACGATGAGGCTCTGGATGCCCTCGCCGCCGAATGGGCGACCGAGATCGTCGAGCACGCCGAAGCCGGCATCGCCGTCGATGCGCGAGGGCTTGCCTCGAATCCGCCGGCGCTTGCGCAGAGGATCGTGCGCTACGTGGTCGCCGCCGAATTCGGCACCACCCTCTCGAGGGCTCAGACGCTCGCGGCTCTGAAGCTCGCCACCGAGTGGCACGGGCAGGCCGGGGTGGATCTGCCGGGCATCCGCGTCACCCGCGTCGCCCGTCAGCTCGTGTTCGTGCGCCGTGTGTGAGTGCGTCACCCCAAAACAGCGGCGATTTCGAGGGTGCGGGCCGCCATAGCGCTCACCGGGTCGAATTCTCCGCTGAAATCGTCACGTGAGCATCGGCTGCGGCGCCCAATGCGCGTTGGGTAGGCTGGCCGCATGGATTCCCGTGACGTCGAAGCCGACCTGTCGAAAGTTCTGATCACCGAAGCCGAGATTCACGCGAAGATAGCCGAACTCGCGCGGCGCATCGAGGCCGACTACGCCGGCCAAGACCTGCTGCTGGTAGGCGTGCTCAAGGGCGCGGTCATGGTGATGGCCGACCTCGCACGTGAGCTGCACCTGCCCGTCAGCATGGACTGGATGGCCGTCAGCTCGTACGGCAACAGCACCCAGTCGAGCGGCGTGGTGCGCATTCTCAAAGACCTCGACTCCGAGCTCGAGGGCCGCACGGTGCTCATCGTCGAAGACATCATCGACTCGGGGCTGACGCTCTCGTGGCTGCTGGCGAACCTACGCTCGCGCGGGCCGGCCTCGGTCGAGGTGTGCGCGCTGCTTCGCAAGCCTGACGCTGCGACGATTCAGCTGGATGTTCGGTACGTGGGTTTCGACATTCCGAACGAGTTCGTGGTGGGCTACGGCCTCGACTACGCGGAGAAGTATCGCAACCTCAAAGACATCGGCGTGCTGGCGCCGCACATGTACTCCTAGCGAAGGGTGTTACGCGGCGCCCGCGGCCCGCACCAACGCCTGCGCCTGCGTTAGCGCCAACGCCTGCGCGTGCGTTAGCGCCTGCGTTAGCGCCAGCACCCGGCGGTCGACACTGCGTGGCCTAGCTCAAGCCCCGGCGGGCGCAGCTTCAGGTGTGGTCTCTCGGCCGCCGCCGCCACCGGCCTGCTCGGCGGCAGCTGCGGCCTGCGCCTCACGTGCAGTCGCTTGTATCGTCGCTTTGCGCCCGAACAGCAGAGCCGCCATGATGCCGCCCGCCAAGAAGAAGCCAGCGGCGAGCCAGTACGCCAGCGCGTACCCCTGTACCGCAGCCTGCGCCACCACTCCGGGCGTCGTCGGCTGATTCGATGCGATGTAGTTCGTCACGCTGGTGGCGACAAGGGTGTTGAGCAGGGCGGTACTGATCGATCCACCCACTTGCTGGCTTGTGTTCACCATGGCCGAAGCCACACCCGCGTATTGCCTGTTCGCCCCGAGCGTCGCGGTTTGAATCGAGGCGGGCATGAGTGTGCCGATGGCCAGGCCCATCAGCATCAGCGGCGGCAGGATGTTCGCGGCATACGTGCTCGAAAGATCGAGCCGAGTCAGCCACACGAGAGCACCCGAAGCCATCACCATGCCGATCGGCACCAGCACTTTCGGCCCGAACCGAGGAACGAAAATGTTCGTGCCGAGCTGCGCCGCGAGCACGAGGCACGCGATCATGGGCAAGAACGACAGCCCGGTGGTGATGGGCGTGAAGCCCAGCGAGGTCTGCAAGAAGTAGGTGAGAAACAGGAAGATGGCGAACATGCCCGAGCCGGCGACGAACACTGACAAGTAGGCCGCACCTCGGTTGCGGTTCAACACGATGCTCAACGGCAGGAGCGGATGCTTGGCTCGCTGCTGCCACAGCACGAAGGCCACAAACAGAATTCCACTCGCGACCAGCATGCCCCAGGTCAGAACATCGCCCCAGCCGTCTGTTTCGGCGTTCGAGAACCCGTAGACGAGGGCGAAGAGCGCGCCAGAGACCAGAACCGTTCCGGGAATGTCGAGCCGAGGTCGTTCACCGACCCGTTTGACGCTCGGAACGAAAATGATGGCGCCGATGATCGCGATGATGGCGAAGAAGACGTTGATGTAAAGATTCCAGCGCCAGTTGACATCTTGGGTGAGGTAGCCACCCAGCAACAGCCCCACGGCGCCGCCCGCACCAGCGATGGCACCGAAAACGCCGAAGGCGCGAGAACGCTCTTTCGGAATGGTGAATGTGGTGGTCAGAACCGAGAGTGCGGTAGGCGCGAGCAGCGCACCGAAGGCGCCCTGAAGTGCTCGAGCAGCAACGAGTGTGCCGAAGCTATCGGCGGCGCCGCCCAGGGCGGAGGCGCCTGCGAAGCCGATGAGCCCGATAATGAAGGCACGCCGGCGGCCGATCAGGTCGGAGAGCCGCCCGCCGAGGAGGAGCAAACTGCCGAAGGCGAGCGAATACGCGGTGACCACCCATTGTCGGTCGCCGTTGGAGAATCCGAGGTCTTTCTGGGCTGCGGGCAACGCGATGTTCACGACGGTGGAGTCGAGCACCACCATGAGCTGCGCGAGCGCGACAGTGGCTAGCGTGAACCAGCGACGAGAAGATGCGGTAGGAGCCGCCAAATTGTCGGACATGTTTGATAGCATATACGGTACTTGCCAGTCTCGAATCAGAGCAGATGCTGAGAATCCGGCGGGTTCTACTCAGAAAGGCAGCCGCTGTAATGACGCAGATCGACGCGCCCCGAGCATCCATTAGACCGACGGTTGACGACACCGCCTACCGCACGGCGCAGCACGCCGGCGCCCAGGCGCCCGAAGGCCCCTCGAAGCTCGGTCGAAAGCGCGACCACACCCGCGACCCGGAGATTCTCGAAGCCGCACTCGATGTGCTGGCCGACACCGGTTACGACGGCATGACCATCGACATGGTGGCCGCTCGGGCCAAGGCAGGCAAGGCCACGCTCTATCGCCGCTGGCCCTCGAAGGCCCACCTCGTGCTCGATGCCGTAGCGTGCATGAAACAGAACCAGTTCGACGTCGACGGCCTGCCCGACACCGGCACGCTGCGCGGCGACCTGGTCGCCATGATCAAGCCGCACACGCTCGAAGACGCTGAGCGAAAACTCCAGATCATGGCCGGCGTCGTGTCGATGATCTCGCGCGATCCGGGGCTGGCCGAGGTGGTGAACGCGGCCATTATCGAGCCGCGCGCCGCCGTGAACCGCATACTCATGCAGCGTGCGCAAGAGCGGGGAGAGATCTCGGCCGACGCCGACATCGACACGCTCGCCATGATCAGCCCGTCGATGGCCGCATACCGCACCCTCATCTTGAAGAAACCCGTCGACCGCGAATTCGTGCTCTCGATCATCGACGGCGTGCTGCTGCCCGCGCTCGGCCTCGCCGTGCCGGCCCCGCAACCCGCCTGACGCGACCCGCGGCGCCGGCGCCCCGCCTGACGCGGCCGCCTCTCCACGGCCCGCCTGACGCGGCCGCCTCTCCGCGCCCCGCCTTTCCGCGCCCGGCCGCCGCACTGCTTCCCCCGCGCCGTCGCCCGCCGTCGCACCCTCGCGGCGCACGCATGGATCACGAAAATCGCCCCAAGACAAGAATCTTGGGGCGATTTTCGTGATCCATCTTCGCTGCCGCGCGGGGCGGGGCGGGGCGGGGGATGATCGGGCTAGTGCATGGCGACCAGGGGAGCGTCGTCAACGTCTTCGGCCTGCGCCTCAGCGTGAGCGGCGGTGGCTGTCGCCGCGACCGTCGACCGGCGCGTGTAGAGCAGCGCCGCAACGATGGCGCCGAGGGCGAAGAATGCCGCGCTCCACATGTAAGCGGTGTTGTAGCTGGCGATCTGTGCCGCCGCGACGACATCGGGTGATGCCGGCAGGTGCGATGCCACGTAGGTCGTCGCCGCAGTGGCTGCCAGCGTGTTCAGCAGCGCGGTGCCGATAGAGCCACCGACCTGTTGGCTGGTGTTCACCGTGGCCGAGGCGACTCCGGCGAATTGACGGTTCACCCCGAGGGTGGCGGTCTGCATCGCGGCCGGCATGATCGAGCCCATTGCAAGGCCGATGATGAGCAGCGGAGGCAGAATGTTCGCCACGTACGTGCTATTCGCGTCGAGGGTGGTGAGGTAGAGCATCCCGACGACCCCGATGACCATGCCGATCGGAACCATGAGCTTCGGCCCGAACCGCGGCACGAAAATGTTGGTCGACAGCTGCGCCGAGAGCACCAGCATGGCGATCATCGGCAAGAAAGCGGTACCTGTCTGAATGGGCGTGTAATGCAGCGACACCTCGAGGTAGTAGGTGACGAACAAGAAGATGCCGAACATGCCCGCGCCGGCGATCAGCACGGCGAGGTACGAGGCACCACGGTTGCGGTCCATCACCACCGCGAGGGGAAGCAGGGGGTGGGATGCCCGGCGCTGCCACAGCACGAATGCAACGAGCAGCACGCCGCTGGCTACCAAGAATCCCCAGCTCGAGGCCGATCCCCAGCCGTCGGTCTCAGCGTTCGAGAAGCCGTAGACCAGTGAGAAGAGCCCACCTGAAACGAGGATGGTGCCGGGAATGTCGAGCTTCGGGCGGGGGCCCGTGCGCGGCGCGGTGGTGACGAAGATGAGCGCACCGATGATGGCGAACACCGCGATGAAGACGTTGATGTAGAGGTTCCAGCGCCAGTTGAAGTTCTCGGTCAGCACACCGCCGAGCAGCAGGCCGACGGCGCCGCCGGCACCGGCGATCGCGCCGAACACACCGAACGCGCGAGCACGCTCTTTCGGAATGGTGAACGTGGTGGTCAGCACGGCGAGGGCGGTCGGAGCGAGCAAGGCGCCGAAGGCACCCTGCAAGGCGCGCGCGGCGACGAGAGTGCCGAAGCTGTCGGCAGCACCACCGAGGGCGGAGGCGACGGCGAAACCGATGAGGCCGATGATGAAGGTGCGCTTGCGACCCATCAGGTCGGAGAGGCGCCCGCCGAGCAGCAGCAGGCTGCCGAAGGCGAGGGAATAGGCGGTGACCACCCATTGGCGGTCGGCGTTCGAGAAGCCGAGGTCGGCCTGCGCGGCGGGCAGGGCGATGTTGACGACGGTGGAGTCGAGAACGACCATCAGTTGCGCGAGGGCGACAACGCTGAGAGTCCACCAGCGACGAGATGACGCGGCTGCGGCGTCTGGCGTAGCCGTAGATGCAGAAGGAGAGTGAGACATAATGGTAACTCTATACGGTACTGTCGAGTTTCGGAAATGAACAGTTCCTGAACTTACCCGGCTGAAACAAAAAGGCCGACGATGTCGTTATGCTTCGACACCGTCGGCTGCTACAAGGGCGAAACCGGGTTCTTCGCCCGATCATTCCCGATTCGCAAAAAAGTTTCACGAGAAAAAGTCTCGTCAACGCCGTTTAAGCGACGTGCGTTAAGCCCACGGGGAACACGCAGGGCACGTCCAGTCGGCGACGGGTAGCCTTAGCCAGTACTTGGTGACCAGAAAGGTGCCGGTTTTGCCGCAAGAACCGAAGAAAGACATGAGCTGGCGACGTATTTTTCGCTCGCCGATTCCCTACATAATTCTTGGCGCCATTGCCCTCTGGATAGGCTTCGGCCTCATCACGGGCTCGGGCTTCCAGCAGGTCTCGACCCAGCAAGGTCTCGAGTTTCTCAAAGACGGCAAGGTCTCGCAGGCGCTGATCGTCGACGGCGAACAGCGCGTCGATCTCACCCTGGCATCGCCCGACTCGAAGTACGGCTCGAAGGTGCAGTTCTACTACGTGGCACCGCGTGGCACCGAGGTCATCGACGCGGTCACCGCTGCAGCCCCGGCCGACGGCTTCAACGACCAGGTGCCGCAGACGAACTGGTTCGTCTCGCTGCTCGGCATTCTGCTGCCGGTCATTCTCATCGGCGCGTTCTTCTGGCTGATGCTCTCGGGCATGCAGGGCGGCGGCAACAAGGTCATGCAGTTCGGCAAGTCGAAGGCCAAGCTGGTGTCGAAAGACACCCCGAAGGTCACCTTCCAAGACGTCGCCGGTAACGACGAGGCCATCGAAGAGCTCGAAGAGATCAAAGACTTTTTGAAAGACCCGTCGAAGTTCTTGGCGGTGGGTGCTCGCATTCCGAAGGGTGTACTGCTTTACGGCGCTCCCGGTACCGGCAAGACGCTGCTTGCTCGAGCCGTCGCCGGTGAAGCGGGCGTTCCCTTCTACTCCATCTCGGGTTCTGACTTCGTCGAGATGTTCGTGGGTGTCGGCGCGAGCCGCGTTCGCGACCTGTTCGAACAGGCCAAGCAGAATTCGCCCGCCATCATCTTCATCGACGAGATCGACGCCGTGGGTCGTCACCGTGGCGCCGGCATGGGCGGCGGTCATGACGAGCGCGAGCAGACCCTCAACCAGTTGCTGGTGGAGATGGACGGCTTCGACGTGAAGACGAACGTCATTCTCATCGCCGCGACGAACCGCCCCGACATTCTCGACCCCGCACTGCTTCGCCCCGGCCGTTTCGACCGCCAGATCGGTGTGGATGCTCCCGACCTCAAAGGCCGTCAGCAGATTCTCGAGGTGCACGGTCGCGGCAAGCCCCTCGCCGCTGGCGTCGACCTCGAAGTGCTGGCTCGCAAGACGCCCGGCTTCACTGGCGCCGACCTCGCGAACGTGCTGAACGAGGCCGCGCTTCTCACGGCCCGCTCGAACGCGCAGCTGATCGACAATCGCGCGCTTGATGAGGCTGTCGACCGCGTCATGGCCGGCCCCCAGCGTCGCACCCGTATCATGCGCGACAAAGAGAAGCTCGTCACGGCCTACCACGAGGGCGGCCACGCTCTCGTTGCCACCGCGATGAACTACACCGACCCAGTGACCAAGATCACGATTCTGCCGCGCGGCCGTGCGCTCGGTTACACCATGGTGCTGCCGCTCGAAGACCGCTACTCGGTTTCGCGCAACGAACTGCTCGACCAGCTCGCGTACGCCATGGGCGGCCGCGTCGCCGAAGAGGTCGTCTTCCACGACCCCACCACGGGCGCGTCGAACGACATCGAGAAGGCCACCGACACGGCCCGCAAGATGGTGACCGACTACGGCATGAGTTCGAACGTCGGTGCCGTCAAGCTCGGCAGTGCATCCGGTGAGATGTTCTTGGGTCGCAACATGGGCCACGAGCGCGATTACTCCGACAGCGTGGCCGAGCAGGTCGACGCCGAGGTGCGCACGCTCATCGAAGCCGCGCACGACGAGGCCTGGCAGGTGTTGAACGACAACCGCGACATTCTCGACCGCCTGGCGACTGAGCTTCTCGAGAAAGAGACCCTCGACCAGCACGAGCTGGCCGAGATCTTCAAAGACGTTCGGCACCTGCCGCCCCGCCCGCAGTGGCTGTCGAGCGAGCGCCGCCCGGTCTCGTCGATTCCGCCGGTGGAGTTCGTCAAGGCGAAGGCGCCCATCGACATGGGCGCCACCGACGGCGGCATCTCGAGCGAGCCTGAGCTCGAGCCGAAGCCCAAGCGGGCACCGCAGAGCACTCCGCGGCCCGCAACCGCCTAAGCACCACGCATAGCTGTCGTGGTAGATCAGGCACGTATCGAAAAAGCTGTGCTCGAGCTTCTCGAGGCGATCGGTGAAAACCCCGCTCGCCCCGGGCTCGAGAGCACGCCGCAGCGCGTGGCCGACGCTTACGCCGAGTTCTTCTCGGGCGTAGGCGTCGACGCGCGTGCGGCGCTCGGTGAGACCTTTCCGCTCGACGCCAGCGATAGCGACAGCGGTGCGAGCGGCACCGCCGACCGCGCTGGCGCCGAACCCGTGCTCATGCGCGACATACGGTTTCGTTCGGTCTGTGAACACCATCTGCTGCCCTTTCTCGGCACCGCGCACATCGCCTACGTGCCGAGCGACCGGCTCGTCGGCCTCGGCCGGCTGCCCGCTCTCGTCGACGTTCTGGCCTCTCGCCCTCAACTGCAAGAGCGTCTGGGCGAGCAGATCGCCGAGACCCTGTCAGACGGTCTGGATGCCCGGGGCGTGCTCGTGGTGCTCGAAGCAACCCATGGCTGCGTGACTTTTCGCGGCCCTCGGCAGACCGAGAGCAGCACGGTCACCATCGCGAGCCGCGGCACCCTCGCCGAACCCGCCGCGCGCGCAGAACTCATGGCGCTGATCGCTGCACCTCCGGCTGCCGTAGCACCTGCCGCGGCAGCCGTTCCACCCGCCGCTGCAGCCGTTTCACCTGCCGCCGGCGATCTGCCCGCTGCCGCCGGCGAATCGAGTGCGCACGGAGTAGCCCTATGACCGATGTCGGCGCCGCGTTCTCACAACGCCGGCGCCAGCAGTCTGACGCAGCGAAGCCGAACTGGCAGGCGCTGCCCACCGGGCGCAGCCTCATCATGGGCGTGCTCAATGTGACGACGGACTCGTTCAGCGACGGCGGCCGATGGCTTCGCACCGAGGCCGCCATCGCCCACGGGGTAGAGCTCGCAGCCGCCGGCGCCGACCTCATCGACGTGGGTGGTGAGTCGACGAGGCCGGGCGCCAGGCGCATTCCGGTCGCCGAAGAGCAGAGCCGCGTCATCCCGGTGATCACCGAACTCGCCCGGCGCGGCATCGCCCTCAGCGTCGACACCATGAACGCCTCGACCGCCGAAGCCGCCATCGAGGCCGGCGCCGTGATCGTGAACGACGTCTCGGGCGGCCTGAGCGACGAGGGCATGCGCGACGTCATCATCAGGCTCGACGCCCCGTTCATCGTGTCGCACTGGCGCGGTCACAGCGCCACCATGAACCAGAAGGCGACCTACACCGACGTCGTCAGAGAGGTCGCGGGCGAACTCGAATATCGCGTCGCCGAGTTGGTCGTGCGCGGAGTCAACCCCGACAAGCTGCTCATCGACCCCGGGCTCGGTTTCGCGAAGAACTCCGAGCACAACTGGAAGATCTTGGGCCACCTCGACCACTTCACCCGCATCGGCCTGCCGGTGGTCATCGGCGCTTCGCGCAAGCGCTTTCTCGGCGAGCTGGTGCCTGAGGGTGCGCCGATGGATGACCGTGACTTCGTCTCTGCGGTGACCGCCGCACTCGCCGCCGAGGCCGGCGCCTGGGCGGTGCGCGTGCACGACGTCGAGACCACGAAAGCCGCGCTGTCGGTAGCCGAGCAGTGGAAGCGGGGGGCTCGATGAGTGACGAGAGCAGAGCATCCGCTAGTCTGCGAATCGTGCCTATTGAACCCGACTCTCTGACACTGACAGGCCTGCGTGTGCAGGCACACCATGGCGTCTACGACTTCGAACGTCGCGATGGCCAGCCCTTCGTCATCGACCTGACCGTGTGGCTCAATACGTCGGGCGCCGCGGCGGCAGACGACCTCGACCAGACTCTGAATTACGGTGAACTGGCGGTCGAAGTGACCGACGCGGCCACGAACGAGCCCGTCGATCTCATCGAGACGCTCGCCGAACGAGTAGCCCAGGTCGTGCTCGCCCACGACGTGGCGCAGAGGGTTCGCGTCACAGTGCATAAGCCAGAAGCGCCTATCACTGTGCCGTTCAGCGACGTGTCGATCAGCATCACTAGGAGCCGGTGATGAGGCAAGAGAAGCTGCGCCCGACGCTGCCTGCCGTGATCGCTCTCGGCAGCAACCTGGGCGACCGCGAGGCGATTCTGCGTGCGGCCGTGGCCGAGATCGGGCGCACCGACGGCATCATCGTCGACGCGGTGTCGAGCCTCTACGAGACCGATGCGCTGAAGCCCGAGGGTATCGATCTGAGCGCTCCGGCCTATTTGAATGCGGTGCTGCTCGTGCGTTCGGCGCTGCAGCCGCACGCGCTGCTCGAGGCGCTGCACGTGGTGGAGCAGGCGCACGATCGCGTGCGCGTCGAACGCTGGGGCGACCGCACTCTCGACCTCGACATCATCACGTTCGCCGGTCTCGAGCAGCACGACGACACGTTGACGTTGCCGCATCCGCGTGCCCATGAACGCGCCTTCGTGCTGGCGCCGTGGCACGAGATTCAGCCGAACGCAGAGCTGCCGGGCCATGGCCCCATCACTCCGTTGCTCGCGGCGACCTACGAGAGCCCCCGATTGTATGCGCGGTGGGAACGATGAAGCGCACCCGCCCGCTCACCCTCGTTCTGCTCGGCCTCGCCGGCGCAGTGGTCGGCTTCTTCGTCGAAGTGGGCCTCGCCTCGTCGGGGCAGCCCATCATCTCGCTGCCCATCTCGCTCTCGATCACCCTCGTGGCGGCCGGGGCGATCGTGGTTGTGCTCGCTGTGCCCATTGCGCGCGCCATTCGCGGAACCAACCTGAACCCCATCAACCCGTTCCGCGCGATGCGCGTCGCTGTGCTGGCGAAGGCCTCGAGCATGGTCGGGTCGCTGATCGCGGGCGTCGGCCTCGGCGTGGTGGTCTACTTGCTGTCGCGGGCGGTCGTTCCGGCGGTCTCATCGCTCTGGCTGGCCATCGCCGCTGCCGTGGCGGGAGTTGTGCTGCTGGCCTGCGGGCTCGTGGCCGAGAAGCTCTGCACCCTTCCCCCAGAAGATCCCGATCACCGGGAGCCGGCCCCCGACCGGCGGTTAAGCTGAGCAGGTGAGCAAAACCACTGACTCGCGTCGGCTGTCTGCAGCTCGTTTCGAAGAACCGGGTAGCGACTGGCAGCGAGTCAGCCCCAAGTACGTGGCCGTCGAAATCGCTGCTTCTCTGGTGACCGGCGTGATCTTCGCTGCGATCAGCGTGTTCTTCATCGTGGTGGTGGGCTGGTGGTTCGGCTGGTGGATGCTCGGGGCGAGCATCCTCATCGCCCTGATCTTGCTCGTGGTGGCCCCGCGCCGCGCTCGGGCCATCGGGTATCAGCTGCGTGCCGACGACCTGCTGATGCGCCGCGGAATCATGTTCTTTCGTGTGGTCGCCGTTCCCTACGGGCGCATGCAGCTCATCGACGTGAATCGGGGGCCGCTCGGGCGGCTGCTCGGGCTGAGCGACCTGAAGTTCGTGACGGCTGCCGCCACGACGGCGGTGTCGATTCCGGGGTTGCCCGAGGCGGTGGCCGACGAGTTGCGCGACCGGCTGGTGGCACTGGCCGAGACCCGAAGGTCGGGGTTGTGAGCGACTCGGGCGCGGCGCCTGTCGGCATCGGGCTGCACGCGGGCCCGGCGGAGTCGACTTCGGGCGCGGCGCCGGCGGCGTCTGCGATGCACGCGCCGGTCTGGTCGAGCCCATCGGGCACGCCCGGCGAGCCGTCGGCACCGATCACACCGCCCGCGCGCGGGTACGCTGCGCGGCTCGCCGACGGTGAGTGGCACCGGCTGTACTGGGCGTCGCCGCTGCTCAAGGGCGGGTTCGCGCTTGTGGCGATTCTGTGGTTCATTCTGGCAAACCTGCGCGAGCGCCTCGTCGACCTGTTTCTGCCGACCGGGCCGGTCGACGGCGGGGGAGGCCCCGGGTCTGGCCCCGGCCCCGGCGCCGGCGATAACGGCGACATCGTGGCGCTCGTCTACGACCACGGCCAGACCGGAATCGCGCTGCTGATCATCGCGGGTGTGCTGGTGCTCTCGATCGCCGCCTTCGCGGTGGCCTGGCGCATGCACAGTTTTCGCATAAGTGACGAAGCGGTCGAGGTGAGAAACGGGGTGCTTTTTCGCCACAACAGGCAGGCGCGGCTCGACCGGATTCAGAGCATCCACATCACCCGACCGTTCTTCGCGCGGCTGTTCGGGGCGGCGAAGATCGAGCTGAGCGTGGCGGGGCAAGACGCGAAGGTCGACCTGGCGTATCTGGGGTCGGGGCAGGTCGACGAGCTTCGACGCGAGATCTTACGCCGGGCATCCGGAGTGCAGGCTCCGGGTTCACCGGGCGGATCGACGAGCTCTCGTGACGTGGCCGACGAAGCCACCGCGCAACCAGGGCTCGTCAACAGGCGGCTGCAAGAGCTGCTTGCGCCCGAACTCGACCCCGCCGAAGCGATGGCCGAGTCGGTGGTGAAAATCACCCCACTGCGGCTGATCGGGTCGCTGGTGCTGAGCGAGTTCACGGTGTTCTTGCTGCTCGTGGTCGCGGCGCTCATCGTGTCGTCGAGCTGGGTGCATCACGCGTTCATTCTGGTGCTGCTGCTGCCGAGCCTTCTGGGTTCGCTGGGGTTCTATGTGCGGCGGTTCACGAAGTCGGCGCGGTATTCCATCGCCGCGACGCCCGACGGCGTGCGCATCGGGTTCGGGCTGCTCACCACGAGCAACGACACGCTGCCGCCCGGGCGAATACACGCCATCGAGGTGACCCAGCCGTTGCTGTGGCGCCCCTTCGGCTGGTGGATGATTCGCATCAACCGTGCCGGCCACGCGTCATCGCACGGTTCGGCGAGCCAGCATCACACGCTGCTGCTGCCGGTGGGTCGCCAGGCCGATGTCGACAAGGTGCTTGGCCTGCTGCTGCCGGGCCTGACCGGCGCCGAGACCCAGCACCTCGTGGTGGCCGGGCTCTCCGCCTCACACGGTGCGGGCTTCACAGGTGCCCCCGGGCGCGCCATCGTGCTGCGCCCCTTCTCGTGGCGGCGCACGGGGTACGCCACCACGGCCGATGCGGTGCTGCTTCGTTCGGGGTTCTTCTGGCGCCGGCTCATGGTGGTGCCGCTGGCCCGCATGCAGAGCCTGCACGTGGCGCAAGGCCCGGTGCGGCGGATGCTCGGCCTCGCCGCCCTGCACTTCATCACCATCGCGGGGCCCGTGCGGGCCAGTCTCGGCGTCATCGATCGCGGGCTCGCCGTTGCCGCCTTCGAGTCACTCTCGGCGGCTGCCATCGTGGCGGCTGCCGCCGACTCCTCGCACCGCTGGGCAGCCGCGACGGTGCTGCCGGCACGACGAACAGGACGACACGTATGACCCCCACGAACCCCGCGCAACGATCGGGGCGGCTCGGAATCGGCATCATCGGCGCGGGCCGGGTGGGGCCTGTGCTGGGTGCAGCGCTGGCCGGGGCCGGCCACGCGATCGTGGGTGTTGCCGCGGTGTCGGAGTCGAGCCGCGAGCGCGCCGAGGTGATGTTGCCGGGCGCGCCGATTCTCGATATTCCGCTGCTCATCGAGCGCAGCGAACTCGTGCTCATCGCGGTGCCGTCGAGCGAGCTCGAAGCATTGGTCGCGGGGCTCGCGGCGACAGGAGCGTGGCAGCCCGGCCAGCTCGTGGTGCACACCGCGCCGGGGTTCGGTATAGGAGTGCTCGCACCGGCGCTTGCCGCCGGAGCGATACCGCTCGCGCTCCACCCCGCCATGGCTTTCACCGGCTCGAGCATCGACATCAACCGCCTCGCCGGAACCTACTTCGCGGTCACCGCTCCCACGCCCGTGCTGCCGATCGGCCAGGCCCTCGTGGTGGAGATGGGCGGCGAACCTGTGGTGATTGCCGAACGAGACCGGGCGGCTTACGCAGAGGCCATCGAGACCGCCACGACGTTCTCGAGCGCCATCGTCGACCAAGCCACGGGCATCCTGAGCTCGATCGGTATACCTTCGCCCGGTCGGGTGCTGGCTCCGCTCGTGCGCTCGTCGGTCGAGAACGCACTGCAGCGGGCCGCGGGCCCCGACGATGCCTTCGGTTTAGGTCTAGAGGCCGGCCTGTAGCGGGCTGTCCGTCTCGTCGGCGCGATGGGCTCGGGGCGAGAGGGCGGCGTGTAGCGAGTAGCATCGTCTGGTATCGCGCTCAAGCCGGGCCGCCCTCGTGGGCCCGAATCCGGCCGCAGCGCACATCACGTGAGGCCGCAGTGCGGCCCGCGAAGCTACGACGCTTCGCGCAGAGAAGGAGAACCCGTGCCGACACTCGCTGTCACGATCGATGACGTGCGCGCCGAGATCGCCGCGGCGCGCGCGAATGCCCGCGCGTCTGCTGCCACCCAGGCAGGCGCCACGGCTTCATCAGGCCACGCTGCGGGTGCCGACACTGCCGACACCGAAGGGCGACCCTCGGCCGAAGACCTGAGCCGGGCATCCGCTGGCCGCGTCGCGCTCGTGCCCACGATGGGTGCGTTGCACGCCGGGCACCTGGCGCTGATCGCCCGCGCTCGCGAGATCGCCGACATCGTGGTGGTCTCGATCTTCGTGAACCCGCTGCAGTTCAACGAGAGCGAAGACCTCGACCGCTACCCGCGCGCTCTCGACGCAGACCTCGCCACCATCGAGGCGGCGTCAGGGGGCGCCCCCACCATCGTCTTCGCCCCAAGTGTCGCCGAGATGTACCCCGACGGCAAGACGCAGACGAAGCTCACCGCCGGAAACGTGGGCAACCTGCTCGAGGGCCGCAGCCGGGCCGGCCACTTCGACGGAGTGCTCGTCGTCGTGAACAAACTGCTGGGCATCGTGCAGCCCGATGCGGTGCTGTTCGGGCAGAAAGATGCCCAGCAGGTCTTCGTGGTGAGCCGAATGGTTCGCGACCTGAACATTGCGGTCACGGTAGAAGTCGTCGAGACCGTTCGCGAGAAAGACGGTCTCGCGCTGTCGAGCCGCAACCGTTTTCTCGACGAGCGTGAGCGCCTCGCCGCCCGCGTGCTCTCGCACACCCTCGAAGCCGCCGATTCGGCTGCCGACGGCGGAATCGACGCCGTCATCGCCGCGGCCCAGTCGGCCAGCATGGGCGAGCCGCTGGTCGACCTCGAGTACCTCGCCGTGGTGAACCCCACCACGTTTCTTCCGGTCGACGACGGCTACCACGGTAAAGCCATCGTGCTCGTGGCGGCCCGCGTGGGCGCTACCCGCCTGATCGACAACGCCCTCGTCTACCTCGGCGGCTGACCGCGCACTCTGCCCTCCCTGCTTTCCCACCCTCCCTGCCCCCGCGCCCGCCTCAGGTGCTCGGTTTGTCGCAAAGGCACCTTAACGGGCCTGAAGAGGTGCTTTTTCGTCAAACGGATGCGCGAAGGTGGGTGCGACAAGCCTCTCAGGGCGCGCCGGGTAAACTTGGGGCGACTTCAAGGAGCCCCTTTCGCATGACGAGCAACCCCGAACATCCATTCGCGCCCGCTGAGGCGAACGCCGACCTCAGCGCGGCAGCGGCAGCCGCCGAGGCCCTGGCGAACGATGCCGCGGCCGAAGAGCGCGCGGCCGAAGAAGCGGCTGAGGCTGCCGCGGCCAGCGAGCAGCAGGTCATTCGTATGGCCAAGCGCGAACGGATGCTCGAAACCGGCCTCGAGGCGTACCCCGTCGGTGTTCCCGTGACCACCACCATCGCAGCGGTTCGCGCGAAATACCCCGAACTCGCCGCCGACGAAACGACGGGCGATGTGATGGGCCTGGCCGGCCGAGTGGTGTTTCTGCGCAACAAGGGCAAGCTCTGTTTCGTGTCGCTGCAGGCCGGCGACGGCACGCGAATTCAGGGCATGTTCTCGCAGGCGCTGATCGGCGAAGAGTCACTCGCGGTTTTCAAAGAGCTGGTCGACCTGGGCGATCACCTGTTCATCAACGGCGAAGTGATTTCGTCGCGCACCGGCGAGCTCTCGGTGATGGTTGCCGCATGGCAGATCGCCTCGAAGGCGCTGCTGCCGCTGCCGAACCTGCATTCCGAGCTCAGCGAAGAGACGCGCATGCGCGCCCGGTACCTCGACCTCATCGTGCGCGACGAGGCTCGCGTCATGGTGCGCACCCGCGCCGCGGTGGTGGCGAGTCTGCGCAAGACGTTCGACGACCGCGCCTACATCGAGGTCGAGACGCCCATGCTGCAGACCATGCACGGCGGCGCGGCGGCCCGCCCGTTCTCGACGCACTCGAACGCGTTCGACACCGAGCTGTACCTGCGCATCGCGCCCGAGCTGTTCTTGAAGCGCGCCGTGGTGGGCGGAATCGACCGCGTGTTCGAGATCAACCGCAACTTTCGAAACGAAGGCGCCGACTCCACGCATTCGCCGGAGTTCGCGATGCTCGAGGCGTACGAAGCCTACGGCGACTACAACACCATGGCCGAACTGACGCAGACGCTGATTCAGAACGCGGCGCTCGCCGTCGCGGGCTCGCACGTGGTCACCTGGGCCGACGGCACCGAGTACGACCTCGGCGGTGACTGGGATCGCATCAGCATGTACGAGTCGCTGAGCGAGGCTATTCAAGCGAAGTACGGTTCGGCGGGCATCCACGTCACCCCACAGACAGGCACCGACGAACTGAAGGCGCTCGCCGAAGCCGAGGGCGTCGAGGTGCACGTGCCGAACCACGGCAAGTACGTCGAGGAGCTGTGGGAGCACTTCGTCAAGGGCGACCTCGTGCGGCCCACCTTCGTCATGGACTTTCCGCTCGAGACCAGCCCGCTCACCCGCTCGCACCGGTCGATCGAGGGCGTCGTTGAAAAGTGGGATCTGTACATTCGCGGTTTCGAGCTCGCGACGGCGTACTCTGAACTCGTCGACCCGGTGATTCAGCGCGAAAGGTTCATCGAGCAGGCACGCCTCGGCGCGGCCGGCGACGATGAGGCCATGCGCCTCGACGAAGAGTTTCTGCGTGCGCTCGAATTCGGCATGCCGCCCTCGGGCGGGCTCGGAATGGGCATCGACCGGCTGCTGATGGCCCTCACCGGGCTCGGCATTCGTGAGACCATTCTTTTTCCGCTAGTGAAGTGAACTTGACATGAGTTACATACCCGAAGAGCCTGCCAAAAGGAGTGCCGATCCCGACGACAAGACACCGAAGAAGCCGTCGAGCGGGCGAATTGCGATCTGGGTCGGGGTGGCCGCCGTCGGGCTGTACTTCTTGATCAGCGGAATCTACGGCATCGTTACGGGAGGCCACTGATGAGTTCACTCGAACCCGGTAAGCCCGGGGGGCTCGACGGGCCGCCCGTCTCGGGCGACAAGCGCGCGCTGAGTGCGACTGACGCGCTGAGTGCGTCTGATGAGAATTCGAATACAAGTGATGCGGATGCGCCTGAGCAGGCGAAGACCCCCGAAGAGCTGGCGGCCGAAGAACACGAGAAACACCGCAGGCTCGTCGCTGCCCGCCTCATTGTGGCGGGAGTCGGACTGACGTTCTTGATCGTGGGATTCGTCGACTTCATCACAAAGTCCCACTGAGAGCGGCCGAGATTCGCCTCACTTTTTGAAGGCGTATTGTTGAAGAGTTATGGATGGCATCTGGGCTGACTTCGCTGCGCTACTGCCGACGGTCGCCGTCGGCCTTCTGTTCTGGTTCATCATGCGAGCGATCATGCGCTCTGACAAGACCGAACGCAAGACTCTGGCGAAGTACGAGGACGAAGAGCGCGCCAAGCGCGGGCTGTAGAGCTGTTTCACGCCGCTTCCCGGACGGCCTGGGGTGTCGCACTAGCTGCGCGGGCGCGCCCGCCAAGACGATACGGTTGACTAGCTGATTCGCGTCAACATGATTTGCGTCAACGTGTTTTGCGTCAACGGAAGGTGCTGCCCATCGACGGGTCTGAGATGGTCGCCATCGTCATCGTTCTGCTTTTTCTGTTCGATCTCGGCGTTCGAATCACCGCCATCATCGTGGTGCCCCGAAACAGGCGGCCGAGTTCGGCGATGGCCTGGTTGCTCGCCATCTTCTTGATCCCGTACCTCGGGTTGATCGTCTTTCTGATCATCGGTAGTTACAAACTGCCCAAGAAACGGCGAGACAAACAGCAAGCGATCAACGACTTCATCATCGAGACCACCGAAGGTATCGATCAGGTCAGCAACGATCATCCATGGCCCGCGTGGTTGCGATCTGTGGTCGAGCTCAACCGCCACCTCGGCGCCATGCCTCTGGTGGGTGGAAACAAGGCCAGGCTGATCGGCGACTACGCGCAGTCGCTCGCCGAGATGACCGCCGACATCAACACCGCCACGCGTTTCGTGCACTGCGAGTTCTACATCATGTCGTACGACCCGGCGACCAAGTTGTTCTTCGGGGCGCTCGAGGCGGCGGTGAAGCGCGGGGTGATCGTTCGGGTGTTGCTCGACCACGTGGCATCCATTCGCTCGCCGGGCCACCGCCGCACGATCAAACAGCTGAAGAAGATCGGCGTCAGCTGGAGCTTCATGCTGCCCGTTCAGCCCTACCGGGGCAGATGGCAGCGGCCCGATCTGCGCAACCATCGCAAGGTGCTCGTCATCGACGGGCGCGTGGGATACATGGGGTCGCAGAACCTGATCGACCGCAGCTACAACTCGCGCGCCAATAAGCGACGCGGTCTGCAGTGGAGAGACATCATGACGCGGGTGCAGGGCCCCATTGTGAACGGTCTGAACGCCATTTTCATCACCGATTGGTACAGCGAGACCAACGAATTGCTGCTGCGCGAGACCGAGGCGATCACGCCCGCCGTAGTGTTCGACACCGATGATGCGCTCGACTGCCAGGTGGTGCCGAGCGGGCCCGGCTTCGACGGCGAGAACAATCTGCGCCTCTTTCTGGCGCTGCTGTATTACGCGCAGAAACGCATCATCATCACGTCGCCGTACTTCGTGCCCGACGACTCGATGCTCTACGCCATCACGACTGCCACGCAGCGCGGGGTCGAGGTGCAGCTGTTCGTCTCGGAGATCGGCGACCAGGCGCTCGTCTACCACGCTCAACGTTCGTACTACGAGGCGCTGCTGCGGGCGGGCGTGCAGATCTGGATGTACCGGGCGCCGTACATCTTGCACGCGAAGCACTTCACGATCGACGACGATGTGGCGGTGATCGGGTCGAGCAACATGGACATCCGCTCGTTCAGCCTCAACATGGAGGTCTCGATGATGGTGCGCGGCGCGTCGTTTGTGCGTGACATGCGCGTGGTTGAAGACGGCTATCGAGCGCAGAGCCGCGAGCTCACGCTCGACGAGTGGGAGAAGCAGCCCCTCCGTTCGACCATCCTCGACAACCTCGCGCGGCTGACCTCCGGCCTGCAGTAGCCGCTGGTTGAGTAGCGGCGTAGCCGCGTATCGAAACCGAGTCGAGGTGCGGTTTTTCGATACGCCTCGCTGTCGCGTGGCTACTCAACCGGCGGGCGGGTCAGGGCGGGGCTTCAGGCGCACGGAGGGGAGCGCGGGAGCGGGCAGCGGGCCGCCCTCGAAGTCGGGCGCGGTGCCGGGCAGGGTGGGCACGAAGAAGCCCTCGGTTCCGGGCGGCGCGGGAGTATCGATGCCGACGGCCTCCGCCTGCCAAGCGGCACGATAGGCGACCACTTCTTCGTGAGTGCGGCCCACGAAGTTCCACCACATGAGAATCTTCTCGCCGAGGGGTTCGCCGCCGATAAGTAACAATCGCGCGGGGGCATCGGCGGCCGTAATGGTAAGACTCGAGCATCCGGGGGCCAGATACGCCAGCTCGTGCTGCTCGACGATTCGGTTCAGGATGCTCGCCCGCCCAGAATCGATCAACACTCCGTGTTCGTGCTCTGCTGACACGTCGAGCGTGACACTGCCGCCCGCCGGCAGATCGATCTGCGCAGCCACCAGCGCACTGAACGTCAGCGCCTCGGCGAACACGCCGCCCAGTGTGCCCATGAACACCTGAAGCTGCGCATCGCCGACGCTGACCTTCTTCGAGACATGGCTCTCGAATGACGGCAGGCGGTGCCGCTCGGCGTCGGGCAGTGCGACCCAGAGCTGAGCGCCGTGCAGCGTCGTAGTGCCGGGCGTCGATACCTCAGAGTGGCTCACGCCTCGGCCCGCCGTCATCAGGTTGAGTTCACCCGGGCGCACGAGGGCGTAGCTGCCCACGCTGTCGCGGTGCTCTATCTCGCCTTCGAAGAGCCAGGAGACTGTCTGCAGTCCGGTGTGCGGGTGCGGTGGCACGCGCATCCCGCCGGTCGCCGCCACAGTCTCGGGGCCGTAGTGATCGAGAAAGCACCACGCGCCGATCATGCTGCGCGCCTTGCTCGGCAGGGTTCGGCGCACCGTCATGGCCCGGGGGCCGCCGAGCGGAACCTCGCGCGGAGTCAGAATCTCGAGCGCAGGTTCGGTGCCCACCGTCCCGTCGGGGAGCACCGTAGGAGCGCCGGCCGGCGTGCCGTTCGAACACTCGGTGACTTCGGCGGGATCGCGCTCGAGGTTGCTCATGGTGTAATCGTAGAAGCCCCGGGGCGGGTTCGGGCGCGGCTCCAGCGACTCTCATTCGGGTCAGCGGCTTGTGCTCCGCCTAGCATGCGCCGCTCATCGTGTGTTCGGCGGTCAGCGGCGACGAGTGGATGCCCGCCGGCGGTACGAGACCGCAAGCACGATCGCACCGGCTCCGAAGAGCACGGTCGCGGCGATTCCCGCGGGGATCAGGTCGTTCTGGCCGGTATTCGCCAGTGCGGTAGCGTCGGCCGCGGCGGCAGTAGCCGTCTGGGATGGGGCCTCTGAGCTCGAGGTCGACGTCGCGGCCGGTGCAATTGCCGGGTTTGAGCCGGCCGCCGTGACGGCCCCATCCAGCCGGTCGAGCGTGACGAGACGCCCGAACTGGTCGAAAGACGCAGCGACATGCCCCCCTGACGTGAAGGCGCCGGGAACGACGAACGAATAGGCGTGGCTGCCGTCAGAGGCCGCGGTCGCGAGTGAAATGGTCGATGAACCGAGCAAAGTCGGGGTGCTGTAGACGTAGTTATCGACCGTCAGGGAGGCGTCGTCGGTGGCCGCGGTGGGCGTCACATTCGTCACATCGAGAGTCACGTCTGATCCGGGCTGCCACGACGACGGCGAGACGGTCGACGTCGCGACAGGCGTGAGGGCTTCGGCCTCTTCGGCCGAAGCGGGGATGACGGGCGCCGGCGCCGGGCCGAAATGTCCGAAGGGGTTGGAGTCGACGTTCGACACCGAGGGATACCCGTACGTCACTAATTGCGCGCGATATATGTTCACTTCGCCAGTCAATGTTGCGGGGAAATTGTTCTCAGGTGTCGACTCGACGTCGATTCGCGCCGGCCCGGCGAAATTCGTGAGTGCGACCAGACCGCCATGACCAACGCTAGAGCTGACGACGCTGAGAGCGCCGGGTGCCGTGGGGTCTGCGACGGTCGAAGTGAAAATCGTGCCGAACATGATGTTGCTGACCTGAATCAGCACGGTGCCTGTGTCGAGCGGATGCGCGGCTGCGCTGGATCCGGGCGGCGCGGGCGGCATCGTCGCATCACCCACGGTGGTCGTGGCGACCAGCCGCCCGTACTTATCGAATGATGCAACGGTGTGCACGCCGTAGCTATAGAGCGCGGGAATTACGACGTGATAGGTGCCGTGGTTGATAAAGCTGCCACCGACAGCATCGGGTGCTCCGTAGACGTACGTCGTCGCTTGGCTGCTGTAGTTCGGGTCACCGATGCCGTTCGGGCTGACAGATGAGAACGTCAGAAAGACGAGGTTGCCCTGGCCCGCTACGCCCGATGTCGTCACTGTGTAGTGGGTGATGGGTATCTGGGTGACCACTTCGGCTGCCGTCGATGGTTGCACCGGTGTCGGGGGAAAGGCTACCGCGGTGAATGTGTCGGAGTTGCTCGAATACGCGTACGTCCAGGTCTGGCCACGGTAGATCGAAGCAGCCTGGCGATGCGTCGTGGTGCCCGGCAGGGGCACGCCGCCCAGCTCGTGAACCTGCCCATCCGCCGATTGAAGGTAGACCGCTGCCGGGCCGGCGAAGTCGCGAATGGTGACCGAGCCGTCGGCCGCGATGGTGCCTGTCTGCGTCGAGATGGCTGTCGAATCTGCGGGGTCTGGCGTGCTCACCGCCGCGGACAAACCGGCCTGCGAGGGATCGAACTCCAGCACGATGACGCCGGTGTCGACCTCGTGTCCGGCGATCGGAGTGACTGGGCTGCTCGAGGGAAAGCCGGCATTCGCCGACGCCGACGCCAACAACGACGATGCGTGCGAATACGGCGTGGCGGATGCCGCCGGGGCGAGCCCCGCGCCCAATCCAGACACGCCGATCGTAAGTGCTGCGACAAAGGCGACGCGCAGCGCGCGCGAACGAAAATTCAACTGTGATTCCCCCGGTGGAAAGTATTCGACGACGAATCCGCTCAGCATAGGGGCGAGCATCCACCGAGGCAAAATCTCTGATAGCTTCTGTTTGGATCGCCTGGGGGCGATGGCTCGCTGGAGAACCATCGAGGTAAGGCACATTGGGGTTACAAATGAAAATCATTACCGCGGCTGTCGCCGTACTTGTCGTCGTTGGCACCACCTTCGCGGTGACGCCCGCGTTCGCCTCCGCGACACCGGCAGTTGCGTCTTCAACACCCGCGGTTGCGTCCGCAACCCTGGCCTCTCTCCCAAAGACTGCATCGCTCCCTTCGCCGACCGCGTCGCCGGGCCAGCTCGAGGCATTACCGGCCCCGACGCATCCGATGAGCGTTCCCGACACGTCGGCCCCTATCGCAAAGAGTCCGCAGGCCCAGTCGGAGGATAAGGCGTCGGCCGGTAGTACAGCGAGCATCAGCGGAGATGTTCGCGACAGCAACGGGGGACGGACGATCGCCGGAGTGACTGTCACGGCCCTCCTGTTCGATGACAACGGCGGCGTGAAATTCTCAAGCAGCGCCGTTTCAGAGTCCGACGGCACTTTCAGCATCGCGGGGCTCGCACCGGCAAACTATTGGGTGCTCTTCACCGATACGACCAAAGGCGGCCAGCCCGTCGTGAACTGGTGGGAATCGACGTTCACGAACCCGAGCGGCAACCAGGTCACGGTGACGGATGGTCAGGCCCAACTCATCACCTGGATGATGGTGCCGAGCGCAAAGGTCGTCGGAAACATCACGTGCGAAGGCTGCACGGCCCCTCCGCCTGTGGCGACCACGGGGGTCTTCGCTGCGATACCTGACACCACGAAACCGGGTTACTGGAAGCCGATCGCCCAGGCAGACACACTGGATGCCGACGGCTCATACTCGCTCGATGGGCTGTACCCGAACACAGGAGACAACCCTCCGTACGAGATGTTCGCAGTGAACGAAGGCGGTTCCAGCAACTACGCCAGCGCTTCAGATTCGACGTCATTCGTCGTTGGCGCTGCCAGTCAGGCCACGATCAACGTGATCATGCGACGCCTCATCGCGCCTGTGGCCGGCGTCGAACCGCAGATCAACTCCGTGGTGAACGCGCTGTACTGGGACTTCCTGGGGCGCCTGCCCGGCCCGACCGAGGTATCGTTCTGGCGCGCCCAGTTCGCTCGCGGCCTGCCGCTCGGTGCGGTGTCGACGGGGTTCGTAACGAGTGACGAGTACCGACTCATCCGTATCAATGCGGCCTACCAGACCATTCTCGGGCGAGGGGCCGACCCGGCCGGCCGGCTCGACTGGCTGCACTGGATGCAGCAGGGCCGCATCACCACCGATGATATCGAGACGTCGTTCTACGCGTCTCAGGAGTACTTCAACAACAACGGTGGCAACAACACGTCGTTCATGAAGGCGATCTACGAGACGCTTCTGCACCGCGAAGGCACGAGCGCCGACTACGCTTTTTGGTCGAATCTCGTCAACCAGCACGGCCGAGATTGGGTCGTCGCCCAGTTCTGGGATTCGACCGAAACCATCAGCGAGCGCGTCTCGCTCATGTACGAGCACTATCTCGGCCGTACCCCCGATCCGAACGGTCTAGCGGGCTGGGTGTCGATCGCGTTGCAGATCGGCGACTCGGGCCTGCGGGCCGGACTGTCGGGTAGCGACGAGTACTTCGGCCGCTCGCAGTACCGCTTCTCAGAACAATAGGCGGTGAAGGCTGGCCCTCGGGGGCCGGGCGGGCATCCGGATGCCCGATGTATGCCTAGGGCGAACACAGCCCCCGAGGCTTCACGGGATCGTTAACCTTTATGTACCGGATACCGTCTCTGCCCCGGTACCCAAGGAGTGCGCATGTTTGAGAGATTCACAGACCGAGCCCGTCGCGTCGTCGTTTTGGCCCAAGAAGAAGCCAAGATGCTCAACCACAACTACATCGGTACCGAGCACATTCTGCTCGGGCTCATCCACGAAGGTGAGGGTGTAGCCGCCAAGGCTCTCGAATCCCTCGGCATTTCGCTCGACGCAGTGCGCGAGCAGGTGCAAGACATCATCGGCCAGGGCCAGCAGCAGCCGACGGGTCACATCCCGTTCACGCCGCGGGCGAAGAAGGTGCTCGAGCTCTCACTTCGGGAGGCTCTGCAGCTCGGCCACAACTACATCGGCACCGAGCACATTCTGCTCGGTCTCATTCGCGAGGGCGAGGGTGTTGCAGCCCAGGTTCTCGTGAAGCTCGGCGCTGACCTCAACCGAGTTCGCCAGCAGGTCATTCAGCTCCTCTCGGGTTACCAAGGCAAGGAGGCTGTTGCTGTGGGAGGCAATGACCAGGCTCCCGACAAGGGGTCGCAGATTCTCGACCAGTTCGGCCGCAACCTCACGCAGGCTGCTCGAGACAACAAACTCGACCCGGTCATCGGGCGCGAGAAAGAGATCGAGCGCGTGATGCAGATTCTGTCGCGCCGATCGAAGAACAACCCTGTTCTCATTGGTGAACCAGGCGTGGGAAAGACCGCTGTCGTCGAGGGCCTAGCCCAGGCGATTGTTCGCGGTGACGTGCCGGAGACGCTGAAAGACAAGCAGCTGTACACGCTCGACCTCGGTTCGCTCATCGCGGGTTCGAGATACCGGGGCGATTTCGAAGAGCGCCTGAAGAAGGTCACCAAAGAGATTCGCACCCGCGGCGACATCATCACGTTCATCGATGAGATCCACACGCTCGTCGGTGCGGGTGCTGCTGAGGGCGCAATCGATGCGGCTTCGATTCTGAAGCCACTGCTCGCCCGCGGTGAACTGCAGACCATCGGTGCGACCACGCTCGACGAGTACCGCAAGCACTTCGAGAAGGATGCTGCGCTCGAACGTCGATTCCAGCCGATTCAGGTTGCCGAGCCCACGTTGCCTCACACGATCAACATCTTGAAGGGGCTTCGCGACAAGTACGAGGCGTTCCACAAGGTGTCGATCACCGATGGCGCCATCGTCGCAGCGGCGAACCTCGCCGACCGCTACGTTGCCGACCGCTTCCTGCCCGACAAGGCCATCGATTTGATCGACGAGGCCGGCGCGCGTCTGCGTCTCTCGATCCTCTCGGCTCCGCCCGAGCTGCGCGAGTTCGACGACCGCATCTCGACTGTTCGCGGTCGCAAAGAGGCTGCGATCGAGGAGCAAGACTTCGAGAAGGCCGCTTCGCTTCGTGACGAAGAGAAGAACCTGCTCGGTGAGCGTCTTCGGCTCGAGAAGAAGTGGAAGTCGGGCGATGTGAAGGCGTCTGGCATCGTCGACGAGGGGCTGATTGCCGAAGTTCTGGCTCAGGCCACGGGCATCCCGGTGTTCAAGCTCACCGAAGAAGAGTCGTCGAGGCTCATGTTCATGGAGAAGGCGCTGCACGAGCGCGTCATCGGGCAAGAAGAGGCCATCGCGGCTCTGTCGCGCACGATTCGCCGCACGCGGTCGGGCCTCAAAGACCCGAAGCGCCCCTCGGGTTCGTTCATCTTCGCCGGCCCTACGGGTGTTGGTAAGACCGAGCTCGCCAAGGCGCTCGCCGAATTCCTGTTCGACGACGAGAACGCTCTGATCTCGCTCGACATGTCGGAGTACGGCGAGAAGCACACCGTTTCGCGTCTGTTCGGTGCTCCTCCCGGATTCGTCGGCTTCGAAGAGGGTGGCCAGCTAACCGAGAAGGTTCGTCGGAAGCCCTTCAGCGTGGTGCTGTTCGATGAGATCGAGAAGGCCCACCCGGATATCTTCAACTCCCTGCTTCAGATTCTGGAAGAGGGCCGGTTGACCGATGGTCAGGGTCGCGTTGTCGACTTCAAGAACACGGTCATCATCATGACGACCAACCTCGGTACGAAAGACATCACCGGGTCGCCCATCGGCTTCCAGTCGACGACGAACGTTTCGACGTCGTACGACCGCATGAAGGGCAAGGTCAACGAAGAGCTGAAGAAGCACTTCAAGCCCGAGTTCTTGAACCGAGTCGATGACACGATCGTCTTCCCGCAGCTGTCGAAAGAAGAGCTGCTGCAGATCGTCGACCTGTTCATCGGGCGTCTGCGCGATCGGTTGCTCGACCGCGACCTGTCGATCGAGCTGTCACTGGCCGCGAAAGAGCGCCTCATCGAGGTCGGTTTCGACCCGTCGCTCGGTGCTCGGCCGCTCCGTCGCGCCATGCAGAACGAGGTCGAAGATCGGCTCTCCGAGCGCATTCTGCTCGGCGAGCTCAATGCGGGTGACCACATCTACGTCGACTTCGTCGACGGGGAGTTCACCTTCCTCACCACGTCGCCGGAGCCGTTGGCGGCCATCACCGCTGCTGACGCGGCGGGTGCGGGTACGGCGACGATCGTCGAGTAGCTGACGCGCTGCGGATGCCCGCGGTTCGGTAGTTCGAGAGGGGTCGGCCACTTCGGTGGTCGGCCCCTCTCGGCGTTGGGGCTTCGTCGCTCTCGCGAGCTCACGCTCTCACGCTCTCACGAGCTCGCGCCCTCACGCTGCGATTCGCGCACTTCGCCCATGTTCTGAGCCCGTTACGCCGCATTGAGACCGGTGTAGCCGGCTCAAAACGTCATAGCGGGCTCACGAATAGCTATGCGTCGGCAAAGGGTATCGCCGAGTCTGTGGTGGTCATGGCCGCGCGAACGCAGACGAGCGTGACGGCACCCGGTGCGAGATACTTTTGGGGTGCCGTATTACCTCGAAGACCTCCACGCCGGTCAGACGTTCGTAACGCCGGGCAAGACCATCACCGAAGCTGAGGTGGTGATGTTCGCAGGCCTGACGAATGACAACAACCAAGTGCACACCGATGTCGAGTTCGCGAAACAGACCAGGTACGGGCAGCGGGTGGTGCATGGGATGCTCGTGGCCTCACTCACCCTCGGGCTCATCGCTCGTACCGGGGTGTTCGAGGGCAGCGCCGTGGCGTTGCTCGGGGTCGATAAGTGGAGATTCGAGCATCCGGTGTTCATCGGAGACACGGTGACGGTGACCGTCGACATTCTGTCGACCAGGCTCGCTAGCAGTGGTAAGACCGGGGTGGCGGAGCGCGAGATCACGGTACGTAACCAGAATGGCGAGGTTGTGCAGTCTGGGCGCATGGATCTGCTCGTGCTGACGCGCGCGGAGGCGATCTCGGGCTGAGGCGCGGTGGCGAGGGCAGTGAGGTTCGGTGGCCGGGCATCCATTGGCCGAAGCGGCAAGCCGGGGGGCGGTTTTCGGTTTGCGGGCGGGGCTGGGAAGATGGGGTATGACCAGCGCAGACCTGTCAGCCGTTCGCTCGCCAGCCGAGTCGATTTCGGTTCGGCGCGCGCGCACGTCTGATGTGCCGTGGATTCAGCGCCTGGTCGAGCCGCTCGTGCAAGAGCGCATCTTGCTCGGCAAAGACTCCGTGGTGTTCTACGAGGCCGTGCAAGAGTTTCGCATCGCGGTCGATGCGAACGGAACGCCCGTCGGCTGCGGCGCCTTACATGTGTTCTGGGAAGACCTCGGCGAGGTGCGCACGCTGGCCGTCGACCGCGCCTGGCTCGGCAAGGGCGTCGGGCGGCTGCTGCTCGACTCCATCGAAACGGATGCCCGTGAGCTCGGCCTCTCGCGCCTGTTCTGCCTGACGTTCGAGGTGGCCTTCTTCGAGCGCAACGGGTTCGTGGCGTCGCCGCTCGCTCTCGTCGCCCCCGAGGTATACGCCGAACTCGTTCGCTCACCCGACGAGGGTGTGGCCGAGTTTCTCGACCTCGCCCGCGTGAAACCGAACACGCTCGGTAACACGCGCATGCTCAAGCACCTCTGAAAAGCGATTCAGGGGCGCTACGACCGCCGAAAGCTTCAGCGAAAACCGTTCGAGACGAGCGAAAGGATGCCCGTGGCCGGGTACGAGGTGTGCGTCTGCTATTTGACGCGCGTGCGTGCCGGCGGCCGGCGTGAAGTTCTGTTGGGTCGCAAACGCACAGGGCTCGGGGTGGGCAAGATCGTGGGCCCTGGCGGCAAGGTGGAGGCGGGGGAGAGCCCGCTCGAGGCTATCGTTCGCGAGGTGGCGGAGGAGACGGGCACCCGTGTCGCTCCGGGCGACCTGCGCGCGGCCGGGCGGTTGGAGTATCGGTTTCCGTTTCGGCCAGGCTGGAGTCAGAACTCGAACGTCTTTGTGGGCGAGGTGTGGCAGGGCGAGCCGGTGGGGTCTGACGAGCTCGCTCCGGAGTGGTTCGCGGTTGACGAGCTTCCACTCGACGAGATGTGGCATGACGCCAGGTTCTGGCTGCCGGCGGTGCTCGCGGGCGACGAGGTTCGGGCGTGGTTCTCGTTCGGAGCCGACAACGAGACCGTTGCGGAGTCGAGCCTTCCGCTGGGCTGAGGGTACGGGGGGCGCCGCGGGTGCCGCTGGGCTGCGGTGGGTGCCGTGGGTGCCGCTGGCCTACGTGGGTGTGGTGGGGGTGGTGGCCTGTCGGGCGTCGCGATGCGCTGGCGTCACCACGAAAGAGCGCGTGAGGCGGGCTCGGCACGCCCGACGACGGCGACCGGTCACGGCGCCAGGCCGGTCGCGCCGAGTCAGGCCAGGTGTTGCCGGAGAAACTCGACGAGGCCGTCTGTTGCTCGGTTCGAGACGCGCATGATGGTCGGGTAGGTCACCCAGCCGTGCGGCGCCTCGGGGTAGGTGATGAGCTCGACCTCGGTGCCCTCGGCTTCGAGGCGGCGCGCGAACGCACGGCCCTGGTCGTGCAGCACGTCGTGCGCGCCCAGCTGAACCAGCGTCGGGGGAAGGTTCGCGAGCGATTGGGTGCGGGCGGGGGATGCCCGGGCATCCATTCGCGTCGGCGATGCCGTGTCGGGGCCGAGGTAATAGTCGAAGAACGCCGCCATATCGGCGCGGTGAAGCACGGGGCTACGGGCGTTGGCGAGCATCGAGGTGTCGTCGAGAACGGTGTCGGTCACCGGGTAGATGAGCGCCTGTGAGGCGATGTGCGGAATTGTCGGGGTTGCCGGGTCTGCGGTGGCCGCCGGGATTGCGGGGGTCGCCGCGGCTTTCGATTCCGAGGGTGCGGCCGGTGCCGCCACGGTCGTGGCCGCCGGGCTTGCGGGGGCAGCAAGAGCCGCGTCTCGGGCCAGCACGCTGAGTACGGCCGCGATGTTGCCGCCGGCGCTGTCTCCGAAAACGGCGATCCTGGCCGGGTTGCCGCCGAGGTGCGCGGCGTTCGCAGCGACCCACTGCAGTGCCGCATACGAGTCGTCGATGGCTGCCGGAAACGGGTGCTGCGGTGCGAGCCGGTAGTCGACGGCCACCACGATCGCGCCGAGTTCGGCAGCGACGCGCGAGGGCAGCCAGTCGCACACGTCGAGGCCGCCGAAGAGAGTCCAGCCGCCGCCGTGAAAGTAGAGAGCGATCGGCAGCGGCAGCGGCGTCGGCGTCGGGAACGGGGGCGGCGTGGTTCGATCTGGCTCGGATGGCTCGGATGGCTCGGATGGGCCGGATGCTGCGGATACCGCGGGCGGGCCGGGTGGCGCGGATGGTGCGGGCGGGCCGGATGCCGCGGATGCCGCGGGTGGCGTGACCGGCCAGTAGATGCGGATGGGGATGCCCGTCGAGCTGCCGGGCGCGGGCGGAATGGTTCGATCATCCACTCTCACCCGGCGGTCGCGGCGGCCGAAAATCGCCCGCCGAACGGGTGCCGCAAGATGCGTCATCGACTGGTTGTGCGTGATGTCGGCGGCGCTCATGGTGGCGATGTGCATCGAGCGAAAGCGGTTCATGAACCAGCCCCAAGCCCGAACTCGCGCGGGAATCGCCGTCATCGAGGTGGCACTCTCACTGATTGCGCCGCGAGTCGGTGAGGCGTGGCGACCGTGGTACCTCGCCCGTCGCCGCACCGACGCTGAACACCGACAGCGCCACATCACTGCGCCCGAGCGAGAGCCGCTTGCGCAGAAGCCCGTGCGCCAGGGGCGAGTCGATGAGCTCGGAGTGCGGTGAAACGGCCAGCCCGCGGGTATGAGCGTGCAGCCACAGCCGCTGCAGGGCGCGGCCGGCGTCGAGGGCGTCAGATTCGGCGACGCCAATGCTGCTATCCATCGCCGCAGTGATTTGCGCCGTGTCGTCGGCCGCGGCGAGGCGGGCGTTTGCCACGAGCACCAAATGCGTTGGCGAGTCGGCCGAGCTTTCGGCGAGCGACAGCTCGAGCGGGCGCAAGACGCGCGCTCGTTCGAGTGATTCCGACGTTCGCCCCACCAGCCCGGCGACCGCCAGCAGCGGGTCGCGCAGCTGGGCGTACCGGGTGGCGGGCGTTGCGAGCCGCGCGAACGGCCGCGGAATGCCGAGCATCACGTCGGTCATGCCGTCGCGCGTGTAACGCGGATGCGCCGGGTCGAGCCGCAGCCACTGCAGCAGCTCGCGGGCGATGCTGCGGCGAGATCCGGTGAAGGCGATGCCGAGGCGGCTGAGATACGCCATGGCGCGGTCGTCGAGTCTGCGCAAGCTCAGCCAGGGCGGTAGGTCGACGTCGCTCAGATTCTCCCAGGTCTCCGGATGCCCGGCGAGCCGCCCCCGATAGACCGCCCTCTGGCGCACGTCGTCGGGCGTAAATGGCGAGATGCCTGTCGGCGCGCTCGAGCTGTCGACGAGGGTCACGCGCACAACGGGCGCCGATGGGTCGGCCGGCCCGCTGATCGGCAGGTCTTGCAGGCGCGAGAGGGCGGGCAGGGTCTCAACCTCGGTGCTGAATCCGGCCGCCGCGGCGCCGATGCTGAAGCTTTCGACCCAGGCTCCGATCGAAAGCACAAGGTCGCGAAAGCTCGGGTCGCCTGCGGGCAGCGTTCTGCTCGGAATCACGGCGACCTCGACCGCGCGCGGCTCGCTGCGTTCGCCGTCGCTGCTGATGCTGCCGCTGCCGCTGCCGCTGCCGCTGCCGCTGCCGCTGCTGCTGCCGCTGCTGCCGCCGCTGTCGCTGTTGCCGCGGGCCTCGCCTTCGCTACCGGGCTCGACGATTCGCGCCGACCACGGTTGGGTGTTGTGCGGAGACGGAGACCGGCTCGCCAGCAGAATGAGCCGTTCGAGAAGGGTGCGTGAGTCGGTCACGTCGGTAGCTCCGTCTGGTCATGGTTGTGAGCGTCATTGCTGAGGGCGCCCGGCCCGACGGCCGCGTGATCGAGGCCCTGCGTTGCACCGCCACGAACCAACGGGCGCCGGTAGAACGTGTATCCCTGCAACGGGCGCCCTCCGAATCGGGCGAACTGCGCGGTCGACGCCACATTCTCGCGGTCGACATAGGTCGAACGGAGCGCGCGATACCCGCCGGCCCGCAGATTCACCTGCAGTTGCCTGCTCAACAGGCTCAGGATGCCCTGCCCCTGCCTAATCGGGTCAGTACCCTGAATCACCAGAACGGCCTCCCGCCGATATCTCGATCGTGTCGCCAGAAGCTGCAGTTGCCGCGCGAGCGAGAGCTTTCCGCCGACCTTCTGCACGAATTCGGTGATGTCGGGGATGACCAAGATGAACGCGGTCGCACGTGAGGATCGGGCATCCCGAGCCACCAGCAGCAGGCGTTCGTCGAGGAGAAAGGCGAGCCCATCTGTTGCGGCGACCATTTCGGCGGGTGTGATCTGCGTGTAGTAGGGCAGCTGCTCGAATGACGCGTTCAGCAGTTCGAGCAGTTCGGGTACGAGCGTTTTCATGTGCCGCTTCGAGCCATACTCGAGGCGCACGCCGGCGCTCGCCCACTCTGCTGCGGTAGGCGCTGCGGCAACGCCGACGAGAAGAACGCGCCCGGGGGTGGTGGCGTCGTTCGATGTCGGAGCGCCGGTGGCTTTGCCGGCGTCCGCGGAGCCGGCGGTGGTGCTGGCGAAGGTTTGCGCTGCCGCAGCTTCTGCCGCGAGCATTTTCGCGCGCGACTGCGGCGGTACCACGCCGACGGGGGCGACTATCCAGGTGTCGGCTTCGCCCCAGCGTGCGAAGCCGGCGCGCTCGTAGGCGTCGGCTACCCAGGGCGGATTCCAGGCCGAGTCGACGAACCCGCGCTCATCAAAACCCGAGGTGATGACTCCGCCCGACTGGTTGGGCAGCAGCGAGACCGGGCCGAAGAGTGCGGTGTGGTGGGTTGCTTCAGCGCGCTGTTCGAAATGGTCGAAGAGGGCGAGCGCGGCCTCCTCGGTTTCGAATTCGGTGGCACCGAAGAGTTGCAGCTTCTCGCCCAGCTTCTCGTCGAATCGGCGGTCGGTGTGCATCGTGCTGCGCCCCACTACCGTGCCCGAAGCGTCGCGAACGACCACGAGCTCGATGGGTTCGGGGTGTGGCGAGCGCCCCGAATACCACGAACGGATGCTCGACTCGAGTAACGGCACAGCCAGGTCTCGCGGCCACAGCCGTAGGGGCAGCTCGATGAACTCCCGCAGGGCGCGTTCGCTCGACACCTGCTCGACCGTGAGCATCACCGCGTAACCCCCTCGTCTGGCGCGACATGCAGCCGAATGTAGCCCCCGGTGCCGTTTTTGGTGTCGCGGGTGATCCACTGCATGAGCTGGCGGTGCGCCGGAAGCCGCGCGAAACCGAGCAAATCGTCGCGGTCGGCGAAGAAGGTGAGCGTGCCGAGCGTAAACGGCGGTTGCCAGTAGATCGTGTGCCACACGTACCCCGGCAGCTTCTGCATTCGGGCGATCATCGGGTACCACGTGCGCGACAGCGTGATGAGCGCGCGTGGCCCGCGATACTTGGTGGCGCCCACGAACATCGCCCGGGCATCCGTCACCGGTCGATCTGGCTGGCGCCCCCCGCGCGAAGAGTTCGAGGGCCGAACCGTTGCTGTGCCGTGGGTCTCCGTCGAGATCGAGTCGCGGGTTCTGGCGGGGGTGCCGGCCGGCGACCCACCCGAACCCGTGACTCGATGAGTTTGCGCGGCGCCGGCGACCAGCGGGGGAGTCGTTCCGCGGGCGGCCTCCACCGAGGTGGGCGTGAAGTGCTCGATGTGCGCCATCACGTTGCCCTCGGCACGCCACACGCCATTGCTGTAGCCGCTCTGTTCCGCCACCAGCAGACGCACGCTGCAGGATGCTCGGTCGAGCGTA
This sequence comes from Subtercola lobariae, assembly GCF_014640255.1. Classification (GTDB taxonomy): domain Bacteria; phylum Actinomycetota; class Actinomycetes; order Actinomycetales; family Microbacteriaceae; genus Subtercola; species Subtercola lobariae. The sequence continues at coordinate 18,618 of NZ_BMGP01000004.1, read as the reverse complement.
GCCCGTGCATCCTCCGCCGCGCGCGGTTGGCCGAAGAACACCATCACGCCCGTTACGCCACCGCCCCGCCGATACTTTTTGTGCCACACCGCCCCGGCAGCGCTCGTCAGTTGCTTGACGAGCGCACGGTCTGTCGCACCTGAATCGCCCGATGGCCCCACTGCCGCTGCCGCATCGCCGAGCTCGACGACGAGCAGGGCTCCGGCTCGCGCCTGAGCAGGTGCTTTCGAGAAGTCAGTGGTGCGCATCAGCCCGCCGCCTGGTCGGCAGCGAAGGGTTCGGCGGCCGCCGCCTGTGCTGCTGGCCCCGCCGACGCTGCTGACCTCGTCGGGCCGCCCGTCGCGGCCGAGCGCGCCGACCCCGGAGCCGCCGCAGCGGCCGAGGCCGCCGCCTCCCCGCTCGTCACGAGGTACACGTTCTTGATCTTGCTCAGGCCGCCCGCGAAAACCCCGGTTGCGTGCGCATGAACCTCCACGCGAACATCTGACGCGGTGGCGTCTTCGTCGAGCGACTGAGCGATGTCGCGCGAGACGCTCGCCAGGTGCCGAAGCACCCCGGCGGCCGAACGCGCGCGCAACTCATCGATGTCGCCCGGCGAGAGTGCGGCATCCGCTCGCAGCTGCAGGTGGATGACCGGCCGCTGCTCGAGGCCGCCGATGTCAGCGAGGCTCAGCTTGAACGACTCGATCGACGCCGCAAAGGGGTTGTCGAGGTAGAGCCCGTTCTCCACATCGAGCGGATAGATGTTCGCCCCCATGTACGAGATCGTCGAGTCTTTGCGCCCGAACAGCAGCACGAATGGCAGCTTCATGCGCTGCGACGCGAACGCGCGCTCGAACGCCAGGGCCAGCCGCGGAAACTGCGACACATACGCCTGCATCTGCGGAAACGTGACAAGACGCGCCTCGTCACCGATGTTGTAGCGAGCCTTCGGGCTCATGATGGCCGTCGAATTGAGCGTGACGAGAAGCTCGCCCTCGCCTGTGGTCTCGAGGTAGGTCTCAAGCGGGTTGTACTGAAAGATCATGGGCGTGCGATCTTCGTCGGCCCCCAGCATCAGTTCGCGCAGATCGGTGTTGGCCACCAGACTTCGCCGCAACCACACCGAAAGATCGCTCTCGCCAGCCATGCCGATGGTGAGATCTGACGCGCCATAGCCCGAGTAGACGCGCGCGAACCTCTGCTCGATGTAGTCGCGCAGACCCTCGGTCAGCGCCTCGCCGCCCACGAAACCGTTGAGTTCATGAGCATCCCAATCGAAGCCTTCGGCGTCGAGCCGGTCGCGCAGATGCTTCAGAAACGGGGGGTACGCGCTGATGAGGTACGAATAGCCGGGCCCGAAATGCCGAAGGGTGTCGACGATCTTGTCGATGTCGGGCCCGGTGTTCTTCACCATCGCCACCTTCGACATTGCCAGCCCGGTGTTCGTTCCGGTGGCCCAGGCCCCCATCGAGAAGGCGTTGATGCAGAACAGCCGCCGCGAGCCGAAGAGCAACGTGATGTAGCCGGCCACGTTGGCGTGAACGGTGTGCAATTCGTTCTTCGAGCGCATCCAGTTATACGGCATGCCGCTGGAGCCGCTCGACTCGTCGACCACCGTGCCCACGGTGACGATCGTGCCGCCCCAGCAACGGTCTTCTTCGGAGTACTGATCGACATACTCGTGCTTCGATGTCGGCTTGAAGGAGCTGAGACTCCACCACCGAAACGTGAAACCGTGTTCGCCCTGGTACCGCCGATAGGCCGGTACGTCGTTGTAGGCCTGCTGGCAGATCATCCACGCGTTCAGCCGCGCGAAGCGCTCGAATGACGGCTGGTAGTGCCGGGCGGTGAAGCGCCACAGCACCGGATGCAGCCGGTACACCCCGTAAAAGGCGGTCACCACCGCGGTCGCCAGGCGCAGCGCGGTGTGCCTCACGAGCTTCATGGGGCGAATGTTCGCCATGCCGGCCTCCTGCCTTCGATACTGAGAGAATATCAGCGACCCCCGACATTCGGGCCAACAGCGCGCTCTCGCACTATTCTTGACCGCAGAGCGCGTGTTACAGAGGAGTTTTACAATGCTGTTGCAAGGTGTAGGCGTCGGTCGAAGTTCTGCGGTAGGCCCTACGCTCCGGATGCCCGAACCCCTGCCCGAGCCGGCCGACGAGCCGAGCACAGCCTCGCCTACCGACGAATTCGCACGCATCGAGGTTGCTCTCGCCCACGTCGCCGCCGACCTCGAAGAGCGGGGCATTCTGGCCGGCGGAGAAGCTCAAGACGTGCTCAACGCACAAGCCCTGATGGCGGCAGACCCCACCATCGCCGAAGACATTCAGGCGCGGTTGAGCAACGGAAAATCCGCTGATCGCGCGGTCTTTGAAGCGTTCGCCGGGTTTCGCGATCTGCTCGTGCAGATGGGTGGGTACATGGCCGAGCGGGCGACCGATCTCGACGATGTTTCGCAGCGAACCATCGCGCGGCTGCGGGGCGTGCCGGCGCCGGGGGTTCCCGAGTCGGCGACCCCGTTCATCCTGGTCGCCCACGACCTCGCGCCGGCCGACACGGCGTTGCTCGATCTCGAGAAGGTCATCGGGTTGATCACGCGGGAAGGCGGCCCGACCTCGCACACGGCGATTCTGGCGCGGTCGAAGTCGATCCCTGCGATTGTGGGGGTAGCGGGCGCTGAAGACCTAGCAGATGGCACCATCGTGGTGCTCGATGCAGCCAATGGAACGGTCGACACCGAACCGTCTGAGGCCGAACTCGCCGAGGTGCGTGGGGCGATCGCTGAGCGAGCGGATGCTGCGGCCGCACCCCTGACGCCTGGTGCCCTTGCCGACGGCACTCTCATACCGCTGCTCGCGAATCTCGGTTCGGCCGATCAAGCGGCCGAGGCGGTAGCGCTCGGGGCCGAGGGCGTGGGGCTGTTTCGCACGGAGTTCTTGTTTCTCGACGCGACGGAAGCTCCGTCGGTCGAAACGCAGGTCGCCGAATACGAGCGCATGTTGCGAGCATTTGTGGGCAAGAAGGTTGTCGTTCGGGTGCTCGATGCGGGGGCAGACAAACCGCTGAGTTTTCTCAACGACGAGAAAGAGGAAAATCCGGCGCTGGGTCTGCGGGGCATCCGGGCCCTGCGCTCAAGCGAGCGGATTCTGCGCGACCAACTAACGGCGCTCGCCATCGCTGAGGCGCGGGTCAACCGGTATGGGTCTGATTCTGCCGCCGGTGGTGACGCTGCTGCCGCGCGCGATGCCAAGGTCGAAGTGTGGGTGATGGCGCCGATGGTCGCCGACCTCGACGACACCGAGTACTTCGTTTCGCTTGCGCGGGAGCTCGGGGTGCGCGTGGCGGGCGTGATGGCCGAGGTGCCGTCGCTTGCGGTGCTCGCCGACCAGGTGTTCGACGTGGCCGACTTTGTGAGCATCGGAACGAACGACCTCACTCAGTACACACTCGCCGCCGACCGGTTGCTCGGGTCGGTCGCGCACCTGCAAGACCCGTGGCATCCCGCGGTTCTGCGGCTGGTCGGCATGATCGGTCGGGCCGGGCGAGACGCGGCAAAACCCGTGGGCGTCTGCGGTGAAGCCGCGGCCGACCCGCTGCTCGCGGTCGTTCTCGTGGGTCTCGGGGTCACCACGCTCTCCATGACTCCGGCGGCGCTGGCGGATGTTCGGGGCGAACTCGCCCGCCACACCCTCGCCGAGGCGCAAGAGCTGGCCCGCGCGGCCGTCAACGCCACCTCGGCTGCCGCCGCGCGCCAGGCCGTGACGCGCCTGGCCGCCGCGAACGCGGTCGGCTGACGCCGCCTGCGCGTCGGCTCTGGCCGCCGGTCGCCTCGAAATCTGTGTGACGCGAAAGCGCCGAAACGGCTCGTTTGGAGCGCTTTTGCGTCAAACAGAGGCGCGCGCGGGCCGGGAGAGCGCGAACGCGAGGAGGGTGCGGCGCCGGGGAAGCTGGGAATGCGCCCGATGCGGGGGAGCGAGTGCGGCGTTAGCGGGCGTGGGTACCGGGCGAGAGGGGAGGGCGTCGGTACCCTGGAGGTATGTCTGCCGCGTTGCCACCCCGTCGACCGGTTTCGGCGAAGGTGTACCGCCGGCGCCGTTTGGTCGTGCTGCTGGGCATCGTCGTTGTGATCGTCGTGGTGCTGCTGGTCATCCTGAAGCCGGGGTCTGGCAAAGCCGAGCCTGCTGCGGTGCCCACTCCGAGCACCTCGGCAGGCGCTCCCGCTGATGCAGCGAACGGGAGCGGCGGCACCCCCGCTCCCTCCGCCGGTGCCGACCCCTCGACTCCGGGTGCGGCGGGGGCGACGGATGCTGCGGCCGCCGCACCGCCGACCGACACTCCCACGCCGACCCCCGCCGCCACGAACGCCGACGGCTCGGAGGCGTGTGCCGCCGGAAACGTCACTGTGACTGCCATCACCGACTCGAACGACTATTCCAGCGGAAGCCAGCCGATGCTCTCGTTCAGCATCGTCAACACGGGGTCGCAGCCCTGCACCATCAACGCCGGAACCTCGCAGCAGATCTACACGATCACCAGCGGAACCGAGGTGTATTGGCTCTCAACCGACTGCCAAACGGGTGCCAGCGATACACTCGCCATGCTCGCGCCCGGTAAGACCGTCACATCCACTCCCTTTGCTTGGAATCGCACGCGCTCGTCGAAGACGACGTGCGATCAGGCAACCCCCACGACTGTGCCGGCCGGTGGGGTTTCGTATCATTTGACGGTGTCGGTCGACGGCATTCAGTCGGCCCAATCGGCGCAGTTCATTCTCGAGTAGGCGGCGGCGCGGTGATCGCACGTTCACGTTCACGTGACGCTCACCGCACGGCCACTCGAGGGCCACCGGCCCCGCGCCTTTCTCACGCGGCAGCGCGCTAGCATCGAGAGATGTCGACCCTGTGGCGAACGTCAACCTCGACGACTCTCGACATTACGATCGCCGACGGCACGCTGCGCGGTGTTCGCGAACGCCGCATTGAGACCTGGCGTGGCATTCCGTTTGCGGCGCCGCCGGTGGGCGAGCTGCGCTTTCGTGCTCCGCAGCCCGCCGTGCCGTGGAAGGGCGTGCGCGAAGCGAGCAGATTCGGCGCGGTCTCGCCTCAGTCGCGCGAGGGCAACTTCATCGGGGCAGCCAAGAATGCGCCGATGAGTGAAGACTGCCTCACGCTGAATGTGGTGCGGCCGGCGCGGCGCGCTCGGGATGCCGCTACTGGCGCGGTGGACGCGACAGCCGCACCTGACATGGCTCGGGATGCCTCGACTGGCGCGGTCGATGCGACAGTCGCACCCGACATCGCTCGGGATGGCTGGACTTCCAGCGGCACCGCCGCCAAACAGCCGCTCCTGCCCGTGATGGTCTTCATTCACGGCGGCGCCTACAGCGTCGGCTCGTCGGCCGAGGTGCCGCACAACGGCGACACCCTCGCACAAGACGCGAACGTCGTCTACGTCAGCATCAACTACCGACTCGGCGCGCTCGGATTTCTCGACTTCACGGCCTACTCCACCCCAGAGCGTCCGATTGAGAACAACCTCGGCCTCAAAGACTGCGTTGCTGCGCTCGAATGGGTGCGGGCGAACATCCGTGCGTTCGGGGGCGACCCTGACCGCGTGACCCTGTTCGGGGAGTCGGCAGGGGCGAACGCGGTTACGACGTTGATGACGGTGCCACGGGCATCCACTCTCTTCGCGCGTGCAATTGCTCAGAGTTCGCCGACGAATGCGGTGTATCCGCCAGAACTCACCCGGGTGTGGGGTGCACAATTCGTCGAACTTCTGAGCGAACGCGTGTCGAATGACAGCGTGGAAAACACCACGCTCGAAGACGCCGGCGAGATGCTGGTGACCGCCGATTGGCATCAGCTGATCAAGGCGACCGACGCCCTCACGATGAACGCGCCCGACGCCGAACCCGGAACCATCGCGCTGTGCCCCGTGATCGATGGTGACTTTCTGCCGCAACGGCCGCTCGATGCGTTCAAGAGCGGTGACGCGCATCCGGTCGCTCTGATCATCGGAACCAACGACCGCGAAGGCTCGCTCTTCACGGGCCGCCTCGACATTCTCGCTACGACACCGAAGCGCATTCGAGCGATTTTCGCGAAGACGAAAAAGAAGGCGCGCAAGGCGATCAAGGCCGAATACCCCGGTCTGCCCGAGAAGCGCGCGGCCCACGACTTCGGCGGCGACTATGCGTTCTGGTACCCCACGGTGAAGGTGGCCGAGCGGCATTCGCGGTATGCGCCGGTCTACTTCTATCGCTTCGACATCGCGCCGCGGCTGGTTCGGCTCGCGGGGTACGACGCCACACACGGCCTCGAACTCTTCGCCCTCTTCGACCGGATGCACGGGGCGTTCGGTCGCACAATGACACTGCTCGGCGGCCGACGCGCGTTCCTCCGTTCTGGCGCGCGGATGCGGCGGTACTGGGGCGCGTTCGCGTACTTCGGCGACCCGAATGCGGCCGGGGCGGGTGGCGCTGTCGGTGGCGCTTGTGCTGCCGGCTGGCCGCGATACGACGAGGGCACGCGTAAAACGCTCATCATCGATACTGAGGATCGCGTGGAGACAGACCCCCGGGCATCCCGTCGCCTAGCGTGGCAGGTGTTTGTGCCGCACGTTTAGCGATGCAGTAGCGCTGCGCGGTCGCGTGGCGCTCAGCGGTCAGTCATGTTGCGCCGCGACGTCGGGTCGCGCTGTGCTGACGGGTGCGAGCTGTTCGGCCGGCCACGCCGGGTCGACCATGATGGTGTGCAAGGCGTCGAGGGTGTCATGGAGCAACTCGGGCAGCGGAGTCGCGCCCTTGGTCGCGAGCCAGCGTCCGATTGAGATGCCGAAAACGGTCACCGTGGTGTGTGCGACGAGCGCCGACGTGAGCGCGTCGACACCGCGGCGCTGAAATCCGGTGTTGATGGCGTCTGAAAGGGCGGCGAGCTTCTGCATTTCGCGGGCGCGCAGACTCTCGTCACGGTCGATCACGGCCTTGCGAGCGATGAACCGCTGCACGTCGCCCGCGAATTGAGCCTCCGCCACGGCTTCGAGACTGCCCTGGATCACCTGCAACGGGCCGAGCTCAGCTGGTGCTTCGGCAATGATTCGAGCGGCTAACCCTGGCATGTCGACGTCGTCGCCGAACAGCACCTCGCGTTTGTCAGAAAAGTAGCGAAAGAAGGTGCGTGTTGTAAGCCCCGCGCGCGCTGTTATCTGCGGAACCGTCGTCTCTGCAAAGCCTTGCTCCGAGAACAGCTCGAGGGCAGCGCTCTGGAGGCGTTGCCGCGCGTTGGGTTGCCATCTGCTCACGGTTCCATTCTAGTGATGACACAGCATGCCATGAGGTTGTAGTGTGATGACACACGATGACATCACCGCGAAGGTCACCGTCACCTCAACGCACCTCACCGCCACGCCAACGCCAGGGAGAACCGAAATGAACAGTGCCGTGAACCCGAGTCGCTCGAAAACCACACCGACGCCCGCCCCGTCGAACAGCGCGCTGCTGCTGGATGCTCGTTACGCTGACCTCGTCGTGCGCGCGGCCCCGTACACCGCGCCCGGCGCGCACGAAATCGTCATCCGCAATCGAGCCATAGCGGTCAATCCGCTCGACGAAATCAAGCAGTCGACCGGTGACCTCATGTATCGCTGGCTGCCGTACCCCGCCGTGCTCGGTGAAGATGTCGCGGGTGAGGTGGTCGAGGTAGGGAGCGCGGTGACCCGCTTTCAGCCGGGCGACCGCGCCATCGGCTACGCGGTCGGCATGGAGAAGGGTCGAAACCATCAGGCCGAGGGCGCCTTTCAGCTGTTCACGGTGGTGCAAGGGAATCTGGCGTCGCCGATTCCCGATGCCATGAGTTTCGAAGACGCGGTGGTGCTTCCGCTGGCGGTATCGACAGCAGCGTCTGCGCTCTTCGGACGCGATCAACTGGGGTTACGGCATCCGACCACACCGGCCGGCGCTGGCGCACAAGGTGATTCGACGGCACCGAACGGCGCGGGCGCGCACGGTGATTCAAGCGCGCAGGGCGACTCGCGCCAGTCGGCTGATTCGGGCACGCTGGGCGACGCGCGCCAGCCGGCCGACTCGGGCGCGCTGGCAGGCTCGCGCACCGAAACCGTCGTGGTGTGGGGCGGGTCGACCAGCGTCGGCAGCAACGCGATTCAGCTGGCGCGGGCGGCCGGCTACGCCGTGATCTCGACGGCCTCGCCCCGCAATCACGACTACGTTCTGGGCCTCGGCGCGGCGCGTGTCTTCGACTACGGGAGCCCGACCGTGGTGAAAGACATCATCGAGGCGATCGCCGGAGCCCCGGTCGCCGGGGTCTTCGCGGTAGGAACAGGTTCGGCCGAGCCCGCCGTGGCCATCGCGGCCGCAACCGGAGCGAAACGAGTGAGTTTGGCGACCCCGTCGGTCTCTCTGGCGCGACTCCCACGACGTGCGGGGCCAAGCCTCGAGCTGATGCGCGTCGGGCTCGGGATGCTCGCATCGAATGTTGCTCTGCAGGCGCGCAGCCGTTCGCGCGGCATCAAAGCGAATTACGTTTGGGGTAGCACGCTGATGAACGATGAGGTCGGGCCGATGTTGTGGCGCGACTTCTTACCTGCCGCTCTCGCCGACGGCCGGTTCGTCGCGGCGCCCCGCCCCCAGGTTGTCGGGTCGGGCCTCGAGCACGTTCAAGCTGCACTCGACCTTTTGCGGCAGGGTGTTTCGGCGCGCAAGCTGGTGGTCTTGCTGTAGCGAACGGCTCAGAATCGCCGAGTGGGAGGCGCGATTCCGGCCGACGCGCAGCAATGCTGGAGCCGCCCAACCGACGATCGGCCGAGGCAGAGGTCAGCGCCCCGTTCGCGCGGGCGTCGTTTCGGCCGACGCGAGTGAGGTGACGCGGCGCGGCGCGGCGGCGTTAGGCGCCGTCTCCGTTCGGCGTGTCGTCGTCGCGGAGCGGCCGCACCGGTCGGAGCGGCCTGACGGGGCGCATCGGCTCGGTCGAGTCGAAGGGCGCTGCGGCTTCTGCTGCGTCGTGAGGCCGAGACGCCGGTCGGCGCTGGCCGAGGGTGCCGCGCTCAGGCCCCGCAATGCCAGACCTGCCGCGACCCGAGCCGGTGAGCCCCGAGCCGGCGGGGTGGTTACCGTAGTCGCCTAATCCGATGGCGCCGGGCGAGTTGCGGCCCGCACGACCGGGCTCACCTCGGGTGGTGGCGCCTCCGGCCGAATCGGCGGCCGGAGGGCGGCCGCCGGCGGAGGCCGGTGCCGTGCCGAAGGCGCGGTGAAAGGCGGGCTTGATCTGCGATTCGCCTGGGCCGAGAACGTTCGCGAAGCCGAGGCGGCGAGCCTCCGTCGCGCGCAGAGCCGATGAGGTGACCTGGCGAACTTCGCCCGCCAGGCTGATTTCGCCGAACGCCACGAAACTGTTGGGCATGGGCCCGTCGCTCACGGCCGAAGCGATGGCCAGCGCGATAGCGAGGTCGGCGGCGGGCTCGACGAGTTTCACGCCGCCGACAGTCGACACGTAGACGTCTTTATCGCTCAGCCGCATCTTCAAACGGCGCTCGAGCACGGCGAGCAGCATCGAGACACGCGACGCATCGACCCCGTTGGTGACCCGCCGCGGGTTGGGGCCGGTGGCGGTGATGACCAGTGCCTGAATCTCGACCGGAAGCGCACGGCGGCCCTCGAGGGCGATGGTCACACAGGTTCCGGTGGAAGGTTCGACCGAGTTGCTGAGAAACAGGCCGCTGGGGTCGCTCACCTCTCGAATACCCTCGGAGGTCATTTCGAAACACCCTACCTCATCGGTGGGCCCGAAACGGTTCTTCAGCGTTCGTATGAAACGCAGTGCGGTTTGGCGATCACCCTCGAACTGGCACACGACGTCGACGAGGTGCTCGAGAACTCGCGGCCCCGCGATGGAGCCGTCTTTCGTGACGTGCCCCACGAGCAGCATGGGCAGTGACCGCTCTTTCGCGACGCGAATCAGGGCCGAGGCGACCGCGCGCACCTGCCCGGGGCTGCCGGCACCGCTGTCGAGCGCCGAGTTAGACACCGTCTGAACCGAGTCGACAATGACGAGGTGCGGCATGACCGCGTCGATCTGGCCCAGGATGGTCGCCAGGTCGGTCTCGGCGGCGAGCATCAGCGTGGGAGACAACGACTGGGTGCGGTCTGCGCGCATCTTGATCTGCCCGACCGACTCTTCGGCGCTGACGTAAAGCACCCGCAAGTGTTCTTGGGCTGCTCGCGCCGCGACCTCGAGCAGCAGCGTCGACTTGCCGACGCCCGGCTCGCCCGAGAGCAGAATGGTTGCGCCAGGCACCAAACCGCCGCCGAGAACGCGGTCGAATTCTGCGATGCCGGTGGCCCAATGCGTGGTCGCTTCGGTGTCGACTTCGGTGATGGGGCGAGCGATGCTGCCCTCGTCGACCTTGACCGCTTTGACCTGGCCGGCCATGGCGGCCGACTCGAGCGCCGAGACCACGGTGCCCCACGATTGGCACTCGCCGCAGCGCCCGGCCCAGCGCGGCGTGGTCCACCCGCATTCGGTGCACTTGAAGTTGCTGACAGGCTTAGTGGGCATGCCCTAACGATAGGGCGGGCCACCGACAGGGCTCCGGTGACGCCCCGAGGCTGGGGAGAGAAGTGTCCGGTTCGAAATTGTGAAGGAGTCGATCATCCACTCGCCGCCGCCGCCGCCGCAGCCGTCACCCACCCGCCGCCGCCACGCGCCCACCGAGGCAGCCGCACGAAACGTGCGAATGCGACCGGCTGAGCCTCGTCGCACTCAGCGAAACTCAGTCGTCAGAGTCAGATTCGGAGTCGTCGTCGAAAGCAACTGCACCCGCTGCGCGCTTGCCCTGAGACGCGAGAGTCGCGGCGCGCTCGGCGAGCCGACGCTGCATAGACGTTTGGGCGTCGTCGATGACCTGCTGCGGCAGCGGAGGGTTCGCGTCTTGCGGCTTGCCGTGGTACTTCTCGATGTACGCATCGAGTTCGGGCCCCGACGTGTACGACGTGATGAGGCAGTAGCGCGGCTCGGGGCCGACGTGCCACACCGCGTGCCAGAATCGCTGTGTGTCGACGATGAGCTGCGAACCTGCCGGCAGCGGAATGCGCACCTCGGTAGTGGGGTCGAACCGGTCTTCGCGAAGAATCAGCACCGAATCTTTGTCGTCTGAAAGGTTGAAGAAGCTGCGCACGATCCAGCCGGTGCCGTCGGGGTTCAGCCGGTTGTTGTCGTCTTGGTGCAGGTTGTAGATGGCGCTCGCGTAGTCGTTCGGCTGCAGTTCGATGACACGGCACCGGCCGATGTTGGTGCCGGGCTCTTCGGCGCGGGCCTTCAGAATGGGCGCTTTTTCGACGTTCTCTTGCACCCACACGCCATCTTTATCGGTGCGCGGGGGAGTGTGGTTCCAGAAACCGTTGCACTCCATCTCACCGAAAGCGCTGGCCAGGGGGGCAAAACGGGTGTCGCCAGACGACTTCCAGTCGACGTACTCGAGTTCGAGCCACTCTTTCGGGTCTCGAGCCTGCTCATACGTGTCGAGCACGACGTAACCTGTCTGCGCGAATGCGGCAGATCTGATGTAGGTCATTGGGGTGACTGTGCCCTTCTCTGAAGAGACCAAGCGCGTTGTGACGTGATCTAGTAAGGCGAGCCTAACACTCATGGTTTGCCGAACTCAGGGCGATTCGGCTGCCGGATGCCCGGGCTCGCTGTCCTCTGAACCTGCGTATAGCCGAAAGACTTCAGCGTCGCTCACCGCGTGCCGTTGGCCCCCCGAAAGCACGATCTCGTCGCCCTCGACGCTCAACTGGGTGCGGTGGGCCGCGAGTGCGCGAAACTTCGCGTCGCGGTACGGGCCGAGTGGCACGACGATGTCGGTGTCTTCGGCTTCTGCTGAGTCGGGAATGACGGTGTAGAGGTCGATTCGGGTTTCGTTCGGCAGGGCGAAGGGGGGCACGGCCGCCACGGCTGCCCCGACCGCCGCAGCTGCTTCGGCTGCCACCAATGCCAGGGCTGCCACCGATCCCAGGGCTGCCACCGCTGCCACGGCGGCCACGGCTGCGTCGTGCATGCGCACGTGATCGGGATGCCCGTACCCACCCCGCTCGTCATAGCTCACAATGACCTGCGGGCGTAGCTCCGCCACCACGGCCAGCACATCGGCCACGACCTCGTCGAACGGAGCCAGGCTCAAGGCGTCGGCCGGAGCATCCGCTGCCGCCTCGGCCATACCCGAAGGGGCCCATTGCATACCTGAGTCGAGGTAGCTGCGCGGGGCCAGGCCTTCGGCACGGGCATCCACTTCGCCCAAGAAACGGTGGTCGATCACGCCTAGCTCGCGCATCGCAGCGGCGAGCTCGAAGACCCGGGTTGCGGCGAGCTCGGGCGTGCCCTCGAGGTGTTTGAGTGGCCCGGGCACCACTTCGCCGCGCTCGCCGCGGGTGCCCGTGACGAGTACGACGCGCGCCCCGTCGGCGACCAGCCGGGCCATGAGGCCGCCGGTCGCGAGCGTTTCGTCGTCAGGGTGGGCGTGCAGCAGCAGCACGGTGGGCGCCGCGGCTGCGCCCGGAACGCTGCCGGGGGTGGCAGCACTGTCGCGGCGATCGAGCCCGGGAAAGACCATGGCTCCAGCCTATTCGGCTACGCCGAACGAAACTCCGGCTGATCGAGCACCCGCAACCACGACCCGTCGCCCTGCCGCAGAGCCACCGGGCGCCTGACCCGTCTTTCGACGGGCGAGCCACCGGCGCCCTGGCGCCTGACCCGCCTTTCGACGGAGATACGGCCATCCGCCGCAGCCCTGCCGACGGATGCCCGAATCTCCGTCGAAAGTCGACCCCGCGCGGGAGTTCGGTCGGAGCAGAGCGCGCATGCCCGCAATACGTCGACATGAGTGCTCTGCTCCGACCTAACTCCCGGGCGGGCCGGCCGGGCAAGCAGGCGGGCGGGCCGTCAGGCCCCCACGGCGCTCGAGTTCGCCCAGAGGTTGATGCCGGAGTCCTTCGCGAACTCGTCGATGGCGGCAAGCTCGGCGGCCTCGAACGCGAGATTCGAAGTCGCCGCGAGGTTGTCTTCTAGTTGGCGCACGCTCGAGGCTCCGATGAGCACTGACGTGACACGTGCATCCCGAAGCGCCCACGAAAGCGCGAGCTGCGCCAACGTCTGCCCGCGGCCGGCAGCGATATCGTTCAGCCCACGCACGCGAGCGAGCGTCTCGTCGCTGATGAAGCTCTGCTGCATCGAGCCGTTCTGCGCCGCCCGCGAATCGCTCGGAATGCCGTTCAAGTACCGGTCGGTGAGCAGACCCTGGGCGAGTGGCGAGAAGGCGATGCATCCCACCCCCAGCTCGTCGAGGGTATCGAGCAGACCGCTCTCGATCCAGCGATTGAACATCGAATACGAGGGCTGGTGGATGAGCAGGGGAGTGCCCAGATCGGCCAGAATACGAGCGGCCGCCACCGTGCGCTCCGGCGAGTAGCTCGAGATGCCGGCGTACAGCGCGCGGCCGCTCGTCACCGCGGTATGCAACGCGCCCATCGTCTCCTTGAGCGGAGTCTCGGGATCAGACCGGTGCGAGTAGAAGATGTCGACGTAGTCGAGACCCATGCGCCCAAGCGACTGGTCGAGGCTCGCGAGCAGGTATTTGCGCGAGCCGAAGTCGCCGTAAGGGCCCGGCCACATGTCGTACCCGGCCTTCGTCGAGATGACCAGCTCGTCGCGGTACGGCGCAAAGTCTTCAGCGAAAATGCGACCGAAGTTCGTCTCAGCACTGCCGTACGGCGGACCGTAGTTGTTCGCCAGGTCGATGTGCGTCACGCCCAGATCGAACGCCCGCCGCAGAATGGCGCGCTGCGTTTCGGTCGTGGTGGTATCGCCGAAATTCTGCCAGAGCCCGAGCGACACGGCGGGCAGTTTGAGCCCGCTTCGGCCCGTTCGGCGGTAGGGGAGTTTTTCGTAGCGGTCATCTGCAGCGGTGTAAGTCACCCTCGCAATTTTGGCACGTTGCCTCGTGCAGCGCTGCGGCTTGCGCTTTCGACTCGTCGGGCCCCGGATGCCCGGGTCACCTGACCCCGCCCCCACGCCGATTGGCGCCCTGCCCAAGCGTGCCGTAAAGTATCTCCCGGTACCGTGTCCGAGCGGCCGAAGGTGCAACTCTCGAAAAGTTGTGTGCTTGAAAGAGCACCGTGGGTTCAAATCCCACCGGTACCGCCACTCTCAAACCCCCTGCTTCCCTTTGGTTACAAGGAAGTCAGGGGGTTTTCCTTCTGTCCAGGACCTCGTTTGGACACATTTTGGACACACTTGATTTTGCCTTGGCCTCACCGAGGGCTAAAGCAACCGCATCAAGGTCATCGTCGAAGAGGTCTGCGTAAGTGTCGAGCGTCATGGCCGCCGAAGCGTGTCCGAGCATCCGCTGCACGGCTTTGACGTTTGCTCCTGAGCTGATCGCGAGGCTCGCCGCCGTGTGACGAAGATCGTGCACGGTTACCCGCTGGATATCGGGATCGACACTTTGCGCGGATCTCACGGCGGACGCGAACCATCCTCTTCTCGAGTCGGGAAGACGAACGTGGCCGCTTGGGCCCGAGAAGAGCAGTTCATCTTTCGACTTGCCAACGCATCGAGCGGCTAGCGCATCCGACAGGAATGGCGGATAGGGAACACTTCGGCTCGAATGGTTCTTCGGTGTTCCGATGACGATCGGACCACCGACCTGAACGGCATTCTCTGTGACGCTCACTCGACGGCGCATTGCGTCGAGGCTCCGGACTCGCAACGCCGTCGCTTCGCCCCACCTGAGACCGGTGTACGAAAGAAAGAGCACCAGATCTCCTTGATCGCCGGCCTGATCGGCCACAAGCTGAACCTGCCCGTGCGACAAATACACACGAGGCTTCGGAGTCTTGCGCGGCAGGTTCACACCGCGAGCCGGATTCGACATGACTCGGCGGTCCTTGACGGCGACATCGAGAATCGCGGCGAGGATCCCGTATGCGCGCAGAATTGTTGTTGCGCTTCGATCGACGCTCAGCTTGGATACCCAAGCTTGAACTTCACTGTGACGTATATCGCCGACGGAAATCGGTCCCCACGAAGGCTCCACGTGCAGTCTCCATGCGACCTCGACTGCGCGAAACGACGACGGTTTGAGCTGAGTCTGGTGCGTCATCCACGTTGCTCCGAGTTCGCCGATGGACGCCCGTGCCTCACTTGCATCAATGTAGGTCCCAGTGTCTTTAGCGGTCTCGACTTCGCGCAGAAATCGCTCGGCTTCCTTCTTCGTGATGAAACCGTTTTTGCGTGTCTGTGTGTGATCGGGCTTTCGGAATCGAACGCGATACCTCTTCCCCGAGGCCGATTCGTACGATTCGATTGTTCCCACGTCCTGCTCCTTTTACCGTCTAGCCGCGCGAGGCGCGATTCGAAACTTTTGCTATGCCCATCCGTCGAGGTCCCATCCCGCGGAGGTGAGGTAGGACTCGAGTTGGTCGATGCGGCGTTGTACGTTCGCGATTCGTTCGGGTGTGGACTCCCAGGTTTGTTGGTTCATCTGGTCCTCTGTCATGTTGTCTTCCTTCTCAATCTCCAAGATGGCGCTTAGGCGTCTTCGTTCCTGGAGCTGCTGATTTAGCTCGCGCATGGCTTGCAGCTCGGAGCGCTCGGCTCGTTCGTCTTTGGTTTTCCACCGGTATGCGCCATCCGGTGCTCCCGTGAGCCACGCGTCGAACTCGATCGTCGACATGCCCTGTAGATCGCTGCAGAGGTTGGGCACGTCGGGCCCACGCGAGGGCAAGCCGACCGGCGCGAGCAGGAATAGGGGTGGGACGCGGAGTGCGTGGGCGATGTTCAGGAGTTGGCTGACGGAGAGTTCGACTTTCCGGCCGGCTTCGATGTTCTGGATTACCGCTTCACTTATGGTCTCGACCGGGATCGCGTCGGCGAGGTCGCGGGCGGTGGTCATACCGCGTTGTTTCCGGGCCGCGGCAATGCGTTTGCCGATACTCAACTCAGTCCTAAAGTCTGCCATTTCGACAGCTTAGCAATCAGATGCTTGTCAAACCAGATCGGTAATCGTATTGTGATTCCAACAACACAAGTTGATCACAACCTCCGAAAGGACAAACTGACATGAATGACGAATTCATCAATCCCGCCACCCTCAGCCAACTCTGCGGCGTCAGCGTCCCGGGACTTGCGCAACTCCGCTACCGGGGACTCGGTCCCAGGTTCTACAAGCCGACACCTAAGACGGTGCTGTACAAGATGTCTGAGGCGCTGGAGTGGATCGAGTCCTCCGCGCAGACCCGAACCGGTACCCGGTCGCGCGCCTACTGAGACGGTGGGGTTGTACGCGGCAAAGAACGCCGTACTCGTCGCCGCAGAACTGCAGCTCGGGTCGAACGCCGCACGGCTGCTGCTGCACATGGCACTGGAATGCTGGGACGACCACGACAACCCTGCCGGCGCATTGCCACGGCGGTACTTCGGCGGCCGGGAAATGTCCGCCATCGCCCTCGGCTTCCTTGCACCCGAGAACGGCTCAAATCGTGCCTTCCAGGTCGTGAACCGCACCATGCGGGAGCTGCTTGGCAAGGGTGCCATTCGGCGCGTGCGGCCGGGGCGCAGCGGTCAGCGGGCCGAGTTCGAACTACTCCTCGACAGCAGCCGGCCACCCACCATGAAGCGGCGGCTCAACCCGGTCGTGAACCTGACCGAGCGGCGGGATCAGGGTGTCACTTTCTGACCACCTCAGAGTGTCACTCAGTGACCACCCCAGGGTGTCACTAACTGGATGAAAAGGGGGTCAGCCAGTGACCCCCCTAACAGGAAGAACCAGTACAGAACAAAACCAGAACAGTACGCGCAAGCCGACAAGCGCGCCTGTGGATAACTCGGAGAGAGTGCCGGAGCTGACTCCAGCGGGCAGCCATGAATCTGATGACCGAGGGATCGGTGAACCTTCGCGCCTACTTCCGTTGACCCGGCCCAAGGCTGGCCGTAGCAATGGCCGGGGTGAGGCCTGTTTTTCCCTGTCCCACTGCCCTTCCCGCACGAGGCGCGCTTCCCAACCTCCCGCACCCACCACTGCGTTATTGGTGAGGGAGGTTGGGAAGTAAAGAAAGAACAGTGGGACAGGGAAAAACAGAAAACAACAGAGAGTGAAAGGTGAGGGGAAGGAAGAAAAGACATGAAAGACACAGAAGTAAACGGGACGAATAGGCGGGGATCGGTGAACAATTTCGGACAGATGCGGGTGGTGTGACATGGTGCAGATCACGATGCGTGACGAACGCATGTTGGACTGGCTGGCCATCGTCAGAATCGCGGACATCGAAGCCATCCGGTGGGCCCTCGGTGCGTACCTCGGAACCGGTCAACCCGTTGCCGTTAGAAGAGCGAACCACTGGGTCAATCGTCTTATGCAGGCAGGCCTTCTCGACCGGGCCCGGCCAACATTTCGCGACTCATCGATCGTCTGGGCAACCCATCAAGCCATCGGCAAACCCGCCCCGAACCTGTTCCGACAGACCACCCGGCACGAGGTAGCCGTCGCCCTCATATCGGCCCGCTACCTCGCCGCAGGTTTCACCTGGAACCGTGACCGGAAACCGTCAGGAATGCTCGAGCACCAAGCCGATGGCGTCGCTCAGAAAGGCGACCACATCGAGCTCATCGAGGTCGAGCTCACACCGAAGACCTGGCAACGATACAAGCAAATATTCGACAACCACACCTACCGACTCGACCGCGAAAACATCACACAAATCTCGTACTATTGCACCGCAGAAGCCGCCAGGATCGTGAACCGCGAAGCCGACAAATACATCTTTCGAACACAACGCCATCGTCTACGAGCCGAATCAGCGTACGACGTTCGCGGGCACTGGACTGCCCTGAACCACATCAAAGTCGATCAGTCTCAAGACTTATCCGAAGGATGACGAACCGATGAAGACGGCGAAACATGCGCGGCGAATTCAGACCCGGCGCGCTCCGGAGCATTCCCTTTGAGAGACCTCGAGCGGTCCGGTCACTATCCAATAGTTACCGAGCTGTAGGGGTCGGAAATCGCAGTGATGGCGGCCGTTACGAGAGAGGGCTTTTCCTCGCTCGCGAGTCGGCGTATCGTGCAATTTCATAAAAAAGGGGGACCGCTTGCCAGTGCCCAGCAGGGCATGTCGCGCAACTCAAGGCATATGACGCCGGTGCCCCGATCGATCGGAGGACAATACGAATCGTCTGGGCTGTGGAGGCAGTGCTCGCCGCAATATTCGCCGTAATCGTTGTTCTGGCCGCTGCCTACCGACTCTTGCCGGGCATGCTCGGACCCGCGCTCATTCTGACTTGGCTGCTTGCCGCTATCTGGCTGTGTGAGTTGGCTCGACGCCGACCGTACCCGACCCGGCCGGCAAAGGTGGCGGCCTTCGCTGCTGTCTCGGTGTTTCTTATCGGTTACCTCTTAGTGGTTCTGGTAGCAATGGGCGTCATTGATTTACACAGCACTGTCTAGCCCCGGGTTTGGTGGGGGCTCTAGTTGACCCGTTCTCTCGGTCGAGGGACGGGGGTTTGTGAGTAGTAGGCGTTCTCTTTCTCGATGGGTGGGATGTGGCCGAGCTCGCCGTGCAAGCGG